>CAZWOC010000014.1:0-100356 GCA_964635655.1 uncultured Rikenella sp. | reverse complement strand
GTTTGCGCCGTCGCAGCAGGTTCCGTGTGTTCCGAGCAGATAATACCATCCGTCATGATACTCCAGGTCTGTGGCTTCACAGTCAATAGCAATATCGAGGGCTTTGTTGCCTTCCACGCGCTTCCCGGTCTGCGGGTCCAGTTCGATAAGACGGATGTTCCCGAAGTAGGTTCCGTAGGAACACCAGAGCCGGCCGTCATTCGGATCCAGTAGAAGTCCCGGGTCGATTGCATCGTTGTCTTCAATGCCGTCAGACTGTGCGACAAGGATGGCTTCCGTGTATTTGAAATCAGGTGATTGCGGGTCGAGTGTCTTGTTCCACATAGTAAGTATTCTCCCGTTATGTCCGCCTCCCAGGCCTCCGCCTGTGGCGCCATAAACAACAAGATAACGATCGCCGATTTTTATCGCATCCGGTGCAGCACCTCCGCCGGGTCTTACTGCACCGCTATTCCATTTCCAGCCGTCTTCAGATATCAATCCGCCTCCGCCTGTGCCAAATGTGTAGTATTTACCGTCACATTCCATGATCGTCGACGGGTCATGGATAAAAGGTTTGCCAATCTGCGCAGTAAGCGCAGCGGCCATACAAAGTGATAACAGTGCTGTTGCACCCGCCTTTATAATATTGGTTTTCATGATTTGTCCCATTCTTATGCAATTGAAATCCTGATGATGTTAATTACTTCATTTACAGGTAATAGTGAGATTCTTTAACGGTTCTCCGTTCTCATCAATGAAGCGAACGCAGAAATCACTCATCCCTGGACCGTTGATTACTGCTCCCCGGATTATGTTCTTACCCTTGTTGAGTGTCAGGCGGGGGGATACACAATCATCCATCACCATTCGCCTGTCACCCGAAAGTATCACTGCTTCCTTGCCATTCAGCCACCACATGGATCCGGAATTTGACCCTACAGCCATTCTGACGTTTTTCACTTCTTCCGGGCTGTTAACAACGGTCACCGCCCAGAACAGCACCCCGTATGTCTGCTTATTCAGCCCATACGCAAACCGGAATAATTTAACATTGTAATTTTTGCTGTCCAGTGCATGCCAGGCAAGCTCAGTGTCTCCGACTTTTACCTTTTCACCGTCTTTTGGCAGGATTGTAAACTGGTTTTCGAACCAGAGGGTATCGAAGGCTTTCCTCAGGTAGCTGTCAGTAAAAACAGTGTTCGAACGGTTTGGCTTGTTTATCGGTTCGAGCAACAGCCAGCGTCTGATGAATCCTTTATCATCCGGGGTCATCTTCGATTTTGTTGCCGGAGTGAAGTATTGCGCGATACTTCTTACAGTATCACGTTTCGTGGGATCCTCCCTCTGAGTAAAAGATCTTTCCGGCTGAGCCATCAGTGCCGGTCCGGCAAGAAGTAAAAGGCCTGCCGCCAGCCAAAGTGTTTTGCGATTAAGATTCATAATTAGGTTTTTTCTAAGTTTATATTTCAATATTTCAAGTGATTGTATTATTCGAGAAACGGTACGCCGGGTACGGCATACTTCTCCAATGCTTCATGATTCAGATCAACACCTGCTCCGGGTTTATCAGATACCTTCATGAAACTATCTTTCACCCAATCACTTTCATCAAAAATAACAATTTCCATGAACACAAGTTATTATCTCGGGAATCCGCCGCCTTTGAACTCCGGCTTGTCAGTCATTGTCAGTGACGCCTTTTCACCGTCAACATCGAGTACCATGAATTGAGGACTGGCAGAAGTATAGGGTGTCCAGATGCCATCTTCACTGCCGTTAGGATTTCCATATTTGGCGAAATTGGTCCAGAAATCGACAATCCTGTTGCTGAGTTCATCATCGCCGGCATTGAAGGGACGCCAGCTGTGCCTAAGGGAGTGGAACACATACCAGAGATCTGATGAATGGAAGGCTCCGCTTGTATCTCCGGGCAAGGGCCTGGCAAACAGGTATGCATAGGCAGGCTCGCTGCTTTGTTCAGCTCTGAGTGCACAGAAATCTGCGACAGGTTTTGTCATATCTATCATGTCATTAGCCGTGAAACCGATCACATAAGGTACATCGGCAATAGCACCGGCACGGGCTACAGAGCTGAAGGTGCCGGTCATAAGATAATTATCTACGACAGGGCTCCACATTACCCTTTTTCCTGTTGCAGCAGTGTAATCAGCTGACATCTTCAGCAGCGTATCGAACGGAAGAGCACGCATTTCATCCAGTGTAGTCTTGTTGAAGAAGTCCATCATAACCTTGTTGGCCAGCTGAGCCGTATCCAGGAGTATCCCCGGCCTTATGTCGCTGAGCCCGCCACCGCTCATAATTATTGCCTTGCTTATCAGGTCCTTTGACAGCGGTGAAGCGCAGAGTGACTGAACACTTCCGGCACCGGCGCTCTGTCCGAATATCATGATATTGTCAGGGTCTCCGCCAAACTGTTCTATATTGTTATGAATCCATTTCAAGGCTGCCACCTGGTCGAGCAGGCCATAGTTGCCTGAGACACCTTCGGGACTTTCCGCCGACAAGAGAGGATGTGAGAAGAAGCCCATTACTCCGAGGCGATAGGTAACCTGTACCAGGATCACACCGCGTGATGCCCAGTCCTCACCGCCGTCCATTTCAGGCTCATAGGAAAAGCCCTCACGGTATCCGCCGCCGTGTATCCACATTGCCACGGGAAGTTTCTTTCCTGTTTTACCTGCAGCCGGAGTCCAGATATTAAGATACAGGCAGTCCTCAGTGAAAGGCACTGAACCGCTGGCCTGCCACTCCCTGCCGTAAAAGCTCTGGGGGTCCCATGTCACCTGCGAGGCAGCATCACCATACTTGTCTGCAATCTTCACACCTTCCCAGGGGATGACCGGCTGTGGCGCTTTCCACCGGAGATCACCCAGCGGTGGTGCAGCAAACGGAATACCCTTATATGCAATTATACCCTTGGTTGGTGTCTGCACTCCGGTCACCTGACCACCTTCAATTTTCAGAACCGGGTTTGAACCACTGCACGAGCCCAATACCAATGCTGCAATGAACAATAAAAAAATAGTCTGTCTTTTCATAGGTCAATCAGAAGTTTATGAGTTAATTATTTGTGGAAAATATTCGATTAAGTACCTGTTCATAACCTGGTTTACTATTCCTATTGCTTTGTAACTTTAAGGCTTAAAAGAAAGAGGATGTCATGGGGGCACCCTCTTTCAAACCAAACATCTCTACTGATCAAAAATCCGGATCTTCGTCAACCTCACCTGGCGAAACGGGAAAACCAGGTGGGTGATATCCATACCGACCGGGTTTGAATCTGACATGATCCGGACCCTTCTTCCAAACCAAAATATTCTTGTTTCTTCAATCCTCAGCATAGCCTTTACAATTCCCGGAGCCTCATATACCTGATCTACTACACATTTCTCCTCCGCATGGCATATCCCCGACCCCGAGGGTGATCTTCAACAGTCAACAAAAGTGTATCGACCACACTTACAAAGCAAAATAAAAGCTGTCATAATCGCTTTTGTTTTTACGTCATAGTAATTCAAAAATCAGTCAAAGGCTGAATAAGCGCCTTGTCAGAGATAAAACTGTTCATGGAAGGTACTGAACGATCGAACGGCACGTGGTTCGACCGCGAGGACTACAATTTACACTCTGAAGATGAAAGTAACGGGGGTTGAATAACCGGTTACGGTACTGAACAGGTCCTTTTCACTTCAGCGGAACCAGAATCTGTGTCAGCGAATGAGCCGGGAAGGTGTGTTTGATTTCATTGCCCTTGAATCTGATGTCAGCCGAGGTGACGGTTACAGGCTCCTCAGCCCTTGGATCATCTGAGGCAGCTATTTTTCCGTTCACTACGGTGGCTTTTGCACTCCCGGTAAATTCACCTGTCTGTAGTTGTATGTTTCCGGTGATGCCATCTGTCTCATGCCTGTTGACCACATTCAGCACAAGGGTTTTGGCTTCATCGTTAAGGACGGCGGTGACATCGAGATAAGGGATGTCACTGAACACGTTGTTGCTGTATGTCTCACAGCTTGTGCTGACATCGAGAGAGGTTCCGCGGCAATTGTTGCTGTAGAGGTAGAACGCATGGAAAGAAGCATTTTTGAAATCCCCCTCCGGTGAATACCCCACAAGGTTTGACAGCATTGTCATATTGGCCATCTTAACAATATCGGCATGCCGGATGAATGAGTTCAGGTGCTGTGCAACCATCAATGAAACCGTTATGCTGTTCCCCCACCCTGCAGCCCATTCGTCAAATGAAATATACACCGGGCGTTTTGAACCCGTTTTGTTCATCGACTTCAGGATAAGAGCCTTCACTATCTCTATCTTCTGATCAATGTCGAGGCCGAGGCACATCATTCCCTGAAAGCTTCTGTCATCACCCAGGGCTTCAGTTGCATACCTGTGGACGGAGAGGTAATCGATCGTGCCTGTCATTTTTGAAAGCACATAATCATTCCAGTCTATCCAGGCATTATCCGGCTTGTAGTTCGATGCCCCGCTGGCAATCAGTTTAATGTCCTTGTCAACCCATTGCATGAGTTTTGCAGCCTCGAGGGCGAACTTCACATAGTCTTCAGCGCTCTTCTGTCCCATCTGCCACGGTCCGTCAATCTCATTCCCCAGTGCCCAGTATTTAACTTTGTAGGGTGCCTCGTTGCCGTATTTTCTTCTCAGGTCAGAGTAATATGTTCCCTTTTCAGTGTTGCAGTATTCAATCCAGTGTCTTGCCTGGTCGAGAGTTCCCGTCCCGGCGTTTATGCATATGAAATTCTCAGCGCCTATGAGTTTGCATAGCTTTGCATATTCGTCAGTTCCCATCTGGTTCTTTTCAACCTGGTTCCAGGCCAGCTCAAGCCTTGCAGGACGCTGATCCTTCGGGCCAATACCATCTTCCCAGTTGTATCCTGACACATAGTTTCCGCCGGGCCATCTTACGACCGGGATTTTCAGCTCACTGACAAGCTGGATAAAATCCTTCCTGAAACCGTTTTCATCGGCGAAGGGAGAAGCGGGATCATAAATGCTCCCGTAAACCACATTCAATATAGGCTCGACAAATGCCCCGTAGATGTTCGGATCAACCGTGCCCGTTGCACGGTCGAAATCGATCTTTATAACAGCATTACCCTGCGAAAACAGATTCCCCGAAAGGGTGAGGATAATGAAACATAAAATAACAATCAGTTTTTTCATGATATCAGTTAAGTTTTGTTGGTTGAACAGATGTTATTGAAAATCGGAAAATTTACCTGTCACTGGCTATAAAAATAACTTATTCCGGGCATTTAACCTGCAAATTCAGCTGTAACTGATGATATTTCAGTCCCGGTGAATAGAACTGCCATCATTTTTCATTTATCTTTCAATACTTTTTATAACATTGTTTCAATCAACCCGGGAAAACACTCCAAAAAGTCCGTTTATGAAAAGGGCATATGTTTATTTTCTGATCCTCCTTTCTGCCTGTTCAGGGGAAGCAACTGAAAACGAAAAGACCTACTGCAATCCGCTCAACCTCAATTACCGGTTCCAGTACACTGACAGCGCATCATACAGGGAAGCTGCTGATGCGTCGATGATAGTGTACAGGGACAAATATATTCTGTTCGTTTCGCACAGCGGCGGATACTGGTTTTCGGACGATCTGCTCCGGTGGAGCTATCTTCCGGTTACAACACTCCCGATCGAGGACTACGCACCAGATGCCATAGTAATCAATGACACGGTTTACTATGCTGCATCCTCCGAAGCCAGGAAGCCATTCTACTACAGCACCGATCCGTTTCAGGACGACTGGAAACCCATGAATGACACCCTGCCGTTTGCAGTATGGGATCCTCATTTCTTCGCTGATGATGACGGACAGAGATATCTTTACTGGGGTTGTTCGAATTTTCTTCCGATTAACGGGGTAAAGCTGAATTCAGCAATGCAGGCTGTCACCGACCCCATGGTCCTTATCCGGCATCATGCCGACAAATACGGATGGGAGGTGCCGGGTGACCGGAACGAGCTGGCGCGTAACGGATGGAACGAGGGAGCCTGGATGACAAAACACGGCGGCAGGTATTACCTCCAGTACGCAGCACCGGGAACGGAATTCAAAACCTACGCTGACGGTGTCTATACCTCGGATTCACCGCTGGGGCCGTTCGAATACGAGACCTACAGCCCCTACTCGTACAAACCCGGAGGTTTTGCCGGCGGGGCCGGACATGGTTCAACATTCCGGGACAGATACGGAAACTACTGGCATGTGGCAACCATGTCTATTTCGATACGTCATATGTTCGAACGGCGCCTCGGGCTGTTCCCGGCAGCGTTCGACAAGGACGGGGTGCTACGGACTTTTACCGCTTTCGGTGATTACCCGGCAACTGTACCTGACAGAAAGGTCGATTATGAAAAAGAGGGCAATTTCAGGGGTTGGATGCTTCTTTCCTATAAAAAAAATGCAGATGCGTCATCGGCCATGGAAAACTATCCGGTTAGCAACGCCTTCGATGAAGATATAAGGACATGGTGGTCAGCAAGTACCGGTGACAGCGGAGAATGGCTCAGCGTGGAGCTGGATGAGGGCTCGACGGTGAATGCAGTTCAGGTGAATTTCGCAGACAACGAATCGACACTCATGCCCGGCAGCAAAGATATCATCTACCGTTACAGGATTCTTGCTTCACCAGACGGGCAGTCATGGGATGTCATTGCTGACAAAAGCAACAATACCGCGGATGCCTGCCATGATTACATCGAACTTGAAAAACCGGTCAGAACGAAATTCATTAAGATAGAGAACGTAAGCGTACCTGACGGCAAGTTTTCAATATACGACCTGAGAATTTTTGGTCTCAGGGAAGGCAGGCTGCCGATGCAGGTGAATGATTTTACCGTTCAGCTCAGTGAGCTGGATACGAGAAAAGCGGAAGCAGAATGGCCAAAAGATGACCAGGCTACAGGATACGTTGTAAACTATGGCATAAACCCCGACAAGCTATACAGTTCCGTGATGGTTTACGATGCCGGTTCGGTGATGATCACAGGTCTGAACAAGGATGTGACATATTATTTCACTGTTGATGCTTTCAACGAATCAGGTATTACCAGGGGAACCAAAGTAGTACAGGCAATCATAAACCCGGGTCTTTAATCTGCCTGATTATCCCGGTCAGAAGGATCGTACAGGCCGAGCGTCAAATGTATTTCCACCGGCTTATTCTCCGGCAGGTGCAGGCTGCAGTCAGCCTTGCCCTTGCTGAATTCCCTAATGACCCCTTCCGGAGCGCTGATCCTGTCAATTCCGTGCCTGGCAATCAGAGTGATGTTCTGGTCTCTGAATGAAGATATTCTGATATCGACCGTCCCGGCCTGCATATTCCATGTCAGCTGATCGATTCTGGCGAATGTACGTGCCAGCATACCCTTTATTGATCCTTTGTCAAGTGAAGGGGGAAGTGCGGGTAACACCTCGATCACGCCGGGGCGCGAGTAGACGAGCATCTCCATTATCAGTGCAGGAATAGCTCCCTGCGCATCCGGGACCGGAATACCGTAAGGTTCGCGTGAAGACCTCAGGGCAGTGCTTATATAGCCCTGTTCAATAAGCTGTTTCAGCTGAGTATCGACGATGATGTGGTCCTTGAGCCTGACACCTGCCAGGGCCCTGTGGCAGCGACTGTATGCAGCCAGCGTTTCGCCAGCTACACCATTCGGCATTGTATCGAACGTGCGCTTCCTGTTGGCTATCTTTGCAGCCAAGGCCAGGGCCGGCGTACGGTCGGGGTCGATCTCGTTACCAGGCCAGACGCCGTACAGATGAGAAACATGCCGGTGACTGTAGCGCTCTTCAGCGGCAGGCCAGGCCCATTCCTTCAGCGTACCGTCCGGCTCAAGCAGGCAGGGAGGCAACTTCGCCATCATCACCTCCCATTTTGCGACGCTTTCGGTGTCCGTTCCCAGAATACCGCATGCCTGTATCAGGACAGTCAGTACTTCGCGGCACACCGCGATGTCCATGACAGAATTAATCAGGACCGGCCCTGACTGATCCTTGCTGCGAGAAACGTTCTCCGGTGAGATCGAAGGAACAAATATAAAATTGCCGTCTTCATCCGTGACAGTCAGGAAATCCTCGTAAAACTCTGCCAGTTCCTTATAAACCGGTATCACACGGTTGCGAAGAAAATCATCATCTCCGGTAACAAGGTAATGGTCCCAGAAATGGCGGGCACTGCACCCTCCGGCAGAAATCCAGTACGGCCATATCCCGATGCGGGTGGCGGGGGTATAATAGAACTTGACACCCAGGTCCTTATCCGGGAAAAGGGGATACGAGGCGCCTCTGCACCCGAAGATGTTTCCGGCATTCTTCCGGCAATCAGGCCTGATTTCTTCCATCCACCGGAAGTAAGCATCCATTCCTTCCCTCAGGTTGCCCTGTACTGCCCCCTCCATTTGCAGGTTAATCGTGGAGTCTATTCCTGCCGCCATAACCGGATAACGGCCGCTGTTCAGGATGAACCAGTAACGGCCCATTTCGAAGATTTTTTCGAGTAACGCAGACGAATAGCCGGGATGTGACAGCTGTACTGCCATGAGCTCCTCGGAGGACATGCCGTATTGCGTGGCTCCACCGAAATTTACGGATACCCTGTTGAGCATTTCCGACTGTATCACCTGATGCCGGTCAAGCAAGGCCTGATAGTCAGGCATGACCGCCTCTGTCTCCTTGCGGAGGTTCACGACTTTGTCTTCGGTGAAAACCGGAAAGTATTCAATACGTGTCAGCAGCATCACCGAGGAGGCGTTCTCAATCACCAGCTTATTGCCGTCTGTCGTTGCTGAACCGCCATCACGGACCACGCGGGTCACTCCGGCATAACCGCTGTTATCGACAGTTGGGTCGAGGCGGCATTTATAAATCAGAGTTTGCCCGTCGGTTTCCTGGCGGACCTCGCAGACATCGACATCCTTTGGGGCCAGCTCTTTCTGATCGGCCTCCAGTTGGACGAGTGCCGCCATGTCAGGATCTGTTGAGCCAATTGCCCTTGTGGCTCCCCAGTCCATCCCGGAGCGCATGCTCCATCTGGCAGATCTCTCCAGTGATATTCCTGCATTCATCGTCTTGCCTTCCGGGGCAGTGAGCCATTGGACAATGACATTGTCAGGCCGCGAAGCAAAGGTTCTGCGAATCCATTCTCCCTGTTCGTCGGTCCAGATGACCTTGATCTCGCCGTTCTCGAAATTGACTGTGCGGACGTAGTTCCCGGCATCACCGCCTTGCGGAAGTGTGATGTTCATCATGAACGCCGGGACGGTGAGGTGTGGCTCAGTATCCTGCTTAACCGGGCTTTCGTTCATATGCTGAATTGCAAGGGCGACAGCTTCGCCTGCTTTTCCATCCAGAATCATTTGCCTTACCTGTGAGAATATGTCAGCTATGTCAGGCGCCTCCATGGGTCTCTTCCACGGCATAAGGAGACCTTCATGGTGGAAAAGGATTTTTTCCGAATAGGGATCACCCGGCAATTCGATGTTCATAGTACCGTTGCCGGAAGTGAGCGCCTCGCTTACCAGTCTCCCGGGAGCGATGCTGCAGAAGCCTTTTTGCGGAACGATATTGCGTCTTATGCGTTCCTCCGGCGGCATCGGCCATATTGGCAACTCAATACGTGCTGCAGGTCCTGGAAGGAAGGGTTCCTTCCGTACCTGGTCAAGGTATTCTGCAGGACGGTTATCCGATGCCGGCGCTTCTGTTTTCCGTTGTTCATCTTCCGCCGCGAGCAATGGTGATGCATCCAGAGTGCCCGCCAGAACAGCGGCAGTTGCACTTGTCTTTACAAATTTTCTGCGTTCCATAATACGATTAGCATGAATTTAGCAGGCTGACTATGCCCGGTTAACCCAGTCCATTGTGTTCCGGCTGCCTGTTTTCATACGGATTTTTACAGATTTTCCCTCCGGTAATTGCAGATGGCAGACAGCGTCACCCGGTTCTGGTTTCGCCGCCAGTACACCCGGTGAGGCAGATATTTCCTCAATACCCTGCCTGGCGATTAAGGTCACCTCCTGTTCTCTCATGGAGGTGATTGTCAGTTCCACAGTACGGGTGTCCATGTTCCACTCCAGCCTGTCGAGTCTTGCAAATGTGCGTAAAAGCATCCCGTTTATGGATCCCCTGCTAAGCGAGGGAGGAAGGGCTGGCAGCACCTCGATGACTCCGGGGCGTGAGTAAGCCAGCATTTCCATTATTACTGCCGGGATACCTCCCTGTGCATCAGGTATTCGCATGTTTGCGTATGGGTCGTGAGGACACAGGAGTGTGACGCCCACATATCCCTGTTCGAGCAGTTGCCGCAGTTCGCTGTCGACGATATAGCTGTCCTTGAGCCTGGCTCCGATCAAAGCCCGCTGGCACAGGCTGTGTGCAGCCAACCTTTCGGGTACGCGCTTCCGGTTTGCCAGTACTGCGGCCTTTGCCAGTTGGGGAGTGCGGTCAGGATCAATTTCATCACCCGGCCATACGCCATAGCATTGTGAGACATGCCGGTGATTATAACGCTCACCAAGGCTATGCCATGCCCATTCCTTCAGAGTGCCGTCCGGTTCCAGGAGGTAAGGTGGCAGCTTCGGCACCATAGCCTTCCATTTCTCGACGTTGTCAGCTTCGATTCCCAGCAGCTCGCATGCCTGAACAAGATTGACCAAAACTTCGCGGCACACCGCAATATCCATACTGGCGTTAATAACAGCCATGCAACCCGGGTTAAGATTGCCGGGATGGTTCTCGGGCGAGAAGGACGGGACGAAAATGTAATTTCCGTTTTTGTCAGTAACCGTAAGGTAGTCCTCGTAAAACAGGGCAAGATCCTTATATGCCGGAACCATGCGGTTCCGAAGGAAATCAAGATCACCTGTCACAAGCCAGTGGTCCCAGAACGGACGCAAAACCCAGCCGCCGGCGCTGATCCAGTACGGATGCGGCCATACCTCCCCGGTAGATTCAGCGTAGTCGAACATCGTAAAAACGCCTGAATCCTTTGTCGGTGCGATGGCGCAATGGGTACCTCGCATGCCGTAAATGTTCCTTGCATTTGTACGGAAGTCCGGCACCAGGCTTTCGACCCACCTGAAGTAGGCCTCTTCACCTTCGCGAAAATAGCCCAGTGTCATCGGTGCAACCTGCAGGTTGGTATTTACGTTTGTAAGCGCCGACACGCTCCGGTATTTGCCTGTCGTGATGATGAACCAGTAACGGCACATCCCGAAAAAGGTCCTGAGAAAAGCGCCTGAATAACCAGGTGATGATCGCTGATCTGACAGGAGTTCCTCGGATGAAAGGCCGTATTCCGGGTCATCACCGAAATCAACAGTGACGCGGTTGAACATCTCCGAATGTACCTTTCCGGCTCGTTCCAGAAGTGCGGGGTAGTCAGGTTCAAGTTCATCCAGCGACTGACGCACAGCTTCCACCTGCCCGTCGCTGTAATCGGGAAAGTATTCAATGCGCGTGAGCAGCATCACTGACTGTGAGTCTTCAATCACAAGGGTATCACCTTCCATGCGGGCTGATCCTCCGTTACGCACCACGCGCGTTATTACCGCATAACCTCTGTTGTCAACCGAAGGATCGATGAATCCCCTGATAATCAGCCTCTGTTCATCGAAGTCATGCTGAGGGCCGCCGGCTCCGGTCCTTCCTGCCTGTGCTCCTGTGCGGCTTACTGCCGCGGCAGGATTTTGCCCCGCGGCGGGACCTCGCCCGCCTGACCCTCCTGACATTGTGATGCGGACTTTCAACGGTTGTCCTGCCGGAGGTGTAAGCCACTGGACAATGATGTTGTCAGGTCGTGACGCGAAGGTCCGGCGGACCCACTCACCACGCTCATCCGTCCAGTGAACCTTCACTTCCGTGGTCTCGAAATCGACGGTGCGGAGATAATCCTTTACCAGCGGCGTTCCCGGTGACTCGAGAACCATGGAGAACCTCATGCCGCCAAATCCGCCCGACCGTACAACGGGAGTTTTCTGCCATTCCCTGTAGGCGAACATTGCAGCTTCGTTATATTTTCCGTCCAGCACCATCTGTCTTACCTGAGGAAAAATATGAGCTATCACAGGAGCTTCGGATAATTTCCTGCGAGGCATGAAAAGGCTTTCATGGCTGAATGGGATCTGTTCGGTATAAGGATTGCCTGCCAGTTCAACATTAACAGATCCGTTTCCGGAAATGAGCGCCTCACCACCGGGCGAGAGACTGCAGAAACCATGCTGCGGCACAATCTTCCTCCTGATTCTCTCCTCCAGGGCCATCGGAATGATTCTGACGGGTGGAGTCAGCTTCGATTCAGCCCGCAACGGAAGCTTGGGCAGGTATTTTTCCGATCTTACACGATGAAGGTATTCACGGGTAAGATGATTCTCCCCTTTCATGCGGGTCGGACTGAATTGCCTCGGAGGCCTGACCGCGCGTCCGCAACCTGCTGTCAGCATCAGTGAGGATGCCTGTAAGCCTGCGAGACCGGATGCGACGATTCCTGTCCTTAAGAATACTCTGCGTCTCATGACTGATTGAGAATTTGTTTATGACATACTTGAAGTTTCGCCGGCGTTACCAGAGAACGCCGGCGAAACCTGACATAACTCAATTGTTCAGATCACCGTCTGTTTTAATCGATTTACCGGCGGGTATATTAAAGGTTTTGGTCTTACCGCCATAGCGGACAACACAGGGCTCACCAAGTATTGATTTTATTTCGCACGACGACAATATTCCGTCTTTCCAGCTCATGTTTACCTCGAAACCTCCCCTTGCCTTCAATCCCGTAACAGATCCGTCTCTCCAACTCACCGGCAGGGCAGGTAAAAGGGATATCTCCCCGGCGTGACTCTGCAGGAGGCATTCCGCCACAGCTGCCGTGAATCCGAAATTAGCGTCCGACTGATTACTTGCCGGATTATGAAGGTTGTTTCCGAGCCCGCGCATCATCATCATCGGGAAGCCACCGGGCCTCCTGTTGGTCATTGGCGGAACAGTGAAGAACTGCCTGATTGCCGTGTCTGCCCTCACTCCGTCTTCGAGGCGGGCCCAGTCACAAATATCCCATGCGCTGTTCCAGCCTAATCGTGCAACACGCGGTTCAAGCCACTTCCGGATTGCTGCGGCAATTTCAGGGTCTTTCCTGAGTGTGATTGAGTTTCCGGGGAAGAAACCAAAGTTTGCTGACATATTATGGCCTTCGTTTCCTCTTTTCCAGTCCTCGATCCACACCTGCAGCAATCCGTCACCGCCGATCATGTAAGGAGGGATCTTGCCAAGAGTTTCCCCGAGTTTGCTGCTGAACTCCGCATCCGTGTCCAGCAACCTGGCAGCTTCGATGCAATGGGGAAAGAGGTCCCTTATCATCCCAATATTCATTGTGGTTGTCGGGGCCAGGAATGCTTCCTCCGCTCCTTCACTGACAAAGAAGCCCTGTTCGGGCGAAATTGAGAAGGGAATGACGAGGTAGTTATATTCCGGGTGCAAGGTCATAATGTCAAGAAGGAACTGTGCAGAGCCCTTCATTACCGGGTAGTATTTCCTGAGGAATTCGATATCACCAGTATATAGATAGTGTTCCCAGATATGCTGGCAGAGCCATACACCGCCAACCGGCCACATGCCGTACTGTGCAGCGTCGACAGGCGCTGTTCCGCGCCACAGGTCGGTGTTGTGATGGGCTACCCATCCACCGGCGCCGTAGTATATGCCGGCCGTTTTTGCCCCGTTCTCTGCCAGATCCTCAATCAGTCTGAACAATGGCCCCGTGCATTCGGAAAGGTTCGTCACCTCAGCCGGCCAGTAGTTCATCTCGGTGTTTATGTTAATCGTATACTTACTACCCCAGTTTGGGAGCAGATCCTGGTTCCAGCGGGCCTGCAGGTTTGCCGGTTCGCTGCCCTCCCTGCTGCTTGCGACAAGCATGTAGCGGCCGAACTGAAATATCTTTGCAACGAGGTCAGGATCACTCTCGCCCATTTTAATAGCTGCCAGCCTTTGATCTGTCGGTTTCTGATTTTCGGCCGGATCACCGATGCCGAGGTGTACCCGGCTCATCAGCCCCGTGAAATCATCCAGGTGCTTCTTCTTCAGAGTACTGAAATCCTTGCCTTTCACGCCTGCCAGGATCTTTTCACAGCTGGCAGCAGGATCTCCGCTTATATCCTTGTAATTGACATAGCTTGTCGCACAGGTAAGGATGAAAGTCACCGAGTTGGCATCAGATATGACCAGGCTGGAGTCTGTTGTCTGCAAGGTTCCTTTCTCAGGAATGGCCACAACATCAGTCTGGAAACCGAGACCTGTCCCGTCCACTTTTGCTACCAGCCAGCTGATCTCCTCCGGAACGTATTTCCAGAGCCCGCTCAGGGTCAGCCTGTTGTCTCCGGCAATTGTTTTTTCTACGAACGGGCTCTTTAATTTCGCCTCTACGGAAACCTTGCCCGGCTTGTCTGCCGATATCTTCATGACCATCACATGGTCAGGGTATGACATGAATACCTCACGGGTCACCGTTACATCACCTTCAGTATACCGGACAGTGACGATACCTGTCTCCATATCGAGTTCACGATAGTAGTTCTTTACGGAATCACCTGTAACCTTGAAATCGAGAAGCAGGTCGCCTATCGGCTGGTAAGCCTGCTGAGCGCCCGGCTTGCCGTAAAAATGTTCGTCAGCCAGTTTTTCCGCTTCCTTGAACTTACCCGCGAACATCAGATCCTTTATCTGGCCGAAATACCTGCCGGCATCAGGGTCATTGTAGTCATGAGGCCTTCCTGACCAGAAGGTCGACTCGTTCAGGGCTATCCGCTCGTTTGCCACTCTCCCGAACACATTTGCGCCCATGTAACCGTTTCCAATGAACAAACCGTCAAGCCAGGCGTTCCCGGCAGGTTTGTCATACCAGACCACCATTTCCTTTGGATCTCCGGAAGATTGTCCGGAACATGAGCAAAAAGCAACTGATATCAGAAATATCTGCAATACTGTGATTAACAGCGCATTAAATCGGCTGACAGTTTTTTTCATTGATTAGATTTTTAGCAAGTTTTGGCGCATTATTTAAAACTGACCCAGTCTGTTTCCACAGGGTTTTCTCCCTTAAGAACCATGACAAGGTTTTGTACACCGCGCTTTTTCAGTTTTACACGTGCGCTGACTGTAGTCCACTCAGTTGTGGCCGGTACTTTTACCTGTGCAATAACAGGTCCACCCGCGTTGTCGAGCCTTATCTCAAGAATGCTTCCGGAAGGAGAAACGGCGTTTACATTCACTTTTTTGACCTTCTTGCTTCCAAAATCAACAGCATTGTACGATATCCATCCATTCTGCTTGTCAAGCACGGTTTTCCAGCCCTTGAAAGCATCGAGTGTATCGATATATGCAATTGAAGCCCCCTCCTGGCTGATATTGCTGAAGCGGTCAAATTCGATCCTTGACGAAGCGCTGGTCAGCCCCACACCGCGGTGTGTCGGGATGACTTTTTGTATTGTACCGTCAGGATTGAAGAAGAGGCTGTCAATGCAGACAGACCTGTTCTTGTCAAATTTCGGTGAGTATGCACTGTTATGGTAAAAGAGATACCACTGGCCGTCATACTCAACCAGTGAATGGTGGTTTGTCCAGGTGCCCATAGGGGTCTCGTCCATGATTACTCCGGTCACTTTAAACGGTCCGAGAGGATTATCGCTGATTGCGTATTCAAGTCTTTCGGTTACATTTTCAGCATGAGGATATGTCAGGTAGTAAATCCCGTTCCTTTCGAAGAAAAAGGGGCCTTCCACAAGTCCTTTGGTCGGCAGATCACCCACAACAACAGGATCGGATGCGAGTTCAGTCATGTTGTCTTTAAGCTTTGCGGCAAAGATCCTGCCGAGTGAATAGTAGATATACGCCTGGCCATCCTTATCGATAAACACTGTCGGGTCTATTCCCCTTACCCCTGCAATAGGTTCCGGCTGCGGTACATAAGGCCCTTCAGGATTGTCAGCTATGGCGACGCCGACTCCGAACCCCCTGCCGGTTTTTACATTGGCAGGAAAATAGAAGTAATACTTCCCGTTCCTTTCGACACACTCAGGAGCCCACATACTGAACGATGTGGGGTTTACCCATGGGACCTTTTCCTGGCTTACAATGACCCCGTGATCAGTCCAGTCGGTAAGGTCCGACGACGAAAAGACATGATAATCTGCCATGCAGAACCAATCCTTGCGCGGAAAGCTCTCCGGAGCCGGAATGTCATGTGACGGGAACAGGTACATCTTTCCGTTGAAGACCCTGGCTGTGGGGTCAGCAGTGAACTGGTCCCGAATCACAGGGTTTTGCGAACTGGCGAGGGTGCCGGTCAGTAAAAGGCCTGCAGCAACAATCAATCTAAATTTTTTCATAGTATCGTTGGTTATATTTATTGGTTGTTTATCATTCACTTTCAGTTCTTTCATTGGATATGCGGAACCAGTCGAAATCCACAAACCCTCCGGGGATTTTTGTGGAGTAATTGAACAACCCGTAGCGGTATCCCATGAAATGAGGCATGGAGTATTCCATTTTAAGCTGGTTGCCGATCGGCTTCCAGGTTTTGCCGTCAAGGCTGTAGTAAAAGTATGCAACATCCCTGCGATCGGTGAAATCGGATTCTGCCTTGAGAAACACCTTTTCCTGGTTCAATGGAACTGCTTCGGCTTCCACCGGAGTGCCCGACTGTGCATTAACCATTACAACCGATTTGACTCCGTCACTGAACTTGACCCCGACAAGTCCGAATTTCCTTTGCAGCAGAGCCAGCCCGGCAAAATCGCCTTCCTTCATATGTGAAACATCAATCAGTGTTGATCCCGAGCATTCCGGACCCATGGTTCTCTGTGTCAAGGTGTTCCTGGCCTGTGTGAACAGGGTATCAATCCGTGTCGTCGTCAGCCTCAGATATCCTTTTTTCCTGTTCACTGACCATGCAGAGTTGTCAGGATTATGGTTCCACTGCCATACAAGCGGAAGCGACGGTTCTTGTTTTTTTCTTTTGAACTCATCAGATGCCACTATGCCGGGTATCAGACCTCTCCCGGCAGGGAGCTCGAGGGTTTCCGGCACTTTACCGCCTATCCCGATGACCGGCCATCCGTTTTCCCATTTCATCGGTACAATATAGGGTATGCGTCCTACCGATCCGAAATCCCTGAAAAGGTAAGCGTACCATTTCCCGTCAGGTGTGTCGACCATGCCACCCTGGGCCACGCCAAGATCCTGGAAAACAAGCTTTCCTTCCCAGGGGCCGGTAAGCCTGTCAGCCCTGTGGACGACGACAGTACGCATACCTCCGCGAGGCCAGGTAATATTGAACAGGTAATATTTCCCGTTCAGCCTGAATAACTGCGAACCTTCTCCCAGGCCGCTGTCAGGCCCCGACGGTGCGCTCGCATTCTCTATGATAACCTGGTCTACACCTCCCGGCTTTACTCCCGACAAATCTGCATTAAGCTCGACCAGGATAAGCTTTTTATTGCCGTAAATGAGATAAACCCGGCCGTCATCGTCGAAAACCAGTGTATGATCATGAAAACTGGGGCTGAATGATATCTCCTTCCATGGACCCTTCTCCGGGTCCTTTGTCGACCATATATATGTCTTATTGGTCGTAGAAGAGAAGGTTGATACATAGAAAGTTTCGTTATGATACCTGATGCAGCTTGCCCAGGAACCTCTTCCGTAGGCATTTTTTCCGTTCATGAGGTTCAGTTCGTCATTATCGCCAAGGGTGGCGTAAGCATAGCTGACTAATTCCCAGTTGACAAGGTCTACTGATTTCATGACCGGAACGCCTGGAGACATGTGCATTGTCGTACTGCTCATATAATATGTGTCGCTGACGCGTATTATTGACATATCGGGTACGTCTGCCCAGATTACCGGATTAACGGCTGTATTTGTCTGGGCCTGAACCAAAGTACTGATCAGCAGGGCTGAGCACAATGCAAAACAGTATTGTATCTTTTTCATTTTCTGGATTTTAAATGCTATGTATTATGATAAAGTGCTTCATGTTGACAGCGTGCATTATCGGATAAAAGTTATATTGGCGTTTCATTCCGTCACATGAATCAATATTCGGGAAACCAGGCCCGGGTTTTTATCCCAGTATTCAAAGGCATCAGGAGTCCGGTCAAATAACGGTTTGGCAATATGGTCAAGAATGAAGACCTGCCCGGGAAACTGGCTTACCAGCCGGATTGTGTTGGGTAAATGCCGGGGAAAAACAAGAACATCGTATGCCAGGCCGTACTTCTGCAGATATGCAATACCTCTCAGGAAAGAGTCACTCAGCATGAAATCGTCATCCTGTTCATCATGTATGACATGCCTGACCCCGACCAGTTTCGGATTGGCCGAGAACTGAACTATCTGTTCCTCCACATCAGGAGAGCACAGGTCGACCCAGCCTATCACACCCTTAATGAAACCGTATTCATCAGCCAGGTCCAGAAGCCATTTTGTCTCTGCCAGCGATTGGCGTGCCTGAACAGCCACTGATCCGTCAAATCCTGCCGATGACAGCTCCGACTCAAACCGTTCCGGCAAATAGTCTTTCCGGAGGATTTCCATATCGTCGGAGATCCATCCGTAATCAACAGGGTTGGAGTGCCAGAAATGCTGGTGGCTGTCGATTTTCATTATTGACGGGTTCAGTCAGTTTTTAATTTGTATCCGGAGATGGCATAGTACAGGATAAAGACGAAAAGAGGAATGGGTGCGAAGAAGCCAACGGACATGCTTGAGTTATCGGCAATCCAGCCCATCACGGGCGGGAAAACGGCCCCTCCCACAATGGACATCACGATGAAAGACGAGGCTTTTTTTGTTTGTGATCCCAGGTTCCTGATGCCCAGCGCGAAAATCGTCGGGAACATAATTGACATAAAGAAGAACACACCGTACAGGCTGATCAGGGAGACCCAGCCGAGCCCGATGCTTACGAGCGGAAGAAGGAGACAGCACATCAGGGCATAAAACGCCAGCATAGCGGCAGGCCTGAAGAATCGCATCAGCCAGCTTCCTGACATACGCCCGATCATGAAGAGCGCAAAGCCGACGGCCAGGAAATAAGGACCGTTCTCCTTGTCGAAGTGAAGAGCCTGGTTCTCATCAGTGACGAAATTGATCAGGTAGCTGAAAATGCCTGTCTGAGCCGCCACATATGAAAACTGGGCCAGAACCCCCAGCACGAAGTGCTTCTGCTTCATGAGCGGTCCGGCGGCAACTGATGAATTGTCAGGACCGGTGTCTGAGTCAGCTGCATCGGTCTCCTCCGATATCTCAGGGAGAGGAGTCTTCAGAAACACAATGGCAACTGCAATTACAACAAGGCCGATCAACATGTACGGCAGTACAAGGGAACTCAGTCTCTGACCGGCCCCGGCATCCTGCGCCCTGTAAATGTACAGTCCGATAAGCGGCCCGATCACCCAGGCCAGACCATTGAACGACTGTGAGAAGTTTATCCGCCGCTCGGCCGTCTCCGGTGGCCCGAGCTTAGTCGTATAGGGATTTGCAGCGGTCTCAAGCGTCGCCAGTCCACAGCCCATGATAAAGAGACAAACCAGGAAAAGCCAGAACGATTCGAACGAGGTTGTTGCTGCAATTAGCAATGCGCCGGAGGCGAACAGTGACAGTCCGAGTATTATCCCTTTCTTGTATCCGAAAGACCTCATGAAGTACCCGGCAGGCAGCGCCATGGCGAAATAAGCAATGTACACCGCAAACTGGATCATCCCTGACTGTGCTTTGGACAGGTGAAGAATATCCTGGAAATGCTTGTTTAGAGTATCAAGCATGCCATGCGCTATCCCCCACAGGAAAAAGAGGGAGCTTATCATAATGAAGGGCACGAGATACGTCCGGGTGGTAAACTTTTGTCGTTGCATGGAAGTGAGGTATATTTTGGTTATAATCTGTTTATTACCTTTCTTTGGAATTAAATGCTGAGCCAGGGATAATCTTTGCTTATTATTTCCCAGTCTTTCGAGCCGATGCCTGCGGCTTTTATTTTCCCCAGCTTTCTCAGGTCTGATAAAGCCCGGTAGGCATCAGTAATGTCTTTGAAAAGCGCCTCCTTCTCTTCGGGATTCTTACCCCTGTTAATGTATTCATCAGGACTGATATTCAGTTTTTTCAGGCATTGCCCGAGCATTTCGAGCGCCAGTCCTGCTCCGTATTTGCCTGCAGTGTCGAAGACAGGATTCTGAACACTTTTTATGCATTCACTTACAATCTTAAGTTTTGCATCAAAGGAATGGATGCGGTACAAATTCCCCAGCGCACTGGTTCCGAACACGATCCGGGGTAATCTGACACCTGTATTTCCTATGGCTGTGTAATCCATTCGAAATGCCTCATTGACAATAAATTCCTACCCTCACTACCTCCCGAGATCAATCACAATCTTCTTTCCGGTATACGTAACCACTTCATTGTATCCTGCAGGAACGTCTGTCCCCCTTCCGTTGCTTTGGCTCACGAGTACAATGGTGAACCTGCGTTCTGTCAGCATACCAGGGAACGAGCCCTTGCGGTCACCTATAGTAAGTTTTTTTGCGGAATCGTTCCATGAAAAATCGATTGTTGAATAGTATCCTTTCTCGTAATTATAATTATCATTCTCGTCTTCGTACAATACGAATCTTCCGTTGGCACCTTCATACACTCTGATTTCCAGGTTATCCCATCGTTTTTCAGTGGCATATTGCACGTCAGGACCAAAAGGCATGACTGAACCTGCCCTTACATAAAGGGGAATTATGTCCAGGGGAGCATCCCTTACAACCATTTGTCCCCCTTTTAATCTCTCCCCTGTCCAGAAATCCGTCCACTCTGTTCCTGAAGGAAGGTAAATCTCACTGGTTCGCACGGTGCTGAAATCCTCTTTTGTGTCTTTCGAATACATTGATGTGGTTACAGGGCATACAAGCAGCGATTTTCCGAACATGTACTGGTCGTTGATATCCAATGCTTCACTATCAGAGGGGAAATCCATCACCAGTGCCCTCATCATGGTTGACCGGTTGGCCGTCACATCCCATGCTGCGGAGTAGATATAGGGGAGCAGGCTGTAGCGAAGTTTTATCGACCTTTCGATTGCATCGTACACGGGGTCACCTTTTTTCCCGAACTGGTAAATCTCCCTCGGGGCGTCAGTCCCGTGTGAGCGCATCATCGTACTGAAAGCTCCGAATTGCATCCAGCGGGCATAAAGCTCACGATATTCTGCGTCATCCAGTTTGTTTCTGAACCTGCTCAGGAAGAATCCGCCGATGTCACTGTTCCAGTAAGGTATGCCGCTCATCGAAAAATTGAGTCCGGCGGAGATCTGATTTCTCAATGCCGGCCATGATGAGGTCACGTCACCAGACCATACATTGGTGGCATAACGCTGCTGACCGGCAAATCCTGAACGGGTCAGGATGAATACCCGTTTGTCGGAGGTGACGGCACGCTGTTGCTGGTAAACCCCGCCCACTGTCATCAGGGGAAATGCATTACGAACCTTGCGGAATGAACCCAGGTATGTTTTGTTGTCGAGATCAGACGGTTTGAAATCAAGGTGGTCCGGCTCGGACGAATCCATCCACCACCCGTCAATCCCCAGTGAGAACAGCCCCTTGTTCAGATATCTCCAGTATATCTGGCGGGCTTCCGGATTAAAAGGATCATACGGTTTTACCCCTGAAGGATAATCCATGTTCGGTGGCCACTTGTCGGAACCAGACTGGGGCCATGTTTGAAAATCCATCAGGGCGCCGATGCCTTTCAGTTCCCTGTATTGTTTCGTTTCGGGTCCGAATGAATTCCAGATCGAAATAATTATGTGAGCGTTCATGGAGTGCACATCATCAATCATTTTCTGAGGATTGTAGAAGTCCGCATTGAGAAACTCCATGGCGTTCCAGAGGTAATTGTTACCCCAGTACTGCCAGTCCTGGATTATACCGTCGAGCGGCACTCCCAGCTCACGGTATTTCCGGACCACGCCGACAAGCTCGTCCTGGCTCTTGTAGCGTTCCCTGCTTTGCCAGTAGCCGAATGTCCAGAGAGGGAACATAGGCGCCTCGCCTGTCAGTTCGCGCATGCATGCGATCACGCCGTCCACATCGCCTCCTGACATGAAATAATAATCGATGCAGTCTCCCACATCCGATCTGAAGGAGGTGATGCCGGTCTTGTCCTCGAAGAGTGTCGGAGAATAATTATCCCAGAACAGGCCGTAGCCTTTCGCTGAAACGAAAAAGGGGACATAGTCGTCTGTATTCCCCTGTATCATATTCAGTTTCAGGTTACGCTGAATCATTTTTCCGTTCTGCTGCTGTCCTAATCCGTAGATGGCCTCATCCTCTCCAAGTGCGAATGCCTGATACGCACTGAAGGTTTTTGTTCCGGCATCATCGAATTCAGTAAAACCGGCGCCGAATTCAGCTTCAGTCAGCAACAAAGCGGATCCCGGCGTCCGGAATGAAATCTTTCCGGACACCAGGTTCAGTGATACAGTAAGGCTTTTGCTTCTGATGATCAGTTCGTCTCCCCTCTGTCTCACTCCCAGATCCACTTTACCGGGAGCCATGACGACCGAAAGGCTCTCCTTGCTGAAAGTCCTTCCTTCAGGCCATTTCAGTACCCTTACAATTGACGGGCTGAAGAACCGGATTTCGATGCCGATGCCATCCACAGCAGACCTGACGCCGAGGTCAGTTCTGCTGTACGGTTGTCCAAAGCTGGCAGTGCCGACTGTCGAAACCAGTATCAGCAGCATCAGATAACGCTTCATTATCAGTATTATTTAAAGGTTTAAATTGACACTGTCATTGCAAGGGTATTTCAGTCCGGGTTAAGGCATATTGACAGTGTAACCCAGTATAGAAAGCATCTTGGCAGCGTACCTTCTTCCGAATATGCGGTATCCTTCCGAAGTGAAATGAAGGTGATCGGGGGTCCCGGGGCAGCCTTCCGAGGATATCACGTACGAATTCGGTATTACCTGCGGCAGTGTGGCGATAATATCGTTCATGCCCGCGCAGATGCCTCCTTCAGCAGCGCTTACCATTTCACCGGCAAGAAGAGGTACTTTTTCAGGTTGCAGGTCAAGGTCCTTCAGCAGGTTTTCATAGACGAGACGGACTTTATCGGGCCATGTGGTTTCGCCGTTATTCGACTCTCCCTGATGCATCAGGATTCCCTTTATGACACCATCCTTCTGAGCCAGTTTTGCAATCTCTACGAGGCGTCCATATGGATTCCCGTCATAGGAGTTGATCATACCTGTCATCCATCCCGGTGCGGTCGAGACATATTCCTTGTAATTCTCCTTGTCAAACAGCTCGATTTTGCATCCTCCTATTGAAACATTTATAACCCCCACCCTGACATTCTTCGGGAGGTGTTCGACCATTGTCCTGCCGAAATAATCGGCAGGTGACAGTCCGGTCCTGCATCTGCAGAGGGGCGGGATGGCCGGATACCAGCCTCCCCTGACTCTTCCCAGGTTCGGGCAGTCGATTGTTTCCATCACCATGAACCTGCCGTCAACGGTTGTGTCCTGCGGCTCGATCCTGGCAGCTCCTTCCATGTTCGACTGACCGAAGCACAGGTAGATGTGGAAATCCGGGTCCTGGGCAGCGATCCTGGCATTTGTAAGGAAGGCAGCAGCAATTATTATAAACAGGAATTTCTTTTTCATCATTGATTTTCTTTTTGGACATTACTAAGATAGCCGGATTATATCTAATTGACTATTTGAAAAGCCTCGGAGCGAATTCATTCAGTGCACGGCGCCAGGTAAGCCATTCGTGGGCTGTACCCTGTGATTCGTGATAAACGATGTTTTTGATTCCGTGAGCCTTCAGGGCTTCGACTGCCTCCTTCGGCGTCCCTTCTTCGGTACCGGTGCTGATGAAAAGCAGGTTCATCTGTTTGTCAAATGCTGCAGGATCTTTAAAGACGCCGTTGAAACCTTCAGTAACATTCTGGTTGGGACGTGAAAAGAAACCGCTGAATGTGCCCATCCATGCAAATTTGTCAAGATTGGCAAAAACTGTCTGGGTGGTCTGGAAGCCGCCTCTCGACAATCCGGCCATAGCACGGTTCTGCCTGTCATTCTTTGTGCGGAAAGTACTCTCGATGAAAGGCATAAGATCCTTGATATAGATCTGGGTCACATCGTTCGTCGATGCTTTGCGGACATCTGAATTTGTCTTGATGTCGCCGCAGTCCATCACCACTATCATCGGAACGGCCTTGCCGGCATGAATCAAGCCGTCCATAATGTTTGCCATATGTCCCTGGTTTGACCATCCGTTTTCATCCTCGCCCCAGCCGTGCAGCAGGTACATGACAGGATATTTCTTGTCAGGATTCTTTTCGTACTCGGCAGGCACGTAAACGTTGCAGTGACGTTCCATGCCGTTTATTTCCGACCAGTAGTAAAGCGAGCGGACCTGTCCGTGAGGAATATTCTTGTTGAACCTGTAGTAGTCACCTTCAGGACCTTCGGGAATTTCAATTCCTGACGATTCCCAGTTGCTTCCGAAATAGGCCTCCGTGTTCCTGTCCATGACCGGAACGCTGTCGATCATGATGGCATAATAGTGGAAACCGACCACCTGAGGATCTGAGGTGCATGTCCATACCCCTTTTTCATTCTTTGTCATCGGGTATTTTTTTCCTGCAAGGTCGACCATGACACTTGCGGCGTGTGGTGCCACCACTTTGAAGATAGCCTGGCGGGTCTGGGCATTGACTGCAGGGTACTGGGCAAGAAAGGTATTTGTTGATGAGGGTTTATAGCCTTCAGGAAGTGGTTCCTGCTGCTGTCCCCGCATGCCGCCCGCAAACTGGGCAGACACAATACCGCAAATCATCATAACTGAAAATAAGAGTGCAATCTTTTTCATAACTTTTACTGTATTAATTTATGCGTTAACCTATTAATAAACCATAATATTCACTTTCCTGAGGTCTTCCGGATCTGAGCTGTTTCCGTACATGACCTCGTATTTACCGGGTATAACCTTCATCTTACCGTTTGCCCTGTCATAAAACTCAAAAGAAGAATATGGCAGGTCAACGGTCACCTCAGCAGTTTTGCCCGCCTTTATATTTACCCTCCTGAAACCCTTAAGTGTTTTCAGAGGACCGTCGGTGTCATCTGCCCTGCGGATGTAAACCTGAACTATCTCCGTGCCGTCACGTTTGCCTGTGTTTGAAACAGGAACAGCAAGCCTGACGCTTCCGCCGTTTCTGATCTCATTGCTTCCGGTCACGGCCTCCCCGATACTGAACGTTGTATAGCTCATGCCGAAGCCGAACGGGAAGAGCGGATCATCCATAAAGCGGTAAGTACGGCCTGCCATATAATAATCCTCGAAATCGGGTACCTGGCTGATGTCCCTGTAAAAGCTTACCGGCAGTTTGCCCGAAGGGTTATAGTCGCCGAAAAGCACGTCTGCAACTGCCAGACCTCCGGACTCGCCTCCATACCATGCCTGGAGAATAGCTTCACAGTTTTCGGTTTCCGGTACAAGACCTATAGCTGAACCGGAGCAATTCACAAGGATAACTCTCTTTCCTGCCTCCTTAAGGGCTTTCATGCAGTTGCGCTGCACGGCAGGCAGTTCCATGTCGGTACGGTCGCCGCCTTTGAATCCCGGCAACGATACCGGCATTTCCTCTCCCTCCAGTTCGTTTGAAAGGCCACCCACAAATACCACAAGATCGACACCTTTCAGCTTCGCAATCAGACCTGAATAATCCTGTTCGGCCTCCCTGCCAAGGTCAAATCCGATAACAGCCTGCCAGTTGTAACGCTGGACAAAACGTATCTCTATTTTATATTCCCGGCCTGCTTCAACCCTGAACGGGATTTTTGAAGCCAGTCCGCGCCAGTCTTCGAACTTTGTCACGGTTTCACCGTTTACAAGCAGCTCGAATGAACCGGCGGTACTGCACCTGAACACGATCTCTTCTGTTGTTGCCGGTGTGAACCCGGTTTCGAACTTTGCAGAAAATCCCTCAGATTTCACACCGGGGGCCAGTGCGTTCTCTCCTTGCACAGCCAGCGACAATGGACCTGTAATCACCTTTTCTGCAACATGATCACCGGCCATGTTGCGGTTATTCCAGAAAGTTGCCCTGAAACCGGGCACACCGTCGATGGAGCAATTATCTGCCAGGCTGACAAGTACCTTGCTGTCGACAATGTCGCAGGCCTTGTCGTATATTACTTTGTTCGCCGGCAGTTTCGCACGGATGCCGTCAAGGACAGTGATTGTGCGGATCGGCGTCCCGTTGTAATTTCCCCATAACATTCTTGCATTATCGGCATTCGGGCCTACTACGGCAATTTTTTTTCCTGATTTTTTAAGAGGAAGAATGTTGTTTCTGTTCTGCAGCAGGGTCATTGTCTCGCGTGCCATTTCGAGTGCAAGTTTTCTGTGTTCCTCGTTGTTTATTACAGAAGCCGGTATCTTGGTCCACGGCACGATGGCGTCATCATCCATTTCGCCCAGGTCGAACCGTCCGGTCAGCACGCGTACAAGGCTCCTGTCGATGTCCTCCTGCCTTATCAGGTCCAGTGACACAGCATCAGGTGTTTTCAGATAATTCCAGTTATTCCATGTGCATTCAAGATCGGTTCCGGCCGGTATGCTCTGTGCCACTGCGTGGGCCGGATCGGATGAATAGTCATGTCCGTTATAAAAGTCAGCAATGGCATCGCAATCAGAAACTATAAGGTACTTATAGCCCCACTCATCACGAAGGATCCTCTGCAACAGCCTTGTGTTTCCGCAGCAGGGCTCATCTTCCAGGCGCTGATAGGCACACATTACCTCCCTCACGTCAGCTTCCTGCACCAGTGCCTTGAAGGCAGGCAGGTAGGTTTCATAAAGATCCCGCGGATCAACATTGGTGACATTGAGTGAATGGCGGCTCCATTCCGGTCCTGAATGAACTGCAAAGTGCTTGGCACACGCGAGGAGCTTCCTGTATTTCTCCTCCGGCGGGCCCTGTAAACCGCGTACCACCGATACCCCCATCCTCGATGTCAGATACGGGTCTTCACCATAGGTTTCCTGGCCTCTTCCCCATCGGGGATCACGGAATATGTTAATGTTCGGCGTCCAGACCGAAAGACTCAGGAATCGTCTGTTTTCCTGTCCCCTCTGCATAGACTGATTGTATTTGGCCCGTGTTTCATCCGACACAGCGCTGAAGATCCGGAAAACAAGCTCATCGTCAAATGATGCTGCCATGCCGACAGGCTGCGGAAAGACAGTCACGCTGTCATTGTTGGCCAGGCCATGCAATGCCTCGCTCCACCAGTTGAATTTCTTTATCCCCAGCCGAGGGATTGCCTCTGACACATCACACATCAGAACTGCCTTCTCTTCAAGGGTCAACCGTGAGACAAGATCTTTCGCCCTTTCTTCGGAAGTCAGATCGGGGTTTTGAAACGGGTATTGCTGACCCCATAAAGAGGAGGCAGATACCAGGATCAGGATCAGGATTATAGTTCTTTTCATTTTTTGATAATGTTTTTTTCAACTAGTCTGGTTCGCAGGCTGGTCATTCAATGTTGCGGTGAAAATGTTTCCGGCTGCTTTGTCCTTCCTTTGCCAGACCTTAATTCTTTACAGTTATTAATGCCGGGATTTTTCTTCTGAAAGTGAGCCTGACAACATATGCCAATTCTTCAAAAGACCTGTCCGGCAGGCTGATTGTCAGCCCTTCCTTATCCTGCAGGTAATCCAGCGGTATGTATTTTCCTGCTTCTCCGTCGATAAGCTCAACAGGTTTAAGATACTTAAGATCAATACTATCCGCGGCCAGCGAGGCAAGTTTTATATTCTTCTGACCATCATCCCAGCCAAGCATGATTGCATAAAGGATCGTGTTGTCTTTTGACCTTGTATATCTGACATCTTTTGCTGTACCTTCTGCCGGCTCTGTGAATACGCCCTGGCCTGCTCCCATGAGGGTCGGCCCCTCGCCATACTTTTCCCACGCACGCGTGGAATAGACAGCTTCGCCATATTTCTTCAGCCACCCACCCATTGCCAGCAGGATGTCTTTCTGTTCCCCGGGAATAGTGCCGTCAGCCATGGGAGAAATGTTCAGGAGGAGGTTGCCGTTTTTGCTTATCCTGTCGAGAAATCCGTGCAGCACCTGTTTTGTCGTGTAATACCCTATTCCTTCCGTATAGCACCAACTGGAAGAACTGATAGCATCATCCGTAAGCCAGTAATTTTCGGTTATATCAGCAGGACCTCCGCGTTCGAAGTCCATTACCGCACATTTGGGATTGAGGCCGTCCTTATAGGTTGCAACGACCTCTTTATTCAATTCCATTGCGCTGTTATAGTAATATGCCAGGAAGCCAAGCAGTGCACTGTCCGAGATTTTATGGAGATTGAAATCCTGCCAGATTATGTCAGGCTGATAGTTATCGATGATTTCCTTAAGCTTTGCCGACCACAGAGCCTCGTTTTCCTTTGCCCCCTGCTGACCGTAAAGAATCCGGATTTTAGGATCGCTTGCCGGAGGCACAGCTTCATAGAAGCCGGTTATATTGAATGCATGGTGCATTGACATAATAACCTTCATATCGTGTCTACGGATAGCATCCGTCAACAGGCCCACGAGGTCGAGATTCGGCCCCATGTATTTTGCATTCCAGGGATTGGCCTCACTTTCCCACATGGAGAATCCGTCATGATGCTCTGCCACAGGCCCTGCAAACCTGGCTCCCGCATCAGCAAAAAGCTGAGCCCATTCATCAGGGTCGAAATTGCCGCCTTCCGATTTGAGAATGGGTTTGAACTGCAGAAAATTGCCCTGACGGTCCTTTGCCCCTGTAATGAAGTAGTAATAAGGCCAGTCGGAAGGTGAACCGTAGATCTCCTTATGGTGCTCATTCTCCCTTGATCCTTCGATATGCATGTTACGCGGATACCATTCATTTGCAAAGGCCGGCACCGAATAGACCCCCCAGTGAAAATAGATGCCTAACTTGGCATCCTTAAACCACTCCGGAGCAGGATTTACCTTCTCAAGCGACTCAAGGTCAGGCTTATATGCTTCTCTCTTTGCCTCACACGATGTCTGCCCGATCAGCACGGGAGCCAAAAGGACCATAAGTACTAATTCAAGGTGTCTCATATTACAATCTGCTTTCGTTTATTTCTGTCAATGAGCCTGCTCCGGGCAAATTTTTTATTTCTCATCCTGTACTTTTAGTTGCTCTGTTGCCGTTTCTGCCTTTCATTATTTTTCCGGTTCAGGCACCTGCAGACTTTTCTGCAGGATCATTGCAAGGTCACCGGCGCCATATGATTCAGGTATGACCCAAAGTGATCCGTAGATCAGTTTCGGGATACCTCCCGCTCCGTTTTGAATAGTCTTGCCGAATATCGTGATCGAGGTCTGCAGGTACTCATCTGTCCACGGATCAGCCCATGCAGCATCAAACCTTTCCTTACCCAGAAGTCCGATCGCCTTTTGCCTGGCAGCCTCCGGGCTCCGGGGCTGCCACCTGTCGCCGGTTTCGAATGTAAACATCCAGTTATTGAATTCCTGAAACGCCTCCCTGTCTCCTTTCCATACTGCAAGACCGATCTTTGCCAGCTCGCACGAATTTTTGAATTCATCTCTTCCGGCGGGTATGAACCTGTTGCATCCGTGATCGGGAGGCACCGGGCACAGCATGAAGGCAAGCTTTCCCCCGTAAAGCTGCATCGCCTCATTAAGCATGAAATGCAAACGCTGACAATGGGCGCACTGATAGTCGAACAGGAGAGTGACCACATACGGTGCATCGGGAGATCCGGCCATCGGGACAGAATGATGATCGACAGGCACAATATCATCTGACACATTGTCGCTGTGAACTGAAGGCGGAGCTGATATCGCCTGGGTCACTGCCAGCAGGCCGGCCATAACCATCCCTGAGAGCGCCAGCCCTGTCGCCTGCAGCGGACGGAACAGCCTTCTCCCGTGAGTCTCCGGGTTTTCATTGCTGACTCCGTTACCGGTGACTCTCAGTGAACGCCAGAATATCAGCGCGGATAACAGCAAACCGGTAATGTGGGTTGTAAGGCACCATGGACAAAAAGCTCCGATGATCCATTTTTGCAATACTGTAAACCATATTGCAGAGCCGGTCACGGCCCCGGCAAGGACCAGCATGGCTCTCCAGGCCGTTCTCCTGACAGGCAGCTCTGTTTGCGGTCCGGAGAAAAAAGAGGCTGTCATGAGAGCCAGGTAGGCTCCCATGGCCAGACCACTTACAGGCAGTATGCCTGCTATCTCCGACCACCGGCTGCCCAACACCTTTTCACAGGGGCTGCCGCCACCGCAACCTGCTATCTGTCCGCCTGAAAGATAATGCCAGCTCAGGATAATTGTCAATGCCAGCGCCAGCGTATTCAGTCCTGCCAGAACCCAACGCCACCAGGGCTTGTTATGAGTTTCTGCCTCCACTAAAGCTTCCTGAAATAATTGTTAGGCTCACCTGGTGTCGGGATGTCTGATGCCACCGGGGCGCCGTTGTCATGATTCGTCTTTAGTGGATTCACGAGGGTAATTCCGCTGCCGGAGACCTGTACATCTCTCGCATGCGAGTATCTGAGCGGTGCCGATACAGTTATTGAGTCAGTCACGGCAGCTGCCTGACCTCCAAAACGGCGCCGTGCTGCTCCTACGGACGCGATGACTGCAGTCTCGGTCCTGGAACCATTGTCGATTGTGATTGTCTGACCGGTATTGAAGCCTGCCACGGTTCCGACACGGATTATTCTGCTGCCTGCCGGGACTAATGCTCCTGTTGTTGTTGCCCCTGAGGTTCCGATGGCTGCTATCACGGCAGTCTCGGAGGCAGCTCCGGAACCGACTATAATACTCTGATCGATGCTGAAGCCTGTAACGCTTGAGACCTTTATGTTGTCAGCACCGGATTCTGCCCGGGCAGCCAGGGTGGTTGTGTTTTGTATTGAGAAATCACGGCAGTTGCTGTCACTGTCATTGCCGTCAGGGTAACGGCCGGCACTCCTGTCCGGTTGTGTCACCTGGGCTGCAGGTCCCATCCAGAAGCCTCTGCTCATAACTGGAGCAGGGATGAAGCATCCACTCTCACTGGCACCCGAAACAGCCTGGTACCCTTCGGCTGTCCAGGGATCAACGAGTCCGCCGTAATTCAGGGCGTCAATAACATTGTTATCCGCATCACGCAGCACCATGTTGCCCGCGCTGGCTGACAGGGCCGGGCCACCAAACCATTGGTCCGGCTCCACCGGTCCCCGGTAGCCTGCTGTAGTAACCTTTTTGTCAAGTATCACATCATCGATATCGTGGCTGTAGACCAGTGGTTTGTCAAGGGTGATGCTGTTCCTGAGAGCCAGCACAGGTTCGTTGCTCGAGTGTGCGAAAGCTGTTGCCGGTTCGAAGCTTATACCTGTACCCCTGACACTGAAAGGCATGTTGGATGCATGATCGAATTTCAACGGTTCAGCAAGGTCGAGTCCGGTTCCCGGATCGTCTGCATCAGTCAGTGGACCGTTGAATGTACTTCGTGATGACTGTGTGCCGACCCGTGATACTGTTACAGTCTCGATGCCGTGTCCTTCACTGTCGATATCAAACCTGATCTTATCACCGACAGAGATGTTTTCGACAGATGAAACCTTAATATTCGTATCTCCGGCCCTGGCATCCATCGACAACCATGCCTGGGTGCCCTGTTTGCCTACTTCGGTAATCGTAACCACCTCGTACTTTTCTACAGCCTGAGCCACGGTGGGATATGTAGCCCCGTATCCTATCGCCATCTTCTGGCCAACCTCAAATCCGTAAGTACTGGTGACCGGAATATTTGCCGAACCCGCAGGAATTGTGATCACTGGTCCGTCCGGGAGCGGTTGCCAGACAGTGGTCTGACCGGACGGACCACGCCTTCCGAAACCAAAGGGCATCGCCGGAGCCTCAGGTGCCGGCGGAGTGGTTATGGCTGCAATCGTAACGTTTTCCTTTGCAGATCCTGTGCCGATTTCGATCATATCACCGGGCGTCATGCCGGCAGTAGTCCTGACATAGAGAACAGATTCACCCTTCTTTGCCGGAACTGCCAGTCCTGAACCTGAAAGACCCAGGAGGTAAAAACCCTTCGCGGCAAGCTTCGTACCGTCCGGAATCCTGACAGATGAAAACACCGGCATCTGGGTCTGATGATGAGTCAGGGTCCAGCCTGAAACATCAGTCTCTGTATCAGCAGCATTGTAGAGCTCAATAAAAGAGTTGGTCGGGTTATCCGTTGATCCGTCAGTTACCCGGAACTCGTTAATTTTAACAGGACTTACATTGCGTACCTTTTCAAGCGCTGTTTCAGACTGAGGCTTCTTGTTTCCCTGTGTCGTCCATACAGCCTTGCCGGTCAGGTCACCATTGAACATCTCCCCCGAGGATGTTATCCGGAAGGTAGCGCTCACAGTCTCACCGGGTTCAACAGCATTGGTGAAAGTCATGGATTGTTCTTCGGAACCGGACAGTACTGATTTCCATCCTTTAGGCACTGAAACGCTCAGGTTCAGGTTATTTACGGGGGCGCCTGCAGTGTTTGTAAATGTTACTGTGGTGTTCTGCGTCGACATTGGCGAAAAGGTCTGCAGTCCGGGAGGCGTGCCGGTCATACCGGCCGGGGCGATGCCAAGACGCTGAACATCGTACCTTGCTGCCACGATGTTGGCCTGAATCTTCTGATAGGTTTCCTGTGATGGGAATGTCCCCGGAGCTGTCATCGCTCCTTCATAGAAGGTACCCTGTGAGCCGTTGCTGTTATCACCTCCGTTGCCCAGCAGGATGGCTCCCTGCTTGCGCATCGGGTCATAGCTGCTCCGGTCGTTGATGATACGTTGTCCGTCATACATCACTTTCAGCTCTCCCTGTTGCGCATCGCCTCCCATCGCTCTCCAGTGGTGAGGTTCGCCGTCAGCCGTTGCTGTCACAAATCGCCAGGTGATACTTTGAAGGTCAGGGCAGTATTTGTCATCGGGTGAAGGGTTGACACAGCCTACCAGGTTGTTTTCCTGGTCAGTCATGATCCACGGTCCCGGGGCCTGTCCCTTGTACCATGCCGTGGCGTTTCCGTAATATGTAGTTTCCATCGTGCCGTCACCGTCGTCACGGCTGTCTGTTTCAGCGTTGCCGTAATCGAAACAACAGCCTGAGTTAAAGTGATGGCCGTTTATTACCCAGTACTGGCCTTCTGCCTGGTCATCTACTGCAGTACCAACCGGGTCATCATCACGAAGACCCATTCCCGGCTCAATAAAAACGCCGTAGACCTTGTGACCCATGACTGTAACAGGCGCCATATCGGCAACCGGAAGGTTATTGAATCCGCCCATTGCCGGGCCGCTGAATCCTCCCCTGGGCGCCTGGACAAGGTGATTCCCTTTGCCGGACTGGTCGTAGAGAACGGTTATCCAGCAGTAGGTGCCTGAACAGAATTTGTCCTGCGCGGCAGCATCGGCATAACCTCCCGGATCACCCTTGCCGGAACGAACCACGCCGATGTCGAGGGTTTTACCGTCTGACTGACGCATGACCTGGTACAGCGGGCCGTCATATGAGGCATACAATGCACGGGTGCTGCTATGGGCGGCAACACATGGATAGCCGTCAGCAGCAAATATATCACACGGCCCTTCAGGCCTCGTTGAATTGTCACTGCATCCGGTTCCTGCTGCTGCAAGAACCATCAGCAGAATGGCAGGCAGTGTAAGTGCCAGCCCAAGGGCGAATGCAAGACTACTTTTCTTTTTCATGTTGTTCAGGTTAGTTCATTATGGGGGGGGTTATGGGTTGGTTTATCTTCCTTGTTTCCTTGTGTAGCCGTTTGGAGCGCCAGGGGTGGGGAGGTAATCGGCCAGGTGATTTACCTGAACAGGAGCTGCGCAAAGTTGTACAGGTTGTTTCTCCAAACCGGCCATGTATGTCCGCCCGGATATTCACTGTACGTATATTTCACATTCAGCTCATCGAGCTTTTTCAGCATAGTCTGGCAGTTGTTATAAGCGATATCTTCCTTCCCTCCCATGGTGATCCAGAAAAGCCTTAGCGGGCTGATCCTTTCAGGGTTATTTTTAATAAAATCATATTGTTTATCAGCCAGGTCGTTCTGGGCGGGCGTTAACCATCCGGAGCTGAATACTCCGAGGTATGGGAACATCCCGGTATTCTTGATCCCGACATACAGCGTCTGCAATCCGCCCATCGAGAGCCCTGCGAGGGCACGGTTGCCCGGAGCTGTTTCCGCCCGGTAGCTTTTCTCAACAAAAGGTATAATGCACTCCTTGAGTTCCCTTTCAAACAACCGTAAAGTCATCTCTCCGAAGCCCTGCTGTCCTGCCACGTTGCCGTCGGGCATCACAATCAGCATGGGTTTTGCCTTACCCGCAGCAATCAGATTATCAAGTATCAGGTCTGCCTTCCCCTGTGTAGCCCAGCCTCTCTCATCTTCACCTCCGCCATGGAGAATGTAGAGCACAGGATATTTCTGAGCGGTATATACGTCATACCCGGCAGGCTTGTAGATATAAAACTGGCGCCAGGTATTGAATACCGTGGAGAAATATCTCTTGATGGTGATCTCCCCGTGAGGCACATCCCTGGCAGCATAATAATCATCACCGCTGAACGGAACTTCGATCCCGCTTGCCATGCGCCCCATACCGTAGAATGATTCGCTTGCCGGATCAGCCACTGTCAGCCCGTCAACTGTAAGGGAATAATAATGAAACCCTTCGGTCAGTGAATCGGTTGTGATTTCCCATATGCCTTCACTGTTCCTGACCATATTATATTTCTTACCCAGATCGAGCTGCATCTTCTGGGCTTCAGGAGCTTTCACACGAAATACCGCACTGCCGTCAGGCATAATCTGCGGATACCTGGCCCCTCTGATGTTGGACGGAGCGGATGTGCCCAGCAGGCTGTATTTGTTAAACTTAGTCACATCCACAGGCTTGAACAGCAGCTTGGCAAACATGTACAGGCTGTTCTTCCAGACCTTGAAGTCATGTACCCCCGGCTCAATATAATAAATATGTGGAACACGATTGGTTACAAGATAATCGTGCGTACGCCGGCTGAATGTTATCAGGCCGTCGTTGTCGCCACATGATATCCACAGAACTTTAAGGTTCTTTCTTGCGTATTCCGGATCAGGTACAAGCTGTTCAGGGAGTTTGGTGTTGGGCGCCGATGAAAAGCCTCCCACCCATGCGAATTTTTCAAGATTACCAAGGCCGAAGTTCAGCGATTGCCCGCCACCCATCGAGAGGCCGGCAATTGCACGGTGTTCACGGTCTCTGATCACCGGATACCTCTTCTCGATGTACGGAATGAGATCGTTAAGAAGGTCTTTTTCGAAGGTTGCAAAGGCCGCCACCCTGTCAGGAGCCATCATGTTGTCGCCGGCGCGGTCATCCTTCATGGCCCTCCCGTTAGGCATGACAACTATCATCGGTTCGATCTTTCCGTCAGCATAGAGATTATCAAGAATTACCTGCGGTTTCCCTCCGTTCAGCCATTCCTTCTCATCGCCGCCGACGCCGTGAAGCAGATAAAGCACCGGGAGTTTTTTGCTTTTGCTGTATGAGGGAGGTGTATAGACCAGGGCTTTGCGTGTGGCTCCTACTGTTTTTGAGTAATACTTTATTGTATCTATTTTGCCATGCGCGATGCCGGCCCTGACGGAGTCAAACCCTGCAGGTGCCTGTTTTTCAAAATCCTGCGATCCTGCCGGGAAGCTGAATCCGACCAGGACCACCATGATGGTGATTAACTTTTTCATTTTCCTCTTAATTTGCCTGTTGAGCTGTAATTGAAAGGATGGATCATTTCCTGAAAAGAAGTGGTGCGAACTGATATAAGCTCCTTCGCCATGTAAGCCATTCATGAGCGGTTCCGGGAGATTCATACCAGACATATTTAACGCCGGTCTTTTCAAGCATCTTACGGAAAGCTCCAACAGAGCCGGGGAACGGATCAGGTTCTTTGGTTCCCAGTCCGAGCCAGAAGAGGTTGATCTGTTTGTTCAGCGCTGCCCCGTCACTGAACTTACCGTTCATGAACGTCGCAGTGTCAATGTCCGCAGTGTTTGGATAATTTGATGTACCGCTGAATCCACCGATGTAAGAGAACTTATCCAGGTTATTCATTGTGATCTGGATAGTCTGGTTGGCGCCCATCGACAGACCGGCCATAGCCCTGTGACCGCGATCAGCCATGGTCCGGTACGATGCGTCAATCATCGGGATAATCTCTTGTATCAGAACCTCTTCGAAGGCCGGGATGCCGCCAGGCCCTCCCTGGGGCCTGGCGGTAGCCGGTGATGATGACTTACCCGGTTTCGAGGCATATCCCCTGTCCATCACGATTATCATCGGGACAGCCTTTCCCGAAGCAATCAGGTTATCGAGGATAAGATTGGCTTTGCCCTGAACCGGCCAGCCTGTCTCGTCTTCCCCACTCCCGTGCTGCAGGTACAACACAGGGTAACGGACTGTGATATTCTTATCGTAATCAGGTGGTGTATAGACAAAACAACGTCGCCACGACTGCGTGATCTCAGAGAAATACAGATTCTCCCTCAGCTGGCCGTGAGGTACCTTTTTCAGGGAATAAAAATCCTGGTCCTTTGCAGGTATCTCTATCCCGCTGCCCCATCGGCTTGCACCATAAAAGAACAAGCTTCCCGGATCAGGAACCCGTGCACCGTCGATTATGAGCTGGTAGTAATGAAAGCCTTCATCCTGGGGGTTCGAATCGCCTGTCCATACTCCTTGTTCATCCTTCGCAAGGTCGTATCTAATGCCACCGATGTCAAGCTGCACATTCAGAGCCTGAGGGGCTGAAATACCTGCGCGTACGCGACCTTCGGAATTAACCTGCGGGAATTGTTTGCCAGACTGGTTGGTAGATGCCGGCTGAAAATCCTTCATAGCGGCAGACTGATTCGTCTGGGCCAGGCAAACGCCGGAAGTGAAGAGAGCAGCCAGCATTAAGTTTAATAATCTGTAATTCATTATTAATGATCTTTGAAAATAATTACCGGGTGTCGTGGTTACTGGTCAGTCTGCGGTCATCAAACTCATTTGACGAACAGCAGTGGTGCAAGTTCATAGAGACTGCGCCGCCACGTCTGAAACTCATGGCGTGTATTCTCAGAAACGTATGATACTGCATTTATGCCGGCCTCCTTCATGGCTGTGGCTGCATTCGTTATGCCAGTGGGATTTTCAAAGCTGCCGCAGCTCAGGAAAATCAGCCTGACCTTTGATTTGTCCTTGATATCTTCAGGAGCATAGATGCCACCGCTGAGAAGAGCGTAGTGGGAGAATACATCCGGCCTTGCCAGGGTAATTGTCTTTGTCTCCATTCCACCCATCGAGAGCCCGGCCATGGCACGGTCAGGCTGATCAGCCAGGGTACGGAAATTGGCATCTATATAAGGTATGAGTTCGTCGACAAGAACCGTCTGAAAAGGTGTCACGTCAAAATTCCTGAGGCCGCCTCTTTTAACTTCGTTTGTCATTCCGTAGGTCATGACTATTATAAAGGGTTTTGTGCCCCCTGCAGCTATCAGGTTATCCATTATCAGGTTGGCATGTCCCTGGCTGGTCCATGCAGTCTCATCCTCACCCCATCCGTGCTGAAGATAAAGCACAGGGTAGCGTCTCTTCTTTTCCCTGTCATAGTCAGGCGGGGTGTAAACGAAGGCACGTCGCGAGGTACTCGTGCTTGCCGAAGGAAACAGGATCTGCTGTACCCTGCCATGAGGCACATCTTTCAATGCATAAAAATCCTGGTCATGAGCCGGTATTTCGATACCGCTTTCCCACCGGACCGAACCGTAAAAATTCAGCGTACCGGGATCATTGAATACACCGCCGTCAACCGTCAGATGATAGTAGTGAAATCCTTCTTCGAGCGGTCCGGCTGTGGTGCCTGTCCATGAACCGTCATCTGCTTTGGTGAGGGGAGTACCACCTCGCGTACCTCCGAGGCCTAGACTGACGACAACGCTCCGGGCTTCCGGTGCCACGATGCGGAATCTTGCATAACCCTGAGAATTGACCTGCGGGTATTCCTGGCCGGGCTGGTTCAGCGTCGAGGGCTTGAAATCTTCTTTGATCTGCTGCTTCTCAGTCTGGCCCGTACATAAATCACCGGTTATCAGCATGACCGACAATAACAATGTAAGTCTGTATTTCATAATAACTACTTTAAATAATCATCTGACAGTAATTATTTTCAATTCACAATATAAAAGCCTGATATTCAATTTTTAAATAAAAGGGGAGCAAATTCATAAAGACTTCTTCTCCATGACTGCCATTCATGGGCGGTAAGAGGAGATACGTACGAAGCGCTTTTTATCCCCGCCTGGTTCAGGGCATCGGCTGCTGCTTTAACTCCGTCAGAACCTCTCTCGCGGCTGCCATAGCTCATAAACACGAGTTTGACTTTTGATTTGTCGGTGATTTCGTCAGGGGCAATCATACCTCCACTGAAGAGTCCTATGTGTGAGAAGACGTCAAGGTGTGCAAGGGTGACCGCTTTTGTGCACATGGCACCCATCGAGAGTCCCGACATGGCCCTGTGCTGCTGGTCCGGCAAAGTCCTGAAATTTTTGTCAACCCACGGGATCATGTCGTTTATCATTAAATCAGCATATTGATCAAAAGAGAAGCGGAAGCGCTGTGGTGCAGGCGGGGTTGCAGCACCGGGTGCGGCAGGCGCCTGTGCAGCAGGTTGCTGGCCGGGGACGGGAGCAGCGGCAGGACGTGCAGCAGGCCTGGGGAACTGAGGTCCGACAGCACTGGTCTCCATGACAACGATAAACGGTTTGATTTTCCCCTCAGCAATCAGATTGTCGAGGATCAGGTTTGTCCTCCCCATTTCGATCCATACTCTTTCGTCTTCGCCGCCTCCGTGCTGGAGATACAGTACCGGGTAACGTGCAGTAAGATTCCTGTCATATTCCGGAGGAGTGTATACGAAGATGTGACGCCATGACTGAGCTACTTTTGAATAGTAGTTCTTTATCAGGACATCTCCGTGAGGCACATCTTTCAGCTGGTAGAAACCGCCATCAGGATCAGGAACCTCAAAGCCGTTGCACATCCTGCCGTAACCAATGAATGCATCCGTGGCCGGATCAATAACTATGGCTCCGTCAACTACCATCCAATAGTTATGAAAACCTTTATCCTGGGGTTCACTTGTATATGACCAAACACCGTCCGGTCCTTTGACCATATCATAGGCGACATTGGCGATTGAAACCTGTACTTTCTGTGCGTCAGGAGCAGCAAAACGAAACGTGACCCGTGAATCTGCCTCAATCCGGGGGTACTGTGCACCTGACAGATTGTAAGGGGAAACGTGTGCCGTATCGGCATTGAATACATTTGAAGCCTGGCCTGACTGAGCCAGACATGTCATGCTTACGGTCATGACCATCAGCATAATGGGAATCAGCAATTTTTTCATTTTTTGTCTCCTGTTAAGTTTATTTCCAGTGGTTTTTAAAATCGGTTATTGGTATCAGGGTAAAATATTAACTATTACTCTTTTATATCTTGTCAATGGAGGTTTGCCCTTGTCTGTCACCTTCCGGACAGATTCAGGATGTACCTCTTTCTTCATGTGAACGGAAGTGGTCGCAATTATACCCTTGATGTCGAGGAGATTTGAATATAAAAGCAACCTGACGAGTGACTGGGTGTCGTCAGGTTCATTTTCCACGTCGGTAAGTATGATGACCCTTTGTTTGTGCAATTTCTGGGCGCCCGTCACCTGGCATATTAATATCAGTGCCAGGATTATCATTGCGGAACCGGCTCCCCTGAATGGTTGTGACCTCATTGTCTTTTCTTAATCTTGATGAATCAAAGCTGTCAGCTATAAGGGATCATGAATTTATGGTCATTGTAAAACTCCTAATAATATATCTAAGAAGGGTTAATTTTTTATGCAAATGTTGACTGAAATTTAAAAGTGGGCCACAGAAAGCGTTAAATAACCGTAATTGTGGGATATGGTTGAACGGCGTGAACAACACGGCCGGATTCCGGTAATTCCGGTATCTTTTTATATTTCCTGGGGAAACCCGAAACCGACGATCAGCACGTCGACAGAATTTTCTTACTTCAGTTTCCGGCTGAACTGTGAAGGCGAAATGCCGAATTGTTTCTGAAAGCTGGTGGCAAAATATGAAGGCGATGAGAATCCTACCAGGTACGAAATCTCGTTTATCCTGTAGTTTCCGTCCGACAGAAGCTCAGCTGCCTTCTTGAGCCTTGTCATCCTGATGTACTCCACGGAATTGAGGTCAGTAAGGGCTTTTACCTTTCTGTACAGGGTTGAAACACTTATTCCCATCATCTCAGAGACCGTTTCGACACTCAGATCAGTCTCGGAAATATTTTCCATAAGTGTAGCATTCAACTTTTTGAGGAAATCCACATCAGTTTTGTTCAGTGCATCCGACATGAAACGTGACAGAGGTGAGCTGATGAAATTCTGTTGCTCCAGCCTTCTGTTTCTGATAAGATTATTTATCTGAGCCATAAGATGTTCTACTGCGAACGGCTTCTCAATAAAAGCATCTGCTCCGGAGTCCAGACCCTCTATCTTTGCATTTATATGTACAGAGGCTGTAAGCATTATCACTGGAATATGGCTGAACTCCAGGGTCGACTTGATCTGCCTGCATAGTTCATATCCGTCAATTACCGGCATTATCAAATCACTCACAACCAGGATGATATTGTATTTCTTCAGTGCCTTGAGGGCCTCGTCACCGTTGCGGGTCAGAATTACATTGTAATCTACGGCTATTTCCCCGGCTATGAACCTGCCCATTTCAATTTCATCTTCCACAAGTAACAGGTTGTGGAGACTGTTTGAGGAGGACCTGAATACCTCGAATTCATCATTTCCATTCTGTTGGATTTCTCCTGCAGCGCTTTCGGTATCTCTGACGGTCACGTCATTGCTCTTTGGAAGCTCCAGTACAAAGGAGTTATATTCGTTGACGGAAGTGTCAAGAAAAAGTCTGCCATGATGGAGTTCTGCCAGGGACCGGGCAAGGGACAACCCAAGCCCTGTGCCCTTCTCACCAGGCTCGTTTGAGGCAAGCCGGTAAAAAGGTTCAAAGATCTTCTCAGCGAATTCTTCCGGAATCAGATTACCGTCATTGTCTACACGGATTTTCAGCATGGTATCCTGGTCAGAACCCGGATCGAGCCAGATGTCTACTTTTGAACTGGCATACTTTATTGCGTTTGACAGGAGATTGCTCAATATCTTTATAATCGCTTCCCTGTCTACAGGAATCCCGTACTGATTTACCGGTGAATGCATGTGGACAGATACTTGCTTTTCCTCACTGTACGGAAGGAAAAGGTTAAATGTCGATTCCACCAGTTCGTTGATATCGACAATGGTCAGATTGAGATTCAGCATCTCCTTCTCGGTTTTCCTGAAATCGAGCAACTGGTTTGTAAGACTCAGCAGCCTGTCCGTATTATTTTTGATTATCTTAAGTCTCTCCAAATGTTCACCCAGGCTTTTGGAACCATCCTTTAGAATTCTGTCGAGTGGTCCCTTGATAAGGGTTAAGGGGGTCCTTACTTCATGAGTTATGCTTGTAAAGAAGTTAATCTTGGCATTGAGAATCTCCCTCTCCTTACTGGCTTCAATGACCTCTATCTTTCTCTGATTCTCAACAGCTTTTCTTCTCAGGTAGGTGATTATCAGCAAATAGATGATTGAAACTGTAGTGATCAGGTAAAATAAATAGGCAGGAACAGACAGCCAGAAAGGCGGGGAAATCCTGATCCTCATCCTGGCTTCTGTTTCACTCCACAACTTTCCGTTGGTTGATGAGATAACCCTGAATATGTAATCACCCGGAGACAGATTTGCATAATGTGCTGTTTCGTTACCCGACATTTGTATCCAGTCAGGATCAGCACCCTCCATCATATATTTATATTGTGTGAGATTGGGGCTTGTGTATCTCGGGGATACAAAATCAATTGTCAGTGATGACTGATTATGCCTCAGTGAGATCTTGCCGGCTGCAAGGATAGATTCAGATTCCGGAGAACCGGTTCCGCCACCCTGATACTCTTTTCCGTTGACAAGCAGATCAGTAAAATAGACCGGAGGATTGTAGTCGTTCTCCTGAATTTCGGCAGGATTGAATATAAGCAATCCATTGCTCATTCCCAGATAAATCCTGCCATTTTTGTCCTGATAGGCAGAATTATAGCTGAAGGTATTACCCATAAGGCCATCCGTTCCGGTATAAACGGCAAGTGTGTCATTAACAGGATCATATTGAAGCAATCCCCTCGTCGAGGATATCCAGATATAACCATGGCTGTCCTGAAGGGTGGCGCAAAATATTGCAAATTCCACATCCCTGCCCGGGATGAACCTTCTTATCCCGGAGGATGTTGCATTAATACACCCAAAGCCGTTTCCTTCGGTAGTAAACCATATGTTATGATCCTTATCCTCGTAAATTGAAGTGATAAACTCATTCTTAAGATTGCCGTATTCAGCATTGTCAGACAGAACCTGTTCGCAGTTCTCCGATGAAGTGTCATACTTGTACAATCCTCTTCCGTAGGTACCCACCCAGACCATGCCTTTACTGTCCTCATAAAGAGCGTGTATGAAAGCGTCCGGAGCCACGTTCTCAAGATGGCTGAACGAGGAAGTTTCCGGGTTGAACCTGTACAATCCGGCGGCACTTCCCGCATAAACAGTACCTCCGGCTGTTTTCAGGAAGGTGATGAAAGAGTTTGTTTTCAGACCTTTGCCAGGGTCCCTCAAAGTATAATGATACCTGATATTACCGGTCTTCAGGCTCAAAACATAGATGCCGTTGTCATACGTTCCTATCCAGAGATCGTTATTGTCAACAAGTAATCCCTGAACATTTCTGCTGTTTACCCGTGAAGGACCATTCCCAAAATATGAAGTGAAAGTCCCGGTCCGGGGATCCATTACTGTCAGTCCCGCATCTTCAGTACCTATCCAGATCCTGCCGTAAGAGTCAGCCTTTATCTCTCTTACCACATTACCGCTCAATGAGCCTGGTAATCCAGTCGGATAGAATTTTTCGAAAGTTTTATTTTCCTGCGGCAGGTAATTGACCCCGCCATAGAATGTTCCTGCCCAGACGCCACCCTCCCTGTCACGGTAAAGGAAGCGGATCGCATTGTTTGACAGGGAAAACTGGTCCGTGGAAACAGTCTGAAGGGCTTTCACAAATCCTGTTTCAATATTGTAAATGTAAATGCCTGATTCTGACCCTATCCAGATGTCGTGATTCTCGAACAGCTGTATTGTATTGATTATCATGTTATTATGCAGCTGTTTATCGTCAGTGAACAGGTCAGTTACCCTGCCTGAATTCGGATCGAAAAGCCTGAGTCCTGCAGTTTTTGTAGAGACGACAAATCCGTAATCACCGGCATCCACGATCTTCACGAGAGAAATTGAAGCGGCGATTTCACTGTCGGTCAGAATCTTAAAACGAATGAAGCTGCCCGCCCTCGCGTCATATTTATAAATGCTGCCATCGGCTGAGGATATCCATATGTCACCTGCATCTGTCAGGGTAAAGCTTGCCGGCTGGAAGTTTTCACTCCCGGGATAGTGTGTCAGTTTGCCATTCTGCTTGCTGTACCTGAATATGCCCTTGAAGGTAGAAATCCATATATTGTCATTGTTATCTGCAACTATATCCACAACAGCAATATCGATCCTGAAATTATCATCCTTGATTGTTCCGAAATAGTCATTGTCGGGCATGTAGTAGCAGACACCCCTGGCAGTCCCGATCCAGATCCATCCCTGCTCGTCTTCACACAATGCCAGGACGTAGTTATTCAGAAGGCTGTTCGGTTCTGCCTGGTTGTGGCTGAAGATTTTGAACTGCGAACCGTCAAACCGGTTGAGCCCTTCTTTGGTTGCAAACCACATAAAGCCTCTCCGGTCCTGTATGCCATCCATCACCGTGTTGTTCGAAAGTCCATTGTCATTGCTGTAATGCCTGAAGTAGTACGGCCTGGCTTCAGCCAGAAACGAGATTGATGTGGCGATACTCAAAATCAGTAATAATCTCTTCACAAGGAAATACAGTTTAGTTAAAAATCAGGCGAACGAAAGTTAGCAAAAGATTCTTAAATGTGATTCATTTGTCCCTTGCCACCGGGGGCCTTGCACACAATGCATGTGCCATGATACAGCGCGGCCTGTTTATTATTTATTTTAGGTGTGGGCCGGAGTGTCAGGGGACAGCGCACCCTCAAAAATCACATTCAATTACAATAAAATAAGGGGTGCATTCCCGGCCTGTTCATCAGTATGGAATCCGGATCAGTTTTAGTTAAGAAAACACTGTTTTCAGGTAAATTGAATGATTTTTAAATCTCTTTGACAAAAAAACAAAAGCGTTTCTTGTAACTTTTTACTTGCTTTGATAGTGTTAAAGCTACACTTACTGATGGACTCGTTTTCAGAGTCCGGAGATTTAAACCCGATTGCCTATGAAACACCCCAAAAAACCCTACCTGAAACAGTGGATTTGGAATATCCATGAATTTAAATCAACAGAACTTCATCCTATTTAATGGAAACTCCCAATTAATTAAACAACCAAATTATGGAAAAAAAACTAACCAAGCCTATTCCCTTGTTAAGACTGGGAATAAAGAAACACTTACTAATTGCAAAATTAGTTCTTCTCACTTTTGCTCTCAGTATTTTTGAAATCAATGCCTACAGCTTCGGGGCTGATGATCTGAACCTGAATTCGGATAACACGCTTCAGCAAACCAGGGTCGCCGGGGTTGTGAAAGATACTGACGGACAGGCAATGCCTGGTGTTGCTGTAAAAGTTCAGGGTACAAACATAGGAGCTTTAACAGATGCCAGCGGCAGATATACCCTCGAAGTTCCCAATGCAAATTCAATACTTATATTCTCCTTTGTCGGCTATGGCGAAGTAACTGTACCTGTAAACGGCAGGTCCGTTGTTGATGTAACAATGGAAGAATCGACCGAGGCTCTTGATGAAATAGTTGTAATCGGCTATGGCACTGCGAAAAAGAGCGATGTTACCGGCGCTGTATCTTCAGTCCGTTCAGATGTTCTTAAAAATGTAGCAGTCACCGATGCAGCTGCAGCTCTTCTGGGTAAGGCTTCCGGTGTTCAGGTTCTGACCAACTCCGGTGCTCCGGGGCAGGGTGCAACCATCCGTGTACGCGGATACTCCTCAAACTCCGGAAATATCAGCCCTCTTCTTATTGTAGACGGTCTCAAGGTCGATAACATCCAGTATCTTGACCCTTCGATGATTGAATCCATCGAGATTCTGAAGGATGCTGCTTCTGCTGCTATTTATGGTGCAGAGGCTGGTAACGGTGTAGTTCTCATTACAACAAAATCCGGGACTAAAGGTACTTCAAGCATCTCTTATGATGTGAAGTACACCGTCCAGAGCCTTGCACACAAACCGGAAATCTTCGGAGCTGAGGATTATATCGACTATAAGATAATGTCGGGCATTACAGGTTTTGAAACAGACCTGGAAACATTTAATTATTATGATAATCCGATTGACACTGACTGGTTCGATGCAGTATTCGCACCTTCCTGGAGTCCGCAGCATACTCTGACTTTCCAGGGCGGAAATGATAACGGACATTTCTTTACCTCTGTCAATTATGTGAATGATAATGGTATGGTAAAGGGTGACAGGGATGTTTACAAACGTCTCACTGCCCAGATCAATGCTGATTACAGTGTTAAGAAATGGCTGGAGATTGGTACCAACAACTCAATCGAGAACTGGAATACCAAATCTGTTTCCCAGATGTCACAATATGGTTCAGTTATGAACTCAGTGATGACACTCGACCCCCTTACTCCCGTTTACTATGCTACACCGGATGAGTTCGCTCCAAACGTATTACAGGCTTATAATGCCGGCAGGCCCATACTCAAGGATCCTACAAATGGTCTTTACTATGCAACATCGAAGTATATCAAGGATGATAGCGGTAACCCGTTACTTCAGAGAGACCGTGTTGACAACCTGAATAAGGGGATCAACCTTCGTGGTGTTGTCTACGGAAACCTGAAGCCTTTTAAAGGACTTGTATTTACCTCCCGTTTCGGATACAGGGTGGCGCAGAACAACTCTCACAGCTACAACACTCCGTATTATGCAACAGACCAGGCATCGACATTTGATTACAACATCTCTGCCAATGCAAATACAAGCTATTACTATCAGTGGGAAAACTTTGCGAACTATAATCTTACTATAAATAAGCATAACATCACAGCGATGGCTGGTATGTCTTATGCCGAGAATAACTCAGATAACGTCAGCGCCGGCGCCAGTGGACCAAATATCCTTTCAGGATATGAGCCAAACTTCCGCTATATTAATTATGTGATAAGCAATGTGGTCGACGGAGCTGAAAAGACAATCAAGACTTTCGGTAACCTGCCCAGCCAGTCAACCCAGTTGTCCTATTTCGGACGTATTGGTTACTCTTTCGGTAACAGATACTACATTAATGCTAATTTCCGTGCAGATGCATTCGACTCTTCAAAGCTGTCACCGCAAAATCGCTGGGGCTACTTCCCGTCATTCTCTGCCGGCTGGACCATCAGCAACGAAAGTTTCTTCCAGGGTATCGCTGATGTGATTCCGATCACTTTCCTGAAACTCCGTGGTTCATGGGGGCAGAATGGTAACATTAACGTGCTTAGCGGTTATCGCTGGAACACGACAATCTCTTACAACAGTTCATGGTATCAGTACGGTGTAATGGACGGTGCTCCTGATTACGGTTCAGCACCTTCCGGTCTGGCTAACCCCGGCCTCAAATGGGAAACCTCAGAACAGTTAGACTTTGCTCTTGAGACGAGATTCCTGAATGACAGGCTGTCGTTTACTGCCGGATACTATGACAAGAAGACCAACGACCTTCTTGTTACAATCACTCCCGTTCCGGAAATTGGTGTTTCAAGCACTGTTGTCAACGCAGGTTCTGTTGACAACCGCGGTTTTGAATTCGAAGCAGGCTGGAAAGACAAAATCGGTGATTTCACCTATTCTTTCAATGCAAACCTTGCCACACTGCACAATGAGGTTACCTACCTCGATCCTGCCATATCACGCCTCACTGAAAACAAGGGTGGTGTATCTGGCACCAACAACGAGGTAGAATCAGCATTCGAAGTTGGTTACCCGATCTGGTATTTCAGAGGTTACAGGTATGATGGCGTTGACGCTGCAACCGGTGCCGCTAAAATATGGGATAAGAATGAAGACGGTACGATAAGTGATGCTGATATGACCTATCTCGGGAAAGCAATTCCTGATATCACATACGGCGCTAACCTCAACCTCGGTTATAAGGGATTTGACCTTAACATATTTGGTGCCGGTGTAAGTGGCAATGAAATCTTCACTGTTTTCTATCGGGCTGATACCCCAAGGCGTAATTCGCTCAGGTATTACTATGACAACGCCTGGACACCTGATAACACAGGCGCATCGATGCCTGATCCGGCGAAGGTAGCAACCGACTGGAAATTCTGGAGTTCATCAGCTGCCATGTTCAACGGAGCATACTTCAAGGTCAAGCAGATACAGCTGGGCTACACCATTCCGTCTGCAATTACCAGAAGAATACTCGTCGACAGGCTGAGATGTTATGTTTCGTTGGATGACTACTTTACCTTTACAAAGTACCCGGGAGCTGATCCTGAAACAGCTACTTCTTCCAACAACGGCGTTTCATCAGCAGGCTATGATAACGGGACATATCCTCAATCCAAGAAGGTTATTTTCGGTTTAAATCTTACATTCTAATTTAATTCTTAAACAATATGAAAAAGAATAAATACATAATAACCTTACTATTAGTGGTGTTATTCGCTGCATGTAGTGAGGACAGGCTCGATATTCCACAGAAGGGCGTTGTAAGTATAGACTCATTCTATAAGACTGATGCGGATGCTGAATCTGCACTTGTCGCTGCATACGCTCATTTTGCCCAGAATATCGCCAGTTCTGCTGGTGCAAATATCTACGTACCATTGAACATACTGTTCAATTACCCTGCTGACAATATTCTTGCAGCAGGGAATGAATATGGGGACAATGATATGGTTGCCGCCATCAACGAGTTCCGTTATGATTCTCAAAGCCCGGTTGTTTCACTCGCTTACAGTCATTTCTACTGGGTTATCTATCGCTGTAACCTTATTACCGACAATTTTGCTTACGGAGACAGCCCTGTAAAGGACCGTTGTATTTCTGAAGCCAGGGTTCTGCGGGCTTGGTGTCATATGATGCTTGCAATGGCCTGGGGTGCCCCCCCGCTTGTTGACCATGTACTTGAGGGATCAGCCAAACCGACAAACTATGAAGGCGGGCATGATGCTCTTCTTCAGTGGTGTGCAGATGAGTGCGCAGATGCCGTACAATACCTTGATGAACGTCAGAGCACGACAGATAAAGATGCCACAGTAAGAGTTACAAAGGGTTTTGCATGGACAGTTCAGGGAAAAGCCCTTATGTATAAGGGTGACTATCCCAATGCAAAAATAGCTCTCAAAAATGTAATTTCTTCAGGCAAATATGCACTTGTACCCGGTACAGAATGGGCCAATATCTTCCATATTGAAGGTGACGGCTCCCCGGAAAAAATATTCGAGTCCAATATCATGCAGAACGCATCCATCGGTACCTGGAATGGAAAAATCCAGCGCTCCACCTGGATGGAAGCAAATATCTGGGGATGGAGATCCGACAAAATGGCTGCTAAACCAGTCTATATGGCTGTTGGTGGATGGGGCGGTCTTGCTATCGAGGAGGATTTCGCCGATGAGTTCGCTGCAAATGACGGAGATTCTTATCGCCGCAAAGGCACTATGATATCTTATGAGGAATTAATTACCCAGATTGAGTGGCCAAGCGATAAAGGAAAACCAGACAGTGCAACCGTGGCACAGAAGCTTGCGGATAAGAATAGAGGAATCTCTAATGCCAATGGCCTCTACGGTCAGTGCAAATACCTTCAGATTAAGCATATCGCAAGACCTGCCGATGTACTTGTAACCAATAGCTACAGGTTTAACAACTTCATTATCGAAAGATACGCCGATGTCCTTCTTCTTTATGCTGAGGCCTGCGCCCAGACAAGCGACAATGATGGTCTGCAATATCTCCAGGATGTTCAGGAACGTGCCGGATCAGCCCATGTCAGCACTACATTGAGTTTAGCTGACGTCAAAAAAGAAAGGAATTACGAGCTGTGGTGCGAACGTGCACGATGGATTGATATGAAACGCTGGGGTGAATTTACCAAAGCAGCTACTGCAGGTGATAACATTCCGTCACTAAAAGATGGTTTCTTCACCAATACAGAAGCTACCCACAGAGGATATCTTACTTATTCAAATCCCAACTCGGACAAAGAACATGGCTTTAAGGCAAATAAGCATGAATGGTTCCCATACCCATACGCTGTAACTTCAATCAATCCCAACCTGCAGCAAAATCAGGGATGGTAACAAACTACATGAACTTTAAAACTGGAAGAAGGGTTCAGATTATGTTAAATTCAAATCCGGCAGTGAGGGGGTATCAATCACTTATACTTCCCCTGAAGCTGGCTGAAGTTGGCAGAAATCCGGATTTCTAATCAGTAAGTGAGGTTTGGTTTGAGAGAGGGTGCCTTGAATGACACCCTCTTTCTTATTTTATAACCTCAGCAAGGATCCTTACCAGGGAACCGGAGCAGACCTGCCCTGCCGGAGGAATGTTATACTGACGGCGGAAGCCGGTTTCGGATATTCTTTCTAAATTTGCGGCCTCAGAACCGTTTGATCATCATTCAGAAGCATTATGGAGACAATCAGGAATCTTTACCGTGTCGGGCGGGGACCCTCAGCCAGTCATACGATAGGCCCGGCAAGGGCTGCCCAGAGCTTCATAGAAAAGAACGATAATGCTGCCTCCTACAGGGTATCGCTGTATGGCAGCCTCGCCTCCACGGGAAAGGGTCACCGTACCGATGCTGCCCTGGAAAAGACTTTCGGAACGCGAAAACTGACAATAGAGTGGCATCCTGAGATCATACAGCCACGGCATACAAACGCGATGAAGTTTGAGGCTTATGACGCCAGCGGCAGGCTTTCGTCCGAGTGGATGGCATACAGCACGGGCGGAGGCGCCGTGACGGATGACAGCGGACAGAGGGAGACAGGTGACATATATCCTCATGAAAACATAAGTGATATCCTCGATAACTGCAACAGCAGGAGCATAACCCTCTGGCAGTATGTCGTGGAGGTTGAAGGACCGGAGATCCTTGACTTCCTGGGTGAGATCTGGAGTGCGATGCAATCTGCAATAAAGAGGGGTCTGGCAACTGAAGGGGTTATTCCAGGCGGACTGAACCTTCAGCGCAAGGCGAATTCGTACATGCGTAAGGCACAGCAATACAGGAACATATTCCGGACAAGGGCTACACTCTACTCTTACGCCCTGGCCGTCAGCGAGGAGAATGCCTGCGGCGGAGTGATAGTAACGGCTCCGACGTGCGGATCATGCGGAGTCCTTCCTGCTGTACTCAGATACTCGAAACAGTTCAACAGGCACTCTGACAGTGACATAATCAAGGCCCTGGCAACAGCCGGGCTTATAGGTACACTCGTAAAACGAAACGCATCAATCTCCGGGGCCGAGGTAGGTTGCCAGGGTGAGATAGGCACAGCGTGTGCCATGGCTTCAGGAGCACTCACCCAACTGTACGGGGGAACAAACTACCAGATAGAATACTCTGCCGAGATGGGAATAGAACATCACCTGGGGCTTACCTGCGATCCCATCGCCGGGCTTGTCCAGATACCCTGCATCGAGCGTAACGTCTTTGCCGCCTCCAGGGCACTTGCGCACAACACCTTCGCCATGCTCTCCGACGGACGCCACATGGTCAGTTTTGACAGGGTGGTGCAGACAATGAAGCAGACCGGAAAGGATCTGCCCAGCCTGTACAAGGAGACTGCTGCCGGAGGCCTCGCCTTCTTCAGCGCTGACCTGCACACAGAAGTATAGCCTGCCGGAGAGTTCTGAAAACAATCCGCAGTAAAAACAGGTTTTACCTGACCACCGGCTTGATGTCAAGCACAGGTGTATTGTTTATGGCATCAAGCCCGGTGACTGTAAGAACATTCCCCTCAACCTTAAGGAGCTGAACAGTGGTCAGTCCTATCAGGCTGGGTCTGCGCGGTGAGCAGCATGCAAAAACCCCGCGGTAATCGCCTGACCTCGTAGTGGTTCGCAATTCATATCCGTCAGACCTGTCAAAATAGAAGAGTATGTTCAGTTCGGTGTAGTTCCCAATCTTGTATAGGCCGTCAGCATATTCCTTGTCAATAACTATTGTGGAAATGCAGTTCTTGATGGCATCGGCCTCAAAAGGCTTTGCCTCATTCCATTCATTGTGCACGTGGCCAATCACCGTAATCTGCAAATCACTCATTTCGCTTTAGGATTAAACAGGTTCCACGGGGAGTATAAACAGATTTCCATCCTCCCTGATTATTTTCACTTTCACCCCGTATACTTTTTCAATCAGTTCTTCCCCGAATATCTCCCTTCCGCCCTCTGCCACAAGGAGTCCTTCATCAAGTACCATAAAACTACTGCAATACTTAAGTGCCAGGTTGAGGTCATGTATTGATATGACCACCGTCATCCCGTTAAAGCTGAGATGCCTGAGTAACTGCAATGTCTCATGCTGATGTTTCAGATCGAGGTTGGCTGTGGGTTCATCGAGCAGGATAATTGCCGGCTGCTGTGCCAGTGCCCTTGCAATAAAGACTCTCTGGCGCTGTCCGCCACTCAGCCTGTTGATATCCTTCAGGGCTATGTCATCAAGCCCAAGCTCAACAAGTATCTCTGAGGTTATTCTTCTGTCACCGGCTCCGGGTGACCAGGTAATGTAGGGATTGCGTCCCAGCAGCACAGTATCGAAAACCGTTGCAGGGAAGAGATTGTATTGTGACTGAGGTACGTAAGCCATCTTCTGAGCCAGTTCCCTGGCGCTGTAACCGGAGGCATGTCGCCCCATAACCTCCACACTGCCCGACTGCGGTTTCAGAATCCCGTTCATAAGTCTTATCAGTGTGGTTTTTCCGGAGCCGTTAGGCCCCATGATTGCGGTGAAAGATCCTTTTGGGAAGAGGCGGGAAACTCCGTTAATTACCTTCTGACCGTTATATGAGAAATGGACATAGTCAAGTCTGATCATCTCCACTGTGACCCTCCTTTCCCTTTTACCAGCAGCAATACGAACAGCGGGGCTCCAATCAGTGAAGTCAGGATCCCCACCGGCAACACCATGGGTGATATTATTGTACGTGCGATTATGTCACATCCGGTCATGAAAGCTGCTCCCGCCAGTGCAGCTCCCGGGATCAGGAATCTCTCATCGCCGCCTGTCACCCTACGTACCATATGTGGAACCACAAGTCCCACAAAGGCTATGATACCGTAAAAGGATACAACTGCAGCGGTAGCCAGGGAGGCGGCAACCATGCCGGTAAGCCTGAGTCTGCTGATATTCACCCCCAGGCTGCGGGCAGTCTCGTCACCTGCATCCAGCGCATTGTAATTCCACCGGTTGCGGTAGAAATAGACTAAAATAGGAACCAGTATCACTACCTGAAAAATCATTTCATTCCATCCTCCCTTACTCAGGTCACCGAAAGTCCAGAAGACGATCGCAGCCAGTTCCACATCGTCGGCAACATACTGCAATCCCGTTGTCAGAGCAGTGAAGAGTGAGTTGGCTATTATCCCGGTCAGTATCATGTTCTCAGGAGTCGCGCCCCTGCGTCTTGCGACAAAGAGTATCAGGAAGCAGGCCACCAGTGACCACACAAAAGCGGATGCGGTTACCAGCAATGGGCTTGCAATCATGACAGCATCCGAACTGCTGCTGTACATGCTTCCCGCCCCAAAGGCAATAATTGCGAATGCTGCACCGAATGCGGCAGCGTTGCTTATACCCAGGGTAAATGGTGAACCCAGCGGGTTGCGGAGTACACTCTGCATCACCACACCGCTGACAGACAATGCAATCCCGCTCAGAACACCCGCCAGTACCCTTGGAAGCCTTATCTGGAAGATGATTCCATGGTGCATCTGGTCACCAGTGCCTGTCAAAACAGCCAGCAATTCGCTGAAACTTATTTTTCCTGGGCCAAGGGAAAGGCCCGTCAGTGCGAGGATGAGGGTCAGTAACCCCGCCAGCCATATAAACCTTCCTTTCCTGCCTTCATAGCGGATGTATTGCTTCTCTATCTCGTGCTGCCTGCCCATAGCCATTATCTGATTTCACTTACCGCTTCATACCGTGTGAAAGGGCTGTAATAATTTATGGCCTGATCGTATATGTCATTCCCGTAAAAAAGGATGAATACCTCCCTGCATTTTTCTTCTACATCTATGTCACCAAAAGATACCGGCTTCAAAATGGATCCTATAAACCACATATTGCACAGCAGGTTTTCATAATTGGTAGTGTTCCAGTTGTATGGCAGGACCGTATAGGTCTCTCCTGACCTTAATGCCCTGAGCCGGGAATACAATGACTGAGCCTCCAGTTCCTTCTGCCATATCTGGCGTCCGGCAGCATCAAGGAATAGTATTTCGGGATCCCATTCAATGAGCTGCTCCGGGTCAATGAAAACCACCTCATGACCGGGAGCGTCACTGTTTCCGCGGAGGCCCAGTCCTGCCGCAACATTTATTATCTTCAGGATCTCAAACGGCGGATAGTCAGGCTCCGTGGAGTTGATGCCATGGGCTCCGTTATATGCCACTCCTCCGACATATGCTGACCCCGGCTCCCCCGGGTTTTGTTCAGCCCTGCGGGAGCCCTCCGATATGGATGCTTCAATGTATTCTATCAGTGTATCAGCTCTCTCTTTTTTGTGAAAGACATCACCCAGCAGGGTCAGGGTTTCATACAGTTCTTCTCTTCGCTTCCCGAGGTCAGCGTACTCAAGCAGCATGACCGGCCGCCGGGTGAGACGCTGAAGCCTGTCAGCCTCCTGCGGCGACATGAATGTGGCCAGGATAAGATCAGGTGCTGCCACTGTAAGAAGCTCTGTGTCATAGTTGTTTCCTGCGCCTATAACAGGCAACTCCCTCAGATGGGGATTTGCAAAGAGATACAGCACATTGCGCTTCTGTTCACTTCCCTCGATGTGACTTACCAGGTGTGTCACCTTCATATAGCTCAGGAGTCTCATTGTACCCGACTTTAGTGCTATGACTGATCTGACCGTATCAGGGATGGTTACCGTGCGGCCGGCACTGTCGGTGATGATGCGCCCGTCAGAGGCCTGTCCATGTGAACCACATGAATTGAATGCCAGTAATAACAAGAGCGCCAATAGTATCATGCGCCAGGAATTTCCGGCGGAAGGAATATATGTGGTTTTATTATATATCACGGGTATTATCAGCGTTTGACCCTTGCGTTGCCCTCGAAGACGCTCCAGACCATTTCCTCGTCGGCCGGCTGGGCATAGTCTGTCAGGAAGGTGGTTGCCAGGGCACCGCTGGCCCATCCGAACTCAATCCATCTTGCAGGCTCCCATCCCTTCAGGATGCCGTACAGTAGTCCGCCGACAAACCCGTCGCCGCCGCCGATGCGGTCAAGGACATGAATCTCGCGGGGTTCAATCATATGCCAGTTGCCTCCCTCCCACATTATGGCTCCCCAGAGATGTGCATCAACGCTCAGCACCTGCCTCAGGGTGGTGGCAAAGACTGATGCATCCGGGTACTGTTTCCTGACACTGTCAATCATCCCCTTGAAGCTTTTCATCTTTGACCCGATATCCTTACCGCCCGCTTCGGGGCCCTCAATCCCCAGACAGAGCTGAAAATCCTCCTCGTTGCCCACGAGGATGTCGGCTACCGAGGCTATTTCGCGAAACACCTCGGAAAGCTCCTTCTCCCGTCCCTTCCAGAATGAAGCGCGGTAGTTAAGGTCAAATGAGATGCGTGTGCCGTGCTTCTTCGCCTTGCGTGCGAGCTCGAGGCAAAAGGTACTGGTCTCCGGCGACAGGGCTGCAATAAGTCCTGAAAGGTGAACAATACGGACCCCCTCCTCCCCGAAGATCCGGTCAAGGTCAAAATCCCTGACATTCAGCGTACGCCCCACTTCGCCGGCGCGGTCGTTATGCACGCGCGGCCCCCTGGAGCCGTACCCCATGTCTGCAATATTGAACTGATGCCGGTAACCCCACGGATCGCCCTGCGCAACCTCCTTTCCCTCATAGGTCATGTGACGGCTTGAGAGATTGTTCTTTATGAACTGCGCAACGGGACTACCCTTCACGAAGGTTGTCAGCACCTTCACAGGCAATCCCAGGTAACTGGCGATGCTTGCAACGTTTGTCTCGGCGCTGGTGGCCTGCATGAAGAAAGTATCACTGGAATGGACCGGCTGATGACTTACCGGGGTGAGGCGCACACCCATGCTGGTCGGAACCAGCAGTGAGTACGCAAAATCCTTTCTTAGTTGTATGCTCATATTCTCTGATGTTTTTCCGGGTTGTGCATTGTCATGCCTGACACAACTGATGTTGCCGGCACGGTAAAATTATCATTTTTCCCTTACCTGTATGTGGAAATTCGGGTCAATTGCCTGCACTTATCTGCAGGAACCGGACTTGCACCTGCCGGTCAGCGTAATTACATGTCATAGTGAGCCTGAAAATACTGTGCGCGAAGTGTACCAGGCCGGTCAGCGCAATTGCAGCATCAACAGGAAAATGAATTTTCAGGACTTTTTTGTTAACTTCATCGGCAAATTCCCGAATTCATGAAAAAAACAACTGCTGGTTTTACTGCATTACTGATTATTAACCTATTATTTGTACCGGTCATGGTAAACGCACAGGATATTCAGCTTCCAGTTCCCTCAAGGAAGGGTGGCAAACCGCTTATGGAAGCCCTGAACGACAGGGGTTCATCGAGGGAATTCTCAGAAAAGGATCTCTCCCTTCAGCAACTCTCCGATCTCCTCTGGGCGGCGTGGGGGATCAACCGCGAGGCTGACGGCAAGCGCACGGCACCCTCATCGCACAACAGGCAGGAGATGGATGTGTTTGTGGCCCTTAAGAGCGGACTCTACCTCTATGATGCCGCAGCCTGCAGCCTGAAGCAGGTTCATGGCAGGGACATACGTGCCCTGACCGGGACCCAGGACTTTCCAGCCACGGCGCCTGTCAACCTTGTTTATGTTGCCGATCTTGCGAAACGGGGCCTGAAGGAGGGGCAGCAGGTCACCGATACTGATCAGCTCTCTTCATGGGCCAACACCGGCTTCATGGCCCAGAATGTGTACCTGTGGTGCGCCTCCGAGGGGATGTCGTGCGTCATCAGGGCTATGGTTCCGCGCGACAAGCTCGCGCCGGAGATGGGGCTGAAACCGCTGCAGGTGATTATACTCGCCCAGACAGTAGGTTTTCCTGCCGGGAAATAACATGTTGGGCATAATCCAGTGTGTGCCCTGGCAAGGCACTCTGACCGGCGTGCGTCTGTATCAGTCCGCGATTCCGAACTCTCTCTGCATATTTTTTATATTCTGAGCGCTGATGGGTTTAACGGAGCCAAGAGGCTCGCCAAGGATCAGAGACCTTGCAGTCATCTCCGCCACCTCGAGACGGTCAAACGCCTGCAGAAGGCTCTCTCCGGTCACCAGCACCGAATCATTGCAGATCAGCACAGCCGGCAAGCCTGCAGCAAGCCTGGCAAATACACATTCGTTATCCGGTTCAGGTTCACCACAGGTCACTGCCGGCAACTCCCGGAGCAACAGCCAGCTCTCGGGGATGGTCCTCACATCTGGCTCCTTGCCTGTAACAGCGAAGGCCATAAGGTTCGATGGCCGGGCTGTGATCACCGCCTTGACGGCGGGAAACCTACGATAGATCTCAGAATGCAGCCTTTCCTCTTTAAAGCGGCCTTCTCCTCCGCCTGAGCAGGTCACAATGTCATCCTTTCCGAGGCTGCATCTTAATACATTTTCAGGGGTTATGAGGCACCCGCCGGCAGGTCTCCTCGCCGACAAAGTCCCGGAGAAACCGTACATCAGTCCTCTTTCGCATGCTCGTCCAGCCATATGGCAAATCTCTTCCGCAAGCAGTAACTCGTCGGGACTCATCTCATTGCCCGATGATACAGACAGTGATTCCGGGCGGGGAGGTTGAGTACTCCCTCCTGATGAAGCCAGAAATCCTCTGCCGGAAGGCTGAATGCTGCCGTCCGATGCAGGGAGCGATACCCTGCCGGAAGGCTGAATACAGCCGCCAGATGCAGGCACCGACACTCTGCCGGAAGACTGAGCCAAACCACCATCGGCCCGACCGTAGTATTCATCCCCGGCATAAACAGACATAAAATTTTCGCCCAGAAACCCGGCAGCATAAATCGCCGAGGCACAGTATTCAAGGGTCTCCAGCCGGGCCAGGGCTTCTGCCATGTTTCTGCCTCCCACCACCACAGCGTGGTTCTCCATTATCACTACATCATGACCCTTGCTAAACTCCGATGCAACAATCTCTCCCATGGCTTTGCTCCCGGGTATCGCAAACGCCGCGTAACCGACCTGTCCGCACAGTTCCCGCCATTCATTCACAACTGAAGTATCTGGTATGCGGTGTATGATGCTGAACGATGTCAATACCGGCGGGTGCGCATGTACAAGCACCCTGATGTCAGGTCTGGCATCAAAGACAGCACGGTGCATAGGATACTCCATCGAAGGTTTATGCAGCCCCCCGACGGTTCCGTCAGGCGCAACGCATACAACATCGTCAGGCATCATCGACCCCTTGTCGGTTCCCGAAGGGGTGATCCATATGTTTCCGAGGCTGTCAGTCACAGAAAGGTTTCCACCTGAGGTGGTCGTCATTCCATGCCGGTATATATGGCTCATTGTACAGGCAATCTCCTTCCGGATATAATCCGGCTCATCCCACAGTTCAGGGTGTCTGAAATCAATCCAATTATCCCCGGGTGTCTCCATGCTGCATCTTTTTTATTTAATTTGGAGAAGTTTTTCTCTGTTACAGGAGATAAAGATAGCAAGAAGATCACCTCCCATGTCCGTGACATTGACCGAATATGACCTCCCGGATGCCTTTCTTTTCAGGGGATCTGCCACGGGAATCCTTGCCTGGCAACCGGAGGAGACTGTTATAGTGCTGGGTCAATCCAACAGTGTCGAATCTTCGCTGCTGTCTGATGCTGTGGCAGCTAACGGCCTTCGTGTCACGAAACGGCCGTCGGGTGGAGAGACAGTGATACTGACTCCGTCGACAATCGCCTTCACGGTCGCCAGGAGGTTTCCGGTGATGATTCCTTTCAGGGAGTATTTCCGTATTGTAAACAGTAAGGTGATTGCGGGACTCGAAGAGATGGGCGTCAGCCGGCTGGGTTCAAAAGGAATTTCCGACATCACAATCGGCAACCGAAAGATACTTGGATCATCCATGAGGAAGGTAAGCGACAGGCTGGTGTACCATGCAGTGCTGAACCTCGGGGAGGATCCGGCAATCTTCAGCCGTTACCTGCGTCATCCGGGCCGTGAGCCCGATTACCGCGCCGGCAGGAGTCACAGTGAATTTGTCACTTCGGTGGCTGCTGAAGGATACCGTCTTGAGCCCGCAGACGTGATTTCAATGCTTCAGAGAAGGCTGCAGGAGGTGATGACCTCCGGGCCCGCCGTTATATAACGGTTGCCTCCCGCCCAGGTTCTATCCCGAACCTCGAGGAAACATATCCTGTTATTTTATCTGCCACGCTGAGTAATTCACTTCGGGTACTGACATAAGGGCTGGCATGGCGCTGCTTTTTGCCTCACCCGGTCAATCAATCTTCTGGTGTCAGGTGTGTATCACCACATGGTACGGTCTGTCCTCCCATGAGCTTCAGGTAATCAACGATCCCCTCGCATATCTTAACTGCCATCTGTTGCCGGAACTCCGGGTCTGCCAGTTTCTCCTCATCCCCGGCATGGGTCATGAAAGCCTGCTCCACCAGTACGGCGGGCATCTGTGATGCACGTGTGACTGTATAGTTGAATGATCCCACCACACCGAATTCACCAAGGCCTGTCTCCAGCAGACGGTCATAAATTGTCTGCGCCAGCGGCGCCCAGAATGGATTGTGCCAGTAGGTGCTGGTGCCTGACACAGAGAGATACCCCCTTCCGCCGGCATTTGCATGAATACTGATCAGGATATCGGCACCGGCCCTGATTGCCTTTTCACGCTTCTCAATCAAAGTCATGTCTGCATCAGACTCCCTTACCTGCACAACAGCTGCTCCCATTGAATCACACAGTGTTCCCAGCCTGAATGACAGATCCAGATTGATGTCCTTTTCAACAAGTCCTGACAGGCCAATTGCTCCGGTACCGGAGCCCCCATGGCCTGCCTCGATTGCAATCTTCAATCCTGCAAGTGGCTTTTCTCCGGCCTGGTCAAATACCGGAGGATTTCTCAGGCTCAGAACCAGGCTTCGTCCGACCGGCCTGATGTCATATCCCCAGATATTTTCAGTCTTAAGATTCACATAAACCCTGAATGTTTCAGGGGTGCTCTGTTCCCATGTGAGCTTGTCGACCACCCGGCAGCCCGTCCGGTGGCTTACCCATGTGGCAGCTGACTCAGCACCAAAGAGGGTCACCACAAGGCGTTTTCCATCCGGATCAGGATAAACTTCGTAAGGCACCGGTTCGAGGTATGGTATCGATACCACATCTCCTTTTGCCGAGGGCCCGCATGACATGCTGGTTACACTGTACATGGGCTGTTCCCTGCTGCCTTCAGCCACCTCGACATCCTCTTCGCTGATGTATCCCGTCTCGGTGTTGCTCAGCCTTATTCTGAAGCTGGAACCGGTCTTTCCGCAGGTTTTCAGGATCACACCTTGACCGAGCTCTGAGCGGATGGGTCCGCCCAGCCTTGGGGCACCGAGATTATAAACCAGCCTTGAATAGTCATTCTTTACCCTGACCAGCGGGAAATCCTCCTTATTTCTCACAATGATTGTCCTTGAAAAATCAGGCCTGTAGGTTTCCCTGACCGGGGCACCTGCTGCCGGGACAAGCCTGGCAGTCAGGGTATGGGGTACTCCGGTTTTAAGCCCGCGCATGTTTACCTCCGCCCGGTAGATGCTGTAATCATCAAAGTCTTCCCTGGTGCATTTTATGCTTCTCTTTCCTGACCTGATGTCAACCCAGGCCTCCTGCCCTTTCGAGCCCCTGAAACTGACCTTCACCACCTCGTCCTGAAGCAATTCCAGGTCACCTCCCGGCTCAAAAGACTGCTTCTCTATCCACAGAGGAAATGGTTTCCTTGTCAGATCGCACTTTTGGTAATAAATCACCTGTTCGCAGACGGCTTCACGGCCGTCAGGCCAGACAGCCTCAGCCGTAATTTTATTCACTCCCTCAGTAAACTTGACTGTCGAGAAGAATATCCCGGTTTTGTACTGTTTAACTGCCTGGCCGTTTATGCTTACAGTGGCAGGGTATTGACTCTTGCAGAGGACGTCAAACGATTCCTGGCAGGTCACCTTCTCCGGGAGTCTGAGGAACCTGACCCATGGAACACCTTCACCGAGGGTGTCACATCGGCAGGGTATGGCTGCAAGGGCCTCTCCGGCTGCTGTCGTCGGGGCGGTTGCTGTCGTCACTGTGTGTGCAGCATCAGCCCGGCCGGCCCGGTTTGCCACACTGGAAGCACCCTTCCTTTCTGCACCGGCTGTCTGTGCTGTCGTGCCTGCGGTGCTGCAACCGGCAAGCACGATGGATGCCAGCGCTATACAGACCAGATTCGTCTTCATCTGTAGAGCAGGTATTTCTGCCTTATTTCAATAAATTCCTTTACATCATCCTGGCAGGCCTTGACGACCTCCTCCACTGTCACTCCCGGTTCATTGAGCTTCCTCATAATGACAGGAGGTGACCAGACAAGTGAATCGGGACTTGTTTTCCTGTAAGCATCTATAACATGAAGCGATGCTTCCACTGAACGGTATGCAGCCGGGTCGGTGACAATTATCTCCACACCGCCGCACATCTTGTCCCACGGTTTTCCGCTTCTGAAGCTCCTGTCGCCTGATGAGCGCGGGATGAAATACAGCGGCCTGAAGTAGGCCCCGGCTATCCCGCGTGAGTTCAGGTCAGCAGCCGCCTTCTCTGCATTTACCCATGGCGCCCCGGTGACAATGAAAGGTTTTGTCATGCCCCGTCCTTCAGACATGTTGGTCCTCTCAAAGAGACATTGACCGGGGTATACCACAGCGGTCTCCCAGTTGTCAATATTCGGTGAGGGCATCACCCATTGCAGACCCGTCTCGTTCCACATCATGTTTCTGCGCCAGCCCTTCATTTTAATCACAGTGAGGTCAGCGCCGTAGCCTTCCGTCTCATTCCACATCATCGCCAGTTCGCCGTAGGTCATTCCGTGCCTCAGCGGCAGCCGGTGGCGATATATGCTGATTGTATCCTGCATTGGGCCTTCAACCACCCTCCCGCCTATCGGGTTTGGCCTGTCAAGGACGATAAACTGTATCCCTGCCTTTGCGCAGGCTTCCATAGCCCATGACATCGAAAACTTGAATGTATACCAGGCAGAGCCGACTCCCTGTATATCGAAGAGCATCACGTCGATGCTGTCGAGCCACTCCTGCCTTGGCGCCCACGAGGTGCCATAAAGGCTGTAAACAGGCACTCCCGTTGCCGGGTCCTTTGCGCCGTCGGCGAAGATGCGGCCCTGCTGTGCCCCCCTTACACCGTGTTCCGCACCGAACAGAGCCACAAGGTTAACTCCCGGGGTTGTGGCCAGGATGTCAACCACACTGCGCATATCGATGCCCACGGCGGATGGATTTGTGATGAGGCCTACCCTTTTCCCTTTGATAAGGTCAAGGTGTTCATCAATGAGAACATTTATACCCGGGGTAACAGCCGGCACCGGCACCGGCGGCTTCTTCATTCCTTCATAGAATTCAGAGAGTGTTTTGTCAGTATCCGGGGCATCAGCGAAGGTAAACCCGGTCACTGCCATTTTCGTTATGACACTCTCGTTGCCAAAACGGTCAACAGCAGAGATGCCGATACTGTCAAGCTTTAGAAAAGCCCGCTCAGTGCTTTTAATATCCGCCCGGGGCGTACGGCTCAGGAAAGCCCGGTTCAATGTGAAGGCCTGTAATGCGTCACCGGTGACATTGTTCCCGTGAATATTATGATTCCACTGTGCCCCGTACTTGTAGTATACAACCCAGCGGCCGATGTCGGCCGGATCTGGATGAGTCCATGATATCTTCAGCGTACCGTTCTCAGCTTCTGTTGTCATGACAGGCGGCGCCGGAGCTTTTGTATCGACCCATGGCATGGAAGGTACGAGAGCCTGCCTGCGGTAAGGCCCTTCAGCTATCGCCTTCTCCAGTTCGGGAGAGTTGACAAGCGGTCCTATGCTCCAGTGAATCACTCCCGGACTTTCCGGAAGAATGCCTCGTGTTACCATTATCTGGTTTACTGTCTCATCAGCAGCCCTGGAGACGGGAGTCAGCCCTATACTTATCCCCGGCCATAGACCACGTCCCTTCAGATTCTGCTCATTCCACCATCCAAGCAGCACCGGGAAGCTCTGGGCAATCTGGTTGATAGGCCAGTAAAGCTGCGGTGAGTAATAGTCGATCCATCCCTTGTTCAGCCACAGCTTCGCGTCAGCATATAATGTCTCATGCTGGTTGAAACCTCCTCCTATTGCGGGCGGATTGTACGGCTGCCATATTCCGAAGGGGCTCAGCCCGAATTTGACCCAGGGTTTATCAGCCTTGATGCCCTTATAGAGACGTTCAATAAATGTATTTACAGCATCCCTCCGCCAGTCAGACCTGGAAAGTTTGCCGCCGGAGGACTGGTATGCCTGCCAGCTTTTGTCATCAGGAAAATCCTTGAAGTTGTTGTAATCAGGATAGGGATAAAAATAGTCGTCGAAATGAATTCCGTCAAGGTCATATCTGTTCACAAGGTCCATTACGACGTTGTAGGAATGATCCTGTGTACCTTTCAGGGCAGGGTCCATCCACCAGTAGTTTTCGACCTCAAGCTTCAGCACCAGGTCAGGACGTTTTCTGACTATTGATGCATCAGTTACAGGTCCTCCTGCCGGGTGGTGTGCGCGGTAAGGATTGAGCCATGCATGGAGTTCAAGTCCCCTGGCATGTGCCTCGTCGATCCAGAACTGTAGCGGGTCATAATAAGGATCGGGGGCCTTGCCCTCCTCACCTGTAAGATAGTATGACCATGGTTCGATGTCGCTTTTGTACATCGCATCGCAGTGTGGCCTGACCTGGAAGATCACGGCGTTAAAGTTGTTTTTCTGCAACAGGTCAAGGAGGGCTGTGGCTTCACTTTTCTGCTCTTCAACGGAGAGACCCGGTTTGCTGGGCCAGTTGATGTTGTCAACTGTGGCAACCCAGGCAGCTCGAAACTCACGTTCGGCTGAGGGTGTACGGCCTGAAGGATCCCCTGTCACGGCCTTTTTCTGTGTAACGCAGCCAGCAACGGCAATAGCGGTCATTGCCGCCAATACTCTGAATAGTGACTTCCCTGCCATATTAATTCTGTTTTTACGGTGGTCTGTACAAATTTAATAATCCTCTCCGGCTGGCATCATGGGGGATATGAATTATGTGAGGTTATACAACATTTATAATACAAATTCAGGAGGCAATAGGCAATAGGCAATAGGCAATAGAGGGGCGGGCGTAAAGTAATAACCCGGTGGACCATTATGGCGAAGCAGCCAGGTTAAAGGGGAAACATTAGTATAGTCAACAGTCGGCAGTACCAGTCGGCAGTCGGCAGTCAGCAGTCGGCAGTAGCCGCAGGACCGCAGGACCGCAAGACCAGGGCCAAGCGTAAAGAAATGACCCGGTGGGTCATTTTAGCAGGAGCCAGCTTGCAGGGCCGGTATCGCGCAGCGACAGACCTTCAGACCTTCAGACCCTCAGACCCTCAGACCTTCAGACCTTCAGACTCTCAGCCCCCCCCCTAAACCAACGTCACCTCTATCCCCTTCTCGCGGATTATCTGGATGAAATTGCCCGGGGCATTGCGGTCGGTTATTATATGGTGAACCTTGTTCAGGTTGCATATTTTCCCGAATCCCCTTTTCCCGAACTTGGTTGAGTCAGCCAGCACAATCACCTCCTGGGCTGCATTGATCATATATTGGTTCAGATGCGCCTCAGCAATGTTGCTTGTTGTAAGCCCGTGATCCAGATCGAGACCGTCAATGCCGATAAACAACTTGCTGCACATCATCTCTGTGAGCAGCGACTCTGCATACGGTCCTATTACAGATGCTGAGCTCTTCCGGAGTGATCCTCCCAGCTGGATAATATCAATATTTGGCTTGTAGCTCAGAATGAGTGAGACTTTTACCGAAGGGGTGATCACGGTAATCGGATCTGCAATTGTAATATATTGTGCAAAAGCCAGTACAGTTGTGCCGGATGCAATTATTATCCGGTCATTCTTTGCAAGCAGCCTGTTTGCCGCCTGGGCTATCCTCGTCTTCTCATTAACCTGTACTTTTTCCTTCTCGTCAATATGCCTGTCAATTGTAAGTGAGCTCACCTGCCCTGCACTCCCGTGGCTCCTGATAAGCAGCTTCCGGTCTTCAAGGTCTTTCAAATCCTTTCGAATCGTAACCTCTGAAACTCCCAACCGTAAGCTAAGGTCATGCACCCTGACATAACCATCCTTTTCAAGTTCAGCCAGTATTATCTTATGACGCTGTGCAATGTTTCTCATAGTTTCAGCAATATTAACGGCGTTCCTTAATTCAAATCAAATGTAAAAACAAAAGTAATATTAAACAATAAAAAGAAATTTAATTAAGATTTAAAATCTTACGATATATTGCTTTTTCTTTCTTTTTTGTTTTGAATTCAGAAATCCTTGTAATACATTTACCATGTTTTTCTGACATAAGTCATAATTAAGGCATAAACAAATTGGAAAGAGAAGATTTTATAAAGGATTTGAAAGACAGGAAGCGTCAGTGGGATTTCGTTATAATCGGAGGAGGCGCTACCGGTCTTGGCATAGCTGTGGATGCTGCATCCAGGGGTTTCAGCACACTGCTGCTCGAACAGTCAGACTTTGCCAAAGCCACATCGGCACGAAGCACAAAGCTTGTCCACGGAGGAGTCCGCTACCTGCAGAAGGGTGATGTCGCCCTTGTCAGGGAGGCTCTCCGTGAGAGAGGTTATCTCCGCAGGAATGCTCCGCACCTGGTAAAGAACCAGCGTTTCATAATCGGTAATTACAAGTGGTGGGAGAAACCTTTCTACACCCTTGGTCTTACATTCTATGATCTCCTGTCGGGAAGCATGAGCTTCGGACGTTCACTCCCGATGAGCCGCAACAGGGTTATCAGTTCTATCCCCCGGATAGTCCGCAAGGAGCTCAGGGGAGGTGTTGTCTATCATGACGGACAGTTTGACGACTCCCGCCTTGCTGTCAACCTGATGCAGACTGCAATTGAAAAAGGTGCCACCGTGATAAACTATGCGAAGGTGATACAGCTCCTCAAGAATACCGACGGACAGGTCTGCGGGATTGTCGGCAGGGACGAGCTTGACGGGGCAGAGTTCACGGCCGAGGGTAAATGCATAGTGAATGCCACCGGCATCTTTGTCGACAGCATTATCAGGATGGACAATCCCAAAGAGAAACCGCTTGTCAGACCCAGCCAGGGTGTGCATCTTGTTGTCGATAAAAGTTTCCTTGGCGGAGATGACGCCATAATGATACCGAAAACAAGCGACGGCCGGGTGATGTTCGGGGTTCCATGGCATGACCGCGTTATACTTGGCACTACAGATGTTCCCGTCAAGGAGTTCGTCCTCGAACCAAAAGCCCTCGACGAGGAAGTTGACTTCATACTTGAGACAGCCGGCAGGTACCTTGAGAAGAAGCCTCAGCGGAGCGACGTGCTGTGCGTCTTCGCGGGATTACGCCCGCTGGCGGCGCCAAAACACGGCAGCGACGGGGCAAAAACAAAGGAAATATCACGCAGCCATAAGCTCGTCGTATCGGCTTCAGGACTGATAACAATAACGGGCGGAAAATGGACAACCTACCGCAAAATGGCAGAGGATACAATCAACGCGGGAATTAAAGCCTCTGACCTGCCATTCAGGCAATGCCAGACTAAAAACCTCAGGATACACGGATATTTCGAGAACCCTGACAGGAACAACCGTATGTATATTTACGGCAGCGACCTGGACGAGATACTCAACATGCAAAAGGAAAATCCGGCATGGGCAGAGAAGCTTGACAACGACGCGGATTTCACTGCCGGCGAGGTCATCTGGGCTGTACGCAGGGAGATGGCACGTACTGTCGATGACGTGCTGGCACGCAGGGTCAGGGTGCTTTATCTGGATGCAAGAAAATCTATCGGAATGGCTCCCAGGGTGGCAGAGATAATGGCAACAGAGCTGAACAAAGACAGTAACTGGGTCAGGCAGCAGGTTGAGGAGTATACTGAATTAGCCAGGGGCTATGTGATGGCGTAGGAGGCAGTAGGCAGTAGGCAGTAGGCAGTAGGCAATAGTGGAGTGTGACAGGGACATAACATAAAGGTCAGGGTATTCAAGAACAACCAGCTAAGATGAAGAGTCACAGCAGCCGCAAAAACACTGGTGCCAGGGGTTTCAAATTGTTACCCGGTGCGGTGCTTGTATCCCTTTGCATCGTCTCATGCACTTCAGGAAAAGACACATCACAATCAAAAACAAACCGGCCCAATATTATTGTGATCCTGTCAGATGACATCGGTTATTCAGATATCGGTCCTTACGGTTCGGAGATAAAAACACCGAGCCTTGACCGGCTCGCCGCAGGTGGAATCCGCTTCACACACTTTTATAATACTGCCCGTTGCAGCCCCAGCCGTGCCGCCCTTCTCACCGGTCTCTACCCCCACCAGGCAGCAATGGGTCACCTGGCAACCAGACCTTTGTGGGATGAGCCGGGTTACCTTGATGACCTGAACAGAAATACTGCCACAATTGCTGAGCTTCTCCATGAAGCCGGATATGCGACATACATGACCGGCAAGTGGCACCTATGGGGCATGAATGCCTCCAACATGCCGCAGGGAACTGACATTGACACCACCAACTGGCCCCTGCAGCGCGGCTTTGACCGTTTCTTCGGTCACCTGAGCGGCTCCTGCAGCTACTGGGATCCCTTTACCCTCCTCAGCGGAAACAAATTCATCGCCCCCGGTGATGACTTCTACTATACGGACGCAATCAGCGACACTACAGTAAAATATATCCGTGAAAATCCTGCCGGCAAACCCTTCTTTTTCTATGTTGCCTATTACGCGGCACACTGGCCCCTCCACGCACCCGAAAAAGAAATTGCAAAATATGAAGGTGTCTATGATATAGGATGGGACTCACTCAGGGCACAGCGGTTCAGCAGGCAGAAGGAACTCGGTGTCATCACCCCTGACCACCGCCTTTCCGGGAGAACTGAGACGATTCCTGCATGGGAGGATGAAACGATGAAGGAGTGGCAGGAGAGTCGCATGGAGACATATGCTGCAATGATTGATGTGATGGATCAGGGTATAGGCCGGATTATCAAGGCCCTTGAGGAAAAGGGGGAACTTGACAACACAATTATATTATATATGCAGGATAACGGCGGCTGCGCCGAACCTGTGCTCACAAACAGGATGGCAAAACCGCTGACTGATGAGCAGAAAGAGCTGCATCCTTACCCGCAGGGCGAGATACTTACTGTAAGAAAACCGGAGTACACCCGTGACGGCAGGTTCATCCGCAGCGGCCGCGGCGTGACGCCCGGCCCGGCTGACACCTGGGTGGCCTACGGTGAGGAATGGGCAAATGCAAGCAACACCCCGTTCAGGTACTACAAGTCATTCGTCCATGAGGGAGGCATTGCAACCCCACTGATAGTCCACTGGCCTGAAGGACTCACCCGGAAGGGAGTCATTGCTGATGAGCCGGGCCACCTGATAGACATAATGCCCACCTGCCTTGAGCTTGCCGGGGTGAACTTCCCGGCTGAGTTTCACGGCGCCCCGGCCACCCCTCCCGAAGGGCTGAGTCTCGTACCCGCCTTCGAGGGCAAAAGGCTTGACCGTGAGTTCCTGTTCTGGGAACATGAAGGGAACAGGGCTATACGCATGGGGAACTGGAAACTGGTTTCGAAAGTGGCAACCCCGATGGAATTCACACCCGAAGATGAGGGCCGGTGGGAACTCTATGACCTGGAAAAAGATCCTTCGGAAACGGAGAACCTTGCCTCAGCGCACCCTGAAAGAGTAAGGCAGATGGCTGCAAAATGGGAGGAGGAGGCTGTGCGTCTGAAAGTCAAGCCGTGGCCCTGGGACAAAGATGCACGGGATTCAGCGAAATGAGATGTAACAATTAATTAATGTTAAAGAATCGGCACGAAAAGAAAGAAACCCAATATTTGACAGCTTAAAACCAAAACAGCTACACCTGACAACCGAAGAACACATGATAAACTTTCTGAAACCGCCGCCATACAAGGATCCTCTCCCGGAGGACAAAGTGGACAAAACTTATAAAAGGCTCAGGCTCCAGGTATTCCTGGGAGCCTTTATCGGTTATGCAGCCTATTACCTTGTCAGGAAAAACCTGGCGCTGGCAATACCGGGAATGATTCAGCCTGTTGAAAACGGGGGGCTGGGATACACAAAGCTGGAGCTTGGCATCGCCCTGTCGGCAATTTCAATTGCCTATGCCTTCAGTAAATTCATCATGGGCGCCCTTTCAGACAGGTCAGATGCAAGGAAGTTCCTCGTCATAGGCCTCATACTTTCATCAATATTGATGATGTCGGTCGGGATCTTTCCTTTTGCCACAAGCGCAGTATGGATAATATTTCTCTTCATGCTTGTCATCGGATGGCTTGGCGGCATGGGGTGGCCACCGTGTGGCAGGATAATGGTTCACTGGTTCTCGCACAAGGAGCGAAGCTTCAAGATGGGTATCTGGAACACCTCCCACACTGTCGGCAGCGGCCTTATGGGCAACCTTGCGGCATGGGGCACAGTGCTTTTCAGCGGGTTCTTTCTTGTGGATATCGGCGGGGGTGTGATGGTTGACCAGAGCTGGAGGATAGTCTTTATCTTCCCCAGCGCCGTGGCACTTCTTCTTGCTCTCTTCTGCTGGTGGGCCCTGAGAGACACACCCCAGTCATGCGGCCTCCCGGCCATCGACAAATACAGAAACGACATCCCGGTACAGAAGGAGATGAGTTCTGACAAGAAAATCCCGGTAAAGGAACTCTTCGTTAAATACATCTTCACAAACAGGGTACTCTGGCTGATAGCCCTTGCAAACGTCTTTGTCTACCTTATCCGGTACGGCATCGGCGACTGGGCGCCAACATACTGCGAGGAAGCCGGGCTGCTTACAAGCGAGCAGAGCAAGATGGCATTCTCACTGCATAACTATGCCGGTGTACCGGGAATGGTGCTTATAGGCTGGATCTCATCGAAGGTATTCAAAGGCCGCTGTGCTCCTGCAAATGTGATTTACATGGTCCTGGTGCTCCTCAGTGTACTGCTCTACTGGAAAGCTGTCCCCGTGGCTTCATTCTTTGCCAATACTTTCGGCACCGACCCCGATGCAACAAGAGTCACCGTGGTTTACTCGGCGTTGATAGCAATAGGCTTCTTCATCTACGGACCTGTAGCGCTGATCGGAGTGCAGGCTGTCAATCTCGTGCCTAAGAACGCCGCCGGTACCGCTGCCGGTTTCGTAGGCCTCTTCGGATACCTTATCGGGGATGCGCTTCTCTCGAAAGTGCTCATCGGCGCCGTGGCAGACAACGTGACCCTCGGCTGGAGCGCCACCTTCTGGATCTTCATCGCTGCCAGCATTCTGGCGGCTGTCTTCTCTGCAACCACATGGAAAAAGGAAAAGGAATCATACCTCGGACTCGTAAAATGAAAAAAATGAAACGACTGATAGTAACTGTTTTTGCAGCTGCATTCTGCCTCACCCTGACTGTCAACGCACAGACCTACCGGCATATCTCCGGCTGGTCACAGGATGTAAATGACCGGATAGAAGGGTTCCTTAACTCAACCATCACAATGAACATAAGAAAGGTTGCAGTGTTCGACAGTGACGGAACCACCTTCGGCCAGGTGCCATATTACCTTGCCGACGAGGCACTCTACCGTTACGCTGACGTGGTCCTGAAGGAGAGAAAGGACAAGGATGCCAGGGAAAAACTGAAGATACTCGACCGGATGGTCAAGGACGGGAACAATGTCGGCAAACCCTACGTGGAAGACAGGGTTCATTTCCTGGCAGGTCTGACACCGGAAGAGATAGAGATGATCGGTTATGAATGCTACAGGGAGTCTTACAGGAACAAAACATACCCCGAAATGAAGCAGCTTGTCGCCAACCTGAAGGAGTACGGTTTTGAGGTTTACATACTTACGGCATCACCTGAATTTCTTTACCAGAAGTTCGTAGCCGAAGAGTACGGCATACCGGTGACAAACATCCTTGGCGCCAAATGTGTCGTAAAGGAAGGGGTCACCACCGGCGAGATCATCCCTCCTATTCCCCAGGATGACGGCAAGGCGCATACTATCGAGACCTTCATCAAGGCCAGGCCTCTCATTGTCGGAGGCAACAGCCGCGGTGACATGGACATGCTGAATGAGTCGGCCGGACTGAAAATAGTTGTCAACCCTGATGACGTCACCGTCCGTGGCCCCGAAGACGGCCCCATGAGCGGACTTACTGTGAAATCGTACTGGGAGAAGGAAGGGGCCCTGATAGTGCGCTGCAACGATGTGAGAGACCCGAAAGTCAGATTCCACACTGAAGAATGGAAGATAAGGCAGAACATAGCAAACCCAAAATAATCAGCCGATATGAAAAGAAACATACTGTTGTTGACTGCTTCTATAACCGCAATGCTTGCCGGCTGCGCCGGGAACAACACTCCTGCATCGAACGGTGTTCAGGACTACATGCCTGACAACGCCGTCATAGCCCACCGTGGCACTATTTACTGGGCTCCGGAGCTTACAGAAGCTGCATTCCGCTGGGCACGCAACACAGGGGCTGACTACGTGGAGCTTGATGTGCAGCGCTCAAAGGACAGCGTGCTGATAATTATGCACGACAAGAATTTCAAACGTACAACCGACGTTGCAGATAAATTTCCCGGCAGGGAAGCTGACCCCGTTGGAAGCTTCACATTTGAGGAGATAATGCAGCTTGACAACGGAAGCGCTTTCAATGCAAAGAATCCTGACCAGGCACGCCAGAGCTTCGCAGGGCAAAATGTGCTTGCATTCGAAGATGTCTTCCGCATCGCAGAGGGGAAACGCATCAAGCGGAACGCTGACGGCAGCCGTGTCTTCACCCGCGACGAAACCGGAATTTATCATTTTGAATATGAGGCCGATCCTTCCGATAACGGCCACCGGCCGGGAGTGTATATCGAGTTCAAACTACCCGATGAGTATCCGTTAATAGAGGAACAGGTTTACAATGAACTCACAAGGATAGGCTGGAACCCGCTGGAAGGTGAGATTCCTGCAGCCGATGAGCCTTTCATGAAGGGTGACAGGGTAAACGTGGGCAGCACCAGGGGTAAAATCCTTGTCCAGTCCTTCTCACAGAACAGCATGATGAACCTTAAAAGGGTCTTTCGTGAACAGGTCCCGGCCAGCTTCCTGATCGGCAACCCCAGGACAAACCTCTTTGCACAGGAGACTGTGACAGACAGCATTATCGCCTTCGCGAAGGAGTGCGGAGCACAGTTTATCGGCACCAACCTCGGAGAAGAAAATGACGGCCTCTCTCCCGCTTTTGCGGAAAAAATCCATGCAGCAGGACTAAAGGCCAACATCTATTCGATCAACACTGTGGAGCAGATGGAAAAGTACTTCGGCACCGGCGAGGGTAAAAAGGCCTCTCCCCTGGCCGACGGGATGATTACAAACCGTACCGACCTGACTATTGAGTTCTACTATGCCCGTAAGTTGCGTCTTTCCAGCACTGAGAAGAGTCCGCAGGAAGTTCTTGCAGATCTTGGATATAAGCAATAGGAAAAGGTATTGCCAGACCCCTCAGGATATATGTTATTAACTGATATTCTGATAATTACCAAACAAACAAGTAATCAAAGGAGACTGAATGACAGATATTAGGAAACATTTATTAATAGTTTTCATTGCGGTGGTTGCCGCCTGCACAGGCTGTAAGGAAGATCCGCCGCCGGTTGATGAGGGGCTGAAGATAACCGGTGTTTCTATACCTGCCACACTGAATGTGCCTGAAGGTGGGGAAATAACCCTGACCGGAAGCGGATTTGAAGTCAATGATCAGATCATGTTTGTACTGACGACTGATGCCGGGAAAGCGTACACTGCCGCAGTAAGCGCTGTGACCGGGCAGACCGCAACGTTCATCCTGCCCAAAGGCATTGCATCAGGTACGTACAGGCTCACGGTAATCCGGGGTGATGACAGCATGGCGCTGGGGACAGTGACAGTAAACGTGATTGCAGACAACACCATTCCTGACAAACCGGGAATGACTCTTAAGGGTGTGGTCTACTGTGACGGTGAGGGAGTTCCCGGCGTTGTAGTTTCCGACGGCGTTGAAGTCACCGTAACTGACAGTGAAGGAATCTATTACCTCCCCTCTGCCAAACAGAACAAATTTGTATTCATTTCCCTTCCGGGTAATTATGAGATCGCTGCCAGCGACAATATTCCCCAGTTCTATAAAAGACTTGCAGGAGGCACTTCTGTTGAGCAGAATGATTTCGCGCTTGTGCGCGCTGATAACAATGATCATGTTGTGCTTGCCATGGCTGACTGGCACCTGGCCAACCGGAATGATGACCTCGCGCAGTTCAGCAACGGTTTTCTTCCGGATGTCAATGCCACAATAAGCACATACACCGCTGCCGGGAAAAAGGTCTACGGAGTGGCGATGGGCGACATGACATGGGATGCCTACTGGTATGAGAACAACTTCCGTCTTGACAACTACCTGGTTGAGATGAAGAAGATCAACTGCAATATGTTCAATATGATGGGTAATCATGACAATGACCCCTATGTTCAGGGTGACATTCCGCCGGAAACTCCGTTCAGGGAGCTGATAGGTCCGACATATTACTCATTTAATCTCGGACAGGTTCACTATGTGATCCTTGATGACATACAGTACATCAATGCAGGTGGTGCCCAGGGAGTTATAGGTGACCGCAGCTACAGTGACATAGTGGTTTCAGCCCAGACAGCCTGGCTGGCAAAGGATCTTGCAGCCATAACCGACAAGAGCACACCGGTTGTAATATTCATACACTCACCTCTTTACGGGAACCCGACACTGAATGCCTCCGGCGAAGAGGTAAATACAGTGGTACTCAATAACGGAAGCACAATCCGGTCGCTTGTGCAGGATTTCGGGAATGTGCACTTTGTCAGCGGACATACCCACATCAACTACACAGTTGATGCAGGCGCCGTCATGGAGCATAATACTGCCGCCGTCAGCGCCACATGGTGGTGGACCGGCAAGACAGGCTATGCCAACAACCATATCTGCAGGGATGGCAGTCACGGCGGGTACGGTGTGTGGGAGATGAGCGGAAAGGGTGTAAAATGGCACTACAAGAGCATCGGCAAGCCTGCAACTTATCAGTTCAGGAGTTATGACCTGAACAGTGTGGCAATCACAGCTGCGGCATTTGCGCCCAACTCCACCGATGCAGCGCTTGCAGAGTATGCCGGCGTCTACGCATCACCCAACCAGGTAAACGACGTGCTCATAAATGTATGGGGATATGACCCCGGATGGTCTGTGGAGGTAACCGAAAGCGGCACGCCTCTGGCTGTGGAAAGGGTGACTGCAAAGGATCCGTTGCATATCATCTCATACGAGGCAAAGAGGCTGAATGCAGGTGCCACCCCCACAAGTTCATTTGTAACTGTCAACACATCGCACATGTTCAGGGTGCGGGCTTCATCAGCCACCTCAACCCTGGAGATAAAGGTAACCGACAGGTTCGGGAGGATTTTTACGGAAACAATGACAAGACCCAAGGATTTCACATGGTCAATGCAATAACTCTAAATAACTAACTTAAAACCACTAATCTATGAAATTCAAACCAGATCTTAAGATTATCCTTGCCACTTTCCTGATGGCACTGGTTATGTTGCCGGTGATGGCTCAGGAGAGGCAGGTGACCGGGACGGTGTATGAGCCGGACGGTGTCACCCCGGTCTTCGGGGCCACTGTGGTGCTCATGGGCACCACAACCGGAACCAGCACTGACGCCAGGGGTGCATATTCCATAAGGGTGACTGGCACAAACCCCGTACTGGAGATACAGTTCCTCGGATATATAAAGCAGGAGATTCCAGTTGGCAACCAGGGTGTTATCAATGTGACACTTCAGGAGGAGGCCATTGAGGTATCAGCTGTGGTTGTCACAGCCCTCGGTCTGACCCGTGAGGAGAAATCACTGGGATATGCCGTATCCAAAGTTGAAAGCGAGGAGCTTACACAGGTAGTTTCAAACAACTGGCTGAGCGGTATATCAGGCAAGGTTGCAGGTCTTACCTTTAACACTGCCAACTCGGGTCCGATAAGCTCGATGAGGGTTACACTCCGTGGCGACGCATCACTCAGCTACGGATCCAACGAAGCTCTCTTTGTGGTTGACGGCGTCCCCATACGATCAGGAACCACAGCCACATCGTCAAGCAGCAGCTATACAAACTCAGGGTCTGACTTCCCGGTTGACTTCGGTAACGGGGCAAGCGACATCAACCCTGAAGACATTGAATCAGTATCAATCCTTAAGGGCCCTGCCGCAACTGCGCTCTACGGATCACGTGCTGCAAACGGTGCAATAGTGATTACAACCAAGTCAGGCCGCCGGACAAAAGGGATCGGTATCACTGTCAACTCATCAGTGGTTACGGAGAGGGCAGGTTACTGGCCCGATTTCCAGACTCAGTATGGGTCAGGATCTGACATGGGGCTTAATGAATATAACTTCTGGACCCTGGATCCCAGCCTGGTAGGCACAACCGATTATCCCCCGAGAAACCTTTCGCGCTATGCGTGGGGCGAGGAGTTCAGTGAAGACAAGCTCCGTTATCAGTATGCAGGAAAGAACTGGGAGACAGGTGAGATAGTGAGGACACCGTTTGTATACCAGGATGACTGGTTTACCGGCATCTTCCAGGACGGTGTGACATGGAGCAACTCCGTTGACATAAGCGGAAGCAACGGTGAAGGACAGAACACCCGCTTCTCCTTCAATGACACCAGGAACAAGTGGATACTTCCCAATACCGGGTACCAGAAGCAGTCATACGCCTTCTCGTTTGAAACCCCGGTAAACAAATGGATAGATTTCCATACAAAGGTCAATTACTACCGTACTGACAGTGACAACATGCCGATGGCCGGCTATCACCAGACAACGGTTATGTACAACCTGATGTGGGGATACAACTCCAACTCGATGGCTGACTGGCGCAATGAGTATTTCGAAGGAAGGTTCAACGCAATCAACTGGGCCTCTGAAGACTCTGAAAACGGGAACAGTCTTGTTTTCGCCGGAAATGAATCATATAACCCCTACAGGGTCCTGTACGAAGAACTGAACACTACTGACAAGGACAGGGTTTTCGGAAACATGGGACTGACGTTCAAAATTGCAAAAGGGCTGACACTCGATCTCAGGACAGGTATGGACTTCGGCAACGAGTTCCGCACCCAGCGCAAACCCAAGATGACTTATGGATGGAAGAACGGGTTTTACCGTGAACAGGGTTTCCTCACCTTCGAGGCCAACACCGATTTCCTCCTCAGATACGAGAAAAGCTTCTTTGACGGAAGGCTTACAACCGCAACTGCATTCGGCGGCAACAACATGAGTTATCACTACCGCAGCAATACGGTTCAGCTTGACGAGCTTGACATAGAAGGTGTCTATCACATTGACAACGTGCCATTCGGAATATACCCCCGTCCGTCAAGTTACAGGAGTTACAAGATGATCAACAGCCTTTACGGCTTCGTCAACCTGGGATGGAAAGACACATATTTTCTGGATATTACAGGCAGAAACGACTGGACAAGCACACTGTCACCAAAGAACTGGTCATACTTCTATCCGTCGGTGGCCCTCAGCATGCTTGTAGACCAGATGTTCGACTTCCGCACGAATCTGCCTGCAGTCTCGATGGCCAAGCTTCGTCTCTCATGGGCAAACGTAGGTAATGACACCAGTCCATATTCACTTGACCAGTATTATTCAGCCTCCTCCATAAGCGGAGGGTACACTCTTCCTTCAACGATTCCTGATCCGATGATTCAGCCGGAGAATATGGAGAGCTGGGAACTCGGGCTTGACACAAAACTGTTCAGGAACAGGCTTGGCATTGATGTGGCCCTCTATTCTTCTTCAACCACCAACCAGATCGTCAGCCTTGACATTGACCCGATCGTGGGCGCCAGCAGCATGAAAATAAATGTTGGTGAGATAACAAACAAGGGAATTGAAGTAGGGATGTATGCCACCCCGGTAAAAACAAGCAACTTCACATGGAACCTGAACTTCAACTGGGCAGCCAACAGGAATACTCTCGTCAGTCTTCACGAAAGCATTGACCCCTCCCAGCCCTATGAACATGACATGGGTACTACAGTAGGCGGCAGGCTTCACCTCTATTCCTATGTAGGACAGGAGATGTACCAGCTTTACGGTTTTGCCCTGAAGAGGGCGCCTGAAGGTTCATTCTATACTGACGGAAACGGCAACCAGGTCGATTGCTCGGGACAGGTCCTGATTGACGCCACAACCGGCCTCCCGTCGGTTGAAGGGACAGCTGACCACTTCCTTGGCAAGGTGAATCCTGACTGGAAGGGAGGCTTCGGCACCACACTCAGGTATAAAAACCTCTCTCTCAGCGCACTCTTCTCATACCAGATGGGTGGCCACAGGTTTTCTGTGACAAACGGCATTCTCTCATACCAGGGAAAACTTACCAACTCACTTGAGGGGAGGTATGACGGTATTGTTGCAGAAGGAGTGAATATGATCGGAACGGGAGATGAAGTTACCTTCCAGCCAAATAATACTGTTACCAGTAACATCTACACCTACTACCAGGGCAGGGTTCTTGACCGCTATAATGGTGAAGCCCACACATTCGAGACTTCGTTCCTGAAGTTCAAGGAGGTGCGTCTTGAATATGCCCTTCCTGCTTCTCTCTGTCAGAAGACGAAGGTGCTCCAGGGAGCAAGCCTGGCAGTATTCGCCACCAATCTGTTCAGCTGGGACAAATGGCCTCAGTTCGACCCGGAGGGTGGCATGCTTACCGGCACCAATGTCTTCAACGGCATCGAAGCCGGAGCCTACCCGATGACCCGGACATTGGGTGTGAACCTGAGACTCTCATTCTAATTTAAAAACAGGCAACAAATGAAAAAAATAAAAATATTAATCATCTGCGGGCTTGTTCTCGGATCACTCTACTCCTGCACAGGCAATTTCGAGGAGATAAATACGAATCCAAACAAAACCCTCGTGGGAATGATACAGCCTTCGGGCATGTTCGAGCCCATCCTCTACAACTCTGCCAACCAGTGGCTGAACCGTACGCATTACTACAACAACGAGCTTATCCAGTTCACCGCCTTCACCGGCGGGGTAACACGCAGGGAGCACCAGTATTTCCTTGAGGACTCGAGGGACTGGTACGGTTTCTGGAGCCACTATGCAACATATGGCAAAAACATAAACCATATGTACGAGCTCTCAATTGAGCACGGAGACAGGTCGCTCGAGGCCATTGCACTTACATTCAAGGCGCTCTTCTTTGCGAACATGACCGATATGTTCGGCAGCATTCCCTATGAAGAGGCTTTCACGGCAATAAAACCCGGCGGAACACTGACTCCGAAATTCAACACCCAGCAGGAGGTCTATGAGTTTCTTTTTGCTGAGCTTGAAAAGGCAAATGACATCTACGCCACAAACCCCGTTTTTCTCAATCCTGATCAGGACGGGATGTACGGTGGCAACATGGCAGCATGGAGGAAGTTCAACAACTCACTCTATCTGAGGCTTCTCTGCAGGGTCAGCGGACGTACCGAAATGAACGTAGGCACCAGGATGACGGCTATTATTAATGACCCGGTCAAATACCCGGTCTTTGCATCCAATGCCGATAATGCCACAGTCAAATTTACCGGTGTTGACCCCTACATAAGCAACTTCGGAACCGCCACTGAAAGCGAGTTCACCTCGAGCGGCAGGAAACTCACAGAACAGCTTATAAAGCTTACTGTTCAGACTGATATCAACGGGAACCAGATCTATGTGGATCCCCGTCTTCCGATCATCGGCAAGAAGAATCCGAATTCCCAGGTTAATCCCACAAATGTGTGGAAGGGAACCGTATCAGGTTGCACCGATCTAGTGAGAAGCGAGGTTGACAGGGGAACATCATGGCTTAACTTCAAGGTCTTCTGCAGGAAGGATGCCCCGGCTACCTACATGGATTATGCAGAGGTTGAGTTCATCCTTGCAGAGGGTGCACTGAAGGGCTGGATCAGCGGAGGCCAGGCTGCAGCGAAGACACACTATGAAAAAGGAGTCGAGGCCTCGATGAAGAAATGGTCAGAGCAGGGTGCCTTCTCAGACCCGGCAGTCACGATCACAAATGCAGATATCCAGACCTATCTTGCATCACCTCTTGGATCGTGGGACCTTGCAACTGACAAGGAAGAGTTCCTTGGCAACCAGAAGTGGCTTGCTCTCTTCTGGGTCGGAATGGAGGCATACCATGAATACCGCCGTACGGGATACCCTGTCCTCACCATAGGGGAAGGAACTATTTACAACGACAATGTATTTCCGACACGTTTTGGCTATCCCAACATCACCATGCTCACCAACGCTGCAAACGCTGCTGAAGCCCTCAGCGGAATGGGCGGTGACAATGACATGAAGACACCGGTATGGTGGAGCAAACAGGCTATTGCCGGAGGTAAATAACCAGCAAAAATGTAAAGAGATGAAAAACAAAAGCATAACAAACATTGGAAGAACAGCGCTGATTATCCTTCCGCTGTTCCTCCTCTCGGTCTTCCTGCTCTCTTCATGCAAGGAAGAACCAGTCCAGGAAGATCCGTTCTTCACGATTGAAGGAAGTCCCACAGGACTGACACTCACAAAGGCGGCAAAGAATACCACTTACGTAGTGCGTTCCAACAGGCCGTGGCAGATTGTGAAAAAGGAGGAGGCCGGTTGGGTTAAGGCATTCCCTGACAAGGGTGATGCTGACGGTATATTCAAGATCATGGTCTCGGCCAATGAGACATTTTATGTAAGGACAGTCAACTTAGCCTTCGTGGTTGACGGGGTGGAGCAGCCTGTGCTGTTCCGTGTCGAACAGGCTGCTAACGAACCATATATCACTCTCCCGGCACCCGTGACTATTCCCGCCGCAGGTGGTCCGTTCTCAGTGGATGTTGCCTCAAACGTCATATGGAGCTACTCACTCAGCGACGATTCATGGCTGTCTGTAGAGTCGGTCACTGCCCAGAAGATCAACCTGGTGGCTGAGGAGAATACCAGCATTGATCCGCGTGAGGTGACGCTGACCCTTACCTCCACGGAGTTCCCGACGTTGATTGAGACGGTGGTACTCACCCAGTCGCCCGGCACGGTTGTCCTCGAGGAGAACTTCAGCTGGCTGGCTTATGGAAATGCTGTTTTCTATACAACTACCGGTGAAACACGTATTGATGCATGGACACAGGATCAGAAGGACAAGGGCTGGACAAGTACAATTAATACAGTGGAAGGCAGTGTACCAGCCGGGAGTGAACCCACAGCATTGCTTTATGCACGCCAGGGATTCGTCAAGGTGGGCAAGACCAGTTATGGCGGTGACCTGATCTCCCCTGCACTGTCGAAAATCACAGGAACTCAGAACATCAGGGTTACATTTAAGGCCATACCTTACATGACTGCTGCAGGAACAAAGGATGATAATCTCCTTAAGGTCAGCGTCATCGGACCTGGAACTGTAAGCCAGGATCAGTTCATCATCGACAACTGGCCTGTCTATCCTGCTGAGAATGTCACCGATTATTGCATTGGCATGTGGAGTGCCCCTGAGGCAACCCGTACATTCACAATCACAGGAGCCACTTCGGAGACCCGGATAAAATTCCTGGGTAATGACTACGACCTGCGCCCGACGGTTGTCACAAACAACAAAAACAGAATCTTCCTCGATGACATCAAGGTGGAGATAATACCTTAATACAAATCAAGGTTAGTAATGATGAAAGGGGTGTCCATCCGAACGATGGACACCTCTTTTTTGTTATTAAACCGGTTTAGCATAACTTTATAGTAAATCAGGAAGACAAAACCGATGAAAAAAAACTCCTTTCAGATTGCTCTTCTTATCACCGTTGCACTTACAACCTCCTGTTCCACAATTGTCAGTCTGCAGAGCACATCACCGCCTGAGGTGCTTCTGCCAGCTGACAGCAACAGGTTCATCCTTGTCAATTTCTATGATTACAGGCAGCCTGAATACATAAAAGACAGGCACGAAGTCGGATATGCTTCTGCCGTCAGGGGTTATGCCACAGGCCTGTCCACAGCCATTCAGCAAGACCCGCGGTCTGTGTTCATGCTTGCTGATTCCCTGAGAGAAGGATTTACAGTTTTGTCGATGCAGTATCCTGAATTCACTGACACTGTAAAGGCAATATGCAGCAGGTCAGGGGCTAACCTGCTGGTTGCCCTTGACTCGATAAGGCTATGGGTAGACTGGGAGATGTACCTTGAAGAAAATGACGAGGGTGGTTCGATGCTTGCCAAGGATTTTTATCTCTTTGCCAATACTTACATGACCCTGTACGGGTCTGATGGAGAGGTCATTGACCGTTGCTCCGGCGAGAAAAACACATATGTCAAATCAAAATACACGATTTTCGGGATGTTTGGTGGCCCGAACGTAGGCAACCAGAAGGAGAGGATAAAGTTGCTGACAGGGGCAGCTGCCCGTGATTGCATAGGGAGGTATTTCCCATTTACCGAGGATTATACCCGCAAGCTCTACAGCGGAGGCGAACTGACAAAACTCAACCTGCTTATTGTCGGGGGCAAGCCCGAAGAGGCTGTCGGACGGCTGACTGAACTGTCACAGTCGTCCTCACAGTCCCTGGCTGAAAAGGCTGCATATAACCTGGCGATAGCAAATGAGATTATTTACAACAAACGGTTAGCGCAGGAAATATGGAGCAACTTCACAAATCCCGCAAAATAATCAGAGTAATAGAAAGACTGCAACCACGCTCTTTATGACTGCATTAGACATGTTAAAAATGCTAATTGCCAGCCAATAGTGGGATAATTCATTTTTTTTCATACTTTTACGCCACTTTTTAAAATAATGCACAGTGAAACTCAAAATGTGTAATTAAACCAGAAGCTCATGAAAAAAATCATTTCAGTTTTCTCCGCACTTGTTGTTACCGGTTCGCTTTTCGCAGGCGGTCTTGTTACAAACACAAACCAGAGTGCCCTTTTCACCCGGCTTCAGAGCCGTAATGCTTCCACAGCCATTGACGCGGTTTATTTCAACCCGGCAGGCCTTACGAAACTGTCAGACGGATTCCATCTCTCACTCAACAACCAGACCGTCGGACAGACGAAGTCAATCACGACAAACTACTTCTACCTCAACGGAAACCCGAAGGAATATGTAGGCAAGGTAAGCGCCCCGTTCTTCCCCGGCATTTATGCCGCTTACAAAACCGGTAAGCTGGCTCTTTCACTGGGCTTTAACCCTGTTGGTGGCGGCGGTGGAGCAAAATATGACAACGGACTTGCCCTGTTCGAAATGCAGATATCAGACCTGAAACCGCTTCTAACCGGTGCAGGGCTGACAACAACAAATTATTCCGTGGAGACGCTTTCTTTCGAAGGTTCTTCAATTTACATGGGCCCGCAGGTAAACCTGTCATACGCCATAAATGATATGTTTTCAGTTGCCGCTGGCGTGAGAGTACTGTTTGCAAACGACAAATACAAGGGCTCAATTGAAAATATAATGATCAATCCCGTTCACCCCCTTGTCAACCCGACAGGTGCAATGATTTCGGCACCGGCATTCTTTACTACAATCGGGCAGCCTGCAAGAGCTGCACAGACATCAGATACCTATGCAGATGCAGTTATGAAGGGAACGGGTTTCACCCCCATCCTCTCAGCCAACTTCTCCCCTGTCGGTGACCTCCTGAACATTGCAGTCAAATATGAGTTCAAAACAAATCTTGATCTCAAAACAACCGTGAATGACAACAAGACTGCAGGTCTCTTCATCCAGGACTCGGTTGCAATCAAGGATATTCCGGCAAGCCTGTCAGTGGGTGTTGAAGTAAAACCGTCAGAAAGGTTCCTTGTAACAGGCAGCTTCAACTATTATTTTGACAAGAATGTCGATTATGACGGAATGCCGGATGTGGATATTGAGATGATTGACAAGAACTTCATCGAAGCCGGACTTGGAATACAGGTTGGAATTACAGACAGGCTCTTTGCAAGTGCCGGCTGGCTTACAACTATCCCGGGTGTTAATGATTCGTACCAGAGTGATCTGAGGTTCAGCCTGAATACAAACACATTCGGCGGTGGATTCGGATTCAAAATCAATGATATGATTGACATCAACCTTGCCGGCTCATATACAATCTATGAGGAGGCAAGTGAGACCTATACCCATGTGATTACTACAACTCCCATACTGGTACAGGCCCCTGCAATCAATACATACAACAATAAAACCTGGATCGCAGCCATCGGGCTCGATTTCCACTTTTAGAAACTAACCGTCACCTGTGAAAAGACAAGGCTGCTTCCCACTGGAGGCAGCCTTTGTTTTTGTGACACATCTGATAAACTGCAGCAGATCGTTTTCCGGCGGGGCAAATTCAGTACCCGACCCCCTGACGTTTCAGATTCTCGAGGTATAGTTTCAGATCAGGAGTGTCGGATGTCATCATCCTGGTGTACCAGTTCCGTGCTGCCTCCGGCCTGCCCATGCTGCGATCCAGCATAATGAGAGCTGAATAAACCGAGCCCTCAATGCCCAGGTTCAGGCTGTCGGTCTCATTGATGATCTCCTCATAAATGCAGTAGGCGGCCATTGAACTGCCTGCGCCTGACAGCGCGAAAGCCTCGTTGAGTCTGCTGTTGAGTCCGGCATCAGTAACTATTCCCCTGAATGAGAGGCACCCTCCCCCACATTCCTCGACTATCGAAAACCACGGAAGAACACCTGTCGCAGGAAATGTGAGCGAAAATGAGGTCCTGTCACCCGGCCGTTTGAACTTATAGGTTGCCGGACAATACGGAAGCCCCTTCAAACCGGTAAGCTTCAGTTTCATCCCGTCAGGCCTGACAAGAAAAGTGTTCCGGTCAATGCAGAACCATGCATTATTGATGTCACTCGCAATTGTCATCCAGACAACTGTGGCGTCAGCGTTGAAATCGACCCGCACTATCTCTGCAGTGAGTGGTGACTTGAGCCCGTAATTGGGTCTCTCTGTGCTTTGCCCTGCTACAGACTGCAGAAGCGCCGCAAGCAGTATGGCAATTATTGTCTTTTTCATATCTCAATCCGGTGAATCGCAATTATCGTACCGTAAAGTTAGTGATTTAGACCAACCGGATTTTCAGTCTTTTTACTCACATCGTCAAATCTGCAGAGTATTATGTTTGTAACAACTTTGTCACATTTGTGTAATCTGAATGTGACAAAAACATAAGATTTTTGTATTGTCAAACCTTCAATTAATTAATCTGATGAAAATGAAGATTTTACCTGTCGTACTAAGCATGATGATGCTGTCGGCAGTACCTGTCATGGCACAGGAAAGTGATGATTTCAAACCTTCCGGAAAGTTTTTCGGATTATTGTATGCCAACTACCATACTTCATTTACTGACGGCACGAACAATTCCGCGTTTGAAGTGACACGGTCATACTTCGGTTATGACTTCAGCTTCTCAAAAGATATTTCAAGTCGTATAATGTATGACGGAACAACTGAGGTAATAAACGGAAAGACAATTTATTCCGGGTATCTTCGTAACGCATACCTCCAGTATGACAACGGGAAATTACTTTTGCGGGGCGGTCTTATCGGTACCGAGCAGATTTCGGTAATGGAAAAGGTATGGGGGTACCGGTTTGTAACCAAACCTCCGATTGATTATTCCGGTATGATACAAGTGGCCGACCTTGGAATAATGACAGTGATCCAGGCCGGGGACATGCTTGACATTGACCTTTCAGTGACAAACGGTCGCGGGTTCAAGGATATAAACCCAAATGGCACGTACAGGCTCACCGGAGGCTTCACCCTCACCTCTGCCGGACACCTCCTTTTCAGGGGTTACTATGACCTGATGGGTCCTTCAGGCAGGTTACAGCAGACAGCCAGCATAACTGCAGCATGGATGGGACCGAAGTTCAATGCCGGGGCTGAGTATTTCAGGCAGGATAACTCTTCAATGACTGAAGGGCGTGATTATTCAGGCATCAGCCTCTTTGCCAGGGTCCCTGTCTCAGAAAAGATCAGGCTTTTCGCAAGGTATGACAGGATCAGTTCAGTGATCATGGGAACGGATGAAGATCCCTGGAACCTGAACAAGGACGGCTCTTACATCTTTGCCGGAATAGACTTTTCACCGGTCAGGAATGTAAGGATCTCTCCCAACTTAAATTTTTATCTGCCCGCGGCGGAGACGTCTGCCGGCATCACCACTCTCGGACTGAACGTGGAAGCAAAATTCTGAAAGCAACCTCAGAAGAAAGGGTGATTATAAGGAGATTAAGTGCCATGAAAACATTAACTTCATAACAATACAAAAAGAAATGAAAAACAGAATCATTGTCCTGATTACCGCAGTGGCGCTGGTACTCGTATCATGCGGGGGTGGCGGTTCAACTGCCGGCAAACAGAAACAGGTCACCCTTTCGGCTGCCGGGGCCACATTCCCCCAGCCGTTCTACAACCTCGCCTTCAAAAAATACAATGAAGCAGGCGGGCCGCTGATCAATTATGGTGGCATAGGCTCCGGCGGCGGTATCAAGAGTCTCCGTGACCAGATAGTCGATTTCGCTGCCACCGACGCGTATCTATCTGACAGTGAGCTGGCAGAGATGCCCGGTGAGGTGGTTCATATTCCCACGTGCATCGGAGCCGTTGTCTTAGCTTACAACCTTCCCGGTGTAACCGATCTGAAGCTCACCCCAGAGATTCTCGAAGGCATTTTTCTCGGAAACATCAAAATATGGAATGATCCGAAGATTCTTGCAGTCAACCCGGGGGTTATTGTTCCGGACATGGAGATAACAGTTGTATACCGTTCCGATGGCAGCGGCACAACATACATATTCAGTGATTACATGTCGAAGGTCAGCCCGGCCTGGAACACACAGCTCGGAACAGGCAAGGCTCTCAACTGGCCTGCCGGCATCGGCGCCAAGGGAAACCCGGGCGTAGCAGGAACCATCAGCCAGAGCAAGGGTTCAATCGGTTATATAGGTTATGAATATGCATACGCCCAGAAGATACCCATGGCTAAGGTGATGAACAGCGCAGGTTTTTTCATCGAGCCTACCCTCGAGTCGTTCACTGCTGCTGCCGCAGATGAGATACCTGCTGACACCAGGGTGATGCTTACCAACTCTTCCAATCCTTCAGCCTATCCCATCACCAGCTTCACATGGATCATCCTCTACAGGGATCTTGCATACGCCAATCATACCCGTGAAGCTGCCGGGGCCACTGTCAACACAGTAAAATGGCTCACCGGCGAGGAAGCACAGGCAATTGCCACAAGCGTCCATTATGCAGCCCTGCCGCAGAATGCTTCTCTCCAGGTTGCAACACTTCTCAAGACTGTAACCTACCAGGGCGAAACCATTCTCAAATAATCCGATGTCAGGAGACAGGGTAACAAAAGCACTGCTGTTTTTCTCATCACTGACAATACTGGTTCTCAGTGCCGGGATAGTTGTCTCCCTTTTCGGGGGGGCTATCCCGGCATTCAGGGAGTTCGGGTTGGGGTTCATCACCTCTTCAGCCTGGAATCCCACGGCAGGAAGCGAGGAGTACGGGGCTATGTCATTCATCGCCGGGACGGTCATCACCTCCATCCTGGCGCTGATAATATGCATCCCGATGGCCTTCTCCACCTCTCTTTTTATTGCCGAATACTACAATGGCACCCGCACTTCCGCGATACTGCGCAGCCTTGTAGACCTCCTTGCAGGAATACCTTCAATTGTATACGGCTTCTGGGGTTTCTACGCCCTGCGTCCGCTGCTGGTTGCTACAGGGCTGTCAGACCAGGGCTTCGGTGTCTTCACCGCCTCACTGGTGCTGGCGATAATGATTGTTCCATATGCCACCTCACTCAGCGCAGAGATAATATCGATGGTGCCGTCAGAACTTAAGGAGGCAGCTTATTCACTCGGCGCCACACGGCGCGAAGTGATCTTCAGCGTGGTAATCCCCTCTGCCCGCTCGGGAATCATCGCCAGCTTCATCCTCGCACTGGGAAGGGCACTTGGAGAAACAATGGCAGTGACAATGCTTATTGGTAATGCCAATGTAATTCCGAAAGGGCTCTTTGCCCCCGGGAACACGATGGCTTCGGTAATAGCAAACCAGTTCGGTGAGGCGTCAGGGTTGAAAATGAGCGCCCTGATTGCCATCGGACTGCTTCTCTTCCTGATAACTGCGCTTGTGAACTACCTCGGCAAACTGATAATCAAACGCTTCGCATAAAAGAGATGTATCCTGAACTTACTGACAATATAAGCAGGCGCAACCGCACCAACAGCCGCTTCAGGTACCTGGTCATAGGCGGATCGTTCATAACCGTCATCCCCATCTTCCTGATTGTCGGCAATCTGGCCGTCAAGGGATTCAGGCAGATAAATCTCGCATTCTTCACCCAGCCTGCTCCTGATACCTTCCAGGCAATGATGGCTGCATCAAACGGTGAAGTCATACCCGGAGGTATCGCCAACGGCCTTACCGGCTCACTGCTGATGGTTCTGCTGGCATCGCTCTTCGCCATACCGCTGGGACTTATGACCGGAATCTACATTTACGAAAACAGCAACCTGAAATATGCCCGTTTCATCAGGAGCCTGACCGAGATCCTTCAGGGAGTGCCATCAATTATCCTTGGCATCATTTCCTATATCTGGGTGGTAAAGAACGTCACAAGAGGATACTCGGCACTGGCAGGAAGCGTCTCGCTTGCAATCATGATGCTTCCGCTTATAATCCGCTCCACCGAGGAGACAATGCGTATGATACCCGTTTCAATCAGGGAGGCGGCGTTTGCGCTTGGGACACCTTACTACAAGATGATTTATAAAATACTCATACCCGTCAGCTTCAGCGGTCTGGCTACCGGTGTGCTGCTGGCGCTATCAAGAATACTCGGGGAGACCGCTCCGCTGATGCTTACAGCACTTGGCAGCCCCGCCATCAGCTTCGACGTCACCAGGCCTGTCAGCGCCGTGCCGCTGCTTATATGGGATTTCTACAACGATCCCAACATGGTCAACCTGGTCTGGAGCGCTTCGCTGTTCCTGATGGTATTCGTGCTCTCAATGAACCTGCTCGCCCGCAGCGTGGCATCAAAACATAAATATATCTGAACCTGATGAACAACACCCCTCAAAACGATAATGTACTGGAGATCAGGGATCTGTCAATTGCCTATGAACCCGGAAAATATGCCGTGAATGGTGTCACCTCCTCCGTCAGGCGTAACAGCATCACCGCCATCATGGGCCCCTCGGGTTGTGGCAAGAGCACCCTGCTCCGCGCCATGAACCGCATGCACGAGCTCTATCCCAACATCCAGACAAAAGGTGACATTCTTCTCGACGGACAGAGTATCTTTTCGATGTCAGTGATAGAACTTCGCCGTAAGGTGGGAATGGTTTTCCAGCGTCCCAATCCGTTTCCCAACATGACTATCTACGAAAACGTGGTGGCAGGATTCAGCCTCAACGATATACGCCTTAAAAAGAGCCAACGCGACGAGATAGTCGAAAATGCTCTTCGTAACGTAACTCTCTGGGACGAAGTAAAGGAGTCGCTCTACAGGAAGGGAACCTTCCTCTCCGGAGGTCAGCAGCAGAGGCTCTGCGTGGCCAGGGCAATTGCTTTCAATCCCGAAGTGCTGCTTCTTGATGAACCCACCTCCGCACTTGACCCGGTTGCCACCTCGAAGATCGAAGACCTGCTTGGCGAACTGAAGAAGAAGTACACCCTGGTGCTTGTGACCCATAACATGTCACAGGCTGCCCGCATTTCAGACGACTCGATGTTTATGTACCTGGGCGAGCTGGTGGAGTCAGGTCGCACCGGGACACTCTTTACCACCCCGAAAGACCCGCGTACGGAAGCATATCTGACCGGGAAATTCGGATGATTTGTCACGTATTTTATACATTTGCTAAAACACTTGATTATGAGTGAGAAAAAAGAACAGGCACTGAATGAGATAAAGACCAGCTTCGGAGAGATGGCGCAACTGGTGCTTCGTCAGCTGACACAGCTGGAGAAGCTTATGGGTACAACCGAAGACAATGCATTCACTGATCTGATTGAGGAGATGGAGAAAGCCGAGAACCGCATCGATAACCTCGAAGTGATTATCGGAGAGCAGTTTACAAGCACTATCGTACTGTACCAACCGGTGGCCTCCGACGTAAGACGCCTGGTGGCCATTTACCGGATGACAATTAACCTCGAGCGCATCGGAGACAGGATACATAACCTCTGCAGGATCATTGGCGATATCAGGAAGACAACAGAGTTTACATCAACCGCATCACTCATCACAAGCATGCTCACATCAGGAAGCATCATGGTGGAAAAGGCGCTGCTGTCATTCACCAATTCAGACCCTGATTATGCAATCTGGACCATCAAAAACGATACGGTGGTGGATGAGATGAACCACAAGCTGCTGCTTGGCCACCTCCGAAAGGAGAACATTGATGACCGGACCCGCTCGATGGTACAGAGCTACATTGAGCTGAAGGACATGATATCCAATATAGAGAGGATAGCCGATCATGCTACAAACATTGCGGAGGCATCGATATATTCCCTGCAGGGAACGGACATCAGGCATACGGGGATAGGGAAGGAAAACCAGGAATCAGGCAGTAGGCAATAGGCAGTAGGCAATAGTGGAGAGAGGCGTAGACCAGCAGGAATTGTAAATGAATGAAAAAAGGAAAATACTGGCCGTAGATGATGAGGAACCCATCCTCGAAATCCTCTCATTTAACCTTGAGGGGGAAGGGTACGCTGTCGATACATGCCTCTCGGCCGAGGAGGCAATGCGCAAAAACCTCAACGCTTATGACCTTTTTGTCCTTGATGTGATGATGGGCCATATGTCAGGCTTCCGCCTTGCGGAAAAGATAAGAAAGGAAAATGGCCTTTCAACCCCGATAATTTTCCTTACCGCAAGGGACACTGAAAATGACAGGATCACAGGATTTAACCTGGGGGCAGACGACTATCTTACCAAACCATTCAGCGTAAGGGAATTGATGGCACGGGTAAAAGCCATTCTCCGCAGGACTGCCCCCTCCCGGATGACTATGGAGACTGCAGCCGGATCATTTTTACTTGACACTGAAAACAACCTCATTCTTTCAGAGGGCAAAACATTGGATCTCACCAGAAAGGAATACGACATCCTCTCCCTCCTGATCCGCAACGAGGGCAAAATTTTCCCAAGAAACGAGATACTCGCAAGAGTCTGGGGCGATGACGTAATCGTCACCGACCGTACAGTAGACGTTACAATCGCCCGCATCCGCAAAAAACTGGGCGAGAGGGGAAACATGATCAGAAACAAATCAGGGTACGGTTACTACTTAGGCGAATGATAAACAAGTCAAATAACAAAACAGATGAGCTTCAGGCGTAGATTGTTCCTTTACTATTTCGGAATCTTCCTCCTTTTTACGGTTCTTATCCTCACCTTCCAGTACCACCGCGAGAAGGATATCAGAATCGCCGCTCTCGATTCCAGACTGAACGATATGGCCCAGCTTGTAGACAACTACATAATTGCCAATTCGTTAATCGAATCTGGCAACTACCGGCTGGTAGACTCCGTTTTCAAGCTCATTCCGGTACCTGACCTGCGGATCACTGTACTGGCAATTGATGGCAAAGTACTGTACGACAGCTCGGTGGACGACTGGACATCAATGGAGAATCATCTTGACAGACCTGAGGTGGGCAAATCACTTTACTCTCCCTACGGTACTGCAGTCAGGCACTCCGGATCTACCGGAAAGGATTATTATTACTTTTCGAGGTACTTCAACACACACTATGTAAGGCTGGCCGAGGAGTACAACATCAATATCAGGGGATTCCTGAAGCGTGAACAGATTTTCCTCGTCTTCATGGCCATTGTCTTCGCAGGTATCTGGGCGCTGCTTGCCGTCGTAACACGGCGCATGGGCAAAAGCATCACAATGCTTCGTGATTTTGCAGCAAGGATGAGACGTGGGGAGGGGAATGATCCGTCAATTATCTTCCCGAAGAATGAGATCGGCGAAACAGGAAAGGAGATAGTCAGGATTTACAATAACCTGGCCCTTAATACGGCTGAGCTGTCGCTTCAGAAAGAGAAGCTTATCAGGCATCTTCATGTGCTCAATGAGGGTGTGGCGTTCTTTAATCCTGATCGCAATGTAACCCTCTCGAACAGCCATTTCATGGTATTTCTCAACACCCTTACGGGAGAGCACTCCCTTACACCCGAGGGTTTTATTGATCACCCGGAATTTGCAGGAATCAAAACTTTCCTCGACAATAATCTCAGTGCCAGGGGTGGAAAACAGGAGAACACATCTACCGAGATGCGGATCGAAAAAGGAGGCAAATACTTCTCCCTGAGATGTATACTGTTCAACGACAGAAGTTTCGAAATTGTTATTACAGACATTACCCGTACTGAGCAGACCAAGGCGATGAGGCAGCAAATGACCTCCAACATCGCCCATGAGCTCAAAACTCCTATTGCTTCAGTCAGGGGATACCTGGAAACACTGATCGTAAATAAAGATCTTGATGAGGAGAAGCGTAACCATTTCCTCGAAAAAGCACTTGGCCAGTCAACCCGTCTCACTGACCTGATCAATGACATAGTTACCCTCAACAAGCTTGATGAAACAGGCAGCAACTTCCCGTTCGGTGAGATTGACGTTGCAGACGTTGTCAGGGAAGTAAGTGACAACCTCATGTCTGACCTCAGGAGTAAGCAGATGAAGGTGGATATCTCCATCGAACCGGGTACCATTGTCAAGGGAAACAGGTCACTGGTTGTATCTGTATTCCAGAACCTTCTTGAGAATGCAATTGCTTATGCAGGTGAGAATGTCACCGTTACGGTGAGGACTCTGCCGGGGGAACCCGGTTTCCATACCTTCTCGTTTGCAGACAACGGTATTGGCATCCCCGAGGAGCACCAGGACAGGATCTTCGAGCGTTTCTACCGGATTGACCACGGTCGCTCACGCAAGAGCGGAGGCACCGGTCTCGGGTTGGCCATTGTCAAGAATGCAATACTGCTTCACAAGGGGGAGATCTCTGTCCGTACCCGCCCGGGAGGAGGTGCTGAGTTCATATTCTCACTGCCTGCCTGAGTTCTGAAAAACTTCCCGCACTGCCTGCCGGCGTCGGCAACCGGCTGACAGTTGGCGGCCGGCAGCGGGGAAACAGTTTATGGCAGCGGCTACAGGTGGAGAGTTGCCGGCGGCAGCCGGTTGACAGTTACCGGCGGCAGCCGAAATACACTTTTATTCCAGTATCAGCGCAGCGGTCTCCCTGGCAACAGCTCTTCCAATGACTGTTGCCTCCGGGTGGCCTGACTGATGTAATTCCTTAAGGAGCTCCGGACTTTTGTCCGGTGAGACGGCCATCAGTAATCCGCCTGATGTCTGGGCATCATGTGCGATCATCCTGAGGCTGTAGTCGAGTCCCTCAGCAAAACAGCTGCTGCCCTCGGTATAGTCGAGGTTACGGAATGCAGCACCCGGTATGCAACCCAGGTCTGCCAGGCTGTAAACACCGTCGAGCAGAGGCACCCGGTTCATCTCAATTCTGATTGTCACCCCGGAGGCCCTGGCCATTTTCAGTGCATGGCCCGCCAGGCCGAAACCGGTGACATCAGTGGCTCCCCTGACTCCGTATTTCTGCATCAGCGCCGCACCCCCGGCGTTTAATTGCTTCATGGTTCTTATTGCGGAATCCAGCTGCTCAGGCGTACTCATCGCCATGCGATGGCCGGCAAGGATGATGCCGGTACCCAGCGGTTTGGTAAGTATCAGATCGTCACCCTCCCTCACACCGGCATTGGTGATGATCTTTTCAGGATGAACAGTCCCGATGACGGCCAGCCCGTACTTCGGGGGGTAGTCATCGATAGTATGTCCGCCAATGATGCTGACTCCTGCCTCCCGGGCCTTGTCATTTCCTCCCCGAAGTATCTCCCTGTAAACCTCCATCGGGATACGCGCCGAGGGAAACATCATTATATTAAGTGCAATAAGCGGCGTTCCTCCCATTGCATAAACATCACTGATCGAGTTTGTTGCAGCTATAAGGCCAAATTCATAGCCGTCGCTCACAAGCGGCGGGAAGAAATCAGTTGTTATAACCAGCGCCGTTTCCTCATTGATCTTATAGACACCTGCATCATCCTGGGTGGATATATCAACCAGTATTGCCGGATCAACCGGCAGAGGCAGGTCCTTCAGCAGTTCTTCGAGCTGGCGGGGAGGGATCTTTGCCGAGCAGCCTCCGGTTTCGACGGTAGAAAGGAGATCGAATGACATTGTCTGTTACTTTAGTTTTGTTCAGTTGCCGGGTGATTTTCGCAGCAGCAGGTCTGCCATCCTTTCTGCCCGGGCAGGCTGATTTACCGGGTTGACTTTTCAGGGTCGGATAATATGATCGGCATCCTTCAGCACGTTCAATATCTGGTACATGTCACTGAAACTTCCCACCGGCAGGCGGTCCCTGATGCCGAAATGATTTATGCAGGTGGTGCAGAGATATACTGACACCCCTTTTTCAAGCAGTTCCCTGATATGCTCAAGCACAGGTGAGTCATCTGTTGCCAGCTTTACACCGGCATTGTAGAAGACTACCGCTGAGGGCGCCGGCTCGAGCATAACAAGGGTTCTGAAAAATGATATCATCAGTATTGTGCCCAGTTCGTCATCTCCATTGCCCATTTTATCCGATGTAACGGCCACAACCGTCGTCCGCCTGTGGTTTGAGGCAGGTTCTTTTCCGGTGGTGCAGTATTCGGTCTCGTCAGAGCTCAACTCTCCCTTTTCACCTCTCCTGACAGTCACGACAGAGAGACTTCCCTCACCGGTAACGGTGAATTCCAGCCTGTTGTCAGCCAGGCACCGTTTTACATTACTGAGTGAAGTGGGGTTGTCAATCAGCACCTGTACATCCTCGTCGGGTGCCGCCTCTTTCAGTGCCTGCCTTGTTTTAATGAGTGGAGCCGGACAGGTCAGACCACGTGTATCAACTGTCTTCATATGCTTTAAAATACCTCCAAATATATGCAGAAATGGCTATTTTTGAGGATTACAAATCTTATTGCTATGAAAAGAATATTTTGTTCACTGCTGGTTGTACTCTTTATCAGCATTACCGTTTCCGGTCAGCGCACCTTCGATGATTTGAAGGGTTCCTGGGCCGGGAAGATGAAGACCCCGGCGGGAGACCTTCAGATGGTGCTCAATTTCGCCATGACTGATGCCGATACAATCAAGGCCACAGCGGATTCTCCGGACCAGGGAGTCAAGGGGATTCCCTGCGGGAGAGTCACCCTCAATAATGATACCCTGTTTGTGGATATCCCTATGGTTAAGGGCTGGTACCGGGGAGGATTCAGCAGTGACTCTGTCCTGACCGGTGTATGGACACAGCTGGGAGGCAGATATGACCTCGAACTGAAAAAGGGGGCCAGGCCGGTGGAGATGAAGAGACCTCAGGAACCCGCACCTCCATACCCCTATCGTGAGGAGGAGGTCACCTTCATGAACACCGTCGAGAACTTTGTCCTGGCAGGTACTCTGACCCTTCCGCAGGGCGAAGGACCGTTCCCGGCGGTGGTGCTTATATCCGGTTCGGGCCAGCAGGACCGCGATGAGACAATCTATAATCATAAACCCTTCAAGGTGATTGCCGACCACCTGACAAGGAACGGCATAGCGGTCTTGCGCTATGACGACCGTGGCACAGGCGGCTCAAAAGGGAAGACCAATAACGCTACCTCTCTTACTAATGCCGATGATGCGGAGGCTGCAGTGAATTACCTAATGCAGCGTCCCGAGATAAACAGTAAGAAGATTGGTCTTGCAGGCCACAGCGAAGGCGGCCTGATTGCTCCAATTGTAGCTTCGCGCAATGCGGACATAGCTTTTATTGTGTCCCTGGCCGGTCCGGGAGTGAAGGGATATGACGTCATCCTGAGGCAGACCGCAGATATAATGAGAGCCTCAGGTTCATCAGAGACAGAAATTAACGAGACACTTACCGCCAACAGTCAGCTCTTTAAAATGGCGATTGCCGAACCGGACCAGCGTAAGTTTGCAAAGAGCGCGATGGAGTGGTACAGCAAGGATCTCGACAGCAAGGGATTGTCACAGGAGGAACGCAGGGAGAAAATGGCTGCTTTTACCCAGGGATTGGTTTCAGTCAATAACCCGTGGATGAGATATTTCCTTGAAACTGACCCTGCACAGTTCTGGTCACAGGTCAGGTGCCCTGTTCTTGCCCTCAACGGTGAAAAGGACCTGCAGGTGAGCCAGGAAATGAACCTGCCGGCAATCAAAGCCGCAATGCGCAGCGGCGGCAACCGTAAGGTAAAGACTGTAATGCTCCCCGGTTTGAATCACCTTTTCCAGAACTCGGAAACTGGCGCACCTGGCGAGTACGCCAGAATTGAGGAAACCTTTTCGCCGGCAGCGTTGGACCTGATTACTATCTGGATCAGGAAAACCGTGAAGATGAAATAAGGTCTGAGAGTCTGAAAGTCTGAAGGTCGGAAAGTTAATGCAGCTTTGCAATCCAACGGACTCTCTGACTCTCTGACTCTCAGACTCTCAGACTTTCAGACTCTCAGACCTTCAGACTTCTGCCTACTGCCTCTTGCCTAATCTCTGAATGACTTTCCGTCCTGCCGCCTTCATCCCCCCTGCTGCATCATTGACAGCAAGCTGGATCGCTCCGGTAACCTCATTAACAATCTCAGGATAAGGCGAACAGAATGATGCAAGTATCTCCATACCGTAAGCCCTGGGCGCAACAGGTGCAGCCTGCTCCCTCATAACAGCCATGCAGTAGTCTATCAGTTTCGCGTGGTGCGACTTTGGGATATCGGCTATTTCACTCTTCACCAGGATCCTCATGAACGATCTTTGCACGCTCTCGTTCGGCACTTGCGGCAGTGAGTCAATTATCATCGACAGGAATGGCGCCAGAATCTTCGGATCGGTGTCAACAACCTTTGAGAGTGCCCATGACGACATGAATCCGACCCTCTTTTCGGTGCTCGTTGAGAGAGTAACGAGCTGTGAGATCAGGTTCGTATCATTTGAAGCCGAATGAGCCACCATTGTAATCTCCTCCACGCTGCTGACCCTTCCCATCATCCTTGCCAGTTCCTCTCCGGCCTCTGCAGTCACAATCGCTGTCTCTTCAGCCGATTCGCCGGCTGCAGTGAACCTGTGACCGGCAGCATACTGAATGGCGACGGGAATATCAGCAGCTGTCATTTCCAGGGTTGTCAGGTCACATGGCTGCATCCACCTGTACTGGTCGTGCTCGAGAAGAACAGGTTTCTCCGCCAGGGTGTCGCAGACAAAAGGAATAAGCTTTATCTGCTTGTCACCGTAATCATATTCAACCTCATCCAGCCTCCCGCAGATTACAATGTCGATTGCCAGTTCCTCGTCAATCTCCCTTATCAGGCAATCCTCGTGTTCTTCCCCCTGCCTGGTCTTCCCTCCGGGGAACTCCCACTTGCCCGCATTGTCCATTCCCGGCCCGCGCCGGACAGTCAGGACAAGCCCCTCATCATTGCGGATCACAGCACATGTGACATCAATCATGACTGCGTACGTGTGATTGTTTCATAATCGGGAATACTGCCGAGGAGCTCGAAACTTCGGGCCGTGCTGTCAATCCTGCCTGCGAAATGGGTAATGCCATTTGAAACAACAAGGTACCTGACTCCATAACTGAAGTTGTAATTTATGACCTGGTCAAAGACCTCCTGGCTGATCTTCACCTCAGGCGCCTTGCACTCGACAATCAGCACCGGGTCTCCCGCCCTGTCGTGCACAAGGATGTCAGCCCGCCGTAACATCCCGTGAAGTCTGAACGAAGTCTCGATTTTTATCAGCCCGGGAGGATAGCCGAGCCAGCCTGTAAGGTAGTTGACGAAGTGCTGTCTGACCCACTCTTCTGGCGTGAGCGCCACGTACTTCTTACGCAGCGGATCATAGATGAGCCTGTTGCCGGGACCCTCTTTTATCCGAAGTGAACAGGGAGGCAGTTTCAGCGGTTTCAACTTTTATTGTATTTTTGGTTACCCTTAAGCAGGGCAAATATAAACAAACGGCATCTGAGAACATGAGAACCAAAGAAGATATAGTAAACAACTGGCTGCCCCGTTACACGGGAAAGGAGCTGGGCTCCTTCGGCGAATTCATTCTGCTTACGAACTTCACCCACTACGTCGAAACCTTCGCCAGATGGAACGATGTGCCGGCAGAGGGAAAAGACAAGAACTGGCCGAATGCCACTGCCGGAGGGATAACCATAATCAACTTCGGGATGGGCAGTCCCAATGCTGCCACCGTGATGGATCTTCTCAGCGCCATCCAGCCGAAGGCTGTGCTTTTCCTTGGAAAATGCGGCGGACTGAAGAAAAAGAACAAACTCGGTGACCTGATACTTCCCATTGCCGCAATAAGAAGCGACGGTACCTCTAACGATTACCTTCCGCTGGAGATCCCGGCACTGCCGGCATTCAAGCTTCAGAGCGCCGTCTCCGCCGCTATTGTACGGAATAACCTCGAGTACTGGACCGGTACTGTATATACAACCAACAGGCGGGTGTGGGAATATGACGATCGTTTCAAGAAATACCTCGTCAAGACCAGGGCGATGGCGATAGATATGGAGACCGCTACAATATTTACTGTAGGCTTCGCCAACGAGATACCGACCGGGGCGCTGCTACTCGTATCAGACCAGCCAATGATCTCCAGTGGCATCAAGACAGATGCCAGTGATCAGAAAGTGACGAGCCAGTTTGCAGATACACATCTTAGAATTGGCATAGAAGCACTTACAGAGATAAAAGAGAACGGCATCTCGGTCAAACACCTCCGCTTCTGATGGCGACTGATTACAGGGAAATAATAAGGGATCTGCGGAACAAGATCTACAAACCCGTTTACTTCCTCGCCGGAAAGGAACCCTATTACATTGACCTTATTACTGATTTTATCGAGGAAAAGGTGCTTGACGAGTCTGAAAAAGCGTTCAACCAGACAGTTCTTTATGGCCTTGACGTGTCTGTGACCCAGGTTATCGAGACATGCCGCCGCTTCCCGATGATGGCGAACCAGCAGGTGGTGATAGTTCGCGAAGCACAGAAACTGAAGAAAATCGATGACCTGCTGATCTATATAGATAATCCGCTCAACTCGACAATCCTTGTAATAGCCTACAAGTACGAGGACCTTGACAAGAGAAAATCACTCTATAAATCACTCTCCAAAAAGGGATGGTATATTGAGTCTGACAAGGTGCCGGAGTACCAGATCCCGGGATGGATTGACAGATACCTGACCGACAGGGGAATTATGGCAGGCGCTGACTCTTCAAGGCTGCTGTCGGAGTTTCTTGGGAATGATCTGGGAAAGATTGCAAATGAACTTGACAAGCTTGTTATCTCCCTTCCCAGGGAGAATCCCCGCATCACCCCGGAGCTTATTGAAAAGAGTATCGGGATAAGCAAGGATTACACCCCCAATGAGTTATGGAGAGCCATCGTATACCGTGACCCTCTTAAGGCTGCAAGAGTAGTGAACTATTATGCCGGACATTCGAAAAAGGAGATCATCCCGCTGATTTTCCCGGTGCTGTTTTCGAGCTTCAGTCGCGTGCTCATCTATCACAGTCTCAAAGACAAGAGTGAGGGAAATGTAGTTGCAATGCTGAAGACATATCCTGGATATGTAAGGGATTTCAAGGCGGCTGCTTCAATTTACAATATCGGGGCCTGCATGAATATTATCTCGCTGGTCCGTTCATATGATCTTAAAGCCAAGGGGTTTGGCGAAGCAGGGAGTGATGCGGGCGATTTGCTGCGCGAGCTGGTATTCAAGATAATGCACTGATCTGATTGTGGCTGCCGGAGGTGGCGGCAGGTTACCGGATACACTACGGCTGCCGGGGATGCCTTCTTTCACCGCCTGCGGGAAGCAATCAGTTCTGCGGGTTGCCGGATACACTCCGACTGCCGGAAGTGGCGGCAGGTTGCCGGATACACTCCGGCTGCCGGGCATCCCGTCTGTCACCGCCTGCGGGAAGCAATCAGTTCAGCGGGTTGCCGGCTGCAGGTCAGTTCATCTCAGGTGACTCCGGGAACTCAGCCCAGATCCGGTATTTGTTGTTAAGTGACCGGAGCACATCACGCCATACATTGCCACGGCTTTTCATTATAACGTCTGGCGGCACCTTCGCTATTACCCATGAATTCTCCTTCAGTTCACGCTTCAGCTGCCCCTTTTCCCAGCCGGAGTATCCCAGGAAGAAACGTACCTGGTCACGTACCACAGTGCCGGTGGCGATCAGGTTGCGGAGTGTGTCGATCTCTCCTCCCCACCATATGCCAGGTATTACAGGGACACTTCCCGGCACCCTGCTGCCGAGCGTATGAAGATAATGAAGCGTATCGGGAGCAACCGGTCCTCCGACAGAAAGATGTTCATCCCAACCGTCAAAACCATCCACCGCGCTGCTGACCATCAGGTCTATGACTCTGTTGAGGATAAAACCGACAGTACCTTCAGCCGTGTGCTCAGTCAGAAATACAATTGTCCGGTTGAAGAAACGGTCTGTCAGGAAAGGTTCAGAAATAAGCACTCTTCCCTTTCCCGGGATCTTATCCTCGGGGTTGATGCTGAAAATGTCCGGATATTGAGCCATATGCCAGCATTAATGACAATACAAAATAAAACCTTTTGACGGCATAATCAAGAAAAATCCCTGAAATTAGTAAGAGCATGGGTAGAATTGAACGGACAGGGAGACTTGCCCGGCCCAGGTGAACAAAGTAATGATGATCATGTTCTATTAGTGATTAAATTTGTGATAAGAATCGATGTAACCATGCTTATCAAGCTTCTCATAATATCATTCATATTGATTGGCCTTGCGCTTGCAGGGCTGGCTATTACAATCCTGCTCAAGCCGAAGGGGCAGTTTCCTGATACCCATGTGGGACACAACAGGGAGATGCGGAAGCGGGGCATCACCTGTGCCCAGAACACCGACACCGGATGCAATCCGGTTGACGGTGCAGGATGTTGTGGATGTGCAGGTAATAAGGTCTGAAAGTCTGAAGGTCTGAAAGTCGGAAGGTCTGAAGGTCTAAAGGTCGGAAGAGTCTTGCTGTCTTGCTGTCTTGCTGTCCTGTGGTCACGAAGTAAATTACTGTGTCTTGTCCTGAAATACGGCTACAGGTTAAACGATGAGTTAAACTACATTATAG
>CAZWOC010000013.1:0-109923 GCA_964635655.1 uncultured Rikenella sp. | reverse complement strand
CGTTTTTACTGCATTGCAGTTCCCATTTTCACTGCATTTTTGCTTCCCGATTACACCCGTCTTTCGTTGGCATCTGCAAGGGTAGACCTGGAGATGGGTTGCTTGATACCAGAATGATATAATTTACCGGAGAATGCAGTCAGACAGCTTTCAATATCACGCAAGCTTTCACGCCCGGTCAGTTGAGCGAAGCTCATTACAAGAAAGTGCTCACGGCAAGTAAACCTTCTCACCCGGTAGTCACCCTTGTACTGATCGACACACTTCTGAAAATCGTATTCTGGTATAAACATCATCAATTGCGCAAAAACTGTCTTTCCGGTATACATAATCGCTCAAAACGTTGTGAGAGCGAATGTATAAGTTCAAGTCGTAAAAACTTTTGACCTTGTATAATACATTATATATTAATATTTTATATAGTTTTAATAAGTCCTTAACCGGACACTACTGTGGCTAAATATGTATTTTATTAAACTGAATATAATTTCCGTATTTGTCAGTTACTTTATTGACTCTCCATTGATAGACTGTTGCCGTTCCGTTTGCTTCAACTTTTGAATCTGTAGTATTTCCATACTCAAGAGTCCGGCCATCCTTAGTCTCTACGAGAAACCACGATGGACCATTGCCTGCAACTCCCTTGGCAGTAATTCTGGAAAATGACTCAATTTCAGTCTTATATACCGACTCGGCTACTCCATAAATACCTGATGACAATATTAACCTATTACTATCCAGGGCGAATTTGTCGGTTAAAGTCAAGGAAATACCTTTTCGCGTATTGTCATGATAGAAATTTTGAGATACGCGATTGATTGTGGATAAACCGGATAAGGTCCAACCATAACCCAGAAATCCGTCTCCGTAATTGCTATTATAAAGTAATCTCAGGTCCGGGACCATACCTGAAGTGCCGGGAGAAATGAAAACAGGAATCTCGTAAACGGCTTCCCCTCTGCTATTAACAGAAAGATCGCCATTAGTTGCGCCAACAGCATATTCTGTATTGAGGGCTCTCTGGTCAGGGTCTTTATATGTTTGATATTGGCATTGAAGGATATTAGTGATTGCCAGGAACATACCGACAAAATATAGGTGAAGATTAATTAGTTTCATGATAATGTGATTTAAATACCATACTTCATTTTTTGACAACCTTCCATTTTGAACTGACTTCTTTGTTCCAAATAACCAGGAAATAGATTCCTTCCGGTTCATTTTCCAGGTTCATTAGTGCCGATTCACCAACTCTGAGTGATTTTTGGGATACTTTTCGGCCATACAGATCATATGCGGCAACCTGAAATATCCCATCCCCTAAAATGGTCGCTTCACAAGTTCTGATTTCAACGTTGATCTGTCCCGCTGTAGGATTAGGGTATATCATGACCTCCTCCGGGTTAAAAGAAAAATCCCTTACAGGAGTCTCAGAGGGAAGAGAATCGCCTGCATTGCCTGATTTGAGTAGTAAAATACTCTTCTGAATTCTGTTGCCCACCTCATCATATTGGTAATAGACGGTTTGTATTGTTACTACAGCAATATCAAACTGTGAATACAATAATGATTTGGACAACAGAATTACAACAGCTGAAAGAATGAGTCTTTTCATATTAGATTTAATTTTAAAAACTTCTTCACTAATTGTACGTGCGGCCATCCCTTGATTTGTGAGACCGTTTTAGCAGATAGTTTTCAACATTTTTTTACCAGTCTTTTTATTTCAGTTTATTCTATTAATACCGCCAATCACTTACCCTGAAAAACCTTTTCATTACTTTTGCATTAAATTGGATTTCATGAATAAACATGCTCTGTTGACCATAACCCTGATAGTAGCCCCTCTACTCATTTTTTCGCAAAATCTGACCGATGCCGCAGGAAAGAAACAGGGCCCATGGGTCAAAAAATACCCAAACGGCAAGATCATGTACGAAGGAACCTTTAAGGATGACAGACCGGTGGGCATCTTTAAGAGATATACAGAAGAAGGTGTTCTCCTTTCAGAGCTGACATATGCAGCCGGGAAAGATGAAGCAACTGCAGTTTTTTACTACTCTGACGGCCTCAAGGCTGCCGAGGGAAGATATGTCTCACGCAGCAAGGAAGGACCATGGAAATTCTGGTCTGCCACACAACCTCACTACCTGATCAGCGAGGAAAATTATCTCAATGACATCAGGCACGGACTCTCTGTTAAATTTTACCCTGACAGCACCATGGCCGAGAAGGTGGCATGGGACATGGGTAACCGCACAGGCGAATGGCTTCAGTACTACCCTGACGGATCTGTCTGCCTCAGGGCAGAGTACCTGGAAGGCAAACTCGAAGGCCCCTTTTCATACTACCACCCCAATGGCAGACTGCAGTATGAGGGGAGATACCACCAGGACCACCGCACAGGCGACTGGATGGTGTTCAACGAGGACGGTTCTCTTAAACAGATCATCGCCTACAAGGATGGCGTTCCTGCTGATCCGAAACTGGCAGACAAGGAAACAAAATTCCTTGATGACCTTGAGAAAAACAAGGGAAAAATTGAGGTGACAGACATAACCGGCACAGTCATTAAATGAGCAGGAAAGGAATAATTATTTCGGTTCTATGTCTTTGGATTGCCGGCCTCGTTCCGGCGATAGCCCAACCCTCTTACCCTTCTTATGACAAGCTCTGGTGTTACCGGGTGTGGTTCAGTGAAAAAACGAACTCAGCAGGCGAATACTCCCCTGAGGACCTTCTCTCCCCATCAGCAATAGCCAGAAGAGAGAAATACGGCATCCCCCTGGTCACCGAAAGCGATATCCCCGTAAGCAGACAACATATAACCACTCTTACCAGGTTCGGATTCCGCCTTAAGTGCACCTCCAGGTGGATGAACACCGCACTGTTCACAACCACCGAACCGAAAGACATAGCCACATATGAAGAATATTATTTTATTGACAGCATTCAGCTTGTGAAGATCCCTTCCGAACCTGTCAAAAGAAACCTTGATAAATTCGGCACCACAGATGTCATGGCCACCCCGCCGGAATATGATCCGCGCAAGCCGCTAAAGGGTGATCTGCTTCATGAGTCAGGCCTGACAGGCCGTAATGTGACAATCGCCGTACTGGATGCAGGATTTGTAAATGCAGATAAGATTGAAGCGCTGGAACCGCTGAGACAGAGGGGCGGAATCCTTGTCACCCGTGATTTCGTTAACGGTGCCGGTTTCGTTTACGGTTATCATAACCACGGCACCTCTGTGCTCTCGATACTGGCCGGCTCACTGCCGGATATAATTAACGGAACAGCTCCGGGTGCAGATTATTTTTTACTGCGTACCGAAGATGACCTGACCGAATTCCCGGTTGAAGAGGATTACTGGGTGGCTGCTGCCGAATTTGCTGACAGCGCAGGAGCTGACGTAATAACATCATCGCTCGGATATTTTGCATTTGATGATCCTTCGATGGATTATTCTTTCAGTGACATGGATGGCGACAGGCCTTTCATAACGAGAGGTGCTGACATTGCAGCGTCAAAGGGGATTCTGGTGGTAAACAGCGCCGGCAATGAGCGTAACAAGGAATGGAAGCGCATCATCGCTCCTTCAGATGGTGACAGTGTATTATGCATCGGTGCCCTGCGGCAGGACCTTACAATATCCGATTTCTCCTCGGCAGGCTATTCATCTGACGGCCAGGTCAAACCTGACGTTGTGGCACCCGGAGTAGCCATTCCGGTTCAAAATGAGCCTGAGATGTGGCACAGCGGCAGCGGAACATCCTTTTCATGCCCTGTTGTAAGCGGCCTCGCAGCATCACTGATGCAGGCAGTGCCCGAAGCCTCACCGGTTGACATAATTAATGCCCTTCGCGAAAGCAGTGACAGGTACAACCGGCCTGACTCACTCTACGGCTACGGACTTCCGGATCTCCTGAAGGCGCTGAGAATTCTTGAAGCAGATCACACATTCATGCCTGAGGCAATGATGACAGCAGGACCGAATCCGTTCACCGATGAGATTCTGTTATGGTTCAATGAACCTCCGGGAACACTTAAAGTTACCGTAACCGCAGCAACCGGAGAAACCATACTTGAGAAACGTTACTCTCAATATGTGGCCCGTTCATTCAGGCTCGGTGAACTGGGGAACCTGGCACAGGGTCTTTATATTGTAAAGGCAGTGACTGACCGGGGCAACCGGGTCTTCAAATTGATACGCGTTAACAGGTGAACCGCGACGCTAAAATATCACTGACTGAGCTGCTGGGGCTTGTACGGGACAAAATCTATGAAGCGCTGCCCGAGGCTTACTGGGTGGTTGCCGAGATCGCCGAGATGAAGGTTAACACCGCAGGTCACTGTTATCTCGAACTTACAAACAGTGACACACCGGGCGGAAGGGTGACGGCCAGGGTCAGAGCGACGATCTGGGCCTCTAAGTACAGGTCTCTGAACACCTTTTTCAACGCCAGCACCGGGATACCCCTGAGGGCCGGGATAACAATCCTGTTTAAGGCTACTGTTGAATTTCACGAGCTGTACGGTTTCAGCCTTAATATATCCGATATAGATCCGGCCTACACAGCGGGAGACATGGCGCTTCGCCGCGAGGCGGTAATAATAAGACTGACTGCAGAAGGTGTTTTTTCAATGAATGCAGGACTCCCCCTTGCACAGTATCCCAGGAATATTGCAGTTGTATCGTCATCAAAAGCGGCAGGTTACCAGGATTTCATCAATCACCTTCTGACAAATCCGTACGGGTATGTGTTCAGACCGGTGCTTTTTGAGGCGGTGATGCAGGGTGAGGAGACGGAGGCATCTGTCACCGGAGCGCTTGACATGATTGCCGGCGAAGCAGAGAAGTACGATGCAGTTGCGATTATCCGCGGCGGAGGTTCAACAACGGACCTGAGCTGGTTCGACAGCTATGCAATTGCATTTTATGTGACGCAGTTCCCGCTTCCTGTCCTTACAGGCATAGGTCATGAGAAAGACCAGTCTGTCACTGACATGGTGGCATGGAAAGCGCTCAAGACCCCTACCGCTGTTGCAGGGTTCCTCGTTGAGAGAACCCTTGAGTGCGAAAGCGGAATCATCAATATGGCGGAAGAACTGTCGTCGGCAGTGAGGGAAGCGCTTGACTCTGCCGGTGAGCAGGTTTCATCCCTGCAAAACCGCACCGCCGCTACTGCCAGGCTTATTGTCAGGGTAAACAATGACAAACTGGGATTCCACCTGGAAACACTGACCCGGTCATACAGGAATAAACTTACCAGATCAGGAGCTGATTTGGAGCGACTGGCGGACTCCCTTTTCCGGTCAGCGAAAAATGCGATATCAAGAGCTGAAACCCATGCAGGCAGACTGGAAGAATCGCTCCGGCACCTCGATCCGACAGAGGTCCTCCGGCGGGGATTCACCCTAACATCAAGAAACGGAACCATAATACACTCTGCCGGTGAGCTTGAGACTGGTGACACAATCAGGACACATTTTGCCGAAGGAACCGTAAGCAGTAAAGTCGAAGAAATCATCATAAAAAATAATCATGGCAAAGAAAGAGATCGGATTCAATGAAGCCCTTAAGGGCATTGAGGAAATCCTCAGGAACATTGAAGAAGGACAACCTGATATTGACAAGCTGTCAGAAGATGTAAAGAAGGCTGCCGAACTTATAAAGATCTGCCGTCGGCGCCTCCGTGAAACAGGTGAAAAAATTGACGGCATAATGGAGGAGCTGAAGTAAAGTCAGATCAGTCAAATATCTGAGACAGCGACAGGTTTATTAAAGAGCAGAGTCAGCCGGTAATTTTTTCTCCGGCATCAGTGCCCCTGCCGGGCAATCAACCCTGTCTGCGGCATCCGTACGAACCGTTACGGGCATAAATCAAGGAAGCCCCGCCGCAGCGGAGCTTCAACTCGAAACCCTAACCTAAATTCCAGAAAACTAACTCTTCTGTTAGAAAACTACCTTCAATTAATAGAACGATTAAGGTACAAAATTGTTTCGCAAAACGTAAGAAAAAGTTGAATATTTATTAACAATTCAGTTTTTTTCTATTCCAAATATATCATTGAAGGCTTTTTCAAAAACTTCCTTCGGCAATGCCCCCATAGCCATCTGGGGTTGACCCTCCATGGGCACGAAAAGCAGGGAGGGAATACTCCTTATTCCGAACACTGACGCAAGCTCCTGTTCTGCTTCAGTGTCAATCTTATATACATAAAGTTTGCCTTCATACTCATTTGAAAGTTCTTCAAGGATTGGTGCAACCATCTTGCATGGTCCGCACCAGTCAGCGTAAAAGTCTATTATACAGGGTTTGTCACCGCTGTATTTCCACTCTTTGTTTTGTTCATAATTAAATACTTTTTCAAGAAAAGTATCTTTTGTCAAGTGTTCTGCCATATTTATTGTTTTAATTGTTTAACAGATTTTTACGGGCAATGTTCAGCTTTAGCAATTGGCGTGCCGGCTGGTCGCCGGGATCAATTTTTCTTCAAGTTAGGGTATAAATTGTAATTTTGTCACCGGTTCCGGATAATTTGTCATACTGATTATGAAGATATTTCCTGATGACAGGATATTTGAAGTTGTCGCCGCGGTGGCTGACAGAGAAAAGGTTGAGGCGTATGTCATCGGCGGCTTTGTCCGTGACAATATTATGGGCAGAGTCAACCCTGACAGGGACATTGACATAGTTGTTCTTGGAGACGGTCCGGCCATGGCGCGTGCCGTAGCCCGGGAGATAAGCCGCAAAATCAAGGTCACTGTTTTCAAGACTTTCGGGACTGCCATGTTCAGGTACGGGAATTCCGACATTGAATTCGTTGGCGCCCGGAAGGAATCATATTCAGAGGATTCGCGCAAGCCTTCAGTAATACCCGGGACCCTTGAAGATGATCAGAACAGGCGTGATTTTACGATCAATGCCCTTGCCATAAGCCTTAACAGGGACAACCCGGGTGAGGTGCTTGATCCCTTCGGAGGAATAGATGACATAAGGAACGGTATCATCCGGACGCCTCTCGACCCTGACACAACCTTCAGTGATGACCCTCTCAGAATGATGAGAGCTGTGCGATTCGCCGCACAGCTGAACTTCCGGATTGCGGAGGAGACTTTGAAATCAATATCCCGTAATACGGAAAGGATAAAAATAGTCTCTGCAGAAAGGATCACAACCGAGCTGAACAAGATCATGTCAACAGCAAAACCTTCTGCAGGATTCCTTCTCCTTGAACAGACCGGTCTCCTGGAGCTGATCCTTCCCGAGATTTACAGGCTTAAAGGCGTCGAAGACAAGGAAGGCAAAGGACACAAGGACAATTTTAATCATACACTGAAGGTGCTTGACAACATTGCAGAGAAGAGCAATGATCTGTGGCTGCGTTGGGGAGCGCTGCTGCATGATGTGGCCAAGCCTGTCACCAAGAAGTTTGTTACCGGTACGGGCTGGACATTCCATGGTCATGAGTTCATCGGAGCCAAAATGGTACCTGAGATTTTCAAACGTCTCAAGCTCCCTCTGAATGACAGGATGAAGTATGTCCAGAAGCTTGTCGGGTTGCACCTTCGGCCTATATCGCTGGTCCAGGATGAAGTGACTGATTCGGCTGTCCGCCGGCTCCTCTTCGAAGCCGGTGAAGATATTGACGACCTGATGCTGCTCTGCGAGGCTGACATTACCTCGGGAAACAGGTTCAAGGTACAGAAACACCGGGAAAACTTCGCGCTTGTGCGCAGGAAACTGAAGGAAATTGAGGAAAAGGACGCTGTCCGTACCTTCCAGCCGCCCGTACACGGTGATGAAATACTGGCAACTTTCAATATTCTACCCGGGCCGGTCGTGGGTGTTATTAAATCGGCAATAAAAGAAGCTATCCTTGACGGTGTAATACCCAATGAGCACGAAGCTGCAAGGGCATTCATGATCAGAAAAGGTGAGGAACTGGGTCTGAAAGTTGCAGAATAATTCTTATTTTCAGGCTGAAGTTACAGTTATTTACTCTTTTGTCTACCCAGCTAATTTACAGACTATTATGAAAAAATTCCTATTGGTGCTTGCCGCGCTGATAATTGCTGCGTTATGCCATGGACAGAGCATGGACCCTGAGTTGCAGAAGATAATCAGGAAAATGCAGACGGGGCAGCAAATCACACAGGCAGAACAGAAAAAGCTACAGGAATGGAGTAAAAAAATGACCGGTGAGGGACAGCAGTACATGGCAGAGGAGGAAGAAGAGGATCAGTATGATGAAGACGAGGAGGGATACGCAGATGAGGATGATTATTCAGAGGACTCTGGTGTCCGTACTGAGTCCGGCAAGGAGAGCAACCTGTCTCCTTTTGGAGGCGGGAACCGGGCCGCAGGGACAGGCTCCCCTGTTCCTGTTGCATGCCCTGTCCAACTCAAAACCGTTCCTCCCGTAGCAGAGCTGTCGCAGTCCCGGTATGTGGCACTGGCAGAAAAACTGATGACAAAATATGGCGCTTCCCTGGGGACAAAACTACCGGAGATAAAACAAAAACTGATGCAACAGGCCAAACCCACCGGTGGCGCTGACATGGCTGCAATCTTCCACATGTCAGGATCAGGAGCTGCAGCAATTTACTGCGCTGCATGGAGCGCTGAGAGGGAGCCGCTTGACATCCTTACTGCAAATACACTTGGTGTGGCACTTAAGGATATGAAGGATTATACCACTTCACTTCAGGTACTGAAATATGCTGACAGCATAAGGCCGGATATTCCGATTGTTGTCATAAATATGGGATGGGCCTGCTACGAAATGGGTGACCCCGCTGCTGCCAGGCTGCACTTTGAAAGGGCGCTGTACATTGACCCAGATCTCACCTCCCCTCATCTGGGCCTCGGAATGATAGCAGAGTGCGCCGGTGATCACTTCGCTGCAATAAAGCACCTGCGCATCGCCCTGGCCTACAGCTACTCGGCAGCAGGTTTCGCTGCCTACAGGCAGGCGAAGACTGCTGCTGACGGCAGCTCCGGAGAAAACAGCGGATCACCCGAAACACCTCCGGGAGAAAACAGCAGTCCGGGAGGCATAAAACTTCCTGACCTGCAGATACCACCTCAGCCTGAAGGGATGACAGGCATGAAACCCACTGTTGAACAGCTGATGTCCGGCCTTGACGGGCGGATCGCCCGGCTCACCAATGAAATTCTCTCAGTATCGGCATCAGTCCAGGCCCAGCAGGCCAGAGCGGCTTCCAATCCTGACGGTTCACTCGTATTCAGGCGCGATTTTACCAACGAGCTGATGATGCTTGATGATGTGACCGCACTTCTTTTCGGACCTGACAGCAACTTCGGAACGGCGCTCACCATGGGACAGAATAATTGCAACCGGACAATGCAATCGCTTGATGATAACATTGGAACCTTCATCCAGGACCAGGAAAAATACAACAGATTGCTGGATGAGAGAAACAGGCAGTCGGAAATTTTCCTCAAAAAAATTGAAGGTTGCGGAGATAATGAGCAATGCTTCAAGAAGGCGGAAGCTGAGGCCAAAGCTGCAATTGATCCGCTGGATCGTGAGCTGGAACAGGTGGAATTCCGGTTATGCAAAAACACAAAACGGAATCTTGACATGACAATCAGTTGCGCATCAAAATACTATACCCTGGCCAATAATGCCTTTAAGCCGGCTGTATATGATTATTATGCATTCACTGATCCCATACTGGAACGTATATACTCTCCAAGTTTAAACGAGATGCTGAACCTTCAAAGGGAGCTAAGGATTCTTTTACAACAGAAAGCTCTTACAGGCATGGCTTTGAGCGTGGCAGACATGGCAGACGGGTACAGGTCTCTTACCTGTATAGAGCCTCCACAGGAAAAAGAACCGCAGGAGCTGGAAGAACCTGAGCTTCCGAAGAAAAAAGAGAAGCCTTGTCCGCTTGGGGATGGTATTAAGGGTGGATTCGGGGGATTTTCGGCCGAGCTCACCTGTGACCATGTCACAATCTCCGGGGGAGAGGGATTGCTCGGATCCCTGACCAGGGACTTCAATACTCACCAGACAAAGATATGGGTAGGAGCCGGGGCCAAAGCCGAATACGGGAACGGCAACCTGACAGGTGAAGCCACTGTGGGTGTGGAAGTGGTGCTTGGAAACAACTACAATGTTGATGACATAGCTCTTACCAGCAGTGTCAAAACCGGCCTCGGCGGCCTCTTGGAGGCTGAAGTAAGCGGCAGAATTTCACTTGAAGGAGGACCTGAGATCAGCGCTACGGCCGGAATGACGATGCCTGAGATCCCGGGTCTGAAACCTTAGACGAATGATTAATTCTTATAACCACCGGAAGGTGGTCTGAATATCCCCCGGAATATCTGTACCCGCCATAAGTCGGGAACGGTTTCTTACCCGGGTAGGTCTCATCTTCCGTAAGAAGAAAGGGAGCATCCACCACCTTAAGGCAGCCCTGATGGACATGCCAGACTGCCGATGAATCAGTCATTGCATGCGATACGAGCACCTGGTCAATCATCTCCCATGTTCCCTGGTACCTGTAGGAGCCTTTACCCTGACTGGCTTCTGAAGCCGAGAGACTGACAAACCCTGAATCTTTTGTAAGAAGGTCCATCAACGGATCATCAGGTGTGGAGTTAAAGTCACCCATTATAATCACTGCTGCCTTACCTGCAGTGGCGGTTATGAGAGAATCTGCCTTTTCCGCCGCCAGCCTTGCCATTCTTTCGCGCAGGGCTGATGCAGCCAAAATCCCTCCTCTCCGTGAAGGCAGATGACAAAGAATCAGGTGAAGGGTGTCTCCTGATGCAGTAACCCTGACATATAAAAGATTCCTCGTCAGGACAGGGATACTGTCTGTACTTTCCGGCAACCATGACCTCACCTCTGACACTTCAAAACTCTCCCGCCTGTAGAGCAGGGCCAGGTCAATACCCCTTGCATCAGGAGAATCCCTGTGTACAATTCCGTAGTTACCGGCAGAGAGCAGGGTCCCGTAAGCCAGATCTTTCAGTACCTCAACGTTTTCCACCTCGCAAAACCCAATCAATGCAGGCAACTCCCACTCTCCGGCAACAACCACTGTGCGGGCAATCGAATTTAACTTGCGGTAATATCTTGATACTGTCCACCGCCGTTCCCCACCGGGGAGAAACTCCTCATCATTCTTTGCAGTGTCATTGACAGTATCAAACAGGTTCTCAACGTTATAGAACATCACTGTAAACTCCTGTCCCGAAAGCCGTGACACCAGCACAAAGAGAATTACTGTAATTGAGATCAATACCCTCATCCTTCAGCGGACTAAGCACGATAAACTATGGCAGCAGGACAAATATACAGCTAATAATCAGTGATGTCAATGGCTGCCGTGCACTTCAGCCAATGAGGGTCAGTCCTCCTTGTGCTTCTCGCCTCTCTGTCTCTCGAATGCCCCGATATCAGGGCCGGCATCATATGGTCTGGGCTTGTTTCGTATGTCAACCGGCCATGTCAGCATTTCAGTGCGGCCGGCACGGTCCAGCAGCGGAGAGAGGGTGTCCGGTCTGAAATCCCAGGCAGCTTCGTCAATAAACCGTGGAGCCGGAGTGGTAAGCACATGTCTGAACAGCCGGGCGGAGTACCAGGATGCTGAAAGGGTGTCAACCTTTATCATGGAGCTGTCTGCCCTGAATCCGGAAGCTGCCACTGCAGCCGGAGCATTGATATTCAATTCGTTCCCAAGGCTTCCGCTGATCACCGTGTTAACCACGGACACTGACGGCATCGTTCCGCTGCCAGGGGATATGAACAGCGCCGGCTCGGAACGGAACCCGTATTCCCAGCGGTTGCTGAGGGTGCAGTGAATGAAATCATAGCTCCCCCCTTCTGTCAGTGACACGGTTCCAAACCCCGAATGGGCAAACAACGAGTTGACTGCGAACACATCCGCATTTTTTGCCACCAGCGAAGCGACGGTATTATGCATCAGGCTCGTGCTGTTCATTCTGAGGCCAGGCACCGAGGCAGCCTGACCGTCAAGCCTCACAGCTATCCCGGCATTCCGTATATCTGTATAATTCAATATATTGCCCCGGCTGCAGCTCTGAAAAGAAAGACCATCCCAGCGTCCGGGCACATCCCTGTATTCTTTTTCAAGGCGGTCAGTGGCAATTGTTATCCTTTTTTCAGCGGTACCGGAGGATATCAGTGATCCGGCAACAGTTATCCCCGCTCCGTGATGCATGTAAACCCTTGTTCCCGGTTCGAGTGTCAGCGTTGCAGTGGTGTCTATAACAATCCGGCCGCTTATGACATAGGGTTTCCCTTCTGTCCATATTGCGTCAGTGAGAACTTTGTCCTGAATGAGTATGATATCCTGTCCCCATGCCTCCAGAATAACTCTTCCCGAATTACTTCCCGACACGAAGTTCACCGAATCAATTACAGCGATCGGAAGATCACCGCCAGTCGGGTCCACAGTCACAATGACAAATATGAAAATACTGTCTTTGCCTGCCAGCGTGATGTTTTCCGCATCTGCGGCAGGTTCGCCGTCAATATTCAGTCTGAACGGTGAGTCTGTACCTCCGCCAAGCCATATGCGGTCAATTTGCAGAGGTTCATTTTCAGGGTTAATAACCCTCAGCTCCAGGGTGGCTGAACCGAAACCGGCAAAGACAGTATCAAATGATATTGTATCGGATGAGAAGCCAGGCCGGCCACTCACCGGATTGGCAAGAGGGTCACAGCCAAGGCAGGCCACGGCTATAATCAAACCCAATATGGTGTTTCTCATCAGTATCTGTTGATCCATCTGTAGCGTCTCGGACTGTCACCGAAACGGGCCAGCAGGGTCAGCTCGTGTGTCCCGTAAGTGTAGCTGCGGATTTCTGAAAGAGTAAAATCAAATGCATAACCCAGATAGAATCTGTCAATCTTCAGTCCGGCCATCATTATCACCGCATCGCCGGTCCGGTACGAGAGCCCCAGCCAGTAATCCTCCTTGTAATAAACCCTTCCCGTCAGGTCAGCCTGGAACGATTTGAACAGCATATCGGACGACTTCAGCATCACCGAAGGTTCGATGATCCAGTCACTGCCGGGATAGAACCGCATTCCTCCGGTCAGGAAAAAGTGTCCCAGTTCAGACCGGCCGTTGTCGCCACCGTTTCCGATCATCAATGTTCCCCTGAAAAGATTCGTCATTGCAAAGCCGGCATAGTAATTTCTTGTCGTATAACTTACGCCGAAGTTGGCATCAGGGATATAGACCACCTGGTCATAGTTGTTCAGCAGTTCATCCTGCACATCATCAGGCATAACAGCCCCGTTTATATCAACGAAATACTGGTATGCGCTGAGTGAAAGACCGAAAGAAAGCTGCTGCTCATCACCCACCGGGAGGTGATAGGCATAAGCCAGTTGAAGACCGGTTCTGTGCATTATACCATTGTGGTCAGAGAAGAGATAACCTCCCACTCCTACCCTGCCTCCCTTTGTAGGCCTGCTGATCTTTTTCCTGACTGCAGTCGACTTTGTGATATAACTGTCGTTAAGCAGTCTCGTCTGGAAGGCAGCAGCATAAGTACTTGGTGCATCGGGCAGGTTAAGCCATTGCTCACGGACGGTCAGGCCGAACGTAGTGTAGTAATCACTGCCGGCATAGGACGGATTAAGCAGAAAGCCGTTCATCATGTACTGGCTGTACATCGGGAACTGTTGTGCCGAGATGACAGGCATAACCGTCAGAAGGCCAACCATTGCAATTATCTTCAAACATTTCATATCTACCTTCGGTTTTCCGGTTATTTGCTGATTATCGATATTATCCCTGTTCTTGGTTCACTGCCATCGTTCAGGTATATTACATAGTGGTACGAGTCGTTCGGCAGCAGCGCTCCGTTGAAAGTGCCGTCCCATTCATCAGATGCATTGTTCGAATGGTAAACGAGCTTGCCCCATCGTGTGTAGACGAAGACCTCTGCATCAGGGTAAAGCCATGCATTGCGCAGCTGCCAGGTGTCATTGTTCCCGTCTCCGTTGGGGGTGATGATCTCATAAATCCTCAGGCAGTCATCACCTCTCACTCCTACAGTGACTGTTTCATCCATGGAACAGCCGTTATCACCGGTGACAGTAACCGTATATTCACCCGGGAGCACGGCTGCACGCCCCATAGAGGTGACACCGTCATTCCACAGGAAAGTAAGGTTGGGGGCGCCTCCCGTTACGGTCAGGTCGATTTTTCCATCCGCCCTATCCGGGCAGGATGCGTCAACAGTGACAGCCGTGATTTCCATTGCCTCCGGTGAGGTAAGAGTATAATCGGAAGTGAGCGTACACCCGGCTGCATCTGTAACTGTCAGGGTATACTGACCTGCTACAAGCATCGAGATCGCTGGCTGATCAGATGTAAATCCGTCTGGACCAGACCACTCCAGGATGAGTGGAGGTGTGCCTCCCTGCACCGTAACTGTAATTGAACCGTCAGACGACTCCGGGCAGGTGACACCGTAACCTCCGAAATCAGAGATCACAACACCGGATATCACAATAGCATCAGGCTGAGTGATAACCTCTATGAAACTGTATGTCGCACAGTTGTATCTGTCTGAAACGGTGAGCGTATAGGTGCCTGCCATGAGACCGGTGATTGAAGCTGTCGATGCCGTGTACCCGTCAGGTCCGGACCATGAGATATTGTAAGGTCCGGTCCCTCCAGACAGAGTTACATTAATTGCACCATCAGAGCTGCCGTTGCATGTCACATCTTCAGTGCCATCTATAACAGCCAGGAAAGGCAGCGGCTCACTGATCTCAATTGTCGTATCGGCAGTGCATCCGTTGGAATCCATTACTCCGAAGATGTAAGTACCGGCAGCAAGACCTGAAAAATTGCCTGAGGTCTGGTAAGGTCCTCCGTTGATGCTGAACGTATATGGCGCCAGGCCACCAGAGGCTGCCACTTGAACCGCGCCGTCAGTCAGGCCGTTACATGTAATCTGCTGATGACTTGCAATCTCCGGCACCGGCAGGGCATTGAGACTTACCGTGGCTGTGGAGGACGCCATACCGCATGTGCCGCCTCCCGTAACTGTCATTGTAAGCGTCACGGTTCCGGCTGCGAGGTCGGCTGCACCAAAGGTATAATACGGATTGTCGGCAGTGCTTTCACTGAATGTACCGTCCCCTCCGGCACTCCAGGTCACTGTTCCACCTGCGTGCGATGCACCCGAGATCTGAAATCCTGTCTCAGTGCGGCATACTGATCCGCCCGGACCGGCATCAGCAACAGGCTCAGGAGTAAATGTGACGACAAGATTGTCAGTCACCGTTCCGCAAGCTGCACTTGTGACTGTCATTGTAAGAGTAACTCCTCCGGCGTCAGAGCTACCGAATGTATAAACCGGTTTCTCCGCTGCCGGGTCACTGAAAATGCCGTTACCCGATGTTGTCCATACGATTGTTCCGTTGGCTGCTGTCGCATCTGACAGGGTCACAGTGGCAGTACCGCTGCAGAGGTCCTTGTCAGCACCGGCATTGACTGCAGGTTCTGATGCGAATGACAGTGTCATGACATCCGTAAGTGTTTCCGGGCAACCATTTATCTTCGACCCGGTAAGGGTCAGCGTGACACTTGTGAGATCAGCCGAGCCACGCGTGTATAACGGGTTCGCCACGGTCGGATCGCTGAAGGTTCCATTGCCCGATGTGCTCCATAACAAAGTCATATTGGAGGCAGATGCACCCGTGATCGTATATGTTGTCTGCGTGGTGCATATCTCAGCATCAGGACCGGCGTTAAGGCTTGTTGTATAAGGGTCGGCAACTGTAACTGAAGAAGCACAGCTGGCTTCATTCCCGTTGGCATCGGTGACAGTAACCGTGATGCTTACCACCCCGATATCTGCGCAGGTGAATGCAGAGCGGCTGAGAGTGACACCGGCTACAGCACAGTTATCTGTCGGAGCAGTATTAAGAACATCGGCCGGAACCAGGATTGCATTACCTGAGGCATCAAGATTTAACGTTATGTCTTTACAATTGACAACCGGCAGTTCGGTATCGTTCACGGTGACCGTGAAAATGCATGTTGACACCATTCCGTCGGCATCTGTCGAAGTGTATGTAACTGTGGTCAGCCCGACCGGGAAAACCGATCCGGGAAGATGAGTCGACGTCATCGGCGCAGTAGATACAGGAGCCGTCCAGCTTACAGTTGCCGAACAGGCGCCAGGAGCAGAACTGACCGTAATATTGGCCGGGCAGTCGGTAATTACAGGCGGGTCATTATCTTCGATGTTGATGTTTACATTCTGTGCCCCAAGTGCGTCAAAACTGTCATCAGAAAGAGACTGGCTGACAGTGACGGCAATCACATCAGTGCGGTCTGCATCGAGAAGATCCTCATTTGCCAATACTGTAACAACAACAGGCACATTCCAGTTTGCGGGTGTAAATGTCACCTGCGATATATGGGTTGTGTTAACCGGCACGGCATTGACAAGGTCAAACACCACATCGGTCAGCGGCTGCGCGGTCAGCACAACGGAGAACTGGCCTGCCGGCCCTCCTTCGTTTATAGTAAGTGCAAGCGGTGTGACAGTAAATCCTGCCATGTCATCGTTTGTGACATTGACACTGACAGTGGCTGTCAACCCGTCATAACCATCATATGAAAGTGCATCATTTACTGAAAGTGAAATGGTGGTTGATACATCCGGCACCGTATTATTGTTGACTCCTGTGACAGTAATTGTCTGGGGTACATTGTAATTGGCAGCTGTAAAAGTGAGTTGGGCAATATTAATTGTTGCGACAGCGGTATTGTTGCTGACAAGATCCACCACAACATTGCCGGAAGGAGGCGCCGCTGACAGTGACACTGTAAAGGTTGCCGTCCCGTTCTCAGCAACGGTGACACTGGTGGGATTAGCCACTATTGATGCCACGTCGTTATTGACAATATTGACAGGTATATTTATATCAGGCAACGGATCAAACGGATCAAACGACAGGGCATCATTAACTGAAAGTATAAGATTATCAGTCTGATCACCCAGAAATACGTTCTCTGTCGCCTGCAGGGTAATAACCTGGTGCGTGGAGAAATTCGAAGAATTGAATGTAAGTGCAACAGGGCTGACATTCAGCAATCCTGCCATAAGGGTTGAGACATTGATTGTCACAGGACCGGCGGGTGCGTTCTGTAACCATACTTCGACAGTTGCCGTCGCCCCTTCTGCCATGTTCACTGAAGCCGGTGAGAACAGTATTACCGGAAGGTCATCGTCGTCGACTGTGATCGTTGCAGGGGAAGCATTCACTGACACGGCCGGAGAGCCCGATACTCCGGTGATCGTAATCCTCACAGTCTCGTCGCCTTCAATGAGAAGGTCGGCAATGGATGTAAGTGTCAGATTGTATGTCAGAGTACCCGCTGGCATCACAAATGAACCTGGCAGTGCGACGAAATCGGTTCCTGAGGTGGCTGTGCCTGTCACTGTGTACGATACTGTCCTGGCATTTGAAACAGGACTACTGAACGTAAAGACGAAGGCTCCCACTCCGGCTGCACCGGGTCCGCCTTCAGGGATAACCGCATTTGCAGCCGTGACGCTTACAGTCGAGTTGTCATCATTAAGTATTGTATAAACTGAATTGACAACAGCACCTGCAGCCACTGTCACGAAAGTATTCATGCTCAGGTTGACAGTTTCATCAGGTTCAACAGTGAGATCCCCCATGATTGTCAGTACAGATGCCGGAATGGGTATTGATACGGGGGTCGTGTAGTCACCTGCAGGAATTGTAATCATGTTGGCTGTCTGTGACCAGTCGGCCGACGAGGCTGTGCCATTTGACACCATCACTATCACACTCCCCGGAACGGTGGTGATTCCTCCACTGACCACTATCTGCATCGATGAGACGGGTGCTGAAGAGTTGCCCTCAGGACCCGAAGCTGCCGCGGCTGAAAATGAGGCATAGACAGTGTCATCATTAAGGATTGTGTAAGTGTGACTGCTCTGTGTCCCTGTAGAAACGCCGGGTGAAGAGGTGGAAATACCAGTAATTACTGTCTCGGAAGGTTCTACAATGTTGTCGTTTACAACGTTGATTGTAAAGCTGGTGGTCAGGGAGCCTGCCGGGATTGTGACAGGGCCGGCAGCAAGGGTATAGTCAGTTCCTGCTGTTGCAGTTCCTCCTGTTGAGGAGTAATTGACTGCAACATCCGACGTGTGGGGATAGTTCAGTGACACCTGTACGCTGACAGGAGTTACGTTCTCCGGTCCTGACCCTGCCGGCACCGTGAAGTTTATCTCGGGGCGGAATGCAATTATTGCCAGGTGCTGGCCGTCGGTGATATTCAGGTTGAGTGTGTAGTTTCCTCCTGCCAGTACAGGACGGTACATTGTTGCACCGGAAGCAAAGTCGCCGTCATCATCCAGAAGAATCCCGACTGTCGGATATCCTGCAGGCAGGGCAGGCAGTGAGGCTGCCGGTATCCTGATTGTCACAGTTCCGACATCCGACGTCTCGTCAAACCTCCATTCCCTGGGGAGCCGGTAAGTGCCGGGAGCAGGCACCTCAGCAGTGGTCCATGATTTGGCTCCTGCCTTGTTATGTCCGAAAAAGAGATACTCACCTTCACTGAGGTTTGTTGGCAAACTCACTGACAGCATTCCTGTCGACCATGCATTGGTGAATACGGTTCCGTTAAATGCAGCTATACCGGAAACGTCGTGTGAGTGTGTTACTTCCCATTCATAATGGTCATCCTGAATGGGAAGCAGATATTTTGCACCGAGGTTATTTTGAAGTACGACACGCCGGGCATCGTTAAGCTGACCGGAAAAGACAACTATCTCTGTCAGGTCACCGTTGTAGTATCCTGCAGGATTATAGGTGCCGTTCATTTGTGTAGCCCCTACAAGGGCGAAGTTAGATATAAGTGACGGCACAACAGAAGAGGCTGAGTTCCCCGTAAGAGGAACACCGTTCAGAAATGCCCTGTATGCGGAGACACGCGCTCCGGCAGGGTTTGTGTAGTAAATTATCTTCCATGTATTGGCAGTGTGCCCGTCACTGAATACCTGGTTCTGGCCGTTGAACCTCACAGCATCAGCATATTCAATACCGTAGCTTCTTACAGCATTTGAACCGCCGACATTCTTCTGACCCATGTAGAGACCACCGTTCTGTTCATCTGTGGCTGTCGTGTTCCTGGCAACCATCACAACCGTAGCTGCATCTGAACCCGTAATACCGAGAGATCCGTTATACCCGAGGAAATCACCTCCGACTCCTCCCTGATCTGAAAATGAGACAGCAGGATATCCGTTTATTGTGTTCAGTGTCAGCGTAGGCACCGTCTGACCCATTACTACCGCCCCGAAGTCGCGCATATGTCCTGAAAGATCAAGCCAACTGGTGACGAAATAAAGAGGCTGAATCGCAATCAGGCTGTCTGACTTAAGCCAGAGTTGGGTATTTGTCAGTGTGCCTACCCCTCCCGGACCAACCTGTGCATCGGTTAATTGCGGAGGCATGGATAGGAGGAATACCAGCGCCAGAATTGTCAGACGTATTTTTTTCATGATTTTCAGGTTCAATTGTCAGGTAACATATTGCACTATATATCAAACAATTAAGTTTGCAAACACAAAGCACTTGTCCTGTTTTTGCAAATCAATAAAGCTTAAAATGCTCTTCAAGCTAATATAAACATATTCAGATAAACGTAATTATCACCTCTTTGAGTATAATTAACAACGTTAATAAAATGATTCACAATAAAGCTGAATGGTTGTACGAAGGTTGAATTTTTTTGTTCCGGAAGTAGCATTTTTAATTTTCAGAAGCACTATTGCAGAATAAAAAATAGAGTCTATATTTGCACTCTCTTTCCGGGCGATTAGCTCAGTTGGTTCAGAGCACCTGCCTTACAAGCAGGGGGTCGTAGGTTCGATTCCTACATCGCCCACAAAATTTATCCCATCTTACAAGGTGGGATTTTTTTTATGGTTCAGAGCACCTCAATCCGCCGGCTGACGGCATCCGGGGAAGTATCCGGAAACGGGCCGGTAATCAGAAGGATATGGTTATGCAGGGGCCGGTAATCAGAAGGATATGGTTTTGCAGGAACCGGTAAACAGAAGGAGAATGCTTTGCACTGCCCGGTAACTGCAGACCGATATACTGATCACGACTGCCAGGTTAACTGACAATGTATCCGGGAGAAAAGCCGGAGATTCCGGAAATAAAAAAGGCAGTTCCTCCCCCCACGTACATTCTTATAGATAGATGGTAAAGATGAAAATTTGTCCGACTAATTACCGTACGTGCTGGAACTGCCGTAATTCAAAGATATAAAATCATACATAATACAGAAAGCCCCGGGCAAAAAAAATTAGCTTTATTTGATTTCTGTTCATTTTAAGCCTTGAAAAACACTGATTTTTTATCTGTCAACCACGCGGACCTGTTTATCATTTAATAGCATATATTAGTCAAATCCAACACTTTGACCCCTTGTCACCTCATGAATATTTCATTACTTTATGCTTCCGAAGGTCCTTTTTAATTTTGAAAGGCAGCCCTCACAACTTCAGAACGCTTCCCGGAGAGGAGAGCAGAAAAGTGAGGGCTGCCGTCATTTTTATCCGGGGTAGAAAGCCCCTGCCAATATAAGTCCTGTTCAACTGATCTGAAACGCCTCCCCGGGGAGGGGTAATAAAAAAGAAGGCCGGCCAAATCGGCCGACCTTGTCAACAGGTATTTCAACCGGTTCTCCCTAAAGAGTAATCTGGTTGAAATTTATTTTAAACACCCGCGTAGATGCATAATCGCCCTCTGCCTTGAACGGGAATGCCATGTAACCTCTTCCCGTATAACCCTTAAGTGATCCTACATACAGGTAGCTGTTTGCAAACAACAACTTCTGATCATTCAGCTCCAGGGTCACTTCAAGGAAATGGTCATCACCTTCCCAGTAGTCTGTAGCCCTGATTGCGCCTGCAACTCCCTCGATGGCCGGTAATGTCGCCTTAACAAGGTCAAACTGATTTTCGCCATTGTAATCATAATAGTTGTATCCCATATGGAGACCGTATTCAGTGCTGACGCCCAGACCTCCGCTTACAGCCCACCCCATAGCCTTATATGAATCCTTTGCCGGGGTGGCAAGATAGGTTTTTAGTGCAATTACGATCGGATTGGCTTTAACCAAACAGAATGTAAGGTTGCTGAGCCCTGCCGGCTTGCCGGACTTGTTAACAGGTGAAGCAAGACCGAAGTCTCCCATGCTTCCGCCAGGATGATAGTAAACATTGGCTTTATTGCCGCCTTTCACAATTACTGCACCGACGATGTATTCTGTTCCGTCGATCAACAGCGGAGTTTTCATACTGAAAGCGACATAAACACCGTCAGTCACGTTAACAGTAAGACCCTCAGGGAACTCACCCTCAAACTCTCCATTGTTGTAGTCAATCTTCTCTCCGCAATAAAAATACCCGGGAGCAAGCTGAAACGCTGCAGCTACCTCTTCACATGTCACATTACCACCATTATTGCTTCCGGTTATAATAACAGGTGTAATACCTGCATCAGAAGACGGGGTGGTTACCTCATTTTCAGCGTTAGCCTTCTTTAAAACAATTTCACTGTCGTCCTGCTGTCAGGCACCGAGTGCGGCCACCATCACCAGAGCCGCAAAAATGTAAGTCAGTTTCTTCATTTTCAGCATTCTTTTATTAATGTAACTAATTATCATCACTATACAAACTATGTATATATTTCATTCAAGCTATCAACCCTATATGGGCAGACCGTCTCCGGGCATGGAAATATGTCAGCCCGTTTTTTTCTGTCATTGTTACAAGTTGAAGGTTACTCTCCTCCAGAAGCATGTAAACAGTCCTGGTTGTCAGATACCTGTTCGTCTTCATATCGATGAAGCTATACATCCTGTTAATAAAGGGTATCCTCGATTCAATGCCGTTTTCGTATGCTTCGGCCTTATCTGACAGATTCCTCGGAAGATTACCGTATTTGTCGGAAAAACCTCTCTCCGACTTGTTGTCTATAAAACATCCCACAAATGTGCAGTCACCGGGGAGCATCTCACCCAGCTTGCGAAGAAAATCCCTGATCTCCCTGACGTGGTTCAGCGGCTTGAGATTGATAACAGTCTTGACACCCTTCATATCCTCCGCATCATAGAAATAATGCCTTGTCGAAGGTATTACAAGGATAGAGGGATCATTAATCAGTCCCATACCATCAAGATAGCTGATAAGGTCCTGACGTACTTCTGCAGTTACCTCTGCAAGGAGCTGGTGAAGCCTTGATACCGCAGGCGACAGGCCCCGGCTGGCATTAATGCCAAAAGACTGACCCGCAGATCCGTTTGAACTGTTCCTCATTGTTTGATTCTCCATCACTTCAGTCATGTTATAATGTCAAATTCCTAAATCAGAAAATAAGTATAGTCATATACGATACCATTATCCCTGAGCCACCAGCGCAACGCCTTGGCAATCTTCCTGCGCCTGATGAGTACCCTTCCGGTCTCGGGTGATGTTATCTGAAATACAACCTTCATTGTCTGGTCCTCTTGTCTCGACAAATTTAAGGTACCCATAAAGGCAAATCAAGTCGCCCAAGCCCATGTAATGGCTATTTGCGACAGTGTTAAAATACATTAATCAAGTATTTCGGCACCTTCCCCCGGATTAAAAGTCCGCTTACACTTCCTATCCGGACATTCGTCAAAATCAGTGAGCTTTTTACGAAACATTTCAGGACAAAGAGGGGCTGACTTGATTACACCCTCCTATATGTCTCAATATATGAATATTAGATGGCCAATCGGACAAAATCCAATAACCAGCCGGGTTTTGATAAACAGAAGGTTTTGTAAGGTAAAAGTCGCCTCCCGGAGACCTTTTTCGGAAAAAAGACAATTGAAACCGCTGGCGCGGATGTCATTTAATGACCGTGAAAATCAGAACAAGGGCTGAAAATCCGGATCAGGAAGTGGCCGGGGCAACAACAAAAGGTGCTTTAATGAGGATAACGAAAGAACAGCCGGAGGTTTCAGCCAACCTCCGGAAGGCGCTGTTATCTACGGCCTTCTGTTCTTAAGATTTGCCAGGTATCGCAGTTTAGCCTCGCCGGCATCTGCATTCTGTGGGATGTAAATCTTCGTCCTGTGGTCGATAACGACCTCTTTCATTTTGGAAAGGTCAGGTGAGCTGTGAATTATTGGTTTCTTTTCAATCATAATTTCAATTGCTTCAATAAAAAAGCCCCGCCGTCACCGGCGAGACTTTCTTTAGCTAAATGACTGTATTAAAACTATACACGTTTAACATTTACTGCATTTAATCCTTTTTTACCCTGCTCCAGGTCAAATGTCACAGTATCATTTTCCTTGATATTGTCCTTTAATCCAGATGAATGCACAAAATACTCTTTTGGTGAATTTTCCTCCTTGATGAATCCGAATCCTTTGGATTCATTGTAGAATTTTACTGTTCCTTTACTCATTATTTGATTTTATTAATATGCTGCAAGATACAGTTTATTATCTGTATATTTTATTTATTTTCAATAAATTATATACTGCGCCAAAAGAACATGGCAAACAGTGAACAGTTGAGCCCCGACAGGGAGCCGGATAAAGGAATAGCAGCTGCAGGCCTGATTCACCGGCTTTGAGTAAATTTGAAAAGCAGAACATAACGAAATACAAAATCATAATAGAATGAAGATATTAAGGGTAGCCGGTCTGTCAATCCTCTGTCTGACAACGCTTGCATCATGCAGGATGCATGATTCCCCCATGTTCAGATCAGACAGTTATTCAGTTTACCCGGACCGTGTTGAGCAGGAAGGGTTCACAGCCCGTGCCATAAGCGCAGCAGAAATGACCTCTGACTACAGGAGCCCGGGCGCTTCAGTTGACCCTGTAATAGAGTTCAAATTCAGCATCAACGGCCGTGACAACGAGCTGCCTTTCGGGGTTAACCACCAGGCTAATATTTTTCCCGGAAGTGACGGCAACACTGTGCTTGAAATAATCTTCGGACAGGTTTCAGGTCCCGATACAATGAAAAATGCCACCAGTCCGCTCCCTCCCAACACAAAAGTCAGGTTCAGGGTCGATTTCAGACAGGTTCTTGACTCCTTCAGGGATAAAGGATTCTATGATGACATTCTCGGGAATCGCATCTTTCAGGAAGACTTCAAGGGACTATATATCGCCGGCGACACCTATCCGCTGAACTGGGATTTTGAAAATATCCCTGGTAACCCGGATCTGAGAATGGAGGATCCTGACAGCAACGGCATCTTCGAGAAGGAACTGACATTCAACGTTTATGATCCCTCAGCACATACATCCTCCGCATGGCGGCTGAGCAATGACATTTCTTCTTTCCCGGAGTTCGGGAGCTCATCCCTCCTTCTCGATGCCCTTTACAACATGGCCCTTGATGAGATGATCATGCTCATGGAAGACGACGGAACTTTCCGTACCGGGAAAGAATGGGCAGGAGTCTGGACCCGCGACTTAAGCTATGCCACAGTACTCTCCCTGGCTCACCTTGATCCTGAAAGATGCATGACCAGCCTTATGCGCAAGGTGTCGGATAACCGGATCATTCAGGATACCGGCACAGGCGGAGCATGGCCGGTCTCATCCGACAGGGTGGTCTGGGCACTTGCAGCATGGGAGATCTATAAGTATACCGGTGACAGGGAGTGGCTGGCAAAAGCATTTGAAATTGTCAGGAACAGCCTTGCAGCAGACAGCAAGACGGTAACTGACCATGTCACGGGACTGATCCGCGGGGAGTCATCCTTCCTCGACTGGCGGAAACAGACATACCCGTTATGGATGGAACCTGCTGATATTTACGGATCACTCAACCTTGGCACAAACACTGCATACTGCCAGGCGCTCAGGGTTGCGGGACTGATGGCTGAGGAGCTTGGTGAGGCTGATGAATGGAGCGCCATGGCGGAAACGCTAAGTGAAAACATCAACAGGCAACTGTGGATAGAGGAAAAAGGTTACTATGGGCAATACCTCTACGGAAGAAATTTCAGATCGGTCTCGCCACGGGCGGAAGCCCTGGGCGAAGCGTTCTCAGTGCTGTTCGGCATAGCTGATGACGAAAGGAAGCTGAAGGTCCTTCAAAATACACCGGTCACCCCTTACGGGATAACCTGCATCTACCCGCAGATCCCCGGTATTCCCCCGTATCACAACAACGGGATATGGCCATTTGTGCAGGCATTCTGGACTATTGCAAACGCAGAGGCCAAACAAGTTGGTGCTGTAGAGGAGGGACTTGCATCAATAATCCGGCCTGCGGCGCTGTTTCTTACAAACAAGGAGAACTTCGTGGCCGAAAACGGAGATTTTGCAGGTACCGAGATTAACTCCGACAGACAACTGTGGAGCGTTGCAGCCATGCTTACAATGTACCACAGGGTCATTCTTGGCATTAGCTTCGGGGAAGACCGGATCGTATTCAGCCCGGTTATTCCTGAAAGCTTCAGGGACACATACACTCTGACAGGGTTGAAATACCGCAATGCCGTGTTTAATATATCCGTGAAGGGATGGGGAGACGGAATCTCATCATTCAGAATTGACGGTACGGAATCACCTGATCATTTTATCGCATCAGGGATGACAGGCACCCATACAATTGAAATTTCAATGAACAATCAGGCCGTCAGCCAGGGGCACAAGACCCTCAGTAATTACACTGCTCCGGATACGCCTGTGCTGGCTGTTTCCGGTGACGGACTTACATGGAGCCCTGTAAGCGATGCAGCAAAATATTCGGTATTCAGGAACGGTAAGGAGATTGGATCAGCAACCGATCCGGCATACAAACCGGAGAACGGCTTTACGACTGCTGAATACCAGGTAAAGGCCATTGACAGCAACGGTGTCGGATCCTTCCTGAGCAATCCTGTCACTGTAACCGCAGGCAGCGGAACATTACTGGCAGAAGCCGGGAATTTCAATATCCGCCCTGAAACCCGTTTCCCGGGGTTCACCGGCAACGGGTATGTAAGGTTCACACTTGATGACGATAAGGAGCTGAAGATCACCGTCAGGGCTGAGGCGGGGAGGTATGCCCTGCGGATGCGATATGCCAACGGCACAGGCCCGGTCAACACTGACAACAACTGTGCAATCAGGTCGCTCTATGTCAATGGTGCATATGCCGGAGCTCTCGTTTTCCCGCAACGCGGGAAGGATGAGTGGTCTGACTGGGGATTCACTTTCCCGGAATGGATTGACCTGAAGGGAGGGGCAAACACCCTGTCTGTCAGGTATGAGGACTTCAACAGGAACATGGACGGGGGAAAAAATGAGTTTCTCCTTGACCGGATAGTTCTGGAAAGGTTCAATTGACAGAATGCGGTCCGCCGGCAGCTATTTCCTGGTGCACCCGATCCCCGGGAGGTCAGGTGAAAGTGTATAGAACGGCGCACTGTAATCAGGTCCTCCGGCAAACGGTTCCTTCTCCGGCTCGCTGTGCGGATCGAGATCCACATGACTGAAACAGCCCATACCGGCCACCATATGCACGGCACACCCGAGGGCAAGCTTCGATTCAAGCATGCACCCGATCATCAGCTTAATATTTGCACTCCGGGCTATTGCCGCAATGTCCATAGCCTCAATGATGCCTGACTTCATCAGCTTGATGTTGATATAATCGGCGCATCCCGTGCGTACTATGTTGATTGCATCGGCGCTTGTGAAAACCGACTCGTCGGCGGCAATAGGTATTGATGTATGATCCTTGACGAACCTCATCCCGGCAAGATCATACCTCGAGACCGGTTGCTCGAACAGTATCGGCCTGATGCCGTTTTTTTCCATCTCCTCGATGAAGTGAACTGCCTCGCAGGGTGAGTAGCCCTGGTTTGCATCGATTGTTATCCCGCACTGCGGAGCACCCTCCTTTATTGCAAGCAGACGGTCGATGTCGTCGGTCAGCTTTTTGCCCACCTTTGTCTTCAGCACCGTATAGCCTTCCTTCGCCAGTTTCATGGCATTTTTCCGCGCAATATCCGGCGGTACGATATCAATTGTGTAATCGGTTTCTGCCTTGTTCCCGGCTCCGCCGAAAAACTGGTACAACGGAATGTCAAGTACCTTGGCCCAGGCGTCAATCAGGGCCATCTCAATTGCGCACCTGGCTGTCACCTGAGGCTGGAAGACGCCGCGCAGCGTAGCAGCTATTGCCCTGTAATCAGAAATATCCTTACCCTTAATGAAATCAACACAACTGTTGAGAGTTGCAAGAGCCGTCGCCTGGTTCTCACCGTTTATCGGTTCAAGAGGAGCAGCTTCACCGTACCCCTCTATGCCGTTTTCCAGCACCACTGTCACAAGTGCGTTCTCAATGCTGTACTTGGTTCCGATAGATATTCTGAACGGTTCCCCGAGGTCAAGGTTGAGCGGCTCAATGACCACCTTTTTGATCTTAATTGCTTTCATTTTTATCTTTCCATTGTTTTAACAATCCAAGTAACTGTCTGATCTGCTCCCCGGTATGAATTGCTGAAACAGCAATTCTCACAAGGTGCATTGCCTGCCTTGAAGGATAATTCATAAAAGGCGCTATCACCCCGTTGTCTTCAAGGAACATTGACAGTCCCCTGGCCTTTTCGGGTGAGTCAAAAATGAGCGGCACAATCGGGGTTCTGAAGTGGGTTGTTGTGAAATCCATTTCGGTAACAGCCTCCCTGATACGCCAGGCCTTTTCAAGAAGTTCCAGGCGCAACGACGGGTTTTCCCTGAGAATTGCAATTGATGCGATGCCTGCTGCGGCTATTGGCGGTGGCAGAGCAGTCGAGGCCTGGTATGTTGCGGAGTGTTCCCGTATCATTTCAGTCACTGAATGGCTTCCGGATATAAACCCGCCGTACCCCCCGAGCGCCTTGCTCATCGTCTCTGTCTGAAAAATCTTAGCGTCTGAAGGTAACCCGAAGTGCTCAGGGGTACCCTTCCCGGTTTCTCCCAGAACACCCGTCGAATGGGCGTCATCAACCACAAGGATGGCTCCGTGCCTGGCTGCAACCTCCCATATCTGGTTAAGCGGCGCTATTTCGCCCGTCAGGGCGAAGATGCCGTCGGTAATCACAAGCGGACTGGAACCCCGGTTATATTCAAGCAGATAGTCAAGATGACCGGCATCACAGTGGTCATAATACATCACCTTTACGACATCTGCCGGGATTGCCGCAACAATGCTGGCATGGGCAAACTGGTCGATGAATACGGTTGAATAGCTTCCCTTGAGTATTTCAAGCAGGATGCTGTTCCCCTGGTACCCTGATGCGAATACCACCGCATCATCTTTTCCCTTGAACGCTGCAAGAGTGCTCTCGAGCTCAAGGTGAAGGTCAGATGTCCCTGTTGTGTGCCGCGATGCGGCGAAATTGACTCCGTACTTTTCAACTGCCCGGACGACTGCCTCCTTGACTTTCGGATGTGCCGCCAGCCCGAGGTAGTTGTTTCCCGCAAAGTATGAATACCTCCTGCCGTTGCTGACAATGAAGTTTCCGACCTCGCCGCTTAAAAGAATCATCGCCTGGATGTTTTAAAATGAATGTGTTTACCAAAATTACTCATTTATGCAGTTATCAGACATCCTACCACTCATAAAATATAAAAATCGATGCCGCTATGCCGTAAAGCATGCACAGCAGATTCACAGCGGTCGAGGGCAGGAAAAAAAAAGGGCCGGTGCATATGCTCCGGCCCTGATAGGTGAGGTTTAATTATTCTCCCAACCTCCTGATATTTAATGTGACCTTACTTCAGGCTGAATTTGACAGGTATTGTCATCTGAACGTCAACGGCTTTACCTTTTTGTGAACCAGGCTTAAAGTCCGGTAACTCACTGATGACCCGCTTAGCCTCATCATCAAGAAGCGGATCAACCGATCTCTCAATCTTAACCGATCCGACTTTCCCGCTTTTTTCAACAACAAAGCTAACCATCACCATTCCCATTATTCCATTTTTGGCTGCCTGTTCCGGGTACTTCACATGCTGGGCAACCCAGGTCATCAGGGCTTCATTGCCTCCCGGGAACTCCGGCATCTCTTCCACCACGACAAAGACTTCCTTATTAACCTCCTTGCCATAGCCGGTCACTGTCACTTCCTTCGGCTTGTCTGACACTTCAGCGACGCCCTTTTTTGTTGTAATCTCAATTACTCCGTCGCGTCCCTTTTCGCCGTACACTGCAACTGCCTTGTCATCTTTCAGCACCCTTACCTCAGCAATAATGTCAGGCGAAATCTCCGAAAGAGGTTTGTCTGTGACCTTACCGTCGAGCACAACCAGCCCTTTAAACGGACCAGATCCGGAGGACCTTGCCGATACACCCGATGGAGGCGGTGGAGGAGGAGGTGGAACCACGGAGACAGTGTCTGTTACAATAGTGCCCAGATCCATCTTGATTGTCAGGTTGTTTCCCACGGCTTTTGCCAGGATTGCTTTTGTAACATAACCCACATATGAGACCACAAGGGTGGCATCATCAGGAACATTCTTCAGTGTGAACCTGCCGGAGGCATCTGTTGTTGTTCCAACCATGGTACCCTGTATTACTATGACAGCTCCCTCAAGGGGACTGCCCTTTTCGTTGGTGACTACACCGCTGACGGTTTTGGTGATATCAGCCGTGGCTGCTGCCGAAACAGCTTGTCCCTGTCCACCTGCTGCCACAGTATATTCAGGCTCTGCAAAGGCATAGAGAACCAGTGCGGCTACAGGCAGAATCAATAATAACCTCAGCTTGCGCCAGGGTGAACTGATCGTATTTTTCATCATTTGAAATCGCTTTTTGTTTAGTGAATAACTGAAAAAGTTACCCAGGTCAATTACCGGTGAACCGGCGATCTGGTTGATAAGCACAGCTCTGTAGACGGCCGGATCGGAGGAACGCTGCAGCGCCTCCTCGTCAGCCAGATACTCATGGTTCTGCCTGATGAACCTGGAATAGATCCATGCGGCAGGATTGAACCATTGAACTGCACAGAGAATTGATGAAAGCACAAGGTCGAACCAGTGTCTCTGCCTGATATGCACCATCTCATGATTCAATATCTCCCTTGCCTCGGTCTCAGTAACTGAAGGATTGACAATGACATAAGAGAATAATGAAAATGAGCTGGGAAATTCAGGCAAACGCAATAACTTCACCGGATAACCTGAGACCCTGTCAGCCTCGCCCGCTGCCCTCAGGACAGGCAAAACCTGCAAGACATACCGGAAAAGCATTGTACCGGCTCCGGCAAGCCAGAGGGCAAACAATGCAACTGCCAGAATGCTCTGCCACGCACCGCCGTCGTCAAGCATTGCCGTTACCGGCCCGGCTTCGGCAGCCGCCTCAACAGCAGACACCTCAACCACATACCTCACTGTAACCAGCGGAAGAACGACCGAAGCTATGATACCAATAATAAGGTATATCCTGTTAAGGAGAAAAAACCTCTCATTCCTGAGAAAAAGGAGATAGACCAGGGCAAAGCCCGTTATCCATACTGCCGACCTGAGAAGGTAAAGACCTGCCGTTTCCATCACTTTTGCCTTTTACTGTCCGATAATTCCTTCCGTGTCTCATTGATCAGCTCATCCATCTCCGCCAGGGTAAGATCCTTCTCACGTGCAAAGAATGATGCCAAGGCCGGGAACGAGTTGTCAAAATACCCCTCAAGAAGGCCAAAGAGCTGATGCCGGGAATACTCTTCCCTGGAAACAACCGGAAAATAGAGATGAACGTTCCCGTATGATTTATGTTCCACAAAACCCTTCTTCTCAAGAATTCTGACAACAGTTGATACTGTGTTCCTGGCAGGCCTGGGCTCATCAAACCGATCGCGGATATCCTTGACCAGCCCCTCACCCAGATCCCACAGGATTTGCATCACCTGCTCCTCTGCCCTTGTTAGCTGCATTGTCTTCATAACTTCTTTGTCAATCCTTCATTACAAATATATGACTATTTTCTTAGTCATACAACTATTTCTGCAAATTTTTTGACTATTTTTTTAGTCTATTGGCCTATACGCTGTTATTCAATTACTTGCAGCTCCGGGTTATATGTTCAGGGGGAAGCAGATCGGGCTAAAGTGTGCCGGTATGACAGGTGATTTTATCGATAAGCAATTAAACACACTGTCTGTTAGTGGCAGACCATAATAAACTAAGACTGCGGTTCTCCTGATTTGTGGCGCCTGTTCACATAATGACTTACTATAAAAAGGATCCCCGTTATTATAAAAGGTAAAGTAAGCATCAGTACAATCCCTAAGGTTTCGCCAAATGTGCTATGGCGCTGGGAGTTCAGGTTAAAAAGTACAGGTGTTGCCGCAAGGCCCAGGATTGTTATCAGAATTCCTCCTGTAAGCTCCCGTTTCCAGGCAACCACCAGGAGAGCAACCAGCACAAATGAAGGTAAAAGGTGCATCAGCAGTGCCGCTGTGTTCTGCCAGAAGTTTCGTTCAGGCGAGAAAGCATCAAATGCAAACATACTGATGAAGAGTATGGCAATAATGAACAGAATACGGGGGGTCCACAAAAGGATTTTCTGATATGGTTTCATACCTCAGTTTTATATGGTTATAACAAAGGTATGCAACCGGAACAATGAAGTCAACATTATTTCATCAGGCATTTCAGGCCCCTATTTCCCGGCTTTCAGTTTTGGAATGAGCGTATATCCGAACATCATCATAGAACTGCTCCCGAGTCTTAGTCCTGCATCAAGACAGCCCGGGCCCACAAACCAGCTTACTCCGGCCAGTACCGAAGGGGTAAAGGATACTGATCCCCCCTTCTGAAATGACACACCCACCTCAGCCCCGATGTTTGGTCTCAGGTCATTCTTCTTCAATGGAAGGTAATACTTGCCGCCAATTCCGAGACTGGTCATCAGTGAGGCAGACTCATCCTCGATATTCCCGGACAAAGCTTCGGTCAGTGAGACTGCAAGGTCCATTTTGTTCTGCAGAAGAAAGAAACCAGTACGTATGTTAAGTGCACCGCTGATATTCTTGTTCGAATCCATTTGCTGTGCCCCGCCTATATAAAAGAACCACGGGTGTTTCGCAATCTCCGATTGTTCCTGATCTTCCTGCACAGCGGCAGGTTCCGGGTTCAGATCCCAGTTATCAATCAGCCTTGCCGATCTGTTTTCACTGTTCCATCCCCACAATTCTCTTCTCGATCCGGTCTGAACAATTACAAGCGACTGCTGCCATGATTTCAGAATGTCATTCATTACTTCAGTTTTGCCGGAGAGGGCAAGCTGGCTGTAACTTACAGAGGCTGTAAGCCTCAGTTGTCCCTTGTCATCCAGGCCTGAGGAAGTAAAATATTCCTTATATCTGGTCAGAACCTGCGATTTGAATGAATCCAGTCCTGATTTCTGATCCTGACTGAAAATGACCTGGGATCCGAGAAGCAGAACAATTACTGCTATTTTGATTTTGTTCATCTGTGTAATCATCTTGAGCCGAAATAAACGCTTCGTCCTATTGAAAGTCCTACAGTAGTCGTTGATCCTTTAGGGACAACCGGTTGCTGACCGTCAAGGAAAATATCCCAGCTTGCCTTATTGTTCCGGGTCATTATACTGAGGCCGACTGACACTTTCAAATTGAGTGCGGTTGATCCTCCTCCGAATCCCACATTAAGACCATATCCGCCGGCGAAGATTCTCTGGCGGAAGAAATTCATCGCTCCCAGGTTCAGGGATGTGCTTCCGTTGCTCCTGGTAATGCCAAGGTCTGCCGAAAGGCTTCCGGCCCCTGAAATAAAGGTACCGACCCTGCCAACAAGACTTAAATAGGAAGGTGATATCATTCCCCCTGCATAGGCAAGCATACGCCTTCCTTTTGATTCAGATCCCGTCACAGCTGCAACTATTGAACTTGCGGCTTTAGTCCCGGATGAAGATTTCATTCTTATTTCAGTTCTTCTGTTTTCAAGCAGCTGCCTGGTTGCCTGATTCTCCTGACTGTCGCCGACAATTGCAAGAGCTTTCTCAACTGCTTCTGCTGACTGATCGTACAACCCTGCCTTTTCAAGTGCGATACTGGATCCGAGCCAGGGAAGGTATTCACCGGGATATGCCGTAATTATCCCCTCAAACATAGCTGCCGCCATCAGGTTATAATTCTGCGCTGCGAGCCTGTTCGCCCTTCTGAAATCGGTCACCACATCTCCTCCTTCCGTCATATTGTCTGCAGGATTTGGATCACTGTATTTAATAAGCAGGTCGGATGCCGATGAGGAAATCCAATTAGGGACGCTGCCTGCAGCAATCTTTTTACCCACCTCCACAGCCAATGTCTCATAACCCATCAGGGCAAAAACCTGTGAGGCAAAGAATTCCACATCCGGGTTATTTGCTCCCGGTCTCCAGATACGGTCCAGGCGTGCCAGGGCGCCATCATATATTCCGTTCAGAGCCAGGGCATAAGCATACTCTGCATTGAGTGAGACATTCGCCGTATCTTTCCTGACCAGGCTGGCATAGGCAGACACAGCCTTATCGAAATCTTCAGCAATAACATATTCCCTTGCTGCTTCCAGTGCAGAACCCGGCCGGTCGTGAGATTTGTCCGGCACAGTGTCTCCACCGCTGGTTCCGCCGGCATGCATTGCAACAGCCGGGAGCAGGAGTGCCGTTGTCAGCGCCAAAAGCCTGAGGCTTCGCTGCAACCCCGGAAGTCTTGTATTTTTTCCCTTGTAATTCATTTGGAATCTACAGACTAAGTTTTTCCCCGAAAGAGTATGTAATATTTTCTATAATGTCATTGAATCTCTGCTCGACAGCTGCCTGGGATGCCTGGCTTCTCTGTTTGAGAGATGAGCCCAGTTCCTTTGCATCATCTTTCATCCGGTCAGCAAGCTGCTTTCTGGATTTCTCAATCCCCGATATCTGCTTTTTAAGGTCTGATATCTCACCCTTGTTCTGCCTCGAGTTTGCACTCAGTTCAGTTATCCTTTTCTCAATGGGCTCTGCCTGGCTCCTGAGCATTGCATCTTCCTCCAACAGGCTGGTGACACGTGGATTCCATTCCATTATAAGGTTGTTTATCCCGACAATTTCATTCTGGTACCAGGCCATCATTTCATTCAGATAGACAATGTAACTTACACAACCGGCACCTGCCTCCTTTGTTGTGTAACTCAGCGAAAACGGCATCTCTCCGGCCTCCGGATCCAGGTCTGCTGAGCTTACTTTCTGGCTTGCCTCAGAGTATGCCTTGCCGATGTTCTTCACAGCATCACCGCTCATCGTCTCAATCTGTTTGACAATGTTACCGCCCCCCTTTATCATTATGTCCTTTGATTGCCTGTAATTCTTCCTGTAAGCTTCGAGCTTCCCTTTCATGGAGAGAATGTCATTGCTGAAGGCTTTTGTATCTGCATTTTTCATTGAACGCAGATCGTTCTCCACCTGAAGCATCTGGGACTTGACCTTGTTTATATCAGCTATATAGCCCCTCACCTGCTTGTCCCATTCGGCTATGGCAAGTTCCATCTTGTCAAACTCTTTCCCGTTGAATTCTATCAGCCCGGTCAGCGGCGCCGTGTAGTTGAGGGCAATCACAGACGCCTCAGACACAGTCTTCGACGGCACCCGTCCTGATGGCTCCGGAGTCCCCTCAACGGGAGAAGCCATTACAGGATCTGGCTTTGTCATACCTGCCGGCCCCGCAACACCCGGTTGAGATTTTTTTGCAGGTGCATTCTTCATCAATTGAATAACAGCGGCTGAAACACCTTCACTTTCAAGGTTTTTTATTGCGCCCGGGCTAAGATCAAAATTAACCGGTGAGTTATCTATCATATCGATAATGAGCTCATCTGACAGATTCGCCCTTGACATTTTTATCACAGAGCCGTTGGTAAGCGTCTCAGGAGTCTGTGCGGAGACCGTGACTATCAATAACAGTCCGGTCAAAATCAGTGAGATATGTTTTTTCATTGATATACTTTATTATTTATTGCCTGTTCTGTGTTTCTGCCTGCTGACGCTTCATCGCCTGTCGCATCTCAATAATCACCTCCGGAGATACTCCATTGCCTGAGAGGTCAATGACATCATCAGTTGTAAGGGAAAAGTCAACCTTTGCCCGTCTGATCAGAGTAATTATTATGCTTTCGGAGAGTCCGTTCTTAACAAGTGCTTTAATGCTTTCATTTGTCAGGACCTTCACAGTTCCTATGTCGTCCTTCGTTCCGGCAGCGACGGATGTGGGGGCCGGAGGTGTGGCGGCGGGTTGAGTGACGGCTGGTACTGTGGGGGCCGGAGGGGTTCCGGCAGGTTGAGTGACGGCGGGTACTGTTGCAGCCGGAGGTGTTCCGTCAGGTCGAGTAGCCGCGGGTTGATTGACGGCAGGCTGAGTGGCGGCAGGCTGAGTGGCGGCGGTCTGCGGGGCCTGAGCCGTATTGCCAGCCTGGTCAACAGGCCCCTGCTTAAAGGTAACCTCGCCCGGTTTTTCCGTCCTGGCAACCAATTCCTTCTCCAGACCCAGTATCCGTATTACCTGCCTGGTTTCCGGATTGAAAACAATCAATCCGTTATAGTATTTGAGAATCCCTCCTGTTTTTTCAGCAACTGCAGCCAGGTTCAGATCCCTGATTGCATAGACCCTGTCTGCCGTTGAAAAATACGAGATACCGTTGCTCCGGTCAGTTGCTACAGAAAGTATCTTTCCCCCGTTCTCTTCGGCAAAGAGAAGCTTTACCTCCTTTGTTGCAGGATTGACACCGTACAGTTTTGATCCGGCTGCCAGAAGAACTTCATCATCGGTCTCAGCAACTGATGCTATGGGATCCGGAACCTCGAGCAATTTCATGTACTTCCCTTCCCGGGCAAAGACATAGAGCGGATGTGTTTTCTGGTCCTGACCGGAGTCAAACAAATACATGACTTCCTTTCCTGCACTGATCCCCATTCCGCTAAGGGGAAGCCTTATAAGGGGAGTGAGATTGCCGTTGCCGTCAAAACTGCAGAGGTCATTACCCCTGACAGTTAACAAGAGCCCGTCAGGTGTGTAGGCAAATGACTGAATTTCTCCGTTGATCCTGCCTCCGAGAGGAACAATCCCTCCCCATCCGAGTACATAGTACTGATCCGGAGCCGATAAAAGGATAAACCTTTCTGAAGTGATGTCGATTGACTTTAAAAATCCTGCTCCAGGCGTGAAATCGCCAAACATCCTGTCTGTCATCAGAACCTCAATGCTCACGGAATTGTTTGCAGTCTGACGGTCCTGCCCCTGCAGGCAAAGCAACAGGGAAGGCACAATACTGAAGAACGACACAAGGAAAAACCTGGTAATTTTGCTTTTCTTCTTCATTTTCCCTGGTTATTAAGTTTCTTCTTAGTTTTGGTCCATTCTTCCACGAGGTCATTGCCTCCGGTCAGAACTCCCAGTTCTGTACTTACAGCCTCTCCTATTGCCTTGGGTTTCTCGGAGATTTTAGCAATACCCGGCAACACTCCCTTGCTGACAAGCACCCCTTCAACCTGTTTGACCGTTAGAGACGCAACGGCTTTGCCCGCCTTGTCACCAATATATGCTCCTGCAACATCGGTTGCTATGTTTTCACCGGTGTTCAGAAGCATCTTCACCGTGCCCGGGATGGGCTCGTTTTCACCCAAAAATGCATTCTGGTACAATTGCACTCCCTGTTTGATGTCCTCTGCAAGAATATCAACGATCACAATAGCCGGAATGGCTCCTTTTTTGAGAAATCCCACACCAAAAACTGCTGCAGCACGGGCAAAGTCAATATATGGGCCTGTATTAATCCCCTGATCCAATGATCCGTTTTCGATGTCACTGAAAAGGGAAGCCTTGTCAGCAAATTTCTGCCCATACTGTGTTTCCGCACTCATACCCTTAAAATAAGTTTCGGCACCTGTTCCGGAGTCTTTCTTCAGGTCGTTAGGATCAACCGTATTCTGCCCCTCTCTGAGATATACCGTTCCACCCTGTTCAGGCTTTTCAAACCTGAGCATCTGTTCGGTATAAAACCTGTCAAAGTCGGCGTTGCCGGTGAGTGGGACGTCACTTGAGGTTATTGGATTCATCCCTTCGACAGGAATGCCAAATGACTTGTTGCGCTGCAGGAAGTCATTGATCCATTTCTCCACGTCCCGGGTATCATGGGGAGAAAAAAGGGCATTGCCGGTCAGGATGCCGGTGATATCCACATTGCCCGGATTCCCTGCGAGGGAACTGCCTCCGGAACCTCCGGACCCGGGTCCGATGTCTGATCCGACACACGGAGTACAGGTTATTACCAGAAGGCAACTGCCGTCACTGTACGCCGACCAGTCATCCCCGTTGTTGCTGAGCTCTGCCTGCCTGTTGTACTCACAGGCTTCCTTTGTCGCATAGACAATCGGCGGAAGCTGAGGATAAGGTATGCACGGGCCCGGACCTGAATGTGATACAGTTTCGTTAAAGGTCCAACCCTGCGCCATTGCTGCTCTGCCCGTACCGGACAATAAGACAGCAGAAAACGCAATTGTAAATAAAAGTCGTCTTAACATAGGGAATTCTTATGTGTGTTACACATAGCATTATGGAAACCGGTTATTGCAACAAGATGCAATCGGGAAAGGATTGGTGTAAGTACTGTTAATAACGAAGATAACCCGATTGCTATTGCATGGAAACCAGACCGGGGAAAAATATATTCACACGTCATTAATCTGAGAGTTTGTTCGACGAAACGGGCTTCAAAACAACGAGTTGCAGGACTACAGCAACCAGTACCGGTATTGCAAGCAGGGCCATGTCTCTTGCCAGGTTGCCGGAATCCATCGATCTGCCCAAAACCCTGGTAATTAAAGCACCTGCAAACACACCAACCATATTCATCAGTCCGTAACCGGAAGCCCTGAGTCGTGGTGTGACAAACTGGCACAGTATGGGCATATTATTTGCATCAAACATGCCGTACCCGATGCCGAACAACACAGCACCGCCAATTATCCACAGGTAACTGTGTCCGAACCCTATCAACAGCAGTGAGGGTATTGTCAGCGAAAGGCCAATCGCACCTGTAAAGATGCGACCGCGAAGGTTCCTGAGGATCCACCTGTCGGAAAGGATGCCCCCAAAAATAACACCAACAAGAGATGATGCCGCAATGGTTATTGTTGACATAGGCCCTGCAACAGGCATCTCTATTCCAAGACTTGACGAAAAGAGCGTAGGTATCCAGTTCTTAACGGCCCAGCCGGGGATGCTCGGGACGGCAAAATAAAACAATATCATCCAGAAGCTGCCCATTCCTAAGAGAAGCGTAAGTCCCGATGCCACCGACCTGATTCCGGTTACTGCTCTGACTGATTTCTGTTTTGAGGCCCCGGTTACTTCCCCGGATCCCGGATCAGGATTCACCGGCTTATGAGCGTTCTCCCTGTATTTGTACTCGCGGAGCAGAAGAATCAAAACCACACTGTAGATGATTCCGGCTATGCCGAAAAAATGGAAGGTCCTCTGCCACGAGAGATATGCAGCGACAGTTGCGCCAAAGCCGCCAAGAGCCTGCCCCATATAAAGACCGGTCATATGGATCCCGACTGCAAGTGACCGCGTTGATCCCTGGTGATAATCAGCTATAAGCGAAAGTCCGGCAGGAATGTAAAGGGCCTCGCTGAAACCCATGAGTGCACGCAAGCCATAAAGAACGTCGTAATCGCTCGTATAGCCCATTGCAAAAGTGACACCAGACCAGACAAAGAGGCTGCCTACGATCAGCCATTTCCTGTTAAGCCGGTCACCGATAATACCTGCAAGAGGACTCATCAGCCCGTAAACCCAGAGAAAAACAGCCATGAGCCTTCCGAAGTTTTCTGCTTTTTCAAGCTCGGCAATATCAATCTTCATGGCGCCCTTCATTGTCGATAGCATCTGCCTGTCCATGTAATTGAGCAACGCCACCACCCAGAGAAGCCCTACAACCACCCAGGCATATCTTCTTTCAGCCACTGTTTCCTTCATTAATCAGCTGTTTGCTCTGTTCCTGTTTCACTTAAGGTCTTCCAAACCTGCAGCAATCCTCTCGGCACATGGAAGCACCCTTTCCACTTTCCGCCTTTCAGCGGAAGGAGAACTTCTCCCCTGCGGTTCAGGTAACCATACCATTCTCCGTATTCAGGATCAGGAAAATGACTCCAGGTATATGAATCTATCTTTTCAAACCAATCCAGGCATCTCTGATCTCCTGTCAGCCTGTATCCTTTAGCCAGCGAAATAAGCGTTTCAATATGGACCCACCAGAGTTTCTGATCCCATTCCAGTTGTTGCAGGGGATTTCCCATGACATCAAGAAAGTAAAAAATTCCTCCATACTGATCATCCCATCCCCTTTCTATTGTCCGAATGGTGATGTCAACAGCCCTTGAAGCAAGGCCGGTATCTCCACCCCTTTTCGCAAGGTCCATCATGAACCACATGGCTTCAATTGCATGACCGGGATTGAGAAGGCGCCCTTCAAAACTGTCTGAAAACGATCCGTCAGGTGCCACATTTTCAAGTATGAGTCCGTGCTCCTTATTGTAGAAGACATCCATGACCTCATGTATGCAATCCGCAGCAATTTCGTCAACAGTCTCCTTGTCAAGAAGATGTTCTATCAGTCCTGACAGGTTGCTGAGAATCATTGGCAGTGAGAAGCTCTTCAGGGGACGTGTGCCCGGGAAACCTTTTGACCATTGCCCCTTTGGATTTTCCGAGCGTTTTAATATGTTTCTGAATGTATTCAGTGCGAGTTCACCGTATCTTGTGTCACCGGTGGCCCTGAAAAGTTCTCCGAAAGCCATCGCGGCGAAGCAATCGGAAAAGATATTGTATGGCTGGACGAGAGGCTGACCGTTCCAGGTCAGGGAAAAGTAAAAGTTTCCTTCGCTGTCATGTCCGTGCCGCTCGAGGAAAGCTGCGCCCAGGAGGGCCAGATCAAGCCACTCCCGGCGCTTTTCCACGTTGTTGTATAGATGGCTGAACATCCACACTTCCCGTCCCTGAAGCCAGACAAACTTGTCGGTATCATAAACCCTTCCCTGCCTGTCAAGGCAGGTAAAAAATCCTCCATATTCCATGTCGGGTGAGTGCCTTATCCAGAATGGAATAACGTCATCAAGCAACGCTTTCCTGTATCGTTCTGCCACCGGGTGAAGGTCTCCTCTTTCCATCTGATACTAATTGAATACTGCCAGTCTGACTGCCGGTGTTCTCACACCAGGTTTTATTTCCCCGGAGGGGATGACGATGCCCCAGGGAGTCGCTACTGCTGTTGTAGTGACCTGGGCCGGACCCGGGATTTCGCCGGCGACGTCACTTTTTCCTGTTTCAGTGTCAAGGACTATTACCTGCCTCGAGAATCCGGGATGGTTTTCCTGGAGGGATATGTATTCCTTGCGTAGCGCTGCCTGCCGGACAGTGTCAGTCTCTCTGGCCATTGCAGAAAGGACAGACTCCACCCGGTTGAATACTGAGCCGTCATTGCCGCCGAAGAGGGCTATATGCCTGCTGTCAATTGCCGCACCGGTGCCGGCTGCCAGCATGATGACCCTGCGGCCCTCTTTCAGGTCGCCCTCCAAAGTCCAGGTATCAGTGGCAGCTGACCATGTGAAAATTTCAGAACGTACTACTGATGCATCATCATTTTCACCACGTGTTCTGCCGCCAAGCATCCAGAGCTTAATTTCCCTGCCGGTTACCGCTGCCATCACACTGTTGATCAGTGGCAGGGGCATAGTTGCATGTTTCTTCCATCCGGCTCCGGGATCCTCAGTATCAAGGCTCCAGAGAGCATCTGAAGGACCGGCAGGCGTCTGTCCTCCCGCAATGTAAACTACTGATCCTGCTGATGCTGCAGCAGCATTTGCAAGAGGCACAGGCAGCGGCGGCAGATGGGTGATACAGACCTGACCTTGTGTAACCGAAATCATGTAAACCTCATCAGTGATACCGTTATCTGTCTCACCGCCCATGCAAACCACACCGGCGCTGACCGAGGCAGACGCACCATATGCAACGGGGCGGGGAAGAGCTCCGCTGACCGATGCAGACGCACCATAGGCAACGGGGCGGGGAAGAGCTTCGCTGACCGATGCAGACCCACCATAGGCAACAGGGCGGGGAAGACTGTCATTGCCTTTCAGAACATTCCATCCTGCCGTTCCGGCCGGTAACTGCAACAGGTATATCTCATCATGATACTTCTTTTTACCACCGTGCCATGGCATTGAGTCAGGAAAATTGGCGCCTCCGGCAACAATAAGAGTGTTGCCATGCAGTCCGGCAAACGGACCTGCCACACCGGGCTGGATTGTCCCCGGTGAAACCCCCGGAAGCGGATCGGGATATGACCATTCGACGTTCATTCTGCTGCAGGAACTTAGTGTCAGTAAAAAAACAGATGCAAGTGCTGCCGACTGATATGAGATCCGCCTGGTTTTCACAGCCGGTCAGATCCTTGAAAAGTATTCTTCCATGTTCAGACCCTTTACATCAGCCACAAATGACTGATATCCGGCGGTGCTCATATTTCGCACCGGCAGCCTGAATTCCCCGCAGTCAAGGCCGATGTATCTCATGTATGCCTTGCCGGTGGCGATTCCTCCGTGCCTGCCAAGGAGTGTGATCATGTCAACTGACTTCTGCTGGAAGGCACGTGCAGTCTCCTGATCATTCCGGTCAAACGCGTCAATCAGCCTGTGATACAGCGGAGCTGCATAGTTAAATGTACTCCCCACGCCGCCACGCGCCCCCAGTATCATTGCAGAGAGCAAATTTTCATCACGGCCCCAGAGCATATCGTACCTGCCATTGTCATAATTGAGACAACTGAGGAAATCCATGAAATCTTCATGAGTGTACTTAATGCCGGCAAAATTCGGAACCTTCGGGGCCACCTCCCTGATAAAATCGATCATATTGAAGAATCCGCCTGTAAGCACAGGTATATGATAGTAATATACCGGCATCTCCGGCACGGATTCAGCCACTTTAACAAAGAATTCTGCCAGCATTCTTACATTTGCCGGCTTGAAGTATGACGGCGAAGTGAGCGCCACAGCATAAAGGCCCATCTGCGAAGATTCCCTTGCAAGCGTTATGCAGTCCTTGTAGCATGTTCCCCCCAGGTGATTGATTATCTTTATCCTTCCCCCGGCAGATGCTTTCGCCCACGCCTCAGCCACCCTGATCTTTTCCTCGTTGGTTGTGGATACTCCCTCACCGGTCGATCCGTTGATGAAGGCACCCACCACACCATTGGAATCAAGCAGCCTGTAATACCTGTCAATCACCGGCAGATTCAGTTCGCCGCTTTTATCCATAGGTGTGAAAGGTGCGGCAATGAGCCCTTTTATTTTTTCAATCTTCATATCATTGATTTATCTTAAGTCTGAAAGTCGGCACCGGCAGACCCGTTTCTCCTGTCAGGTTGCCCTCCGAATAAGGCTCCCATCCGTACCTGACGTATTGTACCCCGGGTGAATCAATTATTATCCGGTCGCGGCTGAGCCGGGCATCGGCCGGTACAAATAAGTTGCCAGAGGTTGATATCTCGAGCTCCCTGACCGGCAATCCATCACTGGTTTCAAGTTTCCGGGTGTCGCGGAAAACAACAATTGTCCTGTTCCCCCTGCGAAAGGCTTTTACGGGTTGCGGACTCAGGTGGTACCCGGCTCTGCCGTAAGTGTCGCTCAGAGCAAGTAATGCAAACCGTTCACCGACACTCTTCTTGTCCCTGGGATGCACGTCAGAAGGGTGCCCGACATCCGTGGTAATAACCATCCCGGCGTTCGGAATAATGGAGGCGATCCTTCGCTGTGTGTCACGGAACTCGGGCCATGAAGGCCTGTTGAGGCTTGAAAGCTGGGCGAAATAGAATGGCAGTGTGTTGTCTCCCCACGATTCCCGCCAGTTCCGTACCATTGCCGGAAGCAGTACTTCATAGAACTCAGGGAAATTGGCATTTGACTCACCCTGATACCATATAAAGCCTTTGACCGGGAAACCGGCAATACGGGAAAAACCTGCCTCGTACAGGTATGCAGGTTCAAAGGAATGACGCTGTCTCGGGTTATCGGTCAGCTCAAGATTCCGCGTTATAACATCCCTCACCCATGCTTCATGGAACTCGCTCCTGCGGTAATCATAAAGAAGATCAACCAGCTGCGGGTGCAATTCAAGGGCTTTTCTTTCGATCCATGCTTCGGCCGGGGATCCGCCTGCAGCCATTTCAATGATCCCGACAGGAACACCAAGTTCTTCTCTTAACTTCCTTCCGAAATAAAATGCCACACCTGAAAAATCCCTTATCGATTCAGGAGATGCAGATGACCATGCGGCATCCTCAAAGAAATCCAGGTTATTGACCTCACTCAGTGTGACTGAATCCCACGGCTGATTCCAGTCAAACTGACGACGTGCAAAATTTATTATCCTGAGGCTTCCGTCCGTTGCCGCACCGGCAACCTCATCCCATCCGTCCGAAAGGCTGACAGGCCATTCCATGTTCGACTGTCCGGAACAGAACCATACTTCACCTGCCAGTATATTCCTGACGACAACAATATCAGCGGATGTTGCAACTGTAAGGCAGTAAGGTCCCCCGGCTTTAAGCGGATCAAGGAGAACATTCCATTTGCCTGTTGCAGAGGTCATTGCAAAATATGTTTTCCCGGCAAGTGAAACTGTCACTGAATCATCTGCGTCTGCAGTCCCGGTGAGACTGACAATACGGTCACGCTGAAGGACCATGTTGTCACTCCATCCTGCCGGAAGCTTTAGTCCGCCATAATTGCCTGTAATTGCAGAATAAACCGTCTCTGCCAGCATCCGGGCCCCTGTAACGTCAGGATGCAGGTTATCAGGCAGAATATCAGGACGGTCCTTCAGTGGCTCGTAAAAATCAATCAGGATGGCACCGCTGAGCCGGGCTACCTCCTCCACCCTTTCCTGTATATCCCAGTACCAGTCGCGTGTCCCGGCCTTGAACCTCCTGTGGCCGTTGAATATGGGAGACAGTTTTGCGATGTAGAACTTCCGGGTACCCAGGGTCCTGAGCGTATCAATAAGCCAGAGATAGTCGCCGATGAATTCATCCCGATAGTCAGGCCATGCACGCGGGTCTGTATCATTAAGGCCCAGGTGAATTACAGCCACATCAGGCCTGAAGCCGAGTGCCGCACGGAATTCCTCCGTCAGGTAATATGGCCTGAATCCCTTTTTTAGTAAAGTAGCACCACTGCGGCCGAAATTGCCCACCGAATATCTGTCGCCAAGCATCGACTGCAGCACAGCAGGGTACGCATTTGTGTCACGGCCGGCCACACCCACTCCGTAAGTCACCGAGTTGCCGATGCAGGCGATCTTTGTTTTGTCTTCAGGTGACAGCTTTTCCGGGGAAAATGCAACCTCCTCCTCCGGCTGACCCGTCCCGTCAGGGGTGACCCCAAAAAAATGATCACTGCAAAAACTGATAAAATCGTGCACCCCGGCTGCAGAACAGTAGTAGCTGTTATCCTTCACCGTTATACTGAAGGCATCAACCTGGTTCAGAGGGAATCCGGCAAGCAGAACTGACAATAACTGCAGAAGTGAGCCTTTTGTGAATAGTTTCATACTGACCGCCAGGCCGGTTAAATTATTTATTTATAAAAAAGTCCGTAACGGGAATCCTCTGGAAATACAGTTCCTTCGTACCCTCATATAGTATCCCGACATGGCTTTCATCAACCATCGTCAGGCATGAATAACCGTATCCCGAAGGGCCGTAAAGCTCTATCCAATGCTTCTCAGGCCATGTTACTCCCTCATCAGTGCTGGCTTTCACAGTCATCTTAATACGGCTGTTCCTGTCATTAGGGTTTGAGAAGAACAAGACCTTTTTCGTAACCCCGGCAACTCTGACATCAGCCGCGATAAGGCTTGCCATGCAGTTAGGTTCAGGCAGGAGTGAGTTTGATGAGGGGTGGACCGTCCATGTCCGGCCAATATCATTTGTAACAGCAACTGCCCGTCCGTTTGTTTCACCCTTGTCTGCCCTGTTCCGGTCATCACGCATATTGAGCATCAGGGAGCCGTCAGACAGCTGAACCACCTGGGCCTCAGTTGTGTTGGACTTTGCCCCGGCGCCTGTCTGCCAGGTGTTGCCTCCGTCATTACTGTACACAATTGTTGAGTGGCATGTATACTGTCCTCCGTCAATAGCCTTAACCCCAAGATCAGCCTTAAACTGGGCGGGAAACACGAGGGTTCCGTCATCCAGTGTTATCCCTCTCCCCGGACCCTGCAGCATCAACTGCCATGACGGATCTTTTATCTGGCCTGTAATGTTGATGGGGTCAGACCATGTGATGCCGTCATCGGTACTCTTTACAAGCATGAACTGGCCTGTTTCCTGCGGTGTCATTCCCGGTTGAGATGCCCACCACAGCATCTTGTCAGGTGCGGATCCGCTCATCCAGAGGGCTGCCACCCATATTGTATTTGTCGTATTGTCATACAGTATGCCAGGATCACCGGTACCGTTAAGATTCTCAGGCAATCCTCCGTATCCGCCCGTGTCCATTATCACTTTCATTGGTTCCCATGTCTGTCCGCCATCAACACTCCGGCTCATTCCGATATCAATATCCTCCTGGAGGTCCTTGCTATTGTTGTACCTGTTGTCATATACCGCAATCATGGTGCCGGCATTGGTGGTCACAAGCCCCGGGATGCGATAGGTGTCACATCCGTCCTGCCCGGCAGCCCTGACAACAATGCCAAACCTCAGCCAGGGAAGAGAGTCAACCGGGATAGTCAGAACTGATTTGTCTTCCAGAATAATTCTCAATCGGTCTATTCTGAATCTGCCATCCAGATCTGCACCAGGCGAAGGTGTGATACCAAGAGTAATAATATTATTGCCGTCATTGAGAGGATAATTGCCCTCAATCTTCATCTTCCGCGAAGGTTTTGACCTTCCGAAAACTACAGGCTCGTCATTGTCCCGGTTTTTGCATGTTATGTATAATTCATCCACAGCGTCGGTATCAGACCCGGGAGTGATACCTAACAATATCTTTCTGATGCTCCTGTTCTGACCAGTATCAGGATTATTTACCGAAAATGTAAAATAAACATTATGCGGGCGATTGATAAATACTGGTACTTCTGCCGGAGTAACAGGGGTCAGGATAAACCCGGAAGCTCTGTTTTTGTCAGGAAGAACATTGACCTGACTGCCGCATGAAGTAATAATACATTGCAGCAGAAGAATAAATCCAGCCCGGGTAAAAATGCTTCCTGCCATCGTATCTATCGTTTCCCGTTTGAAATGATCCGAACAATCCGAATTTAGTAAAATATTAAAAAGCCCGACTGCCTTTTAGCTCTGACTATGTTCAGGACACGCCTGATTTTCCATAGCAAAAATATGATGTTTTATGTATTACAAAAGTATTTTCCCCGATATTTATTATTCTTACCTTTAAGGATCCTGGATTTTTTTGTTTTTTTGTAATACTTAAATATTTAATTGATAAAGAATGGATAATCAGGACCTGAGGGTTGAGCTTAAGGCAATAGACACGAGCAGCCTTGTCGATAAGGTCGAGATGCGTCTTATTGAGGTTTTTATTTATAAAGAGCTTAAGCCAGGTGACTCCATACCAAAGGAGACAGAACTTGCCATAATAATGGGAGTGAGCCGGACAGTCATAAGGGAATCACTTAACAGACTCAAAACGATGGGTCTGATAGAATCGAAGAAACACAGGGGAACTATAATCAAAAGCCCCGACCTTTCTGCAATTCTGGGCAAATCACTGATTCCCAGGATACTGGACAACAAGACCCTGATGGATGTGTTCGAGATGCGTCTCGCCCTGGAGGTTGGGATGGCCGACTTCATCTTTGCACGCAAGACCCCGGCTGATATCAGGGAACTCGAAGAGATAGTCGGCATAGAACCTGACCACTCTGACAATATTTTGTTTGACGTAGAACATGAAATGAAATTTCACGGCAAACTCTACCAGATGACACGCAATGACACGCTGGAAGAATTTCAGAACCTGCTCCTTCCGGCATTCCAGCATGTGTACAATATCGGGTTGATAAAAGTAAAAGGGAAAAGAAAAAAATACAAATCCCACAAGGAATTGGTTGCGCTTCTGAAAAAAGGAACAGCTGATGAATTCCGCGAAGGAATGAGAAGACACCTCGAAAACCACTTTGTAAGAATACTCTCCAATCAGGAAGTTCAGCCTGTTGTTAAGTAGCGGGGAGCAGTTGCGGAAAAAACCGCCTGATTCAGGCCGCGAATTCATAGAAGAGATCTATCACGGCAAAGAATACAAGCTGAACCGCGAAGAGAGGCACTGCCCTCCTGTTTAGTTTCTCTTCTCCCATGATCCGCATTATCGTATGAAACACGGCTGAGAAGAGGAACCACCCCAGGTAATTACGCAACGGAATAACACCACACTCCCATGACCACATGTCAAGCCTCGTTGCTGCAGGCTCCAGGAAAAGATCATAAATAACCATAAGGACTGAGCCGGCAAAAACCACAAAAAGCGATTCGGGGATCTGCCCGTACCAACCGTTTTTACCCTGCGGAAGGTGGCCGGACATGCCTGCTTCGACATGAGATCGCTGACCGGATCCGCCGGCTTCGACATGCCCCCCCTGACCTGACATGCCGGCTTCAGCATGAGGCCCCTGACCCGATCGGCCTGTTATGCCGGAAGAGAGTTGCTCCCACAGAAGCCGGCCAATTACATTCGTGCAATATATAAGCAGGAACCAGTTCAGCCCTATTATAAGAGGTGTGTTCAATAAAGCCGGTCCGAGGGTCCTCCCGTATGAATATGCTCCGAATATCCTGCCGGTGTTTACGCCAAGAGCTTCGACAAAGAAAGAAGCGATTGCAATGAAGAATCCCGTGATAATCACCCTCCCTGCCGGCCTTCTGCCCCAGAAAAGAAACAATGTGGCAAACAGCAGGTTAAGAGGTGTTATCATCATAAACAGCTCTCTGCTGAAAGGCAACAGCATCCCCGCAAGTCCCACACCGTAAACCCACAGCAGTATCTCTGTCGGTTTTTGTATCTGCAGTTTCTTTGACTTCATCCGGCTTCAGGTATCATTTCACACGCAATTTTTGCCGATGCCAGGCAGAGCGGTATCCCTCCTCCCGGGTGTACTGAGCCCCCGACAAACCACAGGTTCTTATACCTGCTCCTCATGTTGGGATGGCGTCTGAACGCCGCGAACCGGCTGTTGGAGCTGCTGCCGTAAAGCGCACCACGGTTTGATGCCGTCATGCTTTCAATCGACAACGGGTCAAGCACCCGTTCAGCCTCGATGACCTGCTCTATATCAAAACCGAGCCGCTTCCCCAGTTTCTTTATAATATCAGCGCGCGCCCTGCTGATAATCCTATTCCAGTCCTGCCCCCGGTCATACGGCACATTGATCATCACGAACCAGTTGTCTTTCCCCTCCGGAGCATCAGCAGGCACCACCCTGGAGGAGGCGAACAGGTAAACAGTCGGGTCAGCAGATACCTCTCCATTGCGCAAAGCGCGAAACTCACCGCGATAATCTGACGAGAAAAAGATATTGTGCAGGTCGAGCTCTTCAAATCTCCTGTTCACGGCCCAGTAGAATATAAGCGCCGATGTGCTCCTTTCCTGCTTCTCCTGCCGTCGCGCCGGGCGCTCTTCTTTCATGATGTTCCGGTAAAACGGTATCACATCGACGTCAGTGACAATCACCTCTGCATCCGAGACCCCGGATTTTGTCTCCACCCCTCTTACTGTATAACCCTCCCTGATAACCGAGAGAACCTCCTCGCCCTTGTGTATTGTCACACCACACCTGGCTGCCAGCAACTCAAGTGCGTCGACGATGTCTCTCATCCCCTTTTCAGGGAAAAAGGCACCCATATTATGCTCGAGATGCGCAATCACGTTCAATGTGCCGGGCGCCCTGTAAGGACTGCTTCCGTTGTAAGTGGCATAACGGTCAAAAAGCTGGATCAGCTTCGGGCTTTTAAACCGTCTGCTGATTACTCCGTGCATTGTCGAAAAAGCATTCAGCTTCCTGAAGTTGCGGGCCACATTAAGCGATTCCGGCTTTCTGAAGTTGTCAAGCCGGTAAAACGGAGAAAAGATAAAAATCCCCGCCGTCAGATCATAAAGTTCAGCACACTCATCCAGGAAACCGAGCACTTTCTCACGCGGCTCACCGGTGACCTTCTCTGCCTCATCGGCGAACCGGTTCCGGTCAGTCCATGCATTGAGAACCGTACCGTCATCCCAGAAATACCTGCATGACGATTCCAGGGGCAAATACATGAAATGGTCACGCGGGTTCTCCCCGGCAAGGATGAACAGTTCATCTACCAGTCCGGGCAGTGTGAACAGGGAAGGACCTGTATCAAAACGGCAGTTTTCAAGCTTCAGTTCACCGATCTTTCCACCCGTTCCGGGGCTCTTCTCAAAAAGGTGGGTATCATAGCCCTTCACAGCCAGCCGTATTGCCGCCGCAATGCCTCCGATACCTGCTCCGATAACAGCTGCCCTCTTTTTCATTGCACCTTAGCTTCAATCAAATCAATCCTGAAAGGTCTCTGACAGTCACCCTGACAAGCAGCCACAGTTTTCTGCTGTCTGATATCCGGAAGCGTTTGCCTGTAACAGCTTCCGGCGCCGTTTTTCTGATCTTTGCAAAGAGGGCCAGGTAGTATGAATATGCAAGGTAAACGCCCCTCCTGCTGCCCCGGTCAAGGCCCCTTATTCCCTTCAGCGCTTCTCTGAAATCGGCAGAGATATCCTCCTCGATCTGCCTCTTGTCAGCCACAGAGAATTTGTTGAAATCCACCCCGGGAAAGTAGACCCGTCCGCGGTCAAGAAAATCGCTCCTTATGTCCCTCAGAAAATTTACCTTCTGAAAGGCTGAGCCAAGCCTTCGCGCAGGCTCACGGAGCCTGTCAAACCTCTGCCGATCGTCATGACAGAAGACCCTCAGGCACATCAGTCCCACAGCTTCGGCGGAACCGTAGATATACTTATCATAGCTGGTGCGGTCATGATTCTTCTGTTCCAGGTCCATTTCCATGCTGTATAGAAACGCATCAATGAACTCTCTGTCAATATTATAAGTATTTACCGCCCATTGAAAAGAATGGAGCACCGGGTTGGGACTGACCCTCTCCGATATCGCTTCATCGGTGTCATGGCGAAATCTGTCGAGCATCTCCTTCTGCCGGTGCCCGAAAAACGTATCCACAATTTCATCAGCCAGTCTGACATACCCGTAAATTGCATAAATGGCGGGCCGGTGCCGTACTGCCAGGGTACGGATTCCCAACGAAAAGGAGGTGCTGTAGCCTGTTGTCACAACCTTGCTGCACCTCAGCGAAATTGTGTCATAAATTGCCGGCTTCATTTTCTATACGCTGTACGGTTAGTTTTGAGCTTATGATAACCATCGGAAGCCCGGTACCCGGGACTGTAGATGCGCCTGTATACCAGACATTTGAAAAGACCTCATCCCTGTTTGACGGCCTGAAGCCTCCCACCTGTGTCATCTTGTGACCAAGTCCCAGTCCGCTGCCGCGCCAGAGGCCGAACATATTCTGCCAGTCGACCGGATCAAGCACAACCCGGGTCATCAGGTTGGCCTCGACCTTATGGCCTGTACGGACCGACAGGTCTTTTATAACAGCATCGGCAATCCGCTCCCGGTCACTCCAGTCGGGTTTGAATCTCAGGTCCGGTACCGGCACCAGGATAAACAGGTTCTCGCAACCTTCCGGTGCACTCTGAGGGTTGAAGACAGCGTTGGCGTTAACATAATAATACGGCTTCTCGAGTGACACTTTATTCCTGAAGATGCCCCTGGAATATGACTCATAGTCATTATCACCGAGGAAGTAGTTATGATGGTGAATATTCTCCATTTTACCCTTTACGCCCAGGTAGATTGTCAACGGCGCCAGGGTCCATTGCATCCTGTCAAGCTTTGCATCACTGAATGCCGGGCGGCGGAAAACCTTTCCCCTGAACATGGCAGCGTCGGCATTGACGACAAAGATGTCTCCCTCCCAGCGCCTGCCGTCAGTGTCGATAAAAGCCCTGTTCTTACTGCCTGTGCCGTCGAAACCGTTGACAGTGACATTATAGTTAATCTTTATACCTCCCTTTTCAGCTTCGCGAAGCAACCCCTCAACGATACGGTACATTCCCCCTTCGACATTATGGTATCCGTCATGCACCATCTCTGTATAGCTCAGCAACGTGTACACTGCCGGAGTGTCAAACGGTGTGGCCCCCAGGAAAAACGACACAAGTGAGAAGATGACCCTCACCTCGTACGATGTGAAGTAAAGACTCATCTCTCTCCACACCGAGCGCATTATTTTCGGGACATGCTTCACCGGCACCTTCGTCATCTGTATGAAGAAGTCAGGCAGTGATCTGAAGTTCTTTGCCAGTACACCCGCTTCGATGTCGTTGAACAGTACTCCTGCCGAGGAGAGGAACCTTTCCATCCTTTCCCGGAATCCCGGCTCAATATCGTCGAACTGGCTGGTGAGCCTGTCCAGGTCGCGGTAGATTGTGTACCATCTGTCGCTTCCGCGGAAGTTAACCCGGTAAAGAGGGTCAATCTTCACGAACCGGAACGGCATCTCAATTCCTGCATCTCTTATGAACTCATCGAAGTGATAGCTCATACTGAAAAATGTAGGAGCCATATCAAATGTAAAACCTCCGGAGGTCAGCTGGTTAAGCCTTCCCCCGGCCTGCCTGTACATCTCCACGATCTCCACCTCGTAGCCGCGTCGCCTCAGCCGAAGAGCCGTCGCCAGCCCCCCCAGCCCTGCGCCAACGATGAGAGCTTTCTTTCCTGTCATATTGTCATTTTAGTTTTTTCTCCACCGCCGGCAGTAGCTCATCGCGAACCCACTGAAAGTCAGGAGCTCTTTTCAGAGCCATCCGGTATACGTCACGGGCTCCGCTGTAGTCACCTGTGTCCTCCAGCACCTGAGCCAGCAACACCATGGCATTCAGGTATCTCCAGTTACACGGAGCCAGGGTTCCTCCTGTCTCGAAGAGTCTCAGCGCCTCCCTGAAAGAGGCCGCGGCCTTCTCCCTGGAGCCTCCGGCAAACGCCGGCATATGAGTCTCAGAGTTGGCCTTTTCAATCCAGACAACAGCAGAGGTTTTCCCCACAGCCATAGCTGTCTCGAGCTGTTTCAGGGCCCTGGGCCCGAGCGTGACGGCACGGGCAGGATTAAGACCCATCCGGAACCCGAGTATGGCCAGCCTGAACGCCTCAGTCTCAGCACGGTATTCAGGGAATTTTGAAAGCTGTTCAATCTCACTGTCAAACGTTTCTATCAGTGGCCTGGCTGCATCTTTTTCGTTTCTTCCGAGAAGGTATCCTATATAACCGTATCTTGCCTCTGCAAGCGTATACAGGGTGCACGCTTTCCCGTCACGGCCGTACTGCTCCTGCAAAGCAACCATACCCTGCTTCCAGATATTCATATTGCCGCTTACATATCCCTTGTAGATGGTGCAGCTGCTGCAGTCAGTAACAGGGCAAAGACTGCCTGAAGATGGCAGTGGCGCAGAATTCGATTCCGGCCACGCCAGCAACATCAGAATGATTGCGCAAATGCTTGTTTTCATCTTATTATTCGTCCTTTCCATTCGTAACTCTTTCCAGCCTTTCGCCTCAGGGCAAGGAATGCAATATGGTAAAAAGCCGCTATACCCGGCAGCAGGTATAACAGATTTTCACCGATCCGCTGCCTGCTGGTGAATGCAATCATTGCATTGAGGAACACGACCATCAGGAAATAGGTCACTGCAAACTGCGGGGGAAGAAAGAGCAGAAGAATCCATCCTGCCAGGCCGGTGACGGCATACAGCATGAAGAAGGCAATACTGTTTCCAAACATTGAAAATATGTTCCGCGAGAAACCATTGACCCCGTCCGTATAATTCCGGTACATGCGGCATTCAATCTCCCTGCCGCCCACAAGGGTGTCTCCCCGGAGCCGGTTTTTCTTTATCAGCCTCATTATTTCGATGTCCTCTGCAAGGCTGTCACGCACCTTTTCATGGAACCGGTAACGCCTGTATGTCTCTCCGTGAAACAGCATCATCTGCCCGTTGGCAGCCGAGAATGATGTCCACCTGCAGCGTCGGATCAGAAATAGCGGCAGCAGTGACAGCAGAATCCGGAACATGAAAGGGACGACAATTTTTTCTCCCCTGCTTCTCATCCGCTGTCGCGGGAACATCGAGAGCAGCGCCAGCCTGTGCCCGGAGGCAAATGAAACCGCTCTTTTCAGAAAGTCCTCCCCCACAGTCACATCCGCATCGAGAAAGAGGAGGTATTCGTTCGCCGCTGCGGCGGCCAGATTGTCGCAGGCATGGTTCTTGCCCGTCCAACCTGCGGGGAGCTCATCACCGGTGATGCATCTGACCCGGCAGTCAACACGGGAGCATGCAGCAACAACCTCGGCGGTATTGTCGGTTGATCCGTCGTCATAGACAATAATCTCAGCACTTTCGTACGGAAGCATCGCAAGGCTTCCAAGCAAAGTGCCGATGTTCTTTTCTTCGTTTCTCACCGGGATAAGAACCGAGAGCGATGGCAGCTCTGACCTGTCCTTGATAACATGAGGCAGATAAGGTCTCGAGAGCATGTTCACAAGCGCCACTGTAAAACGAAGGAATGTCAGGAAGAGAACAAGGCTCCCGGCTATTGTAAGTATCATACAGGTATTTGCTTGGCAACACACTCGTCAAGAAAAATATTATAGGCTTCCTCCAGGTCGGTGACGCTTCTTTCCCTGGCGGAGTATTCGATGACCCTGATATACAGCCCCGGTTTCTTCTCCGAGTACCAGTCGGGCAGGGCGACATAAAAGAGTATCATAAGCTTGTCCGATGCGCCTGCAATAATTCGCTCTGTACCCCTTTCAAACCTTACCGGCCTCCTGTGTATCGATGTAATTGTGCCCTGAGGGTAGACTACAACCATGTTTTCAGCCTCATGCAGCAGTACGGATGTATAACTGAGGGTCTCAACCACCGAGCGAGATCCCCTCCTGACCGAATAGGCTCCGGCCTTGTTGAGGAAGAGCCTTTTCTCAAGCTGCTCTTCAAGCATCATAATATGAAACTTTTTGTGCAGGAAGAGATCATTGAGATGATAGGCAATGAACCCATCCCACCAACTGAAGTGGTTGCCTATGAGCAGTACAGGCCTGCCGGCAGGACTGACGCTGCAATCGAAAGTGACATCATTGAAATGACGCTTCAGTCCGGTCCGTGAATAATAGCTGAAGAACCTGACAAAGAAGGGAATATGTCTCGCTTTTATAATCACTTTGAGCTGCTTACCGGAACCAGTGAATTTACCGGATTACGATATAAATCGGGGACCAGGGGTAATCCGCCTTCTTCCGCCGGTTTGAATTGCTGAAGATATTTCAGAAGCGCAATCCACTCCTTACCCTCCTGTATCCCTGGCCTGGTATCATCGAAATCCATTATAAAATTATCCATTTCAGTGACAATGTTCCCGTTACCGTCCTTTGGCTCGACCTTGATCAGTCCGAAAGTTTTCTTTTTCACCAGTCCAAGGTTATCAGCCATATATGAGTTGGCCACAATTGAATATAGTTTCGGATCATCCTTAGAGGTATTTATTTCCGTTACGTTTCCCCGGCTGTCTGTGAGCTCAATTTTTCGCACCTTGTTGAAGATCCTGCCATCAGGGTCATATTCTATGCGCAGATGAGAATAATATGGATAATTGGATGAGGCTGTGGCTGATGTAAACAGAAGGATCTCCGTAATATTCCTGAGTTCCTTTCCGGTAACCCACATTTTTGAAAGTGAGTACCCTGGCACATTGTCATTTCCGGAGCCCAGTGACATCACCCTGAAGATGTCAGCCACGCTCTGTACGCCTGGCTGTACCGGATCACGGAGGACACCTGCAGCCACGATGGCAATGTCAGTGCCGGGGCCCTCGCTGTTTACATAATTGTATATGGCATCTGCCACAAGGACACCAAGGTTGCTGTCGGCAGCCTTTCCGTATTCATCATAACTTATAGTGTATGGTGCTGCAGCAACCGGCATTGTGTATGTCATCCCCAGGGGATTCAATATTGCCTCGTTGATCTTCTGCTGCTGTAATACTATTTCTGACTGTATCTCTTCCAGGGCGCTGATTTTGTCGTCTACCGCGATGGCCTCGTATTTCCCGAGCTTCATTGTTCCGTTACCTGCCATTATATCAATTCTGCCGACAAACCTTCCGTTATCTCCCACACTGACTATAGGCACACCGTTCACTACAAGGGGCTCTTTCAGCAGCACATGGGTGTGCCCTGAAATAATCAGGTCAATGCCTTTTACTTTCCGGGCAAGCTTCACATCCTCACCGGTCCAGATTCCATCTTTATCTTTGCGTATGCCACTGTGTGACAGACAGATTACTACATCACATCCCTCCTTCTTCAGGTCTCTGACAAGTCTTTTTGCTGCCGGGATAATTTTGTCAAAGGTGACCGGCGGAGCATATGGAGCTGATTCGTCTGCATCCTTTCCGATGAGTGAGAATACGCCCACCCTGATGCCGTTAACCTCCTTTATAATATAAGGTCTGATGATACCGTCGTTCATCACTGCCTCGAATGCATCATCAGCCGGACTTCCGGGATCGGTGACGGCATTTCCCATAAGTATTATTGGTATCTCTCCTCGCTGAGACGCTTTTCTAAGTATGCCGGCGTAGACCTCAGGCCCGAAGTCAAAATCATGGTTACCCATAGCAACTATGTCATAACCTGCTTTCTTCATCAGCGCATGCTGGAAACCCGTCTCCGGTTCCAGAGCCTGGAAAAGCGTTCCCATAAGACAGTCGCCGGCGTCAACAACCAAGGTCGATCCGGGGTTTTCCCTTTTCACCTGCGCAATAATTCCGGCAATACGGGCCATTCCTCCGATGGTCGGGTCATTGTCAGCCTCAAGGGGCGTATAGGCCGATTCCGGTGCATAGCCCTGCAGATGCGAGTGAAAATCATTTGTATGCAGTATTATCAGTTTCTTTCCGTCCTGAGCCATGAGCGCCATAGCTGCAGAGAGGAAAAATGATATAATAATCAATCTTTTCATCTCATCTGAAATTTGGGATTAAGGTAGAAAAAAAACCTTCACATCCCTTTCACAGAGGAGCTAAAAGAATTAATCACCAGACAGATTCAGGTTCTGTATGGTCAGGCAAAAAAGTAACCTCTTCCCGGAAACTGTCATCCGGGAGAACTGAAGGCAGCGCTGAATACTCCGGCAGGATAAACCTGCAAGTCTACAGGTAGACGATGAAACCCATCCTTATGACCGGCCCTGAGTATATTTCCCGAAAATCTATGTCGGTCCCCTCCGGGCTCTCTTTCTCTACCCAGACATTCCTTAAGTAGCCGGCCATTATGTCAAAGGTCACCATGTCAGCAAGGGGAACAGCCACGCCCAGTGACAATCCGGTGCTGAACAGTGAATATCTGTATACAGTCTCCTCCGGGCCTGAAGTCGGGTACTTCTCGATGCATGTCCCTGCTATCAGCTCCAGTTCGGCAAAAGGATACACCTTCTCAAGGGGGTAATAATACCTCGCCCATGGCCCTATTGCCAATGTTGTCTCCCTGTTCTTGCCTTCCATATCAACATGCCGGTCTGTAGATCTGGAAACCATAGCCTCCAGCCCGACCGACAGGTTATCAATTATAAAATACCCGCCTTTCGGAATAAGACTGAATGATCTGACCTTACGCTCATTATATGTATTTGATCCGGAAGTGACCTTCGTTCGCATTACGCCCAGGCTCATCAGGTCAGGTCCGGTGTATCCCTCAAAACCGGCGGTGGAAGTAACACCAAGCATGATTTTGCCTTTTTCAAGCTGGGGAGGCTGTGCCATTGCACTGTAAGCAACCATAATGGCTGCTGCCGCTGATACAATTAGTGTTTTCATAATTCCGCCGTTTTAGAGGTAAATTGTAAATCCCATTTTAAGGCAAAATCCTGCTCTTATGTAATGAACAGCGTCTTCAGTCTCGCTGTCAGTATCTTTCTGTGACGACCGGAGATACCCGGCTGACGTGTCGAAAGTCACATTATCCCCGAGAGGAAGCGATGCCCCGATTGAAATGCCCAGCATTACTAAGGGAGATTTTTCGTCCTCATCGTACCATATCTCTTTGACAGTCCCGAAGAGAGACTCCGCCTCTATGAACGGGAAAAACCTGTCAAGCGGATAATAATATCTCACAAACGGACCTATCCCGATTATGCTTTCCCCAAATTCGTTGTTCTGATCCATGTCACTTTCCTTATGCCCGGAAAAAACAGCCTGAAGGCCGGCTGCAAGGTTGTCAATCACAAAATAGCCGCCTCTCGGCAGGACATTGTAACTTGTGATCCTGTAAATATCCTCGGCCGGATCGGAACCAGATTTATACTTTACCTTGATGAATCCCAGACTCATCAACTCCGAGCTGATTGACCCGCGCAGTGCGACCGTGGAGGTGGCCCCCAGCAGCAGGTTTCCTTTTTCCAGCTGTGGCTGTGCTGAAATGGTTGAGAGACTCAACAGCAGAACCGCAACCGTTAGCGAAATTTCTTTCATAGTCCGTGTTTTAGGTATGCCTACTCTTCAGTTTTTCGGCTTTCACTCCCTACTCTGGTCGGGGATTTTCGGGAAACTCCTTATATAATTGTGCCTGAGGTCATTATTTATCAAATTTACGTCACGAAAAACGCGTTGTCAAGTTTTTCTCTGCAACGGTTGAAAGAGTGCTCATTTCTTCCTTGTCTCTCCTGAATAAGGGCCATCAGTGTTGATTATATTTGTATCAACCAATAAAACACAAGTAAAAATGATCAGGGAAATTAAGGCTCAGGATCTGAACACCGGACAGTTCATCGCTGAAAAGATAGACGAGATCAGGGCTGCCGTGGGCGACGGAACAGCAATCAACGCACTCTCCGGGGGCGTAGATTCATCGGTTGTCACGATGATAGGTCACCTGGCACTCGGCGACAGGCTCAGGACAGTGTTTGTTCAGAACGGCCTGATGCGTGAGGGAGAACCCGAAGCTGTCGCATCGGTATTCGCGAAACTTGGTGTGAAGGTTGAGATCATCGACGCTCAGCAGGAATTCCTCGAAGCCCTTAAGGGAATTGCCGATCCGGAACAGAAACGCGAAGCCATTACACAGACATTCTACAAAAAGGTTTTCGGGCGCATCGTCAGGGAAAGCGGAGCCAGATACCTGTTACAGGGAACGATCCTGACGGATATCGACGAGACAGTGGCCGGCATCAAGCGCCAGCATAATGTCTTCGCCCAGTTGGGCATCGACCCTCATGAGACGTTCGGATATCATATAATCGAACCCCTGATCCAGCTTCGCAAGGATGGAGTCAGGATGACAGGCCGCGCTGCAGGCCTGCCTGAGGAGATGTTCAACCGTATTCCCTTCCCGGGTCCTGCCCTTGCAGCCCGCATCATCGGTGAAGTAACACAGGAGAAACTGAATATCGTCAGGAAAGCGACGGTGATTGTCGAGAAACTTCTTGCCGGCAGGGGAGCTTTCCAGTTCATGGCTATCCTGCATGATGACCGTGTTACCGGGATGCGTGACGGCAAACGCGACTTCGGGAGGCAGATCGAGGTTCGTTGCTGGGACAGTACGGATGCACGCACCGCCACCCCCACCCGGCTTCCGTTCGAGCTGCTGGAGCAGCTGGCTGCAGAGATCCTGGAAAAAGTACCCGGCGTTGTGTCGGTTACATATAATATAGCTACCAAGCCGCCGTCAACAATAGAGGCGGTCTGATTTTTCAGGCAAGAGGCAAGAGGCAAGAGGCAAGAGTGTTGACAATTGATTCAATATCTGGCTGATTATCAGCATCTCACTGCTGCCTATTGCCTACTGCCTACTGCCTGACTCAAAGAGCATCCGCCACCACAAAAGTTGACCCGCCAATAAAGATCATATCACGCGGGCCGGCAGCTGTCCGCGCCGCCTCAACAGCCTCTTTAACTGTATGGAAGGCTCTGCCGGAAAGGCCATACCCCCCCGCCGCAGCCATAAGCAGGTTCTCATCCAGCGCCCTGGGAACCGAAGCCCTTGTAAAATAGTAAGTTGCATTCTTCGGAAACAAGGGCAAAACTGAACCCAGGTCCTTGTCATTCACAAAGCCGATAACCATGTGAAGATTCTCTTTCGGTGTTTCCATGACCTGCCTCATAACATATTCAAGTCCCTCCCTGTTATGTCCGGTATCGCACACTGTCAGGGGCAGACGTGACAGCACCTGCCAGCGGCCCATCAGCCCGGTGTTCTCAACCACCCCTCTCACCCCCCGGATAAAGTGATTACGACTCAGTCCGAAAGCTTCTGACAGGCTCTCCGTTACCGCCGCTGCGGTCTGCAGATTCCTTTGCTGCGCCAGGCCTCCCAGCGGGGTCTCTCCCCTGAGGGTGATACCGTCATTCAGGCCGCTAAGCGCATATTGCCTCATTGAGCTGTTGGAAAATATTTCTCCCAGGTTGCAACTGAACCGGTTGTCTGCAAAAATTATCGGCGCATGCATTTCTTCAGCCCGTTTCAGGAAGACATCACTTGTCTCAGCCTGGGTCTCCCCGATTACAACAGGAACTCCCTCCTTGATTATACCGGCCTTCTCCCCTGCCACTGCTTCCAGTGTGTCACCAAGGAACTCCATATGGTCATGACCTATGTTGGTTATAACAGATAATACCGGAGTTATTATGTTTGTAGAGTCAAGTCGTCCCCCCATCCCCACCTCGATCACTGCAGCGTCCACTTCCGTCCTGGCGAACCAGTCAAAAGCCATCGCAACCGTCAGCTCGAAGAATGAGGGTTTGATCCTGCGAATCAACCCGTCATGCTGTTCCACAAAACATACAACCTCCTCCTCCGGTATCATCTCACCGTTGACCCTTATCCTCTCCCGGAAGTCCTTCAGGTGCGGCGAGGTGTAAAGACCTGTCCTGTATCCTGCCTCCTGCAGAACTGATGCTGTCATATGTGAAACGGACCCTTTCCCGTTCGTACCTGCAATGTGAACGGAGCGGAACCGTTGGTGCGGATGCCCGAAGTAACTGTCAAGCAGCAGTGTATTGTCAAGGTTGCCCTTGTAAGCAGGCTTGCCCACACGATGATAGGCCGGCAGCATGCTGAACAGATAGTCAACCGTTTCCCTGTATGTCATGTTGATAACCTCTTTGCTGTTGTTCGCAAATTTACAAAAAGCTCCATTCTGCCAGATGCAGGTCCGCTATCTTTGTCACCGTGGTAATATCTGCGCCGGAGATACTGCCCTCTAAATCAAATCCGTTATGGCGAAAAAAACAAAACAAAAGAAGATTTTTATTCTTGACACGAACGTGCTGCTGCATGACTACACATGCATCTACAACTTTGAGGAAAACGATGTTGTAATACCGATCGTTGTGCTGGAGGAGCTTGATAAGTTCAAGCGGGGCAATGACATGATCAATTTCAATGCACGGGAGTTCACCCGGGAGCTTGACAAGATCTCAGGTGACCTGCTGCTCACAGGCAAAATACCACTTGGTGACAAGCTGGGCACCCTCCATATAGAGACAGGAAAACAGTTTTCCGACAGAGTCACAGAGTCATTCCCCGAAAGAACTCCGGATCACCGTATCCTTGCAATATCCGAGTATGTAACCCAGGAAAACAAGGATAAAACCGTTGTCCTGATCACCAAGGACATCAACCTGAGAATGAAGGCAAAGTCTCTGGGCATCAGGTCAGAAGACTACCAGAACGACAAGGTTTCGAACCTGGATGACCTTTATAAGGGTATCCGGATCATTGAGAATATAGATCATGATCTGATCAACAAGCTGTACGAGAATGCTGACGGGGTGCCGGCCTCGGAGCTCAAGATAAAAGACACCGAACCGGGGCACCATTACTTCATACTGCGCAACACCAACTCAAGCGCCCTGGCACATTATGATCCCGCCTCAAAGATGCTTGTGAGGGTCCTCAAGCAGACCACATATGGCATTGATCCGCGCAACGCAGAACAGACATTTGCCCTTGATGCACTGTGCGATCCTGATATTCAGCTCATATCACTTACCGGCAAGGCCGGGACGGGCAAGACGCTGCTGGCACTTGCTGCAGCGCTGCACCAGCACAAACGCTACAAGCAGATATTCCTGGCAAGGCCCATTGTGCCGCTGGCCAACCGTGACATGGGATTCCTTCCAGGTGACGTGAAGGAAAAAATGGACCCTTACATGCAACCTCTGTTTGACAACCTGACAGTGATCAAACACCGGTTCAGCGCCCAGAGTCCGGAATTCATCCGGATAAATGACATGATCAAGGACGAGAAGCTTGTGATCACCCCCCTGGCATACATCAGGGGAAGAAGTCTCTCAAACATCTTTTTCATCGTTGACGAGGCGCAGAACCTCACCCCGCACGAGGTCAAGACAATCATCACAAGGGCCGGTGAAGGTACAAAAATGATCTTCACAGGGGATATCGAACAGATAGACTCCCCGTACCTTGACTCCGGGTCGAACGGGCTGAGCTACCTCTCTGACAAGATGAAAGGGCTTGATCTCTTTGCCCATGTGCATCTTGTCAAAGGTGAAAGAAGCTTCCTTGCAGAACTGGCAAGCAGGCTGCTTTAGACCGGCTTTTTTGCTAATTTTGCATCCTGAACAGTAACAGGTTAGTTTTGAAGAGGAAAGTAGCCTTTCATACACTTGGATGCAAGCTGAATTTTGCAGAGACTTCCACAATTGCACGTACATTCCCCGAGGATAGCTTCGAGAGGGTATCGCCTGACAGTCATGCAGATATATATGTGATTAACACATGTACTGTCACTGATGCGGCTGACCGTAAATGCAGGCAGGCAGTCAGAAAGTTCATCCACCGTAATCCTGATGCCTTCATCGCCGTCGTCGGCTGCTATGCCCAGCTCAGGCAGGAAGAGGCTGCATCAATAGAAGGTGTCGACCTGGTCCTTGGCACATATGAAAAGTTTGATGTTGCAAAATACATTGACACCGTCGAAAAACGCACCGCCCCGGAAATTCACTCCTGCGAAAGCGTTGACGCCGATGGTTTTATGTCATCATGGTCTGCAGGTGACCGCACCCGCTCGTTCCTCAAGGTGCAGGACGGTTGTGACTATCACTGCTCCTACTGCACTGTTCCCCTTGCCAGGGGAAAGAGCAGGAATCCACTTATTGCCGATATAGTTGCCGAAGCAAAAACCATTGCAGACAGCGGTGTCAGGGAGATAGTCCTGACCGGAGTCAATGTCGGCGATTTCGGGAAGAGCACCGGGGAGACCCTCGTACAGCTCCTTGAGAGCCTTGTGAAAGTGAGCGGACTCCAGAGGCTGAGGCTCTCATCAATAGAACCCAACCTGATTACCGATCCGGTTATTGACCTGGTAGCTTCTGAAAAGGTGTTGCTGCCCCACATACACATGCCGCTGCAGAGCGGGAATGACAGGATACTTGGCCTGATGCGCCGCCGCTACCGCCGGGAGGTGTTCAGTGACAGGGTAATGAAGATAAGAGAGAAGATCCCCGGAGCAGGCATCGGGGCTGATGTTATAGTCGGATTTCCGGGTGAGACAGAAGACGATCATGCCGACACCTGCAGCTTCATTGAAAGCCTCCCCCTCTCATATCTGCATGTCTTTGCCTTCTCACCCCGGCCGGGGACGCCGGCGGCAGAAATGCCCGGACCGGTGAGCAAACATGAAAAGGAAAGACGAAGCAGGCAACTGATAAAACTCTCCGAAAGCCGGCGCATGCAGTTCATGCGCAGCGCCACAGGTCAGGTGCATGAGGTCCTGTTCGAACACCGGGGAATGGACGGAATGGTGGCCGGTCTGACAGGCAACTACATAAGAGTGGTGACACCGTGGAGCAAGGGTCTTCCCGGGTCAGTCCGCCCTGTCAGGCTGACAACAGTCAGGGATGATGCATCAATGAACTGCGAACTCACAGAAAACAAGATTATATGAACCGCGCAGGCTATTACATTTTTGTCGCCCTGAGCTACACAATCACACTCCTCCCGATGAGGGCGCTGCACTTCCTCTCGGATTTACTCTGGCCACTCTTTTACCATGTGGTGCGTTACCGAAGAACCGTGGTGGAGACAAACCTCAGGAACGCCTTCCCCGAAAAGAGCCCTGAAGAAAGAAAAAGAATCGCAAAAAGGTTCTACAGGCATCTCACTGATATGATCTTTGAGACCCTTAAAGCGATGCATCTCAAACCGGAACAGATCAAAAAGCGGTTTATAGTTACCGACACCTCCCTGACCGACAGATTCTACAGCGAGGGGCGTGACGTTGTGGCCCTGTGCAGCCACTATAACAACTGGGAGTGGTACTCATCATTGCAGCTCTCCTCGAAACACAGGACTGTCACTATTTACAAACCGCTGAAAAACAAGGATTTTGACAATTTCCTTTATAAGATAAGAACCAGGTTCGGTGTATGGGTCACCCCCATGAATCACATTGTCAGGGACCTTGTTAAATGCAGAAGCGAAAAGATACTTACACTGTCAGGATTTATCGGTGACCAGACCCCTCCACCCGATGACAATGCATACTGGACTACCTTCCTGCACCAGGATACAGGTTTTTACAGGGGGGCGGAAAAGGTTGCAGTGAAATATGACATACCGGTGATTTTCATGCATATAGTTAAAAAGCGACGGGGCTTCTATGAACTGGAGTACAGCCTTATATCAGAACACCCCCGCGACGAAAAACCCAATGCAATAACAGCACTGTATGCATCAAAGCTTGAAGAGGTGATCAGGGCGCAGCCTGAATACTGGCTCTGGTCCCACCGCAGGTGGAAACACAAAAGGCCACAGATAAATGATTAAGACAGCTGTTGTAATACTCAACTGGAACGGGAAGAGATTCCTTGAACAGTTCCTTCCCGGAGTGGTTGCAAATACACTATCGGCTGACACCTCGGTTGTTGTAGCTGACAACGGCTCAGAGGATGACTCCGTTCAGTGGGTCGCGGAAAACCATCCGGAAGTTCAGATAATCAGGCTTGACAGCAACTGGGGATATGCCGGGGGATACAACAGGGCCCTCAGCCAGCTCGAAGCCGAATACTACATCCTTCTCAACTCAGATGTCGAGGTTGAGCCCGGCTGGGCTGAAAAGCTGGTGACATTTATGGACATGCATCCGAATGTGGGCGGATGCCAGCCTAAAATAAGGTCGTTTGATAACCGTGACTGTTTCGAGTATGCCGGTGCTGCCGGAGGCTATATTGACAGGCTGGGCTATCCCTTCTGCCGCGGCCGGATCTTTGACACGGTGGAGACTGACCGCGGCCAGTATGACGATACCCGTGAGATATTCTGGGCTTCGGGTTCCTGCATTGTCGTCAGGGGCGCTGCATTCGACCAGTGCGACGGCTTTGACGAGTCGTTCTTTGTGCACATGGAGGAGATAGATCTCTGCTGGAGGATGCAGAATGCAGGATATACAATAAGCTACTTTCCGCATTCCGTCGTATGGCATGTGGGAGGAGGCACCCTGAGTTACGGATCACCGTCGAAGATCTACTACAACTTCCGCAACAGCCTGATAATGCTTGCAAAAAACCTTCCGCCGAAACACCTCCGCAGAACCCTTTTCATACGTCAGATTCTTGACGGTGTGGCAGCTGCAGTGCTTCTCTTCAGGGAAGGACGTGCGTCAGCATCAGCAGTAGCGCGTGCTCACAGGGATTTCAGAAAGCAAAGGACAGCCATCAAAACCTTCAGGACAATCACCCCGAATCCGGGCATATTTCATCTTCCGCACACTGCGATGAACAAATACCTTCTTTTTGAGTATTATATACGCAAACGGAAAACCTTTACTGAACTTAAATGGACCTGACCAGAAAACAACTGATGGCAATTTTTATTACGGTGGTGCTGACCGTCTATATCCTTACCAACCTGTTTCTCTGGTTCAAGGGCCGAAGGGCTCTCTCCGGAGCCGGCATCAGTACCGGGTGGTACAGCATTGTTTTCACTGCACTCGCTTCAACATTTATTATCGGCAAGTTCCTTGAAAATTCTCATACAAGTGTCTTTACTGACATCATGAATCTTATTGGCGGATTCTGGATGGGTTTCATGCTCTACGGTTTCATGGCATGGCTGGCAGCGGATATTCTTCTTCTGATCCAGAAACCGTTTCACCTGGTATCACCGGAGCTGCTCCCGAAACTTCGCCTGTGGCTTTTTGCCGGGATTACCTCCGCCACAACCCTGCTCATAATCGTCGGATTCATCAATGCAGTAAGCCCGGTTACAAAGAGATACACAATCGATGTCGGCAAGAATTTTCAGAACGGACATGAGCCGCTGCACATAGTGGCTGTATCTGACATCCATCTCGGAAGCATAATCCGCAAGAGGAGCATGCGCCACCTCTCGGAGATGATCAGTGAGGAGAAGCCTGACCTGGTTCTTTTTCTCGGAGATCTTCTTGACGGCAGCATAGGTCCGGTGCTTCGCGGAGACCTCCTGTCATACCTTGATATACCGGCTCCCCGCTACGGAATTTACGCCATCACCGGCAATCATGAGTACATGAGTGACCTGGCCAGGTCGATACCTTATATTGAAAGCAAGGGTATCAGGGTACTGAAAGATGAAGTTGTCAGGCTTGACAACGGAGTTCAGATAATCGGCCGGCTTGACAGGACTGCAATGCACACTCCCGGAGGAGGCCGTAAAACCCTCAACACCCTGCTGACCGGAACAGACACATCAGCGCCGGTGATTCTGCTTGACCACCAGCCTTATGATCTTTCGGCCCTGGCTGCGACGCCTGTCGACATGCAGCTGTCAGGCCATACACACAACGGGCAGATATGGCCGCTCAATCTCATTACAGCCGGTATGTTTGAACTTAGTCACGGATACAGGGTGTTCGGAAAAACACACGTGATAGTCTCGTCAGGATTCGGAATATGGGGCCCCAGGATGAGGATCGGCACACGGCCGGAGATACTCTCGATCACCCTGAAGGGTAAGTCAGAGTAAGGGATAAAGCTTTTCAAGCTGCATCCCCCTGGAACCCTTGACCAGGATAGTATAGCCCACGGGCTTCTCCGTTTCAAGCCATTCAGCCGCAGCCTGCGAGGTTGAGAAGAGACAAACCGGATAATCGCCTGCTGCTCCTGCGAACTGAGGCCCGACAAGCACAACAGTCAATCCGCCGATACTCTTAATCTGCCTTATTACAGCGGCATGGCCGGGAACACTCTCGGTCCCAAGCTCCAGCATATCACCAAGAATTACCATCTTTTTTTCTGCCTTCAGCGCCGCAAAAGAGGCGATTGCCTTTTCCATGCTCGAGGGATTGGCATTGTAGGCATCGCGAATCACCGTGTTGCGGCCTGTGTCAGTCACCTGCGAACGGTTGTTTGAAGGCCGGTATCCGGAGACAGCATCGATTATGTCATCGACAGGCACACCAAAGAGCAGTCCTGTCGCCATCGCAGCCCTCACATTGTCAATGTTGTATGAGCCGAAAAGCCCTGTGTCAAAACTGTGAGCCAGGCCGTCGATCACGGCATCAACCCGGAGAAGCATCCCCCCTTTCTCATCAGCCCGTGCAGTCAGGGTGTGCCCACCCGGAAACGAGTACGGCACAGCATTGCCGATTTTCTCAGCCATGTCGCTGAGTACCTGATTGTCATTGTTGTAAATAACTGTACCATTGTCTGATTCGAGCCACCTGTACAGCTCCGACTTCGCCTTCCTGACATTTTCAAATGAACCGAATCCTTCAATATGTGCAGTGCCTATATTTGTGATTATGCCGTGCGACGGCATTGCCGTTTTGCAGAGGGCGGCTATCTCACCCATGTGGTTGGCCCCCATCTCAACCACGAGAAAAGCTGCATCATCCGGGGCGCTCAGCAATGTAAGAGGCACCCCTATATGGTTATTGAAGTTGCCGGCAGTGCTGTGCACCCTTCCCCTGCGGGAGAGAACGGCAGTCACCAGCTCCTTTGTTGTTGTCTTACCGTTGGTGCCGGTGATTGCGATGACCGGTATCCTGAGCCTTTTCCGGTGGCAGGCGGCAAGCTCTGACATTGTCTGCAGAACATCGTCTACAACAATAATCCTTTCACCGCTGAGTGACGGATCATCCACCACGGCGGCCAGAGCCCCTGCCTCAAGAGCAGCGACGGCATGCCTGTTCCCGTCAAAGGTCGGCCCCTTCAGGGCGAAGAAGATCTCACCTTTCTTTACTGCCCGTGAATCTGTCGTCACACCTGCAGAGTTGCGGAAAAGACCGTATAACCTTTCTGTCTCCATTTTAAGTCAAAAAGAAGCCCCATTATTTTTCATAATGAGGCTATATTCATTTCACTTATAAATATTTCTTACAATCCTGTCGGGCTTCCCACCCTGATCATAGCACACCTGAAACCAAGGTCATCGCGCGATGCCTCCTGGTCAAGATACCTGCGGGTTGAGGGATTGAGCCAGTATGCCCTGTCCTTCCACGAACCGCCCTTGATTACCCTTGCCTTGTCATTGACGAGGGTCACATAGTCATTGTCAACTTCGTTCTGCGAATACATTCTTTCTGTCTGCGGCAGATCAGCGTTGCCTGACCATTCAAGGCTCGAGGAGATGCTTGAGATGACGTCACCGTCAAGATAGTTGCGGTAATCTGATTTCTGATAGTTGTACCTGTGAGCCACATCCTCAGGTTTGACAGTGTCAATCTGGAGTCTGCCCAGCCTGTCCTTCTCAACAACCTGGCCGTTAGCATCACGCCTCAGGTCAGTGAATACGTTGCCCCTGAACGGGTTGAACATGTCTACATCCTCTGATGAGAGCGGACGGTAAACGTCCATCACCCACTCGTTGACGTTTCCTGCCATGCAGTAAAGACCATAGTCATTGGGCCAGTAAGACCTGACGTCAACGGTGATGCTTCCTGCGTCGTTGAGGTTACCTGCGACACCCATCATGTCACCGCGTCCGCGGACGAAGTTGGCCATGAATTCACCCCTGTACTTGGGGGCTGCATTACGTACGTTGTGACCGTCCCACGGATAAATTGCCCTTTCATAAATTCTCTCCTCGAAGGTGTTGCCCCTGAGGCCATAGGCTGCAAATTCCCATTCAGCTTCCGTCGGCAGACGATAACGCGGCAGAAGGATCCCGTCTTCCTGGCGGACACGCGGATGAAGCTCATCAACCCTCTGGCCCGGAACGCCTTCATACTGACCTGCAAGATATGATTCTGTATTGAAGTTGTTTGCGCCTGACTGCTCAACATTGGCATCCTGCCATTTGCTGTCAAGCAGTATCTGCTCGTTGACCCTGTCAGTACGCCACACACAATAGTCATTGGCCTGCAGCCAGCTGACACCCACAACCGGATAATTATTAAACGAGGGGTGACGGAAATAATACTGCACATAAGGCTCATTAAGTCCCAGCGGGCTCCTCCATACAAGAGTGTCAGGAAGAGCGCGGCGGTGAACCTCCGGATAATCGCTGTATACCCTCCTGAGCCAGTAGAGATACTCACGGTAATCGAGGTTGGTGACCTCGGTTTCATCCATATAGAATGAAGAAACCGTAACCCTGCGCGGTGAGTTGTTCCAGTCATACATTACGTCCTGTTCAACCCGTCCCATTGTAAAGGTACCGCCTTCAATCAGCACGAGGTTCGGACCGGTAACCTGTTCCGAAGCCTCCCCTATCGGGTAGCCAAGATCATTGACATCACTCGATTTGGGATCCCTGTAGCTCCAGCCAGTAGTCGGAGACACGTTATCCTGCTTCGCTCCCTTGCAGGAAAACAGGAAGAGAGCAACAACTACAAAAACCGGTAAAGCTCTGAGTTTATACATAGCAATATAAGGTTTACTTGATTACTTTTTTAATTTTAAAATTGCATTCATTTACAAAACTCTGCACCAAAATAACTACAAAAGGGGCAACTTTATTATGTGAGCTGCTCTACTTTTTTCAACATTTCTGAAACTGAACATCGCCCCGGCTTTTACGATGGCCGTTCCTCCGAATGATGTATTTCTGCCTGCAACAATGTAACTATATGATATCATGATTTTTACCGCTGCTGCGCTCCATCCGGCAGATCCTCCGAACGAGGTAAAACCGTCAGTGACATGCCACATAAAGAGGTTGCCGTAAAGTCCCTTCCAGGAGGCTTCACTGCCTAAATAAATTTTCAGCCCGTTACCCTGGGCAAGAATTGCAGCAGAAGGGGTCAGGGTGATATCTTTTCCCCGGGGGTTCAGTGAAATTCCTCCTGTAAGGGTATACAGTCTGTTTATCCTGTTGTATTCCTGCCCGTCATCGCTGAGCGAAGGCTTCGTAAGGTGCATGACTGACGCCCCGGCATACCAGTTGCCTGAAGAGACAGTGAAGCCGGTTCCCAGGTCGAAACGGATGAACGGCCCCGGGGATATGTAATCCGCGCCTCCGCCGGTGATTCCCCTGAACGGGTCGATATCGTCCGGAAGGATAATCGATCCGCTCCTGATGCCGAGGCTGATGAACGAGGCAGTAAGACCGGCAGTGACAAATGTTTCGCGCCCCGCGCGAAAATGATAAGCATACGAAGCTCCTCCCTTGACATCATTTAATATGTCACCGGTTATATCGTCGGAGATCCAGACACCGGCTCCGCCGTGAAGTGAGCTGAAATATCCGTCATATGAAGCGAATACCGACTGCAATCCGAAACCGTTCCCCGGGAGAAAGGAAAAAGTTGAGATCTTCAGCGAAGGGTTGCCCCCGACTCCGGCGAAGGCAGGATTGTACATCATCTGCATGCCTGAGACCGATCCGTACCAGGTATCCTGGCCGCTGATTGTCAGGGTGCAGAAAAACAATGCCACTGCAATATTCCTCTTTCTGAGATTCATTGTTGCGCTTCAGAAATATCAACGCTGCCGCTGCGCCATTATTTTGTTCACGGGAGCGCCAACAGGGAGCAAAGATAAGTGACTTGACTATCTTTGCGATGAAGATGGCCAAAAGTGTTGTCATAGCGCTGCTTGTTATTTCTCCTTTCCTGACTGCAGCCCCGCAGGACCGGGTCTCATCTTCAGTGCTCGGAAACGGACACTGGACGAAGATAGCCGTCACCGGGGAGGGCATATACAGGATTGACTACTCCCGCCTCCGCGATATGGGCTTCACCGACCCTGCCACGGCAGTCCTGTATGGCAATAACACCGGTCAGCTCTCATTCCGCAATGACGGCACGTCTCCTGATGACCTGAAAAAAATTGCAGTGCACATGGAAACGGGCAGTGACGGCATCTTCAACGAGGGTGACTATTTCCTCTTTTATGCCGAAGGCACACACAGGTGGACCGATAAATCAGGGTCAGGCGAATACGGGTTCCTGAGGCATCATTATTCTGATACGGCATGGTATTTCATCACATCGCAAGCAGGAGGAAGAATGGCTGTAAAAGCCGAAAACCCGCCCGCAGCGACACCCTCAGGGCAATCCTCCTCAACCGATGTCTTCATGAGGCATGAACGTGAAGATATCAACCTGTTAAGGTCAGGCAGGGAGTGGTACCAGCAGGTGAGCCCGGGTACCCGGAACACAATCGGACCAGGTTTCACAGACCTCATAACTACAGAAAAAATCAGATACACAGTCAGAGTGGCAGGCCGTTCTGATACAGGAACCTCATTCACCCTGATGCAGGGAAATGACCCGGTCAGAATCCTGACCGTGCCACCGGTGACAATGACCGACCTGAACGGTGTCTATGCAGAAACAGTCACACTGACCGATTCGGTTTTGCCTTCGTCCGTAGCGCCTGTTTTCAGCCTGACATTCTCTTCGGGAGGTAATATGGCAGCCACCGGGTACATTGACTACATCGATTTCAGAGCAAGATCAGAACTTGTCTGGCATGACCGGCAACTGTTCATAAGCGACAGCAGGTCTGCCGGCCCGGCAGCTGTGACCAGGTTCACTGTCCGCGGCTCTTCGTCGCTGAAGGTCTGGGACATCTCTGATCCTTTTGCCCCGCTGGAAATCCGGACAAATGCAGTATCCGGGAACACAACCTTTACTGTTGCCACTGACAGCCTGAGACGGTTCGTTGCCTTCACGCTGTCACAGGTGAGACAACCAGCCAGGAGCACCCCGGTGGCCAATCAGAACCTGCATGCAATGTCACCTGCCGGAATGGTCATCGTCACCCACCCTCTCTTCATGTCATATGCTGAGCGCCTGGCCGCTCTGCACCTGAGGGAGGATGGCATCACATCGGCAATTGTCACTCCGGAACAGGCTTACAATGAATTTTCCGGCGGAGTACCTGATGCAGCCGCAATAAGGAACTTCCTGAAGATGATGCTTGACAGGGGCCGCGAGAGCGACAATCCGCTGCGATACCTGCTTCTCTTCGGCGACGGTTCATACGAAAATAAACCACCACCACCCGGAAACACTTCCTTCATCCCCACATGGCAATCGGCCAACTCTGAAACCGCCGTTCTCTCATTTACTTCGGACGATTTCTACGGACTGCTCGATGAAGGTGAAGGTGAAGCCGATGGTTTCCTGGATATCGGAATAGGAAGGCTGCCGGCCACGGATACCGCCACGGCAGGAATCCTGGTCAGAAAAATTGAATCCTACCTTCGCAGTACAAACAGGGGTTCATGGCAGAATATATTGTGCCTGGTGGCCGATGACGAGGACTCTAATTTGCATATGTTTGATGCTGAAGGCCTTGCAGAAGCAGCCTCTGCCGCTGCACCTTCCCTTACAATTGAAAAAATCTATCTTGATGCTTTTCGGCAGGTTACCTCGGTGACAGGTGATTCATATCCCGACGCTTCAAGGGCCGTTGACGACAGGATGGCTGCAGGGTGCCTCATAATGAACTATGTCGGGCATGGCAATGAGACAGGCCTGGCACATGAACGGGTCATCAGGACAGCCAACATCAACTCATGGAAGAACGGTACTATGCTTCCGCTCTTCATCACTGCGACATGTGAGTTCTCAAGATTTGACGATGTTGAGCCGGACAGGGCGTCAGGAACAATTTCTGCGAGGCCCTCAGCCGGCGAAATGGTGCTTCTTAATCCCAACGGCGGAGCAATTGCCCTGATGAGCACCACCAGGATTGTTTACTCAGCTCCCAACTACACGCTCAACCGCGCAATCTATGACTACGCCTTCAGGGCTGCCTCTGACGGAAGATCGATGAGACTCGGCGATATTATCAGGCAGGCAAAGATCAGCTCAGGGACAGGGATGAACAAGCGCAACTTCCTCCTGCTCGGTGACCCTGCACTCCGCCTGGCATGGCCTGTGACAGGCACAGTGGTGACAGACAGCATCAACGGAGTCCACATCTCGATGCCGGCAGACACCCTCAAGGCTCTCTCACTGGTTACAATAAGCGGCCATCTGGAAGACGCAGACGGAAACCTGATGACCGGATTCAACGGAATGGTTGAACCGACGGTTTTTGACAAACCGGGTCATGTAAGCACTCTTGCAAATGACGGCGGATCACCTATGACTTTCCCGGTCACCGGTAACGTACTCTTCAGGGGCAGAACAACTGCCACCGGAGGCCGGTTCAGATTCACGTTCATTGTACCTCTCGACATCAATTATTCCTATGGTAACGGCGACATAAAATACTATGCATGGGACAGTAATACCGACCTGAACGGGAGCTTCAAAGGCATAACCGTTGGCGGATTCTCTGATGCAGCATCAGATGACACCGACGGGCCCACGATCAGGCTGTTCATGAATGACACTCTCTTTAACGACGGTGGTGTGACTGACACATCACCCATACTGCTTGCCCTGCTCAGTGACAGGGCGGGCATTAATGCTTCCGGAACAGGCATCGGACATGATATAATAGCCTGGATCGACGACGACTTTTCAGGGGCAGTGTCGCTTAACAGCCTCTTCAGGGCTGACATAGGAGTGCATAGTTCAGGCACTCTCGCCTACCCGCTGCCGGTGACAGAAAAGGGCGCCCATACTGTTTCACTCAGGGCCTGGGATAACCTGAACAACCCGTCTGTAGCCACTCTCAGCTTTTTTGTCGAGACAAACGGCAGCTTCAGACTTACAAACCTGGTTGCTTTTCCCAATCCTGTTACGGAAGGCACGAAGTTCACGGCAGGGCACAACAGGCCCGGAACGGAGATGGATCTGACAATTACAGTTTTTAGTTCTGACGGCCGTATTGTCCGTGTGCTGAGGAACGAGGTGCATACTGACGGATATGCCCTTCCCGACATCGCGTGGGACGGAAATGACCATAACGGAGGAAGGGTGGCGAGAGGGATCTATCTGTGGCGTGCAGAAGCAGTTACAGCCGAGGGTGAAAAAACTTCAGCCACAGGACGCTTCATCATTTTGTAAAACAACACAATAAGTGGGCTTTTTTTTTGTTTTATATTTGCACAAATTATGAACTAAAATGAACATGAAAAACAAGTCATTGACTATAAGCATTATACTTCTCTTCTCAATTTTTGTTTCACCGGTGTGGGCACAGGATGACGACCCTTATAATGTCATCCAGACTGTCGTACCGTTCCTGACAATTGCTCCCGATTCCCGTTCCGGTGCCCTCGGTGATGCCGGGGTGGCTACATCGCCCGATCTGTACAGCATGCACTGGAACCCCGCAAAATATGCATTTATCGACGGCAACGGCGGCTTCGGCATGTCTTACTCACCCTGGCTGAGAGCTCTTGTACCTGACATAAACCTTGCATACCTGACAGGTTATTACAGGGTCGACAGCAGGCAGGTGCTGGCAGCAAGCCTGATGTACTCATCACTGGGCGAGATACAGTTTACAGACGACTACGGCAACTACCAGCGTGATTACAATCCGAACGAGTTCTCCGTTGACGTGGCTTACTCCCGCCTCTTTTCCGAACACTGGTCGGGAGGGGTGGCAATGAGATTCATCTATTCAAACATCACAGGCGGCATGACCGTCGGAACGACGGAGACAAAAGCAGGGACAGCCTTTGCTGCAGATGCTTCTGCTTACTATACGACAAAACTGAAACTTGGAAACCATGACGGGAATATTTCAGCTGGCGTCAACTTCTCCAATATCGGTTCCAAAATGAGCTACACGACCGATGTTGACCCCGACTTTATCCCCATGAACCTGCGACTGGGAACCACATTCCAGGTTCAGCTTGACAAATACAACGTACTGGGCATTTCGCTTGATGTTAACAAACTGCTTGTCCCGACTCCTCCGGTTTATGATGAGGAGAGAAATATTATCGACGGCATGGATCCGAACGTTTCAGTGCCGGTCGCAATATTCCAGTCTTTCTACGATGCCCCCGGCGGCTTCAGCGAAGAGATGAAGGAATTTACCCAGTCTGTGGGCGTCGAGTACTGGTACAACCAGCAGTTCGCCCTGAGGGCAGGATACTTCAACGAGGCAGAGAGCAAGGGCAATAAGAAATATTTTACCTTAGGAGCAGGATTCAGGCTGAGCGTCTTCTCACTCGACTTCTCATACCTTGTTCCGGTAACGCAAAACAACCCGCTGGCGCGCACCCTGCGATTCTCACTCGGTTTCGAGTTTGACTCGCTGCGCAATCTGAGCCAGAAGTAATTTTATAATGACACTGCATCAGAGGATAGGACAGGGCATCGACTTTCACCGCCTTGAGGAAGGTCGTGAACTGTGGCTGGGAGGTGTGCACATCAACTTCACAAAAGGATGTGTCGCACACTCTGACGGTGATGTGCTGATACATGCAATCTGTGATGCACTTCTGGGAGCTGCGGGACTGAATGACATCGGTTATCATTTCCCTGACACCTCTGCAGAATTCAAGGGTATTGACAGTAAAATACTGCTTAAACGGACAGTCAGGCTGATATCCGAAAAAGGATACCGGATTGTTAACATCGATAGTACTGTCTGTCTGGAGTTGCCAAAGATAGCTCCCTACATTACGGCCATGCGGACAACCCTGGCAGAAGTTGCGAATCTATCTCCCGATGCCGTTTCAATAAAGGCGACAACCACGGAAAAAATGGGGTTCACAGGGCGTGGCGAGGGGATCGTCGCCCTGGCTGTCTGCCTGCTTTCTGACATGATACCGGATAATGTATAGGTCTGAGAGTTTGAGAGTCTGAGAGTCTGAAAGTCTGAAAGTCTGAAAGTCTGAAAGTCTGAGGGTCTTGCGGTCTTGCGGTCTTGCGGTCTTGCGGTCTTGCAGTCTTGCAGTCTTGCGGTCGTGCGGTCTATGTCTCTGATTATAAGAGAGAAATATTTTCTTAACCGACAACCGACAACCGATAACCGATAACCGACAACCGACAACCGATAACCGACAACCGTTACCCAGCACTATTGCCTGAAAATCTCATCAATGAGATTTTCATCCGCCAGCTCCGGCATTGTGACCTTCAGGCCCGGGGTCCGTTCCATCTCTCTTGTTATTGCGGCCACCGCTCCGCTGTTGCGTGCCCAGCTGCGGCGTGCGATGCCGTTGTTGACATCCCAGAGGAGCATTGACCGGATACGGCGTGACGTCTCCGGCGAGCCGTCAAGGACCATCCCGAAGCCGCCGTTGATAACCTCGCCCCAGCCCACACCTCCGCCGTTGTGAATGGAAACCCACGTGGCACCCCGGAATGCATCTCCGATCACATTCTGCACAGCCATGTCAGCCGTGAACCGTGATCCGTCATAAATGTTCGATGTCTCCCTGAAAGGTGAGTCTGTGCCTGACACATCGTGATGATCACGCCCGATTACTATAGGCCCGCTGATAATTCCAGTGGCTATCGCATCGTTAAATGCATTGGCTATCATCATCCTTCCAGAGGCGTCAGCATAGAGGATCCGTGCCTTCGATCCCACCACCAGGCGGTTCCTTCCCGCCTCGCGGATCCAGTGGATATTGTCCGACATCTGCTGGCGTATGTCGTCAGGTGATTCCTTCATCAGCCGTTCCAGGGTGGCAGAGGCGATTGCATCGCTCTTCTCCAGGTCGACAGGGTCACCCGAACAGCACACCCACCGGAATGGACCGAAACCATAGTCAAAACACAGAGGGCCCATAATATCCTCAACATATGACGGATACCTGAAGCCACCCCGGCCATTGCCGATGTCGGCTCCGGCGCGTGACGACTCAAGCAGAAAAGCGTTACCGTAGTCAAAGAAGTAGGTACCGTGTGCTGTATGCCTGTTTATGGCCTCTACCTGCCTGCGCAGCGAGGCCTGCACCAGCCCGCGGAATTTTTCCGGATCCTCTGCCATGATCGTATTGGCCTCTTCGAAGCTTATTCCTGCCGGGTAGTAACCCCCGGCCCACGGATTATGAAGGGAGGTCTGGTCAGAACCCAGATCGGCCCAGAGCCCCTCGTCGGCAAATCTCTCCCACAGTTCAACGACGTTCCCCAGGAAGGCCAGTGAAACCACCTCCCCGTTCCTGCAGGCTAAGCGAACCCGTTCAGTCAGCACATTAAGGTCTTCATGAACCTCATCAACCCATCCCTGTGAGTGACGGGTCCTTATTGCCCTGGGATTTACCTCGGCTATGACCGAGACTACACCTGCAATGTTGCCCGCCTTGGGTTGTGCGCCTGACATGCCTCCGAGGCCTGACGATATGAAAAGCCTGCTGGTCCGCTCTGCTGCTGCAACAGGCTTTGCGCGCCGGATCGCATTCAAAAGGGTGATTGTGGTGCCATGGACTATCCCCTGGGGACCAATATACATATATGATCCGGCGGTCATCTGACCGTACTGCGAGACCCCGAGGGCGTTGAACCGCTCCCAGTTATCCTGCGAGGAATAGTTCGGGATGACCATTCCGTTTGTGATCACCGCCCTGGGAGCCTCCCTGTGCGACGGGAAAAGGCCCAGCGGATGCCCTGAATACATCACGAGAGTCTGCTCGTCAGTCATCTCTGAAAGGTATTTCATTGTGAGCCTGTACTGTGCCCAATTCTGAAATACCGCCCCGTTACCGCCATATGTGATCAGCTCATGAGGGTGCTGTGCCACGGCAGGATCAAGGTTGTTTGTTATCATCAGCATTATTGCAGCTGCCTGGACCGACCGGTGAGGGTACTCATCTATCGGCCGGGCCTTCATCTCATAGTCAGGCCTGTAACGGTACATGTATATGCGGCCCCGCTCACGCAGCTCGGCAGCAAACTCAGGAGCCAGGGTGCTGTGCATTGACTGCGGGAAATATCTCAGCGCATTACGCAATGCCAGCTTCTTCTCTTCTATTGTCAGTATGTCGCGCCTGCGCGGTGCATGGTTAACCGACGGATCCCAGCCCTTCGGTTCAGGCAGGTAAGAAGGAATCCCTTCCCTTATCTGCGATTTGAAATCATTCATGATATCGGATAAATTTCAGCTTTGTAAATATAATAAAACAGTGAGAGACGCCGTCCATGGCGCCTCCCCTTATATCAAACTTCCGATTGTCCTGTAACTGCCTACTGCCTATTGCCTCCTGCCTGCTGCCTGCTGTTACTTCGCCTCGCCGACGATCTCGTCATCGACAAGGATGCGGCCACAATATTCGCAAACGATAATCTTCTTCCTTGATCTGATATCAAGCTGACGCTGCGGGGGGATCTGGTTGAAGCAACCGCCGCATGCATCCCTCTTTACCGGCACAACAGCAAGTCCGTTGCGGGCGTTTGTCCGGATACGTTTGTAAGCTGTCAGAAGCCTGTCTTCAATCCGTGTCTGAAGCTCGGATGACTTGTCAGCCAGTTGTTCTTCTTCCTTCTGGGTATCACGGGTGATGTCTTCCAGCTCCGCCTTCTTGCTCTCCAGGTCATGTTTGCGTTCTTCGAGAGAGGTCTGGGCTTCATTCATCACCTCTTTCTTTTCAGCCACCTGAACGGTGAACTCCCGTATTTTCTTGTTGCAAAGCTCTATCTCCAGTGTCTGGAATTCGATTTCCTTCGAGAGCGAATCATATTCGCGATTGTTGCGGACGTTGTTCTGCTGCTCCTCGTATTTCTTGATCAGCGCCTGGGATGCAGTGATCTCATTGTTTTTGCCGACGATGGATTTCTCGAGTTCAGAGACCTCACTCTTCAGATTGCCTATCCTCGTCTCCAGTCCTGCCACCTCATCCTCCAGGTCCTGTACCTCGAGAGGCAGCTCACCGCGAAGAGTGCGGATCTTATCTATTTCTGAGTCAACGAGCTGCAGTGAATACAGTGCTCTCAGTTTTTCTTCTATTGTAAGTTCGGTTTCAGCTGATTTAGTCTGTTTTGTCATACCCGTAGTAATTAATGGGATTTGTTTTTATCCCGGAAAACCGGAGTGCAAAGTTAGGAAATTTTTTCTGAATCAGGTTGTAGAGTATCTCCAAAGAGAATTTTTCAGATTCATAATGTCCTATGTCAGCCACAAGCATGTCTTTGGGAGCTTCGGTGAATGTGTGGTATTTGACGTCACCTGTAATAAATGCATCGGCGCCGGCGTGTGCGGCGCTGCCGATGAGTGATGAGCCTGCACCACCGCATACGGCTACTGTTTTCACGGAGCGGGCGGGGTCACCGCTGTAGCGGATGACAGGCATTCCTGTGAGACCCCGCAGCCGCTCCAGCAGCGCCTCACCTGCCAGCGGAGCCGGCAGGGTGCCGATGGCACCTGCACCGGCGCCGGCGTACTCATTCTCAAGCGCAATAAGATCCCACGCAACCTCCTCATACGGGTGTGCTGCAAGCATGGCCCTGATACATGACCCCTTCAGATGGGAAGGAACAACAACCTCAATACGCACTTCCGGTTCAGTATGGAACTCACCCACTCTGCCGGCAAAAGGTTCAGCTCCTTCACCCGCACGGTAAGTTCCTTCTCCCCTTGTACTGAAACTGCATGAGTCATAATTGCCAATACTGCCGGCACCGGCTGCAAATAGTGCATCACGCACAGCCACGGCATGCGACTCCGGCACAAAGGTCACAAGCTTCATCAGCCTCATCTTCAGTGGCTCAAGAACACGTATTCTCTCCAGACCGATCTTTTCAGCCAGTATGCGACTCACTCCGTCTCCCAGATTGTCAAAGCTTGTGTGCGCTGAATAAACCGCGACATCTTTCCTGAGCGCCGCAGCAACACAGGTCTCCGTGTTATTCCCGTAAGCCAGTCTCTTCAGCGGCCTGAAAACAAGCGGATGATGTGACAACACCAGGTCACAGCCCCAGCTCACAGCCTCAGCAATCACGTCCGGCGTAACATCAACAGTAAGCAACACTGACGAGACCCTGGCAGCAGGGTCTCCAACCTGCAACCCGCTGTTATCATATTCTTCCTGGAATGACGGAGGTATCAGACCTTCGAGCCACCTGACAAACTCAGCAAGTGTAACCGTCATAAAATCAATTGATTTCGTCTCTGATCTCAACAAGCATCGCCCTGATGCTCCGGAGGGTGTCTGCTATCTCAAGCCTGTAATCGGCATCATCACGATTGATCCTGAGGTATTTCTTTGCCCCTTCAAGGGTCATACCCCTTTCGCGAAGGAGGTGATGGATCAGCTTAAGATTCCTGATGTCCTCAGGCATGAAGAGCCTGTTCCCCTTGTTGTTCTTTTTGGGTTTCAGAATATCAAACTCCTTTTCCCAGAAACGGATTGTGGAGACAGGCTCTGAGAACATTTCGGATACTTCCCCGATCTGGTAATAGAGCTTTTCCACTTTCTTTTCCCTGTATGGCATTATCAGCTAAATAAATCAGTCGAATGTCTGACCGCTCTTGCCGGAAATTTCAAGCATCCGTTCATATTCCTCCGGGGTGAGGTCATTGAAGTAATAGAGCGCCGGGTTCACGGGAGTGCCATTTACATGTACCTCATAATGAAGGTGGGGAGCCGTGGAGAGACCTGTGCTGCCGACAAACCCGATTACGTCACCACGCTTGACCTTCTGCCCTTCTTTTACATTGAAACGGTCAAGATGGGCATATACAGTCTGGTAACCGAAACCGTGATCAACAATAATGTGGTTACCCAGTTCCCTCCGTTCAGACTTGACCAAACGGATAACACCGTTACCTGTTGAATAGACATCAGTACCGGTAGGGGCTGTGAAATCCATTCCCGCGTGGAACTTTGAAATCTTGTATATAGGGTGAATCCGGTAACCAAATCCGGACGCGGTACGCTTCAGATCCTCGTTTGAAACAGGCTGTATGGCCGGGATGCTGCTCAGCATCTCCTCCTTCTCCCTGGCATAGGCTATCAGCTCGTCAAACGACTGCGACTGAACATAAATCTTTTTTCTGATCCGGTCAAGCCGCCTGGCAGTCTCGATGACCAGTTCAGAATTCGAGAATCCTTCAAGATCCTCATACCTGTTGACACCACCTATTCCTCCCTCACGGTATGATGTTGGGACCGGCTCTGACTCAAAAATCGTCCTGTAAAGGTTGTCATCTGTTTCCTGCAGATGAGTCAGCACCTTTTCAACATTCTCCATCTCCCGGTTCATCAGTTCATACTGAAGCGAAAGTTGCGCAATCTCCCTTTTGAGGGCCTTTTCCTTGGGGCTGTCAAAAATGAAAGCAAAAATGAATCCGTAAATACCTGCAAGAAAAAGGGATGCGACGAAATATCCGAAAAGCCGGAGGAATGTCTGTTTAAGGCCTAGCCTTATCCTGTCAAAGCTGAGTGTCTCGTGATTGAACTTGTACTTTGTCTTTGGCATCTTCCCGGATGACATGTTGTCTGTCCTGCAAACATAAGAAATAATAGGTAATATACAAAAACAGTCATAGTGACTGATATTGTTAATTAAAACTTAAAATTCCGGTCAGGGTTTGCTCAGGTAATCGAGCATCATGAAATATTCATCCTCTGTAAGGTTGTCATCGAAGTACCACAGCGGGTTTACATGCGCACCGAAAAGATCGATCTGGTAATGAAGGTGAGGACCGGTGGATGTGCCTGTGCTGCCTGACAGCCCGATGAAATCACCCCGTGTCACTTTTTGTCCCTGGCGAACATTGTATTCACTGAGGTGTCCGTAAATTGTCCTGTACCCGTATCCGTGGTCAATTACGACCTTTATTCCGAAACCGTCATGCTGGTTGCCTGCAAAGTCAACGATGCCGGCACCGGTAGCGTGCACTTCAGTGCCGATCGGGCAACAGAAATCCTGCCCGAAATGCCATCTTGGAGAACCCAGAACAGGATGTTTCTCCCGGAATTTCATTCCGTCACCCAGCCTCATTGTAACATTGACAGGCCTGATATACGGCAGGTGTGCCCACATCTCCTTCCACTCGTCAGCCCGTTCGGTCACCTCGGTATATGAATTATACTGAATATTTGTCTGTGTTTTCAGATCGTCAAACTTCGACCTTACCTTTATCATAAGATCAGAATTCATATAACCGGCCAGATCGGCTGTTCTGTTTGTACCTCCGGCGCCTCCCTCTGATATGTCAGCCGGGATGAGAGGCATGTCAAGCACCGCCCTGTATGAGTTGTTGTCAGAAGAGCGCATATCGGCAATTGCAGCTGAAGACCGCTCAACATGCTTTTCAAGCAGTGTATAACGGAGCTTCAGCTCCTCCACCTGCTGCTGCAGCAATTCCTCCTTGGGCGACCCGAACAGCCGGTGAAAAACAAGTCCGTATAATCCTGCAGCAACAACCGAAAGAGAGAACCACAGCGCAAGCCGCAGAAGCTTCTCACTCCCTTTGCGCCTGTGCTGCAGGAACTGCAGATTTGTATGGTCAAAAACGTAATTCTTTCTCTTCAGCATCAGCAGACATTTGGGTTCCCTACCATTTTAGGATGACAATTCTACAAACGTAAAATATTTGATTTAATTTTACGCACCCAAACGAAAATAGTTTCAAAAAGGGTATCCAGGCTAAAAATGAAGGCAAACGAAATAAGAGAAGAATTCCTCAGCTTTTTCAAATCTAAGGAACACAAAATAGTGCCGTCTGCACCGATGGTAATCAAGAATGATCCCACACTGATGTTCACCAATGCAGGAATGAACCAGTTTAAAGACATTTTTCTCGGAAACCAGCCGGCAAAGGATAAAAGAATAGCCAACTCCCAGAAATGTCTGCGCGTTTCAGGCAAGCACAATGATCTGGAAGAGGTAGGACTTGATACCTATCACCACACAATGTTCGAAATGCTTGGCAACTGGTCTTTCGGAGACTACTTCAAGAAAGAGGCTATCGGGTGGGCATGGGAGTTTCTTACCGGACGGCTCGGGATACCCCAGGAGAGAATTTATGCAACCGTATTTGAAGGTGATCCTGTGGAGGATGTACCGCGTGACGACGAGGCTGCATCATATTGGGCAAGGTGTTTCACCAACCCTGAAAACCATATCATAGACGGATCGAAGAAAGATAACTTCTGGGAGATGGGAGAGACAGGGCCCTGCGGACCCTGTTCCGAAATTCATGTGGATATAAGATCAGACAGTGAACGTGCCGGCACACCCGGTCACCTTCTCGTAAACAAGGGCCATCCCCAGGTTATTGAGATCTGGAACCTGGTATTCATCCAGTACAACCGCCGTGCCGGGGGCGAACTTGAACTGCTTCCCGACAGGCATGTTGACACCGGAATGGGTTTTGAACGTTTGTGCATGGTGATCCAGAACAAACAGTCAAATTACGATACTGATGTGTTCCAGCCGCTTCTTGCAGCTTCCGCAGAGGTGACGGGCAAACCCTACGGACAGAATAATGAATGGGACATAGCACACCGCGTCATCGCCGATCACCTTCGTACAGTGGCGTTCTCAGTCGCTGATGGACAACTGCCGTCAAACAACAGGGCCGGTTATGTAATCAGAAGAATTCTTCGCCGTGCCGTAAGGTACGGATACACCTCGCTGGGCATGAATGAACCTTTCATTTACAGGCTGCTTCCGGCACTTGTCGGGTCTATGGGAGGGCACTACCCTGAACTCCGCGCTCAGCAGGATATAATAACAAAGGTTATACAGGAAGAGGAACAGGCTTTCCTCAAAACCCTTGGCAAAGGGCTGAGAATGATAGAACGCCGTGTGGAAGCCCTGAAGCAGGAAGGAAAAGATATCTTCCCGGGAAGTGATGCCTTTGAGTTGTTTGACACCTACGGCTTCCCGGTCGATCTCACCCAGCTCATCCTCCGTGAGAACAGCATGACTCTCGACGAGGCAGCCTTCCGGAACGAACTGAACGCCCAGAAGGAAAGATCACGTGATGACGCAGCAGTCTCTGCCGGCGACTGGGTGGTCATACATGACACAGACAGCACTCTCTTTACCGGCTATGACCGTACTGAAGACACAGTCAGGATCTCACGTTACCGGAAGGTCACCTCGCGTGGCCGTGAAGCTGTTCACCTTGTGTTTGACAGAACGCCATTCTATGCAGAATCGGGAGGCCAGGTAGGCGACAGGGGATACATTGAGGCCGAAGGCGGGAAAATTATGATCACCGATACAATAAAGGAAAATAACCTCATTATTCACATTGCCTCCGCAATCCCGGATGATCCTTCTGAAAGGTTTAACGCCGTGGTTGATGCAATGGCAAGGCAGGATACAGCCAACAACCACACCGCCACCCATCTCATGCATCACGCCCTCCGTCAGGTGCTCGGCAAACACGTTGAACAGAAAGGTTCGCTTGTCACCCCTGAACGGCTAAGGTTCGACTTCAGCCATTTCCGCCAGGTCACTTCTGAGGAACTGGCTTCCGTCGAAGAAAAAGTCAACGAGATGATCATGCAGAATATCGCTTCCGAAGTGCATGAAAATACCCCGATGGAGGAAGCCCTGTCAATGGGTGCCATGGCACTTTTCGGCGAAAAGTACGGAGAAAAGGTAAGGGTGGTCTCCTTCGGTGATTCAGTTGAGCTTTGCGGAGGAACACACGTTGACCGCACCTCCCGTATCGGACTCTTCAGAATCGTCTCCGAGGGTGCCGTGGCTGCCGGCATCAGAAGGATTGAGGCAGTGACAGGCAGAAAAGCCCTGAGCTATATAAATGAAAAATTGAAGATCCTTGACGAGATCACAGGATTGGTCCGCAGCACCGGCAACCCGGTTGTCAACATTACAAAGCTGATTGCTGAAAACAACACCCTGAAGGGAACAATTGAAAAGATGCAGCTGGCAGCAGCCGCCACAGCGAAAAATGAACTTACAGCCCGGGCAGAGACCGCAGGCGCCTGCCGCATATATTCCGGTGTACTCGAAAAAACCCAGGCTGACACCCTGAAGAATATAGCCCACCAGATAAGGCAGTCTGACGACAGCAGCATCATTGTGATAGGCTCGGAAAACGAAGGCAAGGTATCACTTGTCGTTGGCCTGGGAGAGAAAGCCGCTGCAGTGACCCGTCTTAATGCAGTGGACATAATCAAGACAGTATCAGGTCTGATTAACGGAGGAGGGGGCGGACAGCCTTTCATGGCAACCGCCGGTGGAAAGAGACCCGAAGGACTGGATGACGCTGTGACTAAAGCCGCAGAGATGGCAAGAAAATCGCTAATCCAAAAATAATTCTCATGGAAGTAACAAGAACATTTGACCTGATAGACCTGGGGTGCAAGGTTTATCCGCGTGAGGTGATGTTTGGCGGCAAGCGCGGCAATGAGATGGTCACCTACTCCACCGAGGCCGTCAGGGAACTGACTGACCTGTTCTCCTGCGGAATGATGTCTCTGGGCTATACCCGTGGTGACCATATCGCAACAATTTCACCGAACAAGGCCGAATGGAATATTGTCGACCATGGCCTGGCTCAGGCAGGAATGATTCACATCCCGGTATACCCCACAATCGGTCAGGAGGAATACTCCTACATCCTGGAACACTCTGAATCCAAAGCAATAATTATTGGAAATAAACAGATATACAACAAGATTTCTCCGGTTGTATCGAAAATCCCGGCTATAAGGACAATTTATTCATTTGATCCGGTAGCCGGACTGATGACTGTCGATGAAATTATTGAGGAGGGAAGAAAGAGCTGCGGGCGGTGGATGGATGAACTGTCAGCCATCAGGGATTCGATCAGGCCCTCTGACATGGCTACAATCATCTACACATCAGGAACAACCGGCAATTCCAAAGGGGTGATGCTCTCACACAAAAATCTGGTATCCAATGCAATAGCTACCAGCAGTGCACACGACTGCGGCCTGGGATACAGGGCACTCAGCTTTCTGCCGCTGTGTCATGTATATGAGCGGATGATGAACTACAACTTCCAGTACAAGGGGACAAGCATCTATTACCTGGAGAACATGGGCCTCATCGCTGACACCATGCGCGAGATCAAGCCCCATATTGCAAATACAGTACCCCGGCTGCTCGAAAAAATATATGACAATATTATTAACAAGGGAAAAAACCTTCCGTGGCTGAAAAAGCAAATATTTTTCTGGGCAGTAACTCTTGGCCTGAAGTTCAAAGTGAAAGGCAATACAAGATTTTACAGGCTCAGGCTCAGCATAGCCCGTAAGCTGGTCTTCAATAAGTGGAAGGAGGCCCTTGGAGGCGAGCTTCACCTCCTGGTCTCCGGTGGTGCCGCCCTTCAGTCAAGACTGGAACGGATCTTCTGGGCTGCAGGGATTCCGGTTCTGCAGGGCTACGGGCTTACGGAAACATCTCCTGTTATTGCAGTCAACCCCAATCGCATTCCTGATATCAGGTTTGAAACAGTCGGCCCGATACTTGAAGATGTCGAGGTGAAGATTGCCGATGACGGTGAAATACTCTGCAAAGGGCCCAACATCATGATGGGCTATTACAAGGATCCGGAGATGACAGCTTCTGTTATTGATGCCGGGGGATGGTTTCATACAGGTGATATCGGAAGAATAGAGGAAGGCAGATTTCTGAAGATAACTGACCGCAAGAAGGAGATGTTCAAGCTTTCGGCAGGTAAGTATATCTCACCGCAGGTGATTGAAAACAAACTCAAAGAATCACTATTCATTGAACAGGCTATGGTTATCGGCGAAAACGAAAAATTCGCCAGCGCACTGGTCTCTCCTAACTTCGCCTTCCTGCATGACTGGTGCTCGATACACAGGATACAGTACCGCGATAATGGCGACCTTATTGAGATCCCGGAGGTAATTGAAAGATTCGCACGGGAAGTGCGCGAAGTTAACAAGGACCTCGGCGAGTTCGAGCAGATCAAACGGTTCAGGCTTGTCACGGAAGAGTGGACTCCCCAGACCGGTGAACTCTCCCCCACACTGAAACTGAGGCGTAATATCCTGACCGAAAGGTACCGGACAGTAATCAATGAAATCTATTCCGTAAGGGAAAAAGAAAGCGTGGTTGACATGGTCGTAGGCGCAATCCGGCACAGTGTAAGCGGTATCCTGAAAAACCTGCCCAAGTTCTGACCTCACACTTTTCTGAATTCTCATGACCGGATGAAATCTGCAAATCACTGAAAGGGAGGTTGCACCGCATGAAGAGCAACCTCCTTATATTTTTATACCTTTGTACTCCGTTATGAAGAGGCAACTCCGGATAATATACCTGTCACTCTTTACTGCCCTGGCCGTAACCCTTCCCTCCTGCTCGGTACAGCCCTGCTACGAGGAGACCGACCCTGTGATGAACACACTCCTTCTTGTCAGCGGTACAGGAGCAACAGCAAAAGCCGACTCTCTGAGGGTTTATTCGTACAGGGAAACCGATACACTGAAATTCATAAGTCTCCGGGGAGCATCCGCTTTCTCCGTTCCCCTGGACCCTGCAAATGACATATCAGTCTTTTTAATAACCCTCAACGGGGTAACCGATACTGCCACGATAATGTATGACCGTAAACCTCACCTTGTATCTCCGGAATGCGGGTATACGATAATAAGTGACATAACAGGGTTGAAAACCACACATAATATTATTGACACACTCATAATAGATAATAAAAGCGTGAACCTCGATGGCCAGACGAACCTGCATCTTTTTTATTAGCCTCTTCCTTCTGGCAGAAGCGGTGGCTGTATCCCAGGATACGGTTACAGTACCGCTGCACATCAGAGCAGGCTTCGACCTGTCAGGTCCGGTCATGAAGCTTGTCAACACTGATCTGATCAGCTACGGGGTTCTGGGATCGGCAGATATCAACTCCTCCGTCGCGGTGACAGCCGGCATAAGGTACTCCTCCTTCAACTCTTCGGAAGTGCTGTACAATTTCAGGAGCCGTGGACTGAGTTTTACGGCAGGTGCAGACTATAACTTCATCAAGGCAAATGTTTCCCAGGGAAAATACTACGCCGGGATAGGACTCAGATACGGTCTCAGCTTCTACAATGAAGAAGCCTCCATGCTGAGGTATACAAATCCCTGGGGTGCAGGCGAGACATCTGTCCCGCAGGAACGTCACACAGGTCATTTCCTTGAGATCACACCGGGTGTCCGGACACAACTGATGCCGGGAGTGACAGTCGGCTGGAACCTGTACATGAGGCTGCTGATCAGTTCCGGGGCGGGCAGGGACCTTAAGCCGGTCTGGATGCCGGGGTACGGACCGGGAACATCGGGGTTGTCCACCGCAGCAGAGTATTATATCTCATTTTCAATACCTTACAAGAAAATCAAGGTTTATATTAAACCTAAAGTCCGTGAATCGGACGAGGAAGACAACGAAGACGGGAATACAGATAACCAGAATTCATCAGCGCCGTCAGGCTTCAGCAACCGTCTTTGATTCCCTGTGGCTGAAGGCCAGCAAACCCATAAATGTCAGGAATCCGTTTACAAGCAACAGCTCAAAGCCAAACTTGTAACCGTTGAAAAGCTCTTCGGAATAATGGCTCAGAAAGTAGCATATGACCGGCGAGAGAATGGCTATCCACGGAGTGTACCGGTCCTTGACGATCCTTTTTGTGAACAGGCCGAAGGTAAAGAGACCGAGCAACGGCCCGTAAGTATAGCCGGCAATTGTAAACAGTTTATCAATGATTGCCCGGTCATTCATCTCTCTGAAAATCAGGATACAGATGAAGAAAATAAGTGCAAATGAAAGATGTACTGAATACCTGATCCTGGTCTTCCTGGTATTGTCCATGTCACTCTTCTTCTCCAACCCGAGAAAATCGATGCTGAATGAAGTGGTGAGTGATGTGAGTGCTCCGTCAGCACTGGGAAATGCTGCAGAGATAAGCCCTATCAGGAAGACAACGCCGGCAGCAGGGCCAAGGTACCTGAATGCAATTGTGGGGAAAAGGTCGTCAGTCATTGCAACCGATATATTTTCAGCCTTTGCATAAAACACCAGGAAAGCGCCAAGTACCAGGAACATGAAGACAACAACCAGGTTGATCGTACTGAAGGTGAACATGTTCTTCTGAGCATCTTTAAGATGCCTGATGCTCAGATTTTTCTGCATCATCTCCTGATCAAGACCTGTCATAGTGATCGTAATGAACATCCCGCTGAAGAACTGCTTTATGAAATGGCGCGGGTGATCCCAGTCTGTAATAACCATCCGTGACATATCACTGTCGAAAAGATCACCCAGAAGCCTGGTTACAGGTGCACCAAGTTCACGGTGGATGTAATAAACCGACAGCACCACTGCAAGCAGCATAAACGTCGTTTGCAGTGTGTCAGTCCAGATTATCGTTCGGATACCTCCCTTAAGAGTATATATTATAATCAGGATAATGAATATAAGTACATTGACCCAGAAAGGAATGTTCCAGGCATCGAAAACAAATATCTGCAGGACGTTGATTACAAGGAACATCCTGAGTGAAGCGCCCAGCACCCTTGACAGAATGAAAAAACCGGCGCCTGTCTTGTACGACCAGAAACCGAACCGCTGCTCCAGGTAACTGTATATCGAGGTAAGTTTCAGACGGTAATAGAGCGGCAGGAGTATAAGTGCAATAACCACGTAACCGAAAAAATAACCGAACGCCACTACCATGTATGAGAACTGCGTCTCCCCAACCCAGCCTGGCACAGACATGAAGGTAACACCCGAGAGTGAGGCGCCTATCATTCCGTAAGCCACCACGAACCATGGGGAAGCCTTGTTCCCGATGTAAAAAGACTGGTGGTTGGCCCTTCGGGCAGTAAAGAATGTAACAGCGAACAGAAGCAGAGTGTAAGCTATGAAAATCAGAAGAATAAGAGTAGGCGTCATAATTCCGGATGCAATAATGCAAGATTAGTAAAAAGATCGCAGATAAAAGTTATTGAGCAGGCAGGTTTGCGGGAAATATTGATTTATTTTTGCTCCAAAGTCACAGTATGTCGTCACGTTTTCCTTCAAAGCTGCTCGAAGAAGCGGTAAATGAGTTTGCCTCACTTCCGGGGATAGGCCGTAAGACAGCCTTCAGGCTTGTGATGCATCTTCTCCGGCGTGACAGCGGTGAGGTTCGCCGTTTCGGCGAAACTGTTATCAGACTCAGAGATGACGTTTGCTATTGCAACGTATGCCATGGCATCAGTGATACCCCTACCTGCGTGATATGCAGTGACCAGTCGAGGGACATGTCAACCATCTGCGTGGTTGAAAATGTTCAGGATGTCATGGCGGTGGAGAACACAAGACAGTTCAGGGGTCTGTACCACGTCCTTGGAGGGATCATCTCACCGGTTGACGGCATCGGTCCTTCTGACCTGACAATCACCAGTCTGGAAGAAAGGGTGCGCAGCGGGGCGGTGAAGGAGGTGATCCTTGCCCTCAGCACCACAATGGAAGGTGACACCACCAATTTCTACATCTTCAAAAGGCTTTCAGGATATGATGTACGTGTTACAACCCTCGCACGCGGTGTCGCAATTGGTGATGTCCTGGAATATACCGATGAGATCACCCTCGGACAGTCAATAGTCAATCGCCGGCTATTTTCAATGACGTCACAGGGCTGACAGCCTTGCCGGCCGGGGCCGGTGCAACATACTCATCCTGTTAATCGCAGCATCTGCGTTCAGCTTTTCAGCACTATAGCCTCAGATCATTTTTTTATTCTGAAAATCTTGCTTAATTTGATGCAAAACGATTATTCATGGCAGACTCATTTGAGAGGTTCTTTTCAGATGCAACGCATTTGATGAAAAAATCGGCAATCAGGGAGATCCTGAAGCTTACACAGAAACCGGAGATGATCTCTTTTGCCGGGGGGCTCCCTTCTCCTGACTCGTTCCCCATAGAGGACATTAAGAGAATTACAGCCGAAGTGCTTGAGACAGATGGTAAAGCTGCACTCCAGTACGGAACCACGGAAGGTGACAACAGGCTTCGCACCCTGCTTGCAGAACGACATAAAAAAGACGGTCTTGACCTCAGCCCGGAAAACATCCTGATAACAACCGGTTCACAGCAGGCACTCGATCTCTGCGGAAAGATATTCGTAAACCACGGTGATGTGGTGCTTGTCGGTCTGCCATCATACCTGGGCGGGCTGAACGCCTTTGCAAACTACGGAGCTGTTCTGAAGGGTATACCGCTTGACGACCAGGGGATGCGGCCTGACCTGCTTGAGAAGAAGATCACGGAGCTGAAGAAGGAAGGAAAGACTGTCAAATTCATATATATAATTCCTGATTTTCAGAATCCTACCGGCGTCACCCTTCCGCGGGCACGACGTCTTGAAATAATACGTATCGCCGAAAGACATGATCTGTTGATCGTCGAAGACAGCCCATACCGTGATGTGCGGTTTGCAGGTACACCTGAACCGCTTATGTCCTCGCTTGACACTCATGGCAGGGTGATGACTCTCAATACATTCTCGAAGATACTGGCCCCGGGGTTCCGCCTTGCCTGGGTGACCGGAAACCGTGAGATAATTGACAAGATGGTTACCGCAAAACAGTCAACAGACCTGTGCACTCCTCCCTTCGTGCAGAAGATAACCGCCAGGTATATCGAGCAGGGTCTTCTTGACGTAAATCTCGGGAAGACAATTGAGCTATACCGCCAGCGCCGTGACTTCATGCTGAAATGCTTCCGTGAGATGATGCCTGAGGGAGTGAAATGGACCGAACCTGACGGGGGGCTGTTCCTGTTCGTCACCCTTCCTCCTGCAATGGATGCAGCCCGGCTGCTTGAGAAAGCCATTCGCAGGAATGTTGCCTTCGTTTGCGGGTCAGTCTTCTACTGCAACAACGAAGGGTATAATACAATGCGGATGAACTTCTCCTTCGCAGATGAGAAGGATACACTTGAGGGTGTCCGAAGGCTGGCAGAGGTTATCAGGGAGGAAATGACCACTGCCTGAAAAAATGGAGCTCTCAGTTGTAATTGTGTCATACAATGTAAGCACCCTGCTCCGCAATGCCCTGCAGTCGGTAATTGTTGCCTTACATGGAACAGAGCATGAGATAACCGTCGTCGACAACGATTCGTCTGACGGTTCGGCCCTGATGGTCAGGGATGAGTTCCCTGAAGTACGGCTGATTATCCCCGGAGTTAACGAAGGCTTTTCAGCAGCCTGTAACAGGGGAATAGAAGCTTCGGCAGGAGAATTTATCCTTATTCTGAACCCTGACACCATCACGGACCAGAATGCACTTGTCAGGGCTCTGCATTTCATGAAAACCCATCCTGAAGCAGGTGCAGCAGGCGCCCGGATGACTGACGGCAATGGCAGATTCCTCCCTGAGTCAAAAAGGGGCTTCCCTTCCCCCCTTGCATCACTCTTCAGGTTCACCGGCCTCGGAAAGATTTTCCCCCGTTCAGCCTTCTTCAACGCCTATTATCTTGGAAACAAACCGGAGAACGAGACCTGCCAGGCTGACATACTCACAGGTGCTTTCATGCTCATCCGCAGGGAAGCCCTGGAAAAAGCCGGACTGTTTGATACAGCCTTTTTCATGTACGGAGAGGATATAGATCTCAGCTGGCGCATAAGGAAAGCCGGTTATCTGAATTATTACCTCCACGATGTCCATATTACTCATTTCAAGGGACGAAGCTCTGTTCAGAAAAGAGAGGCTTCTGTCAGACATTTCTGGGACGCAATGGTAATCTTCGCAGACAAACATTTGGGACCAGGGTGGCATCTGCCGGTGAAAGCTTCTGCCGGACTTCTGAAACATCTCTCGCTGACCCGTCTGAAAGCCCTCAGTTTGATTAAAAATAAGCCCCTGCTTTAAAAATTGCACTGATCTGCCATAATCTTATTACACTTTTTGAGTTATATTAGTTACTTTAAGAAACTTAATCAGGCAGATGAGAGGGATCAAATACATTATTTGCATAATCCTTGCAGTGCATGTTTTGTCTCTCGCAGGTCAGTCAAGAAGTGATTTGCGCGAACTTTTCGCCGCTGCAGAGGGTGACCTGCTTTTCGAGGATTACGCCGAGGCTCTCCCGAAATACATGAGCCTTTTGCAGATGTACCCGGAGAATTATAATCTCTATTTCCGCATTGGCCAGTGTTATCTTAACACCCCGGGAGAAAAGGACCAGTCGATTCCGTGGCTTGAGACAGCTTCCGGCCATATTGATCCTGATTACCGTGGCGGCAGGCTGAAGGAATCCGGTGCACCTTATGACGCACTCTACTTCCTTGCAAATGCCTACCGCATTAATAACAATTTCGACAGGGCTCTGGAGACATACGAACTGTTTCTCAAAGATGTCGATACTGAAAAGTATGACACCGCCCTGGTCAGGTTCCAGATACAGACCTGCCATAACGCACGCACAATGATGCGAAAACCGGTATTCATTACCGAGGCCAATCTCGGCCAGGGTGTCAATGACCGCTTTTCGGAATTCAACCCGGTGATCTCAGCAGATGAAAAAACGCTGCTGTTCACCCGTGAACTTCAATTCTATGACGCCATTTTCTGGTCACGCAAAACAGAAGACAACTGGACTGAACCTGTCAACCTGACACCGCAGCTGGGAGTTGACCAGGACTACTACACCTCCTCCCTTTCGCCTGACGGGAAGACCCTGCTGATGTACAGGATTGACACCTATGACGGCAACATTTACACGAGCCGCCTGATTGGTGACACATGGACGAAAGTTGAAAAGCTGAACGGCAATATCAATACCAGATACTGGGAGTCACATGCTACTATGAGCAGTGACGGGGAAAGACTTTATTTCACCAGTAACCGTCGTGAGAGCCTGGGTGGCCTCGATATTTTCGTTTCGGCACGTGACAGCCTGGGAAACTGGGGGCCTGCAGTTAATATCGGACCTGAAATCAATACTGTATATAATGAAGATACTCCGTTCCTTGCAAATAATGACCGGACCCTCTTCTTCAGCTCGAGAGGCCATTTCAACATCGGAGGCTATGACATCTTCAGGTCTGATCTTGATGAAAACGGAGAGTGGAGTACGCCTGTCAACATCGGGTACCCTTTGAATACGACCGATGATGACCTCTTCTTCAATCCTGTTGGCGACGGCAACAGGGCCTATCATGCAAGATTCTCAGATGAGGGTTTCGGCAGGATGGACCTGTTTGCGTGCAACATATACACTGAAGGACCACCTCCTCCTTCACAGGTAAAGGAAATGGAGGCTGAAGCGTTCACGGATACGGTCAGTCAGGAAACCGTGCCACTGGAGCCCTCTGACATATCGGGATTCCAAAATCTTCCCTCTGACAGCCTGACTACGATACTGTCATCCGACACGCTGAATTACAAGGGTATCACCGGGAAGAATATTCTGTCAAATACCGGGGTCGTGGCACCTGACTCTGTTATCAAGGATGAACGTGAACCTGATCTGGACCGGGAACAGGTCCGGGAGCAGGAAGGAGAAAACAGGGATGAGCAGGTTTCAACCCCTGAGACCGGCGCCACTGTCACTGCAGCCGTTGTCACTTCCGACAATGTTACTGCAGCCACCGCTCCTGTCACTGCCTCCGTCACCGGTGACAAAGACTCTCCGGATATAGCTGACGCTGCAACCCGGGCCGGAACAGTCACATTCCCGGCGGGAGCCGGAGACGACAATACGGTGCAACCCGGCACTCACGGGGAGGGCAAATGTTGCTGTTGGTGGTGGCTGTTGTTAGCGGGCTTATTACTGTTCTTCTTCCTGCTGTGGAGAAGAAAAAAGAAGAAAAAGGATGATGAACAATAACATAAACACAATGAAAAGACTTGCACTGTCACTGATCATTCTGTCTGCAGCTCTTGTATGCAGATCCCAGGACAATATAAGGCTGCAGGAGGCTTTCTATGATGCAGAGTATTTCCTGATGAGGGGTGATTATGCGGATGCACTGCCATATTATCACGGAATTTTTACGGCTATGCCGGAAAATTCCAGCATAGCTTTCCGTATAGGCCTCTGTTACCTGAATCTTGAAGGGAGCAAGAACATGGCAATAGAATACCTCGAAAAGGCATCACAGAACCTGACGGGCAAATACCGGGAGGGCTCACTCAGACAGACGGAAGCTCCTTACGAAGCACTTTTCTTCCTGGGTGATGCCTACAGAATAAATTATATGTTCGAAAAAGCCCGGGAAGCATATTCGCGTTACCGCCAGACCCTCCTTCCCACTGACGTGGAAAACCTGATGTTCATCGACCAGCAGATAGCCGCATGCAATAACGCTCCGGCACTGATGGCTGCTCCGGTGAAATTCACAATAGAAGAGGTCGATGATATAATAAATGACGCAAATGACAATTTCTTCCCGGTCGTTTCTCCTGACGGGAAAGCAATTGTCTATATGACTTCGATGAAATTCTATGATGCGATCATGTTCTCTCACTTCGTAAGGAACGAATGGACTGCCCCCGTGAATATAACTCCTGAACTGCAGTCTGACGGAGACCATTATGTGTCTTGCATTACATCCGGAAACACAATGTTAATTCTTTCCAAGGATGATAACATCAACAGTGACATCTGGACAAGCAAATACGACGGCATGCGCTGGGAACCGGCACGCAGGCTGAAGAAAGAAATAAATACAAAATACTGGGAAGCTCACGGGTTTGTTACTGAAGACGGATCAACACTTGTATTTGCAAGTGACAGGCCGGGAGGATTCGGAGGACTTGACCTGTACGTATCAAAGCTGGGCCCTGACGGGGAATGGGAACTTCCTGTAAACATGGGCCCTGAAATAAACACTCCTTTCAACGAAGACAGACCTTTTCTGATTAATGCCGGGAAAACACTCTTCTTCGCTTCACAGGGTCACCGGAATATGGGAGGTTATGATATCTTCCGCAGTGACATTCAATACAACGGCCTCTGGAGTACCCCGGAAAATCTGGGCTACCCGCTGAATAACCCTGATGACAACGTCTTCTTCTGTCCCGCCGATAACGGAAAATCAGGTTATTTATCTCTTTCAGACAGGAACAGCGGTGCCGGGCGTGCTGACATTTACCGCATAAGCTTCAAATAAAGCCCTGCAAGAAGGAATAAATGCTGCAAAAGGTTTAATTTTACAGGCAAACTGAAACATGAGAATAAGGGTTATAGTTTTTCTTACAATTTCGCTCTTTGTTTTACCTCTCAACGGGCAGAACAAGAGTGAGCTGAAGGAGATATGGATGGAAGCCGAATCTCACTACCTCTACGGTGAGTATGAGCTTGCCAATCCGCTCTATCTCATGCTTAATGAGCTTAAACCCGGTAACTACAATATCAAATACAAAATCGGCAACTGCTACCTGAACATATTCGATGAGAAGGCAAAGGCAATTCCATTCCTTGAGGAGGCTGTGAGAAGCACCAGTTACAATTCAAAAACCGGAAAACTCAGGGAGGTGCGCGCACCCCTCGATGCCTATTTCTCACTTGCCAATGCCTACCGGATTACCAACAGGCTTGACAGTGCAATGAATACCTACCGCTTCTTTCAGCAGTTGACAACAGGATCCTCTGCAATGCAGAACGAAGCTTTCATCGACCAGCAGATACAGGCCTGCAATGTCGCTTCCGAGCAGATGCAAAAACCGGTCAATGTTCTCATTCAACCTCTCAAGGAATACATCAACCAGGGCTCTGTCAATGACAGACCTGTTGTAAGCTTTGACGGGAACACGATGGCTTATACCGAAAAAAGAGGTCTTGAAAGTGTTGTCTATGTCACCAGGAAAGAAGGGACATCCTGGGGTACCCCTGTCGACATTACAATTGAAGCCTCAATGGGAACTGACTGCCAGACAACATCACTCAACAGCGACGGAACAGAACTGTACCTTTCCAAAAATGATAATTACGACGGTAACATATATGTGACGCGGTTTACAGAAGGAAGATGGTCTCCTGTTGAAAAACTAAACAGGAACATCAATACAAAGTTCTATGAATCCCACGCCGCCGTCTCATCAGACGGGAAAAAATTATACTTCACTTCCAACCGCGAAGGTGGGCTGGGTGAACTTGACCTGTGGGTTTCAGAGAAGGATGCAATGGGCGACTGGGGCATACCTGTCAACCTGGGCAATGCTGTCAACACACCGTACAATGAAGAGACTCCGTTCATATCAGGTGATGGCTATACGCTCACATTCAGCTCAGAAGGACATGGATCGATGGGTGGATACGACATCTTCCTTTCGAAGCTTATTGACGGCCAGTGGGGAAAACCAGTCAACATAGGGTATCCTTTAAGTACCACCGATGACAATATGGCTTTCCAGCCATTCAATAACGGTAATTCCGGATTATTCTCGATAATGACAGGTTACAAAAAGAAAGAAATAGCACTGGTGACATTCAACCTGCCGGCAGAAGAGAAGAGGGATACTGTTACAATCAGCTTCAATCCGGCAGATCTGCCCTATCTCACGGAAGTCGACTCTTCAATGCTGATTACTGACCTGGTCATCAGGGATGTAAGAGACACTGACCAGGAGATTGACCCTGACGTGCTCTATTACACGGTGCAGGTGATGGCACTGTACAATCCGGTTGACCCTGCCTATTTTGAATATGCCGAAATATCCGTGTTCTACAATATGGATGACCGTTTCTACAGGTATACGACGGGCAGATTCAATACAAAAGCCAGTGCTTACGAAGAGAAGGAAAGATTGCTCAGGCTTGGGTACCCTGATGATATCTTCGTAAAGAAAGTCTACAGAAATGATTCCGGAAAATGACGGCATCAGGCTCCGTGCTGTGGAACCCGAAGACCTCGAATTACTTTACCGCTGGGAAAATGACGAGACAAACTGGAGACAGAGCAACACAATTGTCCCCTTTTCCAGGTACACCCTTAAAAAGTATATCGCCGGATCAGGCAAAAGCATCTTTGAGACGGGCCAGCTAAGGCTCATGATAGATGTGCTGCCTGATGAACGGACAGTCGGCACAATTGACCTGTATGATTTTGATCACTACCATAACCGGGCCGGGGTCGGTATCCTCATAGCCGATCAGGCAGACAGAAAAAAAGGTTATGCATCGGCTGCACTTGCCTGCCTGATAAGTTATGCCTTTGAAACGTTAAACCTGCACCAGCTCTGGTGCAACATACTTGAGAGCAACACTGAAAGCCTGCAGCTCTTCAGCCGTCACGGATTTGCCATCTGCGGAAGCAGGAATGAATGGATCAGGAATAGTGACGGATACGAAACCGAACACCTCCTCCAACTCATCAACCCCAAAAAATAAATACTGCCCAGGGGGATGGGCAGTATTATTTTTCTCGCCGGCGTAAGAAAGAAGTACCATTGTCAGCCGGAGAGAGGAAACGGGGAATCTAAAAAACACTAATCCTTTTAACTCCTCTGTGTTCCGCTTGCCTTACAAAACTACCTGATCAGAATCTGGTCTGCAATACCCATTTTTGGGTATTTTTTCATATCACACCGTTTGTGGCTGCATAGATCAGCAAATCCACGAGGTTACTTGTGCCGGTCTTTCTCATTATGTTCTTGCGATGGGTATTGACGGTATACTCACTTATTTTCAATTCATATGCAATCCTTCTGCTTGTATATCCCTTTGAAATATGATAAATGATCTCCTGTTCTCTTCTTGAGATAGAAGGATTGATGCCCGGAACCTCAGGTAACTCCATGAACGGTCTTCCCCCGAGCAAGGCAAATGAAACCTTTGTGCCGCAATGAATATGGGAAATATCACGTACAGCCGCCATCTCATATATCCCACCCTCCGGGTCAATATGTCGTGATACCCCAAGCGAAACTCTTGTATACCTCATGTTGCTCTTTGCAGCTCTGTATGCCATCTCAAGAGCAACCTGCCTGTCAGAGCATCCTGAAATATAATTCAGTTCCCTGCTCAGAACTGTCTTACCGACCTCGAACACAGCCAGGCGGTCATCCGGATGAATAATGTCAAAATGTTTTCTGAAATCATATTCCGAAGCTTCATAACCCAGCACCTGTTTGACATTCGGGCTTACATACAACATTCTCAGGCGCGAGTAGTCGGCGAGAAAGAAAAACTGGTTGGCTGTATCAAAAAGCTCGAGCACCTGGCTGTTGACATCAATTGTTCCTTTAAAAGGTGCACGGGAAGATTTTGAGAATGTTTCAGCAAACAGTTTCTCCCATAGTTCCGGTCCCGGCAATTTCAGGTTCTTCTTTTCAGGTTTCATTGCTCTGAGTTCTATCAATTGGTTCAGGTCGGTATCACAGAATATTCTTCAGGCATTTTCACCTCCTTCTTGCTGCCAGCATTCCGCATGCTGCATCAATGTCAGCTCCCCTCGACCTTCTCACCGAGGCTCCTGTCCCGGATGTGACCAGCTCATGTTTGAACCGCATCATCACCTCTGTGCCGGAGCTTATTGTGTCATCCCCGGGCAGAGGATGGTATGGCAGCAGGTTTACCCTCAATCCGGTTCCTGCAAGTAATTTTTTAAGCTCATCCAGATGCCTTTGCGAATCATTCTTCCCTTCCATCATCACGTATGCTACGGTGAAGCGTCTTTTCCTGCGGTTGTCATACTGCTTCAGCAATTCAAGCGTCCCGGTGAAAGGCCATCGTGATTCGGCAGGTATGACCGCCCTCCTTTCGTCAGGGAACGGGGAGTGAAGGCTCAGAGTGATATTGCATTCCGTCTCCTCAAGCAGCCTTAATACTGCCGGTGTCACCCCGACAGTGGATACTGTGACCTTGTTCCGGCCTGCGGCCAGACCCCACTCAGCTGTAAATATCCTGCAGGCGCGGATAACCTCGCTGATATTGTCCCCGGGTTCACCCATTCCCATCATTACTATATGTGTGACCTCATGTGGAATGCTTACAACCTGGTTGACAATTTCGCCGGCTGTAAGATCGCCTCCCCATCCATTCTTACCCGTGGCGCAGAAACGGCAGCCCATCCGGCAACCAGACTGAACAGAAACGCATACGGTACTGCGTTTTCCGTCAGGCAGCCATACTGTCTCATGTGTCAGACCCCCCGGAGTTTTGAAGAGATATTTGACCGAACCGTCTTCAGATACCTGCGCGACACCGGGTTCATTCAGCCCGGTAACACTGTTTTCGGTTAAAACACGGAGGATTTTTGCGGGGATGTCATTTATCTCCGAAAATGACCTTATACCCCTTCTGTAAACCCAGTACAGGAGCCTTCCGGCGTAACGCCTGTCAATCCCCAGACTGTCGAGAAGCCACTCCGCTTCAATAAGTTCCAACCCTGCAACACCCTTCTGGTTCATTTCAGTCAATGCACTGCTGCCAAAGATATTAAATTACTTCTTTCACGGATTTTTTTCCCATCTTTATTGCAGAAGGTAAAAAACCTGTAAAATTTACATCACCGGATGAAAACCACGGCTTCAAAAAAGAGATTCGGCACAGCCCCTGTATATTTTACGGCTGTTTCCACCATCCTCGGTGCAATCCTGTTCCTTCGGTTCGGTTTTGCAGTGGGGACACTCGGGTTCTGGGGTGCACTGCTGATAATAATTATGGGGCACGCAGTAACCGTTCCCACGGCGCTGGCAATCTCAGAGCTGGCGACAAACAAAAGGGTTGAGGGTGGTGGTGAATACTTCATAATCTCCAGGTCGTTCGGCCTCAACATCGGGGCTACGATCGGACTGGCCCTCTTTCTTTCACAGGCAATCAGTGTCGCTTTCTACATCATAGCATTTACTGAGGCTTTCGAATTCTTTTTCAAGTTCACCGCCGAACGATTCTTTGTTGTGGTTCCGCGGCAGGCGATAAGCCTTCCGGTGACACTCATCGTAGGATTATTGATTCTCCGGAAGGGTTCAGGTACCGGGATGAAAATGCTATATGCCGTGGTAGCCATTCTCTTTGCAGCCCTGGTCCTCTTTTTTCTTGGCCGGCCAGCCCCGGGAAGCCTTGCACCCGACAGGCTGCCGCTCAGGGATATGCGTAACATGAGTGATTTCTTCCTGGTATTCGCAATATGCTTCCCGGCTTTCACCGGGATGACTGCCGGGGTGGGTCTTTCAGGCGACCTGCGTAACCCGGCCAGGGCGATACCTGTCGGTACTATCCTTGCTACCGTGACCGGGATGATTGTTTATATAATGGTTATCTGGAAGCTTGCAGTCTCGTCTTCGCCGGAGGAGATGCTCGAAGACCAGCTTATAATGGGTAAAATCGCTATCGGAGGAGCAGTTATTGTTCCGCTGGGGCTTGCTGCATCGACCCTCTCATCAGCCCTCGGTTCTGTGCTTGTCGCCCCAAGAACCCTCCAGGCACTGGCAAAAGACACCTCCTTCCCCTCAATGAGGCTTAACAGGTGGCTCGCTGCCGCCAGGAGCAGTGACGGAGAACCGGTGAACGCAACAATTGTTACCCTGCTGATAGCACTGATATTCGTGGCACTTGGCAATGTAAACGCAGTGGCTGAGATAATCTCGATGTTCTTTCTCGTGACCTACGGTTCACTGTGCCTCATCTCTTTCCTTAACCACTTCGGTTCCTCACCGTCATACAGGCCTTCATTCAGGTCAAAATGGTACATTTCCCTTACCGGCTTTGTGGTGGCTGTAATCGTAATGTTCCGGATTAACGCCCTTTACGCCCTCACGGCGACGGTACTTATTGTCATCCTTTATTCATACATAAAATATTTCCATAAAAGCCGTGCAGGTCTCGAATCACTGTTTGCCAACGTCCTCTTCCAGATCAGCCGGAACCTTCAGGTCTACCTGCAGAAATCGGACAGCAGACGCAAAACCAGGGAATGGAGGCCCGGGGTTATCTGCATCTCGAAGGACTCCTTCAAGCGTGAACGGGCATTCAGGCTTCTTAACTGGCTGTCATACAGCTACGGGTTCGGCACTTACCTGCACCGTATTGACGGCTATTACTCGAGGGTGACCAGCCAGCAGGCGAAAGAGGAACTGGAAAAGCTGATTGAACTGTATGAGACTTCGCATAACCATGTTTACGTTGACACAATCATTTCACCTTCCTATACCTCGGCAATTGTTCAGGCAATACAGGTACCCGGCATCTCCGGGATGGAAAACAACATGGTGGTGTTCGAATACGACAAGGAGAATCCGGAAAACCTGGGGGAGATAATCGAAAACATCAGGCTGATAAAGGCAGGTGATTTTGACATATGCCTGCTCGCCTCAGCTGCCAGAGAGATGGTCTGCAGCAAGGGAATACATGTATGGATCGACTTCAACGAACCAGAAAATGCGAGCCTTCTTATACTTCTGAGTTTCATAATTGCCGGGCACCCCGACTGGAAAAAATCGTCAATAAAGGTTTTCAGTACATGCAGGCCGGGGCAGGCAGCGGAAACACAACATGCATTGTCTGAACTTGTATCTTCCGGGCGTCTGCCCATAACAGAAAACAACATCGGGATAATCGAGGTCACTCCCGGCAGATCAACCAGGAGCCTCATAAATGAAAGGTCATCAGATGCAGCTCTTATTCTGACCGGGTTCAGGACGGAGACACTGAAGCAGAACGGTGAGACGGTTCTTGGAGGTTATGACAATACAGGTACAATACTGTTCGTCAACTCACAATATCAGAAAGAGATTGTATAAAAAAGAGAGGCTGCCTCCCTGCGGGATGGCAGCCTCATCGGATAATTAATACTACTGTTCTCAATTGAGTCCCCTGTTCCGGAGAAGTGGCTCAGTGTCCGGCATGCGGCCACGGAAGTTAAGATACATCTGCTCTGCATCCATGGTGCCCATCTTCTCCAGTACGTTCTGCCTGAATGATGTTGCCGTCTCGTTGTCAAAGATCCCTTTCTCGTTGAACGCTTCGAAGGCATCGTTGTCAAGCACTGCAGCCCAGGTATATACATAATAGCCGGCATCATATCCGTCAATCATGTGAAGAAAATAGGTACTGCGGTATCTCGGGGCTATTTCGGGGATCAGCCCTATCTTATTCATAGTCTCTTTCTCGAACTGTTGCGGATCAATCTGTACCGGTGCCTCGAGTGAATAGTATGCCATGTCAAGAAGCGATGCAGCCATTACTTCCACATTGTCAAAACCTGTATTGAAATAACTGCTGTTCCTTATCTTCTCAACAAGAGCCTGTGGGATAACTTCGCCGGTCTCATAGTGTTTTGCGTACATGGCGAGAACCTCGGGCTGCGTTGCCCAATGCTCCATTATCTGAGACGGCAGTTCAACTATATCCCATGCAACTGTTGTGGATGAATATGTGTTCTCCGAGAAGAGACCCTGAAGCCCGTGTCCGAACTCGTGGAAGAGGGTCAGGACGTCGTCCATGCTCAGAAGGGCGGGCTTGTCACCGGCCGGTGGGGTGAAATTACCCACTATAGTGACTACAGGTGTGATCTCTTTGCCGTCAATCACCTGGTGATCACGGTAGCTGCCGCACCATGCACCCTGACGCTTGCTCTCACGCGGATAGAAATCCATGTAAAGTACGCCCACATGGCTGCCGTCAGCTTCCCTCACCTCAAAGGCCTGTGCATCAGGATGAGGAAGTGGGATATCGTTTATACGTGTAAAGGTTATGCCGTACAGCTTCCCTGCAACAGCAAAGGCTCCGTCACGTGCATTGTCGAGACTGAAGTATGGCCTCAGCTCGTTCTCGTCAAGATCATACTTCGCCTTGCGCAGCTTCTCGGCATAATACCACCAGTCATGCGACCCGATACTGAAATTACCACCTTCTGAGTCAACAATCTTCTGCATCTCCTCACGCTCCCGGCTTGCAACTGCAAGCGACCTGACCAGCAGGTCATTGAGCAGGTTGAGAACATTTCCCGGAGTCTTGGCCATGCGGGTCTCGAGAACGATGTCAGCATGGGTTTTGTAACCAAGGAGTTTGGCCCTGTCAGCCCTTATCCTTACAATGTCAGCCAGGATTTTATTATTATCAAACTCATTGCCGTTGTTACCCCTGTTCAGGTAAGCTGCATACAGCTTCATACGCAGGTCACGGTTTTCAGCATATTGAAGGAAGGGAAGCATGCTTGGCTTCTGGGTGGTGAATACCCATTTGCCCTCCATCCCTTCGCTTTTGGCCATTTCTGCCGCACCGGCGATGACGCTTTCAGGAAGACCCTTAAGGTCAGATTCATTGTCAATTACCAGCCTGAAACTATTGGTCTCCTCCAGAACATTCTGACTGAATTTTACTGTAAGGACAGCAAGTTCCTGGTTCATCTTCTTAAGTTTTTCCTGGTCCTCCGGGCCTAAAAGCGCTCCGTTGCGGACAAAGCTCTTATACAGGTTGTCAAGCAGGAAAAGCTCCTCGGCATTAAGCTGAGAGGAGTCCCTGGTTTCCCATACGGTCTTTATTCGGTTGAAAAGTGCGGAATTGAGAAGAATCTCGTCACTGAATGCTGATACCTTCGGAGCTATCTCCATCTGCAAAGCTTCGAGAGTGTCATTCGTGTTTGCACTCGTCTGGGAGTAGAAGACGCCGGCCACCTTGCCGAGAAATTCATCAGCGCGGTCAAATTTCGCAATTGTATTTGCAAAGGAGGGTGCCTCCTCTGATGAGGTGATCTCTGCTATGTTCAGCCTGGCCAGAACAATGCCGGAGTCAATGGCCGGAAGGTAATCCTCATTGGTTATCTGATCAAAGGGCGGAACACCGAACGGGGTCTTCCATTCAGCGAAGAAGGGGTTGCCCTGCTCCTTCTTTTCAGTGCTGCACGATACAGCCACTGCAGCGACTGTCATCATGATTATGAATGCTCTTTTCACTTTAATTTATTTTGTTTGGTATGAGTTTTAAGGTGCCAAAGTTAATTTTTTTAAGCAATTCATTCAATGACATGCGATGTTGATTTTTTCCCCTGTTCATGGCCAGCCGTCATAACGGAAAGTCTGTAAAAAAATTTTGTTCATAACTTGTTAAAGTTTGAAACAATTATCCCTTTCGCGGAGTATAAAGTGCAGTTGCCTCGGTTAAATTTGAAGCAGCTACAATTAACCTCGCAAACAACCTTACAGGCGCCTATGAAAAAACATCTACCCGGAATTGTCTTGTCATCAATCACTTTTTGCCTGCTTATAATCTCACTGAGCAGTGCTTCGGGACAGACAGGGGCCAGCCAGCCTGCACAGGGAAAATCTGTTGCCTCTGATTCACTCGCACAAAATCTTGCTGAAAAGATTAAAATCTACCCCATACCTGTGAAAAGCGAGCTGATTGCTGACAATATCGACGGCGTCACGATGATCGAGATATTTGATGTAACGGGCAACAAATGCATGAATGAGGTCTGCGACAACCATAATCAGAAGATAATAGAGGTATCTCAGCTCAGAAAGGGCATTTATTTCATCAGGTTCATCTCGCCCCGCGCATCTGTCATGAAGAGATTTATTAAGGAATAACCGGCACGCTCTTTTTTATACCCTTACCGCCCTGGATCTTCCAGGGCGGTTTTTTTGCTTACAGGTTTCCCGACATATCCTCCGGACAGTTTTTTAGCGATAACCGGTTTACTGACAGATCCTCCGGATGATTTTTTTCACCTGCATCTGACAGTCTCCCTGTTATCAGCTGCGTAGATCACTTTCCCGAGGTCTCAAGAACCATCTTGACAACTTCTGAGCCCACTGCCTCAAACATAATTTCTATGTTCTTCGTGTACTCAGAGTTGTGGCTCATGATGGCATCCTTGACAAGGAATGCCCTGTAATCATGATTATTTGCCCCCACATATGTGGCAAGGACGCACCCCACGGCGCTAAGTCCTGTGAGGAACAGCGTATTGCAGCCATGCTCCTTAAGTACCTTATCAAGGTCTGTCTTGTTGAATCCGTCGCCGTAGGTCTTGATTACCTTTGGATCTTCAGGTTTTATGGGTACTGTTTCAGGAAATTCGAATATTTCAGTTCCAGGCTTCACCCCGTATTCCTCCCCGTGATGGTAGACAAGGATCACCGGGTAACCGTGCTGCCTGAACAAGGACATATAATACCCGATATTGGCCATTGCCTTCTCCCTGTCAGCCTCAGGGATCATGGGAAGGAATGCGTTCTGAATATCAATTACAAGCAGGGCCGGTTTGACGGGTGCGGCAGGTGTCTGACCTTCAGATGTCAGGGTCAGGCTTCCCAGAAGCATAATCACCAGGAAAAGCAGAATTCTTGTTTTCATTTGTGTCAGGGATTTGTGTCACATTGGTTATAATGAATTTCCGAACAAGTTATCAAATAGTTGTGACAAATCTGATCGTATTGCTCCGGTTAAATCATCCGGATAAAATCATTCAGCGCGTATGCAATCTCAACGATTCTGCCGCAGTCAGTTATCTCCGGCCTGTCCTTCGGGGTGTGGGTTACATCCTGGCTTTCCATGTTGTCAATGAACCACTTCGAGGTTACAGCAACGGCAGGCACCCCAAACTGCACGAAGATGCTATGGTCACCCTGTGGCCACTGCGGGCCGGTTGTTATTCCCGGGTAACTTCCAATTGTCCGTTTCAGCTTTTCAGACAACTCCTCCGGCAGGTTGAACTCCGAGAATGCTGACGGTCCCTCATGATATCCGGCGCCGTCAATGTTTATGTCAAGGATCATATTGCCAAATTTCTCCTGGTTGGCCGCTATATAATTCATCTGCCCTGGAACTGCATAATAATCCTCACCGTTAAAGGCAGCAAGCTCAATCTTCCTCTTTCCGTCATAATCGCGCAGCAGTTCAGCCAGCAGGAGGAGTGTGATAACCCCTGTGGCATTGTCAATGGCGCCGGGAGTACCCTTCTTGGCATCGATATGCGCCGTTACTACAACTCTGCCTGCATTTTCAGGTCCTTTTACACCTATAATATTATAACCCTTGCCGGGAATTCTCTCAGATACCGACTCCAGTGACACTACACGGCCGACATGTGGAAAAAGCCTGATCCCTTCCTCCTCGGTCATATAAACAGAAGGTATGTCGAAGTCGCCGTCTTCAATGAGAGGGAAGGGATATACACCTCCCGCGAGGGCTGAGTTCCTTCCCGTTGCGCTGGCAACTGCTGCCGGTTTGCCCTTTTCAAGCAGGGCGATAATCTTCTGATGTTCTTCAGGATTGTAGAAAACGAAATTTTTGGGCATAATCTGTTCCCGCGCTATCTCTTTGTGCAACAGGATAATCTTTCCTGTCATCTCCGCCCGCTCCAGTTCTTCAACGGTTGATGCTGCCACAAGTTCAGCCCGGCCGCTGTACGGCAGTGAATAGGGTCCGGTGAAGACTTCGAAGCTGGTTCCGTTACATTCAAGCCGGGCTCCCCCGTCATGCCAGTCCATTGCATCGAATTCTGCAGCAGTTGTATTCCAACCCGCTGCGTTCAGCTCCTGCTCCATGAAGCGGGTCGCCTCCCTGTTTCCTTCACTGCCAACACACCTCTCTCCTATCCTGTTGCACAGGATATCAAGGTAAGTGACACATTTGTCATATTTATTTACAGTCATTGAACCTGTTTTATCTCTTATTAAACATTGTAATTAACAATTTACATTCACTCCTCCTCATTCTTCCTCCTGAACTTGTGGTAATTTTTCAGGACTTTCCCAAACTGCCGTTCCTTACGGTGTTTCTCTTCGGCGGTGGTTGTAAACCTTTCCTGCTCCCTCATCATCTTCAGATAGTTCTCATACGAATCCCTTTCGAGGATCCCCTTTTCAACTGCCTCAATCACTGCGCATCCCTGCTCATTGACATGCCGGCAGTCGGGGAACCTGCACTTCCCGGCATAATGCCGGATATCCCCGAAGGTGGTGTTCAGCCCTTCAGCATCATCCGTCAGACCCAGTTCCTTCATCCCGGGGGTATCAATGATTATGCCTCCGTTATCAAGGACAAACAGCTCACGGTGCCCGGTCACATGCCTTCCCTTGTTTGTGCTTGTGCTGATCTCTCCCGTCCGTTGAGCCTCCCTTTTGAGCAGTGTGTTTATAAGAGTCGATTTGCCGACGCCGGATGAACCGATAACGCAACAGGTCATGCCTGGCTGAATCAGTTCTGTCACCTTTCCGGTTCCTTCCCCGGTAACATTGCTAAGCAGGATAAATTTCAGCTCTCTCTCCCTTTTTTCAAGCGCTCTGACAGCCTCGTCGATTGCGCTGCGGCTTACCAGGTCGGTCTTGCTCAGTACCAGGAGTGGCTTTATGCCGGCCGAATGGCAGATTGTCAGGTATCTCTCCAGCCTGTTGATATTGAAATTATTGCTGATTGCCTGCACAATAAATGCACAATCAATATTCGCAGCAATTATCTGAATCTCTCCGGGTTTGCCCACAGCCTGCCGGGTCAGCAGGGATTTCCGCGGCAGTATTGTGTTGATGATTGCCTGGTCAGGGCCGAAGGGAGTTATTGCCACCCAGTCACCCACGGCAGGAAAATCATTGCGTGAAGCAGCTGAAAACCTCAGGTTGCCTGTTATCTCAGCTTCATACTCGCCTTCTCCGTCAGAAACTGCATACCTTTCACGGTGCTCACGGATAACCCTGCCGACCTGTGACCCCGGTGGAAGGTTTTCAATTATGTAAATTTCAATCTCCGGATTCAGACCAAGCTTATGGAGGCTGTTTTTAAGATTCTTCTGATTATCTGTCATATTATTTATCTGAATGATGTGAGTGATAATGTGTGGTCCAGAAGTTCCGGACCGCCATACGGGCCGTGTCCTGGTATAACCGTCTCCGCCCCGGGGAACTTCCTGATTATCCATTGCACAGTCCCCGGGTATGCTGCAGTGTCTCCGTCAGCAACGTTTCCAAGATTACGGGCATCTGCACTTTTACAGATGCAACCGGGAAACAGTATCTTTTCAGAAGGAATCCAGACGACAATATTGTCCTTTGAATGTGCAGGGCCCGGGAAGTAACAATGAATCTCCCTGCTCCCGCACCTCAGGGTCAGTGAGTCGCTGAAGCCATGATCCGGGACAGGAAGTCCCTTCTCCCTTGCCGTTTCAATTGTCAGATTGTTCGCATATGACTCAATTTTCCTGTCTTTGAGCCAGGCAAGCCCGCCCATGCAGTCTTCATGCCAGTGGTTTGGAACAAACGCTTTTATTTGCAGCTTCAATTCCCGTTCAAGGTAGGTAACCAGTTCAGCCGTCAGCGAATCGTTCCAGGGGGTGTCAAACAGGAAAGCCATTCCATTATCGATGAATATCAGTCCGTTGGCCGACACACGACCGTAACCGGGCAAACTGGCATATGAAACATGTATGATTGCATTTTCGGAAATTCTTATCAGCTCAAGGTCATCAGAGATTCTGGTAGTATCCTGTGACCGTAGTGTCTGGTTCGCAAGTATTATTAACAATAATAGTAAAAACCTTTTCATGAATGTTTCTGATCTGAATTGTAAGTATTCCGGGTGGCACTTCATAAGACAAATGCATTCCCCTGGCCGTTTCCGGCCGGGACTCTGTCTTATCCACCGGTTGCAGTTTATAATGCCAAATTAAGAAAAAAGCCGCTTTCGATGCGGCTTTTTGAATGTTTACCTGAAACCAACCAAATGAGATATTTGATATCTCTCTTAATAAAGACGACAAAGGATCCGAAAAGTTTACATTTCAACGCAGAAATTTTTTCCAGATTTTATCCTTGATGCGCAAATGCCTGTATGTCTGAATATTACTATTTGACTGCTAATGTTTCCGGATTTTATTATGAATATCATTCAGCATTGACAAGGCTGCCGACCCGTACCACAGGTACATTTCCGTCACGAATATTCCGCTGGTTACAGTAGGGTCGTTCTTCACCAGTTCCTCCGCCTCTCCAATAGTTCTTACATCATAAAGGAACAAACCGCGGTACTGATTGTCATTATTGTCGAACGGACCTGCGGCAACAAGCTTGCCCTCTTCAGCAAGCATGTCCATTGTCGTAAAGTGTCCGGCAAAAAGACTGTCTCTCAACTCCTTGTCTTCTATCTTCGCCGGTCCTGTCTTCAGGATTACGAGTACATAGTTTTTCATTCCAAGGGCATCAGCTCCCAGTTTCCCGGCGAGTACAGAGTCGTAGTCTGGAGCTTTCTCCTGGGCTGTGGCAATGATGGAGGCGGAAAGTATGAGCGCCGTTAACAACAATCTGTTCATTTTTTTAAAGTTGAATAACATAGAAAGTAACAAATAAAATTCTTTTAAGTTTTACGGTAAAAAATGAGTATTGATAATTTGGCTTATATTTGCACCCGCCATTGCGTTCGGTGATGGCAAGTCCGGAGAGATGCCAGAGTGGTCGATTGGGGCGGTCTCGAAAACCGTTGTCCGGGCAACTGGACCGAGGGTTCGAATCCCTCTCTCTCCGC
>CAZWOC010000012.1:0-129806 GCA_964635655.1 uncultured Rikenella sp. | reverse complement strand
AAAGTCTGAAAGTCTGAAAGTCTGAAGGTCTGAAGGTCCGTCTTGCGGTCTTGCGATCTTGCAGTCCTGCGGTCTTGCGGTCTTGCAGTCTTGCGGTCTGGATGTCCTGATTCTTTGACTGCATGACTGCATGACTAAAGGACTGCAGGACGGAGCGCAGCGACAGACCTTCAGACTTTCAGACGTCGCGAAGCGACAGACTTTCAGACCTTATTGATAATCTCCATTCCCCTTTCGATTGCCTTCTCATTCATGGGGATGAGGTTGTGGTACCGTTCGGGAAGGGATTTTTTCAGCCCTTTGAGTACATACTCCGTTCTCAGTATCGGTTTGACCTTCATGAATCCGCCGAGGACGAACATGTTGAACATTTTTTGCATTTTCAGCTTCGAGGCTTCCTCGGCAGCGTCAATCCGGTAGACTGTTATGTCCTTCCGTTCGGGATGCCGTGTTATGCCGTTGCCGTCATAGATGAGAGTTCCTCCAGGTTTGACCGATTTCTCGAACTTGTCCATGCTCTGCTGGTTGAGGATGATTGCCGTGTCAAAACTCCTGAGAATCGGGGAGCTGATGCGCTCATCGCTGAGTATCACGTTGACGTTGGCTGTGCCGCCCCGCATCTCCGGACCGTACGAGGGCATCCAGCTCACCTCCATGTCCTGCATCATGGCTGAATAGGCCATTATCTTTCCCATTGAGAGCACTCCCTGTCCGCCAAAACCTGCTATAATAATTTCTTCTGTCATGGTCTGTATTGTTTTAAAATTAAACCTTGTGACGGGCAGCAGACGAAGTCCGCTGGCAGTCGCAATCCTCCGTTATTCCGCCGGCACCTTGATATCACCCAGCGGATAGAACGGGAACATGTTCTCTTCCATCCACTTGTTTGATTCGACAGGTGTCATCTTCCATCCCGAAGGACAGTTGGAGACTACCTCGATGAAGCAGGTTCCCCTTTTTTCATTCTGGTACTGGACGGCTTTCTTGAGTGCTTTTTTGAACTTGCGTACGCCACCGGCCGTATTGACGCTCTGGCGGGTCACATAGCAGGTACCTGGCAGCATTGCAACAATATCCGCCATCTTTATGGGTGAGCCCATTACTGAAACGTCGCGTCCGTAGGGTGATGTTGCCGATTTCATTCCCGGGAGGGTTGTGGGGGCCATCTGGCCGCCGGTCATCCCGTAGATCCCGTTGTTGATGAAGATTATCAGGATGTTTTCTCCCCTGTTGCAGGTGTGGATTGTTTCAGCCGTACCTATTGCAGCAAGGTCGCCGTCACCCTGGTAAGTGAAGACAAATTTGTCCGGCATCAGCCTTTTGACTGCAGTTGCCAGTGCCGGGGCTCTTCCGTGTGCTGCTTCCTGGAAATCAACGTCAATATAGTTGTACATCAGTACTGAGCAGCCAACCGGCGTAATGCCGACAGTTCTTTCCTGGAGGCCTTCCTCTTCAAGCACCTCTGCCAGCACGTTGTGGGCGGTTCCGTGTCCGCAACCGGGACAGTAGTGCATGACGTTATCCGTCATCAGCTTCGACTTCTTATAAGTCAGGTTCTCAGGCTTGATTATATCATTGAATGTTATGTCTGCCATGTCAGTTATCCTTTAATGAACGATTTCAGGTTTTCGAGCACCTCTTCAGGGGTGGGTATCATGCCGCCCATCCGGCCGTAGTGGCTGACCCTTGTCTTTCCGTTGACTGAGAGCATCACATCCTCCACCATCTGTCCGGCGCTCATCTCAACGGCAAGCATGCCTTTTACCCTGTCTGCCAGCTCGTTTAATCTTTTCTTCGGGTACGGATACAGGGTTATCGGTCTCAGCAGCCCGGCCTTGATACCTTCTTCTCTTGCCAGCTGGAGCGCCTTCTGGCACAGTCTTGCGCTGGTACCGTATGCTACGAAGAGATATTCCGCATCATCGGTCATGAACTCTTCGAAACGAACCTCCTTCTCCTCCATCTCGCGATACTTCTCGATGAGCTTCAGGTTAAACTTCTCCTGACGCTCTGAATCGAGGTCCAGGGAGGTGATTATATTTCTTGGGCGGGAGGCCGGCTTGCCGGTTGTTGCCCATGGCAGGATCTCATCCGATCTCTTCTTCTGCGGATTGAGCCAGACCTTTTCCATCATCTGTCCTATAGCGCCGTCAGAAAGGATCATGACAGGATTCCTGTATTTAAAGGCGAGATCGAAGCCCAGTTCGACGAAGTCAGCCATTTCCTGGACTGATGCCGGGGCCAGGACAAGAAGATGATAGTCGCCATGTCCTCCTCCCTTCGTTGCCTGGAAGTAGTCGCTCTGTGCAGGCTGGATTGTACCGAGTCCCGGGCCGCCGCGGACAACGTTCACAATAAGGCAGGGCAGTTCGGCGCCTGCAATGTAAGTTATTCCCTCCTGCTTGAGGCTTATGCCTGGTGAGGAGGAGGATGTCATCACCTTTTTCCCGCAGGCGGCGCCTCCATAAACCATATTGATCGCGGCCACCTCACTCTCCGCCTGGAGGACAACCATCCCGGTTGTTGCCTGGGGATTGGCCTCCATAAGATATTCAAGTATCTCGCTCTGCGGAGTGATGGGGTACCCGAAATAACCGTCGGCACCGGCACGTATCGCCGCTTCGGCGATAGCCTCGTTGCCTTTCATCAGCTTCAGTTCCTTTTCCATTAATGTATATTGTTTCTTTGCGTTATCCGATTTTTACCTTGTAAACGGTAATAACACCGTCAGGACAAACAACCGCACAGTTTGAGCAACCTATGCATGTCTCGGGATTTGCGGCATAGCTGTAATGATATCCCTTTGAATTTACCTCCGTTGCCAGGGCAAGTGTCCCGGTAGGGCATGTCACCACGCACACCTCGCACCCCTTGCACTTCTCACGGTCGACAACAACTGCTCCTTTTATTTTTGCCATATCTTTTTAGAATTTACTGTTGTTCAAAAGTATTGTTTATTTTCCTATCGGATTATTCTCGTTGAAAAGTGCAAGCCTCTCCTCCAGCATTGCGAACTGGTTCGTTCTTACCTGTGACACGCAGGCTCTCAGTCCCTCATGTCTCTCACTGCCGCAAATATTGAGGGTGATGGCGGCGATGCCATAGGCCAGCAGTTCCTGCAGCAGTTCACCTCCTGTCATACCCGGATAGGAGATTGTAAAATAGAAACCGTCAGCCACCGGCCTGTCTATGTCCATATCATAGACAATCCTGAAACCGTTCCGGGTAAAAATCTCCTTCATTTTTGCCGCCTTCTCACCATAAGCTTTAGTATTGTCGACAAAATTGTAGAGTCCCTCATTTACAGCCTTTAGTATTGCGGTAAACCCATATTGTACCGAGTGGGTCACACCTGAGGAGAGGGCGTACAACGCCCCGAAGATCATAGCCCTGCCGAATATATCCGTTGAATAATAGCGAAGCAGGTCAGGATACCGCCTGTTGTAGAGATGATCGGACATTACGAGAAGGCCTATCCTCTGCCCTGCATAACTGAAAATTTTTGAGCTGGAAATCAGCAGGATGTAGTCATCACAGTATTTTGCCACCGTAGGCTGAAAGGGCGGTTCACCGGGAACGGAATAATTCTCCCGGAAATCCATCCCGAAATAGGCAAGATCCTCGATTACAATAACATCGTATTTCTTTGCCAGGGTGCCTATGGTTCGAAGTTCATCATCAGTCAGACAGATCCATGATGGGTTGTTAGGGTTGGAGTACAGGAGTGTTGATACTTTTCCGCACTGAAGGATGGATTCAAGTTTGGGACCCAGCTTTTCTCCACGGTAATTGTAAACGTCGAATGACCTGAAATCCTGTCCCAGTATCCGTGTTTGCGTTTTCTGCACCGGGAATCCCGGGTCAATAAAGAGAGTGCCTTCTTTTGTCTGGTCATTGCGATTGGCCACCATGAAGCTTGCCATCCCTCCCATCATTGCGCCGCCTGTAGGCACGCAGCATTCCGGATTGACATCCACATCAAGAAAATTCTTTACGAATTTCGATGCCTCGGTTTTCATATCAGGCAACCCTTCGATGTCAGGATAGTCTGATGCGACGCCCCTTCTGAGTGCTTCAATCTCAGCTCTGACCCCCACCTCTGCCGAGGGGAGCCCCGGAACGCCCATCTCCATGCGGATAAATTCCACCCCGGTTTCGCGGCGCAGCACGTTGACCAGCTTGACTATCTCGCGGATGCTGGCATGGCCAAGATCGGTGATACCGCTGGATACTATAGCGTTGCTTACTGTTTGTCGGCTAATGGGGGTATTTTTCATAAATTTTATATTTTGTGCCCTCATTCGTGGCCCTAAGATAAATATTTATAAGAGAACGATTGCTGCTATTTGTCATATTTGAGAAAGTCGGAAAGTCGGAAGGCCGGAAGGTCTGTCGCTTCGCTCCGTCATGCGGTTCTGCGGTCCCGCGATCCATCAGTTTTCCCCGTAACTGCATGACCAGGGCCAAGCGTAAAGAAATGACCCGGTGGGTCATTTTAGCGCAGGAGCCAGCTTGCAGGGCCGGTATCGCGCAGCGACAGACTTTCAGACTTTCAGACCCTCAGACCCTCAGACCCTCAGACCTTCAGACCTTCTTCCCCGCTGCCAGCGCCAGTATCACTCCCAGCACGGTGCTGTAGAGGGCGGCAACCAGCATCCTGAATTCCTCCGGCAGGAGGAAATTGACAGTCTGTGCAGGTATCCAGAAGAGGGGAATACTCTTTTTCAGCACAATGCCCCACATGCTGTCCCAGTCTATCGACGCCAGCAGCTTTCTGACATCAGGCACTGTCATCAGCTTGCGCCGGTCACCCGCGGCAGCAGCTATGTGAAGGTCACTGACACGATGGGTTACCATCAGAACAGGTGCATAGAAGATATTTAGTAATGTACTGATTGCAAATGCGAGCAAAACCCTGGCGCCGGTAAGAGGACCTGCCATCACTGCCGCCGGGTTATCCATACCAAGGTGTGACATTATAGAGGGAACGCCTCCGCCGAAAATCATAAAAGCCGCCTTTACAGTCATGCCCAGAAACCCCCAGACAACAGCCCTGTACAGCAGTGAAAAACCTTCCGGCAGGTAAATGCCGGTCCTGATCCTGCTGCCGAGCATCTCCCCCATCGTAGCAAGGATTGCAAACTTTATGAAGCTTGCAGTAAAAGCCCAGTCCGTGCTGAACCAGACAAAGAATTCATACAATTGCCGGGAAAGGAAAAAAGGGACGAAAAGGGCTATGAAAACCAGGGTGAATATTATATCTGTACGCTTCATGGGAAGTTGGAATTTGCGAATTGAGAACCGGGGTAAATACTTTCAAGTGTCTGATAAAAATCTATCTGGCAACCAGGCTGAATATCCTGTTCCAAATGTTCTGATCCTTATAAAGCTGGAACATCAGGTTATCAGCAAGGCGGAATCCAATTCTGCCCTCCGAATAGTTCCGGGGGTTGTCGTTTTCAGTACCTGAACCAACATTCCAGCTGATCACAAGCAATTGAAATTCCTGACCTGTTCTGCCTGCAGACAATGCAGGATCAGGCCTGACAAGCGCCGTGGCATCATCAGAGCTCTCCGGGGGGAGCAATCCTGACGGACTGTTGTACCTTTCTGTTGCAGCCACCCCTCCGTAATATGCATACTGTCTTTTCTCTTCAGCAGTCATTTCTGAAAGTTCCTTTTTAAGTGACTTAGACAATAGTTGTGACTGATCATCTTCCAATCCTGTGAACCCTGCCATCTCTCTTTTGAATTCCTCTGCTGCTGCCCTGTCCACTTTCAGCAATTCCTGATACGCCTTTTCAACTTCCCCAAGCTGTTCCTGCCGGTCCGGCAATGATGAATACAGACTCTGCTCTTTTTTTTCCGCTTCTGCAATTGCCGCTTTAAGGTATTCTTCGCGGGTGACAGGGAGGAAAAGCGGAACATTCCTATATGAGACGATTGTCACTTCGCGGATATCGTTTTTGTAGACAGGAACGCCGAAGAAATCACCGGTCTTCTGAGGACAAAGAAAAATGCCCGGGGCGATTGGGTTGCCGAACATTTTTTCAGGATCATCAGTATAGATTGTGAGTGTGGAACCGCTTCCCTGGGTCATCCGTTCCCCGTCCACAACAACATAAGGTGTGAACCTCAGCTCAATCCCGTTATCGTCGAGGAAGCACCTCGCCTCAATCCCACGCGGCGGGGCAATTGAATCCCATGCAGCAAGTATTGAGTAAACCTTTTCAATGGCCGGGTTTTGCGCTGCTTCGCCACTTTTTTCAACCGTTCCTTTTGTGCCGGGTATGAAGGCCCAGCCGTCAATCTCCACCTGTTCATCCGAAAATGGGCGCCTTTGCTGGGAAAAGCAACTGATCACAAGGGTAAGCAACATCGCTGCCACAAAACCTGTCTTCATACTATAAGATATCTAAAATATTGATTTCTAACACTATTGCCTATTGCCTACTGCCTATTGCCTACTGCCTATTGCCTGCTGCCTGCTTCCTGTACCCGTACTCGTGCATCCACCGCCACAACCTTTTCGGGTGTTCCCAGGAGCGGATTGATATCCATTTCCGCGATCTCCGGCGCAGCGGCAAGGAGGCCGGAGAGTGAGGTAATCACTTTCACAAATGCCTCTTCGTTGACACCGGCAGTGCCACGGACACCCCTGATGATTTTATATGATTTCAATGACCGTATCATTGACCTTGCCTCCTGGTCAGATACAGGTACCAGTGCGGATGAAACATCTTTAAAAACCTCGATAAATATCCCTCCCAGGCCTGCCATCACAAGGTGGCCGAAGCGGCCCTCGCGTGTGGCGCCACAGAAGAGTTCCCGGCCGCTTAACATTTTCTGGATGAGGATACCTGTTACTTCCGGCAGTGCCATCATCCGGGAATACTCTTCCATGACCCTCTCCTCAGTGCCGATGTTCAGTGCCACACCTCCGATGTCTGACTTATGTACCGGACCTACCACCTTCATCACCACGGGGAAACCCAGTTCCCTGACAACCCTCAAAGCTGCCTCTGAAGATGCTACAACACTTTCAGGCACTGTTTCAATACCGACAGCCTTTAATAGAATTCCCACCTTTTCCGGGGGCAGGTATCCTTCTCCGGCGCCGTCAATAACTTCCCTGATTGCCCTGATATCTGCCTGTGGCGACATAATACTGATACCAATCGGGGACGAAGGAACTGCTTCCATATTATCCGGCACGGCCGGCGCAGGGGTTGAGTTGACAATGCTGAGTGCCCTCCCGAAAAGCACCTCGTCAGTGAAGATGGCGTTGCCCTTCGAAATGAAATCAGCGATTTCCCTCTTTACATTTATAACTGATGGCATTACCGGGTAAACCGGCTTTTTACAGCTGCGAATCTTTTCGTGCAGAAGGTTATAAACATCATCAACAGGAAACAGTCCCGGGCTGCCGAAGATGACAGCAATTGCATCCACTCCGTCAAAATCGTTTTCACAGGCATCAATGATATGCCCGAGCTGTTCGGCGGTTCCTGTGGCAAGGAAATCGATCGGGTTTGCGACCGATGAACCGGCAAACAGCTTTGCAAGAAGGCGGTCAGCTGCAGGCCCCGACAGTCGCGGAATCTCCATTCCTCCTTCACTGAGGGCATCTGTCAGCATCACTGCAGGGCCTCCTGCATGTGTTACAACGGCTATTCTTTTGCCCCTGAGAGGCTTGTATGTAAACAATGCGGCCACCGTAGCCAGGTCTGTGCGGCTGTAACATCTTACCACCCCGGCCTTGCGGAGCAGTGCATCAACCGCAGTGTCCGGTGAAGCCAGCGCCCCGGTATGGGATGATGCTGCCCGTGATCCGGCCTCTGAAGAACCCGCCTTAATAGCTGCTATCCTGCACCCTTTCCTGATAAGCGACGAGGAATGCCTGAGAAACCGCTGAGGATCTGAAATGTTTTCAATATAGAGCAGCTTGATCTTTGAACTTGTAAGAGGATCAAAGGTGAGATCAAGATGCTCAAGCACATCCTCCACACCGGTCTGAGCACTGTTACCCACTGACCATACACTTGAGAAAGGAAGACCTCCTGTTATGGCCGTTTCAAGAATAAAGACAGCTGTGGCACCGGAGCCGGATATGAAGTCAATCCCGTTCTTTGAGAGCCTTGGAATCGGTTCGGTGAAAACACCCTGATAGCTGTTATTCAGGAAACCAATGCAGTTAGGCCCGATGAGAGTGCCTCCCGTGCTGTTTATGATATCCACAATCTCTTTTTCAAGAGCTGCTCCTGCTTCATTTTCCTCACCGAATCCGGCTGAGAGAATAATATATCCGCCGGTACCTTTCTCCATCGCCAATGTCCTGACTATTGCAGGGCAGAACCGGGCTGCTACGGCAATGACGGCCAGATCGGTGCGGGGAAGCAGCGACACGTCGGCATAAGCCGGTAAGCCCTGAACAACCTGAGCTTTGGGGTTAACAACGTAAATGTCGCCCGGGAAGCCGCCACCAAGCAGATTCTTCAGCACCTTGCCTCCGGCTTTTGTGACGTCATCGGACCCGCCGATAACAGCTATACTCCTGGGATTTAATAATTTAGCATTAATCATAATCGGGGTCTGTCTCGTTAGAAAGGTAAAAACATTTTGAAACTTACCAAATGATAAGTTAAACATGTTCTGCAATTCACTTCACGCTCCGGGTATGCTGCAGAATATTATCTTTATGGCGGGATGTCCGGTAGATCCGACTAATTTTGTGCAGTGCCGGATCTGTCGGAACGGAATAAAAAATTTAAAAATGAACTACAAATTTGTTATGAAAGCTTACTTCAAAGTGCAGGTTTCTCTGCTGACAGTCCTTTTTCTGAGTCTTACCCATATCTCATATTCGCAACCGGAAAAGGAAATCGACCCTGACGGCCCGGGCTACGCCGAAAACTGCACCAGCATCATGGTCGGGAGACTGGCTTCAACCGACGGCTCGGTGATGACCTCGCACACCTGTGACGGAAGATACCGGACATGGCTCGAGGTTGTACCGGCGATGAAATATGAGAGAGATACAGTCCATCCGGTCCTGTGGGGAACCCTCTTCACAGAGGAAGTATGGAACATGACCAACGTGACGCGCAAGGGTGAAATTCCGGAAGTAAGGGAGACATACGCATATCTCAACACTGCATACCCCTGTCTCAACGAAAAACAGCTGGCCATCGGTGAAACCACAATCTACGGAAAGCAGGAGCTGATCAACAAGGACGGCCTCTTCCTGATAGAGGAGCTGGAGAAGATCGCGCTCCAGCGCTGCACCACGGCACGCCAGGCGATAGCCCTCATTGGCTCACTGGCTGAGCAGTACGGGTATGCTGACCTGGCCGAGTGCATAACGATAGCTGACCCCCGTGAAGTCTGGCAGCTCGAGATAGCCGGGTCGGGGCCGGGCAAACCTTCAGCACTATGGGTGGCACAGAGGATCCCTGATGACCATGCCGGCGTTGCCGCCAACATCCCGAGAATCTCAGATGTCAATTTCAAAGACACTGATAACTTCATGACCTCTGCTGACCTTCGTAAAAAAGCAAAGGAGCTCGGGTACTGGGACGGCAAGGAACCGTTTAAATTCTACAGGGTGATAGGCACCGGCAAACCCTACGCGATAAGGGAGTTCTTTGTCCTGAACACTCTTGCCCCGGGACTGAATCTTACAATGGAGATGGAAGAGCTTCCATTCTCTGTTAAGCCTGAGAAAAAGCTCTCTGTCAGTGACGTCATGGCTCTTTTCCGCGAGACCTACGAGGGTACGCAATATGACATGACAAAAAACCTGATGGTGACAGTCAGGAAAAAGGATGAAGCCGGCAACGAGATAACCGAAACAGTTAAGTCGCCTGCAATAAACAACTGGATGAACGCAGACATCCGCACCCTGATCAATGAGCTGAAGCCGGGAACCATTGAGAGACAGCGTACAATCGCCATAGCCGGTTGCTCATACTCGCACGTGATTCAATGCCGCTCATGGCTTCCTGACGAGGTGGGTGCAGTGGCATGGTTTTCGTTTGACAACCCCGGGCAGAGCCCGCGCATACCGGTCTTCTCAGGCACCATGTCACTGCCACAGAGTTTTTCAATTTGCGGGCAGCACCGCTACCGCGAAGACGCAGCCATATGGGCTTTCAGGGAAGCCAACAGGCTCTCCGCTGTAAACTGGGAACGGGGCCGCAAACTGATTGAACCGGCTGTCTACGGTATGGAACAGAAGGCAATTGCAGAACTGCCTGCCCTGGAAGAAAGAGTCAAAACATTGGTTAAGGAGGGCAAAAATGAAGAAGCCCGGAAAGCAGTTACTGACTACACAAATGCCTTTGCCCATAGTGCAATGAGCAAATGGCAGGAACTTAAGGCAGAACTCTGGCAGATGTTCGGCAGGGGGTTCTGATTCAATTCAGGCAGCACTTCCGACCTTAAGGAAGCACTGCCGATGACATTGCTGATGCCGGAGATGAACTTATACACCTTCCGGTTGTTAATGTTAAACTATTCACATTTACAATGGGTTCAGGCATAGCCTCACTTCTCGAAAAGAAAGTCCACGACAGGTCAGATATTCTTGCCATGCTGCAATGCAGGGATGAGGAGGCTCCCCTGCTTTTCCGCAGGGCAGCAGCCGTCAGGGACCGTTATGTAGGCAATCATGTTTACCTCCGCGGCCTCATCGAATACTCAAACATCTGCGGAAAAAATTGTCTCTACTGCGGTGTCAGGCGTGATAACGTGAAGATAGACAGGTATACACTATCGCGTGATGAGGTGCTTGAGGCGGCCATGACTGCATACAATCTCAATCTCGGATCAATTGCAATCCAGTCGGGAGAGAACTCGTCGAAAGTATTTACTGACACAATTGAAGAGCTTGTAAGCACCATCCGGAAAATGACTGACAACAAGCTCGGGATAACCCTTTCGCTTGGCGAGCAGAGCAGAGAGACCTACCAGAGATGGTTCAACGCCGGTGCCCACAGGTACCTGCTAAGAATTGAAGCATCCAGCGAAGCCCTTTACCGCAGGGTGCATCCTGACGATGACATGCACCGGTACAACCGGAGGCTCGAATGCCTGAAGACCATACAGGAGACCGGGTACCAGACCGGCACCGGGGTGATGGTGGGGCTGCCATACCAGACGATGAGTGACCTGGCCGATGATGTCATCTTCATGCGTGATTTCGACATCGACATGTGTGGAATGGGGCCGTTCATAGAGCACTCTGACACCCCTCTGGGGGAAAAGGGAACTGACAATCTCTTCCTGAAGGAACGGTTCAATCTGACCCTGAGGATGATTGCGATTGTCAGGATTATTATGAAGGATATCAACATTGTAGCCTCCACTGCAATGCAGACGATTGACCCGGCAGGCCGGGAGAAGGCAATATCTTGCGGAGCAAACGTCATAATGCCTAACCTCACCCCTGCAAGGTACAGGGCGGGATACCAGATCTATGAAGGAAAACCGGGTTACAGGGAAGTGAATGAATCAAATGTCAGCGGACTGAACCTGGATTTGATTCCAGGCATAACACTCGGTCTCGGCACATGGGGTGACACACCCCACTACGGCCACCGGTTAAATCGAAAGTAACAGGAGCTTCTCAGAAAAGCAGGCAGATGAGGTCTGACTGGCTACACCAGTCAGGCGGGGAAGCAGATACGGCCGATTGCAATCTCCTCTATCTCGCGCAATGAGTTTTCCAGTGAGGCATACTGGCTCCGTTCGCCAGTAAGTTCAAGTATTATCAGTCCGGCCGGTTCTCCAAAATATACCTCATTGACTCCGAGCCTTGTCCGGATGACTCCGCCATATGTTGTAAGCAATGCCTGTACAGCCGGTCCGAGATCCTCGCGCCGGGGCACCATTATTCCCAGTACCGTGGTACCCTCACACTCCATGTGAGCGTCAGAGAGACCATGGGAGAATACCATTTCCCTGACAAAAAGCCCTTCAGTATTCTGAAGCTTCACCAACAGATCTTCACAGTCATCAGCATTGCCTGCAAGGTGAATGACCATGAACCCCTCGCGACTGCACAGCTCATCATTCAGCTCATGAAAACCCAGCCTGGTGCTGACCACGGAAGCATGCTCAGAGAGTGCCCTCTGAACCAGTCCTGACTCCTTGATCCTGTCAGTGATCTTAATGCCTAATACTCTGACCATGATTATAGATTTTAGTAGTAAAGGTCCCTTTCACCGTTCCTGATACGCTCTATCTTCTTCCTGATGCTCTGCTTCATAGCCTCATCGAGATCAACCATGTTCTTTTCAATTGCCTTCCAGCCCTTCTCAGCAAGTTCCGGAGAAGCGTAATCAACTATATACTCGGAGAGCGTCAGAATTGCATTTGGGGTGCAATATCTCTTAATGAAACCGGGCACCGAGAACTCCATGAAATGCTCGCCGGTACGGCCGAGACGGTAACATGCGGTGCAAAACGACGGGATATAGTCGTTGTCAATCAGCTCGTTTATAACATCAGCAAGCGATCTCTCGTCATTGATCTTGAACTGCTCGCGATTGAGATTTTGCTCGGCATTTTTCGAAGCAGAGTAACCTCCAAGTTCAAGCTTCGTGCCGCCGTCTATCTGTGACACTCCGAAGGCCATTGCCTCGGACCTGACGTCAGGTGCCTCGCGGGCGGTGAGAATAAGCCCGGTATAGGGAACAGCCAGGCGCAGGATTGCAATCAGCTTCTTGAAGTTCTCATCGCTTACATAGTATTGTCCGTTGAGGTTCAGCGCCGAGGCATCCTTGATCCTGGGGAAGGAGATTGTATGCGGGCCCACATTATAGCATGCTTCCAGATGGTTTGCATGTCTGACCAGCCCCATCACCTCGAAACGCCAGTCGTACAGTCCGAAGAGCGCTCCTATTCCCACATCATCAATGCCGGCTTCCTGTGCCCTGTCAAGGGCAGTGAGCCTCCATGCATAGTCTTTTTTCTTCCCGCCAAGATGATACCACTTGTAAGCCTCCGGGTCATATGTCTCCTGGAATATCTGGTAAGTGCCTATCCCTGCCCTTCCGACAGTGCGGAATCCGTCAATGTCAAGCGGGGCTGCGTTGATGTTCACCCTGCGGATCTCGCCACGGTCCTTCTTGATCCCGTAGACCAGGCGTACAGTATGTGCTATATATTCCGGGTCATATTCGGGATGCTCGCCGTACACGAGTATCAGCCTCTTCTGGCCATTATCTTCCAGAGCCTCAACCTCTGCAGTTATCTCAGTATCAGAGAGGGTTTTACGCCTGGCTTCCTTATTGGAAGTCCTGAACCCGCAGTACTGGCAGTTGTTCGTGCATTTGTTCCCGATATATAGCGGGGCAAAGAGAACTATCCTGTTGCCGTAGACCTTTTTCTTCAGCTCACGTGCTCCGGCCTTGATTTCTTCAACAAGGTCTCCTTCAGCATTGATCAGCACAGCTGTCTCAGACAGGGTGAGACGTTCCTTGGAGAGCGACTTGGCTATAAGCTCCCTGACCCTTACCGGATCTGCCTTGCTGTTATTTATAAACGACCACAGTTCAGCCGGGTCAATGAACGGCTCCATCCGGCGGTCAGGTATACTGCATTTTTCAGGATTGAATTTCATTTCTCGTCAATATTAATAACTACCCCACTAAGAAATCAACATACAAAGATACGAAAAAAGGCGTCTGCTGTTAAACCGTGTCAGAAGATAAGTTCCTCCATCTCACTGGCGCCGGCGACGAGGGCTCTTGCCGGGTCAGCAGTCATACGGCTGGCATCCAGTCTTTTATGAAAGAATAGTGTGATCCTCTTGCCCGGGATGTCACTTTCATAGTTCTCCAGATGAAGGAATATATCCGGAAGCGGCCCATTGTGTTCAGGAATATAAACCATACCTCTCGAGTAGAAGGCCTCGGCGGCACAGGAGACTGCATAAAGACCGGGGGCAGGGACAAGTTTGGTGGCATCGGTCACCGGGATGCTTAACATGGGCACCCCGGGGCTGACACCCGGATCCTGCTTCACAGCTGTTCCTATTACAAGGTAGAAATGATCAAGGTAGGCATTGGCCCGTTGAATGTACCCTTCAGTCAGCGCCTGCCTGATACGTGTCGAGCTGACTGTCTCGTTCTGCACCTCCTGCATCGGTATCTCCTCTGCCTCGAAGCCGTATTTCTCCCTCCACTCCCATAGCGCCCGGTAGTCGCCCTGCTGGTTGAACCCAAAATGGTGATTATGACCTACAACTATCACCCTGGCGCCAAGGACGCCGCAGAGGATGTCACGGACGAACTCCTCGCTTGTAATCCTGGCGAAATCAGGTGTGAATTCAATTATGATTACGTTATCAAGTCCCGCCTTGCGGAGCAGTTCAATTTTTTCCTCCTGTGAGCAGATGAGCTTCAGTCCCTTGCCGGCAGTCTCAGGGTACAGCACCACCCTTGGATGAGGGTGAAATGTAATGAGTACGCTCTCACCGCCATGTTCCGAGGCTAATTTCCTGAGTCGTTTTATTATCATGCGGTGCCCGATATGCACACCGTCAAATGTACCCGTCGTAACGACAGGAGCATTGATCACCGATGCCTCCCGGAAGCTCCTGAAGATTCTCATTGCCCGGCCGGTTGCTGGTTTTCCTTTACAAAGTAAGCCACCTTTTCGATTGAGGTTATCATGTCAAACTCCTCGAGGTACACTGCATCAGGCACATTGAGAGGAACCGTTGTAAAGTTCATGATGCCCCTGATACCGTTGCTTACAAGCATGGCTGCAGTTGTCACCGCCTGGTCGGCGGGAACAGCAAGCACTGCAACCATTATGTCAAGATCATCTCTCAGCTTCTTCATCTGGCTGATGTTGTAACATCTCACACCTGCAACCACCTTGTCAACCTTCTGCGGATCGACGTCAAAAGCGGCCACGACATTCATATTTGTACGTTTGCCCCTGAAATAGCCGGTGATGGCCCGTCCGAGGTTGCCCATCCCTATTATTGCCACATTGAGGCCATTGGGAGCATCAATAATCGAACCTATTGTATTTATAAGTTCTCTCACATCATAACCCTTGCGCATCACACTGCCGTAACCTATCAGCATAAGGTCACGCCTCACCTGCACTGCAGTGATGTGGAGCATGGCAGCAAGCTCATGAGAGAAAATATAATTACGGTTGGCAGCCAGGGTACCCGCCAGCGCCCTCCTGTACTGGCTGAGACGCTCAACTGTCTTTCCCGGGAGTGTTTTCATATGCCTGTCTTTAAATTGGAAATCTGTGATGTGGGAATTATCACGGTGAAGGTGGAGCCCTTTTCAGGGGCGCTCTCCACATTTATCACACCATGGTAAAGGTCGACAACCTTTTTAACTATCGATAGCCCGAGTCCGCTCCCGCTAATATTGCGGGTTTTGTCATTGCGTATTCTCGAGAACTCCTCAAAAAGCATTTCACGTTCATCACTGTTCATCCCTATCCCGGTGTCAGCCACCGAGATTGTAAATTCGTTTTCATCGCAGTCAACCGTAACTGTGACAGTGCCTCCGGGCTTGTTGTACTTGACTGCGTTTGACACGAGGTTGTTCAGTATTATCTCGAAGTCATTCGGGTCAGCCCAGATTGTCTCACAACCTTTCACAGTTGTCTCAAAGCGGATATCCTTGTGAATAGCATATGGACTGACAGTCACAACAGCCATTGAAACAATCTCCTTCAGGTTTACGTTCTGCATTTTTTCCATCTGTCTCTCGAAACTCACCTTTGTGAAATCGAGAAGGTCCATTATGAGGTTCCTCATGCTCTCAATCCGCTGCAATGATCTCTCGATAGCCGAAGCATATTCATCGATAGAGTCACCCATCTGTCTCTCCTGCATCATCCTGAGGTAACCTTCTATTGCATTGAGAGGCGCCTTCAGTTCGTGCGACAGCACAGAAAGAAACTGGAAACGGACCTTTCTTCCCTCGACCTTCAGCTTGTGGGTTATCCGGCGGAGGTACTGCTGCTTGGTTATCTGCTCTATCGAAGCCTTCAGTTCCTGCGGAGTAAAGGGTTTGGGAATAAAGTCAATGGCACCGTCATTGTGCGCCTTTACGGCGACGTCAATCGAGGCATAGGAGGTGATCATCGCCACGACAATGTCATAGTTCTTCTTTCTTACATATTCAAGGACCTCAACCCCCTGGATACCCGGCAGCTTGTTGTCAAGCAGGAGGATGTCAGGCATCTCCCGGTCAATAATTTCTATCCCTTCCTCTCCTGTTGCCGCCTCAAGTATATGAAATGTATAGTCCTCATCCATAAATGGATAAGTGACATGAAAGTTACCCAGTATTCTTGAAACACCCGACCTGATGCCGGGTTCGTCGTCCACGACAAGTATTTTCAGCTGTGCCATAATCAGATTTTAAGAAGCTTTCTTATCTCCTGTTCGAGTTGTTCAGGTCTCACCCCCTTCTCAAGGTAAAGGTCAGCCCTTATCCAGTCGCGGTCCTGTCCGCCGCTCAGACCGAATGTTATGCCAGTCTCCCTGGAGACGGCTGTAGCAAGGATTACAGGTACTTCAGGGTATTTTCTTTTAAGCTTGTAACACAGGATAAAGCCGCTGTCATCACTTTCCATCATAAGGTCAAACACCGCTATGTCAGGCTTCATTTTCGAAATCACCTGCTCAGCCTCAGCCTGGCTCTCCACCGCCATCACCTCGAAGCCTGCCTTACGAAGGTAGAAGGCCACCTGGAACAGGTAATCGGGGTCATCGTCAGCCAGCAGAATTGTATAGATTTTACTCATTATTGAGGTTTGTTTTGTTTTTACTTGTCATAATAACAGTTATTCGGGTCTACGGGGAAGAATGATCCTGAAGGTGGTGCCGGTCGGCCCTTTTGAGGGGTCGTTGTTTGTATCGACAGTGATCTGACCCTTGTGCATCTTTACGATGCCATATGTTGTTGCAAGCCCCAGGCCTGTTCCCTTGCCAAGTATCTTGGTCGTAAAGAAAGGCTCGAAAATCTTAGGCTTATCCTCGTCCCTGATCCCGCTGCCGGTATCTGAGACTGTAAAAATAACATCGCTGGGGGTGTCCTCAAGGGTGACTGTGAGTGTTCCTCCTCCGGGCATTGCATCAATTGCATTCCTGAACAGGTTTGTAAGGACCTGTGTCATCTGTTCGGAATCGATTGAGGCGTCAGGGCTGGTTGTACGGTCTTCTATGACTGCCTTCACGTTGTCAGGGAAGACCACACCGGAGACGCTGTTTTCAGTGAGTTTCCTGATGTCAGTGAACTGGTGGTTAACCTGGTTCTTGCGGGCGAAGTTAAGCAGCCCGCCTACAATTTTCTTGCATCGTGCCGCCTGCTCCACAATCAGTTGCAGGTCCTCACGGACAGGATCATCAGCTTTGCTTTCATCCAGCAGTATGTTACTGTACATTATCACCACCCCCAGCGGGTTGTTCAGTTCATGAGCGATACCTGCCGAGAGCTGGCCCATGTGTGCAAGCTTCTCAGACTGTTTGAGGGCATTCTGCATCGTTGTCAGCTTGGCGTTTGAGAGGGCAAGGTCCTGCACCGACTTGTGCAGTTTTTCAATTGTAAACGGGAGGCACATCTCCTCTTCTGCCAATCCCCTGATTATTGCAATTGCATGATCATAGCAGGTGTCATACCCGCATGCACCGCAGTTAAGATGGTCCTTGTCGGTCAGTTTTCCCATCGAAGCCAGCACCTGTCTCACCTCATCATCATCGTCGGGTGCAATAAGCTGACGCCTGTCTTCCGGGCGGTACCGGACTGACAGATCGAGCCTGTCATAGATCTCGAGATTGTTTCGCCACTCTTCCATGTTCAGATCCGACATCTTCTTCTGGGCATAAGCACTCACCAGGGCCCTCCGGTTATACTGTTTGCCGCCCTTGCTCATTCCAGGTCCCATAATGCATCCCTCGCAGCAGAGCAGTTCAAGATGCTGCCCGCCGATCATCCCCTGTTCATACTCCTTGATGGCTTCCTGGAAACCTATCCTTCCTTCAGCGGCTATAATGTTTCCGGTAATAGCGTCATCATTGACCCCGGCAGTCTGGAGGAGCCCGCGTGTGACGGGGAATATTGCACCCCTTCCACCCAGTGGAGGATCGAACTCAGAAGGTTCAGCCGTCCCGGGCCTGATGCCTGATTCCTCGAGCATCTCGCGAAGTTCGATGAATGTAATTGCCGCATCCACTTCAGAATTTTCGGCTTTTTTAGCTACACACGGACCTATGAATACAACCGACAGGTCTTCTCCGTATTTTTTTCTCATCACCCTTGTCATCGCAACCATCGGTGAGACAACGGGTATCAGATCAGGGGTCAGGTCAGAATGATAAAATCTGATGAATGAGACAATTGCAGGACAATCAGATGATATATAGTTCTTGGTACCGGCTTCGCTGACGAGGCCGCGGTAACGGTGAGCCACAAGATCAGCCCCGAAGGAAACCTCCGAGACATAATCAAATCCCATGGCCCTGATCATTCCGATCACCTTCTGATAATCTGCAACATCATGAAATTCTGCCGGAAAGCTCGGAGCCACGATAGCCGCCTTTTTCCCCGGTCTGACAAGGACCTTCCTTACGAGGTCGGTGGTATTGACAAACACCTTGGCACCCTGGCTGCACACCTTGGTACAGTTGCCGCAGGCTATGCACTTATCGGTGATTACTTCTGCCTGGCCGCCTACGATCCGTATGGCGCGGGCAGGGCACTCCCTGACGCATGTGTAACATGTACGGCAAAGCTCCTTTATTGTATAAACAAGCATACTGTCATCGGTTTAAAGCAATACATCCCTTTTGCTGAAGTGGGTATGAAACAGTCTCCTGTCAGCAAGCTCCGGGAACTGTTCAAATACCCTGCCATACAGACTGGCGACCGAGGCTGACTGTTCAGGGCCTTTAACTGCTTCCTGGTCATCAGTCTGCCATATGAACCTGCTTCTCTGCTTCACTGCCTCCCTGGATCCTGCCGGGAGCATACCTCCCCCGTTTACGCACCCGCCGGGGCAGGCCATAACCTCAACCAGATCGTACTGTGCACCACCTTCAATCATCTGTCTTATCCTGGTCAGCCCCTTCAGTCCGTCGACCACAGCCACTGAAAAGCTCCGGCCACCTGCTGTAATCGTTGTCTCACGGAAGCTGCCGCTGTTGCGCAGCTTCTTCATGGCAGTCTTTTCCGCCTCCTTCTCCCCCATGCGTGCTGCCAGGGAGCGGAGAACGGATTCGGTGATGCCTCCTGCCGACTCTGCCAGAAGCGATGCGGAACTGCGCAGTTCCATAGGCTCATCGGCAGGCTCAGGATCTATATTCGTAATATCTATGCCATACAAAACTATCAGCCTGGCCAGTTCCCTTACTGTCAATACGGTATCAATGTCACTGATACCCTTTCTGGTCATGCTGTCACGGCGTGCTTCGAATTTCATGGCCGTACACGGGGTGACGCTCACAGTATAAACCCTCGGTTTGTCTTCGCTTACCGGAACTACTGACTTGATTATTGCACCTGATATCTGCTGCGGGGTTTTCAGGGTTGACAACATCGGAATCAGTTCAGGCATGAACTGCTCGCAGTATTTGACCCAGGCCGGACATGCAGAAACAATCAGCGGCTTCCTGTCAGGTTTGCTTCCTGCACTGACTATTTCATCAGTCAGTTCAGTTATGAGGATATCTGTTCCCGTACCGGAAAGAAAAATCCTGTCGAAACCGGTTTTTCTCAGTGCTGCGTTCAACAGCCTGTCGAAATCACGGTTATACTTCACTCCCAGCTCTTCGGCAAGTGCAAATGGCACCAGCGGTGAGTACTGTATCACACGTGTCACATCACCCTTGCTCAGTTGTTCCTGTACCTCCGAGAGATAGTGTTTCTCATGAAGGGCACCGGTAGGGCATACAAGGACACACTGGCCGCAGTGGATACAGCTCGAGAAGTTGAAGTCGCGGTCCATTGCCGGTCCCACATGAGTGTACCTTCCGCGGCCTATGAAGTCTATCGATGTGGCGGTTACAACCTCCTCACAGACCCTGAGACAGCGGCCGCAGAGTATGCACTTTGAGAGTTCACGCACAATTGCAGGGCTGGACTGGTCACGACGGGGCTTGATCTTGCTTCCGCGTATGCGACGTTCCCTCACCTGCATCTCGTCAGACAACCGCTGCAACTCACAATCGAGGTTACGGTCGCAGTAAAGGCAGTCATCGGGATGGTTCGATAGGAGAAGTTCTACAATAGTTTTCCGTGCCCTGATTACACGCGGCGAGTGGGTTTTTATTTTCATCCACTCCTCAACGGGGGCTGAACAGGCCGTGACGAGTCTGTCACGCCCCTCTACCTCGACCACACACATGCGACAGGCACCTGTAGGGGTGAACTCCGCCATGCGGCAAAGAGTGGGGATAATTATGCCGTTGCGGTTGAGGGCTGAAAGGATTGTCTCACCTTTTTCCGCCCTTATGTTCTTGTTGTTTACTTCTATCGTGAACTGCATGGCTATTTGACTGTAACGGCACTGAACTTGCAAACATCATAACATACACCGCACCCTATGCACTTATCTTCAACAATGAAGAATGGCTGGAGCCTGGTGCCGTAGATTGCGTTGACGGGGCATTTGGCGGCACAGACAGTGCAACCCGTACATTTCTCAACATCAATGCTGAAGGTTCTCAGACCCCGGCACACATTGGCGCGGCAGCGTCGGTCAAAGATATGCTCCTCAAACTCCTCACGGTAGTTGGCGAGGGCGCTGATGAAGGGATTGGGCGCTGTCTGACCCAGACCGCAGAGGGAAGTGTCCTTCATGACCGAAGCAATTGTCTCGAGCTGCATCACACCCTTGAAACGCTCAAGGGTTGCATTGGAGTCCTCATTCAGAGGTTTGCGGACAACGTTCTTAAGAATCTCCAGCATCCTGCCGGTGCCCTCCCGGCACGGGATGCACTTTCCACAGCTCTCTCTGTGGATGAACTCCATGTAATACCTTACAAAATCGACAAGACAGGTGGTCTCGTCAATGATTATAAGACCACCTGACCCCATCGCAATGCCATTAGCCCTCAGCACATCGAAATCAACCGGCAGATCGAGGTTCTTCTCGGTGATGAAGGTCCCTGAAGGGCCTCCGATCTGTATTGTTTTGAGCGCCTTTCCGTCAGGGATGCCGTCGGCTATCCCCTCTGCTATTGTTCTGAAGGTTGTTCCCATCTCCACTTCAATCAGACCTGTGTAACGGCCCCTTCCTCCCAGGGAGAAGAGCTTTGTCCCTTTGCTTCCTTCAGTGCCCATCGACCGGAACCACTCCGGACCGTGTGACATAATAAGCGGGACATTCATCAGTGTCTCAACATTGTTGATTACAGTAGGCTTGGAGTAGAGTCCGCTTGTTGTGGGATAAGGAGGTTTAAGTTCCGGCATGCCGCGTTTGCCTTCGAGGCTGGCAATCAGTGCCGTTTCCTCTCCGCATACGAATGCACCGGCTTCCTCCCTGACAAGTATGTCAAGGTTAAACCCGCTGGAGAGGATATTATGACCTGTAATGCCGTATCCGGAGGCAGCTTCGAGCGCCCTGCGAAGCCGCGCAAGCGGATGGGGAGACCCGGTCTTGAGATATATTATGGCAGTGGACGCACCGATAGCGTAGGATGCGATGCATATGCCCTCAATAAGCCTGTGTGGATCACCCTCCATCACAGAACGGTCAGCATATGAACCGGGATCACTCTCTTTGGCGTTGCAGATCAGATACCTGTTGTCTGACGCTGAGTTAAGGGCATATTTCCACTTCAACCCTGTATTGAAACCGCCACCGCTCCGTCCGCGCAGCCCGCTTCGCTCCATTATGTCACACACCTCCTCATGGGTGTAGTTGCGGATTGTCTTCAGGAAAGTACGATAACCACCTCTTGCAATATACTCCTCTATGCTCTCCGGATCATAGCAACCACAGTTTCCCAGTACAACCCTCTTCTGCAGCCTGAAGAACGGGACTTCATCCATGAATGGGATCTCATGCCACGCTTCGAAGCCGAAGGTGCCTGACTGAGCAACAAGGTCTTCAACAGGCATGTCATTGTGAAAGACACCGTTGAGTAAAGGCTCAACCTTGTCTTCGGTGATATTTCTGAAAATGAGTTTGTTTTTGCCGGGAAGATGAACGCATACAAGAGGTTCAAATGCCGCCGGCCCGTGACAGCCGGTACGGACAACTTCTCCCCTGATTCCCATCTCCTCAAGGTACTGTACCGCTGCTGTTGCTGTAGCATTCGAACCGGCAATGATTGCAGCCGAACCTGTTGCGACATAGATAACAGGGACCGACGGTTTGTCACGCCTGATCACAGCCAGTCTTCCGGATGTTTCTGCAGGCAGGGTGTCAGAAGCATGCAACAGCACCTCACTGATGAGAAAGCTCTTTGTTTCGGAGTCTGTAATCTGCTTCATTTCAGGTCAGCCAGTGCTTTTAGTTTGGAAATAAGTTCAGGCACATCCTCCGGCCGGACATGGGTATTGTAGTTCTCCCCGACGCAGATCACCGGTCCTTCATTGCACCCTCCCTGACATGCCGTCAGTTCATAACTGAACCTGCCGTCACGCGTTGTCTGCCCCGGATCTATGCCCAGCGTCTCCCTGACAGCTGTCACAACTGCTGCTGAACCATTTATGAAACAGGTGGTTCCGTTACATATGCGCATATGTACCCTGCCTGCCGGGATGAACCTGAACCGGTCATAAAAGGTGGCCAGACCGTATATTTTTGTTGTTGACATCCTGAGGAAGCTTCCGATCCGTACTATAGCGCTCTCGGAGAGATAACCCTCTGCCTCCTGGATATCCTGCAGGATGGGTATCAGGTTCTCATGACCTCCCTCCCTGTAATGACTCAGAATATCATCTATCTTGCTCATTCTAAAAACGATCTGACAATTCAGACACATACAAAGCTATCTATTTTTATTGTTATTTCAAAAACAATGTTATTTTATTAACAAATAATGGCTTAAATTATCATTTGTCCTGAGGAAGCGTTATAAAATGTTGTACTTTTGAGTGAATATGAACTAAAGAAAAGGAAGTTGGGACAATCGCACAGCATCGAGATCTGCCTCGGAAGCTCCTGTTTCTCAAGGGGTAACAGGGAGGTCGTACAGGTCATAAGGGATTTCCTCAGGAAGAATCATCTTGATGACAAGGTGGTGTTGAAGGGAGCTCGCTGCATGAATCGTTGCAGTGAAGGTCCGTTTATAATAATCAATGGCAAGACCTTCAGTTGCATTGATGTTCAGGAAATAGAGAAGCTGCTGGAGAAAGAGCTGGTTTAGGTTGAATTGAAATTATAATTCACGGATTATGAGAATACCAGATCAGGTAATATATATAAACGAAGATAAATGCCGCAATTCTTACTCATGTGTAAGGGTATGTCCGGTGAATGCAATTGACGTAAAGCCTGAGAGGGCGCACCCGGTGGTAATGGCCGACAGGTGCATTGGGTGCGGGCTTTGTTTCATGGCCTGTTCACCAGGGGCCATCGGTTTCAGGGATTCACGAAGCCAGGTCAAGCAGATACTGCAGTCGGGCCGCCGTACTGCCGCGCTTATTGCTCCCAGCATAGCTTCAGAGTTTGATGATATAACCGACTACCGCAAGTTCGTTGGTATGATCCGGAGTCTCGGATTTACTTATGTTCATGAAGTTTCATTCGGTGTTGACCTCGTAGCCTATGCATACCGGAAGCTCTTCGAGGAGTCGAGCGGAAAGTACTATATAACCTCCAACTGTCCTTCGATAGTCGAGATGATAGAGAAGTACAATCCTCATCTCGTACCCAACCTGGCGCCACTGGTCTCGCCCATGACAGCCACTGCGCTGGTGACACGTGATCTCTACGGAGAGGATGTGGCCAATGTATTTATTGGTCCCTGCATTGATGTCAAGGCAGAAGCTGCCAGGTACAATGACAGGAACCTCGTCGAGGCTGTTCTTACCTTTATTGAGATAAGGCAGCTGTTTGATGAGTATGAGATACAGGAAAAGACTGTAAAGATGGCTGAGTTTGATCCTCCCTATGGTAACTGGGGTGCGCTCTACCCCTACCCTGCAGGAATTCTGCAGGCGGCAGGCATCAAACGTGACCTGGTATCGAGCCAGGTTATCACAGCATCCGGTTCTGAGGATGTAAAAGAGGCAATAAGTGATTTTGACCATCACATTGACACTATCAGGCATCACTTTAACCTGTTCTTCTGCCCGGGATGCATGCTGGGGCCGGGGATGATCAGGCATGACGAGCGCTTCAGGCGCAGGTCACTTGTCAAACAGTATGCTGAGAAGCGTGTTGATGCTCTTGACAAGGTGCAGTGGCAGAAAGATATGGAACGATGGTCAAAGCTTGACCTGTCAACCCAGTTCAAGGTCAATGACCAGCGTATACCCGAACCTACTCCTGAAGCCATAAAAGAAGTAATGAAAATCATCGGAAAGGACAGCCGTACTGAAGAGCTTAACTGCAACGCCTGTGGTTACGGTTCCTGCCGGGAGTTTGCCTCGACAGTGGCCAAGGGTCTCGCTGTGCCGGAGATGTGTCACACCTACAACCTGCGTAACAAGCAGGAATACATCGAGACACTCAGGCAGACAAACAAAAAGCTTTCGGAGACCAAGAAGGCGCTGAAGGATTCCGAGGAGCAGGCTATGCGTGAGAAAGATGCGGCACAGGATGCCTCTGACACGATGAACAGCATGCTCAACAAGCTGCCAAACGGAGTTGTAATAGTTGACAACGAACTGAAGATACTGCAGTCGAACGAGCGTTTCCTGGAGATAATCGGTGAAGATGCAAAGGCTATTGCAGAGATAATCCCGGGGCTCAGGGGCGCCGATCTCAAAACACTCCTGCCTTTCACGGTTTATAATATATTTTCCTTCGTTCTGCGTGAGAATGAATCGGTGATAAGCCGTGACGTTCAGCTGGAAGACCACATGTTCAATATCTCAATCTTCCCGATCAGGCAGAACAGGATTGCCGGCGCTGTCATTCGTGACCTCTTCTCACCCGAGGTACAGCGTGAGGAGGTGATTAACAGGGTCTCGGACGTAATTGACAAAAATCTTGAAATGGTTCAGAAGATAGGATTCCTTCTTGGTGAAGGGGCCTCTGAAACCGAGAAAATGCTCAACTCAATTGTTGAATCGTTCCGCCAGAAGAAGAATGCAACCGGAAAGTAACGCCACGGCAGGAATTGAGAGGCAGTTCTTCATTGAAGTCAACAGCCAGCAACGCAATCATCATGACGAGCGGATCTGCGGTGATGTCTTCCTGTCAGAGAACGTAAGGGAGGAAAACCGCATAATAACGGTTCTCTCCGACGGTATGGGGCATGGCGTCAAGGCTAACATTCTTGCCACCCTGACATCGACGATGGCCCTTAACTTCACCCGTGAACACAAGGAGTCTGACCGTATTGCAGAGATTATTATGAATACGCTTCCGGTCTGTTCCGAGAGGAAGATCAGCTATGCGACGTTTTCGATAATTGACGTCGAAAGTGACGGCCGGGCCAACATACTTGAATATGACAACCCACAGTGCATAATACTGAGGGGCAACCAGCCCTTTGAACCCGACTGGAGGGATGTTGTGCTTGACAAGGGGAGGAATGCAGGCAAGCGTCTTCGCAAGTGTACATTTTATCCGGCCAAGGAAGACCGCATAATACTCCTCTCCGACGGCGTCGCCCAGAGCGGGATGGGATCAGCTGCGTGGCCGCTGGGATGGGAGCGTGACAACGTGCAGCAGTATGCCGCTTCGCTGGTTGCAAACGAACCGTCGATATCCGCCTCCACACTGGCTGCAAAGATTGTCAATATGGCCTACAAGCATGACAGCTACGAGGCCAAGGATGACATCTCGTGTGCTATACTTTACTTCCGTGAACCGCGCAAGATGCTGATATGTACCGGTCCCCCGTACGAGGAGGAGAAGGATAAGACACTGGCCGAGACAGTTTCCGGTTACAAGGGAAAGGTAATACTTTGCGGTGGCACGACAGCTGATATTGTAGCGAGGGAACTGAACCGCAAAATAGTCGACGAACTTATATTCGAAGACCCTGATCTGCCACCGGAGAGCTTCATGGAGGGAGTCGACCTTGTCACTGAGGGTATACTGACACTCCAGAAGGTAAACGAGCTCGTCAAGGGTTATAAAAACAGTGTCAAACTTGGGAAGGGACCTGCTGACAAGATAGTCAGAATGATAATGGAGAGTGACGAAATAAATTTCATTGTCGGAACACGCATCAACGTGGCACACCAGGATCCCACACTGCCGGTCGATCTCGAGATCCGCCGTACGGTCGTCAAGCGTATTGCACGCATCCTTGAGGATAAGTGGCTGAAACAGGTCACCATCGATTATATCTGAGGCTGTACCAGCAGGCATTAGGCAATAGGCAGTAGGCAATAGGCAGTAGGCAGTAGGCAGTAGTGTATATATTACATAATCAGCAATATAGACCATGGGACCGCATGACTGCAAGACTGCATGACCTTCAGACTTTCAGACCCTCAGACCCTCAGACCCTCAGACCTTCAGACCCTCATAATGCCGCCTGGCGACCGCGAACAGGAATGACATCACCTCTCCGAGTGAGAGGTTGCGCGGTAAACGGCGAAATACCTTCACCTCCCCGATCTCATCGGTGTCACTAAACGCACCAAGCCTCTCCACCTCTGCGAAGAAAAGCCGGCCATACTGTTTCCCCTGGCCAGTGTCAACAGAATAATATGTGACAGGTACCATAATAAAATCTATGGCGCCGGTCTCTTCCGTCAGCTCCCGCACCGCAGCCTCGGCATCTCCCTCATTTATCCCGGGATGGCCGGCAGCCATCTCCCATCCGCCCCTTCTCCGGTGCTTCACAAATAGCCACCCTCCGTCATGGCGTACGGCAATTACGACATATGACAACTGAATAGCTTCTCTTTGCCCTTCTTCCAGTTCCACTTTTACCATAAAGTAAATTTAAATCAAAAAGAGAATTATATACCGGATTATCTCTTTAATATTACTTTTGTCCAAAACCCCTGAAATGATATTCTATTCCGGACTGTTGGCCGCCGACCTGATCCTGTGGTACCTCCTGGTTAAAGAGCTCAAGGAGGCAAACGGTATTTTCAGGATGACAGTTCTGTCACTTAAGGCAACAGTATCTTTCATTTTTCTGTTTCTCCTTTTCAGAATAGTGTTTTTCCGGGGGGAGTTTGCCGAACCGGCGAACGCCTTCAGGCAGATTCAGATGGGTACAATGGCAGTGCTGCTCCTGTCGGCTGCCGGAACCGGAATCCTGACGACCCTGCTCATAAGAACCGTGAGGTTGTTTTTGAAAAAGAAGATGAGACGACCAGCCCTTGTCAATACCGTTATCTTCCTGATTGCAGTGACACTTGTTGCCGACGGCTACTTCAGGCAGAGACTGGATATCAGGCTTGTCAGACAGGAGGTTACCGTGCAGGGACTGGACCCGGCGCTGGATGGACTGAAGATTGCACTCATATCCGACCTTCATCTCTCCTCCTGGGAAGGTCACTATGAACGTCTTGACAGGGCTATCAGGGGTGTTGGCAGTGAGAATCCGGACCTGGTTCTTAATACGGGAGACTTCATCACTTACGGATGGCAGGAGTTCGGCAGTTGTGACACAATTCTCAGTAAGGCAGCCGGGACGGCAGGGTCATTTGCCGTAGACGGCAATCATGATGACGGAACCTACCACCCTCGCTACACCCCGGAATATGGTGAACAGTGCAGGAAAATGATGAAACAGGAGATCGAGACATCAGGATATATTCTTCTCAGGGATTCATCTCTTACAGTCAGTTGCCGGGGGGTTGAAATAGCCGTTGCAGGCATAGAGACCCACGGACACCATCTTGACATGAGTTATGGCAATTTCGAGAAAACACTCGGTCCGCTGCCCGACTCCCTTTTCACGGTACTTCTGATCCATGACCCGGAGTCATGGCTTTTGTCCTCGGTTGCCGGCGGAATTCCGCAAATCACTGTAGCCGGTCACACTCACGGTTTTCAGGCTGCGATTCCATTTGGAATATGGTCCCCTGCATCGCTGGTTCATCAGCGTTGGAAAGGGCTTTATGAGTTCAGAGGCAGTCAGCTTTACGTAACCTCCGGTCTGGGTTCGATGGGTATGGCAGCAAGATTCTTCATGCCCCCGGAGATCGTAATATTAACTGTCAGATCCGCAGGTTCCGGAAGCCTGCAGAAGCAGTAAGGAATTTGTTTTCATACAAGTGATAACCGAATTGTCATTTTTATAACTTTACCGCTTCTTACAACACTGTTTAAAGCATGAAACTTAGACTTGTAATCGTTGCAGCCGCCCTGCTTGCGGCACTGCCATCCTATTCGCAGAAGGAGGCTCTGAAAGCCATATCCCTGAAAAAAACGGATGAATACATGAAATATCTTTCTTCAGATCAGCTTGAAGGGAGAAGAACAGGAAGCGACGGCAACAATACTGCCGCAGAATTTATCAGGAAGGAAGCCGTGAAACTTGGTGTTCGTCCCCTTCCAGGCCGGAACGACCTCTTTCAGGAGTTGAAGTACCTGAGAACCAATATCGTACCCGGTGAATCAATAATAACCCTCCGTGACAGCTCGGCAGTGGATATCAGCTCTGCGGAAATCATTCCTCTGATGCCGCCAACCGACACGATCAGCATTGACGGAGAGGTTGTATTTGCCGGCTACGGTTACACAAACAGCTCAGAGAAATACAATGACCTTGCAGGGATAAGCATCAAGGATAAAATAGTAATTATAATGACCAGGATTCCGGAAATTAAGGGAAGCGGAATGCCGGCACCTGAATCAGGTATAAGTGAGATGACAGAAATACGTAAGCTCTCAGCGTTATTGCTGCAGCAGGCAAAAGCGATCATCTATGTTGCTGATCCCTCCCTGGGAACAGACATCTCCTCCGATCTTCTTACGATGGGTTCCGGCTACCAGCTTACCCCTCTTTTCAGGAAACAGATCTTCCAGTTAAGTCTGAATGCCTATGCAGTCACAACTGAAACGGCAGACAGGATGCTGAGCAACAGCGGACTGACACTTAAGAAATTGCAGGACAGCATAGCATCTACACGTAAGCCTGCTTCATTTTTAATCCCCAATCTCAGGACACACATAAATGTCAATGTGGTGAAGGATACTGTTACAAGCAACAACATAGCAGGTTACATCGAGGGTTCCGATCCGGTGCTGAAGGATGAAGCTGTGATATTCACTGCCCACTATGATCATGTCGGGAAAGACGCTTCCGGAGCTGTTTTTAACGGTGCCAATGACAATGCATCAGGGAGTATCGGTCTGCTCAACATAGCGGCTGGTTTCTCAGCCCTTAAAAAGAAACCCGCCAGGAGTGCAATCTTTTTATGGGCTACAGGAGAGGAAGAGGGACTTCATGGTTCAACATACTATGTGGATAACCCCGGATTTCCGCTTGAAAAGACCGTTGCTGCACTCAATTTCGACATGATAGGACGGTCAAGAAGAGATACTGATGTCGGGGCTTCGATAACAGGCGAAATTGATATCACCGGACCTGATACAATTAAGGTTATACATGGTGCCGATTGCCCTGACCTGACCACCATTGCATTCAGAGCATGCAATGAATCAGGCGTTTACCCGATTGACGAAGGAAAAGGAACTCACTTCTCCGGATCAGATCACTATCCCTTCTACCGCAAGAAAATCCCGGTGCTGTTCTTTTTCACCGGCCTGCACAAGGATTATCACAAGCAGACAGATGATTATGAATTTATCGATTTCGAAAAGCTTGTCAATGTGTCAAAGGCCGGATTCTTAACCGGGTACAGTGTTGCCATGCAGCCTGATTTCAACGCCAGGTAGAAGTCTGTAAACCGCAGTTGCAACTGTGCATGGGTAGAAGGACACTCTCCCTGGCCTCCGGGGATGTTGAGGTAAGCATTGTAAGATCATCCAGACGGACAGTGGCGCTGTATGTACAACCGGGCGGCACACTGCTCATAAGGGCACCGATGTATGTACCCTTATGGTCACTTATGCAGTTTGCATCACGGAAATCAGCATGGATTGAAAGGCATATAAGGAGGCTGAGGAACATGACACCGCCGGGCACTCCGGTCACAGTAAGCGACGGGGGAAAAGTGCCTTTTATGGGATGCGAACTTGAAGTCAGGGTGAAGCCGGGTAATGTTCGCCGGGCTTCACGGGTTGAAGGGATCCTGTTGCTGACAGTGACCGGAGAGGTCACACCGGAGGAGCTGATCCGCATAGCCGATGCATGGTACCTGCGTGAGGCCAAGGCATATCTGCCAATGCGCACCCGGCAGCTTGCAGCAGCTAACTCATCTCTGTTACCGGCACCGGGCGCAATCAATGTCAGAAAAATGAAGCGCCGCTGGGGTACATGCCATTCCGGGGGAACAATATGGCTCAACAGGGAACTAATGAAAAAAGCTCCCGAACTGATTGATTATGTGATAATTCATGAGTTATGCCATCTCGTGCATCACAATCACGGAAAGGAGTATTATTCGTTGCTGGGCACGATCGTCCCGGATTTCCGTGAACTCAGGAAGAGGCTGCATCAGCTGTGAGCCAGTGCCAGTCAGCAGTCGGCAGTCGGCAGTCAGCAGTCGGCAGTCGGCAGTGCCAGTCGGCAGGATCAGTCAGCAGTCAGCAGTACCAGTCAGCAGTACCAGTCGGCAGTACCAGTCGGCAGTACCAGTCGGCAGTACCAGTCAGCAGTCGGCAGTACCAGTCGGCAGTCGGCAGTCGGCAGTACCAGTCGGCAGACTCCCCACAGGTGATTCAGCACAGTAATCCTGAAATTTCTAAGCAATATTCGTATATACTGCCTGGACATCATCATCGTCCTCAAGGCGGTCAATAAGCTTTTCAACCTCAGTCATCTGTTCCTCAGTGAGGGTGACGGGATTGAGTGCGATACGCTGCAGTGATGCCTTCTTCACCTCTATCCCCTTATCTTCCAATGCCTTCGAAAGAGAACCAAAATTTGAAAAGTCGCCATAAATATACCAGGCATCATCATACTCCTCGAGCGTTTCAAGCCCGGCTTCGATGAGTTCAAACTCAAGTTCATCACGTGAGATATTTACGGGGGCATCAAGCTCAAACACCGCTTTCCTTGAAAACATGAACTCGAGCGATCCGGTGGGAACAACAGTGCCTCCGTTTTTGCTGAAGTAAGCCCTGATGTTGGCAACAGTACGGGTATTGTTGTCAGTGGCAGCCTCAACCATAATAAGCACACCGTAGGGACCTTTGCCTTCATAGGTAATCTCGGCATAATCAGCTGTATCTTTGCCTGAAGCGCGTTCGATTGCAGCCTTGATATTATCCTTCGGCATATTCTGAACCTTGGCGTTCATTATTGCCGTACGCAGATGTGCATTCATCTCGGGGTCAGTGCCACCCTCACGTGCTGCCATTGTAATTGCCTTGGCGAGCTTCGGAAATAGTTTGGACATCTTGTCCCATCTGGCTTCCTTGGAGGCCCTGCGATATTCAAATGCGCGTCCCATTATGCAAAAGGTTAGGTATTGTTTTAAAAAGGTTTGAATCAATGTGGGGACAAAAATACAATTTGAGCCGGAAACTCAGGGGAGTACCTGAAAAAAAACAAAAGTGTCAGGCAAAGAACAGGTACGCAATGAAGATTGCGGATATGCTGCCGACGATATCTGCAATTAGTCCACATACAACAGCATACCTCGTATTTTTAATTCCTACCGAACCGAAATAGACTGCAAGCACATAGAATACGGTGTCAGTCGAGCCCTGGAGGCAGCAGGACAGCCTGCCCACGAAGGAGTCAGCTCCGTGGAGGGTCATTGCATCGATCATCATTCCCCGCGAGCCGCTTCCGCTTAGCGGTTTCATGAAGGCAGTCGGCAGCGCCTCCGTGAAAGAGGTGTCGAGCCCCATCCATGCAACCACTGCTGTTATGCCGTCTACGAGCAGGTCCATCGCTCCGGATGCCCTGAAGACACCTATCGCAACAAGTATTGCAACAAGATATGGAATTATTGTTATTGCAGTTTTAAAGCCTTCCTTTGCCCCCTCGATAAAGGTCTCGTAAACATTGACTTTTTTCACCATGGCCATCACGATGAACGAAACAATTATGCTGAGGAGGATGAAGTTTGCGGAGAATGTCGAGATTGTGTTGATCTGTTCCTGGGGAAGGGTGCTGAAATACCATACAATGCCTGCAATAACAGCTGTCAGACCACCCAGGTAGGTCAGCACAACCCTGTTGAAAAGGTTTATTTTCTGTGCTATTGCAACACTGATAAGTCCCGCCAGAGTGGCTATATATGTTGCAATCAGGATAGGCAGGAATACATCGGCCGGGTTTGCCGCTCCGAGCTGTGCCCTGTATACCATTATTGTCACAGGGATAATTACAAGCCCCGATGCATTCAGAACCAGGAACATAATCATGGGATCAGAAGCCACTTCCTTTTCAGAATTATGTTCCTGCATCTCCTTCATTGCCTTCAGCCCCATGGGAGTGGCGGCATTGTCAAGGCCCAGCATGTTGGCAGCCACATTGAGCATCATTGATCCGTGAGCAGGACTGTCAGCAGGGAGTTTCGGGAAAAGCCTCCTGAAAAGGGGCCCGATCAGCCGTGAGAGCAACTTTACGGCGCCACCCTGTTCTCCAACCTTCATCAGCCCCATCCAAAGGGTAAGGACGCCGGTCAGACCAAGTGATATCTCAAAACCGGTCTTTGCACTTGAAAATGTCGACTCTACAATTTTATTGAAGATTGTCGTGTCGCCATTGAAAATGAGCTGACCAAGGGCAAAGAGAAACCCTATCAGAAAAAAAGCGATCCAGATATAGTTCAGTGCCATCCTGTGTAAATCTCAGGTCTTAAAAATAGGGAATTTTTCGTTGTGCGTCCCGCAGATTGAAAATTCAGAGTTCATCAACCTCGATTAATTCAAACGGGACCTGAAGAATAGCTTTGAAATCCCTTCCGGCATCACGCATGTTTTCATCTCCTTTCTCGTAATACCATCTTATCAGGACGTCCCTGTCAGCCAGGTATATCTTTTCAAAACGCTTAAAAAGCGCATGAATCCTGTTTGAAGAGCTGGTATTGAAGAACTCAAAGCTCACATTCAGGACCGTGACTTCAGCAGGACTGCCGGCATACTTATCGATGTACTGAAAGAGGGGGCTGTAAAAACTGTTGGAGTTCTCAGGTATCGATTTGCCGTGCATCTCAAAAACACCCTTCACGGGATCAAAATGAACTGACGGGGTTTTTGAGGTCTCCTTAATCTCGATTTTTTCCATAAATGTGAATCAGCAGCAAAGCATAAATGTATGTATTTCCTCATAAATAGACAAATCTTAAGCTGATGTTGAAAAATTCCCGGGAAATTAACAGCTCTTTATGTTACATTTGGTAAAGAGAGCTATTCAACACTACCGATTAACGTAAAATGACCAGGAGGTTTATGCATTGTATACGTTTGTTTATAAGCACTTTATGCCTGTTGGTATTAATTCCGGGAGCTCTTGCCGAAGATGTGACTGTAACCGGCACAGTATCAGATCGCGGAGGAGCGCCAATAATGAATGCAAATGTATCGTTCGTCCTGAATACCAGAGAGTTCAGGGTCATTACCGGAACTGACGGCCGCTATTCGCTAAAAATTTCCGGTTCATACAGTGATGTGGCTGGTGACTTCCAGATCGGGACTCCTTACCCGAACCCGTTCGACAACAGTGTAAACATACCTTTTATTATCAACATCTCCGGTGATGTGATGCTCACAATATACAACCTGGCCGGTGAAAAGGTAAGGGTGATGGTTTTCCCGGAAGTGATGCCCGGAAGTTACAATGCCGTGTGGGACGGCACCGGGCAGAACAACGCACCGATGAGTTCAGGACTTTATATATATGCTATCAGCTTCAAGGGCAGATCTTACAGCGGGAGGCTGGTAAAGACTACCGGTGAAGCCTCAGTCTCGTCAGGAAGCGGACTGGAGCCGGTGATGCTGCCTCCCGAAACACCCCATTCTGAAATATCACTCCGTTTCCCTGTTATATCAGAGGTGAAAGCAGAGGGGTACTATCCTGTAAGACTAACAGACATTACCCTTGCCCGTGATACTGTAATCGATTTCGTTCTGACGCAGAAAAACGCACTGCCATTCACTGTAGCCGGCAACTACATTGCCAGATATATTGACGACGGTTACGAGCCTATGATCCTCAAGGGGGTAAACCTGGGCTCCTCACCTCCGGGGTATTTTCCGGGAGAAATAGCCTATGCAATTACGCCTGAAGTGTATGAGAGGTGGATAAACCGGATGGCAGAGGCCGGGTTCAACACGGTAAGGGTATACACCCTTCATCCGCCGGTATTTTATGAGAAGCTGGCCGAGTACAACCAGCGTAATCCTGACAGGCCACTGTTACTCTTCCAGGGTATCTGGATAGAGGAGGTGGAGGATGGCACTGACCCGCTATGTTATGATCTTGTCAGGCGCCGGCAGTCTTTCAGTGCGGAGATCTCTGAGGTAATCGACTGCATCCACGGAAATGCAGATATTGCTTTCAGATACGGCAAGTCATACGGTATCTACACTACCGATATCTCACAGTGGACTGCCGGTTACATCATAGGCCGCGAGGTGGCCCCCCAGGAGATAGACTCTACAAATAAGTTTCACCCCGGTAATGCCACTTATTCAGGTACCCGTTTCAGCATCGGAAGCGGGTCTGCCTCAGAGGCCTTCATCACCGAAATGCTTGACAGGGTTGTTGTCTTTGAGGAGAACGAATACGAATCAGGCAGGCCGGTCAGTTTCTCAAGCTGGCCCACTCTTGATCCGCTGGAACATCCGACAGAGATCTACACTGATGAGGATGTTGCTTCATTCGATATCACAAAAATCGTCCGGAACGGCGGACCCGGGCTGTTTGCAAGCTATCACGCTTATCCCTACTATCCGAACTTTATAAGCCAGGATCCATCATACCAGGCATACAGTGACAGTGAGGGGCCTGACAGTTACCTCGGTTATCTTACCGCGATGAAAAATCACTACTCGGACATGCCCCTTGTTATCGCCGAGTTCGGCGTACCCTCAAGCTGGGGCAGCGCCCATCAATCGTACAGCTCAATGCACCACGGCGGTAATTCGGAAAAACAGCAGGGCGAAATGAATATGCGGATGATGCATAACATGCTTGATGCCGGCTGTGCCGGCGGATTTATGTTTGCATGGATGGACGAGTGGTTCAAACGGACCTGGATTGTTCTCTACCAGGAGGCTTACGGCATCGACGCAGGAGGTGAAACTATCCCCACCCGCCAGCTATGGCACAATGAGACTTCACCTGAACAGTGTTTCGGTCTGCTGGCTTTTGACCAGAAAAATATACCTGATTTTGTGTCATTCACTACCGACCAGCCTTCCGGCCCGGTGAGTTCTGTAAAGGCTACAAATGACGAAGGATTCCTCTACCTGGAAATCAACACGGCAGCGGACCTGGTGCCAACAGATGAATTCATGGTGGCATTTGACACCTACCTCGGAAACACCGGTGAATCAAGATTTCCCAACAGCGCAGTCACAGGCAACAGGGCGGAGTTCCTTCTTACCTTCGCACTTGAAGACGACACGGCGCTGCACCATGTTACAGAGGCATATGACATGAACGGACTTACTGTGCGCTTCAACATCACTGATCCGGTGCAAAAGTTCAAGAGCACAAACACGGACGGTGCGCCCTGGAAAATAATGAGATGGATCAATGACGGTTTCGAGCTGACCTACCAGGATATCGGCAGGGTGCCGCTTGAGCATTCAGCCACCTTCACTGACGGGAACAGGGCTGCAGTAGCCTGGAACGGAAGGAAGGTTAATGTCAGGCTTCCATGGACTATGCTTCATTTTTATGACCCCACACAAATGACTGTCAATGACGGTGCCGTCTCCTATGACGGCGGATATAACTTCGAGATCATAACCACCCAGTCTGACGGGATAGCTGTCTCAGTATGGCACAAGGGCGTTGTCACCAACTCCACCAACAGGTACAGCTGGCCAAAGTGGCTTATTGTCCCGCCTACAGAGGAAAGAGAGAAGGCATCACTTCATATAGTTGAGGAGGGACTGTCCACAATTCCGGATTTTGTGAACTGACTCCGGCAGCAGGCAGGGGGTTCAGGTATTAGGCAGTAGGCAATAGGCATTAGGCATTAGTGAAAATCCGGATGGCAGGCATTTACGGCCTCTATTGCCAACACTATTGCCTACTGCCTGATGCCTGCTGCCTGATGGCTATTGCCTGATCAGAAATCAGCTGCCTGTTGCAGGCTTTTTCTTGTTCTGGAATCCGCTTCTCTCAGCTTTGCCCCAGCCCTTCTTGCCACGGAGTGACTCAAGGTTGCCCCTGACAGAGAAGTATGTATGGACAGGGTAGAAGAACGGCTCCAGCATGGCTGTGGCTATCAGGCGGAGCACATCACGTTTCCTGCGGTATTTGTGGAATGTAATCTCTTCAAAGAGTACAGCCCATGTGGTCAGGCTCACCGCGAAGCTGTAGACGAAGATGAACAGCAACAGGAAGAAAGGCCAGTTCAGGGCTCCGGTAATTGCCAGATATATCGAATAGATTATTCCCAGGAATGCGATCAGCGGTGCCGCCCATTCGAACATGAGCCAGTAGGGATATCCAAGTAATCCAAGCCTTCCGTACTTCACGTTAAGCATCATTTTCCGGTGCGTCCACAGAGACTCGATCAGGCCTCTTGTCCACCTGGTTCTCTGCTTGCGCATGGACTTCAGGTCAGACGGAACCTCAGTCCAGCACAACGGGTCTGGTATGTATGTAACCTCATAATCCTGTTTGTGTTCTGCCATATAGCGGCGCATCCTCAGGACCAGTTCCATATCCTCACCGACTGTCTTTACGTTGTATCCACCGGCCCTGATCACAGTCTCACGGTCAAACATGCCCATTGCTCCGGATATCAGCATCAGTCCGTCAAGATGGCTCCACGCCATGCGGCCCAGAAGAAATGCCCGCGTGTAGTCGAGAACCTGCAGTCTTGGAAGGAATTTTTTAGGCAGGTTGATCTGACGTATATGACCGCGCTCGATGTCACATGAATTGACAATGCGTATAACACCACCGGTACCGATGACCTTCTTTTCCTTCTCCTCGAGGAATGGTTTGACAAGCTTGAGGATAGAATCAGGCTCTATTATCGAGTCGGCATCGATAGTAACTATAAGGTTGCTGCGGCTTATGTTTATGCCAGCGTTCAGCGAGTCAGCCTTCCCTCCGTTGTTTTTGTCAATTACAGTAAGCCTGTTGTACGCCGGATCCTTTGATCTGTAGACACCCCTGATTCTCTCGCAGGGTATCCGGTAGTCAAAATAGTAATTTACCCTGACCAGCTCGTATGCATCCCTGATTTTGGTGAATGTGTCATCAGTTGATCCGTCGTTGACAATTATTACCTCGAAGTTGTTGTAATAAAGTGACAGCAGGGTGCGTACGTTGTCAATTATTGTCTTTCCTTCATTGAACGCCGGTGCAATAATTGTGATCCGCGGGCTAAGAGGCGACAGTACAAGCGAGTTGTAATTTACATAGCTGTTCTTGCGCAGGTACTTTCTCAGCGCTAAAGCCGAGTGAATGCCAAGCATGAGGTATGACCCGAACAGTACGAGTGTCAGCCAGAATATCAGATGTGCAAAAATGAATCCCATTGTAATCAGTATATCCTGCGGTCAAGCACGTGCCTGACAATTATATTATAGTTCTTGTACTCTGATTTCATCACCTTGACAAGTGCCTGTACACCTTCCTCTCCCATGTTTTCGATGGCCTTCACGGCTTCTATCTGAAGCTGTACGTCATCTTCCTTGTCAAGAACCAGTTTAAGGAACCCGAGCATTGATGTCTCCGGCATCTTGCCCATTGATTTTACAATCTCCAGGCAGTTGTTGTACTCCTGGTACTTGTACATCCGTTTCATTGTCTCCAATGTGGTTTTCATGCCAAGATCGCCTGCTACCTCCACAGCCAGATTGCTGACACGGGGTTCACGGTGCAGCAGCACCTTCCTGATCTCAGGTTCTGCTTCCATCTGCTTAAACTCCCTTATCATCCTGAGAGCAAACATCACAACTGTCGGATTCTCCGAGGTGAGCCATCGCTGAAAATCGGGCACAGGAAGATTATGCTGGATTATCAGGTCATGGAGAGAGATTTGTTCCCAAAGTGAGAATGGCCTTTTCAGTTGTGATAGGAACTCAAAGTGATCATTTTCACTGAGGCGTACAAGTGCTATCTGGGCTTCCATCCTTAGAATCTCATTCCTCGAGTTGAGTGACTTGTACATCTCTTCATTGCCTTCCCTGATGCCCATGAAGGCAAGTTCACGGAAACCCTTGATCCGTTTGTGCCACCTGCGGCTGTGGGCCCGCTCAATCGAATCATCGTCCAGATTCAGGTCAGTGTACAGTTTGCTGAGTTTTTCGCGCGAATCTCCCTTGAGGTTGACGCTCACGTCAATCATCTGGTCGATCAGAACCTGCCTTCTGAAGTTGTCGGAAGCAATCCTTTTGAATTGTTCGGGACTGCTGCTTCCAAAGAGGTAGTCAATGATGAGCGACTGGTACTGTTCCAGGAGGTATTGTCTCAGTCTTGCCTCCTTTTCCATGCTTCTCCTGTTAAGAAGGATAACAATGAGGAGAACCAGCATTGTAGCCAACGAGGCAATTATCGTAATTATGAGTGCATTTACAAGCGCTACCGATTTCCCGAAGTAATTATACCTTGTAAGCCATGGGCCATTGCCCCTGAAAAGAAAGAAGTCACGCAATCTCTGTATTGCTGTCTGATTTTCAGCAGGTTTTTCAGCCACCGTTGTCGCCGGCTGCATACTGACCTGTGCTTCCTGTACCGGAATGATTGCAGTGGCAGGTATCGAAGCCGGTTTAGCAACTGCGCCCTGGCTGACTGAATCCTTTCCGGCAACTGTCCCCGTGCCTCGGGCCGGCCCTGTTTCAGTCACTTCCGGAGCATCATTTCCTGATTGCTCTGTGATTTTTTCAGCCGGCTTTCCGGCACTGCCCTCACCCGTGAAGTCGATAGGAATGAACAGGCAGGGGGCCTCACCTCTCATAGCACTGTTGATCAGTACCTTGAACAGTCCCCCTTCTTCGATTACCTCTGTCGGGAGTCCTGACATCCCTGTGATTTTTCTGCCCAGAGCTTCAGCATTAACACGGCGGCCGAATGCGCCCAACTGGAGGACATAGTTACCTTTGGCCAGAGAGACAAGTCCGCTTACTGTAAGCTCCGAAGGGAACGTAGAGAGCACCGGCAGGGCCGGCTCCGTTGTGTAAGACCGTACGGAATCAGTATTACCTTCGTTAGCCGGACTGAAGCCCAGTAACGTTATTGTGGTAAGTGCAAAGGCAAGCGCTATTGTCTTTGTCTTCTTCATTTCACCTTTCCGATGCCTCTTGTTAATCCTATGTTGCCTTCAAACCTGTTACGGTATGAAGTTGAATTGTACTTTTCGTATGAATACCCGGCGCCAATTCTGAATGACCACATCGGGCTGACCTGGTTGAACCATGTAAGTCTGACTGAAGAGGCCTTCTGCCGTTCGAGGTCCGTGACAATGTCATACGGTTCATCAGGCGCTGTTCCTGTTCCAACAGTCAGCTGCAGATAATCAGTGGTGCCCAGATATCTCCTGGCGTTGATAAAGAATGACGTTGTGACACCGATATCCTTGAAATGGAGATAAGCTCTGCCGGAGAACCAGTACCTGGCAAGGTATTTTTCGACTGAAACTGTACCTATAAAGATATTATGGTCAAAATAGTAATAGTTGATGCCTGCTGAAGCAGCAAAGCCTTTGGGAAGTGTCTGCCACAGTTCAAGTGAAGCCCGGTGGCGGGGGAACCAGGGGCCGTTGCTGTAGGCGTATGCAACATATGCATAGTTTTTCCTGGTCAGTTCCGGCCATGCTTCCGCGGCAAACTGGAAATCGTCACCGTCAGTTGATGAAGGGGGGCCGGTATTTATATGGCCATAGTTGACCGTTGCAATGGCAGTTCCCCATGAAAAGCGATGGCCTGCGCCAAGTGAAAAGACCTGCCAGAACCTGTCATAGGGTTCACTGTAGGTATCAAACTGGTATCCGGCCCTGATGTCTGTCGGTGCTGTGAACTGCTGTGACCTGTCACGTGTCCATCTGCGTATGTCAGCCAGGGCTGAGAGAGCGTCACTGTTTTCCGGGTCTGAAGCGATGAGGGTGTCAATCACTGAAGCAGCTTCGTCATACCTCCCCTGCCATGCTATGATACGGCCCAGAAGAATACGGGCATCACCGTATTCAGGAAACAGTTTAACGAGGATCCGGGCTGCGGGTTCAGCCTCAGAATACCTGCCATCAAAAGCAAGAGTGCGAATTCTCGCATACTCCGCTTCCGGATCGGTGACGGTCTGTGCAGAAAGCATTCCGGTGGTCATGAAAAACATGACCATGAAAGTGAAAACTGTTATGTAATTCCTGTTCAACATACTCTATACTACAGCTACCGCACCCCGGATTTTTCTCAGCAGATCTTCCGGATCAAACGGCTTTGTAAGATAACCACTTACCTTCATCTCACCGGCCTGGCGACGTATCTGTGGGTCACTGAAAGCAGATACGATCAGTACCGGTGTCTGCTTTTTCAATTCAGTCCTGAGGAACCTGATCACCTCCAGACCACTGTGATAAGGCATATGAATATCCACAATGGCAAGATCAAAATCCGTCTTCTTAAGCGCTTCAATAGCTATGTTGCCATCACTTGCAGTAACCGGATCATACCCTTCCCGTTCTATGACAACAGACATTGCCTTTGAAACCATCAGATTATCTTCACAGATAAGTATTTTCATATTTTATTCAGTTCTCCGCCCCTGTCGCCAATATAATAACGCAACCAGTCTCCCTTCCTTGTACAGGGTGGACAAATTTGACTCTTTTTATGTTGCACTCAAAATTCAGAAGCCCACTATTTGACATCTGTTGATAAATCGTTGATAACCCGACGTCATGGTATGACTAAACAATTTACAGTTCCCTGATCCGGATATTCCTGAATTTTACGACTGAGCCGTGCCCTAAAAATCCGATATGTCCCTTGCTGTTCTTAAGTCCCGGATGCTCTTTCCCGTCAATTGTTCCTGCTTCAATTGCACCTGCTATATCACCGTCGACTATCGTGGTACCGTTAAGGACGACCTTTACCTTTGTGCCCTGGAGAGTAACCTCCTCGTAATTCCATTCGCCCACCGGTCTCAGGAATCCTCTCCGTGCGGGGATGACCCCGTAAACAGAGCCGTGATACTGGTATTCATGAAGGTCAGAATAAATTGAAGCAGTATTGTCAAGTATCTGAATCTCCATTCCGACGTATGCAGCATCGCCTTCAACCGGGGTGCGTACTCCGAGGCCGTTATTGGCCCCTGGTGTGAGCTGAAACTCGAAGCGGAAAACGAAATCAGAATATTCCTTTTCAGTATAAAGATTGCCGCCACTGTCATTGCCCGGCTTGATTACAATAATTCCGTCCTCAACTGTGTACGATACCTTGTTGCCAATCCAGCCGTCGAGGTTCCTGCCATTGAAGAGTGAAACGAACCCGGCTTCCTTTTCCTTCACGGTAAGGTTGTATTCGGAGGACTTGATCTCCCTGACATATATATCCCTGAAGGCCAGGTCAGTTCCGTGTGCCTGAAGCTCGATTGCACCCTTTTTGAAGATAGGGATCGACCTGTCCCAGTAGTTCTCCATAATTACATTATCGACCACCGGTTCACCGTTAAGCCAGACAGAGACCCTGTCTCCGGTCATCAATATACGGAAGGTATTCCATTCTCCTACCGGATTGTCAGCCACTGTCAGCGGTTCTGAAGGATTCTGCTGGTTGTTGTAGAGGCCTCCTGAGCCGACCTGTGCTCCCACATCGGTCCGTGCATTATCCCATATCTGTACCTGGGGTGAGCCTCGCAGGTATATCCCGCTGTCACCGTCTTTGGTGATACGCCAGTCGACATACATTTCAAAATCACCGTATTCCTTTACACTGCACAGGTTGTCGCCCGTGCCGGTGAACCATATCATACCGTCCCGGACGCTCCAGTTCTCAAGCATTTTCAGGTTGGCCTCCTTTTGTTTTGCTGCAAGCTCCCTGGGTTTCATTACAGCCCTTGTCAGGGGGTTACCCACCAGGCCCTGCCATCCGGTGAGGTCTTTTCCGTTAAACATCTGTTCAAACATCTCGTCTTCAGGCAGGTTAAGCGTTTCAATCGCCTCTGCAGCTGCCTTTTTCACATCCTCAACAGGGTCTGACAGGTAAGGGGTCACGAAGAAACCTGCCTGGCGAATACCCAGTGAAGCTGCAAATGCCACCATTCCGGCCCTTGCTGCGGGGTCAGCTGCATACGGAGCTATGTCCTTCACCAACAGCAGCTTGCGTTCAGGTGTCAGATCAGAGACAGAAACCATTCTCATGTAGGCGTCAAAGGCCGGCTGTCCGAAAGTTTTGTTCCCCGAGGCAGTAATCCCGAGGAGGACTCCCGTTGCCGATCTGTCAGCCCAGTAAGAAAGTGCCGCAAAGCATACATCGCGTGTTGCAGCGTCGCCGTTATCAAATTCGGCAGCCACTCTCTTCAGCGCTTCTTCGCCTCCTGTTTCAGCCAGGAGCGGTATAAGCCTCAGCCTGTCACGGCTGGTGTCGAGTGACTTAAGTATGACTGCAGATCTCCCGGAGGGATCGTCTCCCTGCCTTGCGGCACTCAGCAGTGCCCGCTGCAACTCAGTGATCTCAGCCCTGTCAGAGGCTGCTTCAAGAAGTCCGATAATGCGGAGCTGGTCATCATATGAGGCCAGTGATGCAAGAGAGGCCAGTGCAGCTGCTCTCACGCCAGGATCATCTGATTCAGTAAACGGGAACACAGCACTGAAAAAGTTTTTCTGGCCTGACCATGCGAGCAGCCTGATAAGTGTGACGGTTGCGCTTCCTTTGGATTCGGGCAGTGCGGCAGCAATTTTCCTCATGCCTGTGCTGTCGAGAATTGTTGTCAGTGCTGTTGCAGCAGCACGGTGCCCTTCCTCGCTGTCATATTTCAGCAACCATGAAATAAGCGGGTCAACAGCCTGAATACCCTGCAGTCTTGCGAGAGCTGTGACAGCCCCGGCCGCCACCTCGGGAGACGGGTCATCAAGAGCCTTCATCAGCAGGGGCACAGCCAGTTCATCTCCCCTTTCGCCGAGCATGTACAGTATTTCAGGTTTGGCTTCCTGTGAGACCTTTGCATACCGGCTGATCCATTTCTTTGTTGCATCGCTGCCGGGGATGCCGGCTGCAAGACGCATGACGCCTCCCCTGATAGCAATGTCAGGGTCATCGGCAGCTTCAAGAAGCATGGCCAGGGCACCGTCACCCTTCACCTCCGATATGACACTCATTGCAGCCAACCGCTGCCCGGCAGCTTCAGGTACCTGGCTTGCCTCCAATACCTGGTCGGTTATACGTTCCATCTTCTTAACCTCGCCTGCAAGGCCTATCTTTTTGGCATACAGGAGCAGCGCCTGCACCGCCCCTGTCTGATCACGGCGGAATGAGGCTGCAGAAGCTGCCCCGAGAAGCAATTCGTATGCTTCAGCTGCGCCTGTTGATGCTATTGCATAAAGGGCTGCACCCTTCTCTGCAGCACTTCCGTTGCCGTACCATTTTTTGTAGATGTCTGTCGAAGTGCCCGGATGAGTCTCAGCCAGAGCCACCATCGCCTGTGCTGCACAAGGACACTTCCCTGAGCTCAGGGCGGTGTACAGGAGAGAAGCAGCTGCCTCGCTGCCAACCGACTGTAGCACTATAACTGCATCATCACACATTTCAGAAGAGCTTACATAATCAGCCAGAGCCTCAACAGCCATGTCAGAGCCAACCAGGTTGAGTTGTCTCATGAAGAATGACCTGACTTCCCTGTCCACAGCCTTCTTCATGTAAGCAATGCACTGTTTCTCCCAGGCAAGCTTTCTGGCATCATTACTGTCGCCTGACAGGTGTGCTGTGAGAGATGCGACAGCATACCTTGCCCGGAGGTCATCGCCGTTGCCGGCGGGGACCACCTGTTCGCAAATCATAGCTCGTCCCTCATCACCAAGTGCATACATGTCTTCCATAAGACGCGATGCAAGCTCCATGTTGTCTGCAGGCATCCTCGCCAGCAGATCCGCTACCTTCGTCCCGAGAGTCCTTACATCCTGGGCACTGACAGCAGCGCTGATGAGCACCATCGCCGTCAAAGTCAAAAGAGTTCTGATTCTGTTCATGATATATTGTCTTTTTTATTTACATATGCCATTCACCTCTCATAGGCTGGTCAACAAGCGCGTTTGCGGCATCATCACCTATGAAAAGCTGCTTATCTGGGTCATACTTAAGGCTGCGGCCAAGCCGGAGCGCAATAACACCCATATTTACAATTGTGCACGATCTGTGCCCGTTTTCCTCGTTAAGGGCGAATGGTCTCCTTGTCTTCACCGATTCGGTGAACGATGTGACCTGGGGAGCCGGATCAGGAAGGTCATTGACCAGCTCTGACAGGTTGGGGATGTCGGAGGCAAAACCCTTATATATCTTTCCCAGCGGACCTTCGATGTATGCCGCTTCCTTGTCGCGGTTTTCGCCGTCAAGGATTATCTGACATCCGTCTTCATACCTGTACGTTATTCTTCGCCATGACCCCACTGCGTCATAATGCTGCTGTGGAGCGTCAATTTCCACAGATACCGGGCTTGTGTTGTCTTTGTCAAGGAGGTACTGTACCGGGTCAATGTAGTGCTGACCCATGTCACCGAGGCCTCCCCCGTCATAATCCCAGTATCCGCGGAAGTTCTCATGAACCCTCAGTTTGTTGTACGGTTTGACCGGCGCCGGGCCCAGCCACATGTCATAATCAAGTTCTGAAGGCACCGGCTCCGGAAGCAGGTCAGTTTTTCCGCTCCAGTAGAATTTCCAGTCATACCCTGTAATCCCGCTTATTGTCACCTTCAGCGGCCATCCCAGGATACCGCTGCTGACTATTTTTTTCAGTGGCAGTACTGTAGTGCCAAGCCCGTAGAATTGTCCCGTAAACCGGAACCATGTATTCAGCCTGAACATCCTTCCGTTTGCCCTGACCGCCTCAACAAGCCTCTTGCCTTCTCCGATTGTGCGGGTCATCGGTTTCTCGCACCAGATATCCTTTCCTGCCTCTGCTGCCATTTTTGCAATCACACCGTGCCAGTGAGGAGGTGTGGCGATGTGAACGATATCAATATCAGGGTTGGTGATCAGTTCACGGAAATCATGATAACCCCTGACCCCCTTGCCTGCCTTGTCAAGAGCTCTTCTGAGGTGTCCGGAATCAACGTCGCATACTGCAAGCAGGCGGGTATTCTCATAATTGAAATGTCCCAGGCCCATGCCTCCGACACCTACGATACCCTTCGTCAGCTGATCACTGGGTGCCAGGTAGCCGTTGCCGCCAAGGACGTGCCGCGGAACTATTGTGAGTGCGGCTCCGGCCACGGCTCCTTTTCTGATGAAATCTCTTCTCTTCAATGAATTTCCTGCCATATCCTGATTTTTTAAATCATTCTTCCGGAACACTGTATTCTTTTCTGAGGGCAGCCAGCCTCTTCCGGAGGTGCTGTTCCACCCTGTCATAACCGGGGTCATCAATAAGGTTGCTCATTTCGTGCGGGTCAGCCTGCAGGTCATAAAGTTCCCAGGCATCAACATCATCATAAAAATGAATCAGTTTGTACCTGTCGGTACGAACGCCGTAGTGCTTCCGCACTGCATGCTCGGCAGGGTATTCATAATAGTGGTAGTACAGGGCATCACGCCATTTCCCGTGCTTCCTGCCGGTAAGCAGGGGAACGAGCGACACCCCCTGCATGTCATCGGGAGGGTTGACACCGGCCAGCTCAAGGAATGTAGGTGCAAAGTCAATGTTCTGCACCATTTCATTTATATCGCCATGGGCGGTAAGTGACTCAGGCAGCCTCATCATCAGGGGAGTGCGGAACGACTCCTCATACATGAACCGTTTGTCAAACCAGCCGTGTTCACCCAGGTAAAAGCCCTGGTCAGATGTATAGACAACAAGTGTATTCCGGAGGAGCCCCGCTGATTCAAGGTAATCAAGCAGTCTTCCTGTGTTGCGGTCAACCGACTCTATTGTCCTGAGATAATCAGTAAGGTACCTGTTCAGTTTGAACAGGGCCAGTGAGTCCCCTTCCGGGGGATCGGCATTAAAGGCGTCGCTTATGCTGTCATACTCTTTAATCCATGCTGCACGCTGCTCCGGCGTCATCCGGTGTTCAAGGTACCAGATGTAGTCCTTCTCAGGCTGAGAAAGGGAGTCGCCGTCAACACCCGTGATCTTCAGATCAGAGGACAGGCGCATGTCTTTGATTACACTCATCTCTTGCAGGGCTGCTGCCTCCCTTCCCGTGTAAGTATCAAAGAAGTTATCAGGTACAGGAAACCGGGCACCGTCATAAAGATCAAGGTCTGCGGTGTCAGGCATCCAGTTCCGGTGAGGCGCCTTGTGATGAACCAGAAGGCAGAACGGTCTTGTCGTATCTCTCTGACCGATCCACTCGATGGCCTTATCTGTTATTATCGAAGTGGCATAGCCTGTCTGACGGTAAGTCCTGTCCTTTTCAATGAAATCCGGGTTATAGTAGCTTCCCTGCCCTGGCAGGATGCTCCAGTAGTCGAAACCTGATGGTTCGCTCTTCAGGTGCCATTTGCCTATCAGTGCAGTCTGATATCCTGCCTGTTGAAGCAGTTTCGGGAATGTAACCTGTGAGCTGTCAAACCTGACCCTGTTGTCAATATGGCCGTTGGCATGGCTGTGTTTGCCCGTAAGGAGAGCCGCCCTGCTCGGTGCGCAGATTGAGTTGCAGACAAAACTGTTGCGGAAGATGATCCCCTGATCTGCAATCCGGTCAAGGTTCGGGGTTTTGTTGAGTCCGCTGCCGTAGGCTCCGACTGCCTGGTAACCGTGGTCATCAGTCATGATGAAGATTATGTTCGGCCTGACAGGCTTTTTCCCGGCACATGAGCACATTAAGAGCAAAATGAAAACAGGAATTAAATGCTTCATCATCTTGACATTTTTATAATTTCCGTTTGCCGGATCAGGACCAGGACCAGGAAACGCCGGAAAGTCAATAAGATCAGATATTGACAATCTTTTTTCTGATAATGATCCATGACACAATCAGAAGATAAGCTGCACACAGCAGCAGGACGCCCATCCCCGGAACCACTCCCAGGGAATCGCTTACCAGCCCTATCACAGGCGGTATAAGTGCTCCTCCCGATATTGCCATCATCATAAGACCGGAAATTTCGTTGCTTCTGTCAGGATATCTCTGCACTGTGAGAGAAAACACCAGCGGGAAGATATTTGCAACGCCGAGGCCGATCAGGAAGACAAGTATCCAGGCAGCAGCTTTTGATTCAGGGATTATCATTATAAGAAGTATTGTAATGATAGAAAGGATTGAGCTGTATAGTAACCCCTTCGTGGAGGAAAGTTTTGTCAGAATAAGGGCTCCGGCGAAGGTGCCGAGCATACGTCCCAGGAAGTAAATGCTACGTCCTGATTGTGCGGAAACCTCTTCAAATCCGAATCTTGTCATCAGGAATTTCCCGGAGAAGTAATTGAATCCCACGTCGATACCCACAACAAGGAATATTGACAGGACCATCATCAGGATGTACGAGTTACCGAGCAGGCGGAAAGCTGAAGCCATTGAAGCTTTGTTACCAGCGGAAGCAGTCTCTTCTATCTTCACTGATCCCAGCCAGAGGACACTCAGGAAGGAGATTATGCCATATACAAGGAAAAGCAGCTTCCAGTCGCCGAACCTGCTTGCGAAAAGTACTGCAAGAGGAGCTGCAAGCATTGACCCGATAGCTTTTATGAACTGTGAGAAGCTGAGGAAACTGGAGGCCCTGCGACCCGGCACCACATCGACCATGAGCGGGTTGGCAGAGACCTGTACTATTGTGTTGCCGATGCCCAGGAGTGCAAAACCCGCAATCACAGTAACGAAGTTGTAGAAGAAATATGGAATAAAAAGCCCTATGCCGGTAATTATCATCCCGATGTTCAGCATTTTTTTCTTCCCGACCCGTGCCTGTATGATCCCGACGGGTACCGAAAGGATGAAGAACCAGATGAAAGCTGCGAACGGGATAAGGCCAAGGATAAAGTCGCTCAGTTCCAGGTCGCCTGCCACCCGGTCTTTGCCAATTCCCACCAGGTCAACAAAGCTCATCACGAAGAAGGAGAGGAGCACCGGCACCACCAGTCTCATCTCGATTTTTTTCTCATTCATATAATTCAGGTTGTTGCGTCTTACATTAAGGGAAGGGCAGGCTGGACTGCCTTCCAGAAACCGTCATCATGCAGATATGCACTGCCCAGCAGGGCTGCATCTTCCTTCAGTTCCGAAATTGCAGTCACAGTGTCACATTTCTCTTCGCGAAGTGCCTCTTCCATTGAAGGGCCGAAGAGATTGTAAGCGTGTGAAATATTTCCTCCGATCACGAGTATTCCGGCGTCAAAGCTTTTAAGCCAGGGAGCAAGAAAGGTTCCGAGTCCTTTTCCGAACTCACTGAAGATCTCATGCACCTCAGGGGCTCGTCCGGCCATTATGGCAACATCCCTGACCCCGTTTACCTCAAGGCCTGTCACTTCTTTGTAACGTGCCGTGAACCAGCGTGTCGAGAAATAATCGTCAGCTATGCCGGAGCCGACAGGCAGATGGTAAACACATCCCATTTTCGGGACCCTGTCGCCCTGAACAACAGGTATCCTGTCTTCGAGAAAAGCTGATCCGAAGCCGGTGCCGAGAGTAATGGCCATAATCCTTTTGTAACCTGCAGCCTTGCCTGCCCATGCTTCGCCCACGGCGAACGAGCTTGCATCATTCATGAATCTTACACGGCAATCACAAGGTAATCCCAGTCTTGAGCTGATTGCCTTACCTACATTTATGCCGTATAGTTTTTCATATTTAGGCACTCCCCTGATGAGGCATATGCCTCTTACATAGTCAAAGGGGCCCGGCATTGCAAAGCCGATGCCACGCAAATTGAAAATCTGTATTCCTTTAATCACCTGTTTCAGGGTATCACTCCAGACTGTAAGTATCTCGTCGGCTTCCGCCTTGTTGTCTACCGGGCTCTCTGCCCGGGAGCCGCTGATAATGCGGTGGGCAGTCATATCGACAGCAACGGCGGTAATGTGACTGCCGCCAATATCGACTCCAATGGCAATGTTCTGAAGTGAGGAATTCATAGCAGGTCTCCTGAAGGTCTATTTAAAGCACTGAAAAATATCTAATTTCCCATAGAGTGCAAAGGGAATCGCTCATATAATTATGAAAAAATAGGAACAGACTGAGAAATGACTTAAATTCGTATTTATTATCTCATGGACCATAAGTTCACAATCAAATCACATTCCGTCATGCCAAAAGCCACAAAAGAGGACGCGCTGCTGTACCACAGCCGCGGTCGCAAGGGCAAGGTGGAGGTAATTCCCACCAAGCCTTACTGTACTCAGTTAGATCTAAGTCTGGCCTATACTCCCGGTGTGGCCTACCCGTGCCTGGAGATAGAGAAGAATCCGGATGACGCCTATTTATATACGGCAAAGGGCAATCTTGTAGCAGTCATCTCAAACGGCACTGCCGTGCTTGGGCTGGGTGACATAGGAGCCGTTGCCGGGAAGCCGGTCATGGAGGGCAAAGGACTGCTTTTCAAGGTCTTTGCGGATGTCGATGTATTTGATATTGAGGTTGACGAGAAGGACCCGGAGAAGCTGATAGAGATATGTGCGAAGATTGCACCCACATTCGGGGGCATCAACCTCGAGGATATCAAAGCCCCGGAATGCTTCGAGGTTGAAACGAGACTCAAGGAGATGCTTGACATCCCGGTATTTCATGATGACCAGCACGGTACGGCAATAATATCTGCTGCAGGGTTACTGAATGCTGTTGAGATCACCGGCAAGAAGCTCCCTGATCTTAAGGTGGTGGTATGTGGTGCCGGTGCGGCAGCCAACTCATGCACAAGGCTCTATGTGGCACTCGGGGTAAAAAGGGAGAATGTCGTAATGGTTGACAGCAAGGGGGTAATCAATACAAAACGAACTGATCTCAACAAATACAAAAAGGAATGGATTACTGCCCGTGACATAAACACCCTGGCTGAGGCGGTGAGCGGAGCTGATGTCTTTCTCGGCCTGTCGGTGGCCAACATGCTTACAAAGGAGATGCTGAGGACGATGGCCCCCAACCCGATAGTTTTTGCAATGGCCAATCCCAATCCGGAGATAAGCTATGAGGACGCCATGGCTACGCGAGACGACCTTATCTTCGCCACAGGCAGGTCTGATTACCCCAACCAGATCAACAATGTGCTGGGATTCCCCTTCATCTTCAGGGGCGCACTGGATGTAAGGGCCCGGACCATCAACGAGGAGATGAAGCTGGCTGCTACCCGTGCTCTTGCCGGGCTCGCCAGGGAGCCTGTACCCGGATCGGTGCTCACGGCTTACGGATTGGATAGACTCGTGTTCGGCAGGGAGTATATTATTCCCAAACCACTTGACCCCCGCCTTATCTCAAGGGTTGCCACTTCGGTAGCCCGTGCGGCAATCGAAACAGGAGTGGCTCGTCGCCTGATTGAAGACTGGGAAGCATATGCAAATTCACTTGATAAACGGACTGCAGAGCATGTAAAGCGGATTTCCGACATATGCTGCCTGTAGGACCTGAATTGGAAAGGGCCGGAAGTCAGATTCTCTCCGGCCCTTTCACTTACCCTCCTCTAAATCAACCATCCAACTGTGCCAAACTCTGAAACACACAGCTTTATCATTGAGGTTTCAGCCCCAGCTTCGTCTCATATATCGTTAATATAAGTGATGAGACCTGCTCAAGGGTGAAACTGCTTCTGTTCAGCGTCACATCGAAAAGATAATCGATGCACTGAGGTTTCTTGTCAAGGAAATCCACAATCAGTTTCTGCCTTTTTTCGTCAGTCTGTGTTACATATTCCTCGGCCTTTTAGTAACCATCCCTTTCTTTTTCATAACATTCTGCACCCTCCAATATACCGGAGCTACAAGTCTTACATGCAACGCGTTGGCCATTTCACGGGTGATTGAAACCCCTCCCCTGCCTATTATAACGGCGTAACCGTCACGGGCAATCGACATGACAACCTCCTTTATTGCCTTCTTCACCGAGCTGTCAGTCACGAAAGAACCGGAAAATGCCATTATCATCTGTGATATATCTGTCATTCCCAGGCCCTGGTAATAGGTCTCTACACGATGGGTATCAGTCCTTAACTCATGTGCTGCGTGATAGATAATATCCTTATCAACCCACCTCCATCTGTTTGTCTGATACCTTAGATTCAGCTGAGCCACGAGTTCAGCGGCCACTTCCCGGCCGTCGCATCCGGTAAGGCGTGATATTGTAATAACCGGACCTGTCTGGTCTGCAGGTCTGCCAAGTGTTTCAGCCCTGTAGCGGGTGTCGAAATAGTCAAATATCTTCTTCACGGCTAAGGCTTTAAATGCTGCGCTTACCAGATCATAAAACCCGGAGATCTGCAGCTATAAATTCTTACAAAATATATAAAAAAAAAAGCTGAAAAGCAACTGAAAACCGATAAAATTTGGTCTCCGGTTGCTTTTCGCTTAACCAATCAGGGCGCTGCCTGCGAATCCGTCAAAAATCAGTGTGTTCTGTACGGCGTATGATCTCGTTCTGAAGATCTTCGCCCAGGTCATTGAAGTAATCACTGTAGCCGGCAACACGCACTATCAGGTCACGGTACAGTTCGGGATGTTTCTGCGCTTCACGGAGTGTATCTGCACTTACAACGTTGAACTGTATATGGTGACCATCGAGGCTGAAATAACTTCTGATGAGAGCTGTAAGTTTTTTGTAGCTCCCTTCATCCTCAAAGAACTCAGGCGAGAATTTCTGGTTCAGCAAGGTGCCTCCGGTTCTGAGGTGATCAAGTTTTGATGCTGATTTGATGACGGCTGTCGGTCCCTGGCGGTCAACACCCTGGAAAGGAGATATCCCCTCTGAGAGCGGCACAAATGCCTTTCGACCGTCCGGGGTTGCACCTGTGACATTGCCGAAATAAACGTGTGAGGTTGTAGGGAGCATGTTGATGCGGTGGATGCCTCCGCGGGGGGTAGGCCTGCCGCTGACTGCATCATGGAAGAACTCAAACACAGACACAGCCTGTGCATCTGCATAGTCATCATCATTACCGTACTTCGGTGTGTTGTAGATCATGTCATACTGCATCTGCTCGGCCCCTTCAAAGTTGTTTTTCAGGGCGGTCATCAGTGCATTCCATGTAAAACGATGCTTGTCATAGATATTGTACCTGATTGAGGTCAGTATGTCAGTGATGCTTCCGAGGCCCACACCCTGGATATATGTTGTATTGTACCTGGCGCCGCCGTTATTGTAGTCCTTGCCGTTGGCGATGCAGTCTTCAAGAAGAAGCGACAGGAACGGGACAGGGAGGTGTATGGCGAATGTCTTCTCTATGACATTGTTACCCATTATCTTCACATCTGCGAAGTAATTGATCTGCTGCTTATAGGAGAGCATAAACTCTTCGAAAGATGTAAATGTGGCAGGGTCCCCTGTTTCAGGTCCCACCTGTACGCCTGTACGGGGATCGAAACCGTTGTTGAGGGTCACTTCAAGGATCTTGACGAGGTTAAAGTAACCAGTCAGCCAGTAACATTCGGTACCGAAGGCGCCAGTCTCAACGCAGCCTGATGCTCCTCCGTTACGGGCGTCGACGATGCTCTTGCCCTGCCTCAGCAGTTCCTGTATGATGGCTTCGGTATTGAAGACCGAAGGCTGTCCGAATCCGGTTTTTATTATATCCAGTGCCTTGTGGACAAATGAGTCAGGGTTCTTGCGGCTGACCTGCACCATCGAACTGGGCTGCAGAATGCGCATTTCCTGTATGACGTCGAGGAGGATATATGTCATAGGGTTGACAGCGTCTGTGCCGTCAGGCTTGACACCTCCGAGGTTGATCAGGCAGAAGTCTGTATAGGTATTGCTTTCCTGGGCTGTCACCCCCATCTTCGGCGGTGACGGGTGATTGTTGAATTTCACCCAGAAGCAGCCGAGGAGCTCATAAGCCTTGTCCGGAGTGATGTTTCCGCTTTCAATTTCTTTTCTGTATACCGGCCACAGGTGCTGATCCAGACGGCCGGGATTGAATGAGTCCCATGGATTAAGCTCTGTAACCACACCGAGGTGTATAAACCAGTAATGCTGCAGCATCTCATGGAATGTTTCGGGTGCATTGGCCGGGACACGGCGGCAGACTGCAGCCATCGCCTCAAGCTCTGTTTTCCTGACGGCATCCTTTTCCTTCGCGGCCATGACCTCAAGCATGTCAGCATGTCTGCCGGCATACATTATTATTGCATCACAGGCAATATCCATTGCCTTCAGCTCCTCATTCCTTTCATATGCCTGGGGATCATTGCGGAAATCGAGCGCTGCCACGGCTGCTGCTATCTCCTTTTTCAGATCGAGAAACCCGGTATGAAACATCTTGTATCCCAAAACAGTGTGACCCGGGGCGCGCTGTTCCTGAAACTCTGTAAATATCCCGGCTTTATAGGCTGCAAGCCACTCCGGTGTCATCCGCTCCATGATCCGGTCACGGTTGCTCCTCCCTTTCCAGAATGGGATAATCTCTTCCGAGTATATCCTTTTTACATCATCACTCACCCTGAAATAGACTTTTTCACGGCTGTTGAGGATTTCAAGATCCTGGATTGAGTGAAGGCTTATCTCAGGATATGTCGGTGTGGCTTTCGGGGCCGGACCTCTTTCGCCCACAATGAGTTCACCCTCATTAATACATATGGCCTTGTTCCTGAGGATGTATTCAAAGGCACGGGCCCTGAGGACGGGGGCAGACAGGCCCAGGGCTTCACCACTGGAATAAAACCTGGTTATCAGCTGCGCCCTCTCGGCGGTTATTGTCTCTGTCGCGCTCAGGCTCTGTTCCCTGAGCTTCGTAACTCTCTCTGTCATTTTCATAGTCAAGTGTCTTCTGCAAGTATTTTTTTTGTCATCCGCCCTTTTTAACGTGAATTCCGAGCGGTTTTAAAATTTCAATGTAATCATCAAGATGACCGTTTGATACCTGGCTGACAGACAACATCCTGTCATCAAGTCCGAAACGGCGGTACTTTGAACTGCCGGTCTTGTGATACGGCAGCAGGTTTATTTCCTTTATATGACCGTTATTGCGCTTTTCAATGAAACCGCGAAGCTGCTTCATGTATTCCGCATCGGCTGACACCCCGGGAATTACAGGGATTCGTATCATTACATCCTTACCCTCCGCAAGAAGCATGTCAAGATTGGAAATTATAAGCTCATTACTGACGCCTGTGAATTTCCTGTGTATCTCCGGGTCGGTGTGTTTTATGTCATAAAGGAACAGGTCGGTAACAGGCATGACCTTTTGCAGTATCTCGTGCCTGGCATACCCTGATGTGTCGACGGTTGTATGAAATCCGCCCTGCTTCAGCAGGGTGAGTGTCGCAACGAGAAAATTGTGCTGCATCAGCGGTTCGCCGCCTGAAAAAGTCACCCCGCCGCCTGAGTGTTCCATGAATACCCTGTCAGATTCAACCCTGGCAAGAATCTCCTCCGGAGTATATTCATGGCCCACCTGCTCCACCGATTTGAACTCCTTCTCTCCCACCCGGTCAATTCTCTCAACCATCCGGATGCCTGTCGCCTTGCCCTCGGGGTTGTGACACCACCAGCAGTCGAGCGGACACCCCTTCATGAATACTGTGACCCTTATTCCGGGGCCGTCATGAATTGCATATTTTTTAATACTGAATATTAAGCCTTTCATAATCAAAGAATGGTTTTGGAGAAAACAGGGTAAAAGGATCAGGACTTCGCAAGCCCTGCATGAAAGGCTATTGGGCGTAGAACATAAGGCAATGATAAAGCCTTCTTCCGAGGCGGTTCATCATAAACCTGTGTTCCAGTCTGTTCATACCTGTATTTTGGAACACAAAGATATAAAATAACTTTTGATGCGCCAAATACATCATCCGTTAATATCACGGTAAAAAAAATCTGATGCCTTCTGTCTGATTATGTGGATGATGCAGGGTAATATGAATGCTTAACAAAAGATTAACAAAGAATCCATGCAACAGAGAAGGGGGTTGACGGTCTTTATAATTGGAAAGAAGATGGAAAAGGACAGTTCCGCTTTCTTACAGGACAGTTAAGTGTTAAACTAAAACGGGTTAGTCATGAAAAGATTTATTGTTGGCCTGGTGCTGCTTGCAGCGTTTTCAACGTTCTCGTTTGGCAAAGTGATTATCAGGGGGAATTCGAACACTCCCCTCGGAATGTTCACAATTGAGCTGAGTGACAAGCCGGTAATGCTGGCAGGTGAGGAGATGAAATGCTACCTCATCAATTACGAAAACTCGCCTATGCAGGTTAAGATTCTGGTAGACAAGGAGAAAAACTGCAAAAATTATGTAGTCATCTCCGATGAACTTTCAGTTATGTATACCTGTAACGGTAAATTTTTCGGGGTTAACAGACTTGACAGCAGGTACAATTCCCTTGGTCTTGTAACCTGTGATGAAAAGCTGGACAGGAGTGACTACTTCCATCAGAAAGTCATATCCACAGGTCCGACTGAAGATTTTGATGCAACGTTACTGATTGCATCCTATTTCCCGGCACTCATAGCGGAGTAACTCCGGGAAGAAAGACTTTTTTCCTTCCTTAATCAGGCCGTCCGGCCTGTCTACGATCAGGTTTAGGTTGATAAGAAGGTGCTTCAGGAAGTACCTTCTTTCTTTTTATATCATTGACATTTGTCAATTCTGAATTCACAAACCGGGTTATCTTTGAAGCTTCATTGCCGGCCTTACAGTAACGATGAAACCGGCTAATTCACATTGCAATGAAACAGAAGATAAAATTCAGTCTGCTTTACCGTGACATGTGGCAGTCATCGGGCAAGTACCAGCCCAGGGTTGACCAGCTTACTGCCGTTGCCCCGCATATAATTGAGATGGGTTGTTTTGACCGTATTGAGACAAACGGTGGAGCATTCGAACAGGTTCAGCTTCTCTACGGCGAGAATCCGAACACAGCTGTGAGGGAATGGGTCAAACCGTTCAACAGTGCCGGTATTAAGACGCACATGCTCGAGAGAGCCCTCAACGGGATCAGGATGTACCCTGTGCCGGCAGATGTAAGGCGGTTGATGTACAGGGTAAAGAAGGCACAGGGTGTCGACATCGCCCGCTCATTCTGCGGGTTGAATGATCACCGTAACCTGGAGCTGTCGGTGAAATATGCACGGGAGGCTGGAATGATATCACAGGCTGCGCTTTCAATAACCCACTCACCGGTACATACTGTAGATTATTTCATGGGTGTTGTAGACCGCGTGGTCGGATACGGAGCTGATGAAATATGTCTGAAGGACATGGCCGGTGTGGGGAGACCGGCATCACTTGGTGAACTTGTAAGAAGGATCAAGTCAAAATACCCCGGAATAATAGTCCAATACCACGGACACAGTGGCCCGGGGATGTCGGTGGCATCAATGCTTGAAGTTGCAAGAGCCGGGGCTGACTACCTCGATGTGGCAATGGAACCGCTCAGCTGGGGAATGGTCCACCCGGACATCATTGCCGTGCAGGCCGTAATGAAGGACGCCGGATTTGACGTTCCTGAGATAAACATGGATGCCTACATGAAAGTGAGATCTCTCACCCAGGAATTCATCGACGACTTCCTGGGTTATTTCATTGATCCCCGCAACAGGCAGATGACATCACTCCTTATCGGCTCGGGCCTCCCCGGCGGAATGATGGGAAGCATGATGGCTGATCTCAAGGGCGTTCACCAGGGTATCAACGCCGCCCTTAAGTCAAAAAATAAACCGGAAATGACTGAAGATGAGCTTGTCGTATCATTATTCAGGGAAGTTGAGCATATATGGCCTATGATGGGTTATCCTCCGCTTGTTACACCTTTCAGTCAGTATGTAAAGAACGTGGCCCTCATGAACATCGTCTCACTTGTAAACGGCAAGGAACGATTCGCGATGATTGACCCTAACACCTGGGACATGCTGCTCGGCCGTGCCGGGACTCTTCCGGGGCCCCTGGCTCCCGAACTGGTTGAGCTGGCAAAGAAAGAGGGTAAGGAATTCTATGACGGCAATCCGCAGGACAACTACCCTGACGCCCTCGACAGCTACCGCAGGGAGATGGCCGAAAATGGATGGCCGGTGGGGCCCGATGAGGAGGAACTCTTCGAACTGGCAATGCATGACAGGCAGTACCGTGATTACAAATCAGGCGTTGCAAGAAAACGGTTCCTGAAAGAAATTGAAGACAAACAAACAGAACTGTCCAAAGGATCAGCGGCAAAGGTCTCACCGAGAAAGCTGCTCACTTCCCCGGACGAAGGAATAGTGCTTCTCTATTCAGGTGCTACCTCTACCTTCTGTCCGGATGAGGAACTGCTGAATGTCGGTGATGAAGTTAAGAAAGGCGAAATACTCATGTACCTGATGATTGGCAGGAGTTTCAGGGAAGTGAGAGCTGACCGTGACGGAACAGTAAAAAACATACTCGTTAAAAGCGGCGACAAGGTCAGAAAGGGTGATCCGGTCCTGGAATTCAGTTAGGAGATCAGTCCTGCATATGCTGCAAAACAAGCTAATTACTGCATGTTCCTTTGTTATTTAAGGCATTAATACATAATTTAGCCCGTCAAACCCAAACATCTGCCGATATGAAAAAAATCCTCATCATGCTTTTAATTGCCTCTATAGGAGTCATTTCCTGCAAGAAGGAAAACTGCGAGAATCCTTTCTACTGTGACTGGGACACACCTTTTGAGGTACCCCCGTTTGACAAGATCAGACTTGAACATTTCAAACCGGCCTATCTCAGGGGAATGGAAGAGGAGATGGCTGAAGTCAATGCAATCATTAACAACCCCGACGAGCCTACGTTTGACAATACAGTCAGGGCACTTCAGTTCACCGGCAAACTGCTTGAGAAAGTGCAGCGTGCAATGGGTCCGCTCAGCGGGGCCAACACCAATGACTCAATTCAGGCGCTCCAGAGGGAAATGTCACCACTCTTTTCAAAACACAGGGATGACATTGCACTGAATGAGAAACTGTTTGAAAGAGTTAAATCGGTATATGAAAACCGGGATAAGTTTGATCTCACCCCGGAGGAAAGCAAGCTGCTTGAAGACGAGTATCTCAGCTTCATCAGAAACGGTATCGGACTCCCTCCGGAGGACAAGGACAAACTTCGCAAGCTCAACAGTGAACTGTCACTCCTGGGTGTAAAATTCGGAGAGAATCTGCTGGCAGAAACCAATGATTTCACAATGGTGATTGATAATGAGCAGGATCTGTCAGGCCTTCCTGAAGGGATCAGAGCGCAGGCAGCTGCAGCCGCCATGGCAAAGGGAATGGAAGGCAAATGGCTTTTCACAATGCAGGCTCCCAGTTACTTTCCCTTTATGACCTATGCTGACAACAGGGCCCTGAGGGAGAAGATGTTCAGAGGCTACTCAATGCGAGGCAATAATGGCAACGAACACGATAACAACCAGATACTTGCAGACATAATCAGGCTTCGGGTTGAAAAGGCAAACCTGCTTGGTTACAAGAGCCATGCCGCCTATGTCCTTGAACGAAACATGGCCAAAACGCCGGAAAAAGTGCTGGATTTTCTCGGACAGATATGGGAGGCAGCCCTGCCGGTGGCAAAAGCCGAGGCTGCAGCACAGCAGGAGCTGATCGACAGGGAAGGTGGCAAATTCAAACTCGAGCCATGGGACTGGTTCTATTATACCGAAAAGATCCGCAAGGAGAAGTATGATATCAGCGATGAGGAGACAAGACCCTATTTCTCTGCAAAGAATGTTACTGACGGAATGTTTTACGTTGCCAACAGGCTCTACGGGCTTGAATTCAGCGAGAGAAACGACATCCCTCTGTACCATCCTGATGTAAAAACCTTCGAGGTTAAACGTGACAACAGGCATGTCGGCATTCTGATGATCGATTATTACCCGAGAGCTTCCAAGCGCGGCGGAGCGTGGTGCAGCGGATTGAGATCCCAGCGTCTTGACGAGAACGGCAAGTTTGTTACTCCGCTTGTAAGCATGGTGACCAACTTCACTCCTCCTTCGGGCGACACGCCTTCACTGCTTACCCCCGAAGAGGCAAGCACACTGTTCCATGAGTTCGGTCATGCACTCCATAACCTCCTTTCAAATACGGAATACACAAGCGGTACATCGCGTGATTTCGTGGAACTTCCTTCACAGGTAATGGAGCACTGGGTGTTTGAACCCGAGGTGCTGAAGGTTTATGCAAAACACTACCAGACAGGCGAATTAATTCCTGAAGCGCTTATTGAAAAGCTTGACAGAGCCGGCAAATTCAACCAGGGATTCACAACTGTTGAATACCTTGCTGCCTCGTCACTTGACATGGAATACCATTCACTGACAGAACCTGTTGAAATTAATATCGGTGAGTTCGAAAAGAAAGCGATGGATAAGTACGGACTGATCAGCGAGATTATTCCCCGCTACAGGTCAACCTATTTCAATCATATAATAGGAGGTTACTCAGCAGGGTACTACAGCTATATCTGGTGTGAACAGCTTGACGCTGACGCATTCAAGGCGTTCAAGGAGACCGGAGACATATTCAACAAAGAGGTTGCAGCCCGCTTCGAGAAAGAGATCCTTTCCAGAAAGGGGTCAAAGGATGAACTTGAGATGTGGATTGCATTCAGGGGGCGTGAGCCGGGCATAGAAGCTCTGCTCGAAAACCGGGGATTTATAAACAAATAGACTATGTTTTCCAGGATGTGTGTGCCGGGAAGGTTAACTCTTACCCTGATATTTTTCACGCTCCTGTCAGGCAGCGCTGCAGGTAACCCCATGAGTGTGGAAAAGGGAGTGCTTGACCTGAGGGCTATTCAGCAGGGTGATGATTTTTCTGTCAGAATGAACGGAGAGTGGGAGTTCTATTTCGGCACATTCATCTATGGCGTACCCGGAAAAATATGTGACACCCTTACTCCGGACTGTTACGGCAAGGTCCCCGGGTACTGGAACGAATACGAAGTTGACGGTAAAATGCTGCCGAGATTCGGTTACGGCACCTACAGGGCGATTATTCTGCTTCCGCAGGGCTACCGTGACCGTATGGGTTTTGACATGCCGGTTTTTGACACGTCATACGAGATAGCAATCAACGGGGTTACGATGGCCAGGAACGGAACTCCAGCCCGGAGCAGGGCAGAATCGATCCCTTCCTACGAACCGCTTTTCTTTAGCTATGTGCCTAAAAATGACACACTTGAGCTGCTGATCAGGGTTTCCAACTACGAGCACCGTCGCGGAGGGTTCTGGATGACGATGAAGACCGGTACATTTCGTTCAATCCAAACCAACTTCTCAAACCAGTGGTTTATTTCGATAGCCGCATCAGGGATGCTCCTGGCCTCATTTCTCTTCTTCTTTATCTTTTACCTGCTCGACAGAAGGGACAGGAAACTGCTGATGTTTTCAATTCTGGTACTTTGTCTTGCTCTGCGACCGTTTCTTTCCGCACCTTATCTTGCCACAATAATTGACATCAGGAACTGGCACCTCATTGTCAGGGGAGAATACCTGATACTGTATTTTCTGGTCACTTCAGGGATTTGGCTTGCTTACCTGATATATCCGACCAGGTGGTTCAGGACATTTTCGCTTGTGACTGACTTTGTTTTTCTGGCAGGTGTGGCGTCAGTCATATTACTGCCTGTCTACCTGTTCTCCTATGCTGTCATTGTCATCCAGGCAATAGCAATCTTTGGAGTCTTATACGCTGTAATAATGAGCATAAGGGGGATGATCCTCGGAAACTACAGAGACATTTTTTACTTTCTTGCATTTATTGTTATGGTTTTCGGGCTTGTTTCTGACATACTTCTTTCCAACGCCCTGGAGGAAAGCCAGCAAATGTATATTCTGTCGTTTATGATGCTCGGATTCGTACTGATTCAGGCTACCCTGCTTCTTTCCGACTGGGTAGGCAGAGGGAAAGAAAGGGAAAAACTCTGGCTTGAGCTCGAAGAACTGAACCGCCACCTTGAAAACAGGGTCGACGAAAGAACCAGTGAGCTCAGGGAGCGTACTGAAGAACTCAATGCGAGGAATGAGCAGATTGCACTTCAGAACAAAAAGCTGTCAGAAACCGTCAGTCTGAAGAACAAGGTATTCTCAGTCATTTCTCACGATCTCCGGAGTCCTGTGGTTAGCATCCTTTATTCGCTCTATATGCTTAAGGAGGAAGAATTCCGGGACAGGACCGAATCGCTTGCAGACTCATGCATTCAGTCTTCACAGCAGCTTATCAGCCTTCTCGAGAACATGCTCGTATGGGGAAGAGGCCAGGAAGACATGATCAAATACACCCCTGCCGAGAATGACCTTGCAGATATAGTACTTACCAACATAAGTATACTCAAGGACAGCGCCGACAGGAAGAATATCGCCCTCAATTTCACCCAGGTGGGAAGATCGAAGGGGTGGTTTGACAGGGACCTTGCAGACATTATAATAAGGAATCTGCTCTCCAATGCCATCAAATACACAAACCGAGGCGGAAAAGTAACAGTCCTTGTAAGGGAGAAGGAGGAGTCTTCAGAGTGGGTGACGATAAGGATCTGTGACACAGGGATAGGCATCACTCCGGAGCGTCAGAAAAAGCTCTTTACCGGACATGAGATCGAATCGACACCCGGAACCGACTCAGAAAAGGGAACAGGCATCGGTCTCAGGCTTGTATCTGAGCTTGTGTCACTGAGCAAAGGAACAATAACGGTCGAAAGCACTCCGGGAAGCGGGACGTGCTTTACGGTGATACTGCCCGGTTCTGACCAGGTTGTCAGGAGCAGGTAAACCATAACTGTCCTCATATTTTTTTCAGGACCTATCAGGCTATAAAGGCCGTCAGGCAGAAGCGAGCTTCGAAAGTCCTTTCGTATTCAGAAGCCTGACTTCCCTGCGGTTGACAGAAATCAGTCCCTCCTGGATCATCTCCCCTATTGCCCTTGCAAGGGAAGGCCTTGTCACCCCGAAATACTCCGATAACTGCTGCTGGGTACTGTCAATTATAACCATGCCTGACGAAGCGCCGGGAAGAGATGACAGGTACCGGGCATATTTCTCCTTGATTGAATGGAAAGAATGATACCTCAGACGGCCGGAAAGAAACTGAGCCTTGTTGCAGATGAACGACAGGTAATTGGAGAGGATCCGTCTGTCGCCCGCCATCATTGTCATGTAATCATCCCTGTTTATTATCAGAAATTCCGAATCGGTATTCGCAGTTACAGTTACAGGATATTTCGCCCCTGTCCCGAAAAGAACCGCTGCTGCCAGTGCCTGTGGAGGATTTATATCCTCAATTTTAATCGTCCGGCCTGACAGATCGGACATTTCACCCCTTACACTGCCGGTAAGCACAATCATCAGTGATTGAATCTCCTCCCCGGCCAGGGCAATAACAGCGCCTTCATGAAAGAATCTGAGCCTGTAGTTCACTGACCCTATCAGACTTTCAATCTCGTCATCACCCAGCCCTCTGAACAGAGGAGAATCTCTTAATATCGGAAACCTCATTTTTTTTCACAAAAATAGAAAAAAAACCTACCTTGTAACATATGTTACATTCCGGCTCAGGGCACGTGGGTACATTTGCACTGTAAAACAAACTACAGTAATGCAAAGAGACATTATAAAAATAGATGACGATAAGTGCAACGGTTGCGGGATGTGTGTTCCCAACTGCCATGAAGGTGCACTCCAGGTAATTGACGGCAAGGTAAGGCTGGTTTCTGAACTCATGTGTGACGGGCTTGGCGCATGTATAGGGCACTGCCCCGAGGGTGCAATTACAATCGAAAAACGCGAGGCTGAACCATATGACGAGATAGCTGTCATAAGTGAAATGGTGAGCAAGGGTGCGAACACGGTTATTGCCCATCTCAGGCATCTTAACGATCATCATGAGTATGGTTATCTGGAGGAGGGAACCACGTGGCTTGAGGTTCACGCCAATGAACTGTCATTTGATGTCGCGGGTGTTCTGAATGCAGTCAGGGGCAGTCACGGGCAGGCACAGGCGGCCAGAACAGGCTCTGCTGAGCATCTGCTTCAGCAGGAATCGCATCAGCACGATCAGCATCATCAGCATCATCACGGCGGTGGCTGTCCGGGCAGTGCCGAACGGATCATAGCCCCCTCCCCTGCTTTCGCCGCGACAGCGGCTGAAACACCCTCGCAGCTTACCCACTGGCCGGTACAGATGCACCTTGTAAATCCCAACTCACCTGCATACAGGGATGCGGATCTGCTTCTTGCAGCTGACTGTGTGGCCTTCTCCCTGGGGTCATTCCACAGCCGTTACCTGAAAGGAAAGGCACTTGCAATCGCATGCCCGAAACTTGACCAGGGAACAGAGACTTATATTGAAAAGCTGACCCTGATGATTGACACTGCAAAGATCAATACGATCACTGTGATGATGATGGAGGTACCATGCTGCGGCGGCCTGATGCAAATGGTTCGCACCGCTATGGCCCGTGCCTCCAGAAAGGTGCCGGTAAAAACGGTCATAGCAAGTATCGATGGAAAGATTCTGAAAGAAGAATGGGTTTGAAAATAATCTTAAACAAATATACTAACTAAAAAAAATCAAGTCATGAGCATGTTTTGTTATCAATGCCAGGAAACGGCAAAAGGAACCGGATGCACAATCAAGGGTGTATGCGGCAAGACAGACACTGTAGCACAGATGCAGGACCTGTTGGTATGGGTTGCAAAGGGCATATCCATACTTGGAACCATCGGACGCCAGAACCACTATTCAAATGCAATGGTGGACAGGTTTGTTCAGGAAGCTCTTTTTACTACAATCACCAATGCCAACTTCGACAATGACAAGATCATTGCAAAGATCAACGAAGGACTGGCTCTAAGGGACAAATTTGCCGCTGAGATCAGGGCGCACGGAATCAATCTTCCCGGCAATCTACACGAAAGCGTAACGTGGAAGCCCGCCGGTGAGGCTGATCTTTCTGCCAAGGCTGCTGAAGTGGGTGTCCTCTCAACGCCAAACGAAGATATAAGGTCACTTCGCGAACTTACCGTATACGGTGTCAAGGGGATGGCTGCCTATGCAGAACATGCAGGCAACCTGGGTTACAACAGCGACACAGTTGACGCCTTCATCCAGAAGGCTCTTACAGCTACCACAAACGACTCTCTCACAGCTGACGAACTGGTTGCCCTCGTCCTCGAGACCGGCAAGCACGGTGTTGAAGTAATGGCTCTTCTTGACAAGGCAAACACAACAACCTATGGCAACCCTGAGATTACAGAGGTAAACATTGGTGTCAGGAACAATCCTGCTATCCTTATCAGCGGTCATGACATGAAAGACATGGAAGAGCTTCTTCGCCAGACCGAAGGTACAGGAGTGGATGTATACACTCACAGCGAGATGCTTCCGGCAAATTATTACCCTGCTTTTAAAAAGTACAGTCACTTCGTAGGCAACTACGGCAACTCATGGTGGAAGCAGACCACCGAATTTGAAACGTTCAACGGCCCCGTACTCTTTACAACCAACTGTATTGTTCCTCTTCGCGACAGCTACCGTGACCGCGTTTATACAACAGGTTCATCTGGCTATCCCGGCTGCCCCCATATCGCTGACAGGGAACCTGGAAAGGAAAAGGATTTCTCGGTTATAATCGAGCATGCAAAGAGGTGCAAGCCTCCGGTGGCAATCGAAGAAGGAACCATCGTTGGCGGGTTCGCCCATAACCAGGTTGTTCAGCTTGCCGACAAGGTTGTTGATGCAGTCAGGAGCGGCGCTATCCGCAAGTTCTTCGTCATGGGAGGATGCGACGGCCGTATGAAGAGCCGCGACTACTACACTGAATTTGCGCAGAAACTTCCGAAGGACACTGTTATACTTACAGCAGGCTGTGCCAAGTACCGCTACAACAAACTGAAGCTGGGTGATATAAACGGAATCCCGCGTGTTCTTGACGCAGGGCAGTGCAACGACTCCTACTCACTGGCAGTAATAGCACTGACGCTCAAGGATATCTTCGGCAAGAACGATATCAACGAGCTCCCCATCGCATACAACATAGCATGGTATGAGCAGAAGGCAGTGATTGTTCTTCTTGCCCTCCTCTACCTCGGTGTTAAGAATATTCACCTCGGGCCCACAATCCCGGGATTCCTCTCACCAAATGTTGTCAATGTCCTCGCGGAAAAATTCGGAATAGCAGGCATCACAACTCCCGATGAGGATATGAAGATCCTTCTCAACTAGAAAATTCTGACCGGTGATACAGCTGTCATCTGAACAGGGCTGACTCAGAATCAGGTCCGGACAATAAGTCGCCCCCTCCCCGGGGGCGATTTTTTTATTATGCCTATGATATTGTGCACATAAAGAATTTATTTGTGCAAATAATATTAAATTAGGAATAGCAATTTAATTCCTTCTGTTCTTTGGACTAATAAATGCGGATATTATGGAGGCGCCTGATAAATCTGCAGACAACACAGTTTTCATTGGTCTGGATGTGGGGTCTGTTTCGTTGAATACGGTTGTGATGAATGACAGTTATGTCATCCTCGAAGATTACTATGATTACATTCACGGCAAGCCCTTCAAGGTACTTCATGACCGGTTCGTCAGTCTGCTCAGAGACCACCCGCCATCGACTATCAGGGGTCTGGCGGTCACCGGTGCCGGTGGAAAGCTGGCTGCAGACCTGACCGGGGGCATCTTTGTGAATGAGATAATAGCCCAGGCAACCTCTGCCGGAAGGCTTTTCCCTGATGCCCGTACCGTTATTGAGATCGGCGGTGAAGATTCAAAACTGATTGTCCTTGAGAGGCAACCGGGCGATGAACATGCCAGGCTTGTCGATTTTGAAATGAACAGCGTGTGCGCAGCAGGAACGGGGTCATTCCTTGATCAGCAGGCCAGGAGGATAGGTGTTCCGATAGAGAAGGAGTTCGGTGAGATGGCACTCCGTTCGGTAAACCCTCCGCGTATTGCCGGACGTTGCAGCGTGTTTGCAAAGAGCGACATGATCCATCATCAGCAGCTTGCGACTCCCCTGCATGATATAGTTGCCGGACTCTGTTTCGCACTTGCGAGGAACTTCCGGAGTACGGTTGCAAGAAGCAAGGAGATCAGAAAATCCGTCATCTTTTCTGGCGGTGTGGCTGCAAACATTGGAATGGTAAGGGCTTTCAGGGAGGTGCTTGACCTTGAACCCCGGGAGTTGATAATACCTGATCATCACGCATCAATGGGCGCCATTGGAGCTGTAATGTACGGATTGTCAGACGGATTGCAGACTCAACATTTTGCCGGACTTGAAAAACTGGAAGAGTATCTCAGGAAGGACACCACAGAATTTGTCAGTCTTCCGCAGCTGAAGGAATCCTCAGCGGTTTACGACAAGGAGGTAAAGTTCAGAAAGAACGGTACCGGGAAAATCCCGGTATATATGGGTATCGACGTCGGATCACTCAGCACAAATGTAGTATTGATCGACACTGATCACAAGGTGGTGGCGAGACGCTACCTTCCCACAGCCGGCAAACCCCTCGAGGCGATACAGAAAGGGATGTCTGAGATATATGACGAAGTCGGCAATGACATTGAGGTAATCGGAGCAGGAACCACAGGATCAGGGCGCTACCTGACAGGCGACTTTATCGGTGCTGACGTTGTCCGGAACGAGATAACGGCACAGGCCACTGCTGCTATCGATTATGACCCTGGCGTCGACACGATTTTTGAGATCGGAGGACAGGACTCCAAGTATATAAGCATCGAAAACGGCGTGGTCGTCGACTTTGAGATGAACAAGGTTTGTGCTGCAGGCACGGGGTCATTTCTTGAGGAACAGGCTGAGAAGCTGAACATTAAAATAGTGGAGGAATTCGGAGCCATGGCATTGAAGGCAGAATCGCCTGTCAAGCTGGGTGACCGCTGCACCGTCTTCATGGAGTCTGACCTGAACAGCTTCATGCAGAAGGGAGCAAGAAATGACAACCTGGTGGGGGGACTGGCTTTCTCAATCGTTTACAACTACCTTCAGAAGGTGGTGGCTGACCGTAAGGTCGGTGACAAGATTTTCTTCCAGGGCGGGGTGACAAACAATAAGGCCGTCGTGGCGGCTTTCGAGCAGGTGCTCGGGAAAAAGATAATTATTCCGCCCCATTTTGATGTCACCGGAGCAATCGGGGCTGCAATCCTGGCAAAGAGATCGATGGCTGAGGGTCAGAAAACGACGTTCAAGGGCTTCGGCAGGCGTAATGCAGCATTTGAGATAAGCAGGTTCATCTGCAACAGCTGCGTGAATCACTGCGAGATAAGCAGGGTTAAGATCGAAGGAGAGGAAAAAGCCCTTTTCTACGGAGGACGCTGTGAGAAATATGAGACCGATGGCCGGAAGAAAAAAACCGACCATATACCTGACCTCTTTAAAGAGAGGATCAGGATGCTTACCGGTGACTACGTGGAGAAAGAGCCTGATGGCAGACCCACGATAGGTATACCGAGAGCGCTGATGATCTACTATCAGCAATTCCCCTTCTGGAGAACCTTCTTTGAGGAACTGGGGTTTAATGTGGTGTTATCGAGGGAGTCTGACAAGAAGCTCATCACTCAGTCAATTGAAACCATTACATCCGAAACATGCCTGCCGGTTGAGTTGATGCACGGGCATGTGATCGACCTTCTTGACAGGGGAGTCGATTATATATTTATGCCGTTCATTGTCAACGGCAAATTCAAGGAGGGTGACAAAACCACGAACACAAACTGCCCGTGGATACAATCATTCCCGTTCATGGTTAAGGCATCACTGCGTGGAAAAGTCGATGAAGCGAAGTTCCTTACTCCCACCCTGCACTTTCGCTATTTTGAGCGTGCACTGGTGAAGGAACTGACCACATTCTTCGGTGAAAGGTTCAGCCTGAATAATGTGAATATCCGCAATGCAATCTACAGGGCAGATGCGGTGCAGACAGCGTTTGAAAAGGGACTTGCCGGGCTTGGCAGGGAGGCAATAAAGGCGCTTCCGGAGGGCTGCCGGCCGGTAATAATCCTTGGCAGGCCGTATAACAGTGCCGACCCACACCTTAACCTCGACCTGACAAACAAGCTGCGGGCGCAGAATGTAATGCCCATTCCTCTGGATATGCTTGATCTCAGGATACCGGATATATATGGCAACTACCGTAACATGTACTGGCCCAACGGTCAGAAGATTATAGCAGCGGCTCAGCTCGTTGCCAGGACTCCCGGGCTCTATGCAGTATACATCAGCAATTTCAGGTGCGGACCTGACTCATTTATCTGGCATTATGTCACTGAAGAGCTGAAGGGAAAGCCTTTCCTCCATCTTGAGGTTGACGAGCACTCGGCTGACGCCGGGATGGTAACCCGTATCGAGGCTTTCCTTGACAGCCTTGCCGGAGCCGAAAAGAATGAGAAAAAGGAGATTTCAGTCATACGTCCGCGTCCCAGTCCTTCAGAGCCCCCGGTGAACAGAGTACTCTATTTCCCGTACATGCATGACGGAGCATATTTTGTTGCCGCGGCGGCCAGGAGCGTAGGCATCCCCTCGGAGGTGCTTCCCAAACAGACTGATGAAGAAATAGCGCTGGGAAGAAGATACACATCGTCAAAGGAGTGTTTCCCGATGATCTGCACAACCGGCAGCTTCCTTAAAAAACTGATGGAACCGGGAGCTGACCCCTCAAAAATGAGCTTCTTCATGCCTGATCATAACGGACCCTGCCGTTTCGGGCAGTATAACCAGTTCCAGAGGATCCTCTTTGACAGGCTCGGGTTCAGGGAGGCAGAACTTGTCACACCTTCAAATGACACTTCCTATGCAGACCTTGCCGGTGACCGCAGTCAGCGGTTCAGGATAAACGCCTGGAAAGGGTTTGTCGCATTTGACTTTATAAGAAAACTCTACAGGGAGACCAAACCCTATGAGATCAACAGGGGTGATACTGAAGCCGTCTATCAGAAGGCCATTAAAAGGATAGAGGGCTCCATCGAGAAAAACTCCAGGGGACTCCGCGGGATACTGGTTGAAACCGCCTCGGAGTTTATGGCGGTGAAGGTTGACAAGAGCCACAGGAGGCCGGTAGTAGCAGTCCTGGGTGAAGTCTACATGCGTGATAATGCAGGGTGCAACGGAAACATCTCAAACAGGCTCGAAGCCCTTGGTGCAGAAGTTGTTATCGGACCGTTTTCGGAATGGATAACATACTCCACCCATCGTTTTACCCGTGACAGCCGCTGGAAGAATGACAAAAAGGGGCTTTTCAGGTCGAAGGTACAGGGCATCGGTCAGGAGGTAATCGTGGATTACCTCCTCAGGGGAATAAAGAAACATACTGATACGACGAAGGATGTCTCGCTTCATGAAATGCTGAAGCTGAGCAACAGGTACGTAAGTGAATTCTATGACGGTGACCCGCCGATAGCCATGGGATCAGCATCGGCTCTGGCCCGTAGAGGGGTATCAGGTATTGCAGCCATCCTCCCCTTCACCTGTATGCCCGGGACACTTATTGCTTCTGTCAGTGACTCATTCAGGAAAGACAATGACAACATTCCCTTCCTGAACATCCCATATGACGGGCAGGATACTGTCGCCCTGGAGACAAGGCTTCAGGCCTTCTTCTTCCAGGTCAGGGAGTATGCTGAGGCTCACCGACAATAGTCATCTCGTCGATGAGATAGCCTGCATTGCCCAGCTTTTCTATAAGAAAAAGTGCATACCTGATGTCAAGGCTGATGTTGCGGCTCTGCTTCGGGTTATACATGATGTCCGAAGCTACGCCCTCCCAGGCCCTGTCGAAGTTGATGCCTATCAGATGACCCTCTGCGTTCAGCACGGGACTGCCTGAGTTGCCACCTGTAGTATGATTGTTCGCTATAAAACATACCGGCATTTCGCCGTCAGCTCCGTATCTGCCAAAATCCTTCTTCTCATATAGTTCCCTGAGCCTGTCGGGTACATCATAATCGTATATCTCAGGATTATCCTTCTCCATCACCCCTGTCAGTGTTGTCTGATGCTTATGATAAACCGCATCGCGAGATTCATAGCCCATCACCTTGCCGTAAGACAATCTCAGTGTCGAGTTTGCATCCGGATAGAAGACCCTGTCACTGTCCTTTTCCATCTGGGCAGCCATATACAGTTTGTTTAGTTCTGCAAGCCTTGTATCAGCGGCCACCATTTCTCCCCTGATACGTGATTCAATCAGGTCAGAGGCTGATACTGCAAGCCTGTAAAATGGATCCTTTTCAACCTTCTTCGGATCGAATTTGCTGATCAGGCTCCTGAACCTGGCCTCATCGGTGAACACGGAATTGCTGAAAAACTTTTCTGCCACTGCTGCGAAGTCGCCCTTGCACGAGGAAGCAATCTCCCTGTAAACTTCTGTCTGCCATTCAGGCTCAATATTTTTTCCGTAGAGTTCCATCACAGCTGTAAAAAGCTGTTCTGAGACGTTACGGTCGAAGTTCCGGAAGTAATTGTCCGAATAATCCTGCAGCCTTTTCAGCTCCTTTACAAGTTCAGGGTCATTTTTACCAGCCATACCGACAGCCCTCCTGAAGGCTGCTGCCAGAGTTGCAGGCTCTACACCTGATGAGCCGAATACTTCGTTTGTATATACGTTCACGAGGTAGTTATGCGTATAGCTTTCATAGATGGTCCTGTACTCATCCAATATCTTTCCATACTTACTGATCCACAGAGGGTCGGTATTAACCCATTCTGCAAAATCCTTTTCAAAGGCCTCCTTTCGTGCCACGCCGTTCATTTTGTCAAGGCTCTGTATCTCCCCTATCCATTTTTTCCAGCCGTTGGCAAGGCCAAATGACTTACCTGAATATTTAAGTCTTACCAGTGGATCTTTTGCCATCTCCTGCTCCATGATTGAAATCTTTTTGCCCCTGATCTCAACCTGTTTCGGGTAGATGACATCCTTCAGCATCCGGATGTGAAATGACGGAGCATATTCCTGTGTCCTTCCCGGGTAACCGAATACCATTGTGAAGTCACCCTCCTTCACACCGGCTAATGAAACGGGAAAGTGACTGGCAGGTTTGTAGGGCACATTTTCCGCAGTGTATGAAGCCGGTTTGTTCTCCTTATCTGCATAGACCCTGAAGAGTGAAAAATCACCTGTATGTCTTGGCCAGACCCAGTTGTCAGTGTCACCTCCGAATTTCCCGATTGCTGAAGGGGGAGCGCCCACCAGCCTTACATCACGGAATACCTCGTCTACTATCAGGAAGTACTGGTTGCCAAGAAAAAAGGGCCTGACCGCTGATTTGTAATGGGTGCCCCTGACAGCCTCTGTATTTATGGCTGTAATATTTGCATTGATGACTGCATCACGTTTTTCCTTGTCCATGTCATCCGTCACGCCTTCAAGCACCCTGTCGGTGACATCCTCCATATACTTCAGGATTGTAACCGAAAGCCCGGGATTTGACAGTTCTTCCGCGTTGGAGCGGGCCCAGAAACCGTCAGTAAGGTAGTCATGCTCAAGAGTGGAGTGATTCTGTATGTACCCGTAACCGCAATGATGGTTTGTAATAATAAGTCCCTTGTCGGATATGAACTCTCCGGTGCATCCTCCGCCGAACAGGACAACTGCATCCTTCATGGATGCCCTGTTGATGCTGTAGATATCTTCTGAAGTGAGTTTAAAGCCGTTCTCCTGCATCAGCCTGATATTGTATTTTTCTATCAGAACAGGGATCCACATTCCCTCGTCTGCAAGTGCTCCGGGCGCTAAAATTGCCAGGAGCAACACTGTTGTAAAAAGTTTCTTTCTCATATTGTGTTTTGTTTGTTGACCGTGAATTCCGTCAGGGCTGTGCATAGTTCGCTCACGGGCAAGCCCACAACGTTATAGTACGAACCTTCGATGCATGTGATACCCCTTAGTCCGATCCATTCCTGGATGCCGTAGGCACCAGCCTTGTCAAGGGGCCTGTAATTCCTGACATAATATTCAATTTCGTCGTCGAGGAGATGTCTGAATGTGACCCCGGTTGTAACCGAGAATACTTTTGTCATTTCAGCGCTCCGCAGGCATATCCCTGTTATAACCTCGTGCCTGCAACCTGAGAGTTGCCTGAGAAACCGCATTGCTTCAGCTTCATCAGCTGGTTTGCCAAGATCCGTTTCATTACACCAGACGATTGTATCAGCGGTTATAAGTACCTGACCGTCTGTAACAGGCTCCCTCCACGAGCCTGCTTTGCCGGCAGCCAGGAACTCGGCTATCTCCTTGCCTTTGAGATCTGGCGGGTAGTTCTCCTCAAAATCAGGAACAGCCACCCTGAACCGCAAACCTGCCTCTTCCATTATTTGCCTTCGCCTGGGAGAGGCTGATGCCAGGATAAGATCAAGCTGTTGTAACCTGTCAGAAAACATTCTGAATAATTTTCCCGGATGAGATGATGGCTCCGGCAACAAGTGAATAGAGTATTCCGGCAAGCATGACAAGCTTCATCATCCTGCTTGCAAAATGGAGTTGCTTCTTTTCCCGGCTGCTGAGGACCCTGATTATAACGATCACCATCGGAACAGTAAGCAGAAGAGAAATATAAGCCAGGGTGACAGTGTCATGCAGGTGTTTAAACCATACCAGGTATAACAGGGCGATCGTTGCTGCAAGGAGCAGCACAACAACAACCCTGCATGTCGTCAGTCCGGATATCACAGGAAGTGTCTTTCTCCCCGTCTCACGGTCACCTTCACAGTCTTCCATATCCTTGATTATCTCCCGTATCAGGGTTGTAAGGAACGCAAACAGGGCAAATCCTCCGACCCACCAGAAAAGGATTGCCACTCCGGGAAAGTCGGCAGAAACCCGGGAATAAAATACATAAATCGGGGCTGCGTCGTAAACTACGACAATCATCGGCACCATTGCCACAAGGAGTGCCACAATAATGTTTCCGATCAGGAACTGTCGTTTGTATGTTGCCGAATAGAAGTAAAGCAGTCCGGTGATAAGGATAAAAAACACCCCCAGCCAGATATATCCGATGCGTGCCGAGACGTATGTGCCCCCGATGACACCCAGGATATTGAAGATGTTGTGGTACAGCATCGCCATCCTGCGGGTGACAGTGTTTCCGACAATGATTGTGCCCCTGTTTATGAGGTCAGCACGTATATCGAAATAGTCATTGATGACATAACCTGCCGCGGTGACAAGGCAGGTGGAGATGACCAGGATAAGAAAGTCATACAAGCCCAGGCGGAATGTCAGGGCAGTGGTGACCATCGGGTCTTCTGCCATAGTCACCGTCATGGCTCCGAGGAGCGGCCCAATGACGGCATATCTCATAAGCATCATTGTCAGCGCTACGACAAGCAGGTTTTGCACCCTGACAAGTGCCAGAAGGTCCTTCAGCCTTTCACCACGAGAATGCTTCATGATCCATCCAGTTTTTATGGAGACGGAGCGCCTGCTCAATTACGTCACGGACGCATCCCTCCCCCCCTTTTTTATCTGAAATGTAAACAGCTATCTGTTTTATCTCGCTGTCGGCATCAGCCGGGCAGGCAGGAAGACCGACCATCTTCATGACTTCGAAGTCAGGTATGTCATCACCCATATAAAGGACACTCCTCAGATCTATATTCCACCGGGCCACCAGTTCCTTCATGCTCTCCTTCTTTGTGCGGGAATTCAGGAAGATGTCAGTTACGCCCAATGTTTTTAGCCGCCTGATGTACTCTTTTGAATTGGCGCCTGAGATCACCCCGACACGGTATCCCTTTTTGACCGCCAGCTGAATGGCATAGCCGTCACGGAGATTGACCGTGCGCAGCGGCTGGCCCCATACTGAGAGTGCTATTGTCTGGGTTGACAGCACACCGTCTATGTCAAAGACAAAAGCTTTTACCCCCCGGAGTTCTTCCTTGAAATTTGTCATTTTTTTCTATTCCTGTAATGACCGGCGATCATCCTGCTGACAAGCCGGTACAGTTTCTGGTATTGCGGTGAGAAAGATAGCAATTCGATGTGACTTTTCACCGTGGCTGTATCATGCCGTACAGCAGGACCTGTCTGGGCAGCTTCAGGGCCGGAGTGTAACGCCTTGCGGACTGTCTCCTCCATCAGAGGGCGGAGCAGGGCCGGGTCAATGCCCGCTTCCCTGGCCACGGTCTCACCGCTGGTCATCATGAAATTTGAGAAATTGTTTGTGAAAACGGCTGCCAAATGTAGCTGCTGTCTTTTCTGTGAGTCACATTCCCACACCCCTGACCCGATGCTCTCTCCTGTCTCCTTCAGTATCTGCAGGGTGCGGCTGTCTGTTGCCTCGACGAAGAAAGGCACCTTCCGCAGATCTGGCGGAAATCCCTTCGTGAATGTCTGCAACGGATAGAGAACACCTGCTCCGGAGGAGCGTCCCAGGGAAGACATCGGGACACTGCCGGCAGTATGTGCAACGACAGTGTGCGGAGCAATTACAACTCCGGCTGCAACCTGTTCCACGGCAGTATCGGTGACGCAGATAAGAAGGAGGTCACATTCAGCGGGCACAGACAGATCATGACGGCACTCAGCTCCGGTAACAGCAGCCAGGGCTCCGGCGGAAACACCGCTCTTTGAAGATACCGAAATTATTCTGTGACCGGCAGCAGCAAGCCCTCTGACAAGTGACTCCGCCACGTTACCCGCACCGATGAAGGATATGTTGTAGGCAGCCACTTTGGGTGCATCATGATGGTTTCATTAACCGGCGTCACTTGCCGTAATCATACGAGGCTACAGCAGTCACCTGTATCTGGTAGATCCTCATATAATTGTAATAATATGAGTTGCTGCTGTTCATCAGGTAGTTGCACTCATAAAAGTACTCGCCTGAGACAAGTATCTCCTCACCCTGGTCAAATTTGGTCAGCGTACTTATCCATTGCGACGGATTACAGAAATAATATATTGAATATGAATCCCATATAGGTGCAAATCTTGCAGTCTTGTTGACAGCGTCATACGAGATATATACGTGTGTCAGGCTCAGGCTGTCAAGTGCATCACCGTCACAACCGCATTTGGGTTGTTTCTTGCAGCTCCCCGTCAACACAATAAGGGCTGTAACCGATAAAACAAGGGCTATTGTGGCCGCTATCCTGTTTCTTTTCATGATTCTGAGCTGTTTAGACATCGCAAAATAACGCATATTTTCATTACCTGCAATAGACTGTGATGAAATCGTTTGTCAGGGGCACAAACAGAAAAGCCAGCTGATTTTTCAACTGGCTTATCCTGATTCTGTTATGATATCATGCCTGGGCTGTCGGCCCGCCGAATGTAATCGGCATGACAGGCCCTGAACCCTTCACCTCACGTATGGGACCATTAACAGCCTCATACTTGGCGATATTGTCATTCAGAGCAGCTACAAATCTTTTTGCATGCTCCGGGGTAAGGATGATCCTCGACTTGACCTTCGATTTGGGCACGCCCGGCATAATCCTTATAAAGTCAATGACAAACTCGGCAGGTGAGTGGGTTATTATAGCCAGGTTCGAATATACTCCCTCAGCGACATCCTCACTGAGTTCGATGTTAAACTGGCCCTGGTTTTTGTTGTCTGACATGATCCTTCGTTTTTAGTCCTGTTCTACCTCACTGGTGTTCTGTCCGGCATGTACAAGTGATTCATAGTCGTCAAGGGATCCGACAATTATGTTGTTGTACTCCCTCAGACCTGTTCCGGCCGGGATGAGGTGTCCGACAATGACGTTCTCCTTCAGACCCTCAAGGAAGTCTATCTTCCCGAGGATTGCAGCCTCATTAAGGACCTTTGTAGTCTCCTGGAACGATGCTGCTGAGAAGAAGCTGTTTGTCTGGAGTGCGGCACGTGTTATACCCTGCAGAACCTGCTGTGATGTTGCAGGTACAGCATCTCTTGCCTCGATCAGCTTGAGGTCACGGCGTTTGAGCAACGAGTTTTCATCTCTCAGCTTACGGGCAGTGATGACCATACCGGGTTTAAGAGTCTGGCTGTCACCTGATTCAAGTATAATCTTCTTGCCGTAAACCCAGTCATTCTCATCCATGAATTCCAGTTTGTCAACAACCTGGCGTTCAAGGAACTTGGTATCACCCGGGTCAATTATCTCAACCTTGCGCATCATCTGCCTGACGATTGTCTCGAAGTGCTTGTCATTAATCTTCACACCCTGGAGGCGGTAAACCTCCTGTATCTCATTGACAATATACTCCTGCACCTTTGTCGGGCCTTTGATTGCAAGGATATCCGACGGGGTGATGGCACCGTCAGAGAGCGGTGTACCGGCCCTGACGTAGTCATTCTCCTGGACAAGTATCTGTTTTGAAAGAGGAACAAGATACTTCTTCATCTCACCTGATTTGGAGGTGATTGTTATCTCCCTGTTACCCCTCTTGATCTTGCCGTATGTAACCTCACCGTCAATCTCGGTCACAATGGCCGGGTTCGACGGGTTACGTGCTTCGAACAATTCGGTGACGCGCGGCAGACCTCCGGTGATGTCACCTGACTTGCCCACTGCCCTTGGTATCTTGACGATTGTGTCACCGGCATCGACAAGCTTGTTCAGGTCTGTAACCAGGTGAGCGCCCACAGGCAGGTTGTATGACTTGATCTCCACTCCTTCCGGAGACATGATCTTGATAGCCGGGTTCTTTGTCTTGTCCCTGCTCTCAATTATCACCTTCTCCCTGAATCCTGTCTGCTCGTCAGACTCTTCACGGAATGTCACGCCCTCAATAAGGTAATCAAATGCCACCTTACCTGCAACTTCCGAGATGATGACAGCGTTGAACGGGTCCCATTCGCATATGAGGTCACCCTTCTGTACCTCCTGGCCGGGCTTGATGTAAAGCCTGCTGCCGTAAGGAATAGTATGTGTTGTCAGGGCGATCCCGGTTGTCTTGTCAATTATGCGGAGCTCGCCAAGACGGCCGATAACAATGTCTACATTGCCCTTCTCCGGATCTTTCTTGGTGACAGTACGAACCTCCTCTATCATTGCAATACCGCCGTACCTTGCGATAAGGCTCGATTCGGTAGTGATGTTTGAAGCAGTACCACCGACGTGGAATGTACGGAGGGTAAGCTGGGTACCGGGTTCACCGATACTCTGTGCAGCGATGACACCGCAGGCCTCCCCTTTCTGAACCATCCTTCCCGTGGCGAGGTTACGGCCATAACACTTGGCGCAGACACCCTTCTTCGATTCACATGTAAGAACCGAACGGATCTCGACCTGCTCGATGGGCGACTGGTCAATATTGCCGGCAACCTCCTCGGTGATCTCTTCGCCTGCGGCGACAATCAGTTCACCTGTAAGCGGGTTGTAAATATCATGGACAGTGGTGCGGCCGAGGATCCTTTCATACAGTGATTCAACCACTTCCTCGTTATTCTTGATTGCGGTTGCAACAAGGCCACGGAGTGTGCCGCAATCTTCCTCGGTGATTATCACATCCTGTGAGACGTCAACAAGGCGGCGTGTAAGGTAACCTGCATCAGCAGTCTTGAGTGCGGTGTCAGCAAGACCCTTGCGGGCACCGTGGGTTGAGATAAAGTACTCGAGAACCGAAAGACCCTCCTTGAAGTTCGAGAGGATAGGGTTCTCGATGATCTCTGACCCGGTAGCGCCTGACTTCTGAGGCTTGGCCATAAGGCCTCTCATGCCTGAGAGCTGGCGGATCTGTTCCTTCGAGCCCCTTGCGCCCGAGTCAAGCATCATGTATACCGAGTTGAAGCCCTGCTTGTCTGTTGACAGCTGCTTCATAAGGCTCTGTGTAAGTCGTGCGTTGACATGGGTCCAGATGTCGATTATCTGGTTATACCTTTCATTGTTTGTAATGAAGCCCATGCTGTAGTTCGAGAGCACCTCGTCAACCTGCTCGTATCCCTCCTGGACGAACATCTCCTTCTCCTTCGGAATTATGACGTCATCAAGGTTGAATGAGAGGCCTCCTGTGAATGCCATCCGGAACCCGAGGTCCTTGATTGCATCGAGGAAGTCAGCTGTCTTGGCAGTACCGGCTTTCTTGAGCACTGTACCGATGATGTCCCTGAGTGACTTCTTAGTCAGCAATTCATTGATATAACCTACTTCCTCCGGAACGAACTCGTTGAAGAGAACGCGTCCGACGGTGGTTTCTATCAGGTGGTTAACCTTCTTACCGTCAACGATGTCATTGACTTTGACCTTGATTATCGCATGGAGGTCAATCTTGCCCTCGTTGTATGCAATGCGAACCTCGTCATGTGAATAGAAGGCAGTTCCTTCGCCCTTGACCTTTATTGACTCGGTGCTCTTGCGTGCCTTGGTGATATAATACAGACCGAGAACCATGTCCTGTGAAGGTACGGTGATTGGTGCACCGTTGGCAGGGTTAAGGATGTTATGTGATGCAAGCATGAGCATCTGTGCCTCCAGTATGGCTGCATTGCCCAGGGGCAGGTGCACTGCCATCTGGTCACCGTCAAAGTCGGCGTTGAATGCAGTACATACAAGCGGGTGCAGCTGGATGGCCTTACCCTCTATCAGCTTCGGCTGGAAAGCCTGGATACCTAGCCTGTGAAGTGTCGGAGCACGGTTAAGCAGCACAGGATGGCCCTTGAGAACGTTCTCAAGAATATCCCATACCACGGGATCCTTGCGGTCGACAATCTTCTTAGCACTCTTTACAGTCTTGACGATACCGCGCTCAATGAGCTTGCGGATAACAAAAGGCTTGTAAAGCTCGGCTGCCATATCCTTCGGAATACCAGTCTCATGAAGCTTGAGCTCCGGACCAACTACGATAACCGAACGTGCGGAGTAGTCAACCCTCTTACCGAGAAGGTTCTGGCGGAAGCGTCCCTGCTTGCCTTTGAGACTGTCAGAGAGCGACTTCAGAGGCCGGTTGGCGTCAGTCTTGACGGCATTGGCCTTGCGTGAGTTGTCAAAGAGTGAGTCAACGGCTTCCTGGAGCATCCTCTTCTCGTTACGGAGAATAACCTCAGGTGCCTTGATCTCAATAAGTCTCTTGAGACGGTTGTTGCGGATGATCACCCTGCGGTAGAGGTCGTTGAGGTCGCTTGTTGCGAAACGGCCGCCATCAAGAGGAACTAGAGGCCTCAGTTCGGGCGGAATGACCGGCACTATCTTGACGATCATCCACTCGGGCCTGTTGACGTTCTTCGATTCCCTGAAGGCTTCGACAACCTGAAGCCTCTTGAGGGCTTCGCTCTTGCGCTGCTGCGATGTCTCTGTGTTTGCACGGTGACGCAGCGAATATGAGAGCTCATCAAGATCAAGCTTGCCGAGGAGCTTGTAGAGAGCCTCTGCTCCCATCTCGGCAACAAACTTGTCAGGATGTTCATCATCAAGATACTGGTTCTCCTTCGGCAGGGTCTCCACTATCTCCATATACTCTTCCTCTGAGAGGAAGTCAAGGTATTTGACACCGTCGACAGCTTTTACGCCCGGGTTGATTACAACGTATCTCTCATAGTAAATGATACTGTCCAGTTTCTTCGTCGGCAGGCCGAGAAGATATCCGATCTTGTTTGGCAGTGACCTGAAATACCAGATATGGGCCACCGGAACCACCAGGGAGATGTGTCCCATACGCTCACGCCTGACTTTCTTCTCCGTAACCTCAACACCGCAGCGGTCGCAGACAATACCCTTATAACGTATTCTCTTGTATTTTCCGCAGTGGCATTCATAGTCCTTTACCGGTCCGAAAATCCTCTCGCAGAAGAGGCCGTCACGTTCAGGCTTGTATGTACGGTAGTTGATTGTCTCAGGCTTCAGGACTTCGCCGCTTGATTTGTCAAGAATCTCCTCCGGCGATGCCAGCCCGATCGAGATCTTCGTGTAGCTGGTCTTCTGTTTGTTATCCCTTCTGAATGACATATTATGTTTTCGTTTTTGTCTTGTGTGAATCCTCAGCTTAATTATTCAAGGTTGATGCTCAGTCCCAGCCCGCGCAGTTCGTGCAGCAGCACGTTAAGCGATTCGGGGATGCCGGCCTGCGGCATCGGTTCTCCCTTGACTATAGCTTCATAAGCCTTGGCCCTGCCAATGACGTCGTCTGACTTGATTGTCAGTATCTCCTGGAGAATGTGGGCAGCGCCGAATGCTTCGAGAGCCCATACTTCCATTTCACCGAATCTCTGGCCACCGAACTGTGCCTTACCTCCGAGAGGCTGTTGTGTGATGAGCGAGTAAGGCCCAATCGAGCGGGCGTGCATCTTGTCATCAACCATGTGGCCCAGTTTGAGCATGTAGATCATACCCACGGTTGCAGGCTGGTCAAAACGCTCGCCGGTGCCGCCGTCGTACAGGTAGGTGGTACCGTTGCGCGGTATGCCTGCCTTGACTGTCAGGTCATTGATCTCTTCCTGCTTTGCACCGTCAAAGATCGGGGTGGCAAAAGTCATACCCATTTCTTTGCCTGCCCAGCCAAGGACAGTCTCATAAATCTGCCCGAGGTTCATTCGGGAAGGCACACCAAGCGGGTTCAGCACGATGTCAACAGGTGTTCCGTCAGCCAGGAAAGGCATGTCTTCAGCACGCACTATCTTGGCTACGATACCCTTGTTACCGTGACGTCCGGCCATCTTGTCACCGACCCTGACCTTGCGTTTCTTGGCAATGTAGACCTTGGCAAGCCTGACGATACCGGCAGGAAGCTCATCACCTATTGTGATGTTGTACCTCTTCCGCTTGTAAACACCGTCTATCTCCTTGTACTTGATTACATAGTTATGGAGAAGCTGCTTGATGCTGTCGTTCTTTTTCTTGTCAGTGGTCCACTTGTTCGGGTTGATGTTCAGGTAGTCTATCTCCTGGAGCTGCTTAAGAGTGAACTTGGCTCCCTTGGGAATAATATCGACATTGAGATAGTCCTTCACACCCTGCGATGTCTTGCCGTTGACAAGTATAAATAGCTTGTCAACCAGTCTTGCCTTGAGTTCGTCAGCAGCCCTGTTGAAGTCAGCGTCGATCTTGTCGAGTAGGGGTTTCTCGGCTGTCTTGGCCTTGCGGTCCTTTATAGCCCTGGTGAAGAGTTTCTTGTCAATCACAACACCTTCGAGAGACGGGCCTGCCTTAAGTGAGGCGTCCTTCACATCGCCGGCCTTGTCGCCGAAGATGGCCCTGAGGAGTTTCTCCTCGGGTGAAGGGTCAGATTCGCCTTTAGGCGTGATTTTGCCGATGAGTATGTCACCCGGCCTGATCTGTGCGCCGATGCGGATAAGACCGTTTTCATCGAGGTTCTTTGTGGCTTCCTCGCTGACGTTCGGTATGTCCGAGGTGAGCTCTTCCATACCGCGCTTGGTGTCGCGCACCTCAAGGAGGTACTCGTCAATATGCACGGAGGTGAAGACGTCTTCCTGTACAACCCTTTCGCTCAGCACGATGGCATCCTCAAAGTTGTAACCCTTCCAGGGCATGAATGCCACTTTAAGGTTACGGCCGAGGGCCAGTTCTCCGTTCTTGGTGCCGTACCCTTCGGTAAGCACCTGGCCTTTAACCACTTTCTCGCCCTTCTTTACTATCGGGATAAGGTTGATAGTGGTATTCTGGTTGGTCTTGTGATGTTTCGGCAGCGTATAACGCTTTATGTCATCGTCAAAACTGACGAATTTCTCCTCGTCGGTACGGGTGTAGCGGATCACGATCTCGTTGGCGTCAACGTACTCTACAACACCTTCGCCTTCGGCTACGATGAGGATGCGTGAGTCATGGATCACCTGAGCCTCAAGGCCGGTGCCCACGATGGGAGCCTCGGGCCTGACGAGCGGAACAGCCTGCCGCATCATGTTTGACCCCATGAGTGCACGGTTGGCGTCATCATGCTCAAGGAACGGGATGAGTGATGCGGCGATTGACGCTATCTGGTTCGGCGCCACGTCCATCATCTGCACTTTCGTCACCTCTTCATACGGGTAGTCAGCCCCGAGCCTTGACTTGGCCCTCGGGTTGACGAAGGTACCGTCATCCTTGACAGGTGCGTTGGCCTGTGCCACGGTGAGGTATTCCTCATCCTCTGCGGTGAGCCACTTCACGTCTGCATTGTTCAGGTTGACCTTGCCGTCTTTAACATCTCGGTAGGGAGTCTCAATGAAACCCAGCTCATTTATGCGTGCATATACGCAGAGCGAAGAGATAAGACCGATGTTCGGACCTTCAGGCGTTTCAATGGGGCAGAGACGTCCGTAATGAGTGTAATGGACGTCACGGACCTCGAAACCTGCGCGTTCACGTGACAGACCGCCGGGGCCGAGAGCCGAAAGGCGCCTCTTGTGGGTTATCTCCGCAAGCGGGTTGGTCTGATCCATGAACTGTGACAGCTGGTTGGTGCCGAAGAACGAGTTGATGACTGATGAGAGTGTCTTCGAGTTGATCAGGTCAACAGGCGTAAAGACCTCATTGTCACGAACGTTCATACGCTCGCGGATTGTGCGTGCCATACGTGCCAGACCCACGCTGAACTGTGCCGAGAGCTGTTCACCCACGGTACGTACCCTCCTGTTGCTCAGGTGGTCGATATCGTCGACGTCAGTCTTCGAGTTGATAAGCTCGATGAGGTAACGTATGATTGCTATTATATCTTCCCTGGTGAGGATCTTTGTGTTGCTTTCAATGTTGAGGTTCAGCTTGCGGTTGATGCGGAAACGTCCGACATCGCCCAGGTCATACCTCTTGTCAGAGAAGAAGAGCTTCTCGATTATGTCACGGGCGGTTGCCTCATCTGGCGGCTCGGCGTTACGTAGCTGGCGGTAGATATAAAGCACTGCTTCCTTCTCGGAGTTGCAGGGGTCCTTCTGAAGGGTGTTGTATATGATTGCGAAGTCAGAAAGGCTGACGTCATCGCGGTGAAGCAGGATTGACTTGGCACCGGAATCGACAATCAGGTCAATATGTTCGTTTTCGATAATTGTTTCCCTGTCGAGGACCACCTCATTACGTTCGATGGAGACCACTTCACCGGTATCCTCATCAACGAAATCTTCAACCCATGTGCGCAGCACCCTTGCAGCCAGCTTGCGGCCCACGAGTTTCTTTATGTTGACCTTTGAGACCTTGTGTTCCTCGGCGAGGTTGAAGATCTCAAGGATGTCCTTGTCGCTTTCAAAGCCGATGGCCCTGAGGAGTGTGGTGACAGGGAGCTTTTTCTTCCTGTCGATGTAGGCGTACATCACGTTGTTGATGTCAGTGGCAAACTCTATCCACGAGCCCTTGAAGGGGATGATCCTTGCGGAATAGAGTTTGGTGCCGTTGGCATGAACGCTCTGGCCGAAGAATACTCCCGGCGATCTGTGGAGCTGTGATACGACTACTCTTTCTGCACCGTTTATGACGAACGTACCACGTTCTGTCATGTATGGTATGACGCCCAGGTAAACATCCTGGATTACTGTGTCAAAATCCTCGTGTTCGGGGTCAGTGCAGTATAATTTCAGTTTTGCCTTTAGCGGAACGCTGAAGGTAAGGCCGCGTTCGATGCACTCATCGATAGTGTAACGCGGGGGGTCAATTGAATAGTCCAGGAATTCGAGCACGAAGTTGTTCCTGGTATCGGTAATAGGGAAGTTCTCCATGAAGACCTGGTAAAGGCCCTCTTTCCTCCTGTTCTCGGGTGTTGTGCCGAGTTGGAAAAACTCGGAAAAAGATTTTAACTGAATCTCAAGAAAATCAGGGTATTCAAGTTGATCTTTCTTGGATGCGAAACTTACTCGTTCGATATTTTTTGAGGACATTTATGGTAGGATTAAGTGAACTTATGAAAAATGACAAAAAGGCTTAGCCCCGTCGGTTGACGGGACTAAACCTGTAAACCCGGTAATCAGGTATAACTTATTTAAGTTCAACTTCAGCTCCTGATTCTTCCAATGTTTTCTTAATGTTCTCTGCCTCTTCCTTTGATACGCCTTCTTTCACAGGGCCGGGAGCGGCGTCAACAACAGCTTTTGCTTCTTTGAGGCCAAGGCCGGTAAGATCTTTAACCAGCTTGACGATCTGAAGTTTCTGGCCGCCTGCATTCTTGAGGATGACATCAAAAGAGGTCTTCTCGGCTGCTGCCGGAGCACCGTCACCGCCTGCTGCGGGAGCTGCAACTGCTACTGCTGCTGCTGCGGGTTCAATACCGTACTCTTCTTTCAGTATTTTTGCAAGCTCGTTAACCTCTTTAACGGTTAAGTTCACCAACTCTTCTGCAAATTTCTTAAGATCTGCCATTTCTATAGGAATTTTTAATTTGATTAACTAATTGATTCTTCTTTTTTTGACAGTGTTTCCAGAACACCGTGGATAGTTGAACCACCTGACTGCAGCGCGGAGATGACGTTCTTCGCGGGCGACTGGAGGAGCATGATGATGTCACCGATAAGTTCTTCTCTCGATTTGAGTGCCACGAGGGTCTCAAGGAGGTTGTCACCTGTATAGACGGATGATTCAACGAATGCTCCCTTGATCAGGGGTTTCGGATGCGATTTACGGAACTCCTTGATCATTTTTGCAGGAGTGTTTCCGTTATTCGAGAACATGATGGCAGTTGAGCCTTTCATGACAGGGAAAAGTTCCCCGCACTCAAGACCCGCCTGCTCCAGTGCTCTTTTCAGGAGGGTGTTTTTGACGACAACCAGTTTAATCTGGTTTTCAAAACACTTCCTTCTGAGGTCACTGGTGTCAGCAGCGTTGAGCTGTGCAGTGTCAGTCAGGTAAAAGTGGCTGTATTCCTTCAGGGTTTCAGCCAGACTGTTGATTATATCGGCTTTTTCTTCTCTTCTCATAATCTCTCTGAGTTTGTGCTTTCAGTTAAACATCAAGGCTCCTTGTATCAACTTTCAGACCCGGGCTCATCGTGCTTGACAGGAAGATACTTCTTATGTATGTTCCTTTCGCCGAGGCGGGTTTGAGTTTGTTGATCGTAGAGAGAAATTCCCTTGCGTTTTCAACGATCTTATGAGGTTCGAAAGATACTTTTCCGATTGAAGCATGGACAATACCGGCTTTATCTACTTTAAAGTCGATTTTTCCCTGCTTAACCTCCTTGACAGCCTTGCTGATCTCCATGGTCACCGTTCCGCTTTTGGGGTTCGGCATGAGACCACGGGGACCGAGCACTCGTCCCAACTGACCTATCTTACCCATCACTGATGGCAGTGTAATGATAACATCCACATCGGTCCAGCCGGCCTTGATTTTCTCCACCCACTCGTCGAGACCCACATAATCAGCGCCTGCTTCCTTAGCTTCAGCCTCCTTGTCGGGAGTAACCAGGGCGAGAACCCTGACTTCCTTGCCTGTGCCGTGAGGGAGGGAGACAACGCCACGAACCATCTGGTTCGATTTGCGCGGGTCAATTCCGAGCCTTACGTCAATATCAACAGAGGCATCAAACTTCGTAGTAGTGATATCTTTTACCAATGCTGCCGCTTCTGACAAAGTATAGAGTTTGCCGTGCTCAACTTTCGCGAGGGCAAACTTCTGATTCTTGGTAAGCTTAGCCATTTCTATTCACTTAATTTGTTATTTACCGGGGAATGCACCTGCGACGGTGATACCCATACTTCTGGCCGTTCCAGCCACCATCTTCATCGCGGATTCGAGGGTAAAGCAGTTCAGATCCTGCATTTTATCCTCTGCTATAGTCTTTACCTGGTTCCATGTGATCGAGGCTACCTTGGCACGGTTGGGCTCTGCTGAGCCTTTCTTTACCTTGGATGCTTCTATCAGCTGAACGGCAACGGGAGGGGTCTTTGTGATAAATTCAAATGTCTTATCATTATACACGGTAATAATTACCGGTATGACCTTCCCCGCCTTGTCCTGTGTCCGGGCGTTGAACTGTTTGCAAAACTCCATGATATTCACACCTTTGGAACCCAGTGCAGGGCCTACCGGTGGAGATGGATTGGCTGCTCCGCCTTTAATCTGTAATTTGATTAATCCAGCAACTTCTTTTGCCATAATTAAAAATTTGCATTGTTTATAGCGAGAGCATGACGGCCGCTTAAGGAAGCATTATAATTCACGGCTGTCAATTTCCTTAATTCCCTAACTTTCTTTCTCTACCTGCATGAAGCTAAGCTCGAGCGGGGTCTTGCGTCCGAAGATCTTGACCATAACCTTGAGCTTGCGCTTCTCTTCGTTGACCTCTTCAATAACTCCTGTAAAGCTGTTGAAGGGGCCGTCTATTACCTTAACCGTCTCGCCCACGACGAATGGAACGTTGAGTTCCTCCTCGCTGGCTGCCAGTTCGTCTACTTTTCCAAGGATACGGTTGATCTCTGCCTTCCGTATCGGTGTCGGTTCACCCGATTGTGTCCCCAGGAACCCGAGTACGTTGGGTATGTTGCGGAGGATATGAGGCACTTCACCAACGAGCGCGGCTTCCACGATGACATATCCCGGGAAGAAGGTACGTTCCTTGCTTACTTTTTTGCCTGAACGTATCTGGTATACCTTTTCCGTGGGTATAAGCACCTGGGTGATGTAATCCTGCAGGTTACGGCGGGTGATCTCATTCTCAAGGTATTCCTTAACCTTTTTCTCCTTGCCGCCTATAGCCCTGAGCACATACCACTTCTTAACGTTTTCACTCATCTGTGACCGTTATCCATTAATATAACAGACCATAAACAAGACTCATGAGCTTGTTGAATACAAAGTCCATTCCCCATATTACTATGGCCAGGAGGACAGAGGTAATGAGTACAAGGGAGGCGCTTCCCTGGAGTTCACTCCATGATGGCCATGTCACCTTGTGCATGAGCTCGTTATATGATTCCTTAAAATACGTTCCTATCTTCATAGCAAGAATTCCGTTTTTGCACGGGAGGAGAGACTCGAACTCCCGACACCTGGTTTTGGAGACCAGTGCTCTACCAACTGAGCTACACCCGTGTACATCTTAATGGTAACCGTACACAATCATGCACGGTTACCATATTATATATATTAATAAGGTCTTAGCTGATAATATCAACCACAGCACCTGCACCAACTGTACGGCCACCTTCGCGGATAGCGAAACGGAGTCCCTTGTTGATAGCAACCGGGTAGATAAGTTCAACTGTTATGGTCACGTTGTCACCGGGCATAACCATCTCTGTTCCTTCCGGGAGCTGAATCTCGCCGGTGATGTCAAGGGTACGGAGATAGAACTGCGGGCGGTAGTTATTGTGGAACGGGGTGTGGCGTCCGCCTTCCTCTTTCTTCAGCACATAAACCTCAGCCTTGAACTTGGTATGGGGTGTTATTGAACCCGGTTTTGCAAGCACATGGCCTCTCTTGATCTCTTTCTTGTCAACACCGCGGAGGAGAAGACCAACGTTGTCACCAGCTTCACCCTGGTCAAGGATCTTGCGGAACATTTCAACGCCGGTACAAACTGTCTTGCGCTTCTCAGAACCAAGACCCACTATTTCAAGTTCGTCGCCTGTATGAACCATACCTGTTTCAATACGGCCGGTAGCAACTGTACCGCGTCCGGTGATTGAGAACACGTCTTCAACCGGCATCAGGAACGGCTTTTCGTTTTCGCGCGGAGGAATGGGGATGTAAGAGTCAACAGCATCCATCAGTTCCATCACTTTGTCTTCCCACTTCGGCTCATGGTTCATGGCACCGAGGGCAGATCCGCGGATAACGGGTGCGTTTTCACCGTCATATTTATAGAAGGTAAGAAGATCACGCACTTCCATCTCAACGAGGTCAATCAGTTCCTCATCATCAACAAGGTCGACCTTGTTAAGGAATACGACGATCTTCGGAACGTTCACCTGGCGTGCGAGAAGGATATGTTCGCGCGTCTGGGGCATCGGACCGTCAGTTGCTGCAACAACTATGATGGCACCGTCCATCTGGGCAGCACCTGTAACCATGTTCTTCACATAGTCAGCGTGTCCCGGGCAGTCAACGTGCGCATAGTGACGGTTCGCAGTTGAATACTCAACGTGCGCAGTGTTGATCGTAATACCCCTTTCCTTTTCCTCGGGAGCATTGTCGATTGAATCAAAGTCCCTTATTTCTGAGAGACCCTTCTTTGCGAGAACCATCGTAATAGCAGCCGTCAGGGTGGTCTTGCCGTGGTCGACGTGACCGATCGTACCGATATTAACGTGTGGCTTCGACCTGTCAAATTTTTCTTTTGCCATAACTAAAAGCTTATTAATTTAAATTTACATCCAAAATCGTTTGAGCCGATGATGAGAATTGAACTCATGACCCCTTCCTTACCAAGGAAGTGCTCTACCCCTGAGCTACATCGGCATGTTGAGCGGGAGACGGAATTCGAATCCGCGGCCCTTAGCTTGGAAGGCTAATGCTCTACCAACTGAGCTACTCCCGCTTATAATGATTAACCGGCACCCCGTCTGCTTACCGATAATAACCCAAAACAATCCGGGGCGCTGTAAGAGTGGGGAGAGCAGGATTCGAACCTACGAAGTCATCAGACAACAGATTTACAGTCTGCCCCAGTTGGCCACTTTGGTATCTCCCCTTCTTTACAGAGCATGCCTGGTTAGACATACATACTCATCATACAATGAGCCGATGAAGGGATTCGAACCCTTGACCTGCAGATTACAAATCAGCTGCTCTGGCCAACTGAGCTACATCGGCATTTGAAAGAACGACCGATTTCTGAGAAATTACCCTCAAAAATCGGTTTGCAAATGTAGAGAATAAAAATTCAAATCTCAAATTTATCTGAAGTTTTTTTGATGCAGAGGGATCACTCCCCCCGCATCTTTCCCTTCTGTTTGACTATCTGCCGCTTAAGGGCGTCAACAACAAGGTCAGTAGCTTCTTCGAACGTTTTGCTCTGTTTGCGGGCAAAAAGCGGCCCCCTGGGATACTCCACCCTGATCTCCGTAACCTTGTTCTCCCTCTCGTCATCTTTATCAAGCCTCAGAAACACTTCGGCATTTACTATGTCGTCACTTAGTTGAGCAAGTTTGTTAACCTTCTGCGTAACAAAGTCAAGCAACTTCTTGTCTGCATCAAACCTGAGTGAATGGATCTGAATGTTCATGGCAGTACCTCCTGTTAAGTTAATAGTTATGCTCTTGGATGAGCCTGTTTATATACTTTTTTAAGCTGTTCAAATGTGTTGTGCGTGTAAACCTGGGTTGCTGAGAGACTGGCATGTCCCAGAAGTTCCTTTATCGAGTTGAGGTCAGCCCCGTGGTTAAGCATATGTGTTGCAAAAGTGTGCCTGAGCACATGAGGACTTTTTTTCTCAACAGTAGTTACCATTGCAAGGTATCTTGTCACTATATTATAAACAGCCCTGTCATACATTTTGTTTCCCCTGTCAGTGACAAAAAACCAGTTGTCCGGCAGCCCGTTCTCCCTTCGTGATTCAATGTATGACAGCAGTGATTTTACAAAGGACGGAGGGAGAGGAATTATCCTCTGCTTATCCCTTTTACCCGTTACCCTGACCTGCCCGGCATCAAGATCCACATCCGCATCCCGCAGGTTTACCAGCTCCGACCTCCTCATGCCTGTAAGATACAAAAATTCCACGACAGTTTTGTCCCTGAGACCTGAAAAATTATCGCTGAACCGAAATTCATCAAGCAGCTTTCCAAGGGCATCCTCGGCAACAAATACAGGAAGCTGTTTCGGTTTTCTGGGCAGCCTGAGACCTGCCGCCGGATCAGCGCTGATCATCCCGTGCCTGCGCATGTAGCGAAAGAGTGTCCGCAAGGCTGAAATCTTCCTGTGAACTGTCGTTACCGAAGCACCCCCTTCGAGCAGCGACACCATCCAGCCACGTACCTCACCCTGAGTTACGGAAATAAGATCAGTGTCCGGCCCGGTCTCCTCCAGCCAGATCATAAACTGATCAAGATCATTGTTATAGGATGTGACAGTGTGCCGTGAATAACGCTTCTCGGTACGGATGTATTGAAGGAACGATTCCTTTATATCCATGAAAGGAACCTTTTGGTTTAATCTGACTGAACAGACAGCTCTCGCGAAGACTACTCCTCCTCGCGCTGCAGCTGCTGTACATAGACAGCCTTCTTTATCTCTTCCCTGCGGCGGACCGAGGGTTTGACAAAGGCCTGACGTGACCTGAGCTCACGGATAACACCCGTCTTTTCAAATTTTCTCTTGAATTTCTTAAGAGCCCTGTCTATGTTCTCGCCTTCTTTTACCGGTACAATTATCATAATTGAACTTTATGTTAAAATCGAGCCGCAAAATTAACATCTCTGAAAATCATTTCAAAACTTTTGATGAAATAAATTCATAGTCCGTACGGACAACGCCCTGAACCGGCTTTACATAAGGGGCTATGCGATCAGCCAGATCGGTTGTTATAACGCCGCTGTCGACCATTTTACCAAGTGTCACCGGTTGACCGGCAACACTCCTGTACCTGGTAATCTTCCGGGCAGCTTCATAACCTATATACGGATGCCGGGCCAGTTCACTGAAGCTTGCGCTGTCAAGCACCAGGGGCCGGACGGAGTCATAAGTAAGTGTAATACGCACCGCAGCCAGCCTTGCGACAGTGCTGTCAAGCCCGTATACCTCTGTCAGCTGGCCTGTTTCAATAAATCCGCCCAGGAGGCTTCTGTATTTTATAATCCGTTCAGCCAGTACCGGGCCGATTCCAGGCAGTTTCTCCAGTTCCGCGGATGTGCATTTATTAATGTCGATTGTCTCCGTCTCACCAAATGAACCTTTTTCTGCCGGGATGCTCCTGATGTTTCCCTCCCTCTTTCCGGCATATCTGCCTTCTGCGGCTTCTGCATATCCACCATGGAAGCTTTCCCTTTCGCCCATGCCCTGTTTCTCCTCACTTTTTTCCCCCGTATCATCAGCTATATTAATATAAGGTATCAGCCTCGCAGCAGTTGCGGAGTCGATCCCGTACACCCGCCGCAGGTCTTCCGGACGGCGGAACTGTGCTCCGCTGTTCCTGTAGTTCACCAGTGTCCGGGCCTGTCTGTCTGAAAGACCAAGCCTGAGGAGGTCATCGAAGGCACAAATGTTGGGATCAAATGAGAACAGCTCAGCAGATAACCGCTCTTCATCCTCCCTGCCGGCCGGAGTATCCTGTTCCACCGGATACGGTGGCAGCAAAGAGGGAACCTCCCCGTCACGAAACACAACAAGGCGTATCAGCAGCAGGAGCGCAAGAATCAGTGAGAGGATAAACGTCCCACGCCGCTCACGACGGTCAAAACCGAACAGTGCCCTCAGGCTTTTCCTGTACTGTTTCATTCAGAATGCAGCAAGACGACATGAAAGTTAGGCAAAATTGGGATATGAGGCAAGAGGCAAGAGGCAAGAGGCAATAGGCAATAGGCAGTAGTGAATTTATTGGAAAACAGGCAGTCAATACCCTGCCTATGTCAACACTAATGCCTGATGGCTACTGCCTATTGCCTGCTAGAACGGATACCCTATCCCGATCACCATCGTGAGGTCCTGTTTGCGGTCAAAAGGTCTGTTGAACGGGATCCATTTTGAACCAACCCTGTCCTGCGGGTCGCGCAGTTTCAGCCCGAAATCAGCTCTCAGAAGCACAAACTTCAGATCGAACCTCAGGCCGAGGCCTGTTCCAACGGCGATGTCATCCGTAAATGAACCAAGACGGAACCGGCTACCGGGACGGTTGGCATCATCCCTTACAGTCCATATGTTTCCTGCATCGATAAAGGCGGCCCCCTCAAGTATCCAGAAGAGTTTGAACCTGTATTCAACGTTTGCCTCAAGCTTCATATCAGCAGTCTGGTTGAGAAATGAGCTCTCGGGAAGGATATATGACCCCGGCCCGAGGGTGCGAACCATCCAGGCCCTGATGTCATTGGATCCCCCTCCGAAATACTGCTCCTCAAAAGGCATGACACCGGAGTTACCGTAAGGCCATCCGACCCCTGCAAATAATCTGTAAACGATGCTGCTTGCATCATTGAACCTGAAATTATAAGCAGCATCCACCTCTGCCTTTACGAACTGTGCAAAAGGCTGACGGAAGAGGTGGTAGTTGCCGTCAGGAGCTGCCTTTATGTTAGCTGTCCGGTATATTCCGTCAAGCATGTTCCCGGCAATGTCAAGCCCGACCCTTATATGCCAGAAATCCCTGGATTTCTGGATAAGCTGGTCATTGAAAACGAAGTCATACCTTCCACCGACGATGCTGACATCGCGCAGCGAGTTTGCAAAGTAAGGCATTGTATCGATCATCGCCTGGTAGTCAGGGTTTATATAATGCAGCCTTACAAGGTTAAGGGTCAACGGGTTGACGCTGAACTTGGTGTATTTGTTCCCGCTCCATGAATACCCGAGGGAAATGTTGGCCACTGACCGTGCAAAGACAGGCAGTTTCTGGTAGTTGTAACCTGCCTGCAGGACAGTCCTCGGGTCCTTGTTTCTTATAAAAGATTCCTTTACGGGAAACGGTATCATGAACTTGGGGAGCCTGAGATTGGCCTCAATGCCGTACTGCTGGGTATTTTTGAAGCCGCTGACGTCCTCAGTAAGTGTTTCGTATGCCCCTTTGAGTTTCATGCTGAACACCTCGGCGCCGCGCAACAGGCTTTTATTCTGGTAGATCAGGTTAAGCGCCCCTCCCAGGTTTCCCCCTGTGTTGGTACCCTCCAGTTCCACTGTGAACGACTGCCGCTGCACAGGTGTAAGCTGTATCACGCAGTCGAGCATACCCTCATCTCTTCTGTTGCCTGATATGCTTCCGGCATCGATGAACGAGACATTGACAAGCCTGTGGTTCCTGAGGTCACTCAGGTGCTGCTGGGTCATCTCGGCGTTGGTGACACTGTAGAGTGCACCGGGAGCGATGTATATCGCCTGTGCAAGCACTTCCGGTCTGACGAGGGTTCGCCCCGGAGGGGATACGAAATGAATACCTCCGTAATATGAAGTGTCAAGGCTGATCTGATACTCTTCGTTGCCGGTCAGAGCAGTTCTGGGATCAAACTCCGGGAAAACGTAGATATCCCTGATACGGTACATCCTGTGAGGGCTTGTTGTCCTCTTACCCTGGTTGTCAACAGTAACCCCGGGGGAGACTAAATAGTTGACTATCACCTGGTGTTTCATTAGAGAACTGTCCACCTTATAGAAGATGTTCTCAGTCGTAAAAGTATAAAAGCCTATGTCGCGGATAAAACGCTCCAGGCGCTGGCGTTCCTTCTGCAGGAGGTCGACATCGTAAATCATCCCCCTCTCTACAATGCAGTTTGCCGTGTCAATCAGGACCAGGGCACGAAGAACCGAATCCTGGATATCATACCGGATATCTGCGATTGTATAAGGTCTGCCCGGTCTGACATCGTAGATCACCCTTGCCTCTTTATCTATCTGGGTTACAGTGTCAGTCACTGTGGCATTGAAGAAGCCCTTCGACCAGAGGTAACTCTGTATCTGGCTGGCCGATCTGTGAGCGGCCACCTCGTCATAGATCACAGGCTCCTCGCCGATTCTTCTCAGCCATCCGTGCGGCCACTTTTCCCTTGTGATGTCAGAGAGGTTGAAGAGCCCCAGATGAAACCGCACCCCGAGGATCTTCTTATTTGGCTGCTGCCGTATGTAGGGTTTCATCGAGCTGCGGCTGACGGTACCGGGAAGGGGCTCATTGCCTGCAGTGACAGCCAGTTCGTTACGGTTGAGAAGCAGGTCACCGGAAGGAACATATTTTGTGGGATTGCAGGATGCTGCCGTGAAAATAATGATTGTCAGCAGAAACAGGTTGGGGCCGGTAATTTTTATATTTGCTCTCAGTTTGATCACTTGCCCGGAAGGAGTGGTGCACGCAAATATACCATTATAAACTCTATTTTCAATTAGTGAATTATGCTTAAGATGATCACCCGCAGCCAGTCGAAAATGATTCTCTCGCTACAGAAAAGAAAGGTCAGGGAAGAAAGCTCACTATTTGTAATTGAAGGTGACAAGCTGGTCAGGGAGTATATTCTTGCCGGAAACAGGGTTGTGCTGATGGCAGGCAAACCCGAATGGATTGACGGTGAGCCGGTGGCTGTGACGGCAGGTGCGGACGAGGTTGTAACAGTCAGTTACGATGAGCTGAGAAGGATAAGCTCACTCAGGACTCCTCACAATGTACTGGCTGTTGCAACGATGAGAAAGGGGAAGTTCAGTGAGAGTCTTCTCCGCGGCAGGCTTACTCCTGTACTGGAGTGTGTGCAGGACCCGGGCAACCTCGGGACTATCATCCGTATTGCAGCATGGTTCGGCATGGAGAACATCATCTGTTCTCCCGACTCAGTTGACTTTTATAATCCGAAGGTGATCCAGGCCACAATGGGGGCCTTCATGCATGTAAATGTATGGCATAAGGAGCTTGACGGTCTTCTCAGGAATGCGACCGGAGAGGGGATTCCGGTTTACGGTACAACCACAGACGGTGCTTCGGTCTATGAAAGCGCTCTCGGCAGCGAGGGCTTCATCCTGTTTGGAAATGAATCGAAGGGCATCTCGCCTGGCCTGCTTCAGAATGTCACCTGTCGCATAACCATCCCTGGTCCGTCACAGCCGGTTGCAGGGATAGAATCACTTAACGTGAGCATGGCAGCTGCCATCGTTTGTTCGGAATTCGCGAGGAGAGGCAAGAGGCATTAGGTAAGAGGCAGTAGGCAGTAGGCAGTAGGCAGTAGGCAGTAGGCAGTAGTGTTGACAATTAATGTGCAGTATCTGCATGACAGGCAGTAACTTCACTAATGCCTATTGCCTATTGCCTATTGCCTATTGCCTATGGCTGCTTGCAGCCTTTCCGCAACCAGCATGCCGTCGACCGCCGAGGATACAATACCCCCTGCATAACCGGCGCCCTCGCCGGCGGGCCAGAGGCCTTCAATGCCTTCAGCATTGAGTTTTTCCGGATCACGCAACACCCTGACAGGCGACGAAGTGCGTGACTCCACTGCTGCAACCAGTGCCTCACGGGTCAGGAATCCTCTCATTTTCCTGCCGAACTCCGTGAATCCTTCCCTCAGCCTTGCTGAGATGCCGGCAGGCAACCACTCGTGCAAGGGTGAAGGTGTCAGTCCCGGGAAATATGATGCATCCGGGAGGTCCGCTGACATCTTTCCCCCGACGAAATCCGTAAGCCGCTGTGCCGGAGCCCGCTGGCTCATTCCTCCCTCCTTCCATGCCATCTTTTCAAGCACAGCCTGGTACTCTGTCCCTGCCAGAGGCCCGCTGCCGTATCTCAGGGCATCCTCTTCCCATATCTCTGTCACGATGCCGCTGTTGGCCCACCGTGAGTTACGGTGTGACGGCGACATCCCGTTCACAACCACCTCCCCCGGTGCGGTTGCTGCAGGAACCATAAATCCTCCGGGGCACATGCAGAAGGAGTAGACTCCTCTGCCTTCTGACCGGGTTACAAGGTTATAGGCTGCTGCCGGGAGGTATCCGCCGCGGGATCTGCCATGATACTGAATGCGGTCAATAAGTTCCTGGGGATGTTCGACCCTCACCCCCATGGCGAAGGGCTTGAAAGAAAGTCTCACACCTGCATCTGCCAGCATCGTGTGTATGTCGCGGGCCGAATGGCCCGTTGCAAGTATCAGGTCATCAGCCCGGAACGTTTCGTTTCCGTTGACCGTCACTCCGCGAAAACGGCCTTCACTTATATCGATTCCTGTAATCCGTTTCCCGAACAGCACATCGCCGCCGGCTTCCGTTATTGTACTCTTTATTGCTGTGATTATTCCCGGGAGCCGGTCGGTACCGAGATGCGGATGTGCCTCGTAAAGAATAGCCGGGTCAGCCCCGTGCAGCACAAGGAGTTCAAGCACACGACGGTTATCACCTCTTTTCTTTGACCGGGTGTAGAGCTTTCCGTCGGAGAAAGTGCCTGCTCCGCCCTCGCCGAAGCAATAGTTTGAATCAGGGTCTACGACATGCTGTCTGCTGATGGCTGCCACGTCCCTCTTGCGTTCGCTGACCTCACGGCCACGTTCCAGAATCACAGGCTTAAGCCCTCCCTCGAGGAGCGCAAGGGCAGCAAACAGCCCGGCAGGTCCGCTGCCGGCTATAAGAACCTCCCTTGCATGTGATACGTCGGTTGACCGGAATGGGACAATCACCTCCGCCGCCTCGCCCGGATCAGTCAGAACGACACTTATGTTAACCTTGATTTCCGGTTTGCGCGCGTCAACCGAGCGCCTTATTATGCGGACAGAGAAATCCGTCCTGCCGGATTTTTTTTCGAGATACCTCTTCAGTGCTTCTTCATCAAAGGCAACCTGCGGCGGAAGCACCAGGTTCAGCTCATTGGCCATGGCTATTCGAAATGGAATGAGAGAACCCACATCTGTGATCTCAGGCTGCTGATCTCATTGAAGTAGTATGGGTATTCTGCGTTGTAGTCAAGTACGTCACGAAGGCCGTTTGACATCTTCGCTTCAATAGTAAGCTTGAAATACGGAAGGTAGAAATCTATCCCTGCTCCCACTTCATAATAAAGGTCCGCCTTATTAAGTCTCAGGTAGCCGGATCCTCCGTTGGCACCCGGGTTTTCGAACTCCTTCTTTCCTGCAAGATCATACCTGAAATTCAGCCCGCCGATGAGGAAAGGCCTGGCATTGTTCATCCTCATACCCTTGGCTTTCAGGGACAGGGGGAACTCAAGATAGGATGATTCGATCTGTGTCGCGTTAATCTTCGCCCCGGACTGATCATAAAAATTTATAGTCCTCTGCCCGAACGAAACCCCCGGAAGAAACCTGAAGTCAAGATAGGTTGCAGGTCTGTAGTCTGTAACAATCTGAATATTAATACCAGGCTTAAGAGTGACAACCTCGGCATTGAGTTCCGAGTCACTCTTCATCTTCACCATGAAGTCCATGGTGTTGATACCCATGCTGAAGCCAAAATGGAGAAGTCTGTCGTCGTAGTTCGAGTCATTTTTAGGCTTCGCCTTCTGGGCAACCAGAACAACAGGCATCAAAAGCAGCAATATGAGTATGGCAGTTCTTTTGTACACTCTTCTGAAGGGTCCTGTTTAGTATAACGGATTTCTCAGATTTTATTGTGCTGTAAGAGCATCAGACCTGAATCCGGTATAGATACTTGCTATGCCTCCGGAAAGTCTTTTCTGCGCCACATGGATGAATCCGGCCCTGATGAGCAGATCGAGAAATTTTTCATTATCCGGGAATTTCATAACTGACTCCGGCAGGTACGTGTATGCCGATGGGTCTCCTGATACCTTTCTGCCGATACCCGGCAGAATCCGCCTGAAATAAAAGCCGTAAAGCTGTCTGAAAGGGAACCATGAAGGACGCGAGAACTCCAGCACCATAATCAAACCTCCCGGTTTCAGGACACGGCACATCTCAGTGAGTCCGGCAAGAGTGTTTTCGAAATTACGAACACCGAACGCAGACATCACAACATCAAAAGTGCCTTCGGCGAAGCCAATTGAGGAGGCATCGCCTCTTTCCAGTTCAATGGTACCACCGTAATCCAGTCTGTTTATCTTGCGGCGTCCCTCTTCCAGCATCCTGGAGCTGATGTCGATGCCTGTGATCTTCTCTGGTCCCAGCCTGAGCGCTTCGATGGCCATATCCCCTGTGCCGGTAGCCACATCGAGGATCCGGCGAGCCCTGCATTTCTTTCCGATAATGCTGACAGCCTTCCTTCGCCACAGGCGGTCGGTGCCAAGCGAAAGCATATGATTCAGACGGTCATAATGCTTTGATATTGAATCAAACATCCTCTCTACCTGTTCGGCAGGGAGGCTGTTTGTATCCGTTGTTTCATGCATTGATTCAGGATCTGGTTTCCGGTGTTTTCTTTTCATGCATCACTGCCCGGATTTTTTGGTCTTTAGGCCAGAATAATACATCATTTCCCGGTCAGGCGGCAAAGATACCCTTAATATTTTTACATTTACAACTCCATAAATAGTTATACCGGATGAGAAAGACAGTTCTTATAACAGGTGCTACTTCAGGCATTGGCGAGGCTATTGCCGTCAGGTTTGCACAATCGTCTGACAGATTGATAATTACTGGAAGGAGAAAAGAAAGACTTGAAATGCTGGCGGCAGAACTGAGGAGCAAATGGGGGGTTGAAGTGCTTGCCCTTTGTTTTGATGTAAGGGAGAAGGCTGAAGTGATGAATCACATCGGGAGTCTTCCCGGGGAATGGAGGCAGGTTGACATTCTCATAAACAATGCAGGGCTGGCAGTGGGTCTCAGCCACATTGACGAAGGCGACACTGATGACTGGGACAGGATGATTGACACCAATGTAAAGGGTTTGCTTTATGTCACCAGGGCGGTAGCGCCGATGATGGCGGGCAGGGGCTCGGGTCATATCTTCAATATCGCCTCTATTGCAGGCAAGGAGGTATACGAGAACGGAGCCGTATATTGTGCTTCAAAGCATGCTGTTGATGCACTCTCGAGGGGTATGCGCCTTGACTTTCTGAAGCATGGCATCAAGGTGACAAATGTGGCGCCCGGAATGGTTGAGACAGAGTTCTCACTGGTCCGTTTCAAGGGTGACACAGAGAGGGCTGCAGGGGTATATTCAGGCCTTGAACCGCTGACCGGGGAGGACATTGCCGATGTGGTGCATTTCTGTGCGAGCCTCCCGGATCATGTTTGCATCAGTGACCTCGTAATCACTCCAAAAGCACAGGCAAACGCAACGAACACTGTCAGAAAAAACAGATAACCATGAAAAGAAAGCATCTTCAATCACTCCTCCTTGCAACGCTTTTATTCGGGGTAGCAGGAACAATCAACGCAATTGACACTTCCGACACCCGGATGCTGTCACAGCCTGCAGTGAGCAAATCACACATAGCTTTCATCTATGCTGAGGACCTGTGGGTAATGAACAGTGACGGAAGCAATCCGCGCCGACTAACGGTTGATGAAGGCATTGAAGGAGAACCATGCTTCTCCCCTGACGGCAGACTGATAACTTTCAGTGCACAGTATGACGGGAACACTGATGTGTTTGTGGTGCCCGTTGAGGGGGGATTGCCAGAGAGACTTACATGGCATCCGGGCAGCGATGCAGCAAGGGGATTCACACCTGACGGCAAGAAGGTGCTGTTTGCCTCTCAGAGGGCAACCTTTACAGGGAGGTATACGCAGCTGTTCACCGTGGGGATTGGCGGGGGCTACCCTGAGAGACTCGAGATTCCAAATGCGTATTATGCATCATTCTCACCGGACGGCGGCATGATGGCATATACGCCCATACCACCGGCACATGGCCAGTGGAAGAACTACCGCGGGGGGACAGTCTCAACTATCTGGCTGTACAAATTTACTGACCGCTCTGTTGTCAAGGTACAACAGCCGGAAGGCAGATGCAATGACACTCATCCCATGTGGATCGGCGACAGGATTTATTTTCTCAGTGACAGGAACGGTGAGTTCAACCTCTTCTCGTGTAGTGTCAACGGCGGAGACATACGGCAGCTTACTTCATTTACGGACTTTCCTGTGCTCAATGCCTCAGGCACTGCAGGCACAATAGTCTTTGAGCAGGCCGGATACATTCACAGGTTTGATATCGCCACAGGCGAAGCAAGAAGGCTTAAGGCGGGCATTGCAGCAGATCTGCTCGAGCTTCGCCCCAGGTACGTTCAGGGCGCCGGTTACATACGCAGCGGATCCATCTCCCCGACGGGAAGTCGTATCGTTTTCGATTTCAGGGGTGATATAATCACAATTCCCGCTGAAAAGGGAGACCCAAGGAATATAACCCTCACCACAGGAGCCCACGAAAAATACCCGGCATGGTCACCTGACGGGAAAACAATTGCCTATTTCTCAGATGAATCCGGCGAATACACCCTGAACCTGAAATCGCAGGACGGTAACGGCGAACCAAAGGTATTCAGACTGACGGGAACGGGATTCTATGCCTTCCCCGAATGGTCTCCTGACAGTAAAAGAATCACATTCACAGATAACGGAAGGAATCTGTGGCTCCTCGACCTGACAACCTCATTAATAACGAAGATCGATTCTGACGAGATATACTTTCCGGGGCCCTTCAGGAATATGCATGGCGACTGGTCATCAGACTCGAGGTGGATCGTATACACAAAAATGCTCAACAACTTCTACAGGATCGTAAGTCTCTATTCCGTTGACCAGCAGAAATCATTTCCCGTCACTGACGGGTTGAGCGACGCATCCGACCCGGTTTTCGACAAGGGCGGAGACTATATCTATTTCTTTGCTTCCACTGACGCCGGCCCGGTGATCAACTGGTTCGACCTTTCGAGCGCTGACATGAGGATGACAAACTCAATTTACCTTGCCACCCTCAGGAAGGATATTACATCGCCCTTTGCGAAGGAGAGTGATGAAGAGAAGGGCATTGAACCCGCACCCGGAGCAGAGAAGGCAGCGGCTGCTGTTGCCGGGAAGAGCTCAGGCAAGGTTTCACCAAAGGATGCAAAGAAAGCGCCTGAGGCTGAGAAAAATAACATTCTGAAAATCGAGACCGACGGCCTGCAGGAAAGAATTGTCAATATCCCTCTCTCTGCAGGTAACTACAGGAATCTGGGCGTTGCCGTCAAGGGAGAAATACTGTATATCGCAGGCGGAGATGACGGCAGATCGGTCCTTCACAAATACAGTCTCACCGACAGGAAAGACGAGGAGGTGATGGATCTCGACGGATACGAAATATCTGCCGACGGGAAGAAGATGATTTATACCAAGTGGCAGACCTTCGGCATCACGGATGCCGGAAGGAAGCCGGAGCCGGGCAAGGGAATCCTCAATACAGGTGCGCTTACGGTCAGGATAGACCCTGCAGAAGAGTGGACACAGATCTTTGACGAGGCATGGCGGGTCAACCGCGACTATTTCTATGACCCCGGCATGCATGGTGCTGACTGGAAGGCAATGAAGGAGAAGTATGCACAGTTCCTGCCACATCTCACCTGCCGCAGTGATCTCAACAGGGTAATCCAATGGATGTGCAGTGAGCTTGGCGTTGGACACCACAGGGTAGGCGGAGGCGACAGGCTGAGCAACCCGCAGAAGGTTGGCGGGGGGCTTCTCGGCGCTGACTTCTCACTGGAAAACAACAGGTACAGGCTGAAGAAGATCTACGGCGGACTCAACTGGAACCCCGACCTGAGATCTCCGCTCACCGAACCCGGCCTCAACGTAAAAACGGGTGAGTATATACTTGCTGTTGACGGACGTGATATGACTGCTGATAAGAACATCCACAGCTTCATGGAGAATACTGACGGAAAAATTGTAGAACTCACTGTCGGTCCCAACCCGGACTATTATGGCTCACGTGTAATCAAGGTTGTGCCTATAGGCAATGAGCTCAGCCTGAGGAACCGTGACTGGGTTGAGGGTAACCTGAAAAAGGTTACGGAAGCAACCGGGGGTAAAGTGGCATACGTGTATGTACCCAATACTTCCGGTCAGGGGCATGAGTACTTCAAGAGGTATTTCTTCCCACAGGCAGACAGAAAAGCCATAATTGTCGACGAGAGATTCAACGGCGGCGGAATGATTGCAGATTACTATATCGACCTGCTGCAGCGTCCGATGCAGTCATACTGGAACATGCGGTACGGGAATGACCTCAAGACCCCCAGTGCATCCATACAGGGGCCCAAGGTTATGATAATCGATGAGACAGCCGGATCAGGCGGAGACATGCTTCCATGGATGTTCCGCAAGTTCGGTGTGGGAACACTTGTCGGAAAGCGTACCTGGGGCGGACTGGTCGGCACGCTGGGCTTCCCGGAACTGATGGACGGCGGGTCGGTTACGGCGCCTAACCTGGCTATCTGGACCGAAGACGGGTTTGTTGTGGAGAATGTAGGCGTTGCTCCTGACATTGAGGTGGAACAGTGGCCTGCTGATGTTATTGAAGGCAGGGATCCCCAGCTTGAAAAGGCCATTGAGGTGGCCCTGAAGGAGCTTGAGAAGAATCCGCCTGCTGAACCGGTCAGGCCGGCCTATCCGATCAGAGTAAGGAAGTAGGCAAGAGGCAAGAGGCAATAGGCAATAGGCAGTAGGCAGTAGGCAGTAGGCAGTAGGCAGTAGGCAGTAGTGATTTCATGATATTATCAACAACAAAGACAGCCTGACCGCCTGACCGCAAGACCGCAAGACCGCAAGACTTTCAGACTTTCAGACCTTCAGACTTTCAGACTTTCAAACCATGAAACTATACAATCATAATGACCTGCTGAATTTCACAACCAAAGTGTTCATGCAGACAGGATGCAGCCGCGAGGATGCCGCTGCCGTTGCTGCCGTGCTGGTGGCAGCTGAACTGCGTAACCATTCATCACACGGTATGATCAGAATCCGTGAATACTTTGAACTGTGGAAAAACGGCCGGGTGAATGTGACCCCTGACGTCAGGGTTGTGCATGAAACACCTTCCACCGGTGTCGTCGATGGAGACAGATGTTTCGGCATGGTGGCCGGAGTAAAGTCGATGCGACTGGCAATTGCAAAGGCAGCAGCCACAGGCACAGGATGGGTGGCAGTACGCAACTCAAACCATTTCGGTATAGCCGGTTACTATGCAATGATGGCTCTTGAACATGACATGGTGGGCATCGCCGTCACGAATGCCAACCCGCTTGTGGTACCCACCCTGTCAGTGAGCCGTTTCCTGGGAACCAACCCCCTGGCAGTAGCCGTGCCTGCGCTGGAGGAGCCCCCTTTCGTGGCAGACTTCGCAACGACGCCCATAGCCCGCGGCAAGCTGGCCGTATCGGAAAAGAAAGGAGAAAAGGTGCCGCTGGGCTATGTACAGGACGCAGAAGGCAATCCCTCAGATGATCCGGGCATACTCCGTCAAGGCGGAGGAATGGTGACTCTTGGGGGGGATCGTCTTCACGGAAGTCACAAAGGCTATTGCATGACCGCTGTGATAGATATTTTCAGTGCTCTCTTCAGCGGAGCCAACTTCGGCCCGTTTGTGCCACCCAGCGTGGCATACCTCCCTGTGCCTGAAAACCAGCCGGGAAAAGGCACAGGTCATTTCTTCGGGGCGATGAGGATCGATGCATTCCGGCCGGCCGAAGAGTTTAAGGCATCAATGGATCACTGGATCAGAACTTTCCGCAATGCAAAACCGGCAAAGGGTGAGGAAAAGGTTTACATACCAGGCGACCCTGAAAGGGAAGCAGAGGAAAAATACCGCACCGAAGGGATTTCACTTGTTCCTGCAGTGGAACAGGACCTGAGGGCGATTGCGGCAGAGCTCAGAATTGATTTCCCGGGTGAATAACCTGCAGAAGCCTGTACCCCCCGGTCTGATTACCTGACAACAATCTTGCTGACGGTCTTTCCCCGTTCCGTTCCGGCTATAAGAAAATAAAGCCCGGCAGCCGGTACGTTTGACATTGATATCCTGCCTCCGGCTGAAAGCAATTCCCGGTGAACAAGCACCCCGCTCAGGTTCCATATCTCTACAGACACGGGCCCGGAGGCTGCGTCTCCCGGTTCAATGATTAGGCTTTCGCTGCGTGAGACCGGATTCGGATATAGATTGAAAGGCTCCGGCTGAGTTGCAGGCTCAACCACCGTCGACGAACCAAGATCCCTGTCCCACTGGTACCATTTTGTATTCACACTGGCTGTTCCGGTGACACCCTCGACCAGTTTAAGGCGGTAGTCATGATGGGTTGTTCGCGTTTCCTCTCCCTTGTAGATATAATCGGTGTTGCATATCACTGCGAACACTATACCGTTGGCAGGCTCTTTTTCCAGGCTGAGGCTGCATTCGCCGCCAAAGACAGGATTGCTGTAGATGGCTTCGCCGTCCGATGAACGGTAGCACAGCTGGCACGACATATTGGGTGAGAGAGGCCTGAAATCGACAGTCACAATGGTGCCTGAGACTTTCAGCGGTATCTGGTTGGCACCTGACCATCCGGGTTTTGTGGCCTGATCAGGGGTAAGAAGCCCGGTGCCGTCATTGGTTGTCTTTACATAAGGTGTGGCGTACCATACCGGTGGATTCATATAGCTGGGCTGCCACTCAGCCTTGATCTGTGTCCCGAACTGGGAATCAATCAGGTCACGCACCGCTTTTGTCCATTTACCCATGTCCACCAATGCCTGTTTTGCCCTGTATTCCATAATCAGTCTCCTGATCTGCACATCACCGAGGCCTTCTGCCATTCCTTCCAGCACCCTTCCCGGGCAGTATCTCCATATCCATGGAATGCTTCCCTTGCCGAGTGTCATGCCCAGGAATGTAGGAAATGTGTTGCTGTACTGCACTCCGCCGAGGAGGTTCTTCCAGGTGCATATCTGGGTGCTGCCGTCATATCGGTTCACCCCTTCTGCTGAAGGGCCTCCGAATGAACCGTCCTGCAGCCAGCCGCTGTAGCACTCTATCGGCATGAAGGGAGCCACGAAAGAGGCGCCATTGAGGAAACCCATGCTGCCGTAGTTGTCGGACTGAACAGCTGATGCTTCCTGCTGAAGCCATGTGTTTCCTCCCTCGTGGAACCATGCTGCCTGCCTGCAGCCGGGCAGATCGGCCAGCACCGAGTGAATGCCCTCATGCACCACCGCTCCGGTCTGATAATCCCTGTCACTGTATGAACAGGAAGGATCAAAGCAGTATACCGGGTAATACGATATAAGCACCATTGGCCATGACTCACCGTTGTATGTTATGGCGCTCTGCCATCCTCCCTTTTCAGTGTTTGATGCATTATCCGTACAGAGGCCTGATCCGTAAAGGTAAACAGCACTTCTGTAACCCCTCTTCGCCCTCTTGTCCGGAGGCCATCCCATCACATCCCTGAAATAGGCAAAATCATTGTTTATCCTTTCAAGCATGGGGTTGACCGCAGCCGCCGTGACCAGCGTGTTGGCAGTGGCGCCCCACCTGAAAGTCCACCAGCCGGATGAAATATGCCCGACCACTCCCGGGCAATCGTCAAGCTCGAGCGTGGGTGCCTGCAGTTCAGGAAATTCATCCCTGAAGTTGTAACTTATATTAGGGCTGTATGAAGGCCAAGTATAAGGATCAGAAAACTGTGAGCCACTCCATACTGTAACGTAGTAGTTCTGGTATGTGAATGCACCGCAGGCATTCAGGTATGAGAGTGTATATGTGCCCGACTGGCCGGGAGTAGTTCCCTTGAGCTTCAGGCTCCGTGTTGCGGCAGTGAAACCGCCCGGTCCAGACCAGCTCCAGTCGCCTCCCTCAACGGGAAGAACATCGAGCAACAGCGAGTCTCCTGCCGCCACACTTACAGTATTTGAAGATTTCACAACCTGGTTCCCGGCCTGAACAACCGGAGAGAGAACTGCAGGGGTACACGCTGTGTTTGCAGATCCGTAAACTTTCCATTCGAGAATGCCGGTGGCCATCAGGCTCTTCATGTAAATGCGGATCCTGTTGGTCCTGAAGACTGCCCTTGCTGTGTTGTACTTATTAAGCTCCGTGCCGACCTGCACTGTGTCTGCCCAGACAGAGCCATTCCAGATTGTAATATAGGCACCTGTCGGCTGGTCTATCCCCTGCCCGTCATCCCACCAGTAGACAGATGACGAGGTCACGTTCTGCGCCAGGTTCCATTGATACTGAACCCATTGCCATGTTCCGTAGTCTGCATCACCGTTCCAGTTGCCGTAGGCACCGTGTGAATAATCCGCAGAGCCTGACGGCTCGAATCCGTCCCTGACGGCACCAAGGGTCTCCCAGGATGAGACAAATGATGTTGATACCGAAGCAGATAAGGCCAGGTTTACTGAATCAGCAGCCTGCTGGCCGTTCAGCGGCAGTATGCACATGATTGTGACGATGAATGCCAGAAGGTTTTTCGATAGTCTGTTCATGATTGGCATGGTGTCAGTAACAAATTTAATACATGCTGACGCAGTCTGGCCCAGTCGGTTCTGAAAACAGAGCCGGACAGCTATACAAATTTAAGAAAACAGTTATAAATGTAAAAGAAACACTTATATGATCTGAGAGATCGGAAGGCAAAAACAGCAGTTTCCGGTGTACCAGGAAGCAAGGGTGTAAAGGTTTCAGTGATTCATGAATCCCTGTTTCCTGATGACTTCAAGGTATTTTGCGGAGAAGTATTCATTGTCAGCTTTTTTGTAGCGGACATCCGTAAACACCTGGGCGAGTGTTTTTTTATTATTCTCAGCGATGAACTGCATTGAATCATCACGGGCTTCCTTTTCCGCGTAAAGGGAATCAATCATCTGTGGGGTGAAATCATTGTATTTTTCATGATGCACCACAGCGTCCAGTGGCAGCCGGTCTGGCTGTTCGGGCACGAGGGCCGGCCAGCCCATTGTTACAGTGGCCACCGGCACCACTCCTGCAGGCAGCTCAAGTACCTCAATGATTTTGTCTGCGTTATATGTTGCAGTTCCCAGGTAACAAATGCCCAGTCCCTCCTCTTCTGCCGCGTTGCAAATCGTCTGAGCTGCGATGATTGCATCAAGAGCCCCTGTCATGAATGAGAGGAAGTTATCATAACCCGGTTCGGCATCACGCTGTCTGCACCACTTGTTGAACCTGTTGAAGTCGGCACAGAAAGTGAGCACCACCGGTGCCTCAGTCACCATGGGCTGGTTGAAGTGAGCCGGAGCCAGCCGTCGTTTCATCTCGTCGTCACGTGTGACTATAATACTGTATACCTGCATATTACCCGTAGTCGAAGCCCTTGTGCCGGCAGTCAGCAACCGCTCAAGAAGCTCTCCGTTTATCTCCCGATGTTCATATTTCCTTACGGTTCTCCTGGTGAAGTATGTGCTGTTCATTGAAATGCTTTTTAATCCGCAGCAAAATAATTAAATAACGTTAAAAATTCAGCTGACAAATTTCCTTATCTTAACTTAGCATAAAAGTAATTAACTGACCAAAAAATCCCTATGAAAAAAATTCTGACATTGATTTTTGCGTTGGTGCTGGCGGGCTCATGCAGCCTGTGGGCACAGAAGAAAGAGACAAAGAAGGATGCGAAATTGTCCGGGAATCAGATAAAACCCTCGGTACCTTCGTCATTCTTCAGCGCCATCTCCTTCCGGTCGGTGGGTCCGGCATGGGCATCAGGACGTATCGCTGACTTTGCAGTGAATCCGTCAAACCATTCCGAGATTTACGCTGCAGTTGCCTCGGGCAACATATGGAAGAGTGTGAACAACGGCACCACCTGGGAACCGATATTTGACAAGCAGGGTGCATATGCAATCGGCTGTATTGTAATTGATCCGGGTAACCACAATGTTGTATGGGCCGGTACCGGCGAAAACAACCACCAACGTGCGCTTGGCTGGGGTGACGGTGTCTACCGTTCTGATGACGCGGGAGCCAGCTGGAAAAACATGGGTCTCAAGGAATCGAGACAGATCGGCGGTATCGCCATAGACCCCCGCAACAGCGATGTCATTTACGTGGCAGCAGAAGGATCTGCCTGGGGCCCGGGCGGTGAGCGCGGCCTGTACAAATCATCCGACGGCGGAAAAACATGGGAAAAGATCCTCAATATCAGCGAGAACACCGGCGTCAACAACGTTGTGCTTGACCCGCGGAACCCAGATGTGATCTACTGCACGAGCGAACAGCGCCGCAGGCACGTGGGAATGAAGATCAGCGGCGGCCCGGAGTCAGCAGTGTACAAATCGACAAACGGCGGCAAATCGTTTGAAAAGATAATGAAAGGACTCCCCTCGGGAGACCTTGGAGGCATGGGCATTGCCATCTCACCTGTCAATCCTGATGTCCTTTACATTATTGTTGAGGCACAGGGCGAGGCCGGCGGTTTTTACAGGTCTGTCAACCGCGGGGCATCCTGGGAAAGGATGAACTCATACCATTCAAGCGGACAGTACTACAACAAGATCGTCTGTGACCCGAAGGATGTTGACAGGGTATTCAGCCTCGACACATACACAATGGTCACCACAGACGGCGGCCGTACATTCACAAGGGTAAGCAACGAGGGGCGTCATGTTGATGATCATGCAATATGGATTGATGACACAAACACTGAACATTTCTATATTGGCGGTGACGGTGGCATCTATGAGACATGGGACAACGGTAAAAACTTCATCTTCAAGTCAAACCTCCCGGTGACACAGTTCTACAGGGTGGCGGTAGACAATACATATCCCTTCTATTTCATCTACGGCGGCACACAGGACAACAACTCCATGGGAGGCCCCTCGGCCAGCACAAGCAACGGTGTCACCAATGACGACTGGTTCGTAACCCAGGGCGGTGACGGCTTCTGGGTTGCAATAGACCCGAAAGAACCGGACATCGTCTATACTGAATCACAGTACGGCAACGCTTCAAGGTATGACCGCCGCAGCGGCGAAAGCGTAAGTATCAAACCTTTCCCCGGCGAGGGTGAACTCACCTACCGGTGGAACTGGGATACACCCATCCTTATAAGCCCATTCAACAACCAGCGGATTTACATGGCTGCCAACTTCCTGTTCCGTAGCGAGGACAGGGGAAGCAGCTGGAAAACAATCTCACCTGACCTCACGAGGAACGAGAACAGGGACAACTTCAAGGTGATGGACAAATACTGGCCGGCAGACGCTGTCGCCAGGAACAAGTCAACTTCGCTGTGGGGCACAATCGTTTCATTTACCGAATCCAGGGTTCAGAAGGACCTGCTTTATACCGGAAGTGATGACGGCGTTGTTGCTGTCTCCGAAGACGGCGGCGCCACCTGGAGAATGAACAAGACGTACCCGGGTGTGCCCGAATACACATTCGTAAGTGATATCCTTGCCGATAAATTCAACGCAGATGTCGTTTATGCAACATTCAACAACCACAAGCGTGACGACTTCAATCCCTATGTCCTGAAGAGCACTGACAAGGGGCGCACATGGACTTCCATAGCTGCCAACCTTCCGGCCAACGGACCCGTACACACAATTGAACAGGATCCGGTCAATCCCAATCTTATCTTCCTTGGCACTGAATTCAGTTTCTACGTGTCATTCGACGCGGGTGCCACCTGGACTGAGTTCAACAAGGGCCTTCCGACAATCGCGGTGCGTGACATTGCCATCCAGGAGCGTGACAATGATCTTGTTATCGCAACGTTCGGAAGAGGATTCTACGTGATCGATGATTACACCCCGCTTCGCAACTATTCGAAGGATATTGCCGGGAAACCGGGCTACATCTTCCCCGTAAGGGAGTCAAAGATGTTCGTCCAGACAGATGAATTCGACAACCAGGGCTCAATGTACTTCCTTGCCAAGAATCCTCCGTACGGTGCGACAATAACCTACTATGTCGACACAGTCCCGAAGACTGAGCGTGACATCAGGAAGGAAAAGGAGAAGAAGCTGTTTGAGAAGGGTGAATTCATTCCTCAGCCGACGGCCAGGGAGCTGAGCCTCGAGGAGCGTGAGATCAAGCCTTATCTTATCTTCACGATAACCGACGAAGACGGCACGGTGATCCGCAAACTGTACAAGAATGCATCGAAGGGTGTCGGCCGTGTGACCTGGAACTTCACATATGCAGGGTACCAGCCTGTCAGGGCTGCAGAGAAGTTCAGCCCTGTTTCCGAGGGTGAGGGCCGTGGTCGCTGGGGTGGCGGAGGCGTCTCTGTCATGCCGGGTAAATACTTCGTCTCCATGGCGATGTATGCCAAGGGTGAGGTGAAGGAACTTGCCGGTCCCGAGCCGTTCGTGTGCAAGCCTCTTGACATCGTGACCATGCCGGTCACTGATGCGGCTGCAAAGGAAAAATGGCTTAAGGAGATGACTGCATTCGCGAAGACCGCTTACGGCGCAATGTCATACGCAGCAGAGCTTGAAGGTAAGGTAAACACAATCAGGCAGACAATACACCAGTCGGTTGACGCACCGGCATCACTCATGAAGGAGGCTGCAGCCCTGAGTGATGAGATGGAAGAGATAGGCTATCTGATCAGTGGCATTTCTGTAGGTGCCAGCACAGAGGAGACTCCTCCGTCGCCCGTTTCTCTCTCTGCACGCCTTTCAGCCATGTCACGGTCGCTCTACGGCAACTCAGGAGATATCTCAGGTATTGCCGACCAGCAGTTCAGGATACTGAAGAAGGAGTTCCCGGTGCTGCTTGAGAGGATTCAGAAAGCCGGCAAGGCCGTTGATGCGCTCAACGCGAAGCTTGATGAAATAAAGGCCCCCTGGACATCCGGGAGAGTGCCGAAACTGTAGGATCAACGATCTGCGAACAAAAAGCCCCGTCTGCCTGATGACAGCCGGGGCTTTTCTATTTGGAAAGGCTTATCGACAGGTCATGAATATTATCTGCCAATTGAATCCGGGTGCCAACACTATTGCCTACTGCCTCCTGCCTCTTGCCTAGAACCTCTTTGTGTACCCATGGCAATACGGCAACTTCCCGTTCCGGAAATAGTAATCCTGGTGGTACTCCTCGGCGGCATAGAACTCTGAGGCTTTAGTAAGCTGCGTGGCCACCTTCATCCCCTTTTCGCGCAGCAGACCAAGGTATTTTGCCGCAATCTTGCGTTGCTCCTCATTCTTGTAGAAGATCTCAGAACGGTACTGGTCACCTATGTCCGGACCCTGCCTTCCTTCCTGGGTGGGATCATGTATCTCAAGGAACAGCTTTACAAGTTTTTCGTATGATGTCTTTTTAGTATCAAATGTAACTTTCACTGTTTCGGCGTGTCCGGTATTTCCGTTGCATACCTCGCGGTAAGAAGGGTTCTTAACCTGTCCGCCGGTATAACCAGAGACGACAGCCACCACTCCCGGTTCCTTCTGGAGGAAGTATTCGACGCCCCAGAAGCATCCTCCGGCAAAGAGGGCGGTGCCGTACGTTCCGGCCGGCAACGCCTCCGGCACAAAGTCAAGTGATATTGAGTTGACACAGTGACGTGTGTTTTTCGGGGTGAATCCCTCACCGGTGAAAACATGGCCCAGATGACCTCCGCAGTTGGCGCAGACAATCTCCGTGCGCCTGCCGTCAGCGTCCTTTACCTGTTTTACTGCCCCTTCAATCTCATCGTCAAAGCTGGGCCATCCGCATGAGGCATCGAACTTGGCATCAGAATTGTACAGGGCGCTGCCGCACTGTTTGCAGAGATAAGTTCCCTTCGCAGTGAACTTTTCATAAAGCCCCGTAAACGGGTATTCAGTTGACTTGCTGATTATTACCCTTGACTCCTGGGCTGTCAGGTCATTGTATGCAGGTCTGTCCTGCGATTTTGTTTCGTTTTCCATTGAAAGCAGTACTGTAATTAATAAGAATAAGATATAACCCCTGAATTTCATTGTTCCCGTGTTTTTCGAATAACAATTTTGAGACCTGTTGGTTTAAAAAAGGTGAGGCTCAAATAATAATATGGCACAAATCTTGTTTTAAAAATAAAGTTATTTTTGTCTCAGACTTAAAGGCAGGTAATATGAAAAAAGTTGGTCTAATTGTTGTCCTCGCTCTTCTTGCAGTGCTGGCATTCAGTTCATGCAACCGTGAAGCATGTCCGGCATACAGCAGTGCGGATGCTGTTACTACAGAGCAGGCAGGCTGATCATCGCTTCACCCCCGCTGCCAGTCTTAACATAAACGCAAATATGATTAAGAGGTTTTGGCACGTAATAATTATTCTTTTATTCTGCGGGCAACTCGCGGGTCAGGGTGATATTGACCCGCAGGACAGGGTTTTCTGGCGCAACGAGAAATCTGTCGGAGCCGCACTCAATGCTGACGGCTGGTCTGTCATTTACCGTGACCTCCGCCAGTTCAAACCCAGTCAGCGGTGGTTCATCGAAGGAAGCGTCGAAGGTTTCAAACATCCAAAGGAGATAAAACTCTCAAACTACTATTTCCAGAGCCCGGGCTCCTTCGTGTTCGGCAAGCTGAATTCAACCTGGACTATCGGAGGCGGGGCCGGCTACCAGAGGGAAATCTTCGAAAAACGGGATCTCGGGGGTGTGTCAATCAGCTGGTTCGCCGGTGGAGGGGCAACGCTGCTTTTCGCCAAACCGATATATTACAGGATCATCGTTCTCCTGGGTGATGATTACTACACTATAGAGGAACAGAAGTTTGACCTGACTATACATCAGCCTCTGGATATTATGAGCAAGGCATCATTCTTCAGGGGTTTTGATGAGATAAAGCTTTACCCGGGGCTTTACTCACGTGCCGGATTCAATTTCGAATACAGCAAAAATGACAGGGTGACGCACGCCATTGAGGTTGGAGCGTCGCTTCATGCCTTCACAAAAAAGATCCCGATAATGGCCAGCGAGGATAACAAGCAGTTTTTTCCCTCGATATTTGTCAGCTACCGCATAGGCATGATCCTCGATCCCGTTAACCAGCGGGGCCTTTCAGACCTGCTTCGCAGGAACCCTGCAGAATAATTTTCACAGATATATCGGCTCTTCTTTTTATTTTGTAATTTTGTCATTCGTTTTAATAACCATATTAACATTATAACAATGGCAAAGATTAAAGTAGCAATCAACGGTTTCGGAAGGATTGGCCGGAATGTATTCAAAATGGCATTTGAAATGCCAAATATTGAGATAGTGGGGATCAATGACCTTACAGACACAAAAACTCTTGCTCATCTTCTCAAGTATGACTCCACCCAGGGTCAGTACCCGGGTGTCACATATGATGAGCAGAATATTATTGTCAATGGAGACAAGATCAAGGTAACCGCTGAAAAGAATCCTGCAGCAATTCCATGGGAAACAAAACCGGACATCGTAATTGAATCTACCGGTATCTTTACTTCAAAGGAAAGCCCGAAGGGTGGCTACGGTGATCACCTGAAGAACGGTGCAAAGAAGGTAATTCTTACCGTTCCGGCCAAGGATGCCATTGATGCGATGATAGTTGTCGGGGTAAATGACAACAACCTGAAGCCTGAGCATAATTGCGTTTCAAATGCTTCATGCACAACCAACTGTCTTGCACCTGTTGCAAAGATCCTCAATGACAACTGGGGCCTCGAAGTCGGGTACATGACTACAATTCACTCATATACGAATGACCAGCGCATTCTTGACCTTCCCCACAAGGATCTCCGCAGGGCCAGGTCAGCTGCTCTTTCCCAGATACCGACAACAACCGGTGCAGCAAAGTCAGTAGGTAAAATTATTCCCGAACTCAAGGGCAAGCTTGACGGTATCTCCGTGAGGGTCCCGACGCCAACCGGTTCACTGGTTGACCTCGTTGCAGTACTAAAGAAACCTGCAACCAAGGAAGAGATCAATGCAGCCATGAAAAAGGCAGCCGAAGGTCCGATGAAGGGTGTTCTCGAGTACACCGAAGACGAGATTGTCTCGGTTGATGTTATTCACAATCCGGCATCATCAATATTCGATGCACAGAGCACTATGGTCAACGGCACGATGATCAAGGTCCTGGCATGGTATGACAACGAGTGGGGTTACTCGGCAAGGTGTGTTGACCTTATCGAAATGATGGGCAAGATGCTCTGATTACAAGCAGAAAACTGCATAATATGACGCAGGAGGCTGTCTCAGAAGGGGCAGCCTCTCTTTTTTTATGATGAGGTAAAGCCCGTGTCATTCTTCACACTCTTCTGTCACACACGATTTGCATGCTGAACAGTATGTCATCTACGCTGGTGATCTGAATCGGGAGGGAGGTCACAGCACCATCTGCACGTCCATATTGATGCCGGCGGAATCACGGTAGTGTTCACCGAGCTCGTGCATAGCCTCGTCATCCTCCTCATAAAGCCAGGTGATGCGTATCCTGTAGCGCGGGGCCCGGTAGGTGCTGATCATCCGCAGAACATCACGGAGAGCCTTCGACGAACCGCTGTTTATGTACTCGAGTAAAATTATGATCCTTAACTGGGTAAACCTTTCAAGATGAGACTTAATCCATTCTTCGAGCGGGGTATAGATTATATCAGGCCTCTCGGCAATCGAACGGCCGGTAATGCTCAGCACATCCTCGTCCTGATCATAGGTTATCCTTGGAATATTGTTCGATCCTGCCTGAATTATTTCTGTGCTCATCTGTCTAATTCATTCTCAGTACAGCCGGACCTGACAGTCCTGAATTAATCTACTCGTAACGTAGCGCTTCAATAGGGTCAACTGCCGAAGCCTTTACAGCAGGGAAATAGCCTGATGCCATACCGACGACGAAGCAGGCCAGTACACCCCCGATTACCCAGACCCATGGAACAGTGAAGCTCGATCCCATCCCGAGTGAAACGAGGTTGCCCATCAGTATCCCTGCAATAATTCCAAGGAGGCCGCCCATCTGCCCTATTATGACCGATTCATAAAGGAATTGCTGCCTGATGACCGAGCTGCGTGCACCGAGTGCTTTGCGCACCCCTATCTCCCTTGTACGTTCCGTAACCGAGACCAGCATAATGTTCATAAGCCCCACAGCAGCCCCGAAAAGGGTTATAAGTCCGATTATTGTAGCTGCCAGAGTCACAAATTTTATGTTGTCCATCAGCATCTTTATGATCGAATCACTCTTCTGCACGTTGAAATCCGACTCATCACGCGGGTCAAGGTTGCGCACTATGCGGAAAATGCCTTCAGCCTCGCTTGCCATCATATCCAGGCTAACCGATTTCTGTGGCATTACACCTATATTATAGGTAATATTGGGCCTTGAGAAATACTGTCTTGCAGTTGTAATAGGAATAATTGTCAGCCTGTCAGATCCCGTCATGCTTGCACCAACACTTTTTATCACACCGATGACTGTCAGTTTAAGCCCCGGCAGACTTATCTCCTTGCCAATAGGATCAACACCCGGAAAGAGGTACCTGACTATGTCATGCCCGATTATTACAACATGTCTGCTTCCTTCCAGGTCTTCCTGTGAAAAGTTTCTTCCTGACTCGAGTTCCTGGCCTGCAGTTGTAAGATAGTTTTCATCCGAGCCGAGGACAGAGATGTTAGGATTTGTCTTCTTGTTACCGAACCTGTACTCCGCCATCCCTGATGCGTTGAACGAAACTGATACCCATGCCGGTTCCCTGAACTTTTCCTTGAACTCAGCAGCCTCCCTGTAGGTGATCTGGGAATGGTTTTTTGTCCTTATATGCTGGTCGCCCACAGTCACCCTCATCGAGCGGGAAGTGATCGAAAATGAGTTCGCTCCCATCATCGTGAACTGTTCGGTGAGAGTGCTCTTGAGGCCGTCAATTGCGGTAAGGATTCCCACGAGAGCCATAATGCCGAAAGCTATTATGGCCATGGTCAGAGCCGCCCTGACCCTGTTTGACCTGATAGCCTTGAATGCTACCCTTAAATTCTCCCAGAATAACGTCAATCCTTTCACGGTACTTCCTTCACATTAAGAAGGAACTAAGATACAGCTTTTCTTTATTTGTGCTTACATTTTTTACCTTTGCCAGGGTGAAAACGGGCAATATATCAGTTGAACGCAGGATAGAAGCTTTTGCAGCGCTGGGAAGTGTTATGCGTGAAGGTGCGGCTGGCGCCGCGAAAGGCCTTTCAGGCCGTTTTTCAACACTGGCCGATACCCTTCACCACTCGAATCCCTGGTTCACTCCGGGAAACGTCAGGCTTGCCCTCACCGCGACAGGGAAGATCCTTACAGTGGAAAATCTTACCAGGTGGCTGTCAGTTTACCCCGCCATACTGGAAGAAAGAGAACCTGAAAATATCGGAGTTGTAATGGCAGGCAATATCCCGCTGGTGGGATTCCATGACCTTTTGTGCGTACTCATAACCGGCAACCGTTTGCAGGCCAGGCTGAGTACAAAGGATGAGATCATGATGAGAGCCGTGACCGGCGCTCTTGCGGAGATCAGTCCGGAATTCGGGCAGGTGGTTGAACTCACAACGGAAAAGTTGCATGGCTTTGACAGGGTGATAGCCACCGGAAGCAACAATACCTCCAGGTATTTCGAGTATTATTTCAGGAATGTGCCCTCAGTCATACGCAGGAACAGGAACAGTATAGCAATACTCGACGGAACTGAAAGTGATGCTGAACTGGAACAACTCGGTGACGACATCTTCTCATATTTCGGGCTGGGATGCCGTAATGTTTCCAAACTCTGGCTGCCTGACGGATATGACCCCGCATCCCTCCTGCCCCGGTGGCAACGTTTTGAAGGTCTCCGTTCCCATTATAAGTATGATGTGAACTATGACCATCACAAGGCGGTAATGATTGTCAACCGCGAACAATTCATTGACGGCGGGTTTGTGTTGCTGAAGGAGTCAGCGTCGCCCGCCCCTCCAATGGCTGTTGTTCACTATGAATATTACACGCCTGGAACAACGCCTGACATTGCCCCTGAAATAGCCGGGAACATGCTGCAGTGCATTGCAGGGCACGGCCATCTTCCTTTCGGGACAACGCAACAGCCCGAATTATGGGATTATGCGGACAATATCGACACAATCAGGTTCCTGCTAAAAAAAAATCAGGCGAAGTGAATCTATTATAAAAAATACTAAATTGCACAGGTCGAAAATGTGAGTGTTATGGTTTACAGATTTGTGGTATTATCTGATGAAGATGAGGCATTTGTGAGAGAGTTTGAATTCCTGGAGAGTCAGACTTTGCTTGATTTTCACAATGCCCTGCAGGAGGAGCTGGAGTTTGACCGTTCCCAGATCGCATCTTTTTTTATGGCAACAGAAAGCTGGGAAAAGGAGGAGGAGTTCACCCTGTTTGACATGGGCGCCGGTTCATCAACAATGGAAAACTCCGTTCTTGAAGATGTGATCTTCCGCAAAAATCAGAAACTGCTGTACGTTTTTGACTTTTTCAATGACAGGGCTCTCTTTGTCGAATATGTGGGCGAGTTCAAGGAAGAAGACGACAAAGAGTATCCGGTCTGCACCAGTTCCAAGGGCCTGCCTCCCAAACAGGTCACCTTCGGAGGTGTCTCCCGCAAGAAATACAACAACCTCGTGGTCACTGATGACGATGATGACGATGATGATGTTGTTGTGGACACGGAAGTCGTTGATGACGAAATCTTCTTCGATGGTGAAGAAGAAGAAATTGATGTGGACGACGATGACGACATTTCAGAATTCGACAATATAGAGAACGCTGATGAGGAGGAGGAAGATTAATCACTTCCTCCCTGTATTCCAATGAAAAACACACTGATAGTCCTGCCCGGCCCCACCGGCGTAGGTAAAACTGCATTTGCAATCGGTCTTGCTGAAAGGCTCAGGTGTGAAATCATTTCCTGTGACTCCAGACAGTTTTACCGTGAGATGAAGATCGGTACAGCCGCCCCTGACGCCGGGCAGCTTGCCAGGGTCAGGCATCACTTTGTCAGCTTCCTCTCCGTGACCGATTATTACAGTATTAGTCTTTTCGAAAGGGATGTGATTGCCCTTCTGCCTGCTTTGTTTGAGTCACATCCGGTAGTTGTGATGACCGGAGGATCGATGCTTTACATGGATGCTGTATGCAACGGAATGGATGATATTCCTGATACCGATCCTGCTGTGAGGCAGAAGTATCTCACCATGTACAGCAACGAAGGTATCGGGGGGCTTCGCCTTTCACTGAAATTGCTTGACCCTGTCTCCTATGCCAGGGTTGACCTTCGTAATCCGCGCCGTATCATGCGGGCTCTGGAGATAACCGAAAGTACAGGCATTCCCTACTCTGCCTTTATTACAGCGCCGGTAAGAAAACGGGACTTCAGGATCATCAAGGCCGGCCTGACCCGTTCACGGGCTGAACTCTACAAAAGAATCGACGAAAGGGTCGACAAAATGATACAGGAAGGACTTGAGGAGGAGGCTGCTTCACTGAAGGGATACAGGGGACTGAACGCCCTGAACACTGTAGGTTACCGGGAGATGTTCAAAATGTTTGACGGTGAGATAACCCTTGAACAGGCTGTCATGCTCATCAAAAGGAATACAAGGCGTTATGCCCGTAAGCAGCTTACCTGGTGGAACAGAGACAGTGAAATAAACTGGTTTGACGCATCGGAGCAGGAGAGGTTATACTCCTGGATCGATTCAAAACTTGGTGAGTGATCTCACTCAGACCGCCACCTTCAGTCTCCTTATAATTTCAACCGGATCAGATGAGGAAAAGACCGTGCTGCCTGCTACAAGAACATCGACTCCTGCATGCACAAGCACAGGAGCATTATGAAGATCAATCCCGCCGTCGACCTCGATCATCACATCATAACCCCCTTCGTCAATCATGCTGCGTAATTCGCCTATCTTGTTGATACTGCCAGGTATGAAAGCCTGCCCTCCGTAACCGGGATTCACAGTCATGAGGAGTACCATATCAATATAAGGCAGGATATCCTTCAGCAGCATCACCGGAGAGTGCGGGTTGAGCGCCACCCCGGCTTTCATCCCCAGCTTCCGGATTTCTGACACCGTGCGGTGGAGGTTGTTGCTGCCTTCATAGTGCACAGTAAGGCTCGAGGCGCCAGCCTCTTTGAACCGTTCGAGGTACCTCTCAGGTTCAATAATCATCAGGTGGACGTCAAGAGGTTTGGCTGACAGGTCTCGTACAGCTTCAATCACCGGGAAGCCGAATGAAAAATTCGGGACAAATATGCCGTCCATTATGTCAAGGTGAAGCCAGTCAGCTTCACTGTCATTAATCATTTCAACCTCGGATGCAAGATTTGCAAAATCGGCAGCAAGCAGCGAGGGTGCAACAAGATGGCTCATAACTGATAAAATATGTGTGTGATCATCAGCCCAGGTATGACTTCAGTATCCGGCAGCGGGTGGTAAACTGTATCCGCTTAATAGCCTTTTCCTTGATTTGTCTGACACGTTCGCGTGTAAGCTTCAGCTCCTCCCCTATCTCCTCCAGGGTGAAAGGGTGTTTCATACCTATGCCAAAATAAAGTTTCAATACCCTTGATTCACGGGGTGAAAGAGTATTCAGGGCTTTTTCAATTTCATACGAAAGTGATTCATTTATAAGGTTCCGGTCAGGACTCGGCGTGTCTTCGTTCTGCATCACATCATACATGTTGTTGTCCTCTTCCGAACTGATGGGTGCGTCCATGCTCAGGGTACGTCCGTTTGTACGGATCGCTTCCTTGACATCCTCCGGGGCTATCTCGAGCAGGTCTGCAATTTCCTGGGCCGACGGTTCACGCTCATACTCCTGCTCAAGCTTCGAGTATGCCTTGTTGATCCGGTTTATTGACCCTATTTTGTTTACAGGCAGCCTTACTATCCTGGCCTGTTCGGCAAGCGATTGCAGAATAGCCTGCCGGATCCACCAGACTGCATATGAAATAAACTTGAAACCCCTGGTTTCATCGAAACGCTGGGCAGCCTTTATCAAACCAAGGTTTCCTTCATTGATAAGGTCAGGGAGAGTCATCCCCTGATTCTGGTATTGTTTCGCCACTGAGACTACGAACCGGAGATTGGCTTTGACAAGTCTTGCCAGTGCATCATGATCGCCAGAACGGATGCGGCGCGCAAGAGAGACCTCCTCATCCGGGGTTATCAGCTCAACCTTCCCTATCTCCTGAAGGTACTTGTCAAGAGATGGAGTATCACGATTGGTGACCTGTTTGGTTATTTTTAACTGACGCATTGACAATTAATTAGCAAGCCACATGCCGGCATTGAAGGCAAAATCTCACAATTTTACTAAAACATTATCAAATAAACAATAGTTGCGCTTATTTTGCCTGACAATTTGTATATTAACTTATTATTTTTTAAACTTGCAGCGGAATAATGACGCAAGTCGTTTACTCAGCCGGGGGAAATCTTTCATATTCCCGCTTCATCAAAAACAATCGAAATTAATTTTCTACACATTTTACAACATGCATGATATTCTTGAACTGAGCGAAATGCTGGTTCCCGAATTGAGGGAGATTGCCAAGCAGCTCAAAATTAAGAGGGTAGAACTCCTCAAAAAGCAGGATCTGATTTATAAGATCCTTGATCAGCAGGCAATTGATGCTGCTGAAAACCGCAAGCCAGCTAAAAGCGAAAACCAGCCCTCAGAGCGCAGACAGGAGCGCTCCGGCGATCAGCAGAAGCAAAAGCAATCTGACAGATCCGGGCAGCAAAGAGGCCAGCAGCAGTCAGGAACCCAGAACCAGGGTCAGCCACAGCAGCAGGGTCAGCAGCAGCCAAGGCAGCAAAACCAGGGTCAGCAGGGAAAACAGAAGCATGACCAGCAGCAAAAGAAACAGTATCAGGGCAAGCCACAGGGACAGCCCCGGCAGCAGGGACAGCAGCAACCCCAGGGACAGGGACAGCAGCAACCTCAGGGACAGGGACAGTCACAACCACAGGGTCAGCCCCAGACCCAGCCTCAGCAACAGGGGCAATCGCAACAGCCACAGAGGCAGCAAAACCAGGGTCAGCAGCAACCGCAACAGCAGTCTCAGGGACAGGGACAGCCCCAGTCGCAGGGACAGAATCAGCAGCAGGGACAGAATCAGCAGCAGGGACAGGGACAGCAACAACAAAGGCAGCCACAATGGCAGCAGAACCGCGACAGACGTCCCCGCTTCAGGAATGACCAGCCAGGCCAGAGCAGACCTGACGGCGGCCGTCCGCAATACCAGCAGCAGTCTGACCGGCAGGGAGAGATGTCACAGCCACAGTCACAGCCACCATCGCAGCCCAGGCAGCCGCAACAGCAGAAACCCCGCGAGAACAGTTACCAGAATGACCCGTTGTCACCGACAGCTGACAAGCTTCTCTTTGCACCGGATGCAGTAACTGACAATGAACAGGATCTCCTCAGGTTAACAGAAGCTGAAGGCGAAGCACGGTTCGTTGAGGAAGTCGCTTCACCCGAAGGGGCTGTAATCATTCCCCCTGCAGTATCAGAGGTGAACACACCGCAACCGGAAATGCATGAACCCGTGAGGGAGGAAAAGAAGGAAAAGGCCTATGATTTCGAAGGTATCGTGGCAAATACAGGTGTCCTCGAGATAATGCCGGACGGTTACGGTTTCCTTCGTTCACCTGACTATAATTACCTCAGCTCACCCGATGATATTTATGTCTCACAGTCTCAGATCAAGCTGTTCGGACTTAAGACCGGTGACACGATCAGGGGAGCAATCCGCCCGCCCCGTGAAGGAGAAAAATACTTCCCGCTCATCAAGGTTGAAGAGATTAACGGCCGTACGCCCGACTTTATCCGTGACAGAGTGCCGTTTGATTACCTTACACCTCTCTTCCCGAATGAAAAATTCACCCTTTGCCGTCCCGGTGAAGGCAACCTCTCGGTTCGTATTGTTGACATGTTCTGCCCGATAGGAAAGGGTCAGCGCGGTCTGATAGTGGCACAACCCAAGACTGGTAAGACAATCCTGCTTCAGGACATCGCCAATGCAATCGCCAAATTCCATCCGGAGGTATACCTGATGATACTGCTCATTGACGAGCGTCCTGAGGAGGTGACCGAGATGGCACGTAACGTCAATGCGGAGGTCATCGCATCCACTTTTGACGAACCGGCCGAGAGGCACGTGCGCATTGCCACAATCGTCCAGGAAAAGGCCAAGAGGCTGGTTGAGTGCGGTCATGACGTGGTAATCCTTCTTGACTCGATCACACGCCTGGCCAGGGCATTCAATACAATCGCACCTGCATCAGGCAAGGTGTTGTCAGGAGGTGTTGACTCAAATGCACTTCACAAACCAAAAAGGTTCTTCGGTGCAGCCCGGAATATAGAGAACGGGGGTTCACTGACGATCATCGCAACCGCGCTTACTGATACCGGTTCGAAGATGGACGATGTGATCTTTGAAGAGTTCAAGGGAACCGGCAACATGGAACTGCAGCTTGACCGTAAGCTGTCAAACAGGAGGATCTTCCCGTCAATAGACATCCCGGCTTCAAGCACCAGGCGTGAAGACCTGCTTCTTGATAAGAACATGCTCAGCAAAATCTGGATACTGCGCAACTACCTCACTGACATGAACTCGGTGGAAGCCATGGAATTCCTGCGTGACCGGATCACCCAGACACGCTCGAACGAGGAGTTCCTCATTTCAATGAACAGCGAGTAAAAACTCTCGCAAAAAATGAGTACATTTGCAGTTTATTTTTTTAAAGGTTATTTGATCAATAATTACTTATAATCAGAAATGGCAACAAAAAAATTCATTACTTGTGACGGCAACCAGGCTGCATCGCACATAGCGTATATGTTCAGCGAAGTGGCCTGTATCTATCCTATTACCCCTTCCTCCACGATGGCAGAATATGTCGATGAGTGGGCTGCACACGGGCTTAAGAACATGTTCGGTGAAGAGGTAAAAGTGGCTGAGATGCAGAGTGAAGCCGGCGCCGCAGGAGCTGTTCACGGCTCACTTCAGTCAGGTGCCCTGACAACAACATTCACAGCATCGCAGGGACTTCTTCTTATGATCCCCAACATGTATAAGATTGCCGGAGAGCTTCTCCCGGGCGTTTTCCATGTCAGCGCACGTACGTTGGCTGCGCATGCACTCTCAATCTTCGGAGACCACAGTGATATCTACGCTACCCGCCAGACAGGCTTCGCAATGCTTGCAACAGGAAGCGTACAGGAGATTATGGACCTTGCAGGTGTGGCTCACCTTACTGCAATAAAGTCGAGGGTTCCTTTCATCCATTTCTTCGACGGTTTCCGTTCATCACACGAGATCCAGAAGATCGAAGAACTGAACATTGAGGATATCAAAAAACTCGTCGACATTGACGCCCTTAATGCATTCCGCGAAAGAGCCCTCAATCCAGGAAAACCGGTAACAAGAGGTACAGCACAGAACCCTGACATCTTCTTCCAGGCCAAGGAGGCATCGAACCCGTTCTATACGAACCTTGACGATACTGTCAATGACTATATGGAGAAGATCTCCGTCATCACCGGCCGTACCTACAAACCATTCACATATTACGGCGCTCCCGATGCAGAAAATATAATTATTGCAATGGGTTCCGTCACTGAAACAATCAAGGAGGTAATAGACTACCTGGCAGAAACGAAAGGCGAAAAACTCGGGCTTATCAATGTCCACCTCTACAGACCCTTCTCAGCGAAGTATCTCTTCAACGTACTTCCTAAGAGCGTAAAACGTATCACCGTTCTTGACCGCACAAAGGAACCGGGAGCAAACGGCGATCCTCTCTATCTTGACGTTAGGGATCTGTTCTACGGTCATTCAATGCAGCCTATGGTTATCGGCGGCCGCTACGGGCTCAGCTCGAAAGACACTACCCCGGCACAGATGATCTCCGTCTTCGAGAATATGAAGAAGGATAAACCCATGAACCAGTTCACTGTCGGTATCGTTGACGATGTGACTTTCAGGTCTCTTCCCCTCATCCCGGAGATAAACGTAAGCCACAAGGGGACCTACTCTGCCAAATTCTACGGCATCGGATCAGACGGTACTGTCGGTGCAAACAAGAACTCAATCAAGATTATCGGCGAAACGACTGACAAGTATTGCCAGGCATATTTTGCATATGACTCAAAGAAATCAGGCGGTGTGACAACCTCTCACCTCCGTTTCGGTGATCATCCTATCCGTTCGCCCTATCTTGTAAACACCCCTGACTTCGTGGCTTGCCACGTACCTTCATACCTTGACAAGTATGAAATGCTCCGGGGTCTGAAGAAGGGCGGGACATTCCTTCTGAACTCAATATGGGATGCAGAGGAGACTAAGAGTAAACTGCCTGACGGTATGAAAAAGTATCTGGCAGAAAACAAGGTAAATTTCTATATTATAAATGCAACCAGTATAGCTGAAGAACTTGGACTCGGCACAAGAACCAACACCATAATGCAGAGCGCCTTCTTCAAGGTTTCTGAAGTGATTCCCTACAAGCTGGCGATAGACGAGATGAAGCATGCTGTCATCAAGGCGTACGGCAAAAAAGGCGAGAACATTGTAAGGATGAACAATGACGCCATTGACCGTGGCGGTGATGTGATTAAGGTTGAAGTACCTGCTGAATGGGCAGACATCAAGGTGACGGCTGTGAAGGAAGACAGCAGTAAACCTGCGTTCATACGCGAAGTTGTTGATGTTATCAACGGCCAGAGGGGTGACGATCTGCCTGTCAGTGCATTCGCAGGACGCGAAGACGGTACTTTCCCGTCAGGAACAGCAGCTTATGAAAAGCGTGGCATTGCCGTACACGTTCCTGAGTGGCAGATGGACAAATGTATCCAGTGCAACCAGTGCTCCTATGTATGTCCTCACGCTGCAATCCGTCCCTTCCTCCTTACCGATGAAGAGCTTGCAGCAGCGCCTGCAGGAACCACTGCAAAACAGGGTATCGGAAACACAAAAAGCCATAAGTTCAGGATCCAGGTCAGCGTTTATGACTGCACCGGTTGCGGTAACTGCGCTGACGTATGTCCGGCCAAGGAGAAAGCCCTCATTATGAAGCCGCTTGAGACTCAGCTTGAACAGGCAGACAGATGGACCTACATGCATGAGAAGGTCGGTTACAAGGATACCGTTGTCGACAAGTACACCAACGTTAAGAACTCACAGTTTGCACAGCCTCTCTTCGAGTTTTCAGGAGCATGCGCCGGCTGCGGCGAGACTCCTTACATCAAGGCTATCACCCAGCTCTACGGTGACCGTATGGTGATTTCGAACGCAACAGGTTGTTCTTCAATCTACGGCGGCTCAGCTCCGTCGATGCCTTATACAACCAACAAAAACGGTCACGGTCCGGCATGGGCAAACTCACTGTTTGAAGACAATGCCGAGTACGGCTTCGGGCTTATGCTTGGTGCAACCCATATTAGGGAACGCATTGAACGCCTGATGAAGGAGAGCCTTGGCAGCGGACTGGCACCTGAAACTGTTTCAGCTTTCAATGAGTGGATAGCAGAAAAGGATAATTCCAAAGTCACCAGGGCAATTGCTGAAAAGGTAATTGCAGCATGCGAAAAGGACAAGGCTCCTGTCTGCAGTGAGATTCTCAATCTTAAGGAATACCTTATCAAGAAGTCATTCTGGGTATTCGGCGGTGACGGCTGGGCTTATGACATCGGTTACGGCGGCCTTGACCATGTGCTTGCCTCCGGTGAGAACATCAACGTCCTGGTCCTTGACACAGAGGTCTACTCCAACACCGGAGGACAGGCTTCAAAGTCCACACCGGCAGGCGCTGTTGCCAAGTTCGCCGCCTCCGGCAAGAAGATAAGAAAGAAAGATCTCGGACAGATGGCAATGAGTTACGGTTATGTCTACGTGGCACAGGTATCAATGGGCTCGAGCCAGAACCAGTATTTCAAGGCTATTCGTGAAGCTGAGGAGTATCCCGGACCGTCACTCATAATCGCCTACGCACCGTGTATCAACCACGGCCTCCGCAATGGCATGGGCAAGACACAGCAGCAGGCTGAAGATGCAGTAACAGCAGGATACTGGCATACCTACAGGTTTGACCCGCGTCTCGAGGCTGAGGGCAAGAATCCGTTCCAGCTCGACTCCAAGGAGCCTGACTGGAGCAAGTTCCAGGATTTCCTGAGGTCAGAGGTACGTTATACATCACTCCTGAAGGACTTCCCGGGTGAAGCTGACGTGCTCTTCAAACAGGCGGAGGCAAATGCAAAATGGAGGTACAACAACTACAAGCGCCTTTCAGAGATGCAGTTCGGCGCCGTGCCTGCAGAGACTGAAACAAAAACAGAATAAGCTGTTATATCACAAGAAGAGAGCCGGCCCAGTCCGGCTCTCTTCTTTTTATGAGAAAAACCGGTAAATTTGCTGCCTGACCCGGGCGAAAACTCTCACCCCGGCAGGAGCAATAAAAAAAATGAGCAGGGCGCTGGCAATAGATTACGGAAGAAAAAGATGCGGAGTGGCGGTAACAGACCCTCTGAGGATCATTGCCTCACCGCTTGTCACAGTGCCCTCAGGCCAGCTGGAGGCATTTCTCCGTGATTATATCCCGCGGGAGAACGTGACGGATGTTGTGATCGGTTACCCGGTCACCATGAACAATTTGCCCAGTGAAAGTGTAAAATACATTGACCCGTTCATTAACAGGTTCAGGAAAATATTTCCTGAGACACCGCTGCACCTTGCAGACGAACGATTCACATCACAGATTGCAATGCAGGCGATGATTGACGGCGGAGTAAGTAAAAGCGGCAGGCGTGACAAGGCAATGACTGATCGCATCAGTGCGGCAATAATACTACAGTCATGGCTCAGTGCACAGGAGAACAATGAAAGGAATTGAAACAGAAATGACATACCCTATTTACGTATACGGACACCCTGTTCTGAGAAAGGTGGCACAGGAAATAGACCGGAATTATCCTGATCTCGACAGGTTCATCGCAGACATGTTTGAAACTATGTACAAGTCGGATGGTCTTGGACTTGCAGCACCACAGGTCGGGAAATCAATAAGGCTCTTTGTGATTGACGGTGAACCGCTTGCAGAGGATCATCCTGAGATGAAAGACTTCAGGATGGCTTTCATCAATCCTCTGGTGGTTGAGCGCAAAGGGACGAAAGTACCGATGAACGAAGGGTGTCTCAGCCTCCCCGGCCTACATGAGGAGGTCGACCGTGAATCAGAGATACGCATTCAGTACTATGATCAGCAATGGAACTTCCATGATGAAGTCTATTCAGGCTATAAGGCGAGGGTTGTCCTTCATGAATATGATCATCTTGACGGCATCCTGTTTCCTGACAGGCTCAGTCCTCTCCGCCGGCGCCTCCTCAAAGGCAAGCTGAATGACATCAGCAAGGGTAAATTTGAAGCCAGCTACCGTACCGTAATCCCGAACAGCAGGTAAGCAAACTGCTTTTGACCCGTATTCACATTTTTGATAACTTACATGGGTCTTAATGCTGCTGACCCGTGCATGCCAGGGAGATACCGTTCCTGAGGCTTACAGTGCCGTTATGCGCCGGAGTGATCATGGCAGAGTACCTGCATGGCATGACTACCGTCCTGGCTGTTGCAGGTGTCATAGCCCTGATTGTCATGACGGTCCGGCAGTTCCGTGCCGGATACAGTACTGACATGCTTTTCGGTATTTGCATTGTACTCTTCATGATTGCCGCGGGTTATCTGCTCCGGATATGGGAACGCAACAGGGTGGGCGATCCTGAAACTAAAAGGCAGGAAATTACCCTCCGTATTTCGGGTTATCCTGACAGGGGCAACAGCGGTTGTTCTCTCAGGGCCCGTATTATCTGCACCAGGTCAGACAACACCGTCACAACTCCCGGTGGCTCTATGCTTCTGTGGTTCATGAGTGACACAATACCATCGGCATGGAAGCCCGGTGATATGATCAGTGTGAACATCACGCCGGTAAAGGTCAAAAATAACGGCAATCCCTGCGAATTCAACTATCGCCGTTACCTGGAAGGACAGGGAATCAAATATATGGCATTCTTCAGGGCCGGAGACATAACAGGGTTCCATTCCTCCACAAAAAGGACGTTCAGGGAAAGATCGGCAATTGCTGCCCACGGCATGACAGATGCCTTCCGGCGCGCGGGTCTCCGGGGCGAGTCGCTGGGGCTGATCATGGCGTTGACAATCGGAGACAAGGAGTTGATTGACAAGGAGAGGCTGACAACATTCTCAAGATCCGGCTCCATGCATATAATGGCTGTATCCGGGCTCCATGTCGGTATGATTGGTATGGTGCTCTCATGGATGCTGTTCTTCATGAAAGACCGCCTGAAACGATTCCGAGCCCTGATCATTGTACCTGCACTCTGGGGATTCGCATTCATCACAGGTCTCACACCCTCAGTGCTCAGGGCAACGATCATGTTCACCTTCCTCCAGGCAGGGAGTATTCTTAACAGACCTGCAGCCGGCATGAATAACCTCCTGGCATCTGCATTCATAATTACGGCAGCACATCCCTCGGTAATATTCGAAGCCGGCTTCCAGCTCTCCTACATCGCAGTGGCATTCATTATTGCATTCTATACCCCTCTTTACCGGCTTATTAAGACAAAGAAAAGGATTATTGACTACCTGTGGCAAATGACAGCTGTTTCACTGGTGGCACAGGCAGGTACGATGGCCCTGTCGGTAAGACTGTTCAATATCTTTCCCCTCCTGTTCCTTGTCACAAATATAGTTGTCATTCCCATCTCTTTTGTCGTCCTCGTACTGGCTGCATTATTACTTGCAGCCTCACCATTTCCGGGAGTGGCGTCACTTTTCGCCCTGCTCCTTGACCGCCTTGCAGCCTTTACACTCGGGTTCACCGGGATGATCAGCTCAGCAGATTCCGGAGTAATTTCAGATATCGGCATGTCCGCATCAGAGACGATCATGCTGACAATCACCACCGCTCTTCTTCTCACGGCCCTGCTGCAAACTTCCCGGATCTCCCTGAAGCCTTTCCTTGTTGCCGCCACGATTCTGCTGGCATGCAATACAGTCAAAACAGCACATGAAGCACATCAGAACAGGATCATAACTTACAATATAAGGGGTGACAGCCTCAGTGTGAGGCAGTACCGCAGACAGCTGTTTGTGCCGTCACCACCGGGAAGCATTCCTCAGGAGGTACGGAAGCATGCTGCCACACGGGGTTTAAAGATTATTCCTGTTGAACCCGGGTAACATTTCTTTTGTATAACTTTGCCCTGATTTTATCAGGGCGAAAATGAGAATTGTTATTGCAGGCGCAGGTGAGGTGGGGACACATCTTGCGAAAATGCTCTCGCAGAGCGAACACGAGATCATTCTGATTGATTCAGAAGTTGAACGGCTGAAACCGGTCGACGCCACCATCGACGTACTGACCTACGAGGGCTCAGCCACATCCATCAACATACTGAAGGAGGCTGTAAAGAAAAATACCGATCTCTTCATCGCCGTGGCCCACTATGAGGACACCAATATAACTGCAGCCATCCTGGCGAAAAAGCTTGGCGCAAAAAAGGTTATTGCACGTATTGACAACATGGAATACCTTGAACGCCCCAATAAGGAATTCTTCCGGGAGATGGGCATAGACCACCTTATTTACCCTGAGCTCATCGCTGCAAAGGAGGTCATCAGTCTGCTGAAGGAGACAGGGACTACCGAGTTCATGGATTTTGCAGGAGGACTTCTTTCCCTGTATGTTCAGAAACTGGAAAAAAATGCCCCTGTGCTCAACCGCACGCTTGAGGAGGTTTCCAACTCTCTGGGGTCGATAAAATACCGGGCAGTAGCAATCAAAAGGAAAGAAACAACAATTATACCACGCGGTAAAGAAGAGTTCAGGGAGGGTGACCTGGCCTTTGTTATCTCGACCAGGGAGGGTATTT
>CAZWOC010000011.1:119032-132057 GCA_964635655.1 uncultured Rikenella sp. | reverse complement strand
TATTAACTTATATCATTAGTTATCAACAATATAGATACTTTATAAGGGTCGACTACTTATCGTTTTTTTTCCTGCCTGGTAAAGTTCTCGCTGAATTTGCTTAAAACTTGTGCTGATGCTGTGTTAACAACAAACAGTGCCCGATTGAAAACCCGATAAATAAAGATATATTCCGGTAAAAAATACCTTAAAAAGCAAAATATCATTAAATAAGTATAATAATATAAGCTTATTTATGTATATTTGCGTTCTTAAACATATATAGAAATGCTTAACAAGGTAGCCAAAGAACAGATCATCGACAGGATTAAGTTTGAGAATCCCTGGTGGATTACCGGTCAGATCGAGGAGGACTATAACGAAATGCCACGGCGGTTGTATTTTGACCTGCTGGCACCACTGGCATACGATAAAGACATCAGAAGAGCCATCGTTTTAATGGGACCCAGACGTGTAGGCAAAACCGTAATGTTGCATCATCTGGTGCATGACTTTCTGAAAAACGGAACTGATCCTCAAAAAATAGCCTTCATTACAATAGAAAATCCAATCTATAACAATAACTCACTCGAAGATTTATTCAAATATGCAATGCAGGCATCCGGAAATACAGATTCCAGAGGCTGGTATGTTATTTTCGATGAGGTTCAATACTTAAAAGATTGGGAGATTCATCTCAAGTCTCTGGTAGATAGTTACAGGGATACAAGGTTTATTGTTTCAGGATCTGCGGCCGCAGCACTGAAATACAAGAGCAACGAAAGCGGTGCCGGACGATTTACTGATTTCATGCTGCCACCATTGACCTTTAATGAATATATTAAGCTTAAGGATCTTGAGCGAATAATAATTCCGGCACAAATAAACTGGGAAGGAAATATCCAGACATTTTACACATCAACCCATATTGATGAGCTTAATAAACACTTTCTTGACTATATAAACTTTGGCGGTTATCCCGAAGTCATCTTTTCAGAAAAGATTCAGCAAAACCCCGGGAGGTATATCAGACAGGATATCGTGGATAAAGTTCTCCTGCGGGATCTTCCAAGCCTGTATGGCATCAGGGATGTACAGGAGCTGAATTCCTTCTTTACCACAATTACTTATAACACGGGAAATGAGTTCTCATTTGAGACACTGAATATCCAGTCAGGCGTGCCCAAAATCTTGATTAAAAAATATATAGAATATCTCGAATCCGCATTCCTGGTAAAACAGGTCAGACGTATAGATCAATCAGGAAAAAGATTCAAACGGGAGAATTTTTTTAAACTATACCTGACTAATCCCTCTTTAAGAAGTGCATTGTTCGCTCCTTTAAGTCCAAATGACAGCTTATTGGGCAATATGGCGGAAACTGCAATCTATTCTCAATGGATGCATCGGGATTGGTTTACTCCATGGTATGCCCGCTGGCAGAATGGCGAGGTGGATATGATCGGATTAAGCGATAAAAACCTTAAGCCAATCTGGGCTTTGGAAATAAAATGGTCCAACAGATACTTTGAAAGACCATCTGAACTTAAAAGCCTGGTTACATTTTGCAAAAAGTGCAACCTGAAAACTGCCCTGATTACGTCTGTTGACAAAGAGGGAGTTATTGAATATGATGGAATTAAACTACATTTTGTTCCTTCCGCTGCATATGCTTATACAATAGGCAAAAATACCCTTCAGAAAAAATCGTTGAAATAATTCCGGCTGCTTCCGCGAACAATAACATCGTTTCCGTAAACCATTATTCCGGCATTCAAGGTGCAGCTCTTTTTGTATATTTGTTAATGAACAATCTATAAGTCTGTCTTTAACTAATCATTGTGGATAATTACGTCCTTGTTGCAGAGAATCCGGAAAGTACAGTAGTTGCTGAATACCAGCCACTTCCGCGTAAAGAGTCTTCATACCAGAGTGAGGCTGACCTCGAAAAGGCATTCATCGAACAGCTTAGAACACAGGCGTATGACTACCTGACTGTAAGCACTGAAGACGACCTTATCGCCAATCTCCGCCATCAGCTGGAATTGCTGAACAACTATTCATTTACTGATACGGAATGGGACCAGTTTTTCAGGAGTAAAATTGCCAACCAGAACGACAACATCGAAGAGAAAACTACATTAATTCAGGAAGACCACATACAACTCCTTACCCATGATGACGGCACAGTAAAGAACATCTACCTTCTCGATAAAACCAATATACACAATAATCGCCTCCAGGTTATCAACCAATACTCTGTTGACACCGGACAGCGACCCAACAGGTATGATGTCACCATCCTGGTCAACGGTCTTCCGCTGGTGCACATAGAGCTGAAGAAACGGGGAGTGGATATCAGGGAGGCCTTTAACCAGATCAACCGCTACAGCCGGGAGTCGTTCTGGGCCGGCAGCGGTTTGTTCGAATATGTGCAGCTGTTTGTGATCTCCAATGGCACACTCACAAAATATTACAGTAACACAACAAGATTCGCGCACCTGAAGGAGATGGGCGACGGAGTGGTCAACAAAGGGAAACGGACAAGCAACAGCTTCGAATTCACATCATGGTGGGCCGATGCCGCCAACCGGCCCATAACTGACCTGATGGATTTCGGGAAAACCTTCTTCGCCAAACATACCATCCTCAACCTCCTGACGAAGTACTGCGTCTTCACCTCCGACCGGCAGTTGTTGGCTATGCGCCCGTACCAGATAGTAGCTACCGAGCGGATATTGAACAAAATTACAGTCTCCAGCAACTACAGATCATACGGAACAATTCACGGTGGCGGTTATATCTGGCACACTACTGGAAGCGGCAAGACCCTTACCTCTTTCAAGACCGCACAACTTGCTGCAAAACTGCCGTTTATTAACAAGGTACTCTTTGTGGTCGATCGTAAGGATCTCGACTATCAGACAATGAAGGAGTATGACAAGTTCGAGAAAGGAGCTGCCAACAGCAACACAAACACTGCCAAACTTAAAAAGCAACTCGAGGACCCGGCAGCCAGAATAATTGTCACGACAATCCAGAAGTTATCAGTGCTTATCAGAAAACATAAAAATCATCCTTCCTTCTCCAAACATGTGGTGATAATCTTTGACGAGTGCCACCGCTCTCAGTTTGGTGATATGCACAGGGAGATAACAAATTCGTTCAAAAAATATCACCTGTTCGGTTTTACCGGCACCCCAATCTTCGCGGTCAACGCGAGCAGCAACAACGATTTCAGCCTCCGCACCACGGAGCAGGCTTTTGGCACAAAGCTGCACACATATACAATCGTCGACGCCATCACCGATAAAAATGTGCTTCCGTTCCGGATTGACTATATCAGTACCATGAAGGAGCAGGAAGATATCCTTGATGAAAAGGTCTGGAACATAGACAGGGAAAGGGCCCTGCAGGCACCGGAACGGATATGCAATATTGTCAGCTATATTCGTGAACACTTCGATCAGAAAACCAAACGTAACAGCTATTACCAGCTTAAAGACCGGAGGTTGGCCGGTTTCAATTCTATCTTCGCAGTATCGTCAATCGACACGGCAAAAAAATACTACTCGGAGTTTCTGAAGCAGATGTCCGGCCTTCCTGCCGACAGGCAGCTGAAGGTTGTGCTTATATACAGCTTCGGGGTGAACGAAGATCCCGGAAACGGCTTTCTTGATGATGAGAATCCTGAGGACACCAGCCTCCTGGATCAGAGCTCTCGCGATTTCCTGGAGTCAGCCATTCAGGATTATAACAGGATCTTCCATACTAACTTCGACACATCAGGAGACAGGTTCGAGAACTATTACAAGGATGTCTCAAACCGGGTAAAGAACCGCGAGATTGACCTCCTGCTGGTTGTGAATATGTTCCTTACCGGTTTTGATGCGACAACCCTCAACACTCTCTGGGTTGACAAGAACCTGCGGCTGCACGGGCTGTTGCAGGCATATTCCCGGACAAACCGGATCCTTAATACTGTAAAAACGTTCGGCAACATTGTGTGCTTCCGCAACCTTGAGAATGCAACAAATGAGAGCATTGCACTGTTCGGCGACAAGGAGGCGGGTGGTGTGGTGATGCTCAGGTCATACGCCGAGTATTATAACGGGTACAGCACAGGCGATAAAGAGGTACCCGGTTATGCAGAACTCGTCGCAGAGCTGCAGGAGAAATACCCGGCCGGAGTGCCTGTCACCGGAGAAGAGGCACAGAAAGAGTTCATCAGGCTGTATGGCTCCATACTGAAACTAAAAAACATACTCTCCTCATTCGATGAGTTCGCAGATAACCAGATACTGACCGACAGGGATGTGCAGGATTATCACAGCATGTACATCGATCTCTACAACGAGCACAGGCGCAGACCGGGGCAGGAACCAGAGAACGTAAACGATGATATTATCTTCGAGATGGAGCTGATCAGGCAGGTGGAGATCAATATCGACTATATCCTGGAACTCATAAGGAGATATCATGAAGGTCATCAGAAGGACAAGGAGATAGTTGTGGATATAAGTAAGGCCGTTAATGCCAGTCTTGAGCTGCGCAACAAGAAGGACCTGATCGACCAGTTTATTGCATCACTTACCCCTGCTGCTGATGTTGATGACGACTGGCATTCGTTTGTCAATAGCAGGAAGATTACAGAGCTTGAACAGATAATCAGTGACGAAAACCTCGACAGGGATGAAACATACAAGTTCATTGCGAACGCATTCCGTGACGGTTATGTGCAGTCGACAGGCACGGCACTGAGCCGGGTGTTGCCGCCCGTTTCGCGGTTCACCCCTACCGGTGACCGTGCTAAAATGAGAGAGTCTGTGCTTGAAAAGCTGGTGGCATTCTTCTCAAGGTTCCGTGATATTACCGGTGGGATCTTTACGAAGGAATAACAGGCAAAGGGAGCCAGTATTAAAAAATGTAGTGTCAGCCTGGTCTGGTTAAGTGAATTACAGCTACTTTTATTTTGCGAAGAGTAATAATACTCCTTCCACAAACATGTGAATTAATACATATTGACATTATGAATATAAAGTTTTCAGCCATAGCGACTTTAGTCTTTTGCGGGGTGTCTGTTCTTACGGGCTGTTAAAAAATCAATACAAATTCGCCATATATTGATGGATTGTCTATCGACAACTACCCGGTTGTTGACGGTTCAACGTCAACATTGCCCCTGAACACGGTTATAGCCAGCGAGTTGATGGGTCTTAACTATAACTGGAAGAAGAACAGTGACAGTGAATCTGGCATTACCTGGGGTATCGAACCGGATGTAAGAGGCAGACTCAGGGATAAATTTGACAGACGTGTGCTGAGCTCACAGACACATAACTCATTTATAAACCTGATCGACGACAAAGTGGATATCGTTCTGTCTGCCCGCAGCATGTCACCCGATGAACAGGCATACGCTGTCTCGAAAGGAGTCACCCTGACCGAAACCCCGATTGCGCTCGATGCCTTCATCTTTATTGTCAATCCGAACAACCCGGCAGAATACCTGACAACCAGTAACATACAGGATATTTATACAGGGAAGAAAACAAACTGGTCAGACTTTGGAATAGTGGTATTTCCTGATCATCCCGAGTATTCAGCCATAAATCCTTACATCAGAAATGCAAATTCAGGGAGCCAGGAACTGATGGATCTGTTGATAATGAAAAATCTGGAATATATTGATCTCCCGATATACAAGGAGAATCTTGTTTTTACAATGGCGGGTCTGATTGATGCAATTGCCAATGATCCATTTGCATTAGGTTATACTGTATATTTTTATAATGAGTACATAATCAGGCCAGAGAGCGGCTTCCTCAAGACCATCGGCATTGACGGTGTTCAGCCGAATGAACAAACAATTACAAACCGTTCATACCCCTATACCACGGAGGTGTATGCTGTTATCCGCTCCGATACTGACCAATCTTCGATGACCTATAAGGTTTACGAGTGGCTGCAGACGGCAACAGGGAAGCAAACAATACGCAACAGCGGATACATTCCAAATTAGGTTTCCCGGAAAAATTCAGGTAAACCGTTTTTACAAAATGCAGGGTATCTGAAGTCTTATCTGAGGAAAAAAGTTCAGGAAATATTAAACACTCAGGTGCAATAGATTCACCGGCTTGTTGTTTTACATATGGCCAAATAAAATAATCTGCCATGGAATCTTTTGTCCCGCTAAAATCACGGTTTGCAGTCCTTATCCTCCTGATTCTGTCTCCCGGAGTGGTCTCAGGGGAGGTACAACCACGCGACACACTGCAAAACAAGGGTGTGCAGTTCGCCGGACTGACCAATACTATTACCAGCCTGTTAAAAACCCGGAACCGGCAACCGGCCCTGATCGGGTCAAATGAAACAGACCTCGAAAGCCTGATAGTCAATGATCTGGCCGAAGTGTTTTCCTGTGATTCAATAATATCCCAATACCTTGATGCAGAAGGGGAAAATGCAACCTATGGCATGCTCGCCTATGAGCTGCGCAGGGAAATCGAAAGCCGGTTCGATAATAATGACGGCTTTCTGAATGTCGACGTAATGTCAGATACCACGCCTGACGGGCTGTTCATCAATTTTTCAATCTATGCTGAAAAGCCTGTATCAGTCCCGGTTATTTTCACAGCCTCTGATTCATCATTTTCCACAAGGTTTGACTCTGTCTGCACAGCTGAATTCAATGCTGACATTGACCTGTTTGTTGATGTCAGCATGGCTGAGAGGGACTCACTGACCCGGGCCATAAGCATCAGGATCAACACATTCACTATCGGGTTATATTCCGTGCCGTGGGATGAGTTCGAATACCATGATTGCTTCGAATGCGAACCGGACAGTGTTCTTTATTCAGCCCTTGCAGCTGACACCGGGCATCTCTTCGGCGCCACAATCGATGGGCAACCATATAATGCAGCACTGCAATGTTTTATTCTGTATGTAAAAAGCTACTGGTACCTGGATCCGACAGACACCGGCAGCTATGATGGTGATGAGTACATTCCCCCCACCCTCACCTATGAGCAGATAGAGAACGGCGACTTCACCTGGGAAGTGTCTCATCTGAACGCCCTGGAAACCGGTATTGTCATGCTTCCTGCCGCTGAAAAATGGGATTCTGTGTCAATATCAGAGAACCGTGAACTATTCCATTTTTCTGTAGATGATGTGTTCAACGAGGAGAGTCTTGAGCTGATTTCTCTCTGCTGTAACCACCATATTGAAGATGATGTTACCTTCCGGAGAGGCAAATGAAGCAATGCACAATACACTGAGTGATCAAACTAAGACATTGATAATCCGGGGTTCGTGACCTGTAATCACAGCCGGACACCGAACTGCCGGATGTTTACGGTTCCCTCCGGTAACGGCCTGGGGTGACACCTGTCTCCCTCCGGAAATACCGGGCACAACTGTTACAGCGAGTATATAACATAGCTGTCCGTTGTGAATTGCTTTCAGAATGTATCTTTGACATATCGGGCACAACTACCTTTTGCGAACTCCGTCACCTTCCCGAAGTTGTGAATTGCTTTCAGACTGTATCTTTGACATATCGGGCACAACACACCACGAAGGCGGCGCTGGCTGATCACGGTTGTGAATTGCTTTCAGACTGTATCTTTGACATATCGGGCACAACAAGTCGGCATTCATAAACGTCCTCCCAATAGTTGTGAATTGCTTTCAGACTGTATCTTTGACATATCGGGCACAACGCATGATTCACACTTAAAACCAGCAGATTCGTTGTGAATTGCTTTCAGACTGTATCTTTGACATATCGGGCACAACTTCATGTTCTGGAGATACGTTGTATGGATGGTTGTGAATTGCTTTCAGACTGTATCTTTGACATATCGGGCACAACTTATTTAACGTCGGGTGTTGTTTTGACCTAGTTGTGAATTGCTTTCAGACTGTATCTTTGACATATCGGGCACAACTGAGCCTAAGCAGTTACCACTTACTTTATCGTTGTGAATTGCTTTCAGACTGTATCTTTGACATATCGGGCACAACATGGGAGAGTGACGGCATTGTCGGTGATGGGTTGTGAATTGCTTTCAGACTGTATCTTTGACATATCGGGCACAACGTACATCAACAGCGAAATCCAGGACCTGATGTTGTGAATTGCTTTCAGACTGTATCTTTGACATATCGGGCACAACGCGGATCAAATGGGCCTCAGATCAATGCAGGTTGTGAATTGCTTTCAGACTGTATCTTTGACATATCGGGCACAACGAACAAGCGCAATTCAACAGACTCTGTGGGGTTGTGAATTGCTTTCAGACTGTATCTTTGACATATCGGGCACAACGGGGTTTACATTTACTCCCGAAGCCGCAGGGTTGTGAATTGCTTTCAGACTGTATCTTTGACATATCGGGCACAACGAATGAACACGTTACACTACAACGGCAGTAGTTGTGAATTGCTTTCAGACTGTATCTTTGACATATCGGGCACAACTTCCTGTGGTGGAAATTCACGGGGTCAACTGTTGTGAATTGCTTTCAGACTGTATCTTTGACATATCGGGCACAACCCGGCTTCCTGTAGCATTGACACCTGGGCAGTTGTGAATTGCTTTCAGACTGTATCTTTGACATATCGGGCACAACCGTTATTGACATGACCTTACGCTCCGCAGGGTTGTGAATTGCTTTCAGACTGTATCTTTGACATATCGGGCACAACTGGCTGTCCAGCAACCTCAATAACCTACGGGTTGTGAATTGCTTTCAGACTGTATCTTTGACATATCGGGCACAACTGTAATATGCGAGGTCTGCGGTGCGGTATAGTTGTGAATTGCTTTCAGACTGTATCTTTGACATATCGGGCACAACATTTCTTATAAGCGAGTTCACGCACCCACGGTTGTGAATTGCTTTCAGACTGTATCTTTGACATATCGGGCACAACTCCAGTCATTCACGGTTGGAATAATGCGCGGTTGTGAATTGCTTTCAGACTGTATCTTTGACATATCGGGCACAACCCGAGGTAAACCCGGCACGATCAAGCAGGGGTTGTGAATTGCTTTCAGACTGTATCTTTGACATATCGGGCACAACCCCGGCCGCGCTCCGTGTTGACGGTGCCGGGTTGTGAATTGCTTTCAGACTGTATCTTTGACATATCGGGCACAACTCTATTGTGTGCCATACTTAAACCGTTATAGTTGTGAATTGCTTTCAGACTGTATCTTTGACATATCGGGCACAACACGGGGGTTGCGACGCCTCCGAGCCTCATGGTTGTGAATTGCTTTCAGACTGTATCTTTGACATATCGGGCACAACCGATAGAGGATATTATACACCGACTGTCAGGTTGTGAATTGCTTTCAGACTGTATCTTTGACATATCGGGCACAACACGTGGTTGTATTGTACATAAACCACGTCAGTTGTGAATTGCTTTCAGACTGTATCTTTGACATATCGGGCACAACACGTGATAAGCGGGCATATGTATATGTGTTGTTGTGAATTGCTTTCAGACTGTATCTTTGACATATCGGGCACAACTTTTGTGATGCACTTTCGACATCATCAATGGTTGTGAATTGCTTTCAGACTGTATCTTTGACATATCGGGCACAACTCGGTGCGCCCTTTTTGATAGCCTGGTAAAGTTGTGAATTGCTTTCAGACTGTATCTTTGACATATCGGGCACAACGCATCTGATAAGGATACTGCCAAGCATCATGTTGTGAATTGCTTTCAGACTGTATCTTTGACATATCGGGCACAACTTTGGGCTGACCCTGGCCGGAAGGCCGTTGGTTGTGAATTGCTTTCAGACTGTATCTTTGACATATCGGGCACAACTGCCTGTCTGAAGGCTGTACCTGGCGTCAAGTTGTGAATTGCTTTCAGACTGTATCTTTGACATATCGGGCACAACTCACAAGGTTTCTTGGATCAGGTGCGATCTGTTGTGAATTGCTTTCAGACTGTATCTTTGACATATCGGGCACAACTAATGGTTACTTTCTTTGCGGGACGCTGGTGTTGTGAATTGCTTTCAGACTGTATCTTTGACATATCGGGCACAACCGCATTTCGGGAGCATTAAGCCCTGCCATAGTTGTGAATTGCTTTCAGACTGTATCTTTGACATATCGGGCACAACTTATTGTTGCGGTTGTCATAGGCATCTATGGTTGTGAATTGCTTTCAGACTGTATCTTTGACATATCGGGCACAACAGGTTGTCGATATGGCAGCACCAAGGTATGGTTGTGAATTGCTTTCAGACTGTATCTTTGACATATCGGGCACAACTTGCATCCGCAAACCCCACAGCGAATAACGGTTGTGAATTGCTTTCAGACTGTATCTTTGACATATCGGGCACAACACTTGGCACCATTCAGAAACTTGATGCTCGGTTGTGAATTGCTTTCAGACTGTATCTTTGACATATCGGGCACAACAACCCTTCTTGTTTTTCCCCTTTGATATTGGTTGTGAATTGCTTTCAGACTGTATCTTTGACATATCGGGCACAACTGCATCGACAGCGTGTATGTCTTGCTTACGGTTGTGAATTGCTTTCAGACTGTATCTTTGACATATCGGGCACAACCCGTAGGCTCAGAGGCCGTCAGAAGTAAGGGTTGTGAATTGCTTTCAGACTGTATCTTTGACATATCGGGCACAACTGGCATCGCTGCAACAGTTACAAAAGACGGGTTGTGAATTGCTTTCAGACTGTATCTTTGACATATCGGGCACAACAAGTCGGGCGTTGCAAGTGAATTAGCTGTAGTTGTGAATTGCTTTCAGACTGTATCTTTGACATATCGGGCACAACTCATCCTTCTGGACTGAGCTACCGGGCAAAGTTGTGAATTGCTTTCAGACTGTATCTTTGACATATCGGGCACAACCAGCCGTGATAGCAAGGATGACAGGGTTAAGTTGTGAATTGCTTTCAGACTGTATCTTTGACATATCGGGCACAACTGTAGCCGGTAACATCAAATACGCCCCCGTGTTGTGAATTGCTTTCAGACTGTATCTTTGACATATCGGGCACAACTGATGCTCTTAACATTGCTCAGAAAGTATGTTGTGAATTGCTTTCAGACTGTATCTTTGACATATCGGGCACAACAGTCAGCCGTCTCACGGGCCAGCATGAACCGTTGTGAATTGCTTTCAGACTGTATCTTTGACATATCGGGCACAACCAAGTTCGACGAGAACACCGACGTTATAGGGTTGTGAATTGCTTTCAGACTGTATCTTTGACATATCGGGCACAACTCATTGTCTATGACTCAAGAGCGACAAGTGGTTGTGAATTGCTTTCAGACTGTATCTTTGACATATCGGGCACAACCGGAGAGAGAAGGCTGTTTGACTGGCTTCGGTTGTGAATTGCTTTCAGACTGTATCTTTGACATATCGGGCACAACAAGATCCCAGGTGGCAGAAGAAGCGATTGGGTTGTGAATTGCTTTCAGACTGTATCTTTGACATATCGGGCACAACTTTATGAAAAGTACGCCGACAAGTTGCTTGGTTGTGAATTGCTTTCAGACTGTATCTTTGACATATCGGGCACAACTGAGGTACTGATATGTGACGACGGCTCCCGGTTGTGAATTGCTTTCAGACTGTATCTTTGACATATCGGGCACAACGGCTGCTGCTGTGCGGCAACAACATCTTCAGTTGTGAATTGCTTTCAGACTGTATCTTTGACATATCGGGCACAACCTGACGGGACGTACACTATGGCCGATGGCAGTTGTGAATTGCTTTCAGACTGTATCTTTGACATATCGGGCACAACGAGTGCCGTGACGCCACCGACAGAGCCTTTGTTGTGAATTGCTTTCAGACTGTATCTTTGACATATCGGGCACAACCGACAATACAGTATTGTCGCTGTCATGGACGTTGTGAATTGCTTTCAGACTGTATCTTTGACATATCGGGCACAACATATCCCTCATCATAAGTAAGACAGGCACCGTTGTGAATTGCTTTCAGACTGTATCTTTGACATATCGGGCACAACGAGGAAGAATAATGTGAGCCACGGGTTAGAGTTGTGAATTGCTTTCAGACTGTATCTTTGACATATCGGGCACAACTACCGGAAACAATGGAGGAGTTATCCAATCGTTGTGAATTGCTTTCAGACTGTATCTTTGACATATCGGGCACAACCGATTGCATGGAGTACATGGCAACGCTACCGTTGTGAATTGCTTTCAGACTGTATCTTTGACATATCGGGCACAACGAAGGAGGGGAAGGATGACCCAGGACACAGGTTGTGAATTGCTTTCAGACTGTATCTTTGACATATCGGGCACAACGACGGGACAGGTGGCAGCTTATGAGTTGCAGTTGTGAATTGCTTTCAGACTGTATCTTTGACATATCGGGCACAACTCTCCTGGTCTCTTTATAGACATTGGACTAGTTGTGAATTGCTTTCAGACTGTATCTTTGACATATCGGGCACAACCAATTCCACAATAGAGTTCTTCGGCATAGAGTTGTGAATTGCTTTCAGACTGTATCTTTGACATATCGGGCACAACAGAAAGTTTACGTTATGTTGAACCGAATTGGTTGTGAATTGCTTTCAGACTGTATCTTTGACATATCGGGCACAACTTAATCTCCGGGTTGCTAAATAGTCCTCCGGTTGTGAATTGCTTTCAGACTGTATCTTTGACATATCGGGCACAACGCCTTTGTCATAACTGCAACGCATCCTTCCGTTGTGAATTGCTTTCAGACTGTATCTTTGACATATCGGGCACAACACACAAGGCCATGAAGGTGGATCTGCAGGAGTTGTGAATTGCTTTCAGACTGTATCTTTGACATATCGGGCACAACTCCGCCACTTCAGTATCTTCCGCACCCACCGTTGTGAATTGCTTTCAGACTGTATCTTTGACATATCGGGCACAACAGATTTGGACGAAACGCTTGTATCTGATCCGTTGTGAATTGCTTTCAGACTGTATCTTTGACATATCGGGCACAAC
>CAZWOC010000011.1:0-118932 GCA_964635655.1 uncultured Rikenella sp. | reverse complement strand
GTTGTGAATTGCTTTCAGACTGTATCTTTGACATATCGGGCACAACATACCTGCCGATTATGCAATCAAAATCAGCTATTTAACCCGATATCCAGAATAAGAAAAATGCCCGAACTTTAAGAGCCGATTTTCGTCGGCTCTTAAATTTTTTTCCTCTAGAACATTTCTAGTTGCTGCGGCGTTCCGGGCCGAGCATCAAGACTCCTACCTCTAAAAAATTCCATTAAACCAAACTGCTTGTCAGTCAGAGTAAATATAATGATCTCTCCTTTAGGAGCTAGAAATGATCTTACCCTTTTAATATGTACATCAGCATTCTCCCGACTGTTACAATGTCTGACATAAATTGAGAACTGCAACATGGTAAAACCATCCTTCTGAAGCTGTTTTCTAAAAAACGCATAGTTCTTTCTATCCTTCTTGGTCTCAGTAGGAAGGTCGAAAAATACAAAAACCCACATTACACGATACTGGTTTAGTCTCACCGGAATTCAGGGTAGACAATTTTCCGCAATGAACCACAAAAACATCCTGCTAATGATGCTGTTGTTCTTTGCATTCCGACCATCAACGGACTCCTGGATCCCTCTATTATCACATCAAGGACAGGTATCCTTAACAATTCTTTTTTGATGTTTGGGGTCAATTCTTCAGGAGGATTCATTTTTTCAAGGAGGTCAAGTATGAGCGAATCAACAAAAGGCCTATATGGTTCCATGATATCATCAGCAAGACAATATGGATTATACTTATTCCTGTGATGTATTCCAATTGTAGGGAAAAGCCCTGAGGCTATCAGAGATCGTGCTACTATGGCTCTTAGTATTGCATAACCATAATTTAACATGTTGTTTGGAGGTTCTCCAAATCTATGGCGGATGAAACTAGCTTCTCCAAAAATGTTATCCCAGTAATACGCAGCGGCTCGACCCTCAACATTGGTAGTGTCGTCACTTTTCACCTGCCTGGCAAAATAAGTCATCTTTGAAGTCTCAAGAGATCTTGATTCCATTAACGCTTTCTGATTTTGAATTTTGGCAACGACAGTTTGCTGCCATAAATTTTTTTTCAAGGGGACAGAGGCCTCAATCTGATTGCCAAGTTTCTCGGTGAAGGCATGATGAGAATACATAGGAAGCATTAATCCGAAAGGCATATGTGAAGAATCACAGCCGATTATGGCAGAATTATTTTCATTCAGGGCTAATAAAAGGGCGGCAGTAATTGTAATTTGGGAATTATCAAGTACTATCAGACCAATGTCCTCAAGAGGAACTGTGCAATCTTCTTTTGACTCCTCCTCAGTAAAATGAATATTCATTTGCATATCCTTCTTTCTGAGAATACAAGGATTTCCGAAATAAAGGGTTCTCTTTATCATCAGATATTAAGGAGTTTTGATATTGCGGATATCGCTCAAAACGGATTTAAAATAGTCTTATCGTACCATCCAATTTCATCTCAAAGTCTTTACCTTCAATTAAGAAGTTAAAATTTCCAGGGCTTAAAAGTAATCTGGGAGCAGTAAACTCATTAGTGAATTTTGAGAAACCATTAACTCCTTTCTTCCCAAATTTATCCTCCGGAAAGTCAACAAGTAATTGCTTATTGTCTCTGGCTTCAAGATGGTGTTGGAATTGGATGTTGCCGGCACTGGCCTGGTATAGTCTTCTCACATAATATAACCTGCTTGAAAAGTTGTCAACATCTTGTAATTCATCCTTAATGGTTTCATAAAATAATACTTTTTGCCCGGGCACAAAGACATGAAACAATGGCAAAATATTTCCCTTTTTACTAATGATTTCCCTTTCAAACAATTCATTCAGGTTTGAGATGGAATTCGGCTTGGCAAATGTTGAAATCTCAAACAGATTTCTTGCTATTACCGCTGTTTCTCCCTGCGAATTCTTATAGAATCCAAACGCAGCATTTTCTGCATTTGCCGCATAATAAAAATTTTTATATTCTTTTTTTGATAGATAAGTCTGCCTCTTGATTTGCATCGGATCTACTCCCTGCCAAACCCTTACCCTCCTTATCCTGTTGATCTTTCGTCCGGTTTTGTCGAGCATATATAAACCCTCGGAGATCGCCTTTTTGAGTGACCTCCCATCCAATTGCCCTTCTATAATCGAAGCAAGTTCCGGGCTTACCAGTTTATCCAGAGAAGTCAAATCTTCGACAGGTATCCTCAAGGCATATTTAAACTCTTCCTTCCCTTTCAGGTATTTCCAATGACCTTCATTATCCCTTAGAGGCTTAAGGCACTCGTCCCTTTCTACCAATCGGATTTTACTGTAGTAAGTCTGCAGGTGAAGCTCTCCACGAATGGAATCACCCTGAGCTATCTTGGGTACTTGTTTTTGCTTATCCAGCCACACAATTCTACCCCGTTTGCGGACCTTACGTTTAGCCGGAGTCAGAGTGCGATCCTTGTCGGGAATATTATTAACCAGAATATTTTTCTGAATCTCTTCAATCATGGCATTTGTAAATGTAGGGAACGGTTTCACATGGTACTGTTTATTCCTGTTCTCCGGTCTTTCATCAAAGTCATAATGCCTTTGTAAAATTTCTTGTCGTTTGGTTAATGGTGGAATCAACGTCAGGACAGCTGCATCGATAGCATGATGATAATGCTTGGACCTGTCCTTGCTTTCAGACTTAGGCTGTACGCCATATATCTTCCTGAATTGAGCGGTTGTACTGCCTTTAATTACGTCAACCCTTGGAAAAACAGTCTTCAAATAGTGCAAAGCATACTTTGTAATTATCTGAGTATCCGTCAACTGACTGTTAATGAAACCTTGAGTGACTTCGATTTGTTTAAATCGATTGACCTTGTTTGCCCAATAGAAGAGATCCATCTGGTGAAGGTACCGTTGCCGAATAGCCAAATCTTTTCTCTCCTTATCTACTGCATTTTTTGATTCGACTCTCCAATAGTCTATCCATTTTTCATGATCATGGATCTTGCATTCCCAAGCTTCCAACCTGGGTTTGATTGCCGTATAACCAAGTGCCTCTTTCTCATAGTTAGGCAATTCCACCGGTAGTCTATTCTTTTTAATATTCCTGTTATATTCTGCATAGCATACTGTCAGATTTGCCAAAGAATTATCGAAAGATGTGCTTCGAGGTATTGTGTGCTCAAAATCGATTTTGTTCGGATCGAACAGATCTGTTAAACTAATGACCTTCCCTGTATAAAAACATTTGCAGCCCTGCTCTTTCCAAAGACGATATTTCTGAACATCTTTATCTGTTACAGATTTGTCCTTGTCAATATCAGCAAGCGCCTTTTGCAAATCCTCATATTGATCCATTTGTTCTGTCCAGAGCCTGAACTTGTCAATATCTTCTGAACTTTCCGGATTAGCATAACCCCTGAAGTCACGGTCCACAATCAATTCCGAAATGGCTGCCTTAAATACAAGATTCTCAGCTTCCCGCTTACGTTGATATGCTTCAATGGCCCATCGCCTGTTCCTGTCATTGAGTTCTCTTGCAATCTCGAGGACAATCCGCGTACCACTGTCAATCCTGTTCGACTCGATAAGGAAGTTCAATACATCACGCAGGCGATAGAGAGTTTTATAAGCCATCGGATTCCTGAAAGCTGCTGTTTTCGGACTTTTCAGGAGTATCTGATCCTCACTACTGGGGTAAATATCTATCTGAGAAGGATGATAAATTCTGTTCACTATTTTCTTATCCACCTCAAAATTTGCACACAGGTATTCTTTCACCTGGGTTACAAGAGTAGGGCATTCACGAAATAAACGGTTTTCATCTGCAAAAAAAGCCTGATACATGCTGGCAACCAGCGTAACAATTCTATTTCGGTCGTCTACAGAAAAATTACTATTCCAAGTACTTTCACCGAAAAACTCACTCCCCGCGACCTCGATATCTCTATAGTCAGAATCCTGTAATTTGTATGATGTATCCTTCCAGGCAAACCGTTCATTATAGCCCAAATTCTTATACTTTGCAACGAGGTTATTTGTGATTGAAATTACCGCCTTTTCACTGCGATTTCTATTAAACTCCTCTTTAATGGCTGAACAAATATCAGGCTTATTCTCGATGAAGAGACTCTTGCCAATGATTTCAGGAATTTTCGCCAGAATAACTGCCTCAGTATAGATGAACCCTTCTCTTAAGAAAGGCAAAATATTATTTATGGCTTTTAAGCTCAGATTTGCATATCCAACAGGAAATGAATTAAACAGAGTATTCAGCTCCTTAATTTGATTTTCATTCAGTACTAAGGTTTCAGATAAAAATTCAGTAAAGCACTCTTCATCCTCATAGGAAAACATAATATGCCATATCTCATCTATATCATATGTCACTGTCTCTGTAAAACCATTTCTATCCACTCTCTCTACTGTCTTCGTGAAATCTTGCCATGTTTCTCCAAAAACAGATTTAAACCGTGCTGAAACATAACAGCTAGAAACTGACACATCATCCATTTTACTGGAATAGTTAAGTTTCCAACTGCCACCGCCATTCTCTTCAATCATTTTTCTAATTTCCGCAAACTTGAATTCCCTTTTGCTCTTGTAAAAAAATTTGGCATTATAGATTTTTTCTATTAGCTCAATTGGGAGTGGCTTAAACTCCAAATCTGATTCACTCTTATACATTATATTGTTTAGAAAAGTCCGGGCACGAAATTCCTCAAATCTCGGATGATTGATAGGACAACGTGGTTTATTGGGTTCCAGAGTGCATTTACCAATCAAACCTTTTTGCGACCGTAGTGGCCGTTGATAAAACACAGCTTTTTTAAGGCTCTGTACAAAGTCCAGGTTATCTATATCTTGAAATTCTAAAATTTTCGCCAACTCAGCCTCATAGTCAGATCGTAACGTATATCTGTTTCTTACCCTTACACCTGCGTCTTCCAAATATGCAAAAGCAGCTCCGAGGGTTCCACATCTGATAATTAAGTCCTCATATTCATTTCTGCCAATAGTTTTCGTTTCATTACTGCCTTTATATACTGCTGTCTTTTCATTTACGCCACTTTTCCGACTGCTCTTAAATCCTCTTCTCTGCGCGATATGATATATTGCTCTTCCAATTTTAAAACGATTCTCCGGGTTAGATAGATCCAGTTTTTCAGTAATCAGTAGCCTTCTCAGTTGATATGGACTGTTGAAATCCGGATCGCCATCATGATTGAAGTCAAGTTTTATCCACTGACTAAAACTAACGTCATCAACCGGGAATATCCTACCCTTGTCTTTTTGGTAGTGCTTCCACAGGTTTAGTTTTTCGCTGGAAAGAGGACAATAACCATTATTTATCAGAACGTTTAATGTCTCCCATTTTCGGTATCTACGGGCATTGTATAGCCTTCGGGATGCTCGGTGTTTTGTCCGTTCAGCAGCATAGGAGAATTCTCCGGATTTTCCTTCTCCGACTCCTTTCTTGAAAGTGTATACACCATACCATGTAAAATCAGTATCCTCGCGTAAGGTTAAACCTATCGAATTAGTTCCCAAATCGATACCCAAAATTTTTCCCATCTTTTTAAGATAATTTGTTATTGTTGGTTTTTTAACTACCTTTGCAACGAAAGACAATTCACAACAAGGCTATAAGCCGAAGAATATCTAAATCCCGCGTACTCCGTGGGATTTTAATTTTGTTGATCCAGTAATTGACTTCTATCAATGAGTAAGTATGTAAAGAATCATATGCAGATTCTGTCACCGGATTTGTTATTAGTTTTCTCAGACATTGAAATCATGACATCCTGATTCCTGAGTTTTCGTGTACTAACCGGAAACTCGAGTATCAATAGTCATCTTATAAAGATAATAAAAAAAATTATTTCTTCCGTAATAAAAAACAATTGTTGTGGACTGGCTTCTTACGGATATCTGGCTTATTGGTGTCCTGAATAATTTGATAGTAATATAACCTGTAAAAGCAGCAACCTTGGACTTCCACAATTGAAGCCAAATGTTATGCAATCTGCATGGCTTTTAATTAAAGGGGGATCTTCACCCGTTTATCTCCAGGTCGTGAACATACTTGTTATCATCAGCCAGGTATAGCTCCAGGGTGATCGAATAGGGCTTCCGGATAACTATTATCTTCCTGCAGGGACTCAGCTTGTCATCGTTCTTCACAGTGCAATAATAATACCTGCATACACCGTCAAACCGGTCTTCCTTGTCTTCGGTAAGGTATACCTCAAGCCTGAGCGGTTCTGTATTGCCGTTAAGATAGTTGGAAATAACTATCTCCCTGTCACTTATGACTATCGACCTTTCCGTGCGGTCTATCTCAAACCCACCCTTCCTGATGGTTGCAGACCTGCTCCTGAATGTCTGGGAAAAGGCACTGATACCTACAAGTAAAAAAAGAAGAAGCACAACGGTCTTTTTCATGCTACAGGTTTTAATTCCATATTCTGACTTACAGGCTTATACGGATAATTTCAGATTTTGTTCAGCCGGCACCAGGGGAAAATCATCTAAAAACATCTGTCTGTCAATATCCTGAATATGAAGGTCAAAAATGATTTTTATGCTGAAGAACACTTTATTAACTTTAGTTCACTTATCAGTCCGACCCATATGAAATCATCCGTATCCCTTTTATTTGCCGTATTATTTCTGTTCCTCACGCCGACGCTCACGGCTCAGTCAGACAATGCAGCAAAACGAGTAATAGAAGCTCTTGCAAAAAGAGATAACAGACATGCCCTCGAACTTGCCAGAACAGTGGAGAATCCTGATTATTCAGACAAATCAGGAGCCACCCTGCTTATGTGTTGTGCAGAGACCGGTGCAAGCGATATCTGCAAAATCCTTCTTGACAAGGGAGCCGACTGCAACAAAAGCTCGGCAAACGGCACCACAGCCCTTTACCTGGCCTCACAGAACGGTCATACGGATGTTGTAAGCCTCCTCCTTGAAAGAGGGGCTTTAACTGATCTTAAACCCGGTAACGGTGCAACGCCACTGATTGCTGCATCACAGTTCGGATACACCGATATCGTCAGGTTGCTCACAGACAGGGGAGCAGATGTAAACCTTCAGGATGAACACGGATCAACAGCCCTGATAATGGCCTCCCAGAACGGGAACACCGATATTGTGAAAGTCCTGATTGCAGCAGGAGCTGACCCTGATATCCCTGACAATAACGGATCCACAGCCCTCATACTTGCCTCGCAGGAGGGAAATGACGAGGTGGTGCGGGTACTGCTTAATCACGGGGCCAATACCGATAAACAAACTGTCAACGGCAACACCGCACTGATCCTTGCATCACTCAGAGGTCACGGTGATATTGCTGAATTGCTGTTGCAGAAAGGGGCCCGTGTGGACCTGAAGACCAGTACCGGGGCAACTGCCTTGTTTGCAGCTGCTTCAAGGGGTCATTGCCAGGTGGTGAACATACTCCTGGAAAACGGAGCAGACCCTCTTGTAACCGACAAAGAGGGAAGATCTGTCTCCTTCTACACCAAGGATTATAATGTAAAGGCAATACTGACTGCCTGGGTCAAAAAATAAAAGTCAGCGGGAACCCTTCTACTCTGCTTTCATCAGCCTTTCTATTTCTTCCGGCTCCTTCGGGATGGTTGCCGAGAGGACGACATTACCGTCTTCACTTATCAGCACATCATCCTCGATACGCACCCCGATGTTTTTGTACTTCTCATAAACAGGCCTCACTTTCTCAATGAAAGCCTCTATCTCACCTTCTGCCGCTTCGCTGACGTAGAGCATCTCAAGCTGGTCAAGGCCGTTGGCGCGAAGGTAGATGCCGGGCTCCACGGTAAGCACCATTCCCTTTTCAAGAGGCCTGCCCACAACAGTGTCAGCAATAAGGTAAGTCCGTATCATCGACGGCGGTATCCCCTGGCTGCCTGTATCATGCACATCGAGGCCCAGGTAATGGCAGATGTGATAGATAGTGTAGAACTTCCTCTGCCACTGGCAGGAAGGATCAGTAACCAGCCCCAGGTCATGCAGGCCGTCAATTATAATATTTGTCGCCCTACGGTGTGCAGCCGTCATGCCGGCGCCAGGCTTCATCTCAGAAATAGCGGCCTTCTGTGCCCGGAGAACCAGGTCATATATATCCCTCTGCTCCTTCGTGAATCTGCCGCTGACCGGTATAGTGCGCGTTATATCCGCCGTGTATTGTCCGTATTCAGCGCCGACGTCCATCAGCAGGAGATCTCCCTCCTCCATCATCCTGTTGTTGGCAGAATAATGAAGTGTGACAGCATTTTCGCCGGAACCCACTATAGACCCGAACCCTGGCCCGGAGGAGCCGTTACGGCGCCACATATACCCGAGAAGAGCCTCGATCTCGAACTCGTACATGCCGGGTCTGCACCCTGACAGAACAGCCTCAATACCCTCACCGGTGATATCTACAGCCTTCTGCAGCATCCGGACCTCATTGTCATCCTTGAGTACCCTCATCTCTGACAGGGCAGGAGCAATATCCCTGATCAAAGAGCCAGGGACTTTCTCCGCTTCAGTTATCCCGGAAACATGCGCCCGGAACTCCCGGTCACGGTAATCGATATAAACCGGCCTCCCTGCGCGTGCTGCTTCGGCGATGACCCTGTCTGCCTTACCATAATCCATGACAGTATCAGGCGCCCATGTCTTTATCAGTTCAGCCGGGTCAGGAAGGTTGCCCGAATAAATTATGTCGCGAATGCTCCTTTCCCTTGTATATAATATATAAGGTTTTTCTGAAGAGCCGTCAAGCGACATCAGTCCGCCGGGCTGATCATAGCCCGTCAGATACCAGAAGTTGCTTGAAACTCCGTATTCACCCCCGCCGCCGGCAGACCCGTAACCTGACCTTAGCATCAGCAGACCGTTGCCGATTGTGTCAAGGAGAGCTTCTCTCCTCCTGGCGAATACCTGCTGAAGATCAGGATTCATCTGAAGATCTGTAATATCCGGCGCCGGCATAGCCGTATCTGACCTGTGCCCGGTCCTGTCACATGCAATCGCTGAGAGCGAAAAAATCAAGATTATGAATATCTTTTTCATTGAATAATTGTTACATCCCCAAAGATATCCCAAAGCATCACGGAAATATTCACTTATTTTGTTTTCAAATGCTAATAAATCTTAATTATCACTTTTGCATACACCTATGATGATGAACAGATCCGCCGCCTTTATCCTCCTTGCCCTTCTGACTATGTCGTTCAGGTCAGACAAACCTGCGTATGAAATCTATAATTCCGAGGGTAAAGCCGTTAAATATGAAAGTATGATCAAAAAGATCAGTTCCGCCGATGTTGTATTTTTCGGCGAGCTTCATGACAACCCGATTGCCCACTGGCTTGAATATGAGATAACGAGGGACCTTCACAATATTGCCGGCAACAGGCTTGTCATGGGGGCGGAGATGTTCGAGACAGACAACCAGTTGCTTCTTGATGAATACATGGCATCGGAATATGAAGCGGACAAGTTCGAGGCTGAGGTGAAACTCTGGAAGAACTATAAAACCGATTATAAACCCCTGGTTGAGTTTGCGAAGGAAAACAGCCTGCCGTTCATTGCCACGAACGTGCCGCGCCGTTATGCTTCGATTGTATCACGCGGAGGATTTGAAGAGCTTGACTCGCTTTCACCGGAGGCGAAAAGATTTATTGCGCCCCTGCCGGTCACCTATGATCCGGAGCTCAAATGTTACAAGGACATGCTTTCCATGCACGGCATGCCCGGGATGGGAGGAAAACCGAACATGAACCTCCCGAAGGCGCAGGCTCTCAAAGACGCAACCATGGCCCACTTCATTGCCAGGAATCTGTCAGAAGGGAAAATCTTTATCCACTATAACGGATCATATCACTCAGACAACTACCAGGGGATTATCCACTACCTGAAGCTTTACCGTCCGGAAATAAGGGTATCAACAATATCCACCGTGCTTCAGGAGGATATCAGCAAGGCAGATGAAGGAAACACCGGTCTTGCAGATTTCATAGTTGCAATCCCGGTCACAATGACGCGCACATATTAGCCTTTCAATTGATCATGGCAGAACGCGGAATTGTCCGTGCCATTATCTGCCCTGTGACATTCCCCGGTCTGTGTTGTGCCGGGTTCGTGCCTGCGGTGTTACAGCAGGCCTAGACGGATTGCATACTTATCTAAATGTGTTGTGCCGGGTCTTGACCTGCGGTGTTACGGCAGGGACCGGTCAGAACTCCCCTGTCAGCACTCCGCTTATATTCCAGTGTGAGAAGCTCCCTCCCTCCGGCTGTCCCAGTGGTACTGTGACGCTGAATGTATGCCTTCCGGCTGCGAGGCCGTCAAGCGGTATTACAAGCGGTTCGGAGACTGAGCCGGGGCACCATCCCGACCGGGAGTAATCAGATGAAGAGAGACCGTTCCAGAAGTTACCCGATGCCGGGTTGAACCGCCGGTATGTTCCGCAGTCGGTCCTCCATGGTACATATGACCATACCCTGCGGCCATCGACGAGCAGCTCGTTCAGTTTAGGATTGAACTCGTCGCCGCCGCCCCAGCCGCCGTGGCCTGTCGTTATGAACGTCATCTGAAGCGCGCTAAGCCCTTCAGGAATATCCACTTCAACTGACAGGGTATCTCCGTCGAACATCGTGCCATACTGCTGTCCGGCCATCTCAAGTATCGGCAGGGTGTTAAAGACCGAACTGATCCACTTTTCCGGCTGCGCCGGGAACTCAAGATCCCTGGTCTCAGGGTAGTATTTCAGCCTCAAAGAGAGTCTGTGCCCTCCCCTGTCATAGTTCCCGATAAATGCCCCTATCCACGCTTCACCCCTGAGCAGTGGAAGGTAACGGGTTATCTCCGCCTTGTAGAATGCAGAGTCCTGCCAGACCAGTCCCGGGACTGTGCGCTTTTCGTTAAAACCCCTGACGCCGAAGGGTGTAAAGAACCGCACCAGTTCCACCGGCGGCCTGTAATCTTCAGTAGCGGCCACACCGGAATATTCTTTCCCATGCCTGTCAGTATACAGCGGCAGGCTCTTGTGCCCTTTCGTCATTCCGTCGAGGAAGGTTACCGGATCGCCCTGCGGAATCACAAACACTGTACCTGTCCGGTCATAGGCGTCGCCGGCGGAATATTCAGTCACCTCCGCAAAGAGGCTGTACCCGTCATGCACCTGAGGCAGGGCCACCTTTTTCAGAATCACTGTCCCTCCAGCAAAGCGGTAAAGGGTGTCCTTCAAACCGAAAGCCGGGTTTGTCACCTCTCCTTCCCAGTTGATAACTGCATTGTCAAAAACAGGGACAGTGGTCACAAACGCCTCACGAAGAAGGTGTTCGAAAGTCATCCGGTCAACCGTCTTTCCCGGCTCAGGAGGAAGACTGACTACAGCATCCTTCTTCCTGAGGAATTCTACCGTATCGGCTTCGGTGACATTATTCCCGTTTCGTACCACTCTCAGCACCAGACCGTCAGGAACGCCGTATGCCGGAACGGGTGTCGCGGTCACACCGGCATCGGTTGTGTACCATATGTCTATTGTATTTGAAAAGTATATCACCCTTGACCTGATGCATCTGTACCCGGCAATGATTTCAGTGTCGGTGCCCGGTTCAGCAGAGGGCAGGTCACTGAACGGGGTAAAGGTGCTGATCAGGGAGCCATCAGGCATTGCAGCCATCTGGATATAGCGGCTGCCGGTGAGATCAATGAATGAAGTCTGTTGAGGAGCCGGCATCTGCGGACGGTCATGACGGGGCTGTGAAGAAGATATTTTTACAGTTTTACCGTCACTTTCAATAACTGTGACCGGCCCTCCGGGCATCTTCTGGCCGTTCACTATGCTTTTATAGGAAACCCTCACGGTTTTCTGTGAATAAGCTGAAATGCCGGTGAGCATCAGGAGGGCAATCAGAACTGAAGTGGTTCTCATATGAATTGATTTTATGCTGCATGCCCCTGAATCCGGGGAGCATGAAGCAGGTGATGCTTTTTAAGTTATCTGTAAATTTAAAATAAATATCTTTGGGTTCTTATTTTGAAAACAATGCAAAACAGAGTCAGAGAGATACTGGACCAGGAAGCCGAAGCTGTCAGGAAAATTCCGGTTTCAGATAACTATAGTAAGGCTATTGACCTGATCCACAAGCATGTACACCTGTTAAAGGGGAAACTTGTGATGAGCGGCATGGGAAAAGCAGGGCAGATAGCCCATGACATCGCCACTACTTTCAGTTCCACAGGCACTCCGGCGGTTTTCCTTCATCCGAGTGAAGCCCAGCATGGTGACCTGGGAGTGCTGCAGGCTAATGACCTGATGCTTGTGATCTCCAACTCGGGACGCACCCGGGAGATCCTCGAACTGCTCGAGCTAAAGGACAACCTGTTCCCTGACATGCCGGTACTTGTTATCTCCGGTAACAATACATCACCGCTTTGGGAACAGGCCACTGTCGGCCTTTTTACCGGCGGTCCTTCTGAGGTTTGCCCGCTGGGACTGACACCAACCACATCAACTACAGTAATGACTGTCATTGGTGATGTGCTTGTGGCTCTGATGATGGAAAAGATAGGCTTCACAGCTGCCGAATATGCCAAGCGGCATCACGGCGGTTACCTGGGCTATAAGTCAAGGCAACGTTCCGGCAATTCCGGGGACACTATCTATTGAAGCAACCCGGTCGCCGGGAAGGCACTGCCGGCATTAAATGTCAGGTTGCCTGATTAGGCAGATCAGCGAATCAGGTCTGCAACCCCTTCCAGTATGAATGAAGGTCTGTAGGCAAATTTTTCAGCCGTCTTCAGGGTGGAGATGCCTGTCAGAACAAGCAATGTGTCTATCTCCGACTCTATCCCGGCTATGATATCAGTATCCATCCTGTCGCCGATAATAATTGTCTCTTCATTTGAACAACCGATCTTCTTCAGGGCTATCCTCATCATCAGCGGGTTGGGTTTTCCGACGAAGTAAGCCTGTCTTCCCGTTGCCAGTTCTATCGGTGAGATAAGCGCTTTTGTTGCAGGGATGATGCCATTCTCCACCGGGCCGGTGAGGTCGGGATTGGTTCCTATAAGCTTTGCACCCTTGAGCACAAGGTTGACAGCCTGTTCAAGCTTCTCGAAACTGTAGCTCCGCGTGTCGCCAACAACCACATAGTCAGGATTGTAGTTATTCATTGTGTACCCGGCGTTGTACATTGCATTGATCAGGCCGGCCTCTCCTATTATATAAGCTGTTCCTCCGGGTCTCTGAGTGGCCAGGAACTGCGCAGTGGCAAGTGCGCTTGTATAAAAGACATTCTCGTCAAGATCGATGCCAAGCCTTGACATTTTTTCCTGCAATTCCTTTGGAGTCCTTTCACTTGAGTTTGTAAGAAAGAGGAATTTCTTTCCCTCCTTCTTAAGCCACTCTACAAACTCGGGCACTCCCGGGAGCAGCTTGTTGCCATGGTAAATCACACCGTCCATGTCACTGATAAAGGCTTTCTTTCCCTTTATCCTTTCAATAATCTCCTTGTTTATCATCTTTTTGTTTTCTGGCGCAAAATTACGAATTCGCTTTGTCATGGTAAAGGATACATGACATGATATCGAATTGTTACGTGCAATATTAAATACCTTATGTTATTGCAGTTTATTTTCAAAAAGAGTAGTTTTGGCGTCACCGCCACGAACTGACAGTTCAGCGGTATAACTAACCATTATCATTATATACTGAAAACAAGATGACCACAGGTGCAGCAGCGGCCCCAATGAGCCGTAAGAATTACATAGTCGGGATGACTGTAATTGCAGTTTTCTTTTTCATTTTCGGGTTTATCACATGGCTTAACGGGATACTTATTCCCTTCCTGCGCACGGCCTGTGAACTGACTGATTTCCAGGCATATTTTGTCACAACGGCCTTCTACATTTCTTACTTTGTCATGTCTCTTCCCTCTTCGGCCCTGCTCAAGAAAACCGGCTTCAAGAACGGGATGTCTTTCGGTCTCTTTGTGATGGCTGCCGGAGCGCTTGTATTCATCCCGGCAGCGATGGCAAGAAGCTACCCGATATTTCTTTTCGGCCTGTTCATCCAGGGTACAGGTATGGCCCTGCTGCAGACAGCCTCGAATCCGTACGTCACGATAATCGGACCTCGTGAAAGCGCTGCAAAGCGTATCAGTATGATGGGTATAGCCAACAAGTTCGCAGGCGCCATCGCCCCGATCATCCTGGGAGCCCACATATTAAAGGACTCCCATCTGCTTGACCAGCAGCTGGCAGCTGCAACTGATGAAGCAGTGCGCTCAGGTATCCTCGATCAGCTGGCCACACGGGTGATAAATCCCTATATAATAATGGCTGTTATCCTGGTGGCACTCGGACTGCTGCTTCGTTTTGCACACCTGCCCGAGGTGGATACTGATGCTGAAGAACCCTCCGTGGGCGAGACAAATGCCAACAAATCAAGCATCTGGCACTTCCCTCACATGATAGTGGGCGCTGTCGCACTGTTCTTTTATGTTGGCGTTGAGGTGATTGCAGGAGATACAATCATTCGCTACGGGCAGTCGTTGCAGATTGACATGTCGTCAGCTAAATATTTCACATCACTTACTATGCTGGGCATGATAGTTGGCTATATCTGCGGCATAATTTTCATTCCCAGGATGCTCTCGCAGGTCAATGCCCTCCGCATCTCTGCCGTACTCGGAATAATCTTCACTCTTGGCGCAGTGCTGTCACCAGCCGGCCAGAATATAACAATGCCGTTCAGAGATCTTGTCACTTTCCAGGCTGTGACTCTGACAATTCCTGTCACTGTTGTATTCGTGGCTCTGCTTGGACTCGCCAACGCGCTCATCTGGCCTTCAATGTGGCCGCTGGCGCTAAACGGTGTGGGACGTTTCACAAAGACAGCCTCAGCACTCTTGGTGATGGCTGTCGTCGGCGGAGCCATAATACCTCTCATTTATGGAAAGATGGCTGACATATTCAACACCCAGGCAGCTTACTGGGTATGCCTGCCCTGCTACCTAATACTGCTTTACTACTCATTGCACGGTTACAGGCTGAAGGGAAGATAGAATAATACTATGTCAGCAGATCTGAAAAAAATATTTGACCGCTTCAGCGCTCAAGGCACGTTCCTCGAAGGAAAATCATTCGGTCCGGGTCATATTCATGACACATACCGTATTGTGACGGCTGAAAAGGATTGTGATGACTATATCCTGCAGAGACTGAACAGCAACGTATTCCGCGACATACCAAGCCTGCAGGAAAACATGGAGCGGGTGACAAACCATCTCAGGAGTAAGATTGCTGTCATCCCGGGCTCCGATGTGAAAAGAGAGTGTCTCACACTCGTTCCTGACAGGGAGACAGGCAGATCATTCATCACCGACGAAGAAGGCCGTTACTGGAGACTTTTTGTCTTCATTTCCGACCACAGGTCATACGAACGGGTCGATTCGGGGCACAAGGCTTTCGAAGGAGGACGCATTATCGGGAGGTTCCAGGCTCTCCTTGCCGACCTGCCCGGGAAACCTCTTTTTGAAACCATCCCGCGCTTTCATGATATAGCCAGCCGCCTTGATACCTTTCACAACGTGGTTAAGAGAGATCCGGCTGGCAGGGCTGCCTCGGTAAAGAATGAAATCGAAGAGATCACTTCCCGTGAGGAGGAGATGAAGATAATTATCAACCTTGGAGCTGAAGGGAAGATTCCTCTCCGGATTACCCACAACGACACCAAATTCAACAACATTCTGTTTGACAGCAACGACCGCGCACTGATTCTCATCGATCTCGACACCGTGATGCCCGGCTACGTGCATTACGACTTCGGCGATGCGATCCGTACAGCAACCAACCGCGCCGAGGAGGATGCTGCCGACCTGTCTTCTGTCTCGATGGATATTGATATTTACCGTGCGTATGCCGAAGGATTCATTTCGGAAACAAGGAATACTCTCAACGCCACGGAAATCGAATACCTCCCCTTCGCCCCGAAACTGCTCACATACATCATGGCAACGCGGTTCCTGACGGACTATATCGACGGGGACAACTACTACAAGATAAAATATCCGCTTCACAACCTGCAGCGGACAAAGGCTCAGCTCGCCCTTCTGCGTGACATGGAAGCACAGTATGACAATATGGTTCAGATAATTAAAGACATAACACGATGAAAAGGTCGTTGCTTATATTGTTTCTGGTTTTCAGCGCCACCTGCCTTTCCTGGTCGCAAAACCAGGGTGCAGCCGTTGACAGTTCAAAATTCTCCGTCTACTGGTGGCACAGCAAGGATATGTACGATCACCTGCCGGATATCAGGAACGAGATCGTCTTTCTCGGCAACAGCATCACTGACGGAGCTGAGTGGTTTGAGCTTCTCGGCAATAAAAAATGCCTGAATCGCGGCATCAGCGCTGACATAACAGCAGGGATCCTGCTCAGGCTTGATGCAATAACCAGGCTTCAGCCCTCAAAACTGTTCATAATGATCGGCATTAATGATCTCTCGAGAAATATGACCCCTGATGAGGTAGCCGCCAACTACAGGACAATACTTGAAAGGTTGAAAGCTGAGACACCCCGCACAAAAGTATACGTTGAAAGCGTGCTGCCTGTCAATCCTGCTACAGGCATGGCGCTGAACCATACAAACAAGACCCCGCAGATCATGGAGCTGAACGCTAAACTGAAGGGACTTGCTGCTGAATTCGGGTACACGTATGTTGACCTCTTCAGTGTCATGGCTGATTCAGATAATCATCTCCCGCGTAAATGCAGCATCGACGGACTTCACCTCACTTACGAAGGCTACAGGATATGGGTTGAGACAATAAAACCCTACATCAGATAATTTTTGTTCGGCATTTATCTGCCTGTTTTTTAAACATTAAGGGGCTGTTGCCTGTTTTCGTTCGAAAATAGGTTTGTAAAATAGAGGCAAAATAATGACTTTTGTCATGCCATTTTTAATGGCTTGCCAGGTTCTATTGGTCAACAGTTCACAATATGGATATAAACGGGAAGTATTTCAGGGCATATATTGAGAGGGAGGAAGCGCTTAAGAAGCAATACAGCGCCGAACGTCTCAGGAAACAGCATACAAAAGGCAAGCTTACAGCACATGAGAGGATAGCTCTCCTCTTTGATGAAGGGACTTTCGAGGAGATAGACGCCTTTGTCACCCCGTCTGACCAGGGGGTTGAATTCGGGAAGGTGGAGCTCTCATACGGTGACGGCGTGGTGACAGGGCATGGTATGATTGACGGGAGGCTGGTGTTTGCATTCGCGCAGGACTTCACAGTCATGGGCGGGTCACTCGGAATAGTGCATGCCCGCAAGATTGCCAAGGTGCAGGAGATGGCCCTGAAAATGGGAGCCCCGTTCATCGGCATAAATGACTCCGGTGGCGCAAGGATACAGGAAGGCATTGCAAGCCTTAACGGGTATGGAGTTATTTTCAACAACATCATACAGTCGTCAGGCATCATACCCCAGATATCGGTTATTATGGGTCCTGCCGCCGGAGGGGCAGTGTATGCCCCGGCGCTGACAGACTGGGTTTTCATGACAAGCAATACAAGCTACATGTTCGTCACGGGGCCCAACGTCGTCAGGGAGGTGCTGAACGAGGAGATAAGCAGTGAGGACCTTGGCGGCGCCGAGGTGCATGCACGCAGGAGCGGCGTGGCAAACATGATCTACGACGATGAGGAGAATACCCTTATTGCCGTAAGGAAGTTCCTCTCTTACCTCCCATCCAACAACCTTGAAAATCCGCCGGTGGCTGTCTGGTCAAAGGACACACCTGACTTCAACCCGAAACTGCGTGATATTGTCCCTGACGATCCAAACAAGGCTTATGATGTCCGTGATGTGATCAGCCTTATAGTTGACCGCAACAGTTTCTTCGAAACATCGGAGCTTTTTGCCGGCAGCCTGGTGACCGGTTTCGGCCGGCTGGAAGGAAAAACCGTCGGGATAGTGGCAAACCAGCCGAAAGTCCTGGCAGGAGTCCTGGACATCGACTCATCAGTAAAGGGTGCACGCTTCATCCGGTTCTGCGATGCATTCAACATCCCTCTCCTTACGCTTGAGGATGTACCCGGTTTCCTCCCCGGGAAGGACCAGGAGCACTCAGGGATCATAAGAAACGGCGCCAAGATGCTCTTTGCATATGCTGAAGCCACTGTGCCACGTATAACCGTGATCTTGCGGAAGGCATACGGTGGAGCATATATTGTAATGAACAGCAAGGGGATGGGAGGCGACTTCAACTATGCCTGGCCCTCAGCGGAAATTGCCGTGATGGGACCTGACGGAGCGGTAGCAATCCTGTACAGGCGTGAGCTGGCAGAAGCGAAGGACCCTGCAGCGCTTAAGAAGGAGCTTGTGAAGAAGTACCGCGAGAAGGTGGCCAATCCGTTCATTGCTGACGAGAAAGGTTATATAGATGAGGTGATTGATCCGGCTCAGACACGCGCAAAAGTGCTGTCTGCATTTGCCGCTCTCAGCAATAAGAGCGTAAAGGTTCCGTCAAGAAAACATGGGAATATTCCATTATAAAATAAGGCAATAGGCAGTAGGCAGTAGGCAATAGAGGGCCGAGTGTAAAAAAATGACCCAGTGGGTCATTTTAGCGAAGGAGCCAGCTTGCAGGGAAGGCAACAGTGATGTTGGCATCAGGCCATAAAGCATTGTAGAACAGAAAATATCATATGAAATATTGCCCGTAGGGGCTTCAGCACTGGATGAAAAAACTCAAAAGAATATTAATCGCCAACCGCGGCGAGATAGCCGTCCGGATAATGCGCACCGCCCGTAAAATGGGTATCGGAACCGTTGCCGTCCGCACCGCCGTGGAACCTGACGCCATGTACCTCTCCTTCGCAGATATGATCCATGAGGAGGAGGATGAACTGGCAGAAATTCCTGTTTTCCTTGATGTGGAGAAACTGATTGCGATTGCCCTGAAAACCAAATGTGACGCTGTTCACCCCGGATACGGCTTCCTGGCTGAGAATGCATATTTTGCAGAGAGGTGTCGCGACAACAAAATCATTTTCATCGGCCCGTCACCCGATGCAATCTACAAGATGGGAAACAAACCGGTAGCCCGCCAGATTGCACTGAAGCACAAAATACCCATGGCGATGGGAACCCCGGGCAGCGTCGCCGACGAGGATGAAGCCATCAGGCATGCTGCCAGGATAGGCTACCCTGTTATTATCAAGGCAGCTTCCGGCGGAGGCGGACGGGGCATGCGCATCGTCAGGAAGGAATCAGAGATGGAGAAGATGTTCATACTGGCAAGCCGTGAAGCAGAAAAAGCATTCAACGATCCGAGCGTCTTCATCGAAAAATATATTGAGAACCCGAAACATATTGAATTCCAGGTACTGGGCGACACCCACGGCAACATTATCCACCTCGGCGAGAGGGAATGTTCAATCCAGCGAAAGCACCAGAAGCTGCTTGAGGAAGCCCCCTCCCCTGCCCTGGATGAAAGACTCAGAACCGCCATGGGTGAAACCGCTGTCAGGATTGCCAGGGCTGTAGGTTATTACTCTGCGGGAACAGTCGAGTTCCTGCTCGATTCAGACCGCAATTTTTATTTCATGGAGATGAACACCCGCATACAGGTGGAACATCCTGTCACAGAGATGATTACCGGCATCGACCTCATCGAACAGCAGATACTTGTGGCTTCCGGAGAGGCACTGTCACTCAGGCAGGAAGATGTAAGGCTTACCGGCTGGGCAATAGAGTGCCGCATTAATGCCGAGGATGTGCAGGCAGGCTTTGCTCCCGCCCCGGGAAGAATTGAAAAGATCAGCCTCCCGGAAGAGCCTGGCGTGAGGGTTGATACCGGGGTGAGGGCGGGGTCGTCAATAGTTGCATCATATGATTCAATGGTTGCAAAACTTATTGTGACCGGCAGTGACCGGCATGAGGCAATAATAAATATGAAGAAAGCCCTTGACAAAGTATGGATCAAGGGAACGAAGACAACCCTCCCGTTCTTCAGGATGCTGATGCGAAACCAGATCTTCCAGGAAGGCACTTTCACAACGGCATTCATTGAGAAAGACCTTGAAAAATATCATTGCAGCAGCGAATATGAGGAGACAATTGCTGCCTGGATTGCCACAAAACTTTTTACAGAAGAAAACCTCTCCACAAACAGTCCGGGCATAAGCTTTGACCAGGGAAGAGAGCTCACCCCGTGGCTGCTGAGAAAGAGACTGACACAGTTTTAGAACCAATACACAAAAAGGTTACCTGTTTTACACCAAAAATGCATCAATACAGCAAGATGACACCTCAGAAACAAGCTATAAAGAAACTGTATGCCCTTTCAGGTGAGGGAAAGAAGTTTGCCTTTACCCTGCCACTTAAGAATGTCGTCAGGATTAACGGAAGAGATTACAGTGTTGAACTCCGTGAGGACGAGAGGTACGGTGTCCACGTTCTCTGGAAGAACAGGCGCTATCCCGTCGAGATCGTTCGTACGAAACAGAACAGGTATGAAATCCTGTTCAATGACATAGGGCACGTTTTCACTGTTGAGACCCCGGTCTCGATGCAGCGCAGGAAAGTTCTGGGCACTGAACGGAAAAAGAGTACAACACTCGTTGTCAGGGCCCCCATGCCGGGTAAGATAATCGACGTTCTGGCCCGCGAAGGGGCTGAAGTGATGCGTGGCGAAGCACTTGTAATCCTGGAGGCGATGAAGATGCAGAATGAAATTCAGTCGGTTGTGGGGGGCACCATCGCCCGGATAGGTGTAAAAGCAGGCCAGAATGTCATGAAAGACGACATTCTGGCCGAGATAACTATAAGATAATCACGGGCAAACGGCCCGTCAAATTACGCTTTCGGGGCGTTTTTCAAAGTGGCTGCAAGGAAATCCCAGAATTTCCCGACAGTTTCGATCTCAACCTTCTCATCCGGGCTGTGCGGGTGGCGGATTGTCGGTCCGAAACTGATTGAGTCAAGCTTCGGATAGACGCCCATTATTATTCCGCATTCAAGTCCTGCATGTATGGCCTTTATTTCCGGCACCTTACCGTAGAGCTTTTTATATGTGTCCTTCATGGTGGCAAGTATCGCACTGTCCATATCCGGTTTCCATCCCGGGTAGCTACCTGAAAGTTCCACCTCGCAGCCGGCCAGCTGGAACCCGGCAGCAATCTTCCATGCCGTGGCTTCCTTGGCAGACTCAACAGAGCTTCTGCAGAGGCAGTAGGCTTCGAACTTGCCGCTTCCTATCCTGACTATTGAGAGGTTATTTGATGTCTCAACCACACCCGGCATGCTTGTGCTCATCCTCTGAACACCGTTGGGGCACACGAATACTCCCCTGATGATCCGGTACTGGTCTGCTTCGTTCATCACCTTCGCAGGTGCATCGGTAACCTTGAAGATCAGCGTGATATCAGGATCAACCTCCTTGAATTCAGCCCTGTACATCTTTTCATAACCCTTCATGAACTTTTCGAACTGGGCTTTCTTGATTGAAGGAACAACAATTGTTGCGAATGACTCCCTCGGGATTGCATTGCGCAGGTCACCTCCGGTGTATTCGGCTATGCGCATTCCGAAATCGCACTCAGCCTGCTGGAAGAATCTGAACATAAGCTTGTTGGCATTTGCCTTCCCAAGATGGATATCAAGCCCTGAGTGACCTCCCCTGAGTCCCTTCAGGCTCAGTTTATAGGCTGTCATCCCCTCCGGGGTCTTCTCCTGCTTGTAGTTGCGTCTTGCACCTACGTCCACACCTCCTGCACATCCCACGTAAAGTTCACCCTCATCCTCCGAGTCCATATTCAGAAGTATCTCTCCCTTAAGGATGCCCTTCTTCAGGTTCTTCGCACCTGTCATGCCGGTTTCTTCGTCAACAGTGAAGAGTGCCTCCAGCGGTCCGTGTGTCAGTTTGGGGTCGGTAAGCACTGCCATCGCAGCTGCAACACCCATGCCGTTGTCGGCCCCCAGGGTTGTTCCTTTCGCCTTTACCCATCCCTTGTCAATCCAGGTCTCGATGGGATCTTTTTCAAAATCAAATTTCTTGTCGGCGTTCTTCTGCGGAACCATGTCAATATGAGCCTGAAGGATTATTCCCTTGCGGTTTTCCATCCCCTTTGTCGCAGGTTTACGGATGATTACATTGCCAGTCTTGTCGACGATTGTCTCAAGACCGTGTTCCTGCCCGAACTTCTTCATGAATTCCGTCATCATGTGCTCCTTCTTGGAGGGACGCGGGATCTGTGTTATTTCGTAGAAATACTTCCACAGAAGCTTTGGTTCAAGATTTTTAATTTCACTCATAACTATTTTTGTTTTTGATTACTCCTTTACAATGTTTGGCATCTCAAGTCCGTAACCCTTCCTCTTGTTCTCTGCTTTCAGCAGGAAGCCGAAGATGATTGCAAGGACGCCAAAGGCAGTAAAAATTATCATCGGGATTTTATAATCATAACTGGGAACCTCTATACCCTCGATCAGTCTTGTCCCCGTGATACAGTAATTATCAAGGACCCATCCGATAAGGTAGGGCACTCCCATGAGTCCCCAGTTCTGAACCCAGAATATGAGGGCATATGCTGTACCCAGTTGTTTCATAGGTATTATTTTGGGCACTGAAGGCCACATGGCTGATGGAACCAGTGAAAATCCTATTCCGAGTATGATTATCAGAATGAATGCCATCCATGGCTTGTCAATTGCCGGGATGGAGAACATCGCATGCACGAAGATAAGGAGGACCGCACCGATTATCATGATAGTCGCACCTTTCCCCTTCCTGTCATAAAGGTTTCCGAACAGCGGAGTAAGAAGGATGGTTCCGAAAGGCAGAACCGAAGGTATCAGTCCGGCAGTTTCCGGGTTCATCCCGAATTTATTGACCATCAGGTCGGCTGCGTACTTAAGGAACGGGAACACTGCCGAATAGAAGAGGACACAGAGAATTGCAATATACCACCAGCCCCTGTTACCAAGAATGGCAAAGATGTCTGACAGCTTGAAGCTTTCTTCCTCCTCCTTTGGCTGACCCTCTTTGGACAGGGCAACTGAAGCCTCGAGTTTCTTGTCCATTCCGCAGTAGATGAAAAAGGCGATCATGCCTATACAGAGAAGTATCAGCGCAACCAGTATGGGCATCGACACATGTCCAAGGGCTTTTGCCAGCGGGGCTGAGCCTGCAAGTGCCAGCCCGGTGCCAAGTCTTGCAGTGGCCATCTCCAAACCCATTGCAAGTGCAAGTTCCTTACCCTTGAACCACTTGACTATTATTTTTGATACAGTTATACCGGCTGTCTCGACGCCAACCCCGAATACCGCATAGCCGAGGCCGGCGATAAAAACCTGCGGGCTTGCATCCCAGAACAGGAAATGCCATGTCTGCCCGTCAAATGCATTTGTTGACAAAGCCCAGAACTTAATTGCCGTACCGGCCACCATAAGCATTGTAGCCATCTTCCCGGTGAACCTCACTCCCATTTTGTCAAGTATAATCCCGCCGATTATGAGCATGAGAAGGAATACGTTGAACCAGCCGTAAGCGCTGGTGAACAAGCCGTAATCCTCGCTGCTCCATGACAGCTGCTGCTCCAGCATAGGCTTCAGGGGAGCCATCGCATCGGTCAGGAAATAACCGCACAACATTGTGAACGCTACAACTGCAAGAGCAGTCCATCTTGCTGTCTTTGAGTCAGCAAGAGTCTTTCTGATTTTTTCCATTTTAAGATTTCGAGTTTAACATAGTATACATGGTCTGTAAATGTATAAAAAAATAGTTCCAATAATTGCGTCAAAAAACATGGACCTGAACTTTATGGCATTATTTTGGTTATTGGACTGAATGACTACTTTTGTGCAGTTATTGTTAAATAATTGAACAGGAAATAATTGATAAAATATATGAAAAAACTGATTGTCACTTTGATGATAGCAGCGACGGGGTTAATTGCCACTGCCCAGGAAGCAACTGTCAGATGGTACTCAATAGAAGAAGCCGTGGCGCTGGCCAAAACAGACCCCAGGCCTATTTTCGTCGACACATACACTGACTGGTGCGGCTGGTGCAAGAAACTCGACAAGGACACTTTCTCAAATCCTGTAATAGCAGAGATACTCAATACAAAATACTATGCCGTCAAGTTCGACGCCGAAGGGAATGAGCCTGTCACTTTCCAGGGGCGGAAATTCGTCAATGACGGAAGCCTGGGCAAAACCCATCAGCTGGCGTACGCGCTGCTCCAGGGTAAACTTGGTTACCCCACAGTGGTGTTCCTGACTGCCAACAGTGAACTTATCACTCCTGTATCAGGTTACAAAACACCTGTTCAGATAGAACCCCTGCTTCACTATTTCGCCGGTACAACCTGGCAGAAACAGGGATACGACGAGTTCCTCAAAACATTCATCGGAAAGGCACAGTAACAATATCCTCAATTTATTACGTGAAATCCAAACCTGCTTTAAACACAACGCCTGTTTAAGAAATAAGTTCCATGATACCCGAATTAGCCCAGTCACCCTACCAGATTACACCACAGCTTGAAGATGCGATGAATACTACTGTAAAGTATATCCGTCGCAAGGTAAAACCCGGATCGTCAATGCTCGACGTGGGTCAGAAAAACCCCCTGACAGAACTTCTCGTCAGCGGAGACATGAAGCTTGAGATTACAAATACGGACGGAGACCTGGATGTTTTCACTCTGCAGGATCCGCACAAATACGAATACATTCTCTACAGCCATACTATCGAGCATCAGTTCAATCCTCTCCACACCCTGCTTGAACTCAAAAAGGTGATGACAGATAAGACGCTGATGTTCATAATATTGCCACGAAGGGGAAAGCTCCTCTGGTGCAAGGGTCACTTCCACGAGATCGATGACTACAGGATGAAGCTGCTGCTTGAGAGGGCAGGCCTGGATATTGTAAGCCTTGAACTTCACAAGGCGTGGAGACCCTGGTATTTCTATCTCACCGGCATCAAACCGGTTCTGAGATTGTTCCTCGAGTACAACGCCTATTATGAAGTGAGGCTAACTCAAAAGACTTCTTGAGGCAGCTTCCTGTCATATTAGTGCGGTTCAGTTCGCAGGCATCCATTTGCAGGAATGAAGAATAAAATCCTGTACATATTCCCCGAGAAATCGTCTTTCATTCAGAAGGATATCGACTTCCTCTCCCGACGGTACCTGGTTGTCTGTCCGGATCATAACTGGAAGGATAAAAAACAAACTCCCCTTAATTTCCTTAAGCAGGCCTGGTTTCTCTGCCGTAATCTCCGGGGTTCAAAGGCTGTTTTTGTGATGTTCGGCGGTTACTGGTCATTTTTGCCTGCATTTGCCGGAAAATTAACAGGGATACCAGTCTACATCATCCCTGGCGGGACCGACTGTGTGTCATTTCCCTCGCTGGGATACGGCAGCCTGCGCAAACCGGTTATGAGGACGTTCATCCGATGGTCATTCAGTCTCTGCACCGAACTGCTGCCTGTGGACGAATCGCTTGTCGTCAGGGACTACACATTTCACCCTGAATCAGATTATCCGAAGCAGGGATTCAGGTACTTCTTTCCCCGCCTCACGACACCTTACAGGGTAATATACAACGGATTTGATCCGGAATTCTTCATTTGCAACCCTGATGGCAAAATAGCGGACACCTTCATTGCAGTGGCTCCGGTGAACAATATGACACGTGCAAGGGTCAAGGGTGTCGACCTTGTAATAAAACTTGCAGAGAGATTCAGCAGTTGTTCATTCACACTTGTTGGTCTGTCAGAAGATGTTACCCGGCAATCAGGCACACTGCCATCAAACCTGAAGACATACCGGTTCATGCCTCAGGAGAAGTTCCTCGGTCTCCTGGCGGAAAGCCAGTATGTACTTCAGCTTTCAATCTCAGAGGGATTTCCGAACGCACTCTGCGAGGCAATGCTTTGCAACTGTATTCCCATAGGATCAAATGTAGGGGCTGTGCCATTCATTATAGGTGATACCGGGTACATAATTGAAAAACCTGACCCTGAATACCTTTCAGAAAGAATGCAGGAGATACTTGCTGCAGATGCTGTCACACGACGCCGGCTTGGCATAAGTGCAAGAGAGAGAGTGGCCGGGCTTTTCCCCGTCTCGCGCAGGGAAAAGGCCTTCTTTGAACTTCTGGAACCTGCTGTTAACGGCCGATAATGAAGTTGGCCGGAAGAGCTACTGTGTTCCCGAGCTGGTAAACAAGCTGCCGTGCTGTCAGCAGCCTTTCATTCCCCATTGAAATTCTTATTTCAGCCACATCCGGCACCCTGTAGTAGAGTTTATCACTCATTGTCAGCTCCTTCTGTGATGTCACCGGTCTGACAACCAGGTTCAGTTCCTTGGTTTTACCGGAAGGGATTATTTCAATTTCCACCGGCTGGCCTTCACCTGGCACGCCGGGATTAATCCCCAGTGTCTCCGAGAACGTAAATACTGATGTCTTCATTCCTGCCATTGACAGTTCGGGTGTTACCCAGAAACGGAAATGCTTCGTTTCAGTCCATGATTTTCCTGCAAAGAGAGCAGTGTATTCGCTCTCGAGCCTGTTAATCTCATCAATGGCGGCACCGTCCTGCGGGAAGATGTTCGTTTCGCCGGTCAGGATCATGTGTCTTCCCTCACGCAGTTCAAGAAGCCTGTCAGCAGCCTCACGTGCCTCTTCCTCCACTGTCATTCCCTTTTTCTTCTGAACGATGTAGGGGATCCTTATAAAGGCCGTATCAGCCTTGACCAGCCTGTAGGCTGTGTCAGTCCTGGTGGCAACATATTCATATGCACCCCTGTCCGGAAAAAGGAGCCCGGTATAATCGCCACCGTCCTGCAATCCGGAGTGAACCACATTGTCATACACATCAGGGTTTATGTCAAGCACGAGCCCGCTATTCCGGAGAGCCAGCATGTTAGTCTGCAGCAGGGTCGTTCCCTGGATAATGTAGAATTTTGACGGATCAAGCTCTTCGACAGTATTCATCTGTATGTCAGCAAGGCTCCATGATTCCCTTTCAGAGGTTATCACCCTGTCAAGACCGATCATATCTGCGGCGTAGGCGGCGTATGGCCCCGGCACCTCAATACGTTTCGTGGCAATGACATCGAATTCAAGGACAGTCATTGGCAGCGCGTAGACAAGACAGCCGTCAGTTATTGTCACCTTGTCACCGAGTGGTGTCACCGTCGTATCGCCAGATGTACTGCCGTTGAATACCGAGCATCCGGCAGTCAGCAATGCCGTTGTGGTCAGGAATATGGCAGATATTTTTTTCATCACGTTTTTAAAGATAGATACTGAAATTATTGAAGTTTGTCTCGCGGAAGGCCCTCCCGATATTCATCAGGATATCGCCGGCGATCACAGATTCTTCCGAGTGGATCCTGAGGGCTATGTCGCCTGAGAGGCCGTGAATGTATACGCCGGTGATTGCAGCATCACCCGGATCATATCCCTGGGCGAGCAGTGAAGTTATCATTCCGGTAAGTACGTCCCCGCTGCCACCTGTGGCCATTCCGGGGTTCCCGGTGCTGTTGAAGAAGACTCTTCCGTCGGGCAATGCCACTGAGGTATGTGCACCCTTGAGAACCACAATGCACCTGTATCTTGCTGCGAAGGCAATCTGTTCCTGAAGCAGTCTGAAGTCAGTGCTGGCTGATCCGGTCAGCCTGCGGAATTCACCGGGATGGGGTGTCAGTATTGTCTGTGGTGGCAGTATGTCAAGCCACTCCCTGTTACGTGCGAGGATGTTCAGGGCGTCGGCATCAAGAACCAAAGGTACACTGGCGCTTGTCAGAAGTTCCCTGAGCGCCGTTGCAGTGTCAGGGTCAGTGCCCAGGCCCGGACCAGCTCCGATTGAATCAAAAGGTTCCAGGTCAGGTATCACGGTAATGTTTCCCTGTGCCGGATCAGGTGATACCATCGCCTCAGGCAGGGCAGCCTGAAGAGCCAGCACGGCGGAGGATGGCGTATGCACCGTCACCAGGCCTGCACCCGTGCGCAAAGCAGCACCGGCAGAAAGCGTGGCTGCTCCGGCTTTGCCATAGCTGCCGGCAAGGAGTAGCACATGACCAAAAACTCCCTTGTGGTCAAACTTGTTTCTCTCCCTGAGCAACGGCCTGACTGTCTCACGCAGTATATAATGATAAGGTGTCGGCATAGACGAAACAGTATCAGCATGCAGTCCGATGTCTGCCACTTCCCAGGCACCTGCGTAGGCGCCGCTTCCGGCGAACATGAATGAAAGCTTCGGAAACTGGAATGTGATTGTCCTTGCAGCCTTCACAATGACTTCGGGGTCTGCTGAAGAGTTGTCTTCGCAGAACAATCCAGACGGGACATCCACTGAAAGGATGAAGGCTCCGGTATTGTTAATCCGGCGGATAACCGCGGCGGCAACACCTGAAGGAGGCTTACGGAGGCCTGTACCAAAGATTGCGTCGATGATGACGTCGTCACGGCCGATAACCGGAAACTGATCAGGTTCCGCAAGCACTGCCGGCACTACTCCGCTACGTTCAAGCCGTTCGGCGTTCAGCCTGAATTCACTGCTGTGGGAAGCTCCTGTCTCTACTACAAACACACTAACCACGTAACCGTCCTCATGCATGAGTCTGGCAAGTACCAGCCCGTCTCCACCGTTGTTCCCGGTTCCGGCGAAGACATTTATCTTTCTCTCCGGGGAAACGATGTCCTTTACCCGCTGGAAAAGCGTTGTGGCTGCACGCTCCATCAGTCCTGCAGGTGTGACAGGCTCAAGACGAATGGTGGCATCGTCTATCTCCCGTATCTCAGCTGATGTGAATATCTTCATTGTATGACGCTTGCTGATAAGGTTACAAATGTAAAAATATAGACAATGCAAAATTATCCCGACGGTGATTTAATTCAGTTACTGAAATTTAAAAAGATTAATATATTTGTCACACTCAGAATAAACCAAATAAATAAATACGGAAAACTATGCTTAAAAACCATCCGAAAGGACTAATTGTTGCCTTCTTCGCCAACATGGGTGAAAGATTCGGCTTTTATACAATGATGGCGATCCTGGTTCTTTTCCTTCAGGCCAGGTACGGCCTGTCGGCCGAAAACGCCTCCGGGATATACAGCTGGTTCTATTTCGCCATTTATGCCCTCGCCCTGTTCGGGGGAATTCTTGCTGACGCGACAAGCAAATACAAGGCTGTAATACTTACCGGCATTATTATTATGTTTGGTGGGTACATCTTCATGGCAATTCCAGGTATGTCACAGACTCTGACTGTGATAGCACTCTTTACAATTGCGTTCGGAAACGGACTTTTCAAAGGGAACCTTCAGGCTGTTGTAGGCCAGATGTATGATGATCCTAAGTACTCCAAGCTGAGAGATTCGGCTTTTATGATTTTCTACATGGGGATAAACATAGGTGCGGTATTTGCCCCTTATGCAGCAACAGGGATCAGGAACTGGTGGCTTAAGACAAACGGGTTCCTGCATGACGGAAGCCTTCCGTCACTGTGTCACCAGTACCTCAAGAACACAATGACTGACACAACCACCTTCCAGCAACTGGCTGACAAGGTGAATATGTCAGGGCCTGTCACCGATCTTGGGGCTTTTGCAAACAGCTATCTCGAGGTCTTTTCAAAGGGATATAATTTTGCATTTGCAATTGCAGCCGGTGCAATGATTATCTCATTGGTTGTCTTCGTGATTTTCAAGCACCTGCTTCCCAACAAGGAGAAGGCTGTAAAGGAATCTGCCGGCCCGAAAATGGAATTCAAACCCTTCGCACTCATCGGAGCTGCTGTGGCAATGGGTCTTACCGCGTTTGCTCTTTCATTCCTCGTGAATTACAAGGACGCACTTGCATACGGTCTCTTTGCCGGTTTTGTAGTCTGGATTCTTGTCAGCGCAAAAAGAGAAGAGATGAGCAGGGTTTCAGCCCTTATCATGGTATTCTTCGTCGTAATCTTCTTCTGGATGTCTTTCCATCAGAATGGTCTTACCCTGACATGGTTTGCACGCGACTACACAGTTAAGGAGGTTGGCCCGCTGACTTATATCTTCTTTACACTTCCCTCACTGCTCGCGGTTGTCTTTTCAGTTCTCGGGCTTGTTCTCCTGGTTAAAAAATCCAGCCCGGGAAGTACAAAACTTATCGGTGGATCACTGCTTGCAGCAGCCCTGATTTTCGGTTACTTCTGGCTTACAAGAAGAAGCCCGATGAATCCGATAGCCCCGGAAGTCTTCCAGAGCTTCAACCCCTTGTTTGTCGTGTCGCTGACCTTCCCGGTAATGGGATTCTTCGCCTGGCTCAACAAAAAGAATATCGAGCCCTCAACCCCTAAGAAGATCGGCTTCGGAATGATAATTGCAGCCGCCGGTTTTGTTGTTATGCTTCTCTCTTCGGTTAAACTGCCGTCGCAGCCGGAACTTGCCGGTTCACCACTGGCTGAATCAATGAGGGTCACCCCCTACTGGCTGATAGGAACCTACCTTATACTTACAGTTGCCGAACTGTTCCTCAGTCCGATGGGGCTGTCATTCGTCTCCAAGGTTGCACCTTCACGGTTCCAGGGGCTCATGCAGGGCGGCTGGTTGCTCGCTACAGCAGTGGGCAACAAGCTCCTCAGCGTACCCGGAAAACTCTACGACAAAATTGAGGTGTGGCAGTTATGGCTTGTATTCATCGCCTGCTGTATTGTTGCAGCGACATTCATATTCACCCTCATGAAGAGGCTGGAAAATGCCACAAAATGACGGATCATCAGTCACAATATGGGAGGGCCGCATCTGCGGCCCTCTTTTTTTATTCATTTATTGAATTGTGTCAGCAGCAAAAAAAGATAATAATGATATATTTGTCAGGTTAACCTGATTACAATGAACAGCAGAAAAATGTATGACAGGATCTTCGCGATCTTCGGAACTGTAATGGTTTTCTTTTATTTCGGACTTGCAATCTACATACTTAAAACAACCCTCTTCGAAATTGATAAAGCCATGAGGATAGTTATAGCCGTTCCCCTTTTCATATATGCCACATACAGGATTTTTGTATCCTATGAAAAAATCAGGGACAGCTTTTTCCGCAATGAAGAAAGGGAAGAATAATTTGTTCAGACGTAAGGGTAAGGAGTGTGGCTGGCGGTCATAATTAACTGGTGGCATATATTTTAAGCGTTATTAAACAGGCGGAAGTGTAAAATTAACACCATGACTCAGGAATTAAAGCGAAATATTTATTAATATTGTGTCTCATAGCAAGTTGAAAAGCAAAGGAACAATGAACAAAGCAATTACACTTACGGGTGCTTTTGCCGCAGTGGTTGTAACGGCCTCGCTGATAATAATGGCAGGATGCAGAAACAAAGGTACCGCAGCGCTTCAGGAGACACCCACTTCAGGCAATATCAGGATAGCTTCGGACGATTCTTTCAAACCAATCATCGCGGCGGAGCTCGACACTTTCCTGGCTCTTTATAATTATGCTCATATTGAACCTGTTTTTATGCCGGAGAATGAACTTGTGGCGTTCTTCCTGAATGATTCGGTTAAAGTTATCGTGTCATCATGGACTCCCACTGAAGAACAGAGAAAAGTGCTGCTCGATCTTCAGACTGTGGTGCGTACAACAGTAGTTGCATATGACGCCCTTGCAATCGTTCTCAATCGCAGCAATGCCGATTCACTTCTGACTTACAAAAATGTAGAGGATATTTTCACCGGCAAGGTCACTGACTGGAAACAGATCAATCCTTCTTCCGGGCTGGGACAGATAAATGTCGTATTTGACAATGTCCGCTCAGGAAACATCAGGTATTTCAGGGAAAAATTCACCCTGCCTGAAGAGCTTCTCCCCAACTTTTATGCTGTCAATTCAAACACCGAGGTGATCGATTATGTATCGAGGACACCGGGAGCCCTCGGCATAGTAAGCGTAAACTGGATAAGCGACGAGGATGACCCCGGCAGCTTCTCATTGCTCGGCAAGATTAAAGTGGCTGCCGTTTCACAGCAATACCTTGACCAGTCTTCCTTTTACCTTCCGCTCCAGGGACATATTTATGATAAATCGTATCCCTTTATACGTGAGGTAAATATGCATACCAGGGAATCATACACAGGACTTGGCTCGGGATTTGTATCATTTGTTGCAGGAGAGAAGGGACAAAGGATTATACTTAAATCGGGTCTTGTACCTGCAACGATGCCGATAAGAATTATTCAGGTAAAGAATGAGTAACTAAATTTTAATAACGATGATTAAGAGAAGCTTTAAACTCGCGTTGCTGCCCGCAGCGGTTTTTTGCATGGTCTTTGGCACGGGGCTCAAGGCTCAGACCCTCGACGAGGCAAGGACTTTCACAAAGAATGAACAGTATGACAAGGCAGAGGCACTGTTCCAGCAACTAATTAATAACGAGCCATCAAACAGTGCAGTCTTTTTTCATTACGGGGAAAACACTCTGCTGAACTATTTTGCCGACACAATCTCCAACTCACTGACTATTGCAACCAAGGAGGCAGGCGATATTTTCAACAAGGGTGTTGCTGCAAACGCAGCTGATCCTCTTAACCATATAGGACTTGCGAAGGTTGCATTCTACAACAAGGAAGATGCCAGGGCGGAGGAACTCAGGGTAATGGCCAGAAGTCTCCTTCCTCCATACAAGAAGGTTGTGAAGATCAAAGACCCGAAGAGTTATGCTTATGCCCTTGCCAAGATAGCCGAATCATACATCCGGTTTGAGCAGGTTGACACTGCAAAGGCACTTCCTTTCATCAGGGAGGCGCTTTCAATAGACCCGAGAAACAGTGAGGTCTATATAATTGCAGGTGACATCTATATCCTTGTAAATGACGGATCAAAGGCAATCAAGAATTATAACCTTGCACAGGACTGGGACCTCAAATCGCCTGCAGCAAACATGAAGATTGGGAGCATTTATGTCAAGGGGCGCAACCTTATGGCAGCCATTCCCTATTATGAACAGGCTATAGCCCTTGATCAGAATTATGCACCGGCATACAGGGAGCTCGGACAGCTCTATTCGATGGCCGGAAGGTTCAATGATTCGAAGAAATACTTTGAAAAGTATCTTGACCTGACACAGGGCAATATCCCTGCAAAGATCAGGTACGTAAACGCACTTTTCTATGCAAAGGAGTATGATGAGGTAATCAAGAACGTTGAGGAAATTTTCGCGGTTGACCAGTCAAGGACTTACATGAACCGTATTGCAGGATACTCTGCATATGAAGAGGGTAACTTCAGCCTTGCAAAACAGTATATGGACAAGCTCTTCGCCAACCTCAGCGCTGACCGTCTGATCAAGAAGGACTACATTTATTATGCAAGAATACTTACCAGGAAAAACCAGAACTATTCGAAGCTGACAATCGAAGCTGACAATGATGCTGCCGAACTGAGCACACTTCAGGCAAAATTTGCCACACTCAAGAGTCCTGCCAAGGAACAGGCAAAGGCATCCATTGATGCGCTTCAGACAAAGATTGAAGCAGCCCGTACTCAGATCAGGCAGGCTGAAAATGAACTTAAGCAGGCATACAAAGCCTATGACAATGCTGTAAGTTTCGGTGACGAGGAAGACCTTAATCTTCTCTACGAAAAGGGAACCGTGCAGTACGGTGCCCATATGTACGCTGATGCAGCCGCAACCTGGTCACAGCTCCTTGAAAAGGGAAGAGACAGCGAAAATGATTTCATCCAGGTAGGAAGGGCCTATTACCAGGACAAAGCTTATGACAAGGCTGACGGTATCTTCACAAAGATGATTGCAAAATACCCGGAGAACCTGCAGGGTTACCTCTGGATGGCCAACACGGCATCGGCAATGGATCCTGATTCAGAACTGGGGCTTGCAAAACCCAAGTTTCAGGCCCTGCTTCAGAAGGCAGCAGTTGATTCTGTGAAGAATGTGAAGGAGATGTATGACGCTATACGTTACCTTGGCTATGAAGCTCTGCAGAACAAAAGGTACGATGAAGCCAGGTCGTATTACAACAGGATGATGAACCTGTCACCTGATTACCGGATAAGGGCTCACAGCTCACTCAGCACGATGTACATGACTATGGGTGACTACCCGAAAGCAATCGAGGAAAACAACAGGATCCTTGCAATTGAACCCGGCAACGAGGCAGCAAAATCTTCAATACAGTATATAGCACAGCTGCAGAAAAGCGCTCTTCCGAAGGCACATCCGAACGAAATAACAGGTGTAATAGCCGATTCAAACGGAGACCCCATCCCGGGTGCGTCAGTCAGGGTCAAGGATACTGCAGCAGAAGCATGGACCAATGCCAGGGGAGAGTACAAGTTCGTAATGCCTGAGGCATCAGAGACTCTTGTAATCAGTGCAAAGGGATTCAAAACTATTGAAATACCCGTTTCCAAAAAGAGGACTTACAATGCAACTCTTGATAAATAAAACTGTGTAAATCATTAGTCTTAAATTTGATCTAATTAGTTTTCGGCTATTGTAAAAGAAATTGATAATAATTATTTTTGCAAACTGTTTACTTAAACCAACTAAAGAATACTGAAATGAGTAAAAAAACCAAGTCGTCGAGCGGTGTATGGCAATCGATCTTTGCACCTCTTGCAATCATTATTGCATTTATTGCAGCTTATCTTATTTTCACAAAGGTTCTCGGTAACCCGGTCAACTTTGAAGGCGGTAACCCTAAGGGTCATCCACTCCAGGGAAACCTTATCGGTCTGATGTATAAGGGCGGTATCATTGTGCCTATTCTTATCACAATCGTGATTGTCCTTATAATTTATTTCTTCGAAAGGTTCATCACACTTACAAGGGTTAAAGGGAAAGCAAGACTCAACGTGTTTGTCTCCAACCTTCAGCAGATGCTTGCTGATGACAAGATTGAAGATGCTATTGTTGCATGTGACAAACAGAAGGGTTCACTTGCCAATGTCATGAAAGCCGGTCTCTCGCGTTACCGTGCACTTGAAAATGACAAGGAACTTGAAAAAGACCAGAAGATCACATCGATGAAGCAGGCTATCGAAGAGGCAACAGCTCTCGAGCTCCCGGTTCTCTCAAGGAACATGGTCATCCTCTCAACGATTGCTTCGATCTCGGTGCTTATCGGTCTTATCGGTACGGTTATCGGGATGATCCGTGCATTCGCCGCCCTGGCCCAGTCAGGTGCTCCTGATGCCCTCGCTCTCTCAACCGGTATCTCCGAAGCTCTTGTCAACACAGCATTCGGTATCACAGGTTCAACCCTGGCTATCATATTCTTCAACTGGTTCTCGTCAATGATAGACAGCTATGTGTTTAAGATTGATGAAGCTGGCTTTAGTCTGACCCAGACCTTCGCCGCCTCAATCAGAAAATAACCGCCGAATTTATTCTTTTGGTCAAAAAAGAAAGGAATTAAAAGATGCCAAAGATTAAATTAGGACACAAATCGCCACGAATCGACATGACGCCGATGGTGGACCTGTTCACACTGCTGCTCACGTTCTTTATACTGACAGCAACGTTCAGGCCACAGGAATCGGCTCCTGTTGATACACCTTTTTCAGTATCGGAGAAACCTATGATGGATGCCAACGTTATGACGGTACTCATCGCGAAGGACAACCGTGTGTTTTTCAATGTTGACAACGGTCCGGATACAATTCTGAAATTCCGGCCGAAAATACTTGCCGAAATGGGCAAGCGATACAACATTGAATTCACCGAGGACGAACTTCGCCTCTTCGAAAAGACCGGCACAGCCGTGGGCGTTCCGATACAGGATATGAAGAAATACCTCGCCTCCAAGGACTCGGATGAGAAAATAGCACTTGAAAAGGGTGTTCCTATCGACTCAACCGACAATCAACTTGCCCTGTGGATCCTCTTCGCACGCCAGGTAAACCCTGCCGTCGATGCAATGATCAAGGGTGACGCAGACGTCGATTTCCCGGTTGTAAGGAAAGTTCTGGATATTCTGCAGGATAAGAACGTGAACAGGTTCAACCTGATCACGAATCTCAGATCAGCTGAAATAACGGAAGAACAAATAGGAGAATAACATGGCAGACGTACAAGTCCAGGAACAAAGCAAAGGCGGGAAAAAGAAACCAAAAAAAGGTGACGCCCGCGTCGATATGACGCCGATGGTGGACCTCATGAGTCTGCTCATCACGTTCTTCATGCTCACAGCAGCTTTCAGCAAACCCAAGGTTATGGAAATAGTCCTTCCCGAGAAAATCAAGAAGGATGAAAAAGTCGAACCTCCAAAGATTGCTGACAGCCGTACTCTCAATATCATCCTCGGTCCCAATGACAAAGTCTACTGGTACCCCGGAAAGGCAGACCCTGAAGTAACAGTACTCCAGGAAACCGATTTCAGCGCAACAGGAATCCGCCAGGTACTCCTTGACAGGAACAGGGCTCTGTTCCGCAAGATAGACCAGTTTGAAAAAGATGTTATCGCAGGTAAGATCAATATCAAACAGGACTCCATGAGATCTGCAATCAGCCAGCTCAAAAAGGATGATGATACAGGGCCTATAGTTCTTATCAAAGCCTACAAGACAGCCAAATACAAAAACTTTGTCGATGTTATCGACGAAATGTCAATCGTAGGTATTGCCCGCTATATTTTTACTGACATAGACTGGATCGAAGAGAAACTGGTTGTTGATGCCATCAATAGGGCTGCAGCTACTTCTACCGGTTCAGCACAATAGGGAGGGATACAACTATGGCAAAAGAAAAGAAACAATACCCGAGCTTTGATGATATAGTATTCGAAGGCCGTAACAAGGAATACGGTGCATACGAAATCCGCAGGAAATATGCCAGGACAATGACAATGTCACTGATAATCGGCATAATCGTGGTTTTCTTTGCAGCATATGTTCCTTACCTGAAGGCCAAGAGTATAGCTCAGATCAAGCAGAGGGATGCGAACGAGGTTATCGCCGAAATGGCGAATGACATCAATCAGGAAGCCGCTGCTCCTCCCCCTCCACCGCCACCACCACCGCCAACTGAACAGCAGACCGTGGTTAAATACGTGGCGCCTGTAATCGTTGATACAATCAAACCAGAAGATGCATCACAGTTTATGACCGCTGACGACGTGGCAGAAACCGTGGTTAATGAGGAAGTGGTTGAGGTTATCGAACAGGTACAGGAAGAAGTGCAGGAAGAGGCACCACAGGAAGTATTCGTGGTGGTTGAAGAGATGCCTTCATTCCCTGGCGGGGATACAGAGCTCTTCAAGTTCATCTATGACAACATCAAGTACCCGGAGATTGCCAAGGAAAACAATATCCAGGGAAAGGTGATACTTCGCTTCTGCGTTACATACAAGGGAACCGTTGACCAGGTATCTGTGGTCAGGGGCGTTGACCAGGCTCTCGATGAGGAAGCCATAAGGGTCATCAAGATGCTCCCGCTGTGGAAACCCGGTAAACAGGGAGGTAAACCTGTCAACGTATGGTATAGCGTGCCTATCAGCTTCCAGCTCAAGTAATTGAATTGTACAGCAATAAAAAAAGGTGTCTCACATGAGGCACCTTTTTTATTTTATGGATGATCTGTTCTCTTTTCAACGCCCGTTGCCCAGCATTTTTGAAATGTATTTCTCGGCAACAGATGATTTTTCAAACGGAAGGCCACTTACAACTATCAGCCTTCCCCCCTGCCGCGCCATGTGCAGCACCCCGTTGAACCCGTCTTCAAAGGCATACTTGAAAACATCTTCGTCAGCTGACCATGCATCACCGGCAAGGGCTGAAGCCATCGCTGCGGCATCTGCAGGATCACTGCAACTGAAAAAGTAAATGTCGAAAGGATCACCGTCAACTTCATACGAAGCCCTGAAAGCGCCTTTCAGATACTCATGGCCAAGAACATTTTCAAGAAGGTAGGTTTCCTGATTCTTCAGAAGACCTTCCGAAGGGAAAGTCTTAAGCAGTGCCGGGAACTCCCCTGATCCTCCTATATTTGACGAGATAACCGCCGCAAGATTCAGCATCGCTTCATTAACCTTTGCGGAACCCGAGTGACTCATGATCTTGACATAGTAACGATCACTGTAAAAATTGACCGCTCCCTCTTCATTGTATCCCTGCACCCCTGCACGTATGAATTTATAGCCCGGAGAACGCTCCATCGAATACATACCAAAGGCCTGGGAGTCATCACTGAAACGGTATATCTCGGCTTTTATGCTATTCCTTCCTTTTACATACTCCCTGATGTTTAGGTCAATGAATCCAAGCGCGAGGTAGGAGTCTGCAGCTCCGTCGATATAGTTCCAGAGATCTTCAGGCGTATAAACCGGGTAGTCATTGTTCATCCTGTAACCTTTAAGTTCAGGAAAAGGCCCCTGGCCCTGCATGCCCGGCAATGATACGGCGACAAGGAATAAGATAAGCATTGTTTTTTTCATAATCATTTTTTTAAGCCAGGAGATCATAAGGGACACCTGACAGACGTGAAATGTCCGTGATTTTTCCCCTCAGGTCGAAGCCCCTGACACAAGCGGTGGCGCATGTTTCACAACCGGCACACGGATCGGCAGTGACCCGCTTTTCTGCGAGAAGCTCTGAGGCCATTGCAGCATCACGGTAACCGTAGGCATACATGTAAGCCCTCATCAGCTCAGGTATGGGCAGGTTTTTCGGGCAGTCAGGGACACAGTTGCTGCAGGCGTTGCAGTAAAGGCCCGGATATGACGCTTCGGCAATCAGGTCATCCTTATCCTGTTGGGTAAGTGTGAAATCTCTCATTATCCTGAGGTCGGTCTCCAGGTGGTCAAATGCTGTAATGCCAGGAATTGTCGTATTCACATCCGGATTGGAGATGACCCATTTCAGGGCCGCCTGGACATTTACAGGCTTTGTCCTTTCCCTGTCAAGCCATCCTCCGGCCATTGTCTTCATGGCAACGACGCCCATGCCGGCTGCCGCAGCTTTTGCGATGGCAGCGTTCATCTCTGCCAGGTATGACTGCCTGTAGTTGTATGAGGTAAGCACAACGTCCCAGATGCCGTCATCCGCCATCGTATTGATAACCAGGGGTTCGTTTTTATGTGTCGAGATGCCTATAAACCTGACCTTACCCTGTTTTTTCAGATCGAGCATGGCTCTGACAGTCTCCTTATGCCTGACCATTTCAACGCTCTCCGCGGCATGCATGTAGAGAATATCGACATAGTCCAGTTTCAGCCTGCTGAGGCTCAGATTGAACATCGAAAGAAAACTTCCGGCTGTGGTGTCCTTCGACGGGAGGCCGGTACGTGAATCGACTCCTGAAGGCTTCACCTTGGTGGCAATAACAAACGAGTCACGCGGCACAGTACTGAAGAAGCTCCCTAACATCTCTTCGTTCCTGCCGTTCATATAACCGTGTGCCGTATCGAACAATTTCATTCCTCCTTCATATGCAACCCTGACCAACGAGCTGTTGTCCGCCCTCATCACCCCGAAGCTTACAACCGGCAGACTAAGGCCGGTCTTCCCGAGAGTCCTGCATACAAGCTCACCTTCAGCCTTTCTGCCTTCTCCGGCTGCCACCCTGTTGCCAAGCAAGGTTATGCCTGCAGCTCCTGCAAGTCCGGACCTGAAAAATGTTCTCCGTTTCATAAAATGGTTATTGGTTTTCTGTGATTCCTGTCGTCACTTTCCGAAGCCGGGTGTTGATAAAAACATCTGGTGCATCGTCCCCCTGCTACAGTATGATGAGCCAATATACAAATATTTTGTATTATTTTAGTGATGCTGTCGCGCAGCGATAACACAACCAATCATGGGGCGATATATCCAAAACCTGATATCAGGCGGCGAAGGATTGAACCTTGACTTCAAGTACTGCATTTCTGACCCGCGGAAGATTGCGCGTACCCTGTCAGCATTTTCAAACACGGCAGGCGGCAAACTCCTTATCGGAGTCAGGGACAACGGGTCACTTGCCGGCGTAAGGTCAGATGAAGAGTACTACATGATTGACGCTGCAGCCTCTCTGCACTGTGATCCGGCAGTCTCTGTCAGGACCAGGAACCATACAATCAATGGCAAGAATATCCTCGAGGTCGAGGTCCTCAGAAGCCAGGTTATACCTGTCAGGGCAAAGGACGAACATGGCCGGTGGAAAGCATATTTCAGGCAGAAAGACCAGAACTTCATGGCTGACAGGGTTGTGCTTCAGGTGTGGCGACGCGCGGAAAAGAGCCGGGGATTGCTTCTCAAGTTCGAGGAGACTGAAAACATATTGCTGAATCACCTCCGGAAGGAAGGAAGAATTACAATCACCGAATTCCGTGAGATTGCAGGAATCAACTCAAGGAAGGCTGAAAAGATACTCAGTGATTTCATTCTTTGTGGCTTACTCAGATACGAGGCCAACGAGCGGGGAATCTATTACCGTCTCTGCGACGAATTCGGTGCCAACCGTTAAGGCAACGGCAAATGACTTATCAGCTAATTACTCACCTGATGGGGTCAACAGAGCCTCATTCGATTCTCACTCCCACTATCAGGATATCGTCTGTCTGCGGTGATTTACCCATCCAGGTTCCAAGCCTCTCCTCCAGTATCTCCTTCTGTATGTTCATCGGGTAATTCTGGATATCAAGGATCAGCTTCCGGAGGTTTTTCTTCAGGAATTTTTTTCCGGTCACCCCGTTGAACTGGTCAGGATAGCCGTCAGTAAAGAGATAATATGATGATTCCTTCTCGAGCTTCCAGCTGTGCTGGGTAAACTGATGATCTCCGTCAAGATGCATTCCGAGAGGCACCCTGTCACCCCACACTGTTTCCAGGAGGTATTTTCCGCTTACAAGGGTACCTTCATTAGGTTTGAACTCGCCGTTATCCCATCTTACCTTTTCCTTGTCGTTCATTTCCCTTACCCTTATGCACTGCATGGCGGCGCCCGAATACTCAATCTTTTTCCCGGCCCGGTCAACCGCAAGGAGTGAGATGTCGATGCCTTCCTGACGGGCTTCGCCCTGGTCAAGGGAGCCAAAAGTAAGTGTCAGCCTGCTACGGAATTCTTCAAGCATGGCGGAGGTGGTCATTGTCCCAGGCCTGTCTGTTATTTCGTCAAGGAAGCAGAGGGCCATAACAGTCCTGAGGGCTGACGACACTCCGTGGCCTGTGCTGTCACCAGCTGCCAGGACAGTCCTTTCGCCATTGTCAGCCATCCAGAAGAAATCCCCGCTGACTGCATTTTTCGGTCTGTTGAGCAGGAAGCTGTTGGGGAAGACATCGCGAAGCCGCGTTTCAGAAGACAATATCGCCTGTTGAACGACACCGGCATAATTTTCCAGTTCTGCAATTTCGTTCCTGCTTCTGGCGGTGGCTTCATTTCGTTGCCTGAGAAGACTGTCAAGCCTCCTGTTCCTTATCCGCAGCCTCTTCGCAAAGTAACGGATCAGGATAAAGAGGAGCCAGGCTCCGGCACAGGTGTAGAGCAGAATTGCCACAAGTGAAGCATACCATGGCTTCCTTACAGAAAAAGAATAGGTAAGCTCCTCTCCTTCAAGTCCTGTTATTGTACTTGCCCTGACTCTGAATACATAGTCACCTGAAGGAAGGTTTGTATAATCTCGCAGGTTGCGTCTTTCCCTTGCAGACCAATCGTCAGCAAAGCCATCCAGCTTGTACCTGTATTCAGTTTTATCCTCCTCGACGCAGGGGGTTGTTGTCCATCTGAAAGTAATGCTGTTATCTCTGTGGCTGAGTGTGATCCTGTGGTGGTCGGGCTGTCTGGCTGAAGGTATCAGTACTCCTCCCTCTGACCTGTTGTAGAATGAGCCCTCCATAAGTACCCTGCCGCTTCCTGTAACAATAGTGCTGAAGATCGTCCTGAAATCACCGTAGCGGAATGCAAGCCTTGACTTGTCAAGTACCACAAGGCTTTGTCCCTTTGTGAGCCATATTGCATCATCGGCATAGCAGATGCACGATGTTGCCAGGTCAGGGAGGAAATCGAACTGGCGTCTGAATACAACATGCCCCTGCCGGGTGGCTGTCACCAGGGCATCAAAGTTACGGGTATCATAGCCTGAAATGACTGCTTCCCCTTCAGGGGTAATGAAAAGCAATCTGATGTCTGATTCATCAAATGTTGTTCCCAGAAGGTCGTTGTCCCTTGAAAAGTTGTCCTCCTGGCGATTATACAGAAAGACACCCCTGCCGGTACAGAGGTACAGTTTTTCGTCAATTACAGAAAAACTGTTCAGGGTGTCGGAGGTCACACCATGATCCATGCCGTAGAGTGTAAATGAGGTGTCATTGGGTTCACAGTGCATCCGCACCATTGTCGAAGGGTTTGAGGTCAAAAACCACCATTCGCCCGGTGAAGTCTGTTCAATATCCCTTACCCGGCCTTTGACCGCATCGCCTATCTGATGACTTACAATCCATTCGTAACCGTCATGACTCAGGACCCGGACAGCACTGTCATCTGATCCTGCCACAATCACGGAAGGTTCGTTTTTTGAGGAACATAGCTCTGTCAGACGCAACCCGGGAAGGAAACGGGTCAGACCGTCGTTATTGTCAATCTGCAGAAGTCCTTTATCGGTGGCTGCAATCAACACCTCATCACCCGACAGTACTGTTTTCACAAGGTCACTTACCTTGCCGGCATGTATCCCGGCTGCTTTAAATCGTCTTGTACCTGATGCGTCTTTATAACTTACAATGAGGCCGTCTTCAGTACCGGCATATATTGATCCGCCGTATTCTGCAAGCGGTCCGCATACCGACGATATGCCTGAAACAGAAGTGAATTCCGAGGCAGGCATCGAAACATATGCCCTGTTGATGAAACCGGTCGTACAGAACCATAGCTGAGAATTGGATGAATGGTGGCAATACATGGCTGATACAGACGATTCTGAAACCGGAGCTGTTTTTTCAGAAACGTGCTGGAGAAGTACTCCGTCATGGCTGTATATGCGCACGCCTCCCCTGCCGGCATATCCGGCTGCAATAAGGTTTCCGGGTATAAGGACGATATCGGTAAGAGTCTGCCCGCCCGTAACCCCGGCTTGAGGCTGTACAGCCGGGAAATTTCTCATGTTACCGGTTCTTGAATTGAACAGGGTCATGCCCTTTGCCGCATCTCCCAGGAGAATGTTGTCCCTGTCATAGGGAAGGAGCCTGACAATCTGTGACGGGGCTGTCTTTTCTCCCCCCGGTATCCTTGTCAACTCGTCATTTTTGAAGGAAAAAAGCCCACGTACATTATCTGCAATTATCAACGAGTTGTCAAATGAAAGGAGTGCAGAAACATTTGAAATGCCATAATCTGATGCAAGGTCTTTGACTGTAATTGAATCAGCTCCGGCACTTATCGTGAAAATTCTCATTCCGTCGCTGAAGTAAACTGAATTACTGTCTGCTGCAGCGGAGGTTATGGCACCCACTGCCAGGTTATTTGCAGTGTCACGACCGGCGAACATCCGGACCAGGGAGATGTAACCTGTCCTTCCTGTTTCAGCAGGCTGAAGGAAGCCGAAATCGTTCTCTCCTCCGGCATATACAATTCCGCGGGTATCTGAAATAACAGAGGTTACTGATTTCATTCCCGGGGTAGGAATCAAATCCCAGCTGCTGCCGTCATAAGTAATTATGCCTCCCCGCTCGCTGCCGAAGTACATCACTCCCCGGCCGTCCATTGTAATGCACAGGTTACGGAGGTCTCCGGGGGTAACTGCAGCATCGACCCGGCTGATCAAAGGAGTGCCGTACCTGTTTACCTGCGGAACTACTGACAATGAATATAGCAGAAGGATTATCGTCAGCTTTATCTCCCTCTTCATCCCCTGAACCATTACCCTTAAATTACTGTTAAATATACGAATTCAATTTATATAACGGCTCTGACCGTCTCAGGCATATAAACAGAGCTAAATTTTAATTATATTGGCTTCGTATATTCAGGTTATGAGGGTAAACCAGAGGGCAACCGCAGTATTGGCGGCAATGATTATGCTGCTTAACCTGCCTGATGCTGATTCCCAGGTTTATGCCGGAAGATCAGCAGGCGACAGACCCGGCGGGTCAGTAATGCGCCAGCCGTCTGAATTCATCTACAGTTCAGGAGAATCAAGCTTTCAGACAATCACAGACCCCTCCGGAAAATACCTGAGGCTGCTTCTGCCGGGGCATCATCAGACAACTGAGACAGGGCAACCGGAGATGCCTGTATGGAGCCGGCTTATAGAACTCCCTGAAGGCATGGATCCGGTTGTTTCAATAACGGAGGTCACCTCGCGCAGGATTCGTTTTGCAGACAAGGGTTCACCTGACGCAGAGTTATTCCCGGCGCAGCCGGCAAGGACCAAAAACCAGACACGTGATGACAGAATTACTGTAAAGGACTATAAAACCTATGACAGTAAAACCCTTATCGGACATGATACTGTAAAGGTGACGTACGAGGGGATTTTCAGGGGCCGCAGGCTTGTAAACATAGCAGTCTGTCCGGCCTTCTATAATCCCGGGGGAAAATATGTCGATCTGATCACCTCTATGAAGATCGGCATCAGTTATGAACCGTCTGCCGCAAAGGGAGAAGATGTAACCGGTGATCTCTCCGGCAAGGGGGGGTATGCTTCTGATTCTTACATTACGGGCTATACCGACCAGCCGGTGCACATGATAATCGTGACTGATTCGATATTCCGGAGACATCTTGAACCACTTGTCAGATGGAAGCTGCTGAAAGGAATCAGGACGACGGTTATTTACAGAGGCGCCGGGCCTGCTGATACAGTTTACAAAGACCTGAAAAAAAGAATATCAGACCTCTATTCCAGCCTGCAGGCACAGGGTAAACCGGTTCAATACCTTCTCATTGCCGGTGACCAGTCAATAATTCCGACATCAAAGGCGACATCGAATGTATCTGACCTTTATTACGGTGAATTTGACGGTCAGGGTGATTATATTCCCGAGCTTTTCATCGGAAGGCTTCCTGCAGCCGATACGACACAGATGAAGGGAATTATCAGGAAGATAATTGATTATGAGACTTACAGGTACAGCCCGGCAAACGACGCATGGTCATGGGCCCTTGCCACCGCAGGCAATGCCCCGGGTTTCGATCTCTACATGAACGGACAGGTATCTTACATCCACAATACATATTTTCACCCTGACACTTCACTGAATGCGATCAGATGGCTTTATCCTGACTCTCCTCAGAAGGATGACTCCCTGAAGACAATATTCAACAAAGGTCTCAGCATAATGAATTATACCGGCCACGGAGAGGCTTCAGGCTTCAGTGACCCTGCCTTCAGGACCTCGATGGTTAACGAATTCACCAATGAAAACGAATATCCTCTCGTCATTGCAAACGCATGCCGCACCGCACAGATCAATGTGGCATCATGTTTTGGCACAGCAATGGTAGCCACGCCGGCAAAGGGAGCAATCGGGTATATAGGATGCACAAATGACTCTTACTGGACCGATGATTTCTTCTGGGCTGTCGGCCCCTGCACTCCCGGGCTGTCAGTAACCTACGAGACCAGTGGCGCCGGAGCCTTCGACAGGCTTTTTCACACACACGACGAAGCCCCGGGTAACTGGTACCATACACTGGGACAGATCAATTTCTCCGGGAACATGTCAGTCTCGGCAAGCACCAGCCCCAGAAAAAAATACTACTGGGAAACTTATATCCTGCTTGGTGATCCTTCTCTTTCACCAATGATCGGAAGACCGGATACATTCAGAATTGATGTTCCGGATAAAGTCCCGACAGACCTGGAAGCGCTGAATTTCTTTGCAAAACCGTTCGCATATGCTGCACTGTCTGACTTCGACACCCTCTGGAGCGCAAGGTTCGTGAGCCCATCCGGGAATATTTCTCTTTCAATACCTGCCGGGGTAAAGGATTCGTGCCTCCTTACTGTCACAGGCCAGAACATGATCCCGTTTTTTAAAACGATTTACTTCGGCGAAGTCAAAGAAGCTTTCATGACCACAGGGAGTATTGTCTTCGACGACTCCGGGGGCAACAACGATGGCCTTCCTGATTACGGAGAACATGTGAACCTTAAGGTCACTGTAAAGAATATCGGCAAAGCCCCGACATCAAAGCTTACAGCACACCTTGCCGTTGCCTCAGGCCTTATAACAGTTGAGGCAGATACGGCAACAATCGGCATACTGAATCCCGGGGAGTCTCTTACAGTATACGGGAAATTCATATTCAGGGTTTCAGACGAAGTGGAAGACGGCGAACTGGCATCGCTCATTATGAGTCTGAGGGATGGAGGCGAGGATTACCGGTTCGGAATTGACATGACAATCCATGCACCCAGCCTTAAGATAATATCAGCAATCCATGATGACTCTTCAGTTGGCAATTCCAATTTCCTTCCTGACCCCGGAGAGACACTGAATCTTATGGTCAGGGTAATAAATGAAGGCTCATCTGCCGCCAGCGGTGTAGTCACCGTCACCCCGACCGGGCCCTGGATGACGCTTGCTGACCCTCATCTTGAAACCGGTATAATCAATCCGGGTCAGGACAAGGTACTTTATTTCGAGACCTCGATTTCACTCGAGGCCGGATCAGGCCGGGTTATCCCGTATGATGTCAGCTTCGTGTGCGGCAATTATGAGGCAGAAGGCAGATGGTCAGTGTGCACGGGAAAAACACGTGAAACATGGGAATTCGACAGGTTCGATGTTTTTCCGTGGATACCTGGCGGTGATTACCCCTGGATTATAACATCATCTGCATCATTCGAGAACATTAACTCGGCAAGGTCTGCACCGATTCCGGACAAAACTGAATCAATACTTTCAATTTATGTAAACAACCCTGTCAAAGACACTATCTCCTTCTATGTCAGGGTATCATCTGAACCTGTCTATGACAAGCTGACATTCAGGGTAGACAGTGTTACAGACATGGAGATATCAGGTGACACCCCATGGGCTCAAAGGAACAGGGTACTGAAACCGGGAGTTCATCTGCTTGAATGGGTATATGCGAAGGATGTCTCCCTGACAGGGGGGCTTGATGCAGCCTGGATAGACCAGGTAACATTCCCGGACATTTCATTCCTTGAAGCCGACCTTCACATCGATACTGTTTATGCACCGCCTGCTGAAGCAATTCTTTCAGATGTGACCGTAAAGGGAAGGGTGATCAACTTCGGCCGGACAGCCCTGACAAGCTTCCCGCTGGCATACAGGGTCAACGAGAGTGACCCTGTCAACGAAACATTCTACAGGAAGATCGATCCGGGAGACACTGTGGATGTCGCTTTCACACAGAAATGCATAATGCAGAAGGATATCACATACACTATCAGCATTATCAACCGCCTCCCCGAGGATGGGTATGCCGGGAACGACACGGCAAAGGTCTCGTTTGTAATTTCCGGAACCGGTCCTGAAATTACAGATGACCAGGTAACCTTGCTACCCAACCCGTTCAGGGATAACTTTTCGGTCGATATTGACTTCGAAGTCAGTGAGGCAGCTGTTTTCGAGCTGTTTGATCCTTCCGGCCGGGTTGTGATGCGATCCGAAGCTGAACTTACACCCGGGAGAAACAGGATACCTTTCAATTGCCGGCATCTGAGCTCCGGTATTTATACTTTGAGAATCACTTATGGCGACAGGACTTTATCTTTAAAGGCAGTGAAACAGTAAGGCCATAAAATTGCAGATAAGCAATTAAAAAATATTACAGTAAGATATGGTAAGCGCAATTCCTACCAGGTACGAGGCTCTTGAACTTTTCAGGAGGTACAACAGGTCAGACAGTCTTTACAAGCATGCTCTTTCAGTGGAAGCGGTGATGAAATATATGGCCCGCAAATACGGTGAGGATGAGGAAAAATGGGGTATAATAGGGCTGATTCATGATCTCGATTACGAGATGTATCCTGACCAGCATTGCACAATGACCAAAAAAATACTCATGGAAGAGGGTTGGCCGGAAGAATATATCAGGGCCGTCATAAGTCACGGTTACGGTATTTGCTCCGATACCGAACCAGTGAGCCTTCTTGAGAAAACACTTTTTGCAGTTGACGAGCTGACCGGGCTGGTTACCACGAGCGCCCTAGTCAGGCCTTCACGCAGTGTTCTGGACATGGAGGCAAGGTCGGTTCGCAAGAAATGGACCGACAGGCGGTTTGCGGCAGGTGTCGACCGCAGTATAATCGAAAAGGGAGCTGCGATGCTGGGAGTTGACCTGGATGACCTTATAACCGACACAATAATGGGCATGCGCGTGGTGGCACAGGAGATCGGGCTGTCCGGTGCCACAGTCTGACTGGCGGATGTTGCATATAAGAAACAGTAGCGGCGGGTCTGAGGCCCGCCGCTACCTGTATACAAATTATGATTACAGTTCTCTTATCTGGATATTGCGGTACCATACATCGTCACCGTGATCCTGTACCCCTATGTAGCCTTCCTGGGCAACGTTGGCCCAATCAGGATTAAGGGCGGGGAATTTGCTGCCGGCAACCAATGTATTCCATTCCGGAGTCCATAGATGATACTCGAGAACGGTCTCGCCGTTCTGGATGTGCCATACTGACCCCTTGTAGACCTTGATCTCGGCTGTATTCCATTCGCCTGCAGGTTTTGCATTCTGCGGCTTTGCAGGAATCAGGTCGTAGAGTGAACCGGCCTGGCGGTTACCGTCTTTCCCTGCCTGTGCATCGGGGTGCTTTGCGTTGTCGAGAACCTGCATCTCAGGAGCGGTCTTGTAGATGTAATCCCATTCAGGAGCTTCCTGTGCAAGATAAAAGATGCCGCTGTTGCCACCCTCTGATATTTTCCACTCAAGTTTCAGATGAAAATTCGAGAATTTCTTGTCATAGATAATATCACCACCGCCACCGCCGGCTTCACCTCTGCCGGAGCCGATGCAATGAAGGGTGCCGTCAACAATCTCCCAACCCTGTGCAGGGAATGTGGGTTTGTTGTAATTACGCCAGCCCTGGGTACCAGAACCGTCAAAGAGGAATGTCCAGACTTCGGCTTCAGTCGTGCTCATCTCAGCCGATTTTTTTTCCGCATTCTTTTTCTCCTTCCCTGAACCGCAGGAGATAAATGAAACGGCAACAAGAAGAACGAACATTGTTTTAATCAGTTTCATAAGTAAGTGAATTTAAATTTTTAAGCTGTTATTTCAATTCTGATATCATGCAGGCATTTCCGGAAGTGTCCATCCGGGGCGGTATGTATGCCTTATCATTTCTGCAGCAAACTGCTTCGCATTCATCGGGTCTGTCCACTTCTTGTCGAAGGTCGGGTGACCGTCAGTGATGTTGAAATGATCTTCGATGCAAATCTTTAACGTTTCGCTGTCCTGGATGTTTGTGAACTCCATCTTTTCGCCGTCCCATTCAAGAATCTTGTTCAATCCCTGCAATCTTACGGCGAGCACTCCCATGACAACCATTTCATTGAATGGTCCGGCTTCCGAGAAGTCTGACTTGGTCATCACCCTGGAATCGGGTGACTCTTTGCAGGCGCGTACCCAGTCCATCTCATGTCCGCCGGATGTAGCCTTGGCAACCCTTCTTTCCGTCTCAGGGGCGTTTGGCACCCTACCGGAGAGAAGCCAGGGATTAATTCCATAGCATCCGCATATGAGCTTATCCTTTGTCCCGTGGAAAATGACGCCGCCGCCTGAGTCATTCATCTCCTTACCTTCCGGCCACCCTTCGGGCTTCATGGGCTGCAACCCGCCATCATACCATATTACTTCAACTTCGGGAAGATCGATCTTATAATGTGACGGGGCTGTCCTTGCCGGATATATATATTTCACTGTCTGGGCATTAGGCGCACAGTCGGTCAGCAAAAGAGTAGAGCTTGCCTGAACTTGTGTGGGGTAGGTAAGCTTGAGTGATTTGAAGACAGGATGAAGTATATGACATGCCATATCGCCCAGCGCACCGGTACCGAAATCCCACCAGCCTCTCCAGTTCCATGGATGATATATTGCATTATACGGTCTGACGGGAGCAGGGCCGAGGAAGAGATCCCAGTCAAGGGTCTTGGGTACCTTATCCACTTTTGAAGGTTTGTTCAGCCCCTGGGGCCAGATAGGACGGTCAGTGAATGCTTCTACCCTGGTTACCTCGCCTATTTCACGATTCTGTATCCACTCCTGGACAAGATCAACTCCGATGGCTGATGACCCCTGGTTGCCCATCGATGTGGCCACCCTGTGCTTCGCAGCCAGCTTTGTAAGCAGCCTTGATTCATATACACTGTGGGTCAGCGGCTTCTGAAGATAGACATGCTTACCCATCGTGATCGCCTGCGCAGCTGAAATGGCATGTGTGTGGTCAGCTGTGGCAATTATGACGGCATCAATCGATTTGCCCATCTCATCATACATCTTCCGGAAATCCCAGAAGCGTTTCGCTGCCGGGTAAGCGTCAAAAACCCTCTTCGAATATCCCCAGTCAACATCACAGAGAGCAACTATGTTTTCCGAGGAGGCCACATTCCTGAGGTTTGAGGCACCAATTCCCCCGATGCCTATTCCGGCAATGTTGAGCTTGTCACTCGGGGCACGGTGACCGAGGCCGCTGACAACATTGCTGGGAAGAATTGTAAGACCGGCAATTGCAGCACCTGTTGTACCCACAAATGACCGTCTGGTGATTTTTCTTGAATCCTCTTTCATATTACAGGTGGTTAAGTGTTACTTAGAAACCTTAAAAGTATATATTTCACCCGGAAAACAAAACATCGTCCGGATATTTAAATCGGAAATCATATACTCAAAATTATGTAAATTGCAATGACTCTGAAAAAATGAAAGAAACGCGATACAACATTGACCTTCACGAGAATAAGAAGCCCGGAAGGATCGGGAGAATCATTCTCGGATTTGCATGCCTCGGTGTTACCGGGTGGTATATTTTCAGCATAACCGGCACACCTGCCTCATCTGGTTCTGCCTGGGCAGCTACGGGGTTCCTGATGCTTTTCGGTCTGTGGATGATAGCCTCCGGCCTCGGGTACACAAGCAGGTATATTACTGTTGCAGAGGATAAGATCACTCTCCGGCAGGAGTTTTACAGGCTGCCGGTGATCTTTACTCCCGGATCACTCAGAGCTGTGGAGTTCAGGCCTTTAACAGTCATCTTCACAACAGAATCAGGAAGTGTTAGCCTGCGCCTTGGCACTTATTACCCGGAGAACACCGCAAGAATCATGGAAGCGATCGAGGAGTTCTGCAAGTTTAATTCAATTGATATCAGAGGTGATTACAAGCCTGAAAAAGCGGAAGAGAAATGAGGCTCAGAATGGGTATGATCGGCGGAGGCGAGGGTTCACTTATTGGCCCTATGCACCGCATGGCAGCGCGACTTGACGGACTCGCCGAACTGGTTTGCGGAGCCTTCAGCAGCAATCCGGAAACGTCAGCTGCTACCGGCACCAGGGAAGGCCTCCCCTCTTCACGGATATACTCCCGCTGGCAGGATATGTTAAATGCCGAGCGTTCACTTCCTGAAGACATCAGACCTCATTTTATAACAATCGCGACTCCGAACCACCTTCATTACGGGCCTGCAAAGATGGCCCTGGAGGCAGGGTTTCACGTTGTGTGCGACAAGCCACTCTGTCTCAGTGCAGCTGAAGCGCTTGAACTGCAGGAAACAGCAGAGCGAACAGGCAGACTGTTTTGCCTCACACATAACTATACCGGTTACCCGATGGTGAAAAGAGCCCGTGAGATCGTGAAGGCCGGAGAGATAGGCAGGGTAAGAAAAATTATCGTCGAGTACCTTCAGGGGTGGCTTTCCTCACCTGTTGAACTGACAGGGAACAGGCAGGCAATCTGGAGGTCGGATCCTTCACAAGCCGGTATTGCCGGAGCCATGGCTGACATCGGAACGCATGCATTCAATCTTGCTGAATATATAACAGGTGAGGATGTTGTGTCACTTTCCGCAGCGCTGCACAATACTCTGGCAGGAAGGATTCTCGATGATGACGGTACAGTCTCACTCATTTTCGGAAGCGGAGTGACCGGGACACTGCTCATAAGCCAGGTTGCCACAGGTGAGGAGAACAACCTGTCTGTTAAGATATACGGTGAAAAGGGTGGTTTGAAATGGCGGCAGATGGAACCGAACACCCTCACCCTGATGTGGCCTGACGCCCCTGTCCAGCTCGTCCGTACGGGCACCTCCTTCCCCGGGTCAGGCACTGCTGCTGCAATGAATACAAGAATCCCTGCAGGACATCCGGAAGGATTTATCGAAGCATTTGCAAACCTTTACAGGAATTTCTTCATGCACATCATTGCACTGGAAGAGAAGCGCCAGCCCGATCAGATGGCAGACTACCCGGGTATCCGCGACGGAGTGAGGGGAATGAAATTCCTTGAATCCGTCGTGTCTTCTTCCCGCAACGGATCTGTCAGGGTAAATCTCTGATTTGCAGTAAAAAAACCCTGCCTGATTCAGTCAGGTAGGGTCTGTAAACCGGAGGGCCGTGACAGCTTATTCGTCCATCCCGCCCATGCTTTTTCTATAACCTGCTATTTTGCCAGTTTGGTCAGATAATAATCCCTGCTTATTCTGATGCTTTCAAACGGGGTATGTGTCCGGCAGTTGTCCTGTTCCAGGAACCAGTATTTCATTCCGGCAGTGTCTGCCGCAGCAAAAATCGGTTTGAAATCAATAATCCCTTCACCAAGGGTGGCATCATGTTTCTCCGGGGTAAGATCCTTGAGATGCCATACTTCGAACCGACCGGGATATTTTTTAAAGTAAGCTACAGGGTCTTTTCCGGCGGCTGTTATCCAGGCCAGATCCAGTTCGAATGTCACAAGCCTGGGGTCGGTTTGCTCAAGCAATACATCGAAAGGCACACGTCCGTTTATCTCAGCAAATTCAATCTGGTGGTTGTGGAACCCGAATTTGATACCGGCCTTTTTACTCCTTTCTCCTGCCTTGTTGAAGAAATCGGCTGCACGCTGAAATCCGTCAATGGTGCCGTACCAATCACCCGGCAGCATAGGCAGCATTATGTACATCATTCCTGCCTCGGCAGCATCGTCTATCATCCTTTCATAGTTCTCAGGCCTGAGTCCGCTGTGTGAACTGAGCGGTACAAGGCCATTCTTCTTTGCAAGCCTGCCGAAATCCTTCGGCTTCATTCCGTAAAACTTGCCGTCCTGGTGGTCAGCAGCCTCAATCCAGTTGTAACCTGTCTCTGCTGCCGTTGCCAGGGTAGCGGCAGGATCATTTCCCATTGCATCACGGACAGTATATAAAGCAAGACCGGTTTTCTTCGATGGCCTGAATGAAGCAATCATTTCATTGTTGATCATCGGCACGGCAGCCATAACAAGGGCTGATCTCCTTAAAAAGTCTCTTCTGGTACTCATGGTTTCAGGTTAAGGTTAAACGGAATATGAAGCTTTCTCCCTGCAATGTCAGATAATGGCGGGAAAACAAAATTAACATTAAATTTATAAGTTCAAAACAGCCGTACTGATGGTAGTTTGGGAAAAACACACGGAAGATACTGTCAGATGCATCCTCTGCCCTCACCACTGTTTAATAAAACCCGGCAATAGAGGTATCTGCGGTGTGAGGGAAAATACCGGGGGTGAACTTAATCTGGTGACCGCCGGTATTCTTTCAGGAGTTGCAATTGATCCAATAGAAAAGAAGCCGCTTTACAATTTCTTCCCCGGCTCTGTCATTCTCTCAGTCGGATCATATGGGTGCAATCTCAGATGCGACTTCTGCCAGAACTACCATATATCACAAACCGTCCCAACCGGAAAGTCGCGGAGAATCAGTCCCGAAGAGCTTGTCCGACAGGCTTATTCAATAGAAGGAAACATCGGGATTGCGTACACCTACAATGAACCGGCTATATGGTTCGAATATGTTGTTGAATGTGCCCGTCTGGCAGCAGGGAAAGGACTTCGCAACGTACTTGTCACAAACGGCTACATCAATCCCGGACCACTGAACGAGCTGACCGGGCTCACCGATGCATTCAACATCGACCTGAAGGCTTTCAGCGATGATTTCTACAGGCGTTTCACAGGCGCAACCCTGAAGCCTGTGCTTGAAGCGATTAAAACTGTAGCATCGTCCGGCAGGCACCTGGAGATAACCACACTCATTCTTCCCGGTCTGAATGATTCACCGGATGAGATGAGAAGGGAAGCCGGGTGGATAGCAGAAAATGCCGGCAGATCAGTACCATTGCATCTGAGCCGGTATTTTCCGGCCAACAGAAGGAACACTCCCCCTACTCCGGAGGAAACGATATTGAAACTCAGGGAGATTGCCTGCGAGTACCTTGATTATGTGTATACCGGAAACATGTCCGGCAAAGGCGGGGGTAGCGACACGATCTGTCCGTCATGTCATCTGACTGTCATAGTAAGATCTGGTTACAATATACAGGTCTCCGGCCTGACCGGCGAAGGCAAATGCATAAAATGCGGACATCAGATCGTGGCCGGGTGAATGTGCCATACCCCGCAATGCTGTAAGCCCTGCGTGCTACTCAGCGGTAATTATCCGCCATATCCCACAGGCAGACATGACCTGGCGGGCGTAGCCCTTCAGGTATTGTAAACAGGATGCAGCAGGACTATTGTTTTGCAATGCTGCTAAGCTTCTCAAAGCCGTCATTGACCTTGCCGAAGAGCTCCTTGCGAAGTGAAGCATAAAATGCCTTTACAAGCGCCGGGTTGTCCTTGCCGTCAGGATGATTTGCCCTGTCAATGAATTCATTACGCAAACCAACTGTTTCTTCTATTAGGTCCTGTACCTCCGCTTTCTTCGCTCCTTCATGAAGACTCGACACCATGAAACAATCGGAAAGCAGTTCGAAGAACAAAAAATCGATATCCTTTTTCAGACTTTTAATACTGGCCATTGTTTTTATTTTGATACAAAGATATTGATTAATCCGCTTTGTCATCCAAATAATAGTCACGGATGCTTGTGTCAGCCATCCTGGCATAAACTTCGCGCAGTGTTCTGATTATCGGATCATCTGCATCATACTGCCGGCCTTCAATGCTTTTTACTGCAAGCACCATCGGAGAAGTACCTGTAATGAAGACCGACCTGAACATACCCGTTTCATCTTCCCTGACCGCTTTAAACATCAGCGGGATGCCTTCCTGCCGGATTATCTCCGTCACATGCCTGCGGGTGACCCCGGAAAGAACAAGGTTGTCAGGCGCTGTATGTATCGTCCCCCCGTCAGTGACAAAAAAGACATTTGACCTGCTCCCCTCTGTGATGTAACCGTCACGGTTGACAAGCAGGGCTTCATAAGCCTTTCTCCTTTCAAGTTCTCCGTTTACCGACTGGCGAAGTCTCATATTAAGCATCTTCACCCCGGGATCAATTCTCTCAGCACGGTACAGGATCAGGTGTACCCCCTCCGCCACAATCCTGTCCGACGGATAAAAGGAAGGGATGTAGCAGATTTGAAGCGAATAATCAAAACCGGTAAATGAGACGGTCACCCTTACATTTATTTCATCATGCTTTTCCCTGCTGACCAGGGCATTCAGCCCTGCCCTGACCTCAGCATCAATATCAGACACCAGATCATATCTTGTTGATATACCATCGCGTAGACGCTTCATGTGGTCTGTAAAAAAAACAGGAATCCCATTACGGGTCCTGATAACCTCGTAAAAGGAGACCTCCCCGGGCGGTAAATCATCACTGCCTTCTGCCGGCATTATCACTCCGTCGAGATACATGTATCTTCCGGTGCAATCCATCTGGTGGCAATTTTGTTATAAATATAAATAATCCTCTGCAGCCTGAAAAGTAATTATCTTAGCGTTTTTCAGAAGCGATGTATGCTGTCGTTGACATAGAGACAACAGGAGGCAGCGCCAGGCTTGAGAGGATTACGGAGATAGCTGTATATGTTCATGACGGTACCCGTATTGTGGAGGAATACTCAACCCTTGTCAATCCTGAGCGAAACATCCCCTACTTCATTACCTCGCTCACCGGCATCACAAACGAAATGGTCGCGGATGCTCCGAGATTCTTCGAGGTTGCTCGCAGGATAGTGGAGCTGACAGACGGGAATGTTTTTGTTGCTCATAATGCCCGTTTCGACTACTCCTTCATAAGGCAGGAGTTCAGCATGCTCGGTTACAGTTTCAAGCGTCCGATGATTGATACTGTCGCTCTTAGCCGGAAGCTCCTGCCGGGTCATAAGTCTTACAGCCTCGGCAACCTCTGCAAGGATCTCGGCATCGAGATCAACGGCAGGCACAGGGCCTCGGGAGATGCACTGGCCACGACAAGGTTGCTTGAACTGTTGCTCGAAAAGGACCTTGAACTGAAATCAGGCAGTCTCATTAAAAACAGGAAGGCGGCGAAGCTCCACCCTTCGCTTGACATTGCACGGCTTGAAGAGATACCCGAAGAAGCGGGGATTTATTTCTTCCATGACGAAAAAGGGGATATAATCTATGTCGGCAAAAGCCGGAACCTTAGTGAAAGGGTAAGCTCACACCTGTCAAACAACACTTCAGGAAGGGAGATGGAGATGCGGTCAATGATTGCAGACATAACCTGGGAGCGCACCGGAAGCGAACTGATAGCACTGCTGATGGAGTCAGCCGAGATAAAAAGCAGGAAACCCAGGTTCAACAGGGCACAGCGCCGGACCGGTTTCCGGTGGGGCATATACAGCCATACGGATGAAAACGGCTTTATCCGGTTCTCGTACAGGCAGTCAAACGATGATGAGGTACCTCTGTCCCTGTTTACCTCACGTGACAGGGCAAGGGGAAAACTGGAACAGATAATCAGTCAATACAATCTGTGCCAGAAACTGTGTGGTATGTATGATACTTCCGGCCCCTGCTTCCACCGTCAGGTGAGTCTCTGCCGGGGAGCATGCTGCGGTGAGGAGGAGCCCCGGTCTTATAACGAAAGAGCACTTATGGCGCTTGACGAATTCATATTCAGGGAGAGGAATTTCTTTATTATTGACCGGGGCCGTGACGAAGAAGAGCGGTCAGCAGTCAGGATCATGAACGGCAAATACACCGGTTTCGGCTTCTTCAGCATCAATGATGTCGGATTCGGCCTTACTGCAGTGCATGATTGCATAAAGCCCGCCACAGACAACCGTGACATACAGGTCATTATAAAGGGCTACCTCAAAAAACACAGGGTGGAGAGAATTATTGATTTCTGACCCTGCTGCCTCCTCCTCAAATCTTAATATATTTGCCTTAACCAACACAGTACCGTAAAATGGCGCTTTTCACCCGCACTACAAGGGAACTAAGCCTGAGGATAGATGAATTCTTCGATACGATTGAGATCGGTATACTGATTTTCAAGGAGGGTATCAAGGCATATGTAAACGGTGACAATAATGCCTTTCAAAACCACCTGTCGAAGATAGACGACCTGGAGGGGAAGGCAGACAAGCTTCAGCGCAGCATTGAGAATGACATGATTATTCACTCAATCCTCCCGCAGCAGAGGAGTGAGATGGTAAAACTGCTCTGGCAACTTGATGAGATCATTGACACGGCAAAGAAATCGCTGAATGAGTTTTATATTGAGATGCCTCATATACCCGCCTCTTTGTCTCATGAATTTATCTCACTGGCCGAAGTATCAGGCAATGCAGCCGAAGAGCTGATCCCGGCAGCGCGGACTTTCTTCCGCGAACCGCATCTTGTGCGTGAGAAGCTCATAAAGGTTTACTTTTTTGAAAGGGAGACTGACAAGGCTGCCTTTCAGATGAGAAAAAAGGTGTTTCATGAGATGAATGACCTTTCACTGGCTGAAAAGGCTCACATCAGGTATATAACACATCATATAGAAACCATTTCCGACTCAGCCCAGGATGCGGCTGACATGCTTGCCTCGATGGCAATAAGGCAAATGCTCTGAACATGATTTTCCTATTCCTTACAAGCGGTCTTTTCCTGGGATGGACACTCGGTGCCAACGATGCTTCCAACGTGTTCGGGTCTGCTGTCGGATCACGGATGGTCTCATTCACAAGGGCAGCGGTCATTGCGTCTGTCTTCGTAATTATGGGTGCAGTGCTGCAGGGTGAAGGTGCTGCCGGAACGCTGAGCCGTCTCGGATCGGTAAATGCAATGGGAGGCGCTTTTACGGTGGCTCTTGCGGCCGCACTTACAGTCTTTGCAATGACCAGGGCCGGACTGCCCGTCTCCACGACCCAGGCAATTGTAGGTGCCATCATAGGATGGAATTTCTTTACGGGAAGCGCCGTTGATACAGGCACCCTGACACAGATCGTATCAACATGGATCACAGGCCCTCTCCTTGGAGCCCTGTTCGCCTACCTCCTGTACCACCTGGTAAAGATCTCACGTCGTAAGATCAAGGTGCACCTGCTCGTCTATGAAAACTGGCTCAGGGCAGGTCTTATGATAGTCGGTGCCTTTGGCGCGTACAGCCTGGGCGCCAATAACATAGCTAACGTCATGGGCGTTTTCGTGCCAAGCATTCCACTTGAGAATACTGACTTCGGAATTTTCACCCTCTCCGGTCAACAGCAACTTTTCTTCCTTGGAGGTATTGCAATTGCGGCAGGTGTGCTCACCTACTCAAGAAAAGTTATGGAGACTGTCGGCAGTAACCTTCTCGAACTCTCATCAGAAGCAGCGTTTGTGGTAGTGCTTTCACAAGCCCTTGTGCTGTTTATCTTCTCATCATCATCACTCTCACTGTTCATGCAACGGATCGGACTGCCTCCGATACCCCTCGTCCCCGTCTCAAGCACCCAGGTGGTTGTCGGCTCTGTCATCGGAATAGGTCTGTACAAGGGAATAAGTAACATTAACTTCAGGCTGCTCGGAAGCATAGCCTCGGGATGGATAACCACACCTGTTGCGGCAGGCCTTCTTTCATTCCTTTTGTTGTTCTTCGTAAAAAATATCTTCGGCATCGATGTCGGGCACGCCGTTAATCCGGCTCCATCCATGGGCGAAGGGATCAGCATGGGGATAATAATAAGATACAGTATACCTGCTTTGCTGCTGATAACAGCAGTATACCTGATCTATCTTGTAATTTCAGAAAACAGAAAAACAGAACGTCTGAACAAAAAATACTATGAATAAAATCATTCACAACCCGGTTGACAACATCACGATGCGGCTCATCAAGAGCGAGGACCTCAATCATCACGGTACCCTGTTTGCAGGGCGCACAGCCGAGTGGTTCATCGAATCAGGCTTCATCGCAGCCACTGCCCTCCTCGATCCGAGAAGCGTGGTTTGCCTCAAGGTGCATGGAATGTATTTCACCAGCCCTGCAAAGCCTGGTGAGGTTCTCAGGTTCGAGTCAAAAATTGTTTACACGGGCAGGTCAAGCCTTGTGGCATACATCAGGGTCTGCAAGGCCAAATGTTCCAAAACACTGGTGGAGGGATTCGTGACTTTCATCCATGTTGACGAAGGAACAACGCCGTTGCCTCATAATATTGTCACCGAGCCTCTTACCGAAGCTGACAAACAACTCTACTCGCAGGCTGAAAACCTGAAGAAAGGCTGATTCATCGCCGTTGCATACAGTCGCGCGCATACCGGCAGATCAACTCACCCCGGTATAAGCAGGAAGAATAAGGAACAAGCCCGGCTGTCACCCGTCAGGGGTGCACCGGGCCGGCAGATTCACCATGCAGGGAGAAATGAGTATTTCTTCCCGTATTCGATCATCTGTCCCAGGAAGTCAGAGCAGTACCCGATCTTCACATCCGTGATTTTGCCGTTGCTGTCAGTGACCGGGGTCATTACCGGATTTACAAAGCCACTGTAAGGTGCAAGATTGAGCCCGGCATACCTTGCAAGTATCTCACCGTGCAGTTCCTGGTCTATTTTCACACCGTAATTCTCAATCATGTTTTTCCCGGCAGCAAAGTCGCCCTCTGACTTGATTCTCTGCACCTCCTTCAGCATCTCACCGAATAGTATGCGAAGTTTCTGGTAATCGTTAATCCGGACAAATGTCTTGCTGTCACGCTTTACAACTTCTATCACGTTTTCAGCTTTTCCCTTCTCATAAACCCAGTGTGCAATTGTGGAACGGCACCTCATGTGTGCCTGCTCGATATCCTTGCCCGGCAGTATCCGGACTATCTGTGTCAGGAATCCGTTCCGTATATAGTTGTCATAAAGCGCCTTACCAGGCTCATCAGAAGATACCAGCCCGATCTCGGTCATCTTCGGGTCCATCATGAAATAGAGTGCGAAGAGGTCAGCTCTCATCTCTTCGAGGGGGGATGCATAATTCTTCAGTGCGTTAGGATCGGTACCCGGAGCAAGTTTGCCGCTGGCGTGGCCGATGCATTCATGCATGTCAGTGTGAAGCGCATCGGAGAGTGAACCCCATTCCCTGGCTCTCTCAATCTCAGCCTGATCAAAGGCAAATTCCTCGAGGAAACCGCTGCCGCGGGAAACAATATCCTTGGCGTCAGTGATATTTGCAAGGGTGACTGACTTGGAGCCGGCTTCAGCCCTGATCCAGTTGGAGTTGGGAAGGTTGATACCGAGGGGTGACGCAGGATAGCAATCTCCCCCGAGCATAGCCACGTTGATAACGCTGGCGGCAACACCTGTGACCTTTTCCTTCCTGTACTGCGGATCAACAGGGGAATGATCTTCAAACCACTGGGCATTTTTGGTTATTACATCCGTTCTCTTCGATGCCTCGGTATCCTTGTAGTCAACGACCGACTCCCAGGTGGCCTTCATTCCCAGAGGGTCACCGTATGTTTCAATAAATCCGTTTATATAATCTACCGGGAGCCCCGTATTTCCTGCCCACAGCACGTTGTAGTCATCCCATGTTTTCAGGTCTGCAGTGCGGTAATAGCTGATAAGCAGGTCTATTTCCTGCTTCTGCATGTCACTCAGAGCCACATTGCGGGCTTTTTCAAGCCAGTAGATTATTTTGTCAATGGCCGGGCCGTACATACCTCCGCTCTTCCAGGGTATCTCGGTCACCCTGCCGTCGGTCTTCGTCAGCTTTGTGTTCAGACCCCATGAGACCGGTCTCGGGTCTTTCGGGTCTGCAAGAGAGGCATAATAGGACTCTGCTTCCGCCTGCGTCACCCCTTCATAAAAGTTATTGGCTGAGGCTTTTATCATGTCAGTTCCCTCCGACTGATCGACCTTTTTCGCATATAGCGAAGGGTCAAACAATACAGGGGTCAGAAACTCAATCAGCGCTGCTGCATCCTGTCCCTCCCTGAGAGGCAACATGTCCGGGTCTGAACCTTTTACAAGCTGAGCAAAATACTCAGCCGTGAATCCAGGGACAAATTTATCGTTTGAGTAATGATGGTGAATGCCGTTGGCGAAGAAGACCCGCTTGGCGTAAGTGATGAAAGCCCTGTAATCAGCACTCTCCCTGTCTCCGCCATAGGTGTCATAAATGGCCTCGATGGTTTTGCGCACAACCAGGTTGTATTTGAAATTCTGGTCCCAGAAGATATCCCGGCCGCATAGTGCTGCCTCTGAGAGATAATAGATGAGCTCCTTCTCCCCTGCCGTCAGCTGTTCAAACGCAGGGAGGCGATACTTCAGCACACTTATATCCTCAAACCTGTCGACTTCATATGTAAATTCTTCTTCCGGGGCAGCCTTCTTCCCGGTCTGCCCGCACGAGGTCAGTAACACTGTTCCCATAAATGCAATCATTCCGATAGTCAGATATTTGTTCATTTTTTTTATTATTGAGCCTTTCGGGAACTAAGATAGCAAATCGAAACTTATCACACTGCTAGCGGGCCGGATGATTTTTTTTAATCAGAATACACTGAAGCCCTTCCTTCAGTCAGCTTGTATTGTTGAATCATGTTTTTTCCAGAAACACTGATAGGAATTGTTAAATTTGATAACAGTTCCAACCATATTGTAATACAATGAAAAGAGTTCATATTGCAGCATTTTTGCTGATAACCGGTATCATTTTGCCGGCTGCCGGCCAGGATATAAATGAAATTATCCGCAAAGAGGTCATGTCATCAGTTGCCACTGCAGAAGCCATGTACCGCGATCTTCATCAGAACCCCGAGCTGTCACTGATGGAGTTCAAAACCGCTGAAAAAATGGCTGAAGGACTCCGGCAGCTCGGATTTGAAGTGACTGCCGGTGTCGGCGGAAACGGCGTTGTGGGCGTCTTCAGAAACGGCAAGGGACCTGTCATTATGCTCCGCACCGACATGGACGCACTGCCTGTAAAGGAGACTACAGGCCTTCCTTTTGCCAGCAGAGTCACCACTGTCGTTGACGGCACTGACACACCGGTAATGCATGCCTGCGGCCACGATCTGCATATGACCGTATGGCAGGGAACACTCAGGACCCTTGTCGCCCTGAAAAAGAACTGGAAGGGCACAATCGTGGCAATAGCCCAGCCTGCTGAGGAGGTCAGCGGTGGCTCTGACAGGATGATTGCCGACGGTCTTTTCACAAGGTTTCCGAAACCTGATTACGCCCTGTGTTACCATGTGAGTCCTGACCTCCCGGCAGGTACGACAGGTTACTTTCCGGGAGCTATCTTCGCCGGGGTCAACTCTGCAGATATCAGGGTCTTCGGGGTGGGCGGGCACGGTGCGATGCCGCACAAGACAATCGACCCGGTGGTGCTTTCAGCACAGATGATACTCGATTTTCAGACAATTGTAAGCAGGGAGATCAATCCTGTTTACCCGGCTGTGGTGACCGTAGGATCAATCCATGGCGGAATCAAACATAACATCATTCCGGAGGAGGTAGACATGAAACTCACTCTCAGGTTTTTTTCCGACGATGTCTACATGCAGATAAAGGAAGCGCTGGTTCGCAAGGCCAACGGTCTGGCCATGGCAGCAGGAGTGCCTCAGAATAAGATGCCGCTTGTCACTTTCGCCGATGAGTTTACCCCTCCAGTGATCAACGATCCGGAACTTGTCACCAGGGCCGTCACCTCAATGGAGCGGATGCTTGGAAGGGAAAATGTTGTCAGGGTCGACCCCTCAACAGTTGCTGAAGACTTTGGCAAATACGGGCGTACAGAGGAGAAAGTCAGAATTTCCCTCTTCTGGCTTGGAGGCGCCAGCAGGGAGATGTATGACGAAAGCATAACCACGGGAACCAACCTTCCCGCACTGCACAGCAGCAACTTTGCCCCCGATTTTGTCCCGGCCTACACCACCGGCGTCTGCGCAATGAGCAGGGCGATGATCGATCTGTTCAACGGGGATAAGGTCGGAAGGTCTGAAGGTCGGAAGGTCGGAAGGTCTGAAGGTCGGAAGGTCTGAGGGTCTTGCGGTCTTGCGGTCTGGCAGTCTTGCGGTCTTGCAGTCTTGCAGTCTTGCGGTCTTGCGGTCTTGCGGTCTTGCTATATATATTACTGATTACAAGCCTAATACACTACTGCCTACTGCCTACTGCCTACTGCCTATTGCCTACTGCCTATTGCCTACTGCCTAATGATTACCCGTTCCCAGCCCCACCATGTCCATCACCCCGTTGATGAATGTCAGCGGGTGGGCGGGATTGCCCGGGACATAGAGGTCAATATGGTGACTGTCGATGAATTCCCTGTTGACAGCCGGACTTCCTTCAAAGAGTCCGCCGCTGATTGCGTCTGTGCCGACGAGAATGATGATCTTTGGCGATGGTGTTGCCTCATAGCAGATTTCAAGTGCACGGGCCATGTTTTCTGATACCGGACCGGTGATAACGATGCCGTCAGCATGCCGCGGCGAAGCGACGAACTCGATGCCGTAACGCCCCATGTCGAAGTTCACGTTCCCGGCTGCATTCAGCTCCATCTCGCAGGAGTTGTCTCCTCCTGCAGATACCTGCCGAAGCTTCAGCGACCGCCTGAACAGCTTCCTCACCTCTTTCCTGACTGCACCCTCATCAACCTTTAAAGGCTCATTCTGACCAGGCCTGACAACCATGTCCTCCCTGCGCGATGCAGATATTCGGTAGTCATTGGTGAAACGGTAAACATCCGGGAACAGCAGTGCACATTCGTTACAAAACGCGCATCTGCCGAGGTCGATGGCGCCACTGTGCCTGTCAATGGCACCTGTCGGGCACAAAATTGCAGCCTGACCTGCCTGCTCCACGCTAACATCCGCGGAAATCTCTGGTCTCCCCCTGAACCGGCCGGAGACAGGCTGCTTCCTGAGGTCAGGCACATACTGTTTACCGTGATCAGCAAGTATCTTCAGTTCCTTAATCATCGCTCCTTGTTTTTTTACAGGTCATGACCGCAATATGACAGGTTGAAGCTCTTGTTGCATACCGGGAAGTCAGATATCTCCTGGCTGCGAACGGCAAGGGCAAGCGCCATCCAGTTATGTACTGACGGGTCCTTGACAGTGTATTGCGTCAGTCTTCCATCACTGTCTGTAACCGCAATGTGGCAGATCTCTCCTCTCCAACCTTCGGTGACTGAAACCGCCAGGCTGTCAGGCATGAACTTAAGGTCATACTTCGGCCGGCCCGGCTTCTCAGCCAGGTTACGCCATTGCCCGATGATAGTCCTGATGATCCTTACAGACTCCTTCACCTCCAGTGAACGAAGCATTGCACGGGCCAGCACATCACCAGTCTCCTGCAGCACAGGGTTGATTTCAATACGCCTGAAATATTGGAAAGGGTGTGTTGCCCGGATATCCCTGGGCACCCCTGATGTTCGTGCAGCCATGCCCACAGCACCAATTGACACCGTCTGTGCCCGGGTTACCTTTCCGATATCCTCGAACCTTGCCAGTACGCTGGGTAATGTAAAGACACAGTCGGCAACGGTAGCATAACGCCTGTCAACATCTTCAAGATTCCGGAGTATCTCACCGGCGATCTCGTCGGTGAGCGGGTAGTTTGTTCCACCTGGCCGGATGAGGCCTTTACCAAAGCGGTTGCCGCACCAGTACTGGGTGGTGTTTATAACAATTGTTCTCAAAGCCTCGCACGCCAACTGTCCGAGCTGATATGCCACATCGCCGCACAGGGCTGCCGTATCACCGATATGCACGGCTATCCGTTCAAGCTCCAATGCGATGCATCTCTCCGCCTGAAGAGAAGCCTGAGGTTCAAATCCGGCCAACGATTCAACGAGCTGGGCGTATGCCAGACCGTGACCAACCGCCGTGTCACCGGCAATGTTTTCGGCAAGCAGAGAACGGCGCAAACCGTCAGCCCGGCTATTTCCTCCCGGTAAACCGTCAGCCTGGCGATTCCCTACAGGCAAACCGTCAGTGCGGCCATTCCGGCTCGTGGGGGCTTCACCGTGGCCTGTGAACAGTCTCTCGATTCCGCGGTGCTGGTATCCCAGTTGAATCTCAAGATGATGCACTTTCTCACCGTTGCAGATGAACCGGAAATGGCCGGGTTCTATTACTCCTGCATGAATGGGCCCCACTCCTACCTCGTGCAGCTCCTCGCTATCGATCTCATAGAACGGGTAGTTATCCATCACGCTCGTCATGTCAGCCCTGGAATGAGGGTACCTCACCGGCTTTAGCCATGGATGCCCCTCGAACACCACCCCGTAAGACTCGTGTATCTGTCGCTCGAAAACATGCATTGCAGAACAGGACGGCACCAGCGAACGCAAAGGATTACCTTCGTTCCCGGAGTGACTGAGTATTCTTATCTCACCAGATTCGTCATCAGCTATGCAGCAGATGAATTTCAGCCTTTCACCGTCTCTGAAGCAGAAGTAGTTCAGGCAGTGATAACGCTCGTCGGCAAGCAACACCGACACCTCCTCATAAAAGAGGTCGTAGCCGGACACCGGGATCTCCGGTGTTCGTGCCGGCACTGAGCCATTTTTCACTATTGTATACTTTTTGCTGCTCATTTCATTCCGGGGAGTAAGGAAATGCTTTCATTTATCAGGTCAACCAGGAACGGCGGCTGCCAGAAGCAAATCATGATAACCAGCGCCAGCAGAAGGAACTGGCTTACAGTCTCCAGCGGACTCACCACACCTGGCAGCCGGAAAGCGCTGTCATTCCTCGGGTTAGAGAAGCTGACATGCATGACCCTGACGCTCATTGCATAAATAATATATGAGAGCAGGATGACAGTTACCGCCAATACGAACCACTGACCGTTTACGACCATCGCCCTGAAGATCATCAGTTCGGAGATGAACATACCTGACGGCGGGATGGCCAGGATGCATATCATGCCCGTCATCAGCACCATGGCCCCTGCCGGATATAGTTTCATATATCTGCCGGTGTCATCAAGCCTGAATGTATGAAGTATCCTCGAGAGCTGTCCCATCTGGTAAAAGAGGCTTGATTTTGCAAGCGAATGCAGCACAATGAGAAGGAGTGCGGCATAATATCCGTACCCTCCGGCACCCAACGCAATTGCTACCAACCCCATATTCTCGAGGCTGGAATATGCAAACATCCGTTTCAGATGTTTCGCCTTGAGCATGTACCCCGCGGCAACCAGCAGCGAAAGGACGCCTGCCAGTATCAGCACATGATTCATGAATGACAGAACCGTCGTGGCTGAGAAAAGTGTGTAAACCCGGTAGATCGCAAGGAACCCCACATTCATCAGAGTAGTTGAAATCAGGGCGCTGACAGGCGGAGGAGCCACTGAATGTGCATCAATTGTGACGGTGTGCATCGGGAACAACCCCATCTTCGTGCTGAAACCCACAAGCACAAAGATGAAAGCTATCTTGAGATAAAGCGGATTTGCATTGCTTATCACCAGGCTGAATGACGAAAATGAAAGATTCGGTGCGTCGCCACGTCCGTAGATGAATCCGAGAAATAAAATTCCAAGGTACGCCAGGGCGATTCCGGTGGAGCATATGAATACGTACTTCCATGTAGCCTCCAGCGCCATCTCGGTACGGTCATGATAGATGAGCACAGCCACCGCTATAGTGGTTGCCTCCACGAATATCCAGAGAACGGTCATCGTATTCGCAAGGTAAGCTCCTGTCATGAAGGTCATCAGCGCAATCAGCCCGGAATGGTAGATATTGAACTTCTTTACACTGTCTTCTCTTGTATAGATGAAACCATGATAAACCGTGGGCAGGGTAAGCAGCGCCAGAACAGTCAGCAAAAGCAGCGCAGTACTGTCAAAGGTGAAATATCCAAGCTCGCTGCTGCCTCTGTTCAGCCATCCATATACCGTCAGTGATATAAGCAAGGCACTAAATGTCAGCGTCAGCACCCTGGTGAAATTTCTGCCGCGCGAGATGAGTGCAACAGCGCTCAGGGCAATTGATAGTATGAAGAAAAGAAGAAGCATCCTTAATCTTTCAGCATTGTCAGTTCATTCGTATGCGGTTTCAGCCTCAACCCGAAGAATCCCAGTATCAGCACACCCACGAACAGGTCAAGGAGGATCCCGATATTAATAAGCATCGGCATCTCGTTGCCGATTGCAAGTGAAAACAGGAAGACAGCATTCTCAACCACCAGGAATCCGATAAGGTGAGAAAGAATGAGCTTATGGGTCACTATGAGAATCAGGCCGGTGAACAGGGTGAACAGCGCAATGGCAAGGTATATCGTATTTATAAGCGGGTTGACAAGTATCATCGCCAGGATAACGCTTATAAGCAGTCCGGCTATCGAAAACAGCAACAGGTAAAAACCAGGCACCGCCTGCCGGTGCACCTTCGTAACTCCTGAACGGCGGATTATGCGGCCCAGCAGGTAAGGGAGAACTATTGTCTTGAACAGAAGTGTCTCTGCAACGATAAAGAGCAGGTTACCGAGGTTGACCTCCTTCAGCTCGAACACCGCAACCCCGCACAACAGCAGCCCCTGCAACGCCACCAGTCTGACGTAAGTGCTGAGTCGCTCTGCAGAAGCAAAGTATATCAGCGTTACCGCGAAGAGGACTATCAGATAGTTTATCATTTCGTGTCAGGCCAGTTTTTCAGTCAGTATGAGGATAACCATGAATGCAATAAGGGCAATTGCGGACAATGTCAGGATGAACTTCGGATTCTTGTTCATCTTGTTTCTCGCCCTGAATGACTCGGTAAAGCCTATCACGGCGGCAAACAACCCCTGAACGGCAAAGAACAGCGCGGTCTGCAGAATTACATTCCATCCGGCTGGCACTATTAAATTATAAATAAGCGAGCCGTAAACGGCGAACTTAAGATATGTCCCTATATGGATAAGGGCCTTGTCGAATCCGCTGTGGTCAAGTATCATCACCTCGTGGATCATCGTCAGCTCAAGGTGCGTCTTAGGATCGTCGACAGGCAGCCTGCTGTTCTCGACCATTGCGATCTGAACAAAGAGATATGCCCCTATAATGCTGTATATCAGTACATAATCATTCCCCGTAATAAAGAAGTGATTGAATATTACCGAGAACGAAGTGTATCCCGTGAACATGGCGAAAGTAGCCAGGAGGATGAAGAAAGCGGGTTCCACAAGCATCGAGAAGAGGGCTTCGCGGCTTGCGCCCATCCCCTGGAAACTGCTGCCGGTATCCAGAGCAGCTATTATTGTAAAGAATCTCCCCAATGCAAGCAGGTATGCGAAGAGTATGAAATCACCCTCAAACGAGATCAGCGCCTTCTGTTCCGCAAAGGGAAGAAGAAGCATGGCACCTGTGACCGTCACCAGCGTCACTGATGGCGCAATGCGGAATACAAGGCCGGTGGTGTCACTGAAGACGCTCCCCTTTCTGAGCAGTACTGATATGTCCTTCCATGGCTGGAAAATGCCCGGACCCTTACGCCCCGACGCAATACTCTTGGTCCGGACAATAACTCCCGGAAAGAAAAAAGCTGCAACCGCTATAAGTATCAGTCCTGCCATCTTCAGATCAATTTTAGCATTGCCAGGAACATTACAAGGAGCATAAACACGAATGCATACAGGATATAGTGTCCGATCTGTCCTGTCTGCATGACAGCAATTTTCTTGAGCAATCCCGAGACCAAGTCCACCGGTTTGTCAACCAGGAACTTCCTGAAGAGGTCATCACTGTGCGACGCAAAAGTCCGCTTCCGCGGGAAGATCTCGTCTTCGCCCGGCTCATCGACGTCCTTGCGTGTCTGCAGCACAGGTTTGGCGATGTGGTTATAGTTGTAGGCAAACGAGGTTGCCGTATACTGCTGCTTCGCTGTTCCGGCTGTATAGCCGCAACCCCATGTCGGACCAGATTCGACCTGCCTGCGGCTGAGGTGATACCTCCTGTAAAGCAGAAGTGCAGCCAGGGTCAGCACAAAGATGCCTCCGGCAAGGCTTATCTGAGACAGATTGGCGGTAAAGGTACCGGTGACAAGCGACTGTGAACCTGTGTTCCATGTGTCCGCAACAATTTCAAATACAGGCTTTACCACCAGGGGAGAGCCCAGTCCGATAAAGAGTATCAGCACAGCGGTGACAATCTGCGGAATGATCATTGAAATTTCAACCTCACGCGCTCCTGCTGCATTTTCTGATCTTGGAGAGCCAAGAAACACTATCCCGAAAGCTTTTGTGAAGCAAAATATCGCCAGACCCCCGATAAGAGAAAGACCTGCAATTGATCCGACTATCAGTATCGAGTGGAGAAGTGAAGCGCCTGAGAGGCTGTTAAACATTCCCATGTAAATGAGATACTCTGAAATAAATCCGTTAAAAGGCGGCAGTCCGCAAATTGCAAGTGATCCGACCAGGAACAGCACCGCAGTCTGCGGCATCCTTTTCATCAAGCCGCCCGTGAGTTCAATGTTGCGCGTATGGGCAGCATGGTATACTGAGCCGGCACTGAAGAACAGAAGCGACTTGAACAATGAATGATTCAGCACATGCAGAAGCCCTCCGGCATAACCTATCAGTGCAAGGGCCTGATTGCCTGCTGCCTGTCCGATGACCCCCAGACCTATTCCAATGCCGATAATCCCTATGTTTTCGATGCTGTGATATGCAAGAAGCCGCTTGAGGTCATGCTGCACTATGGCCATCATCACACCCATTACTCCTGAGACAAGGGAAACCAGAAGGATAATAACTCCGGTAGCCAGCAGGTCTGACTGCATAGAGGCTATTACCCTGATAATCCCGTAAATGCCCATCTTGATCATCACCCCTGACATCACCCCTGACACATGCGACGGTGCAGCCGGATGGGCCTCCGGAAGCCACGTGTGCAGCGGGATAAACCCTGCCTTGATAGCAAAACCCGTGAAAAAGAGCAGGAACAGAGGCAGGTTACGGTGACCTGTGAAATACTCTTCAAGCACATCGAAGCTCATCTGCCCGGTCTCCCTCTGCACCAGCAGGAAGGCAACAAGGATGAAGAACATCCCCACATGCATCTGGATGAGATAGCTTATTCCGGTCTTCATAATGCTCCGCTGCTCCGCATCGAATATCACAAGGAAGAACGAGGAAAGCGCCATTATCTCCCACACTATCAGGAAAGGAAGCCCGTCACGCACCATCACAACCATCACCATCGAGAGCCATAGCCAGATGTACGAGAAGTAATGGATTGAAAAACGAAGGGCATTCATCCTTACCCGGTAAGGCATGAGGTATCCCCTTGCATAGAGGAACCCAATCAGTACCGTAATATTTATTACAAGGACAAAAAACGCAGAAAGTGAATCTATTACAAGCACAAAAGCGGTACCGCCGGCCGGGGCAAACAGCGACACCTCCCGCTCCGGGCCTGCCCCTGTCAGTACTCCGGCGCTCCAGGCTGAGGTGAGGGCTATGCCCGCAACAAGAAGTACCAGGGTGAACCAGTACTTCATCCGCTCAGGCACTGCAAAGACAAGCAGTGAAAGAAACAAGATTACAAGAAAGCCTGTTGATCCGAACATCAGGTGTCAGTTTGGCCGCAAATGTAAAAAATATATCATCCGGTTATTCTGTCAACCGGATCATGCAAGAGGCAAAAAACTAAACCTCCAGCTGGTTTTCACTTCCCTTAGGGCCGATCACCCGGGTATTACCACCTGCCGGGATGTTCGGGTCAACGGGAGCATTTGTTTTCCATGATCCGCATGTAAAGTCAGGGACGTCAATCGATGACGACCTGTTTGCAACCGACCACTCACTGAGGGGGGTAACCACGCTCCACAGTGCGGCGTCATATACATCCTGGTCCAGGGGAAGTCCGTTCCGCAGACAGTCAATCAGCCTCCAGTCCATGATGAAATCCATACCACCGTGGCCGCCGATGGCTTTTGCCATCTCGCCTACCCTTTTGACTATCTCCGGTGTGTGTTGTTCAGCCAATGCTGCCTGTTCCTCAGGTGACAGCCATGAATGACCCAGTGCAATCCTTTCCGGTGATGGCCATTTCTGAGCAAAGCCCTTGGTTCCGCTTACAAGATGTATCCTTGAGTAGGGTCTCGGGCTTGAAACATCATGCTGAATCATGATGCTCCTGCCAAGGGTGGTTTTTACAAGTATCGTATTCATATTCCCCCGGTATGTCTTGCCTGCGAAAGGAGCATAAAACGGGTCCTCCTTCGCCAGCTGGTCAACCTCCTTCGCCATTGCGAAGTCATTCGAAGAGAGTGATGTCAGGTAATCCATCCTGTCCCCCCTGTTGACATTCATTACCTGGCAGATCGGGCCCAGACCGTGCGTCGGGTACAGGTTCCCGTTGCGTGTATTCTCCTTCAGCCTCCACATGTCGGCATAACCGTTCTTGTCATATGTATAGTCCCAGCGAAGGTCATGAATATAAGCCCCTTCGCCGTGCACAATATCGCCGAAGAGTCCCTGGCGGGCCATATTAAGTGTAAGCAGCTCGAAGAAGTCATAGCAGCAGTTTTCAAGCTGCATACAGTGTTTTTTCGTCCGTTCGGATACATCCACCAGCTGCCAGCATTCTTCAACTGTCTTTGCTGCCGGGACTTCTACTGCCACATGTTTTCCTGCCTCCATTGCATAGACTGCCATAGGGGTATGCCATGCCCACGGCGTGCAGATATAAACAAGGTCTATGTCGGGATCGTCACACAGTCCCTTCCATGCTTCCTCGCTGCCGCTGAAGTTTTTTGCCTGGGGAAGGCCGAACTTTGAGAGCATTGCCTGCATCTTGTCAACCCTGTCGGGATACTTGTCACTGAGAGCGGCTATCTCCACACCCTCGATATGTGCCATACGCTCGACGGCGCCCGGGCCTCTCATCCCCAGCCCGATGAACCCGATGCGCACCCTGGACAGCGGTGGGGCGGCATAGCCTGACATGTTGAACTTCTGTGTGTGGGTAGCCATGGCCGCAGTCCGGATCTCCGCCATCAGTCCGGCGGATGTTTCCTTCCGGGTGCATGATGCCATTCCGGCAGCCGTTATTGTGCCTGCTCCTGCGACTGCTGCAGTGCGGAGAAAATTTCTTCTGTTGGTTTTCATCGGTCAGAGTAAGTTACATATTGAATCAGGGATGCAATATACAAACTTCCCGGGTTAAAAAATCATGGCAAAAATCAGCTGTCATCCCAACGGCACCGGTGGGCTGACCGGTGTGGGCCGGGCAGGGCAATACGGCCAGGCCCGGCAGGGCGGGCAGGGTGGGCCGGGCAGGATGCGGGCAGAACAGAACTCAGTCCTTTTCCTGCTCCGGCGGCCTCTTCCTCTTCCTGATAAGATCACCTGCAACCGATCCTGCCAGGTAGCCAAGAACGGCTGCCCACGGTACCATCAGATACCAGTTCGACTTAATTGTGCAGGTGCCAGAAACGCAACCCACAAATTTCCAGTACATGTAGCCGCCAACAGCCCCTATAACTGTGCCGGTAATCTCCGGCAGGTATTTTTTGAAGAATCCGTTTTTCATTTAATCCGCTTTTCAATAACACTCCTGAAGAAATCCTGTTCCCTGGTCTTTTCATTGTCCCAGCTCAGATCCGGTGCGGCCTCTTCAGCCTTTGCCTTCAGCTCCTGCAACGCTAACCTGTCATCCCTCAGGGCAGCAAGTTTTTCGGCAATTACACGTGGTGTAACTTCATCGATCACAAGGCCGCATCCGTACCGCCTCACTGTCGCTGACACCTCGGGAAGAGGTGAAACGATCACAGGCATTCCTAAAACAATCGCATCGAACAATTTGTTCGGCAGGCTGTACCGCTGGTTAACACATGTGTCCTTGTCTATTGAAAGTCCTACATCACAGCATTTTAACCAGCTTATCAGCTCGTCCCAGTTCATTCTGGGAAGAAAGACGACTTTCCGTTCAAGACCCTCATTTTGCACCTTATGTCTCGCTTCACCAATTCTGTCACCTGAGCCTATTATCAGAAGCCTGACATTTTCAAGGGTCTTCATGGCTTCAAGCAGCTCCGTCAGGCCCCTGCCGGGGTTGTGGCCGGAACCATCCTGGAAAACTGCAAGCAGGTCATCTGCAGACACACCCAGGTCGGCCCTGCTATTAGCCTTAATATGACCTGCAGCCATCGGAAGATTCCGGATTACTATCGGGTCAGCTCCGTACTCCTGCCTGTATAGTTCTGCTATAGAGTCATTTACGGTGATCATATTGTGAATCTTCGGCAGAAGCAGGCGCTCGGCCTGCTTCCATAGGCACCGCTTCAATCTTCTGTGGGCAAGGCTGTACTGACCTGTGAAGTACTCATGGGCATCATAGACGAGAGGCTTCCCGTAAAGACGTGACGCCATGTAACATGGAATAAGAGTATCAAGATCGTTGGCAACATACAGACCGGCCTTCCTGAAGAATAAAAGCCTCATCATCAGTGCCGCATTGAACCAGAGATACATCAGCGGACCCTTCCTGAACGGGACTCTTAACCTTTCAATTCTTATTCCCGGCAGGGCAATCTCCTTCATTGATCCGGTTCTTCTGCCGGTAAGAGTCACCTCAAAGCCCATTTCTGAAAGCAGCAGGGCATGTTTCTGTATCCTCATGTCTGTCGACAGGTCGCTTATAACGGCTATTACTGCTTTCATGCGCTTCGGGCTGCTCTCTACCCATCCGTGAATTCAGGTTATTGCAGCGGATGAAAGATACAAAAGAATTTTTTTTAGCTATGTTTGCGAATACTAATTAAGGATAATGGAGAAAACTCCCGCCAAAAGAATAGTACATCTTGTGAGTTTCAACATTCCTTACCCGCCTGATTACGGCGGTATAATGGATGTCTTCTACAAGATCACAGCCCTTAAAAAACAGGGTGTCGGGGTTATACTCCATTGTTTCAGTTACGGCCGCGGTCGTTCAAGAACGCTTGAACGCGAATGTCTCCGGGTTCATTATTACAGGCGGGAACTGAACCTTTTCCACCTCTTCCGCAAGGACCCGTTCATAGTTGTATCACGAAGGAATAACATGCTCCTCAGAGATCTTCTGACCGACACCCACCCGATTATTTTCGAGGGGCTCCATACGACCGGTTTCCTTGGTCACAAGGCTCTCGAGGGTAGAATAACACTGGTCAGGACACATAATATAGAACATGTTTATTACCGTAACCTGTCAGCGAATGAGAAAAATCCGTTCAGGAAGCTTTATTACACAACTGAAGCCCGGAAACTTGAGCGGTATGAGTCAAGGCTTGCAGACGCCACATGGTTGCTTTCGATCTCCCCGGGTGATACCGGGTATTTCAGCTCCAGGTTTGGCAACGCCCTGTTTGTAGGTCCTTTTCATCAGGGCGACGGAAACAGCCATGGCGACGGCAGGGGTGATTACGTACTGATACATGGCGACTTCAGCACCGCAGAGAATGATGCTGCTGCCCTCTTCATACTGAAGGAAGTGGCCCCGAAATGGAAATACCGCACAATAATTGCAGGAAAGAGACCGTCGGCTGAGTTGTCTGATGCTGCCTCTGCCCTCCGTCATGTAAAAGTTATTTCCAATCCCTCAATGAACCAGATGGGCGAACTGATTGCAAATGCCCAGGTATGCCTTCTTAACGCCACTCAACCTACAGGGATGAAACTGAAACTCATAAATGCGCTGTCATACGGTCGTCATATTGTTGCTTCTCCGGCGATAGTATCAGGAACAGGGCTGGGCGAACTGTGCCATGTGGCTATAAGTCCGGGTGAGTGGGTCAGCCTTACTGACAGTCTGATGAAAGACGAGTTTACAGCAGACATGCGGCACCGCCGCGATGTACTGCTAAAGGAAGTGGCTGACAATGATGTCAATGCAAGAAGAATTATAGAGACAATCGACAGCTACAATCCTGAGGCTTAACTGAAGGAAGGTTCCCGGGTGCTTTATTTGTATATCCTTCTTCTGTTTAGTTCGCGCCGGTAGGCTGCGGCATACCTGTTATGCTCTGCAAGTGTCCGGGAAAAATGATGATAACCGGATCCGTCAAATCTGGCAACCATAAACAGGTACTCATGCTCTTCTGCATTCAGGACTGCTTCAAGTCCTGAGCGTGACGGGCATCGTATAGGCCCCGGAGGCAGGCCTGCATACTTATATGTATTATACGGCGAATCAACCTCAAGATGCCTGTTGAGGATACGTCTCAGAGTGAAGTCATTGACAGCGAACTTTATCGTCGGGTCAGCCTGGAGGGGCATCCCCGAGCTGAGCCTGTTCAGGTAGAGACCGGCAATCCTGGGTTTCTCATCCTCCCTTGATGCTTCCTCATCAACAATTGAGGCAAGCACCGACACCCCGGCAGGGGTCAGCATCAGGTTTTCCGCCATGGAGATCCGGTCATCATTCCAGTAATCCCTGTACTCTTTCAGCATACGGCGGTAAAAGCCACGTGAATCTACAGACCAGTACAGTTCGTATGTATCCGGTATGAAGACTGAGATAACCGTTTGCCGGTCAAAGCCGTCAGCTGAGTAATTTGACTCGTCACCGAGGAATTCTGCAAGCGAGGCAGAATCAGCCTCAATCTGCATTCCTACCTTGCCTGCCAGTTCATCGAGGGTCCGTATATTGTTGAAGGTGACCCTGACAGGCGCCTGCCGGCCGGAACGCAGCATGTTGACGAGGCTGTTGTTGCTCATTCCCGGTTCAATAATATATGACCCCGGTTTGACAGTCTTGCCGAACGACTTCAGCCGTGATGTGATGTTGAAGCTCTTCATGCTCCGCAGAAGGTCATTTCTCTCAAGGGTATCCTTAAGACACCCGAAATCCGACCCTGTCGGGAGATATATTCTCACCGGCTCATCTGCCTTGACATTCTCCCTGAGGACGATGGACCACAAAATCAGTACCGTGACAAGACCGGCGCCAAGAAAAATACAGAAAAGAGAAAACAGCAACTTTTTCATCGGGGACGAAGTTAATACAGAGGTCCGAATATCCGTGCCAGCGATTCCATGTATCTCTCCCTCCTGTTCCTTTCTGTCCAGTCACTCATATTCACTTCAGTACAGTTTTTGAGGTCCTCTGCAAACAGCACCCCCAGGCGAAGTGCAAAATCCTCATCATATATCAGGGCAGTAACCTCGAAGTCAAGGTCGAAACTGCGGACATCCACATTTGGAGAGCCGACAGATGAAAAGATGTTGTCAACCAGAAGGTATTTGGAATGGATGAATCCGTTCCGGTACAGGAAGATCCTGACGCCAGCCTCAAGCAACTCGGTTATGTAAGACCGGGTATTCCAGTTGGCGATAATTGAATCCGAGTTTTCAGGAAAAATCATCCTCACGTCGACACCGCTGAGTGCAGCTGTTTTGAGGGCGGTCAGAAGGCTCTCCTCAGGACTGAAGTACGGGGAGGTCAGGTAAATAGATGACCTGGCTGTAGCAATAGCCGAGAAGTAGACCTGCATTATTGTGGCCCAGTCGGTATCGGGTCCGCTGGAGGCAACCTGTACAAGGCACCTGTTACCGGTTCGCAATACGTGCTCAACTGACATGTCAGGGGGCAGTTCCTCCCCGCTTACAAAGTCCCAGTCAGCAATAAAAACCCTGTCCAGTGCAGCAACGGCCTCACCCTCAAGCTTAAGATGGGTGTCGGCCCAGGGGCCCAGGTGCGGCAGCCCGTGAAGGTACTTGTCTGCTATATTCAACCCGCCGACAAAGCCGATTTTTCCGTCAACCACAAGGATTTTACGGTGATTCCGGTAGTTGATCTTACTCGATAAGCTGGGAAAACGCACAGGCAGAAACGGAAATATCTGCACGCCGGCATCCTGCATCATCTTTATATATGGCTTGCGTATATTCCAGCTTCCGACATCGTCATAGATGACCCTGACCTTCACCCCTTCGCGTGCCTTGCGCATCATCAGCTCACTGAACTCCATGCCGATTGTGTCAGGCTCAATCCGGTAAAACTCCAGGTGAATGAACCCGGTTGCTGACGCTATGGCATCAAGCATCGACGGAAACGTCTGGCTGCCATTCACCAGGATGTCAATTCTGTTGTCAAGTGTAAGCAATGACCTGTTATTCCTGAGCATAAGGTGCATAAGATGCTCCTTTGACCTGATCGCATCGCTCTCGGATGCCAGAACGGATGAGAGCAACGCCACCTGGCGATCAGCATGATCGGTAAGCCTGGCACTGTCAGCCATGCTCTTGCGGGTGTAGATCTTCTGCTTGCGGTAGTTCTTGCCGAAGAAGAAATACACTACGATACCCACAACAGGAACAAAAAGTATCACCAGCAACCATGAGAGAGTCTTGAGCGGATTGCGGTTCTCAAAGACAATCATCAGGCAGATAGCAAAGACAGCTGCCAGGTAGAGAAGTGTCAGGATGTTCCGGATAAGATATATAGCATTCCCTGCCAGGATCATTACGCATGGATTCACTTACTCCGGTAAATATAAAAAAAGAACTCTTCCGACAGAAGTCGGAAGAGTTCTTTTGTATGTCAAACAGTTCAGAATATCAGTCCCACCTGCAGAAGCAGAGCTCCCGTACGGTCATCGAGCGTGAAGGTTTCATCGCCTATATTTATCTCATCACCGAACTGGTTGAGGTTGCCCTCATATCTCACATCGAAAGTCAGTCTTTTGAAAAGATCAAATCCCAGGCCTGCCTGGTAACCGAATGTGGCCCTTTTGTATGTAGCTCCTTCGATGATCTCTTTCGGATCGGTTATCATTACCGATGCAGCAGGACCGGCATTGATTCTCAGAGGTCCGACTTTAACCCCGAGAAGAACAGGTATGTTGAGTTTATTGAACTTCTGGTTGTATATAACCGGGGCGCCGCCAGCCTCAACGTCATCATATGTGACTGAATTGGTGGCAGTTGCCAGGAGAAGCTCCGGCTGTATATAAAAGGCTGCAAATGTCGCCCTCATGAAGACACCTCCCTGGAATCCCCATTCGGCATCCTTGGCATTCTGAATAATCACGTCAGTACCGGGAAAGTTAAGATCAGTGAATGTAAAGTCGGTGCTTGCCCCGGCTTTCAGACCGAATTTAACCTGTGAAAACAGCGGTGCGGCAAGAACAAGTGCAAGAGCAATGACAATAAACTTTTTCATATTTCTCAGTTTTGGTTTATGGAACAGTAGTTATTGTTCTGATAAACGCAGAAAACATGCCAAAGGTTGCACCGGCAGGCCGGAAAGGGACGGATTTTTTTACTTTTTTGACAGTTCGGCGAATATTACACCCTTCATCCTGTCAAACTCTTCCCGCTCGAATAGCCGTGTGAGAAATATGATTTTACCGTTCCTGTCAATTATCACATTACGGGTAACACCGGCCTCCTTCTCCGCGAATAAGGCAAAGATTCCGGCACCGGGATCCAGTGCCAGAGGATACGTAATCTTCATGTCAGTGGCAAATTTCTTAACTGTTGCCTCCGGCTCATCACGGTCTATTCCGATCACAACCAGTCCCTGTTTCTTTCCGGGAAGCCATATTTCCTTCTCGATGAAGGGCATCTCCTTGCGGCATACACCGCACCAGCTGGCAGTGAACTGCAGCATAACCACCTTTCCCCTCAGGTCAGACAGTTTATATGTGTTGCCTCCTGCCTCAGTTATAGTGAAGTCCGGGGCAGTGTCTCCCACCTTTACCAGATAGTTGTTTTCATATACCTTCTTTTCCTGTGAGAAGGCAGCCACTGCTGTAAAAGCAACGACAAGCATCACGATCGTTCTTTTCATTTCCTTATCTGAAAACCCAAAGATATATGAATAATCAGATCGGAAATCATGTGAATGTCATCAGAAATTCCGGCAGCAGGGTCAGTTTTCGTCTGCTTCTGTGATTTCCTCCAGGTATGCACTGCTTTTTATGAGCTCGAGATAGCCTGCCGCAGCCTCCCTGAACCCGTACTCAAAACAGTATGACCATCTCAGCCCCTCCCTTGTTTCGACCAGATGGGTAAGGAATGTAAAATTGAATCCCTGGGCGATAAGTGCATCACGATGAATATGGTGGTGCCCGTCCTCAAACAGATCGGCCAGCACTTTCCTGTTGCGCCTCAGCTGCGCATGTACATTGCGAACGTAATTGTTCTGATCACGGTTCAGACGGTTGTTGTAGTTGTTGCGGCACTGATCGGAACAGAATTTTTTATCAGACCGCCCAAGGAGCCGGGCTCCGCAGTCAAGACATACTCTTTCCACAGCAGTATTATTTCCATAAAGATAAGACAAATTCCCGGAAAAGACATTCTTGAAAATTGTATATCACCCTGATTACTATCCTGTAACCCGTTTACAAACGGATATAAACGACTGCTAAATGTATAGAATTGATTAACAACCGGATGATGTGGAAGGGAGGGTGCAAATTTGTACCGTTAACCGCATTAATAACTAAAAACAAAAGGTCATGAATGCACTGAGAAACAAGGTACAGCTGATCGGACGCCTGGGACAGGATCCGGAGATCAGAACGCTTGAAAGCGGAAAAAAGGTTGCTCACTTCAACATCGCAACGAACGAGAGCTACAGGAATTCAGAGGGAACGAAGATCGATGAGACCACATGGCACAGCATTGTTGCATGGAACAGCCTTGCCGAACTTGTATCCAGGTACCTTTCAAAGGGAAAGGAGGTCTGCATCGAGGGACGGATAAACTACCGTACTTATAGCGACAAGAACGGAATGCAGAAGAACGTCACCGAGATCGTCGCTACGGACCTGGTGATGTTGGGTCAGACAGGGAAAGCAAGGGAGCTCACAGGTGATGATCACGGAGAAGAACTGGTCGGTGAACAGATGCAAGGGCCGGAAGGAGAACCGGGGGAAGCCGGCGCATTCACCCATCGTGGCGGCAGACCCGGGAAAAAGTAATCAGAACCGGCACAGACAATGCTATTACGGAATTGACACGAGGGGCCGGAGTGAGGGGAAAGGGTGTCTCGCTGGCAGGCCCCGGTAAAAAGCCGGGGCCTGTTTGCGTGTTCACTTCTTTGACACCGCATCCCTGCCGGCACGCAAGGCCTTCAGGTTGACAGCAACAACATCTTCACCCTTGCGGCTGAACATCTTCCTGACAGAATTCTCCAGCGCTGCAAAAGGCATTGAGATAAATGATGACGCCGCGCCCAGTATGACCATATTGCCTGACCTGGCTGATCCCAGGTCACGAGCCATGCCGTCGGCATCAAGTACAATTGTGTTACCGGCCCTGCCCAGCTCAGCCAGCACCTCTTCCACCTCAGGGTAATCAGAGATGTTGACAAAGGGAACTGAATTGGTCACCAGCCATCCTCTGTCTGAGAGCCATGGCAGGTAACGCAGTGCCTCCATAGGCTCCACACTGATAATAAGATCAGCGCCTCCCTGAGGTATCAGATCAGAATAGATCTCCCTGTCCGAGAGACGGAGGTGCGACTGCACATCACCACCCCTCTGGCTCATGCCATGCACCTCAGCCTGCTTGAGGAAGAGGTTCTGTTCCACTGCCGCAAGCCCTATTGTGGCTGCAATTGAGAGAATACCCTGTCCTCCCACACCTGCAAGTATTATATCACATTTCATTTCACTCCCTTGATTTGTTTTTCTCAGCCGCTTCGGCTTTTTTGTTGCGTGACGCCGTCTGAATGCACTCCCGCCTTGCCAGAATCACTGACATTCCATGATAATTGAGTTCAGCGCGGATAACGGCTTTATTCTCCTCGTGATTTTTCTTCAGAGGAACTATCACCTTCAGGTGATCAGGGTCAACACCCAGTCCCAGGCAAATGCTTTCAATCCTGTCCGTTGCCTGCGATTTTTGCCCTCCGGTCATACCGGTGGTGGAGTTGTCAGAGATAATCAGTGTTACCGGCGAGTTTTTTATTACTCCGTCAAGCAGTCCTGTCATACCCGAATGTGTGAACGTGGAGTCACCTATAACCGCCACTGCAGGAAAGAGGCCGGCATCTGCGGCCCCGATGGCCATTGTTACAGATGCTCCCATATCAACGCATGAGTTAACCACGTTGTACGGTGGCAATGCACCCAGGGTATAACAGCCTATATCCGAAAAAACACGTCCCGGACCGGTTTCGGCCATCACTTCTGACAACGCCTGGTACATGTCAGCGTGACCGCAACCTTTGCAAAATGAGGGTGGACGCTGCCGTACGAGCGAAGGCACCTCCTTTCCCTGACCGGCCTTCAGGCCCAGTGCTGCTGCAACGACAGACGGATTAAGCTCACCGTCGCGAGGCACGGTACCGTCCATTCTTCCCATGACCCTGACATCACGGTCAAGAAGGCCCCTCAATTGCTCCTCGATAAGGGGGTAGCCTTCCTCCAGCACCAGCACCCTGTCACACTTTTCCACCAGGGCGGCAACTTTCTCCCTCTCAACCGGATAAGCTGCCACGGAAAGAACATTGTAGTCAGCAGCATTGTCTGCGACGTTCTCCATGAGATAGTTATATGCTATCCCGCATGTAATTACCCCTGTTCCACCCGTGTTGCCATTGACAAGACGGTTCCGGTCATTGAGTGCCGGCTCTTTGCAGAGCTGTTCATAGACACCCGTAAGAGCCCGGTACTGTTTCCTGGCTATTGCCGGGAGAAGCACGAACTGACGGGGATTCAGGGGAAGGGCAACGCCCTTCTGCGGCAGTTTTTCCCGTGTTGCAACCGCAGCCCGCGAATGTGCCAGCCTGGTGGTTATCCGGAAAAGCACCGGGAGCCTGTACTTCTCGGATAATGCAAACGCATCGAAGATCATATCATAAGCCTCCTGCTGATTGCGTGGCTCCAGTACCGGAATGAGGGCGAACTTCCCGTAGAAACGGGAATCCTGTTCATTCTGCGAAGAATGCATTGAAGGATCATCAGCTGCAACAACCACAAGCCCGCCGTTGACTCCCGTAACAGCAGAGTTGATGAATGGATCAGCCGCAACATTAAGACCCACATGCTTCATGGCAACCATAGCCCTCTTACCGGCATATGACATACCCAGGGCAGCCTCCATGGCTGTCTTCTCGTTTGACGACCATTCACGGTGCACGCCGTCGGCAAAAGCCTGCGACGAAGTCTGGATATACTCCATGATCTCCGTCGATGGCGTTCCGGGATAGGCATACATCCCACTCAGGCCCGCATCCAGAGCGGCCTGCGCAATAGCCTCATCTCCAAGCAATAAGAGTTTATGCATATATAATTAGTTTTTGTTTGTTCCGGATCGTGACGACAGTAAAGATGATTAAAGTTAAGTTAAAATCAGGAAACAAATGTCATTATTGTTTACTTTACATCGCAAAATTATCTGTCCTTGAAGAAGTTTTTGGTGATTTGTGTCATGCTGTCACTCCCGCTCTCCTGGCTTTCTGCCCAGACCGGTGAGAAAAAGTTTATTCAGATAGACGGGCTGACAGCTGATGAAAAGGGATTCATAGTTCCTGATGTGAGTATTTATTCGAAACACCTCCGGAGAGGAGCTGCAAGTGATCACCGCGGGATATTCTCAATAATAAGCGCACCGGGTGATACTGTATTCTTTAGCGCCATAGGCTACAAATCAACATTGCTTACAGTACCTGTAACATCCTCGGGAGACCATTACATTACTGATGTGATAATGGTTACTGACACAATACAAATCGGTGAAGTGCTTGTGCTCCCCTGGAAGACCTACTCAGAATTCAAGAGGGCAGTTCTGGAAAACAAACCTGCAGACCCGCTGATGGAAAATATGGAATATAACCTCGCAATGATGCAGCAGCAGGTTTGGAGTGATATGACTCCCACACCCGGGCAGGCTTACAGGTTCACAATGCAGCAGGTATCCGACAATCTGTATACGAGGGGACAGCTTCCTGCCAATAACCTTCTCAATCCTTTTGCCTGGCAGAAATTTGCCCAGGGGATTAAGAACGGAATGCTGAAAAATGAACCCTCCAAGTACGTCAAGGCAAAAAAAAGCAAGAGCCGCAAGAAAAAAAAGAGTGACTGATGACCAGTTCTTCAGCAATAAGACTGTTCGTTATTCTCCTGTTATTGACGCCGATTCCCGCAAACATCCTGAAGGGGCAGGAGAAAGTTGTCACAGGTGTGGTAACTGACACTGCCGGTATTGCACTGCCCGGTGCCACAGTTTATATCCCCTCACTCAACTCCGGCACGATGACCCGTGAAGACGGCACGTTCAGACTTGTTCTGACACCGGGTGAGAGCACCAGTGTTATTATAAGGGTTTCCTGTGTAGGGTATATCTCAGACACACTTACAGTTGACACGAGAGGCCCGGCTGAGGAATTATCCGTAAGGCTGGTTCAGTCAGTCACAACAATTGAAGGCATTGAGGTCAGGGCTACCAGGCCGGACAATGTAACAGTGATAAGCATCCCTGCCGCGGCCGGGGCGGTGATACCCTCGATAAGCGGTGGAATCGAAGCAGCTGTCGCCACCCTTCCCGGAGTGACCACGTTCAGTGAGCTCAGTTCGGGCTATTCGGTCAGGGGTGGCAGCTATGACGAAAACCTTGTCTATATAAACGACGTTGAGGTATACCGTCCGTATCTGATACGTGCCGGTCAGCAGGAAGGACTGAGCAGAATCAATCCTGACCTGACTTCCTCTGTCAGCTTTTCTCCAGGAGGATTCAGCGCCTCATACGGCGACCGGATGTCATCCGTTCTTGACATCAGGTACCGCGAGCCTGTGGCGAAGGAGGGGTCTCTCTCACTGAGCCTGCTTACCTCCTCGGCACACGCCGGGGCCAGAAGCCGCAACGACAGATTCTGGTTTATTGCAGGGGCGCGTTACCGTTCCAATGCGATTCTCCTGGGCAGCCTCGATACCCGTGGCGCTTACAGACCTTACTTCGCCGATTTACAGGCCGTCGGCGGATTCAGGCCTGACAACCGCACATCGCTTACGCTCACTTTGTGGGGCTCGGTTAACAGGTACACTTTCATACCGAGAAGCCAGACGACCACCTTCGGCACTGTTGAGAACGCCTACCGTCTCTACGCATTTTTCGAGGGTGGAGAACACGACAGTTATGACAGCGGTGGCGGCGCTCTCACCCTTGAAAGGAAACACTCTGAACGGATGTCGTCAAAACTGATCCTCTCCGCCAATATAGCCGGTGAGAATGAGAGATATGACATCAGGGGAGCCTATAGTCTTTCAGCGCTTGACATGAATGAAGGAAGCGAGAATAACCCTGATACCACTCTCAATGCCGGCGCCGGCAGCTGGTTGTCACACGCCCGTAACTCATTCAGAAGCTTTATCACCAGAGCATCATACCGCGGGTCTGTCACATCCGGGAAAAAAGGCCTTGAGTGGGGAGTCACAGCCAGGTACAGGGTTTATGACGCATATCGCAACGAATGGCTGAAGGTGGACTCAGCCGGTTATACACCGGGTGTGACGGGTGACGGGCTTCCGCTCACTTCCCGTTCCCTGATAAGCGCAGAAGCCCGGAGCTTTTCTACGGAGGGATGGCTGATAAGCCGCACCGGCTTCAGGGTGGCCGGCCGGGCGTGCGACCTCAATGCCGGAATCAGGGCTTCTCATAACACATACAATTCGGAACTGCTGATCTCACCGCGTGTCTCAATAAGGAGCGAACTTTCCTCCCGGCTTTCTGTCCACCTTGCTGCCGGAGCCTACCACCAGCCACCGGGAGACCGCGAACTTATACCTGAAAACGGCGAAGCAGGTTATCTCCCTAAAGCACAACGCTCATACCATCTTACAGTTGGTGCCCGTTATGACTTCAATGCATGGGAAAGACCATTCAGGTTCACCGTGGAAGCATACGGAAAAATGTTTGACCGTCTGATCCCTTACAAGGTAGACAATGTCAGACTCATTTATTACGGTGGAAATATTGCAGACGGTTACTCCACCGGCGTCGACCTGAGGGTCAACGGCGAATTCGTGCCGGGGATGGAATCATGGTTCAGCCTGTCACTCATGAAATCGGAAATACGCATACCCGAACTCTCGACAGGCTGGTACCCAGCTCCTTTTGACCAGAGAGTACATTTCAGCATCTTCTTCCAGGATTACCTTCCCGGTCACCCTGATTTCAGGGCTCATATAAACATCGCGTTCGGAACAGGCATACCCACATCACCTCCCGGCAGGGAACAGTGGGACATATGGTTCCGGATGCCTCCCTACAGGCGGGTTGACATAGGCTTTTCAAAAGTCATTCTCAACACCGCCGCAAAGAACAGGGATTCATTTATGAAGGAACTGGTTGCCGGGATAGAAATATTCAACCTGGCTGATATCAGAAATACAATATCCTACACCTGGATACGGACCGTAAGAAACAGCCAGGGACAGGCTAGAGAGTATGCTGTACCAAACTATCTTACAAGAAGAAGCCTGAACCTGAAACTGACCGCACAATTCTGACGTATAAGAAGGTCATTATGACTTTTTTGCTAAATTCGTCCCCTGATGAACAGGTTTGAAATCACTTTCACTGCCATTATGGTCACAATCATAATACATCTGACTGTGGCTGTGATTTTTATGTCTGTTAAGATCTCCGCGCTAAAGCGCGAGATTGCCGCCGAGATCATCCTGACAATGGAGGATGAATTTCCTGATCCTGAAATGGATAAGGCCATTGAACTTGCAAAGAGCGATCAGTTTCAGGGTGTCAGCCCGGAGGAGATGCTGAACATCATTAAGAATATCGCTGACAAACCGATTGACATCGATCCGAAGGAGTACGAGAACATGGTCAAGGAGGAGATGATCAAGAGCGGTCTTCTCAATGAAAAGAACTTCATTGACCAGGAAAAGATGGCGGAAGAGGCCGGAGCTGAGGAGATTGCAGCAGAAAAAGAGGAGATAAAGCCGCAGGTTACTGAGAAAAATGAGAAACCTCAGGAAAAAGGGACCTTCAGGGGCCCTACCCGGATCTTCTACGATCTCGCCGGACGTCACCATGTGTACCTGCCGATACCAATTTACAAATGTGAGGGCGCCGGCCAGATAACCCTGGCAATCGTCGTTGACCGCAGCGGAAATGTCCTCAAGGCCGAGCCTGCCTCAAAACTTTCCACCACAAAAGATCCGTGCCTTACCGAGACGGCAGTGGAGCATGCCTTCAAAACAAAATTCAATGCTGACCAGAGCGCTCCCGAAAAGCAGGGAGGGTACCTGACTTTCGTCTTTGTATCACAGAATTGATCTTATCAGAAGAGCTTACCCTGAACAGGGTAATTGAACGGCATAACAAGTTCCGGCCTGTTGCGGTCAGCCCTGGCATTGGTTATCAGCGGACTGACAGTATGGGCGGAGAGCAGGTCCGGTGAGACAGGTTCCATCAGGGACGCGAGTGCGTCTGAAGCCAGACCTTCCCTGAGCCATAATCCTTCAACTGAAGCAGGAAGGATAACAGGCATCCTCTTTTTGGTATTGTGTATCTCTTCCATGAGTTCATTAGCCCTGGTTGTAACCACTGAAAATGTATCCAGGGCAATTCCTCCCTGTAATTTCCATGAGTCCCAAATACCAGCCAGGGAAAAAATATCCTCATCCTTAAGGGTAATGTACCAGGGTATTTTCCTTCCTCCAAGGTGCTGCCACTCGAAGAACCCGCGCACAGGGACAAGACAGCGGCGTGAGGTAAAAGATTCCCTGAAAGCCGGCTTTGTCAGGATTGTTTCAGAACGGGCATTGAAGGTTTTGAGCATGATATCTTTCGCCTCTCCTTCATCGGCCACCCAGGAAGGTATCAGTCCCCACCTGAAAAGCCGTATGCCGGCACTGCGGTCAGAACAGACGACAGGCAACGAGGGAAGGCTGTAGGCATGGTAATAGTAGCTTGGCCTGTACTTGTCATGGTCAATGAGCACACTGCCGTAACGTGACTCAAGCTCTTCTTTTACGATATTTACATTAACGGTAAAACACACCCTGGTGAATTTTTACGGTCACTGTGCTGCTTCATGTCCGAATCTGAGCGGGACAGGAGCAGAATAGCTGAAGAGGTCAGTTTCAGGCCACTGACTGACACGTTGAAGGAATCTTGCCATCATATGGTCTATATCGGATGTCAGTTCCGGGCCGTTCCATCCGCTGCTGTTCATCAGCACAACCCACGCTGTGCCGTCAGGCATTCTCTTCATCATGGCTGTTGTGCCCGAGAATGACCCGGTACGCCACCATGTCCCGTTTGTGAGAGCCGCCCTCCAGCCTACCGGAGCATAGCCATTGGATACATCTGTCATGTATTCGATGCTCTCAGGCGCCAGAATGTCTTTCGGATAATCGAATCCGTCAATGGCGAGGAGCAACCTCATCAGGTCAGGTGCAGTAGCGACCCATGCCCCGGCAGCACCGAGAGTCTCGATGTCATTGCCACCCCCGCTGGCAGGGACCATTTCACCTGTCCCGTAAATTGAAGGACGGAGAGGAGCATTGCTGACTTCATAATAAGATACCTCCAGCGGAAGAGCGTCTTCCGGAAGGTTTTTTCCAAGCTCCATGTCATATATTCCCAGTGGTTCAAGAACCTTTCGCCTGCAATATGTCCCATAATCCATCCCGGAGGCTTCTTCTATTACAAGTCCAAGGATGCTGTACCCGAGGTTACTGTATGACTGCCCCTTGCCAGGAGAGAAATGCAGGTTCTTGCTCAGCGCAAACCTGATAATTGTCTTAAGGTCTACAGGCAGGGATACATCGAGTGCGCCGGCTACGACTTCAGGCATGAACATCTGGTCACCGTAACGCTGTGACCATCCTCCCTCATGTGCAAGAAGATGGCCGACAGTGATGTCAAAAACACGCCGGTCCTTCGGATGGGCAAAAACAGTATCATCGAGAATTGCCCCCGGTCCGAATACCTTATCGTTTACAGAGAGCTTGCCTTCTTCCTGCAGCCTCATAACAGCCACAGCCGTCACCAGTTTTGAAACACTGGCGATCCGGAAACGGTGATACGGCTCAGCGGGGATTGAATCATCTATCGAGGCATAACCGAACCCGCGTGCATAAAGCAGCTTCCCGTCCTTTGCAACGGCAACTGACGCCCCCTTTATATCCCAGTTTCTCATGAACAATTCAACCCCTTTCTCCGCATCCACAAACAGCTCACTTTCATTGACTGAATTGTCTATTCGCAAATTGGCAGGCACGTAATGGCCTCCGATAATTGCGACCTGTTCTGTCCCAACCCGTGGCACTATCATGAAAAGTACCAGAAATACAATCAAAAGCAGTCGCATTGGCTTTATACGCAGGTTCATAAGGTCTGTCTCACTGAAATCGGCCGTAAAATTAGAATATTATCCTGCTCATTACCCCTTTGAGCCGCAATTTTCTTAACTGATCAAAAAAAATATCAACAGAATAGGCAGGCTCATAAACAGAAAGTAAATTTGTAATCATGACACCTGCAACAAGAAAAATAATAATACTGGTTCTTTTCCTTGCCATCGGTTTCAGCCTTAGGGGGCAGAATGATAGCCTTGTAATTGATTCAATAACAGGCAGGATAAAGGAGATACTGGATGAGTACAATTCCTACTCTGCCTTTTTTGATACTCTGGATTACGTTAACGACCCCTATATTGCTGATGATCTGAATCTTCAGACAGCAGCCTCACACGGGGCATGCAATGAAATCATACGATTATTTGTAAAGGGAGCCGATGTAAACAACTACATCGGACGGACTGCTTCACCGCTGCATTATGCAGTGAGCTCAGGCAAATGGGAAGCTGTGGAGATACTGCTTCTGCTGGGAGCGAATCCTGACATGAAGGATATGTACGGTAATACTGCCCTTGTCACTGCAGTAAGGGCTGATAAAACTGAGATAGCTGAGAAAATCATACGTTACGGCGGATCTGTCACGGAACCTGACAGGCAGGATGCGACACCGCTGCACCATTCTGCAGCCCTTGGTAATTTCCGTATGACCGATATGCTGCTCTACTATGACTCACCGACGGAGTTTCGTGACCGCGAAGGCAATACCCCGCTGATGGCAGCAGTATTCTATGGATTTTATGACATCGCGGATCTTCTCCTGCAAGCGGGAGCAGATCCGAATGCAGATGACAAGCTCGGGTTTACTCCCATAATGGCAGCTGCTCAGAACGGCGACACGCTTATGATGAGAATCCTGACTGATGCCGGGGCATGGCTTTATGCTGTCAACGACTACGGGTTAGATGCACTGGGATGTGCAATTGTCAGCTCAAAAAAGGATGCTGTTGCTTTCCTCCTCGAAGAGGGCAACCTCTGGCGAAAACAAGAGGGGAAGGGAATAAGCCACTTTAAGCTGGCAAATACATACGGCAACAAAGAACTGGCGGATATGCTCAGTGCCCACGGATTGCAGACTGAGCGGGAAGTCTCGTTCAACCAGCTGTCAGTTTCCGCAGGAGTATGGGCTACAACACATTATCAGCTCTCCGGGGTATCACTTACAATCTCAGACCCTGGCAGACGTGCAGGGATCATTTTTGGCGCTGCCATTAACCCCTTGAATCAGCGTCTTCTGATCAGGGAAAATGATGAATTGTATTCACAGTACCGCGGCACCTCAAACGTGATCTACACGGGCCTGATGAAAGAATTCCCCGTTTCCGGGGCCCCTGCAGGAATCCATGTGTCATTCGCACCTTCACTCAGCGTCGGGTACAGGTTTCATTCACAATTTGAAGGTACCGGGGTGAGACCCGATAACAGCATCTGCATTATGCCTGCAGCTGACATCAGGTTCACACACCGGAACCTGGGCCTTGTTGCCGGAGTGGCTTACATTAATATGCCATTCTATAAGGTGGGGCCTGTCTGGCTAACTCTTAAAGCCTCGTACCGGATAACCAGGTCTCACATTAATTTCAGCGGTAAAAAAGACAGAATATATAAATATCATGAGCAGAACTAGCCTGTTTGTCACCCTCTCCCTGCTTCTCCTGTTGTCATGCGAGGAGGGAAATATTACAAACTGCAACAACTGTTACACTTCCAATGACTATGATGTTGTCCTTCATATAAGGTATCGCAATCTGAAAAACGTTCCCATGAATCCGGTGGTTACCCTCTATGAAGGAAATATCAGTGACAGCATTATCCTTGAAAAGTACTATATAACAGATCCGTATTCAGGCATCGATTATTATGCTATGCTGTACAAGGATTATTCGGCAACACTTGAATTTACACTTGGCGGGCGCAAATACAAAACCACTGCTGCAGCCTGTCCAAAGGTGCGATATGACGAAACTACATGTGAAGAGCCCTGCTGGTATGTATACGACAACATTATCGACCTGAGGCTCAGGTTTGACTGATAATGAGATTGCAGTCAGATTCTGAAGGTGAGCAGCAGTTGTCTGAGCTCGTTGGTTGTCACATCCTCCTGGATTTTACCTGCATCAGCAACTGAAATCCGTCCCCGTTCCTCTGAAACGATGATGACTACTGCATCGGTCTGCTCGGTGAGGCCGATACCGGCCCGGTGGCGCATGCCGAAACGTGCCGGAAGCCCGGTCTGATCTGTCGAAGGTAACGGGCACCGTGCCGCGAAGATCTTACCGTTCTGGATCAAGACAGCTCCGTCATGCAGCGGAGAACCCTTATAAAAAATTGTCTTCAGCAACTCATTTGTAACAAGGGCGTTGAGCAGTTCGCCTCCGTCAGAATAAATATCCAGGAGACTTGTGCGTCCGACAGCTATAAGTGCACCGGTGCGCGACTGGGCCATGGATTCGACAGCATGCACAATTTCCTCAACTATCTGGTTGGTTGTCTGGTCAACTCCTCCGGAGGGAAAGTACCTGTCAAAAGTAAACCTGTTTCTGCTCATGTACCTGTTCCCTATGGCCAGCAAAAATCTCCTTATCTCCTGCTGGAACACAATTATCAGGGCTATGACCCCCACCCCTATCACCTGACCGATGATAGCGCTTATAAGCTCCATATTGAGGGCTTTGACAACCAGCCAGAAAAGGTAAAAGAAAAATATCCCGAGAAAAATGCTGAATGCAGCTGTGCCCCTGATAAGACGATACAACTGGTAGAAGAGCGTCGCTACCATAAAAATATCGATTATATCGAGGACAGTGATCTGGAACATATGTCAGAATACAGAGACTGGCAAATTTACGAATAATGATCAAATAGGACGCCTTCAGGCCACATCTTTTCAAAAAGGGTTACAACCTGGCGTGCTTCATGCACATCATGCACCCTGAGTATTCCTGCACCATTGACGAGGGCAAGCATATTGAGGGCAGAAGTCCCGTTAAGCGCCAGTTCAGGTGTGACACCCAGCGTCTTCCAGATCATCGATTTACGCGAGAGACCGGCCAGAAGCGGCATCCCGGCTGCACTGAATTCAGAGAATCTGCGGAGCATTTCAAAATTGTGAAAGGCACTTTTACCAAAACCGAAACCGGGATCAAGTATTATATCCTTTACCCCGCCTTCCCTGAGAGGAGCAATCCGCTTCGCGAACCATGAAAGTATGTCGGCAACCACGTCATCATAGTGAGGATCGAGCTGCATCGTTCCTGGCGTTCCCTGCATGTGCATCAGTATATAGGGAACATTCAGTCTGATAACAGTCGGGAACATCCCGTCATCAAGCACTCCCCCGGAGATGTCATTTATTATCGCCGCTCCGGATCCCTTGACGGCAGCCTCGGCAACTGACGCCCAGCATGTGTCAACTGAAATGACCGCGTCAGGAAACTGCCTCATTATCAGTTCTGTCGCTCTGCATACACGTTCCCTTTCGACAGGTTCCGGCACTGCCTCCGAACCGGGACGGGTCGAACAGCCGCCAATATCAAGTATATCTGCACCATCCTCAAGCATCCCTGACGCCACAGACAAAATTTCGTCATCTGCAATAAAACGGCTGCCAGAGTAAAATGAGTCATTTGTAATGTTTATAATGCCCATTACCCGGGGCCGGGAGAGATCCATCAGTTTTCCCCTGATATTGATATTCATTTCATTGTTGATTATCCCTGGTAAAGATAGTCATTGGTACGCTCATGCAATCGCAGAATAATCCCTGTGACATCAAATTGGTTATATTTGCTTTCTGATAAACCAAAACAGTCAAATGGACGGTATCAACTGGGCTGACGAACTTGGAGTGGCAATTACAGTCTCTGACAATTCGGGAAAAATTCTGTACATGAACGGGAAATCCGCCTCCACATTTTTAAAACAGGGAGGTAAATCACTTGAGGGTACTAACCTCAGGGAATGTCACAAACCTGAATCGTGGATGAAAATCCTTCAGATACTCGAAACCCGCCAGGCCAACTGCTATACAATCGAAAAAAACGGTATTAAAAAGATGATTTACCAGGCGCCATGGTATAATAACGGAGCCGTTGCAGGCCTGGTGGAACTGTCTATGGAGGTCCCGTTCAGTATGGACCATTTCATCCGTAGTTGAGAAACACATTCAGCGGACATGAAACTAATTGTAATAGAAGGACTTGACGGAGCAGGCAAATCTACCCAGATCGCCATGCTCAAGGAATGGTTTGCAGCCAGGCAGATGCAGTGCAGGTATATCCACTTTCCGCGAACTGACGCTCCATACTTCGGTGAGCTGATTGCCCGCTTCCTGAGAGGAGAGTTCGGAGACATCAGCAGCGTTGATCCTTACCTGGTTGCAATGATGTATGCAGGTGACAGGAAAGATGCCGCCATAATGATAGAAACATGGCTTGAAGAGAAATACTTCGTCATTCTTGATCGTTATACCTATTCAAACATTGCATATCAGTGCGCCAAGATGGCTACTGAAGCTGAAGTCAAAAGACTCACTGAGTGGATTCTGAAACTGGAATTTGAGCACTTCGGTATCCCTAAACCGGATATCAACATTTTTCTGGATGTCCCGTTCAGGTTTACTGAGGAGAAGCTTAAAAACAGGAGACAGGGAGACGACAGAACCTACCTGATGGGAAGTGCCGACATCCATGAAAGCAGCCTGGAGTTTCAGAAAAGGGTGCGTGACATATACATGGCTGTGGCTGCTGAGGATGATAACCTCCAGGTAATAAACTGCCGCGATGATGACGGAATGATGCCCCCGCCCGATGAGATCTTCGGATTGATACTTGACGTACTCAAAAACAGAAATATTCTGAGATGAAGCCACTGACACAGATTGCAAGGATTTTTTCCGGGTTAATATTTGCCTTTTCCGGTTTCGTGAAAGGGATAGACCCTATGGGTACAGCGTTCAAGCTCGGTGATTACTTTGCTGCTTTTAACATAAGCTTCCTCGGTGATCTGGCGCTTCCACTGTCCATCCTGCTTTGCCTTGTGGAATTTGTAACCGGCATGATGCTTCTGTCAGGTGCCCTTATCAGGCCGGCTTCATGGATGGCTGCCATCTTCATGGCCTTCTTCACACCCCTGACATTGATTCTTGCAATCTGGAATCCTGTATCTGACTGTGGCTGTTTCGGTGATGCAATCGTCCTCTCAAACTGGCAGACATTTTTCAAGAATATAATCATAATCATTCCGGTTGTATATGTCTTCATCACGAGGAACGATGATACAGGCACGATGACTTTAAAGGCAGGTCTCAACTTCACACTGGCATACATCTTCATGTTTCTTTTATTCATGAGGATTAACCTGGCCTACCTGCCTGTTATTGATTTCAGACCCTACAGTGTCGGCACCAATATCGCAGAAAGCATGGCTGTACCGCATGATGCCGAACCCGACAAATACGATATCCGGTTCATATATGAAAAGAACGGCGTGCAACAGGAGTTCACTCTCGACAACTACCCTGCAGACGATACTGCATGGAAATTCATAGACCAGAAATCGGTGCTGATATCAAAGGGTTACGAGCCCCCTATTCACGGGTTCGCACTGATCAGTGAACAGGGTGTTGACATGACTGAACAGGTGACCCGGCAGAACGGAGACGTCATGTTGATGATTGCCCGGAGGCTTGACGAGTCTGACAGGGACGGGCTGATGGAAGGCTACAATCTCGGCATTGAACTTCAGAAGAGAGGTATTGACTTCCATATTGTGACTTCCACTGCTCCTGCGGAGGCAGGGCCGCTCGTAACAGGCTTCAGCACCCTTTATGCTGACGAGGTCACATTGAAGACAGTAATAAGGTCCAACCCCGGGTTCGTGCTTCTGCACAACGGCACAGTGGCAGCCAAATGGTCATACCATAATCTGCCGGCGCCGGGAAACTTCACGGAGGGTGACCTCAATGCCCTTGCTCTCAGGACGCGTGTCAAAGCAGAAAACAGGCTGATTGCAATAACAGCCGTTCTGTCTCTCCTTCTGGCAGTTTCACTTTCACTTCCGTTAAGGACAAAAAAACAGGATAACATCAGTTAAATTAAATAACAATAACAACAACAAAAAATCTAATATGAGAAAGAAAATAGTTGCAGGTAACTGGAAGATGAACATGAACATGAACGAGGGTGTTGAGCTTGCCAGGGAACTTAACAGTCATTTTGGTGCAAATCCTCTTGGTGAAAAAGAGGTGATTCTTTGCACCCCGTTTATTCATCTTGGTAATGTCAGCAGCCTGCTGACGGCCCCGGGCATAACCTCAGGAGCACAGAACTGCAATGACCACCGTTCGGGTGCATATACAGGGGAGATATCTGCTGCAATGATAAAAAGCACCGGTGCAGGCAGTGTAATCATAGGACATTCGGAGAGACGTACATATTACGGTGAAACCGATGAACTTCTCGCTCTGAAAACCGCCGAAGCCATCAGAAACGGTCTGCGGGTTATTTTCTGTTGCGGAGAGGTCCTTGCAGAAAGAGAAGCCGGCATTCACTTTGACGTGGTGAAACGTCAGCTGGAAAAGGGTCTGTTCGGTTTCCAGGAAGAAGACTTCAGGAAGTGCGTTATTGCATATGAACCTGTCTGGGCCATTGGCACAGGTGTAACAGCCAGCCCGGCACAGGCCCAGGAAATGCACGCCTTCATACGCCAGCTCGTCGAAAAACAGTACGGCAGGGAGGTGGCAGCAGATACCACAATTCTTTACGGAGGCAGCTGCAAGGCATCGAACGCAGCAGAGCTCTTCGCCAACCCTGATGTCGACGGAGGCCTCATCGGAGGAGCTTCACTTGTAAAGGAGGAATTCTGCAATATTGTAAACGCTCTCTGAAAACCGCATGAGGAAGATCATAATCTCTGTTCTGGTTGCTGCTGTCATCTCCCCCGTACTGTCAGCACAGATCCAGCAGCAGTTCTCCGGTGACACAGCTAAGTTCACCGCCGAAATGACTGCATTTATGGGCACCCTGGTAAACAAACCGGAAAAAGCAGAGATTGATCTCTTTAATAACCTGTATGACAGCACAGTGTTTTCCAGACCTGTCAAAGACAGGATCATAAACGTCGCAAGCCAGCTCAGGGGCCGCAGGATGAGCCAGGTGCCCGGCTTCATTTTTTTCCTCCGGACCCTGACTGACTTCGTCAAAACAGGTCAGAAACAGGATGAGATAGACGTCTGGCTGACAGGCCTCAGCGAAATGGCTTTTGACCCTCGTTTCACAAACTCGTCCGTCGAAAAATTTATCGAGGTAACCGGCCTGCTGCTTGTAGACAATACTATCTTTTCTGCAGGATCCGTCAGGTGGAAAGCTACAGACGGAAAGGTTGAATTTGCACGTGACACAGTACTGAAAATTGATATTGAAGCTGTTACTCTTACTGCATACCTGGGGCGTGACAGCACACAGATTCTTGGCTTTACCGGAACTTATTACCCTGACATTTTCCGCCTCCATTGCCAGGAGGGGATTGTCACATGGGAAAAGGCGGGTTATGATCCGGCAAGGGTTTTTGCCAGGCTTTCAGATTTCGATATAGACGTTACAAAAAGTGAGTTCGTCTGTGACTCAGCCATGCTCACCCACCCGACGTACTTTCAGACGCCTGTTCTCGGCAGACTGACTGACAGGGCTGTTGACATAATATCACCTGACAAGGCCACAATGCCTCGTTTTGAGACATATGAGACAAGGTTCCTGATCAAAGATATATACCCCGGAGTGGACTTCGAAGGCGGGCTGGCCCTTGAAGGCGCTATTGTAAGGGGAACAGGGTCAAACTGGTTCCCTGCAAACGTAAGGCTTTTTCGTGATGACACCCTGGCTGTCAAAATCACATCGAGAAATTTCATTCTCTCACAAAGATCAATCATCAGTAACGAGTCGTCCCCCACCCTTTACCTGGAAAACGACTCAATCTATCACTCTAACCTCGGGTTCTCTTACAATACCGATACACGGGAGGTAAGCATGTTCCGCACTACGAGCCCGTTGTCACGAAGCCCGTACTTCGACTCGTACCATAATATGGACCTGTATTTCGAGCATCTGCTCTGGGATATGGACATGCCGACAATTATAATGTCGCGGACAAGGGGTGCATCAATAGGGTCAGCCAGGTTCGAATCTGTAACCTTTTACAATGAGGCCAACTTCTTCAGGCTGATGAGGCTTGATGAAATCCACCCCCTTTACCGTGTCAGGGACTATGCCAGGCAGTACGGATCTGATGTCTTTACGGTTGAGGGATTCGCAAAATCGATCCGGATGCCGGCAGAGCAGGCAACTGCCTTGTGCATCGAGCTCGCAAACAACGGTTTTCTTTTCTATGACCGTAACTTCGGTGAGGTGGCTGTCAAACCAAAAGTTGACGATTATATAGCCGCCTTTGCAAAGAAAAAGGACTATGATGCTATTACAATTTACAGTGAAACAAGAGATGCTGAGGAAAATGCAATTCTGAACCTGAAAGACTATACACTCGATATCAGGGGCGTCAGGGGCGTATCACTCAGCGATTCACAGAAGGTGGCAATAAGACCTTACGGCGGCCGCCTGACAGTGGGAAAAAACAGATCGGTAAGCTTTGACGGAATAGTAAACGCCGGACTCTTTACAATCTATGGAAAGGATTTTTCATTCAGTTATGACACATTCAATCTCAGGCTGAACAAAATAGATTCTATCAAGATTGCAGTTGAAACTGAGGAAAGGGATGCCTTTGGCAAACCGGTAATCAGACCCATCGAAAATATGATCGAACTCGGATCGGCAAACCTTCGTATTGACGATCCAAAGAACAAATCCGGGCTTAAGAGTCTCAAACAATATCCAATCATTACCTCTACAACTGATTCTTACATATTTTATGACGAAATCACAAACCTTGACGGGCTGTATCCCAAGGAAAAATTCTATTTTAAACTCGACCCCTTCACCTACGCGAACATAGACCACTACACAAATGCAGATATGGCATTATCCGGTGAATTCGTAGGTGGTGGAATTATCGAACCTATGCGCCAGACTCTGACCGTCCAGCCTGACACATCACTCGGATTTGCCATGACTATTCCCGCGGAGGGAATCCCGATATATAACAACAGGGGAAGATTGTACAACTATCTGAGCATGAGCAACTCGGGCCTTATCGGGAGTGGACGGGTCGAACATCTTACAGCGACAGCAGTGGCTGACACGTTCATGTTCTTCCCTGATTTTATGCTGACAAGGGCTAAAACCTTCGACATGAAGCCTGACTCTGCCGGGAGGTTTCCTGTTCTGAGGTCACAGGATGTTGATATCCAGTGGCTCAATGAGACGAATGAATTGTATGCCATGAACAGCGAGGGAAAGGAATTCAGCATGTTTGGAAACGGGACCACAATGTCAGGCACCCTTATCCTGCATCCGGATAAAATGAAAGGTCAGGGTGAAGTAAATACAGCTGACGCACGAATCACGTCAGAAACTTTCTCCTTCAAATCCAATTCATTTGACGCTGACACGTCCGATTATTACCTCAAAGCCCTGAAAGGCAACGGTTACGGATTCGTGGCAAGCGATGCCAGAACTCATGTCGATTTCACAACCCGGAAAGCCTCTTTTCAGCTGAATACAGATTCATCATTCGTGGTCCTTCCAGGGATCGAATATATTTCCAAAATGACCAACTTCGAGTATGACATAGACAAGAAGGTCATGGATATGTCTCAGAAAGGCAGGGAATCTGTTCCTCTCATGACACCGGCGGAACTTCTCAAGGTACCGCACGGGATGGAGGAAAAACCAACCTTCCTGTCTACAAACAACATTAAGGATACGCTTAAGTTCCAGTCCGGCTCTGCATCCTACTACCTCAGGGATGAATACCTGATGGTGAAGGATGTGAATTATATACCGGTTGCCGACGCACTGATTCAGCCAGGAGACGGGGTTCTTTACATTGAAAAAGGCGCCCGTGTCAGGCCTGCTGAGAATGCCGTGGTGGCAGTCAACAACAGGCACCTTATACACTCGGCGAGGCTAAACATCGAAAGCAGTGCAAACTACAGCGGATCAGGACAATATGACTACAAAAGCGCCGATGGCAGCACCCAGGTGATCGAATTCGGTGAAATAAGGGTTGACACAATGGCTACAAGGGCTACCGGTAACATTCCGGCAAGACAGAACTTCACCCTCAGCCCTGCTTTTACATATTCAGGTGATGTAACCCTGAAGTCTGACATGGAGCATCTCCTTTTTACAGGCGCTGCGGGAATCGTCACAGACTGCAGGAATATAAACAGCAAACAGGTTAAGTTTTCAGCACTCATTGATCCGGAAAATGTTCTTATTCCTATCAGTGACAAGCCTCGTGACATAGATGATAACCTGCTCTTTTCAGGCAGTTTCGTGACGCTTGACTCGGCCGGAGTATACAGTACGTTCCTATCTGAAAGGCATTCATGGAGTGATTCGCCTCTGCTGAATGCGGAAGGTTACCTCTTCCATGACAAAGGCAGTGAGAGGTATCGTATTGCATCAATGGAGAAGCTTGCAGATCTGCGAAGGCATGGGAACATGGTGACATTTGACAGGAACATGTGCCTTCTTCTGAGTGAAGGAAGGATCAATTTCGGAACAGATTTCGGCTTACTCAGGCTGAACAGCTCCGGTGCAGTAATTCATAATACCGACTCATCAAGGGTAGAGGTCCGTTCAGTGCTCGGATTCTCGTTCCACTTCAGTGCCGAAGCTCTGAAAGCCATGGCTGACGATATACGGACAAACCCGACACTACGTACAGTCAATCTCTCATCTGAATTCAACCAGAAGGCAATGCGTGACCTCCTCGGAGAAGAGGCTGCAAAAAAACTCAGTGAAGAGCTCCAGCTATTCGGCGTGGTACGGTCACTCCCAAAGGAATATACCTCCCAGTTGCTCCTTAATGACGTAACATTACAATGGAATCCCTATTCGATGTCATTCATTTCAAAAGGCAAAATAGGAATTGGATTTATCGGTGACCAGCCCCTGAATGTATATGTTGACGGCTGGATTGAGTTGCAGAGAAAAAGGTCGGGTGACCTGCTTGATATTTACCTTAAGGCAAGCGACAACACATGGTACTGGTTCTCATATGTCAGGGGTATCCTGATGAGTTACTCATCAAGCCAGGTTTATAATGACATTCTTGCGAACACAAAGGATAAGCTCAGGAGAGACCCGAATGCCAACTCCAGGACAGACTTCGAATACATCCCCGGAGTACCTGACAGGCTCAGGAGTTTCCTCAGGAGAATGGAGAGCGGAGGTATAGGCTTCGAGGAGTATTAGACTGACGGCCGGGCCAACGGCGTCCCCGGGTGATTTCATTTATTCCGGCTGCAACCGGCGCATCAGGGATCAGCGCCCCGGAATGCCTGACTTACTGATCATTACTCCGTCCCCTGCTTCCGAATTCAATGATCTCCATATCACTTACAGTGTCTTCATCTATATTGAAACGGAGCATTGTCATTACTTTGTGAATCCCGGTACGGCCTGCTGACCCGGGATTGACGCATAACATATTATGTGCTTTGTCGTAAATCACTTTCAATATGTGTGAATGACCGCAGACAAAGATGTCAGGCTTATACTTGCTGATAAGCTCAAGTGCACGGGGAGAGTAATGGCCGGGATAACCTCCTATATGGATCATCAGGACACTTTTTGATCCGGCCCTGAAAAACAGGTATTCCTTTGTCGCCTTCCTCACATCAAACCCGTCAATGTTACCCCAGACGGCACGCAAAGGCCTGAATGTTTCAAGTTCTGTAATAACATCGGCGCTGCCGGCGTCACCGGCATGCCAAATCTCATCCACAACCGCAAAGTGTTCGTAAACAGCAGGGTCAACCCAGCCGTGCGTGTCTGATAAAACTCCTATTTTCATCGTGCCTGCCTGTAATGTCTGACAACGCTAAAATCCGTAAATTTGTGCAAACATGTGACACGATGCAGATTTTTTATTCCGCAATAGTGGAAAACGGCACAGCTCTATTCAGCAGGGAAGAGTCAGGTCATTGCCTAAGGGTGCTGCGCATGCGCCGTGGAGATGTACTGAACTTTACCGACGGCACGGGAATACTATACGAAGGAATCATAACCGGCGATGACACCAACGGCATGTCAGTCAGATTAACTTCCGAAAGAAGCGACCCGTCACGACGCAATTACAGGCTTCATGTGGCAATATCACCGCTGAAGAATGACGACCGGCTGGAATGGTTCATCGAGAAGGCGGTGGAGACAGGGATCGATGTAATCACACCGTTGCTCTGCAGCCGCTCGGAGAAGCGGAGGATAAGAAGGGAGAGACTCGAAGGGATAATTCTTTCAGCCATGAAACAGTCAGCCCGGTGTCTCCTACCCCGTCTTGGGGAGCCGGAAACATTTGACAGTTTCATTTTCAGAACTGGCATAGGAAAAAGGATAATAGCCACCTGTGACCCTTCATTTGAAAGAATTGCCATAACACAGGCATTTGGCCGCGGAGAGGATGTTACAATCCTTATCGGGCCCGAGGGCGATTTCACACCTGATGAGGTCAGGGCAGCCATCACTGCAGGCTATACTCCGGCACACATCGGAACAGGTCGTCTCAGAACAGAAACAGCAGGCATAGCCGCCTGCTGCTCCGTCAGCCTTGCAAACATCTGATATCAGGTACTCGTGAAAAAATCAAGCACACTTGTAATCTTCCTTGCCGGGACGTTGTAGAACTCCGTATAACTGCACTTCTCACAGGTCATTGCAGTATACTTCCTGGCCTGAATGTCAAAAAGCTGTGTGAAGAGACTGTGGGCAACCCTTATCTCGCTGAGCCTGTACTTTCTGCCACCGCATTTCGGACATGTATACTTTATCATCGGCATTTCACTTTTCATCTTTCTTCTGTTTTGTTTTTTCACTGTTGTCACGAAGCCTGCCGGACTTGCGCAGTGCCTGGTCAAGGATCCATTCAATCTGACCGTTGGTGCTGCGGAACTCGTCAGAGGCCCATTTCTCAATGGCACTCAGCTTGTCCGGATCAATCCTTATGACGAACGACTTCTTCTGCATGACTACTGATGCAATGTTCCGGCGTTTATGATCGGGTTGGGATCCTTGTCGCCGCACAGCACCACCATAAGATTACTTACCATAGCCGCCTTCTTCTCCTCGTCGAGGTCAATTATATTCTTCTCTGACAGCTGCTCCAGGGCCATCTCTACCATAGAAACTGCACCCTCAACAATCTTGAACCTTGCAGCCACCACAGCAGCAGCCTGCTGGCGGCGAAGCATCGCACCGGCAATCTCCTCGGCATAGGCAATGTAGTTGATCCTCGCCTCTATTACATTGATACCGGCAATCTTCAGCCTTTCACTGATCTCCTTCTCAAGCTCGTCATTGACCTCTTCACCACCACTGCGAAGCGTCATCTCCTGATCATGACCCTCCCAGTTGTCATAGGGATAGAGTCCGGCAAGCTTGCGAAGGGCTGCATCACTCTGAACAAGTACAAAATGCTCATAATTGTCAACGTCAAATGCAGCCTTGTAGGTGTCTTCAACCTTCCAAACCAGAACAAGCCCTATCTTGATTGGGTTACCGTTCTTGTCGTTCACCTTGATGGGCTCACTGTCGAAGTTACGGGCCCTGAGTGAAATCTTTTTGCGCGAATAGAACGGAATGTTCCACCAGAACCCGTTCTTCTTAACTGTTCCACGATAAGCACCGAAGAGAACCATCACCATCGACTCGTTGGGGTTGACAACCATCAGCCCTCCGAGAAGGAGGATGTCAACAAATATCAGAATGGTGCCCAGCCAGAAAATCTCGCCGATGAAGGCAAAGATGGTTGCAGCAATTGCAATGAGTGCAAGTACCAGGACGAGATATCCTGATGACGCTTTGAAAATTCTTTCTTCTTTCATGACTTATGATATTATTATGATATCACAAAGATATCACTCAGAATCATACAAGTCAAGAAAAACAGAAAAAAAATTTACTTTTGGCACATGCATGAACGTCATACTGACAGGGAGCTTTATTTCAGGGAGCAGGGTCAAACCACCCGGAAGCATGTAATTCCGTTCATTGAAGGGGTGATCCCGGTCACTCCTGCTCTTTCTGTGCTGGAGATAGGATGCGGGGAGGGAGGCAATCTTCTCCCCTTCCTTGAAGCGGGTTGTTCACGTATTACCGGCATAGACATATCGGAGCACAAGATTGAAAATGCCCGGAAATTTTATGCTTCAGTGCGGGACGGAGGCAGAGTTGATTTCATTGCCGCAGACATTTATGACTGTGGCAGTGCCGGAAAATTTGACCTGATAATGATGCGTGACGTACTTGAGCACATCCATGACCAGGAAAAATTCATAGGCTTCGTAAAGAATCTTCTTGCTCCCGGCGGCGTCCTGTTCATCGCATTTCCGCCATGGAACAATCCCTTTGGCGGTCACCAGCAGGTCTGCGACAGTCGTGTACTGTCGAAAATGCCGTGGATACACCTGTTGCCCCGTTGCCTGTACCGGCTTCTTCTCAGCACCGCCGGGGAGAGCCTGGCACGCATTGAAGGACTCATGGAGATAAGAGATACCGGGATAAACCTGGGGCGGTTCAACAGGATAATAAAAAAAGAGGGATTCTTCGTTTTAAAAAAATCCCTCTGGTTCATTAACCCGAACTTTGAGACCAAGTTTGGGCTTCGTCCCCGCCTGCTGCCGGACTTTATCGGCAGGATACCCTTCCTGCGCAATTTCCTGGCAACGACAGGTTACTTCATAATCTCAATGTCTCATGTCCGGTCATGAGCCCCGGCCCTGAAAATGCATCATCAGGGCAGTTCAATTTTATAAGGCTTCATCAAGGGCCCTGAGCAACGGTTGCGCTGAAATTTTCGTTCCGGTTGCCTGGTTCATCCAATGCTGGGGTGTAAGGCGACCCAGACTGTACATACGGTCAATCTCGTCCGAAAAATCTTTTCCCTTCAGTTGTTCTTCAATCCGGAACTGTATTATCTGTCCGTAGGCGTAATTGGGCAGGTAGAGCGGTCCGTTGATCATATGTGAGTAGATTGCCAGCAGGGGTGAATCGCTTACTCCAAGCACCGGAGCAAAATACTTGTTCCATACCTCGATTGCAATTGCCACCGTCCTGTCTTTCAATTGTGCCGGAGTTGCTTCCGGATTCTCATAGAGCCAGTTCCAGACACCCATTTCCACCAGGCTCACTCCCATAATCTCCATGAGTGACCAGGCTGCATCAAGAGTCTGAAGCTTCTCCTTCTCCGGATTCTCGTCGTTGATGCCAAGCAGCATCAGGTCCCTGTCCTGGAACAGAAATGCAGTAGCTTCTGTAAACGCAGTGTTTGGAACGCCTGCAAGCATATAATAATCGACGTCGTAAAGTGAGATTGTCTGCTCCACATTATGGCCGAACTCATGTACTGCTATGTTGTAACCCTTATAGTCCATTCCTTTGTCAGAAACACGTGTCCTTAGGTGTGAAACGGCTCCTCTCATTCCTGCGCCCCATGCATGGCCGGATCCGCGGGCCGGGTCAACAACGATCTTGTCTCCGATATACTCAGCCCTCTCAGGCGACCATCCGAGTTTTACGAGAATAGCCGGCATTCCGGCCCTGAAAGCGGCGGGGTCAGGATAGAGAGCCGATGTTTTTGAAGTGAGCATGCTCTCGGAAATCGAACTTCTCGGTCTGAATCCGTCATACCATATATCATATGGCCGCAGGTCACGTCCCAGTCTCTCCCTGATGATGCCGGCAAGCTGCTTCAGCTGCGGTGAACTCAGATACTCGTTGAAGAGGGCTGCAGCATCCTCCTCTGATATTTCCATCCCTCCTGCAAAAGCGCGTAGCAGGGCTGTGTTCATTCCCGGATTATAGGGGTCGATTGCCTTGAATGCCTTGAATATGTTGACGACATGTGAGTAACGGGTGTCTGGCTCAGCCTTGGCTTCAACAGCTGCGCCATCCTTAGTGACATTGTTTGAGAAGGGGGCCCATTCATAATCGGGACTGTTGACTACGATCCCTGGAATTTCCTGCCTGATGATCCGCTCCATCACCCTGTAGACCATTTCCTGCTTTTCGTTACCGTTTTCACTGTCAGCGTAGTCAGACTTGATCTCATCACGTAGGTTCCAGTGCGAAAGAAGCACCATGTCATCGGGAAAAATCTGCCGGCCGTCATCGGTCCGCAGTTTTCCCATATGGATATTATACTCTGCAATGTACATCTCAGCATTGCCGATCGCAGTGTTTGCAGCCTGGTTCAGTTCTGCCGGCACCCGTGAAACGAACATGTCACCGAGGCGTGCCATGGCCCACTGTTCCCTGCTCCATCCACCGCCAAGCTCGTCCTTTTCAGCCAGGGTATAATATGGAAAATTCAGGGCTATCATAAAGGCAATCTTATTCTCATAGAAGTCTGACTGCATGTGTGAGCCAACCGAGTAGTTCCCGAACATCCGGTCTACCTCGTCTATTTCCCCTGCTGCCTCATCAAGGATTTTTTTGAGATCGAGGGTTATCTCGTTCATATTTCCGCTGAGTGACTCAAGGTAGTTGCTTATCTTGATGAACACTGTTTTTCGCTTTGCCGGATCAGAGATGTAATTTGCAGAGACGAAATCAGTGAATTCGTCAGCTGTGCCGTCCTTTTCGCGCCATAGCGAAGCAGCATGAAGCACTCCTTTTTCAAGGAGCAGTTTATCAGCAGCAGGTTGCTCACCCGCCACTCTGTCAACAGTTGAGGTAACCACCGTTTCGCCAATGTATGCTGTGCCTGTCTCCCCTCCCTTTTTGCCGGGGGTCGAGCAGGCTGTAATTACCAGGGCCATAAGGAAAATAAGTTTTCTCATTTGTGTCATATTTTGATTATTTCTCATCCACAACCTGTGAAGCGTAATGCTTTGCAGTCAGTTTTTCACCGGTAGCCTTCTCAATCATATCATTCCACTCATAACGCATCCCCGGCATGAAGACTTTGGTTCTGAAGAATTCGCCCATTGCTTTCATATCTTCCGGTGTATTGCCTTTGGCAACAGTACCGGTGATATATTCCGAGAACTGCGATGCCAGAAGTTCCCCGAGAAGATAGTTATGGTAATAGCACGGATACAGGGCAATATGTATTTTTGTGGCCCAGTCAGGCATATTCCGTCCTTCCGGCTTCTTCATCATCTGGTACTTCTGAACGATGTCCCACCATAGCTGGTTGAGATCCTGGTCAGGATTCTCGTACATTGCCTTTTCGAACCTGTACATTACCTGTGCCCAGCGGCTGAAGACAAGCTGCTGCAGCCTGAAGGCGTTGAAGGCTTCGTCACTGATCCTCTCAGCCTCATCAGGTGTGATTATGCCCATATAGCTCATCCATGCGGGATTGGTCGCCAGCCTGCCAAAGTAATTTGCAACAGCCTCTGTTGTAAAGGTATGAGCCGCATCCCTGACTGCGAAGGGGAGAGTCCTGTCGTTATAGTATGAGTATACGCCGTGTCCGAGTTCATGAAGGATTGTATTCATCCAGTATGAATCAGGCCTGATGTTGTCAAGGGTGCGGACATCTCCCTCCCTGTCGAGGTCGGTTGAAAATGCGTGCTGGTTTTTGCCGGGTTTCTCATAGAGATCGCTCCTGGCAAGAATAGCCTCCACTGGTAATCCTATCGATTCATAATACGAAGCAGCCAGTTTCACCGGATCCTTGTCGGCATAATAACTGTCAAAGTCAACAGAGTATATTTCCGGTGCTTCCTGGAAATACCTGTTCTGGTAGTGCCACGGCATAAGGTTTTCTGCCGGAATGCCGTAACGCTTTGTATAATAGTTGTCTATTTCGCCTTTAAGGGCTGCAAAAGCGCCACTGGTGAGACTGTCGAGTTCATCGAAAATCATTGTCACCTCCTCCGGGTCCTGTCCGGAAAGCTGCAGGCTCATCTGATGATAGTTGTTGAATCCCAGTTCCCGGGCGATTCTGTTGCGGTGCCTGACGAGATTGATTATGTCGTCAGCCACAACGGGGCCGATCATCTTGTGACCTTCCCACGCTGCCTGGAGCTCGGCAGAGCTTTTAGAATTGCGGAGAATATCCTCCACCTCGTTGTCACTCAGCATCTTTCCGCCAATCTCAGCCCTGAATGAGTTGAATTTCTTTGTTATTTCTGTTTCCATCCTCACCTGTTCGGCGAGCAGGCTGGTGTCTACCTGGCCAGAAAGGAACTGGTTGTAGATTACGTCAAGCTGCCTTGCAAGAAGTGAATCCTTAATGGCTCCTGATTCTTTAAGCTCCTTCAGTTCGGCAAATGCCTGCTTGTCGGTAAAGTAGTTGATAAAAGCCACAGAGGCTTTTTCGTTTTTCGCCCAGGCTTCGTCTGTTCCGGTGACATTGGCTTCCCATGACGCGAGGGCTGATTCCTTGTAAAGAGGGATTACCGCCTTTTCGTATGACGCAATGAAATTCCTCATCCTGCTCTCCATCTTTTCCTGTTTTGAAGTACACGACCACAGCACGGCCGTCAGTGCAATAAAATAGACAATCGTTCTTTTCATAAAGTATCTAATTGGATTGTGCTAAGGTAAAAAAATCATGCAAGAATGACCATGATGACGGTCAGATAATAGAAGAACCGGACAGGACTTGCCTGCCGGTTCCCCGACAATGATATTAAGTATTGAGGAATGTCTGTCAGTGAGCCTCACCCTTCCTGATCTTCTCGAACAGGCTGGCAATCACATCATCAGAAGGAGCATCATCCATGTCAGGAAGGAGTACGCCCAGTGCTGAATCGATGCCGAAGGCGTCTGCAATCAGGTCTGACGGGGTATTGGTGATTTCAAAATATGACAGTAAGAGGGTAGAATTCTTATCCATAGGCGCTTCTGTTCTCATATGAGAAAAACGCCCCGTTACCTGAAAAATTGTTTCAGCTGATTGAAAGGGTGATATTTTTTTCAACCATAATCTTGCGCATGTTGATAAGTGCGTACCTCATCCGTCCAAGGGCAGTATTGATGCTAACGCCGGTCATGTCAGCAATCTCCTTGAAACTCATGCCTGCATAGTGACGCATTATTACAACCTCACGCTGATCCTCCGGAAGCCCGTTCACAAGCCGCCTCACATCACGCATCACCTGGCGGCGGACAATAACATCCTCGACGTTGTCGTCTGTCAGCCTCTTCGTGTTGAAAAGATCGGTCTCGTAATCATCGTTAAGAACGATTCCCATCTGTTTCTCATGCCTGAAATGATCGATTATAAGATTGTGAGCAATCCTCATCACCCATGAAATGAATTTACCGTCGTCCTGGTAACGTCCTGCCCGTATTGACTGGACCACTTTCAGGAATGTGTCCTGGAAAATGTCGTCAGCCAGGTCCCGGTTCCGGATGTAAAGGCTGATATAAGAATAAACTTTGCTTTTGTGACGCAGGATGAGCAGCTCTATGCTTCTCTCGTTACCGCCTATGAAGCTTGTAATAAGCTCATAATCGGTCATTTTGCTCTTCATAACTTACTCTCGTTTTGGTTTCGGGTAGAGTTATACGATAGGCGGTCCTCCTTTGTTGCGTTGTTTGTTTTTTTTCTCTTAACTGTTGGCTTATACGGGATGTGTTCCCGGTTTGTTTCATTTCTGATGCAGACAAAGAAAACAAAAAATAGTAATTTCAAAATCATTAATTTTGCCAACTTATCAACGATGGCTGAATGAAGGGTAACATTGAGATAAAGGGAGCGCGTGTTCATAACCTCAAGGAGATCACTCTTTCAATACCCAGAAACAGCCTTGTAATCATCACAGGCGTATCAGGATCAGGCAAGTCTTCACTGGCGTTTGATACAATATATGCCGAGGGACAGCGCCGGTATGTCGAAAGTCTTTCATCCTACGCCCGCCAGTTTCTGGGCCGGATGAACAAACCCGATGTCGATTTCATAAACGGCATCCCCCCTGCCATCGCAATCGAACAGAAGGTCAACACTCGAAATCCGAGGTCAACTGTGGGTACCTCGACGGAAATCAATGATTACCTCCGTCTTATGTGGGCCCGTGCAGGACGGACAATCTCACCCGTATCCGGACGTGAGGTGCGGCGCCACACTGTTGATGACGTTGTGAACTATCTCGCCACCCTCACTCCCGGTACCAGGGTAGTGCTCACCGCCCCCGTTGCCGTACCGGAAAACGTGGAGCCGGGTGAATATGTCAGGTTCCTCCTTCAGCAGGGGTATAACCGTATCAGTACCGAAAAGGGGATAATGAGACTGGATGAGGAGGAAGCTGCCGGATTCATTGCCAGAATGCGCAGCGCTGACCTGATTATTGACAGGTTTACTGCCGGTAATTCACAGGAGGAACTGAGCCGGGCCGCAGACTCTGTACAGACAGCATTCATGACAGGCAGGGGTGAACTGAATCTGACTGTCACCGACGAGGAGACAACCCAGACTGTCAGGTTCTCCGACCGGTTTGAGGAAGACGGCATAACCTTCGAAGAACCCACGGAACATCTCTTCAGTTTCAACTCGCCTCTTGGAGCGTGCCCGGCCTGTGAGGGGTACGGCAAGATAATCGGGATAGATGAAAATCTCGTCATCCCGGATGAGAACCTGTCCGTTTATGATGATGCCATCGCCTGCTGGCGCGGCGAAACAATGAAGCAGTGGAAGGAGAGGCTCCTGTTCAGTGCCGATAAATTCGACTTCCCTATACATAAGCCATGGTATAAGCTGACCCCCGAACAGAAGGCGCTTGTATGGACAGGGAACAGGTATTTCTTCGGTCTTAACCGCTTCTTCGAACACCTGGAAGAAAAGAAATACAAAATTCAGTACAGGGTCATGCTGAGTCGTTACCGCGGTAAACGGACATGCCCGTCATGCGGCGGTGAACGCCTGAGAAAAGAGGCCGGCTACGTGAAAGTTGGCGGAAAATCAATCACTGAGATTACCTCGATGCCAGTCAGTGAGGCCTTCAGATTCTTTGACAATCTCGTGCTCAACGGAGAGGAAAAGGAGATTGCCGGCCGCCTCCTCAAAGAGATACAGCAGCGGCTCGGCTTCCTGGTGAACGTAGGTCTCTCCTATCTGACCCTCGACAGGCTTTCAAACACTCTTTCCGGAGGTGAATCACAGCGCATAAACCTGGCAACCTCACTTGGCAGCAGCCTGGTGGGCTCACTTTATATACTTGACGAGCCCAGCATAGGACTTCACCCCCGCGATACGGCCCTGCTCGTCAATGTGCTGAAGGAACTGCGCGACCTTGGAAACACTGTAATCGTTGTTGAACATGAAGAGGAAATAATCAGGGCGGCTGACCAGATCATCGATATGGGCCCGGCAGCAGGCATCCACGGTGGTGAGGTAATATACCAGGGCAGCGTCAGCTTCCCGAAGAAGAACAGTTCGCTTACAGCCGCATATATGTCCGGACAGTTAAAAATAGATACTCCTGCCGTCCGTCGCAAGTGGCACAGTTATATTGACATCAGGGGCGCACGTGAGAACAATCTTAAAGATATTGATGTCAGGTTCCCGCTCCGGACAATTACTGCAGTGACCGGAGTAAGCGGATCTGGCAAAAGCACCCTTGTGCATGGGATACTCTTCAACGCACTCTCCGCAAGACTGGGAGCTGACAGAATGAAACCGGGACGCTTTTCCGCGCTCGAAGGTGACATCACAAGCATAACTGCCGTCGAACTGATAGACCAGGATCCCATCGGCAAATCCAGCAGATCAAACCCGGTCACCTACATCAAGGCATTCGATGACATCCGTAAACTCTTCGCCGAGCAGCAGGCTGCCGTTCAGTCAGGATTCAAGCCGGCGCACTTTTCATTTAATGTCGAAGGGGGAAGATGCGAGGAATGCCAGGGCGACGGTGTTATAAGGGTGGAGATGCAGTTCATGGCAGATGTTGAGCTGACCTGCGAGGCCTGCAAGGGGATGCGGTTCAAACGTGATATCCTTGAGGTCAGATTCAACGGAAAAAACATTTACGAAGTTCTCGAAATGACAATCGAGGAGGCCATTGACTTTTTCGGCAAAAGCAGGGACAAGACCTGCAGCAGGATAGCCTCAAAACTGAAGCCACTGGCTGATGTAGGCCTGGGTTACGTCCGGCTCGGTCAGTCGTCCTCAACCCTTTCCGGCGGAGAGAGCCAGAGAGTGAAGCTGGCATACTACCTCAGCCAGGAAAAAAGCACTGAAAAGATGCTCTTCATCTTTGACGAACCAACCACAGGCCTTCATTTCCATGACATAAGCAAACTGATGAAATCACTCAACGCACTGGTTGACCACGGTCATTCGGTGTTACTCATTGAGCATAATGTTGAAGTAATCAAATGCGCCGACTGGGTGATAGATCTTGGACCCGAAGGCGGGGAAAACGGAGGTTATCTTGTTTTCGAGGGTACCCCGGAACAGCTTGCCGGATGCAGTAATTCATACACAGCCGGATTCCTCAGGCAAAAGCTGGATCTCTGAGCCGTTCTGTCCGTCATTACTTCGGGTTGAACATCCACATATCATTTTCGTATACTCCACCGTAACCGGTTACTAAATAAGCTACAGAACCGATAACATAAGCCCTGGTATTGCACCTCGGAGATCCGGGAAACTCTTCCGTCTGTCTCCAGGCATCAACCACAGGATCATACTCCCACATATCAGTCAGGTATTCCATCTGCGGCTTGCCCAGCCCCATACCGACATAGCCCTTGCCGTTGGGCAACGAAAATGATGTGGCGGCGTCCCTGAGCGGACCCGGGAAGCTTGCCTTTTCAGTCCAGGTATCCGCCACAGGATCATACTCGAAAAAGTCTCCGACATCAGCCCCTATATCATGAACCCATCCAACCCCGAGATAGCCTTTGCCATTGATTGAAAAAGCAGCGCCTCCACCAAAATATCCAAGTTCTGAAGGATATGATTTTTGGGTCCATCTGTCTGTCGCCGGGTTATATTCGTACATCGCCTTGGCGGCCGGAATATACAGTTTTCCGTTGATTTCGAATCCGGGAGAGTACATTGTCGACCCATCTCCGGGTTTCGGAGCCAGGTACTGCCAGCTGTTCTGTACCGGATCATACCGTACCAGTTGAGTTGACACGGAAGAATTAAGCTTGCCCAGGGCGAAATAGCCCATATTGCCGGATGAAAGTCCGGTAGCGTACGTTATCAGAACCGGGTAGTCTGCTTTTCGTGTCCAGTGGTTCGTCCCCGGATCATATTCCCAGAAATCCCTGGTTGCCTGAAGATAGGGTTCAACGCCTGTCCCGAAGTATATCTTTCCTCCTATAGCAAATCCTGCTGCACCCGTTCTGCCGCTTGGTGGAAAGTCAGCCATTTTTGACCATGCCGACTCAAACATCAGGTAACCGTTCCACGTTACCGGTGACCCGGCAATAGTAGTTACTGATACCTGGTACTGGCCAGTCACAAGTCCGAGCGGCAGCTCTACTCTTATCTCATTGGTGGTACAGCTTAATATCTGAGATTCCAGGCTTCCGATCATAACACGGTTCATATTTGCGACAGGATTGAAATTTTCTCCTGTTATGACAACAGGCCCCCAGAGATTAAGCATTTTAGGAGACACATCATCAATAACAGCCTGGTTAAGAGCAAACCGGTCGGTGTAGGTGTAGTTTGCATAGTACTTTATTGTAACCGTTGCAGGAGAAACGTTATTCCCGGTGGGCACCCTCACCTGGAGCCTTGTCCTTGACATTGAGGTCACCCTGGCCTTTGTATCGTTGAAATAGACTCCGAACCATGTAGTATCAACAGGAAGATTGTTTCCGTACAGGTTTACAATATCTCCGAACGTTCCTGACAGTGGTGCCATTCCCAGAGGGGATGGCATAAGGATACCAAAGGCAACTGTATTCACTGCAGGAAGCCCACCGGTAACAATGCGTACCTGCGGTGAAGCCTGTGATGTATACGGAACGACAACCCTTATCTCGTTCCCGTTTATTGACAGGACACTGGCACCGACAGAACCGAAAAAAACCGAACAGTCTGTCAGACCTCCTTCAAAGCAATTTCCCTTGATGACAACAGTATCACCTGACGGAGCTGATGCCGGGATTATCTCTGTTATTGCAGGCAGCAGGACATTGAAACTGATCTTGTTTGCAGAGACAATACCCGAAATCACAACACTCAGGTCCACCTGGGGTGCAACCAGATAGGGCACAACCACCTTCAGTTCATCAATGGCTGACGATATCAGAACAGCTTCGGCACTGCCGAAGTAAACAGAACAGCTATTGGGGTTGTTTGAGAAGTAGTTCCCACGGATAATGACAGTATCACCAACAGATGCGGATGAAGGGGTGACAGAAATCAGCTCTGAGGGCCTGCTTCCCCTGCCTGAGAACATTACTTCATTACCGTACGATGTAACTGCCTCAGTGGTAACGAATGCTCTCAACACGTAGTCTTTATCTTTCGAGATAGCGCTGTTGACAGTAACTGAAAAACTGGTCTCTCCGTTCAGCGGGCCAAGATAACAATACTCTGTCTCAGAAGGATCGATTTTTCCAGCCGGGGCCCAACTGAAACCGTGGTCTTTTATCGTCATGCCTCCGTCGGTAAGGAGAATCGCGTGAAAAGTGGCCCCGTCTTCCATAAGTGTTACTCCGACAGTTTTGACTTCAGGGATGCCCTTCTCTGTAAATTTTTCATCCTGACACGAGCAAACTGAAAAGGCAACGATCAGAACTGCAGCCGGAATAAGTGATTTCATTTTCATAGCATTAGAAGTTTACACCCAGTTTCAGGCCGGCAGACCTGTAACTTCCTGAAAGACTGGTAACAAAAAGTTCTGAATAATCCAGTGAAGTTCTAAGTGACATTTTACCGGATATTTCGATTGAAAGACCAATACCTGCTGTCAGACCGAAGCTTGTCTGCTCCCTTGTACTGTAGTCATAAGTATCTGAGATAATTATATCACCAGAAAACACATCTTCTTCGATTCTCGAGTCATCCGTAACAATTGTCCTGAAGCACAAACCTCCGAAGACAAGTGGTTTAACTCTCCGTGATCCGATAGCGTACCCCGCTTTCATGTTACCTATAATCATATAGTTATGCATATGAAGCTCACGGTAGGTTTCGGTCGATGGAGTGGAGGAGACTGAGCGGTTGTAATAACCGTAGAAATATCTTTTCGCTGCGCCAAGGTCAAGAATAATTGAAAACTTCTCACTTATCCGGGGCATGGTTGCATCGAGAGTGATACCAGCCACCGGGTAAAAAGCCCGATCCATACTATATCCTTTCAGGTCACCGGAGCTGGCAGGTTTCAAGTAATCTGCGCTGTAGGAGGCGAATAATCCGAAGTGTGGAATGAATGCAGGAGGCGGTGCTTCATAATAGACTATTTCCCCTGACTTTGCATAAGCATCGTGATACTCTCGCATCAGCGCCGTCATTTCATGCCTCTCCGGTATTACTGTTTCAATCCGCCCGGCCAGAGAAGGGGTATCCTTCATAACCGCCCTGAGTACCGTTGCAAAACCCTGCCGCCAGGTGTCCGGGGCGTCACCATTCTCTGCCCTGCCCTTCGGAGGTACGGACAATGTGAAGAGCCGGCCTTCATTGTCAGTAATGTAGTAGTAACAGGTCTTCCCGTCTTTGCTGTAATAGAGATCTGCTACTCCGTCAAACAGGAGTCGCAGCTCTGTTCCGGCAAGCTGTGGTGATACGGATTCACCTGGAATATTGATTACAGCACCGCTGTATTTCACCTGGCCGGATACTGAAATACCCGGCATAATTAAAACCGCTAAAACGAGCAGCAGTCTGAAGGTGCAAAAGCGCAATTTGGCAACAGGGTTCATAAGGCAAATAACAGTTCTTGACTTCACGTTACAATATAAGAAATATAAAGATAATAAAAACAAGGAGTGTTATTGATTCCCAATCTCAGAAAGAGCAGAGTTAATTGCTGATTGTCCGGCATATGGTGTCATCTCCCGAAAAATTGTTAATCTTTACGGTTTAATTACTCAATTATGGCGACCTACCTTCTACCCGGATTCTCAACTTGCTCATTGTTTGCCGGTTATGACGCATCTTTCAGTGATCTTATTACCACATAGATAATCATTATGGGCTCAGTGGTTGCAATATGCTTCATTGTAAGCGAGATCACGCGAAATTACAGCCAGGTTGACAAGCTATGGAGCATGCTCCCTCCGGCATACTCATGGGTGACTGTGGCTGCCTTTCCCACTTCAAGAACAATCATAATGGCTATCCTGGTTACAATTTGGGGACTGCGTCTCAGCTACAATTTTCATCGTAAGGGAGGGTATAATCTGATTCCCTGGAAGGGCGAGGAGGATTACCGGTGGAAGATACTCAGGGAGAGTCCTGCCCTTAAGGGGAGGTTCAGGTTCGGTCTGTTCAATCTGCTGTTCATTTCGCTGTATCAGAACATACTCATAATGTTGTTTACAACCCCGATACTGTTGGTGGCGTTGCATCCTGAAAAACCACTGGGGGTTACAGACCTGGTGGCAGCCATAATGATGCTTACATTCCTTATTATTGAAACAGTGGCTGACAACCAGCAGTTCAGGTTTCAGACCCTGAAGCGCCAGGAGGCGGTAAACTCATCGGTTTATCGTGATTCACTGAAAAAGGGGTTCCTGACAGAAGGACTCTGGAAGCATGTACGTCACCCGAATTTTGCCTCTGAACAGGCCATCTGGATCAGTTTTTACTTTTTCGGCGTGGCTGCCTCGGGCGAATGGATAAACATCACCCTTGTCGGCCCTGCTCTGCTTGTATTGCTGTTCATTGGCAGTTCGGTCATGACTGAAAAAATCAGCAGCAGCAAATACCCGGAATACTCTGTCTATCAGAAGGAGGTCCCTAAATTCATCCCGCGGCTTTTCAGAAGGAAATAACCGGCCCTGCTGAATGCAGTCTCCGGTTTGCCTGGCAGCTGACCTTGCCTGCTTCAGCCTTCTGCCCTCATAAAGTACCTGGACTTCATCCGGAGAGCCACATTGACAAGGGCAATCATCACCGGAACTTCTATCAGCGGCCCGATCACTGCCGCGAAGGCTTCTCCTGAATTGATCCCGAATACTGCTATCGCAACCGCAATTGCAAGCTCGAAATTATTACTGGCTGCTGTAAATGAAAGAGTTGTCGTCTGCTCATAGTTTGCCCCTGCCCTCCTGCTCATAAAGAACGAGACAAAGAACATGATGACGAAATAGATTACAAGCGGTATAGCTATCCGGACTACATCAAGAGGTATTTTCACAATATATTCTCCTTTAAGTGAGAACATTACAAAGATTGTGAAAAGTAGTGCGACAAGGGTCAGCGGGCTGATCTTCGGTATGAACTTCGTGTGGTACCACTCCTTGCTTTTCACCTTTATCATGATGAACCGTGTCAGGAATCCTGCAATAAACGGTATGCCCAGGTAGATGAATACGCTTTTTGCTATCTGGCCTATTGTGATCTGTTCAACAGCGTCATTGACAGGCAGACCGAACCAGCCGGGAAGGACGGCAATGAACAGGTATGCATAAACCGAAAAAAAGAGAACCTGGAAGATTGAGTTGAAGGCAACCAGCCCGGCAGCATATTGTGTATCACCCTTTGCCAGGTCGTTCCATACAATAACCATGGCTATGCACCTTGCGAGGCCGATCAGTATCAGCCCGTACATATAATCAATATTGAACCTGAGAAACAGGATGGCAAGAAGGAACATCAGCACGGGACCGATAATCCAGTTCTGAACAAGTGAAAGCCCGAGGATCCTTGTATTGCGAAATACATCAGGCAGTTCCTCGTACTTTACCTTGGCCAGCGGCGGGTACATCATAACTATCAGCCCAATGGCTATGGGTATGTTGGTTGTACCGATTGAAAGGCTGTTCCAGAAACCTGCAATCTCAGGGCTGATCCAGCCGATTACTACCCCGGCAAGCATTGCCAGGATGATCCACAGGGTGAGATAGCGGTCAAGCAGTTTGAGACGTTTTTTTGAAGGCATAGTTCGATTTGCGAGTTGGGAGTTGCGAGGTGCGAGTTGGGAGTTGCGAGATGCGAGTTGGGAGATTCAAGTTGGGAATTGGGAGTTGGGAGTTGGGAGTTGGGATTCAGGGTTTGGCGGCTGATATGGTTATGCTGAATACTCCGTTGCCATCGCTGTCTTCCGTCGGGTCAAGTATGCCATCCGGCAGCTCAATCCTTTTTTGTTTGTGGATTTTCATGCTGGTAAAACCGTTATTCTTAATGAACCCGAGATACTGCTCCATTGTTGAGGCGCCGGAAACACATCCGGCATATAACTCCGCATTGGTACGCGCCCTGTCAGTCAATGTTCCCTTTATCACAACATCCGAGACGCAGAAGTGTCCGCCGCTTTTCAGCACCCTTAATATCTCACTGAATGCCTTTTGTTTATCAGGCACCAGGTTGAGGACGCAGTTTGAAAGTACAACATCATAGCTGTTGTCCGGCAGAGGCATCTCTTCAATATCTCCCCTGACAAATTCCACATTTGTGTACCCCAGCTTCTTCCTGTTCTCCTCTGCCTTCAGAAGCATCTGCTCAGTAAAATCAATGCCGGTCACATAACCAGTTTCACCTGTCACAGCCCTTGCGACGAAGCAGTCGTTCCCGGCACCGCTGCCAAGATCAAGCACCCTGTCACCCGCCATGATGGAGGCAGACTCTACAGGTACGCCGCACCCGAGACTGAGGTCTGCATCAGGCAGGTACCCGCTGAGGTGATCATAGCTCTCATTGAATGTACTTATACCTTCCGGAGAGCAGCACGAAGATGTGCTACAACATGAGCCGGATGTGACCTCATCCGACAATGCTATTTTCCCGTACTTTTCCTGTACGATAAGTTTCAGTTCCGATGGATTCATATGTGATTTTTAACGTTTTCATTATAAAACTGAAGAAATGCCTTGCGGATCTCGTCCCGTATCCTGGCAAATTCACCATGAACAAAATCCGGTGAACCGGTGGCAAGAGAGGGATCCTCAAAGCCGAGATGCAGCCGGTGCCTGACTTTGCCAAAAAATGCAGGGCAGGTTTCATTCGCATTGTCACAGACAGTGATTACATAATCCCACTCTTCATCAAGGTATTCATCAACAAGATGCGGGGTGTGATGGCTGATGTCTATGCCAAGCTCAGCCATTACCTCAACAGCTTTCTGGTTGATCCTGGCTGCCGGCTCGGTGCCTCCGGATCTGACAATAAGGTTTTTATCAAATGATTGCAGGAAACCATGCGCCATCTGGCTCCGGCAACTGTTCCCCGTGCATAGTATGAGTATTTTCATTTTGTGCATGTTTCTGTCTCTTTTTAAGGTCTGAAGGTCTGAAGGTCTGTCGCTTCGCGATACCGGCCCTGCAAGCTGGCTCCTGCGCTAAAATGACCCACCGGGTCATTTCTTTACGCTTGGCCCTGGTCTTGCGGCTTTGCTGTCTTGAGTTCTATGTCCTGATTATCATTGCCTTTCACTACTGCCTAATGGCTAATGGCTACTGCCTATTGCCTACTGCCTACTGCCTACTGCCTACTGCCTACTGCCTATTGCCTATTGCCTGCCCTTTTTTCTCGGCCTCAACTGGCAAACACATGATCCGCTCAGTTGTTCGGTCAGATCAATTTTCAGCGGAAATCTATCCTGCTCCCACTCCACTATTCCCCCGGCAAGGTTGGCAATATTTTCAAATCCCATGGCATGAAGAAACTCCATTACCTCATGGCTCCTCAGTCCGACTGAGTCGGCAATGATCAGCGGGATTTCCCGCGGCAGGCTTACGTAATCCTGCTCAATCTTGCTCTTTGGCATATGGATCAGCCGGGGTACATCAAAATTCTTGTAACCTGTGAGCCTCTCCTCTCTGACATCAACAATGATTGCCTCCCCCTCTGTTGCCTCGAAAAAGGCATCATGAGCACCCAGGTTCAGAAAACCGGCACTCATGAAACCTTTATTGTGAAAAATTCCACCCATTGCCACCTTCCTCCGGATAAAATCAGACCTGGCCTGCCAGCCTGGCCGGACTTATCAAAGATAATCATTTCGTAGAATTACGAAATACCTGTAATAATTAATATCTCATAATCCTGGCGAAAAGTAACAGACAGACTTTTTCAATCTCAGGCTTGTAACCAAGTGTGGGGATAGTGACAATCAGGC
>CAZWOC010000010.1:96172-144507 GCA_964635655.1 uncultured Rikenella sp. | reverse complement strand
GAAAAAAGAATAAAAATCAATCAAAAAAGAGTCAACGTTATTTAGGCATTGACATACTGCCTATTGCCTATTGCCTATTGCCTACTGCCTGATTTTTATGCTCCGGAACCAGACCTCATTCCCGTGGTCCTGGAGCAGGATGTAGCCGTTTTCGGCCTCGCCGAACCCGGCGAAATCCCTGTATTTGCTTTCACTTACAAGCTTGCGGTACTCCTCACTGCCCCGTTCATATTCAAGCACCATGAAGCCGTTGAGCCAGTGTTCGACATGACCGTTCATTGAAACAATATGTGCCGCATTCCACTGCCCCACGCCGTTGAAGCGCTTGTTGCGGGCAGGTATCAGATCATAGAGAGATGCAACTGTCCGGTTGCCGTCGCGCCCCATTTTTGCATCGGGGTGACGCTGGTCGTCGAGGATCTGGTACTCGAGTCCGATAGCGGAGCCTGCCGTAGGGTAGGCTTCGGTTACGAAGTATTTCACACCGCTGTTTGCCCCTTCGGTTATCATGAACTCGAATGAAAGGTCGAAGTTACCATACCTGTCAACTGTCACTATGTCGCCCCCGGCCTGCGACTCGGCACCTCCGGAAGCAAGTACTTTGAGGCATCCGTCCTCAATTACCCACCCTGATTCCGGGAAAGAATCCTTATGGGCTCCCCGCCAGCCGGCATTTGTTTTGCCGTCAAACAGCAGCTTCCATCCGTCTGCTTTTTCCCGTTCAGTGAGTGTGTTCGGTATGAAGTTCGCCTGCCAGATTCCTGCTGTGTCAGGTATTGATATTTTTTCCAGGTTTTCGGTAGTTATCCGGATGTTTCTCCACATTACCTTCGTGCCGGCCAGTTCAGGGCTTACAGCATGCACCTGGAAAGCGATGAATCCTGAAGAATCAGCATCATCGACAAGGTCAGCCACGGGAATGCCGTTGATCCATGTCCTGATGCGGTTACCGATAGCCTCCACCCTGTAGCTGTTCCATCCGTGCCTGTCAAAAGATTTTACAGCCGGAACATTGTTAGGGGTGACAGGATAAAGCCATCCTCTCCTTGCTTCATCATATATTCCGCCGCTCCATCCCCTGTCTGTGGGGTCAATCTCAACCTGGTATCCGTAAACCAGGGTCCGGCCGTCACTCTCAGAGCTGTGACTCCTGATCTGTACGCCGGAGTTGAGAAGTGTATCCACCTTCACCTCGAACTCGAGGATAAAATCTGAGTATTCCTCTGTGGTGCACATGAAGCTGTTTGGTGTATCGGGAGTAGATATGCCTGTCATGACACCGTTTTCAACAATGAATTGTGCCTGTCCGCCTTTCTGGACGAAGCCTGTAAAGTCCTTTCCGTTGAAGAGGTCATTCCAGCCGGTCTGACGGCATCCGGATAATGCAGCAGCGATAAGCAGTGCCGGGAGAAGGAGTTTGAATTTCATTTCGGTATTATTGTTTGGTTAGTATTCCGGGAAAATCCACGGTTGGTTGTAGTACGGTTTGATCAGTGCATTGGCCTCTTCCTCGCCGAACCTGCCTGTACGGTTGTCCCATGTAAGGGGTTTTCCCAGCCTGCATGAGACGTTTGCCAGGTGAGTCATTTTTGCCACGCGGGCGCCGATCTCAACATCGGCATTGGGCAGTTTGCGTGTTTTCATACAGTCAAGGAAGTTGGCAACATGTGCCGCCAGTCCGCCTCCTGCAACGGCCTGTCCTTCGATCTGTTCAGATTTCTTGATAAGGGGGACGGCTTCCATTCGCGGAGCGGAATCAGTCTCCGGTCTGACTTCCCAGCCGTTGCGGTCAAGCACCAGTGTTCCGTTCTCGCCGATGAACGCCAGGCCGTGTTCGCGCCCGTAGGGGCCGTCGTTGATGCCGCAGGCATGGTCCCAGCTGATTGTGAAGTCATCATAGACATATGACGCCAGCAGGGTGTCAGGTGTTTCCATGGCGTCACCGGGGTATGCAAATTTGCCGCCGGCTGTATATACGGCTTTCGGGAGGTCAGCCTTCATTCCAAGGAGGGCATAATCGAGCAGGTGTACCCCCCAGTCTGACATCAGCCCGCCTGCATAATCCCAGAAGTACCTGAAGTTATAGTGGAACCGGTTCGGGTTGAACGGCCTGTGCCTGGCCGGTCCGAGCCACATATCGTAGTCCACTCCTGCAGGCACCGGCCCGTCAGGTTGAACCGGGAGGGTCTTCTTCCAGATCATGTAAGCCCATACTTTAACCGTTCTTATGCGCCCCAGCTTGCCGGAGTGAATAAAGGCAACGGCATCCTGCCAGTGAGGATCGCTCCGTTGCCATTGTCCGGTCTGTACCACACGCTTATGTTTACGGGCGGCATTCACCATGGCGTCACACTCGGCGATAGAGTTGGCGAGCGGTTTCTCACAGTATACATCCTTCCCGGCTTCCATGGCCGCTATAGCCTGAAGGCAGTGCCAGTGGTCAGGTGTGCCGATTATCACGGCATCCACATCCCGGTTATCGGTCACCCTCCGCCAGTCCTTAACCAGCTGTGCCGGTTTTTTGCCGGCGACCTTCTCAACATCGGCAGCTCTTTTGCCGAGCCATTCGTTGTCTATGTCACACAGGGAGACACATTCCACCTGCGGAAACTTCAGGAAGGTTTCAAGGTCAGACCATCCCATGTTGCGGCCGCCTATCAGCGCCACCCTGATTTTATCTGAGGGGCTCACCCTTCTTCCGGTTGCTCCGTGGAGAGAAGCCACTGATCCCAGTCCTGCCACTCCTACTGAAGCCAGGATGCTGTTTCTGACGAAGTCTCTTCTTTTGCTCATGATGTTTTTGCTGTTTTGTTGCCCGGCTTCAGGACCGGCCTTAATCCCAAAGGTAATAAATCATATTAAAGGTTAGACAAAGCGGAAGAGCTCTCTGTGATGAGAGCCCTTCGTCATTCTTTTTTCAGTAAACTGATCAGGTTGTGCACCAGGCAATCCGGCTGAGCTGCCGGCAAAGGCTTTCAGGGGCGCTGAGGCAACAGCAGGATCAGTCTTTTTTCTTCAGTGATACAACCGCAGCCTTTTTGCTGACAGGTATAACAAAGGCGCCCCTTTCGTCTGATTTCAGTCCCTCGGTGTTGTAGATCACAGCATTCCCCTCGAGTGAAGGGTTGCTGACGCGAAGCAATGCATCCGGTGACCATGTCTCACCCTTTTCGATTACCAGTTTTACAGCGCCGTTGGCACTATTATATGAGACACTGCTGAACCTGCCGGCATCAAGGGTGAACCAAACGCCTGCCGGTGCAATATAAACTCTTGACCTTGCAGCCGTAGTCAGGTCGACTGTAACCCATTTCCCCTTCACGCTGCTGTTTCCACCGAATGAGAGCCATCCGAACTCGTCGCTGTTGACGAGATATGTCGAGCTGTTTAGAGCGTAGCCCAGGAATCCGCTGCCATAGTCGCCTGTGATACCGTCATTTTTAAGTGTCTGCGGAAACGAATGGAAGGCAGCAGGGGTGAAACCGTCCTGTGTGATATTCGAAATGGCCCCCATGACACCGCCATAGCCAACCCTCAGCAGGTAGAGATCTGACGGGTTTTCGCGGTAGCTGTGAAGCACCGGGATTGAGTTAAGCGCTGAACCATAGTGGTGAATCATCCGCTCGAATCGCGAGAGTTTTCCTGCAAACAGGAAATCCCAGAACCGGCGGGCGTTGCCGTTGTAAGCCCAGTGAGGCACTGTCGGCATGTAGGCCAGTATTGCGTTGAGGGTCACCAGCGCCTTGTCGTCGAGGCCGAAATATTTCGCCCACATGTACACCTCCTCCTGTCCGGTTGAGTCCCAGGGCATCTCGCTGCCGAACGGGTAAGCCAGTTTCATCCATACGTCGACGCGTGCTTTCATCGCAGCCTCCAGGTCTGCAGCCATTGAGGCCATCCCTTCAGCCTTAAGGTCATTGAGGATGAGGATGAAGACGGTTCCTTCCATCTGTCCGAACTGGGCATAGTGAGGCGCAAACCTGATCATGGCCATCGAGGTTTGAAAGGCTTTTTCGAGGTACCACTGCCACTCCTGTTGCGTCACCAGCCCTCTGTAGTTGCGTGCAAGCCTGTACATCACCCAGTGGGCTGCAGCTACATGCGGATAGTTGTACGACCTTCCCACTGAGTTGGTCTCTTTTGTGTTCCATGACGGGAAGTTACCGTTGGGCGCCCACCTGATCGTACTGTCATAGGTGCCTGCGGGCATCGATTCCGGTTCATAGTAGAAAAGACTCTTCTTAACCCCGTATTTCAGGTCACCCTCACTGTACTGGATTCCGCCCCAGAGAGTCTGATTGACAAAGTCCTCCATCTTCTTTATCTCCTCCGGGTCAGGCATGATGAGCTGTTTCATGATGGCACCCAGCCAGCTTCCGGCCCCGGCTTCGTCGCTAAGTCCGGCCACCCAGACGCGTTGGTCCTGGCGGACCTGTTCCTTTTTTTCATAGTCATATGTGATGACTGACGGCGCCCGTCCGAACGGATCGTTTTTCTCGTCAAACCACTGTTCTGTGGTGAGGAAGTTGCCGTATGAGGCCACGACCTCTGACTCGGGTTTGATCACCTTGTAGTTGACCGTCTGCATGAGGCCGTCCTCGTAGGTGATCGTAAGGCGTGCCCTTCCCCAGGTTAATCCCCGCACCTGGTATTCATGCCAGCCTTTCTGGCTGATTCCGGCATCTTTTATTTCGAGGGCGCCGGCAGGCTCGGTTTTAAATTCTTTTATGTTCCCCTCGTACTTCAGAAAGAGCTTCGCATTGATATCCTGCGGCACAACATAGCCGGGTATTCCCACGGCAACAGGCCTTCCGGCATCGACAAGGGCAGGCTCGATATCTCTGAGCGATGCAGCCAGGATGAACTTCACGCCATAACTGACTGTTTCACCCGGCCTGATAACAGCCGAAGTGGGATTGTTCCACTGTTCAGCCTCCTTCCAGGCGGTCTCTGCATATGATTTGCTGTGAACCATCCATTCGTGAAGCCCCTCGTAGGTGTAGCCTGAAGGGAGTGGGTCATCCGTAAGGGGCCGCCAGGCTTCGAAGGGTGTCTTCCCGTATGGAACTGCAACGAGCACCTTCCCCTTGCCGTGCAGATGTGCCACCTGCAGATAACCGGCATCCATCCCTATGTACGGATCGAAGAAGACACTCTCAGCATGTGCCTGGTCAAGCGACTTGCCATTGAAGTTATTATTGAACACCATGGGCATTCCAAGTGCACCAATCTCAACCGGCCCGGCTGAGGTGTTCGTCAGGGTGAATCGCATTACAAGGTTTTCTCCGTCCTTCTCCCAGTAGCGCATCACTTTCAGGGGAATTGAATCAGGAAGCGTTTTTGAAAGATCTGCAGCTGACAACACACCGGCGCTGCCGGGTTCAACAGCTTCAATGTCAGCTCTCTTACGGGCAGTGGAGTAATACTCCCATTTGCTGTCTCCGGTACGCAGGCCTATGTTCAGGTCTCCCAGGTGGTAGAAACCGTTTGACGCCCTCTCTGCAAGCCTGTCACCGGGAGTATAATCAAATGCCTCGGTATCATTTGTTTTGAGGAATGCGGCAGTCTGTGAAGAATTCAGGACCCCGAGCCTGAAGTTGCCCGTTTCATACTCCCTTGTTCCTTTATCGACTCCGAGCACCGGTGTCCTGTCACGTCTTTCTCCCCTTCGCTGGGCTTCAGTATTCACCGGAATGATGGTTGCCGTTGCCATCATTATGACAGCGACATTTTTTGCAATTCTTCTGATATTCATTTTATTTCATTTTGTTCATTTAATCATTCAGTTTCCGGGGATAAAATTTCACCCTGAAGTGTCTAATATACACTAATATTTCATTACAATACTGAGTCTCGCAGGCAAAACGTTGCTGAAATTTCATGCTATGTAATATCTTTATCGGGAAAAGTATTCGTCGGTTAAAATGAAAAGAACAATTGCCATCCTGTTTGCGGTATCGGTTATGATTTCAGCCTATGCGCAGCAATATCCCTATCTTGATACAAGCCTGCCGTTTGAAAAGCGGGTTGAAGACCTTGTCTCGCGTATGACTACAGTTGAGAAGGCGTCGCAGTTGCTGTACAACGCCCCTGCTGTCCCGAGGCTTGGCATACCGGAATACAACTGGTGGGGTGAGGCATTGCACGGTGTGGCCAGGGCCGGGTACGCCACGGTTTTCCCGCAATCGATCACCATTGCCAACAGCTGGGATGAGGATCTGATGCTTGATGTGGCAAATGCAATCTCAGATGAAGCCAGGGCCAAGTATCATGAATTTGTCAGACGCGGTGACCGGGGCATTTATCACGGGCTGACTTTCTGGTCGCCCAACATTAATATTTTCCGGGATCCGAGGTGGGGAAGAGGGCAGGAGACATACGGAGAGGATCCGTACCTGACAGGCCGTCTCGGACTGAGGTTCGTTGAAGGGATGCAGGGATCTGATCCGAAATACCTGAAGACAGTAGCCACGGCGAAGCATTATGCCGTTCATTCCGGGCCGGAATCAACCAGGCATCAGTATAATGCTGTTGTCAGTGAGCGTGATCTTCATGAGACCTACCTTCCTGCCTTCCGGACGCTTGTGAAGGAGGGGAAGGTTTATTCTGTAATGGGGGCCTACAACCAGTTCCGTGGCCAGCCTGCATGTGCTAATGATGAGCTTTACGGAATACTCCGCAACGAATGGGGTTTCGGGGGATACATTGTGTCAGACTGCTGGGCGGTGTCTGACTTTTACAATTTTCAGGGGTATGCGGCCGGACCGGCCGAAGCAGCGGCTATGGCGCTTAAGGCGGGAACAGACCTGGAGTGCGGGGCCGACTACCGTCACCTGATGGAGGCGCTTGGAAAAGGACTTGTGACAGAGGAAGACATTGACAGGGCTGCAAGGAGGGTTATGCTTGCCAGGTTCAGGCTTGGAATGTTCGATACGGACAGTATCGTTGATTATGCCCGGATACCCTACCAGGCAAACTGTTCTGACTACAACAGATCGCTTGCCAGACAGGCTGCCCGGGAGTCGATTGTACTCCTTAAGAACAGCAACGGCATCCTGCCGCTGAGCAGGGATATAAGTACAATAGCTGTTATCGGGCCCAATGCCGCCAGCCACGAGGTGCTGGTTGGAAATTACAACGGGATACCAAAGGACCCGGTGAGCCTTCTTGAGGGGATTCAGGCCAAGCTGAAGCCTGAGGCACGGGTGATCTATGCAGAGGGAAGTGACCTGGCTCCCGGAATACACAACCTGGTTCCGGTTCCCTCGAGGTATTTCAGGACCCCGGACGGCAGGCAGGGTGTCCAGGGATCATACTACACATCGCGTGAGATGAATGGTGAACCACTCTTCACCCGTACTGATGACATGATAGATTTTTACTGGGACAACGACTCGCCTCATCCGCTGATGCCCGCTAATGATTTCGGCATTCACTGGGTTGCCGACCTGGTTCCTCCGGTGACCGGCACATATTACCTCGGTACGTGGGGATCATCAGGGTACACAATAATACTGGAAGGTGACACCCTCCTTTCATTTTATAACGATCATCATGCAGCAGTGCGGGGTGTTCCGATAGATTTCACCGCCGGTAAAAAATACAGGGTGGAAATCCTGTACCGGAATCACGGTGGTGATGCCGACATGGAACTCCTCTGGTGCATGCCCCGCGGAGACATGGTGAAGGAAGCCGTTGAAGCAGCCTCACAGGCTGATGCTGTTATTGTCGCACTTGGTCTGTCACCACGACTGGAGGGAGAGGAGATGAGCGTGAAGCTCGAAGGCTTCGAAGGGGGAGACCGGACGAGCCTTAACCTGCCAGCCATCCAGGAAGAATTGCTGACTGCACTGCTGGCCACAGGTAAACCGGTTGTGGTTGTTCTGATGAACGGCAGTCCTGTGGCATCAGCACAGGCGCAGGAAAAAGCTGCTGCCGTGTTGCTTGCAGGTTATCCCGGGGTGGAAGGGGGCAACGCAATCGCTGATGTCCTCTTCGGAGATTATAACCCTGCAGGGCGACTGCCGGTAACATATTACAGGTCGGTTGACCAACTGCCCCCCTTTGATGATTATGACATGGACAACCGCACTTACCGGTACTTTACCGGGGAACCCCTGTACCCGTTCGGGTACGGTCTCAGCTATACAACTTTTTCCTATTCCGACCTTTCGGTACCGGAAAAGGCAGCAGCAGGAAGCGAAGTTAAGGTCACCGTAACAGTTACAAATACCGGTAAGATGGCCGGAGATGAGGTCGTCCAGCTTTACCTGACCGATGAAAAGGCATCATCTCCCCGCCCCCTGCGTCAGTTAGAGGGGTTTGACCGGATCAGCCTCAGACCCGGGGAAAGCAGAAAGGTGGAGTTTACCCTGAAACCGGAACAGTTTTCGATTATAAACGATCATGATAAAAGAATGATTGAACCCGGGTGGTTCACTGTCACTGCCGGCGGAGGACAACCGTTGCCCGGAACGGATGGAGATGAAGGACATTCCGGGACCCTTACAGCCCGACTCCGGTTAACAGGAAGGGCGTTCCCGGTAAGGGAATGAGCATTCTTGCTCCTTAAGGGCCTCAGAGAGAAGGTCAATACGATATACATCCTAAAAAATGTTAAAAGCCGGAATCATGAGAAATGTCATCATAAGCTCATGATATCGGAGATAGATTTGCCAATGCCTAATTAGTGTATCTCATACACTTGAGTCTTTTCAGGAATTTGTCACGACGAATTCCGCATTATAAGACAGTTTAGGTTTTAGGGGTTATTTAACATGCCGTCCTGGTGGTTCGGGACGGCATTCTTTTTATGCGGATCCCGTGACGGATATCTCTTCAGCAGGGAGGCAACCTGCAGGGTTATTTCATCCCTTTGGCAATCGTACAGAAATCCTGTATGCCGTGTTGGATTCCATTCTTTATCTTTGCCCTGTGAGATAGAAGGATTATGTTGCCCCCGGAATTTTTAAAAAGGATTGACAATCAGTTGTATATTAATGCCGGAGTTCTTCTGGAGGCGCTGGCAGATCCTCCCGGGACTTCAATTCGCATCAACAAACAGAAGTGGCCACATCCGGTAACGGGGTATGGCCTGGTAGAGTGGGAGCCTGACGGTTTTTACCTGCCTGACCGTCCGTTGTTCACTGCTGATCCTCTGTTTCATGCTGGTGTCTACTATCCGCAGGAATCCTCGAGCATGTTTACCGGCGAGATGTTCAGGCAGCTGACCTGCGGGATGACAGGCCTGCGGGTTCTTGATCTGTGTGGTGCCCCTGGCGGGAAGAGCACCCATATAGCATCCCTTCTCGGGGATGATAGTCTTCTTGTGGCCAATGAGGTTATCCGGTCGCGTGCAGCCGTGCTGGCTGAGAATATAACAAAGTGTGGAACAGGGAATGTCATAGTGACGAATGCGGATCCTTCGCGTTTTGCGCTTCTTTCCGGTTTCTTTGATATAATTGTTGCCGATGTTCCCTGTTCGGGTGAAGGGATGTTCCGTTCACAGGTGGCCGTTGGTGAATGGTCTGTTCAGAATACCAGGCTGTGCAGTGAGCGTCAGCGCAGGATTGTGATGGAAGCCTGGCCGTCACTTAAGCCCGGAGGTATTCTCATCTATTCCACCTGTACTTTCAATCCGGCGGAGAACGAGGAAAACATTGAATGGATCAGTGCTGAGACAGGGGCGGAGTCGCTTCATGTGACCCTGCCGCCCGGAAGTCCGGTTGTTCAGATAAGATACGGAGGGACTGAAGGTTACGGTTTCCATCCCGGCAGGGTAAAGGGAGAGGGGTTTTTCACGGCTGCACTGCGAAAACCGGCAGGGCATCTGCAGGGGCACTTGCAGGGACACTTGCAGGGACAAGTACGGCGAAACCGCGACAGCAAAAAGGCTGGTCTGAAACCCTCTCCTGAGGCGTATTCGAGAAGTGAACATCTTGCTTCCTTTGACAGTGATAGGGTGACAATTCAGAATGGGCGGATAATTGCCCTTGCGTCAGAAACAGGCCTGAGCAGTTATATTGATGAGAGGCTGCCTGTTATTAAGTCAGGGACCATGATAGGCGAGATAAAGAATAATGACCTTGTACCGGCACATGACCTGGCCATGTCTGTAAGGATCAGGGAGGGTGGATGGCCGGTGCACTCCCTGACACCGGGGGAGGCTCTTGCATTTCTGCGGCTTGAACCACTTGACCCCGCTCCGATGCCGGCAGGAAGGGTCCTTCTTAAATACCGTGGAGTTCCGCTCGGCTTTGCAAACAACCTGGGTAACAGGGTCAATAACGGTTATCCGCAGGGATGGCGAATAAGAATGGAAAAAGGCCCCGGAGCCACTGAAATTTTATAAATCACAATTTGTTGAACTAAACTTTCACAACAGAAAATTGTTCTTTGGAATAGCAATTAAAACTTAATTTTATCGCAAACTATTTTTACATATGAAAACAGATATTGAGATCGCTCAGAGTGCCGCTATAAGACCTGTTGCCGAGGTTGCAAAGAAGCTGGGTCTGAAGGAGGATGACCTGGAGCTTTACGGAAAGTACAAAGCCAAGCTTCCGCTGACTCTTATTGACGAAAAGAAGGCTTCCCGTGCAAAGCTCGTACTTGTCACAGCTATCACTCCCACGCCAGCCGGTGAAGGAAAAACAACAACCTCGATAGGTCTTGCACAGGGTCTTAACCAGCTGGGTAAGAGAGCCACTGTTGTTCTCAGGGAGCCTTCACTCGGGCCTGTTTTCGGGATAAAGGGAGGCGCTGCTGGTGGCGGGCATTCCCAGGTAATACCGATGGAGGACATAAACCTTCATTTTACGGGTGACCTGTCAGCTGTGGAAAAGGCCCACAACCTGCTGGCTGCAATGATTGACAACAATATCCAGTCGTCAGAAGGCAATCTCGGAATAGATCCGAGGACTATTGCATGGAAGAGGGTAATGGATATGAATGACAGGTCTCTGCGTGATGTGGTGATTGGTTTGGGAGGAACGGCGCAGGGTGTTCCCAGGGAGACGGGGTTTGACATTACGGCTGCATCGGAGGTTATGGCTATTCTTTGCCTTGCAACGGGCATCAGTGACCTTAAGGAGCGTCTCGGCAACATTTTCATTGGCTACACATATGCCGGCAAGCCGGTTTTTGCGCGTGATCTGCGTGCCCAGGGCGCCATGGCCGCACTGCTCAAGGATGCACTCAAACCCAATCTGGTTCAGACCCTCGAAGGGACGCCTGCAATTATCCATGGCGGCCCCTTTGCCAACATAGCCCAGGGTACCAACTCGATCCTGGCGACAAAGATGGGACTTTCACTCAGTGATTATGTTGTCACCGAGGCAGGTTTTGCCAGTGAGCTTGGCGCAGAAAAGTTCTTCAACATAAAGTCACAGGTCGGTAAGCTGAAGACCAATGCTGTTGTAATAGTGGCAACAATCAGGGCCCTTAAGTATCACGGAGGAGTTAAACTATCGGAGTTGGGCAATGAAAACCTTGAGGCGCTCAGCAAAGGATTTGAGAACCTTGACAAGCATATCGAGAACATGCATTACTACGGGTTCAGGCCGGTTGTTGCCGTCAACCGTTTCACCTCGGATACCGAGGCTGAAATCAATCTTCTCAGAAAATACTGTGAGGATCACAATGTAAGGGTTGCGGTTAATACTGCCTGGGCTGACGGAGGCAAGGGAGCCATCGAGCTTGCAAATGCTGTCATCGAAGCCTCTGATGCATGCACTGACTGTTTTACACCGCTCTATGACCTCTCATGGCCCCTCGAGAAAAAAATAGAGACAATCACCACGCTGATGTACGGGGCAAGGAATGTCGAATATACCCTGGAGGCGAAAGAACAGCTGAAGAAAATATCTGACCTTAGCCTGGGAAACCTGGCAGTATGCATAGCCAAGACGCAGAAATCGCTCTCCGATGATCAGGCCAGGCGCAACAGGCCCAGAGACTTCACAATCCGTATCCGGAAGGTAGAGCTTTCATCGGGAGCCGGTTTCATTGTCCCGATAGCAGGATCGATAATGCGTATGCCGGGATTGCCTTCCATACCATCGGCAGAGAAGATAGACATTGATGACAGCGGACAGATAAGCGGATTATTCTGATCAAGACATTTCCTGAAATATCAGCTGCAATACTTGCTGGCGGAAGGGCTTCCCGGTTCAGGGGGGTGAACAAGGCGATGATACCTGTCGATGGCGTTCCGGTCATCTCCCGCACATTAAGTATTCTGGAACCTCTCTTCGGGGAGATAATCGTCGCCGGATGGCCCGGGGGTGACCTGCCACCCGGTGATGTACGCATCGTAAATGACAATTACAGAGGTGTGGGTCCGCTGGCCGGGATAGAGGCGGCGCTGAGGATTACCCGATCACAGCAGTTGTTCGTCTTCGGCGGTGACATGCCATGGCTTTCGGAAGAACTGATCAGGTTGCAGATAGCTGAATACGTCAAAGAACCGTCAGACATACTTGTTGCACGGTACCTTGGCCTTGCCGAACCTTTGCATTCAATATACAACCGAAGGATCCATCCGGCATTGGTTAAATATATAGAAGGCGGCGGCAGCAATTCAATAATTGATTTTCTCAGACATGTTGAAACACACTGGTTTGATCTCCCGGTAACGGAAGAGACACGTAAGGCCCTGACAAATATCAACAGGCCAGAGGATTTACTGTCATGATTCTGTTTTTTTCTTATTTTTGAACAGGACCTAAAGACACCAGTCATGCGAAAGTCAATTGTTATCCTGACAATGGCGGCTGCTTTGCTCAGCTCATGCCATCGTTATCACGATTACAGCAATACAGAGTGGAAGGATAAAGATCTGCCGGAATGGGAGGATCTTACAATTAACACAATAAATACTGTGGATCCTCATGCATCGATCGTGAGTCATCCTGACAACGCCTCGGCACTTGAGGCCCGATGGCGCGAGTCAGTAAATGTGATTCCGCTTGACGGGAAGTGGAAATTCAATTACTCTCCTTCACCGGCCGCACGGCCCTATTGGTTTTTCAGGAAAGATTTCGATACACGGCAGTGGGGAGAAATAGAGGTTCCTTCAACGTGGGAGAGAGAAGGTTACGGAACCGCCTATTATGTAAACTCAGGCTACACGTTCCCTGTCAATCCTCCGTTTATCGATCATTCAGATAACCCGGTGGGCTCATATAAACGCACATTCACAATTCCTTCAGGCTGGGATGACAAGGAGGTCTTCCTGAACTTCGACGGTGTCAGTTCGGCATTTTATGTCTGGATCAACGGCGAACAGGTTGGGTACAGTGAGGATAGCAAGACGACAGCTGAATTCAATATAACACCTTACATCAGGAAGGGGAAGAACGACATTGCAGTAGAGGTTTACCGTTATTGTGACGGCAGTTATCTGGAATGCCAGGACTTTTTCAGGTTGAGCGGCATACAGCGTTCGGTATGGCTTCACGCCAGGCCAGAGACATATATCCGTGATTATTTTGCCGTACCCACGCTTGTAAATGATTACAGTGACGGGCTCCTCAACCTGAGTGTCGAGCTGGCAGGAATAGGCAGGAGGTCAACAGGGCTGAGGCTCGAAACCGGGCTGTATGACGGAGACACGAAAATATTTGGTGATACGAAGGATGTCGGAGATTTTGACAGTCTTGCCGTTGTGGAACTGAGTGCCGGAGTTCCGGAAATAAAGCCCTGGTCGGCTGAGTCACCATCGCTTTATTCACTTGTTATTACCCTTGCTGACGGCAGGGGGAGGGTACTCGAGAGCATCTCCTCAAGGATCGGCTTCCGCACTTCTGAGGTGAAGGATGGCCGCTTCCTTTTGAACGGCAAGGCAATTTATCTCAAGGGGACAAACATGCATGAGCATGACCCGGTAACCGGTCATACGATAGACGAGGCGCTGATGTTGAAGGATATAAGGCTGATGAAGATGAACAACATCAATGCAGTCCGCACCTCACACTACCCGCAACCGGAAAGATTCTACGAACTATGCGATGAGTACGGTCTTTATCTGATTGACGAGGCTAACATCGAGTCACATGGCATAGGGTATCACCCTGATATAACGCTGGCCGGCCGGCCGGAATGGCTCGGTCAGCATATGCTTCGTACAGTAAGGGCGGTGGAGCGTGACAAGAACCACCCTTCCGTAATTATCTGGTCGCTCGGCAATGAAGCCGGTGACGGTCAGAACTTTGTCGAAACATATAAATGGATTAAGGAAAGAGATACAAGCAGGCCTGTTCAGTATGAGAGAGCAGAAAAGGCGACCCGCACGACTGAGAGACACACTGACATCTGGTGCCCTATGTATCCTACACCGGCAGAGGTGGAAGCGTATGCGGTCAACGAGGGCAAGCCCGGCTTTGACCGTCCGTATATAATGTGCGAATATGCGCATTCTATGGGTAACAGTACAGGGAACCTGCAGGATTACTGGGATGTGATTGAAAAGTACGGTATCCTTCAGGGCGGATTTATATGGGACTGGGTTGACCAGGGAATGCTTGAGACCGATGAAGATGGTGAGGAGTATTTCGCCTATGGCGGTGACTTCGGTGAGGTGGGATCTCCCAGTGACGGCAACTTCTGCTGCAACGGACTCGTCGGGCCTGACCGGATGCCTCATCCGGCACTGAACGAGGTTAAAAAGGTTTACCAGTATGTCGGATTCAAACCGGCGGACCTCTCACGGGGACTCGTCACAATCACGAACAAGTACGGTTTTACGAACCTTTCGTTCTTCACAATCAACTGGGACGTACTGGCCAACGGTGTGCTATTCAGCTCCGGCAACCTGAAGCAGCTCAACCTCGAACCGGGTGACTCTGTTACAGTGGAGATACCTTACGGCGGAATTACCCCTGCTCCGGGTACGGAATACCATCTTAACCTGCATGTCTCACGCTCTGATGAGTGGGGTATTGTTCCACAGGATCACATGTACGCGTCAGAACAGATGTTGCTTCCGTTCCATGCCGGTGCTGAACAAGATGCAGAGACAGCGCCAGGGGAGACTCTTGCACTCATAGATACACGGACGGAGGGTACTGACCTGACGTTTGCAGGAGAGGGTTTCGAGGTTGTGTTTGACATGTCTTCAGGAGTGATGAAATCATACAGGGCAGAGGGGCAGGAGCTGATCATGTCAGGTCCGCGTCCCGATTTCTGGAGAGCCCCCACCGACAACGACTACGGCAACGGTATGGAGATAAGAAACGCTCTGTGGCGTGAGGCAGGCAGCAAGGCAATACTCAAATCAGCCCATATCAGTCAGCCTGGCATGGGGATCGCCGGTGCAGAGTTTACGTTCGACATTCCCGGCACATCAGGGAAGAAGATAGCAGAGCTGGTTACCGGCTATAAGATTCATGCAGGAGGCACTGTGGATGTATCATTTGACTTCACCAAGACAGATATGAGCCTCGGGGAGATTCCCCGGGTGGGCATGCAGATGATCCTTCCCGGGAGATTCACCGATCTTTCCTGGTTCGGCCGTGGGCCGCATGAGAACTACAGTGACCGGAAAACCTCGGCTTTTGTCGGCATATATGAAAGTTCAGTTGCCGATCAGTATTTTCCGTATGTACGGCCACAGGAAAACGGATACAGGACCGATACAAGATGGCTGAATGTTACCGACGGAAGCGGCAAGGGAATCCGTTTTGAGGGAGAACCGCTGTTCTCCTTTGCAGCGATGAACTACCTTCATGAGGATTTCGAGTCACAGGGGAAGCTTGCAGGATACAGGCCTGATGCAAAACTGGTCAACAGGCACATCAGTGATGTTATACCGCGTGACCTTGTGAGGGTGAATATCGATTACGGACAGATGGGTGTCGGAGGCGATGACTCGTGGGGAGAACGAACACACCCTGAGTACTGCCTGCTGGCCCGGGAATACAGATATTCATTCAGGATGGTGCCTCTCAGATAGAGGCACCATAAATGACAACTGACCTTTTAATTTTTTGCGGGTGATATATCCACCCTGAGTACACTGTTGCTTCCGGTGACTATATTATCGACGTTGTATGTAATGGGTTCCAGGAGGAATTTCTTTTCCGCCCTTACAACCACCATTCCATTTGCCGGGACTTTCACTGATGCCGGAGCACCTGCAGGGCCTCCTGAAAGTGTCATGGGAATATCCGACAAGTTGGAAAGCTCGAACCAGATGTACTTGCCGTCAACCTTAAAGGGAGCGCCGGCCGATACCACCGATCTGAAAAGTTGTTCCGCGATATCACCGGAGGCTGCAAGGTTATCTCCGTACCATACTGCGGTTCTGCGTGCAAACATGGCCTCCTTAAGGGAGTCGTGGCTCCGTTCCCTGGCAAACACCAGTGTCATGGGTCTGTGCGGGTATGCAGGAGCGGCATACTCTTCGCTTATAACCCCATGGATGTCACTGTTTCCCATAATTGCCAGTTTATTGTCACGGCACATGTCCAAAACAAGGGGGTAGAATTCGGCGTCATTGTAATATTCGATACCATGCAGCCATCCTTTGGCGATCAGTTCCCTGTGTACGTCGTACATCCGGGGTATTCCGTCAGGCTGCTGGCTTTTCCAGCCCGGGTGGTTCCACTGGATGAAGGCGCCCTGAGATATTGCAGCCTCGATAGCCTTCATGAAGTCGTCCTTCACCAGTGAATCAGGTTCGTTAATAAAGAGGGCGTTAAGGTGCCCGGGAGGCATTTTCCTGGTTATCTCAGATCCTTTTACAAGGATGATATTATAGTCAGCAGCGGTGTTTACAGCCAGCTTCCATGCGGCATTATGATCAGTTGGGATATACTGCTTATGTGGCTGGTATTCAAGATGATCAGTAATGGATATGGCGTCAAGTCCGTCGCGCCACGCCTCTCCGACCCGCTGTATGGGCCAGACGTTGCCGTCGGAAAAGACAGTATGCGTGTGGAAGTCGCATCTCAGTGTCACAAATCCAGGCAGTCCGGGAACATTGAGGATGCGTCTCTGGGCCTGGAGTGACACCATGCCCACCAGGAGAACGGAGATCAGAAGAAGTCTGGGTTTCATAGATTTGGGATTTTCGATTTTCGATTTGGGAATTGGGAATTGGGAATTGGGAATTGGGAAATTTTTCACTAATGCCTATTGCCTAATGCCTATTGCCTCTGATTATTTCCTGCAGCGTCCCTGCCTTTAAGGATCAGGCGGTCATAGAGGTAAAGGAGCACGCTGGCAGCGATTGCAATTGCAGCAAACAGTATCCAGACACGGGAAGGATTGTATGTGTCCCAGAGGTAGCGTGTCAGCTGGTGTGTGTCCATCCCGAAGAGCTCCTGTGCTCTGTTGAAATAGTCGGTCTGTGTGAAGCTGCCGGATATTTCAGGGATATCGAATCCCTTTTCTTCCACTGCCTTTTTCAGGAGGAACAGTTTGTCAGCTCTCACCTCGTAGGGTCTGCCGGAGATCCATCCGGCGCCCAGGTGGCCGAGAGCTATCGGCAGGAAGGCTGTACCCATGTAGAGTGCCTTTCTGTCAGGCGGAGCGATGCCGCCGAGGTACTCCTGCACCTTGGGTGACGATGCCATCTCGCCTATGCCGAAGATAAGCACACCCAGGACTATGATCCACGGATTGAGGTTTGCAAACATCATCCCCAGACCGAATGCCAGTATGAAGATACCTGTCATTATACTGTTCAGTGGTCTCATCCTGGCGGTTATTGATGATATTATAAGCTGGAACAGAATTATAAAAAACGATGCCAGGCTTGAGATAGTAACCGTGGTTATGGTTCCGGGCTTCAATCCGAGGGAGGCCGACATGCCGTCGAGGTTAACCCATGACTCCAGGAAAACCGGGAACGAATAATAAAGCTGGTTATAGGCAGTCCAGAAAACCCCGATTATAAGCAGGAATAGCAGGAAACGCCAGTCGGTAAGGGTTACCCCGATATTTCTGAAGGCTATGCCTATATTTTTGATGAAACTGTTTCCGCTCCCTGTCACAGCAGGCTCTTTGTAGAAGAGTACAGTGAGAAGGAGGTTGAGGGTCATGGCTGCAATTGACATGTAGAACACTGTGTTCCAGTTGTTCTTGTAGAGCAGGCTTGCAACGAATGGGCCGATGAAACCGCCGATATTCACAACCATATAAAAAATCCCGAATCCGAGTGATGCCGTTTGTTTGTCCGTCACACGGGCCACTGTTCCGGAGATGAGGGGTTTGAAGAGTGCACCGGCGACAGCAAGGAGGATGAAGGCTCCAAAGATTGAACCGAACGTCTCGAACCGGCTAAGCATGAAGAATGCAGCGACGTAGGTGATAAAGGAGGTTATCAGCACCTTCTTGTAACCGACCCTGTCGGCGACAGCTCCTGTAATTACAGGAAGAAAATAGAGGATCATGGATGCGGTACCCATTATTGTTCCCTTTTCCACGTTTGAAAACCCGAGGGCTCCATCCTCTTTTGGAGTAGTCAGGTATAATGCTATGAAACCGTTATAGAATGCATACCATCCCCAACGTTCAAAAAGTTCAATAATGTTGGATATCCAGAATAACCGGGGGAATTTTTTCAGTGATTGGGTGAAGCTGCTCATCAGTTCAGTATTAGCGGTCTTAAAATAGTGAAATAAGTTTAACTGTTTTATTCTTGTTGATTCTCTTTTCGGTCATCAGAAGAAGTGTAGAAATATGCTTCCTTCAGGTCGGCATCATCCCATGTATATACGTTTTTTCTGCCGAAGCTACTCATGAAACCGAGTATTGCTGCATCACCGGAGCACATTGTCGTATGCACGAAAAGTGTCAGTGAAAGCACCCATTTCCACCATTGGGGAGTAAGGAGGATTGACAGCAGCAGGCCAAGTGTTATTAAAATGAAGGGTGCGAAGGCGACCCATGAAAAGAGCCGTCTTTCTGCCACGTGCCTGTGCGCCGTTACATAAATAATTCCCTGGCGCAGGTCGGCCCCAAGCCGTATATCCCGGGCTCCTGAAAGCATAAAGGGGATAAGGTGGGCGCCCTCGTGAACAGGCACCAGGGCGAGGGGCAGAAGGATCAGCCCGGCAGCCAGCCCGGCCAGAACCCGGGGATGTTCCGGATTGAATACGACTCCCGGCCAGAACCATACAGAAAGGAAGAGAGAGACAGCAAGAGCAATCCATGTCAGTATCATCGGCCGTGTCGGCCTGACGATCTCCCGCAACACAAACGGACCGATTTCGTTATACGGAAGTGTAAGGACTTTCTCAAATGATGAGGATTCCTCAAGGTCTTTTATTCCTGGCGCCGTGTTCATTCAAGCATCAAAGATAGCTTATGCCGGCTTATTCATAATGACATTGCTCACTTTTGAGTTCAGATGAACCTTTGGCACGACAATTGGTTAAATTTGCAGGTAATTATGAAGAGAGGGGTTGTCATACTGCTGCTGTACATGCTTTTTGTGAGTGTTTCCGGGCAGAAGAAGGATACGATTCCGGCTGATTCTGCCCAATCGGTCTATCATGTGCTTAAGACAGCCACTTTTGACGGGCAGACCTATCCTCATGTCGAGCTGAAGGAGATCACGGTCGTCGGGAAGATGCCCAGAGGTGTCAGGTTTGACTATCGCAGGCATGCCCGGCTGGTATATAATGTACGTAAGGTATATCCGTACGCCCTTATGGTAAGGAATGAGTTCGGGCGTATAAACCGGCTTCTTGAGACAATGCCCGGTGAGCGTGCGAAGCGGGATTTCCTTCAGTCATATGAAAAGGATCTCCTCGCACAGTATGAGGGTGATATGCGAAAGCTGACATTCACTCAGGGGAAGATACTTATCAAGCTGATTGACAGGGAGACACAGAATACGTCATATGATCTTATAAGGCAGTATCGCGGGAAGTTCTCCGCCACCTTCTGGCAGGGTGTGGCCCGTATTTTCGGGGCAAACCTGAAATCAGACTATGACGCCAATGGGGATGATTATCTGATAGAACAGGTAGTCAGGGAGATTGAGGCGGGAAGGTTATGACCTCTGTTTGCCGGCAAGTTCGAAAAGCGCTTTTATCACAGCATCTGCATCCTCTGCAATCTGGGAGACTGTAGCGTTGAGCATGTAGCAGGGAGAGGTTACAATGAGGTTCTTCCGGTCTGTTGTCACTTCACCGTGATGTCTGTTTTCGTGCCTGGCGCCAAGTCTGGAAATATCAGCAGCGGTTGCAGGTTCATTTCCGATCGTAACGGTCACATCGCCAAGAATCCTGGCAATAAGAACAGGTGAAATGCACAGGGCGCCTATGGGTTTGCCTGCCCTGTGTGTGTCACGGATAGCTTTTTCCACAATGCGGTCTACCTTACAGTCGGGGCCATCGAAAGCGTATGTGCAGAGATTTTTGGCAACCCCGAACCCTCCGGGAAAGATAAGCACATCAAACTCCTCAGTTCTGTATTCAGTCAGGGCCTTTATTTTTCCCCTGGCGATACGGGCAGCTTCGGTCAGTACATTGCGTGATTCCTTCATCTCTTCACCGGTGAGGTGATTTATGACATGATGTTGTGCTACATTGGGTGCAAATATCTGGTAGCTCCCGCCATTTTTGTCTATTGCATAGAGTGTCATCACGGCCTCATGGATTTCGGCGCCGTCATATACGCCGCACCCCGAAAGTACTACTGCTGCTTTCATCTCTTTGTCATGTTATATTTCCGGGAATAAATTTAACAAAACTGTATAAACTGGCTACAGTCCTTTACCCTTGATAATTGTACCAAGAGTATAAAAGATGATCTTCATATCAAGGAACAACGATACGTTCTCCAGGTAAAGCAGGTCATATGAAAGCCGTTCGAGCATTGTTTCCAGGTCAGAGGCATAACCCAGTTTTACCTGCCCCCAGCAGGTGATTCCCGGCTTCACCGCAAGGACCCTGTTGAACAATGGCGCCCTCTCCCTTATTTGTCGGATATAATGAAGCCTTTCAGGTCTTGGCCCCACAAGCGACATCTCTCCCCTGAGGACATTAATCAGGTTCGGGAGCTCATCAAACCGGTGTTTCCTCATGAACCGTCCCAGTGGTGTAATCCGTGTGTCACCCTTTACGGCAAGCTTTGGACCGTCAGACTCTGCATCTTCCTCCATCGATCTGAACTTATAGATCATGAATGGCTTGCCATGCCGGCCTATCCGTTCCTGCCGGTAAATAACAGGGCCCTTGCCGGAGAATTTTATTAGAATCGCCAGAACGGCCATCAGAGGTGAAAGAGCCAGCAAAGTCAGTGATGAGATTGAATAGTCCAGGAATATCTTCATCATGGACTGCCAGCGGGGCATCTCACGATATGACACCCGGAGCAGAGGTGTGGCGTAAATAGGACCTGCTTCAAAATGTCCTGCGATAACAATCCTCATTGAGGGTACAGCCTTCACAACCACGTCACGGTAACAGACCGAGTTCACTATCTCCTCTACCTGGTCATACTCATCGTCCTCCATTGCAAGAATTACCTCCTCAATTTCCTGTTCCTCAATGACACTTATGATGTCAGCAGAAGTTCCAAGCCACCTGATATCAGCTTCAGGCAGCTGCCCTCTTTCAGCACCCACACTCAGGTACCCTGTCAGGAGGTTACCTGCAGGAATCTTTTCACTCCTGATTGCATTGACCAGCCTTGAAGCCTTCACGCCACTGCCAACGATAAGCGTTTTGAATCCAGCCTCTCTGCGATGGATTCTTCCTGATACGATAGATGTGATAATCAGCCTCGGGAGATATGTAAGCAGGAAGACAAGCAGGAGCAATACGCCAAACGATCTGTAATAGGTTGAATAATGACCTATTACATCATCAAGTATCAGCAGAAAGAAGAGAGTCACAACGGCCCCCAGGGTTACGACAACCGACTTTCCAAACTCCAGTAGCCGTGAACGGCGAAGCGGATCGGAATAGAATCCCGCCATAGCGAAGATAAAGACAAAGAAAAGCGGGATGAGCCCTATGCCGAGGTAAAACCTGGCGCTGAGTTCCATCCGGAAATAATCGCCGTATAATTGTGTCTCAATGAAGTATTTGCGGAACAGGTAAAACAAACCCCATGCAACCGAAGAACCGAGGAAGTCGGCTAAAAGATATGAGATTGTAATGTTACGGGCATTTTTTTTCATTGCTCTTCGCAGGAGATATGCAAAGATATCTGTTATTTTTAGACCAAATTCATTCGGCTATGATTGAGGAATCCTTTGAGGCGAAAGGCAAGAGAAAGAGACTTATAGAGGAGCTGCGCAGCAAGGGCATCACCAATGAAAAGGTACTTGAAGCCATAGGAAAAGTTCCCCGGCACCTCTTCATGGATGATGCTTTTCTCAGGCATGCATACCAGGATAAGGCTTTCCCGATAGGGGCAGGACAGACAATCTCACAGCCATATACAGTTGCTGTACAGTCGGTGCTGCTCAATGTAGGGAAGAGGGATAAAGTTCTTGAAGTTGGCACCGGATCAGGATATCAGGCAGCAGTCCTGGCAGAGATGGGAGTGAAGGTGTATACTATAGAACGGCAACGCGAGCTATACAGGAAGGCTCAGATCTTGCTCGGCGACCTGGGGTACAGGATACATTTTTTCCTTGGCGACGGTTATGAGGGACAGCCTCAGTACGGACCATATGACGGTATAATCATTACGGCAGCCACCGCCGAAGTGCCTGATAAGCTGCTCGGGCAGCTCAGGATCGGCGGACGGCTGGTTGTGCCGAAGGGAGAGCGTGATTCACAGGTTATGACTCTGTATCTCAGACGGGGTGAACATGATTACGAAATAACAACACACGGGAATTTTGTTTTTGTGCCCATGCTGAAGGGCATAGCAAACGGTAACGACAGGGACTGACAATATGAAGATATTCAGGGCAGTATTCTCACCTATACAGGTAAATACATACATATTGACCGGTGACGGCAAGGAGTGCATTATTATCGACTGTGGCTGCTACGGCTCCGACGAGGAGAAGAAGCTCGAAAAGATGCTCGGGGAGCGGAGCCTGAAACCGGTGCTGCTCCTTGACACCCACTGTCATCTTGACCATGTGTTCGGGAACAGGTTCCTGCTTGGGAGATATGGTCTCAGACCCAGGTTCCACGAGGGTGACAGGAGCAACTACACCAACGCTCCCAAACACTCGCTGATGTTCGGTCTCTCAATGGAGACCCCGCCGGAGCCGGAGGCTTACCTTGCTGATGGTGAAGTGATCACAGCAGCAGGTCTGACTCTGAAGGTGATTGCTGTCCCCGGTCATTCACCCGGTGGCATAGCACTTTACTCGGAAGCTGATTATGTCGTCTTTACAGGTGATGCCCTCTTTGCGGGAAGCATTGGCAGGTCTGACCTTCCGGGCGGGGACCATGAACAGCTGATTGAAAACATACGGCAGAGGCTGTTCACTCTTCCACCTGATACGATTGTTTACCCGGGCCATGGCCCGGAGACCACCGTAAGGGAAGAGACGGAACACAATCCTTTTTTCTCCCAAACATGATGAATATGCTTTTTTTTGTTCTTCGCTTTATGCTATTTTCGCCTCGTTTCACTGACAGGAAAAACCAACTGAACATAATATGACATCCGACCGTTTTGTAAACCGTCACATCGGGCCGCGTGAAAGCGATGCAGCCACAATGTGCAAAGCAATTGGTGTTGATTCACCCGGGCAGCTTATTGACCAGACAGTGCCTGCTTCAATCAGGCTTGACAAGCCCCTGAACCTGCCACCTGCAATGACTGAATTTGAATACCTGGCACATGTCAGGGAACTGGGCAAACGGAATAAACAGTTCCGTTCTTTCATAGGCCAGGGATACTATGGTGTGGCTGTTCCTCCGGTAATCATTCGCAACGTTCTTGAAAACCCGGCATGGTATACTTCATATACACCCTACCAGGCAGAGATATCCCAGGGAAGGCTTGAGGCGCTGCTGAACTTTCAGACGATGGTGGCAGGCCTGACTGCGATGGAGATAGCAAATGCCTCACTGCTTGATGAAGCTACGGCTGCCGCCGAAGCGATGATAATGATGTTCAACGCCCGCCCGAGGGAAAAAGCAAAGGCCGGAGCAAACCTGATGCTGGTAGACAACTCGGTCTTCAAACAGACCCGCGATGTCCTCATCACCCGCGCAGCTCCGCTTAATATTGATATTCAGTTTGTTGATTATAAGCAGATCGAGCCTGATGCCCGGCTTTTCGGGGTAATAGTTCAGTATCCTGCCGCCTGCGGTGAAATACGTGACTACCGCGAGCTTGTTGAAAAGGTGCACAGCTCTGGCGCACTTGTGGGAGTGGGCGCTGACCTGATGAGTCTCACACTGCTGACTCCTCCCGGTGAATGGGGAGCCGACATCGTTTTCGGATCAAACCAGCGGTTTGGCCTCCCGATGAGTTACGGCGGTCCTCATGCAGGATTCTTTGCCACGAGGGATGATATGAAACGCAATATGCCAGGCCGCCTTATAGGTGTCTCCATCGACGCCCAGGGTAACCAGGCGCTGCGTATGGCATTGCAGACCCGTGAACAGCATATAAAGCGTGAGCGTGCCACCTCAAACATATGTACCGCACAGGCGCTGCTGGCTACAATGTCAGGTATGTATGCCCAGTACCACGGACCGGAAGGGCTGAAGAGCATAGCCCGGCACATCTTCTCCGCTGCCTGCACACTTGCAGGTGCGCTGAAGAAACTCGGATACACAATCAAACATGAACAGTTCTTTGATACAGTACGCGTTCAGGCTGTAGCCGGCGTCACCTCTGACATGATTCAGAAGATTGCCCTGGGCAGGGGAATCAACCTCTGGTACCCGTGCGCCAACTGTGCCGTAATAAGTACTGATGAGATAACCACTCTGAAGGAGATCAACGAGATAGTGGCGGTCTTCGCTGAGGCGGCAGGGAAGAAGGCAGAGGAGGTTACCTCGTTCTGCGACTGTTTCTGCATCGATGAAAAATTCCATCGCAAATCAGCGTTCCTCCAGGAGCGCATGTTCAACAGTTACCACAGCGAGACTGACATGATGCGCTACATCAAGATGCTCGAGCGCAAGGATTTCTCGCTGGCAAACGGGATGATCCCCCTGGGGTCATGCACAATGAAGCTGAATCCAGCTGCTTCGATGTTTGCAATGAGCTGGCCGGAGTTCGGGAACATCCATCCTTTTGTTCCTGCCGACCAGGCAGAGGGTTATCACAAACTTATGGAGGAACTGGGCGAGGCTCTCAAGGAGATTACCGGTTTTGATGCTGTCTCATTCCAGCCCAACTCAGGCGCTGCCGGCGAATATACAGGGCTGATGGTAATAAGGCAGTATCACATAAGCCGCAATGAGGAGCACCGTAATGTGACGCTTATTCCCTCCTCCGCACACGGGACAAACCCTGCAAGTGCAGCTATGGCCGGAATGAAGGTTGTTGTGGTTGAGTGCGACGAAAACGGCAACATCAGTGTTGAAGATCTCAGGAAGAAGGCGGTTGAGCACCGCGATAACCTCAGCTCCGCAATGATAACATACCCCTCAACACACGGTGTGTTTGAGGAGGCTATCAGGGAGATGATCGGGATAGTGCATGAAAACGGCGGACTTGTGTACATGGACGGCGCCAACATGAACGCCCAGGTGGGTCTGACAAGCCCTGGGCACATCGGCGCCGATGTATGCCACCTCAACCTGCACAAGACATTTGCCATTCCTCACGGAGGCGGCGGACCAGGTATGGGCCCGATTCTCTGCAATACAAAACTGGCTGAATTCCTCCCATCGCACCCGGTAGTAAAGACAGGAGGCAGCCACGGCATCACAGCAGTGGCGGCTGCACCTTACGGCAGCGCACAGGTTCTTACAATAAGTCATGCATATGTCATGATGCTTGGTGCTGAAGGACTTACAAAATCAACTGTTTACGCCATACTCAATGCAAACTATCTGTCCGCCCGTCTTGCCGGGATGTACAAGGTGCTCTATACCGGCGCCAACGGTCGCTGCGCACATGAGATGATACTCGACTGCAGGGGATTCCGTGATGCCGGAGTGGATGAGTCTGACATAGCCAAGAGGCTGATGGACTACGGGTTCCATGCTCCCACACTTTCATTCCCGGTGCATGGCACACTGATGGTTGAACCCACGGAGTCTGAGCCAAAGGCAGAGCTTGACAGGTTTATCGATGCCATGAGCACCATCTGGAAGGAGATTGAAGAGGTGAGAACCGGTGTTGCTGACAGGGAAGACAATGTGCTGAAGAATTCGCCACATACGGCTGCGGCTGTAATTTCTGACGGATGGAAACATGCCTATTCCCGCGAAAAGGCCGCTTTCCCCCTGAAGTGGGTGGTTGAGAACAAGTTCTGGCCAACGGTTGGAAGGGTTGACAATGGCTACGGTGACCGTAACCTTGTGTGTACCTGCGCACCTGTTGATTCATACAGGTTTGATCTCTTAAGCAGGCAATAGCCATCAGGCAATAGGCAAGAGGCAATAGGCAAGAGGCAATAGGCAAGAGGCAATAGGCAAGAGGGTTGACAACTGCATGATCAGCAATAACTTCACTATTGCCTATTGCCTACTGCCTACTGCCTTAAAAGAGATCCTCTATCACAATTGAGTAAAGATCTGTCTGGGAGATGCCGAAGACGGCAGCCTGGCGTGGGATGATGCTCTCCGGAGTCATGCCCGGGATTGTGTTTATCTCCAGGAACTGCGGACCGTCTGAGGTAACGATGAAGTCGACCCGCACTATGCCGCGGCAGCCGAGAATATCATAAATCTCTGACGATAGCTCCTGTATCCGTGATATCATCTCTTCAGGCATCCGTGCCGGAGTGATCTCATCTGACAGTCCTTCAGTGTATTTGGCCTCATAATCAAAGAATTCCTTCTTTGGTACAATCTCTGTCACCGGCATGATTATCTTCCTGTTCTTTGTCCTGACGACACCGCATGCCACCTCGGTTCCCTTCATGAAAGATTCCACCAGAACCTCGTGGCCTTCGGCGAATGCCTTCTCAAGGGCTGCTTCAAAATCGGACGTCTCCTTTACCTTTGTCACTCCGAAGCTTGAACCGCTGGCATTGGGTTTGACAAAGCACGGAAGGCCTGTCTGTCTTACAATGCCTGTAGCATCATATTTCTGCCCTTTCCTGATGAGAATCCCGCCGGTCATGGGTATTCCGTACTCATTGAGATACAGTTTGCAGGCCTGCTTGTTGAATGTGAGCGCTGAGACAAAGGCATCACAGCTTGTGTAGGGGATGCCAATCATGTCAAAATATCCTTGCAGGAGACCGTTCTCTCCGGGGTTACCGTGTATTGCTATGAAAGCAGCGTCAAAACGTACGCGCCGGTCGTCAAGTACAAGTGTAAAATCATTCTTGTCTATCCTGAAGATGCGTCCTTTAGGCTCTTCCCAGTACCAGTCAGTGCCCTTTACGGTTATAATAAAGGTTTCGTACTTTTCTTTCAGGGCAGTTGCCACACCCTCTGCGCTTCTGACGGAGACCGGGTATTCTGACGAATTTCCTCCGGCAACGATTGCAATGGTTCTCATTATCGGTAAGTTTTGTCCAAAATTACTACAATTAATTTGGCACCGAAAGTCAAATGCAAAAATCCAGCCTTCTGCTGCAGCGAAGATCCTGAACCAGGTGTCTTTCCAAGTAATATTTTATTTATTTTTGAAATCAAACCAAACAGAAAGAAAAATGAAAAAAGGTATCAGCGGACTTGTAATACTTATCATTATCGTTGTGGCCATTCTTCTTGTAGTATCATGGGGAGTTGGCATTTACAACAAGATAGTTCCCATGAATGAAAAGGTTGCAACTGAATGGAGCAATGTGGAGACCCAGTATCAGAGAAGGGCTGACCTTATCCCCAATTTTGTAAACACTGTGAAGGGTGCTGCAACATTCGAGCAGGAGACGCTTACAAAGGTGATTGAAGCCAGGGCGAAGGCTACCCAGGTTACCGTTGACCCGTCAAACATCACGCCTGAGCAGTTGCAGCAGTTTCAGGCCGCACAGGGCGAAGTGAGCTCGGCCCTTCAGCGTCTTATGGTTGTGGTTGAACAATACCCTGAACTGAAAGCCACCCAGAACTTCCGTGACCTTCAGGTTGAGCTCGAGGGGACTGAAAACCGCATCTCAGTTGCAAGGAACAACTTCAACGATGCAGCCCGCGAGTACAACACCTTTATTAAGAAATTCCCGAACAACCTCATCGCTTCATTTACAAAGTTCAAAGACAGGCCTTACTTTGAAGCTCAGGAGGGTACCGAAGTGGCGCCCAAAGTTGAGTTCTGAAATCAGTTATGATGAAGGCTTCGACTTTCTTTACGCCGGAACAGCAGGAGGTCATAGTCAGTGCTATCGGTGAGGCTGAGCATTCGACTTCCGGGGAGATACGCGTGCATATTGAGACATCGTGCAAGGCCAGTGTCCTTGACGAGGCTGCGTGGCTGTTCAGGAAACTGGGGATGCACAAAACAGCTGACCGCAACGGCGTCCTTGTTTACCTTGCGATCAGGGAGCGGTCATTTGCAATAATAGGTGATTCAGGGATCAATTCCGTTGTGCCTCCGGGATTCTGGGATTGCATCCGCGACCTTATGCAGCGGCACTTCGCGGAAGGCCGCTTTGCCGAAGGACTCTCGGAAGGAGTGCTGATGGTGGGCGAGAAGCTGAAGGAGCACTTCCCCAGAATGAAGGATGATATAAATGAGCTGCCTGACGCAATCTCATTTGACACGAACGAAACGGGGATTTGATGATGAAGAGATGCGGATTAATGATATTGCTGCTGGTGACGTTTGCCATTTCAGTGGTGCATGCACAGACTCTGCTGCCAAGGCCGGAGCCCCCGAGGCTTGTAAATGATTTTGCAAATATTCTCACCCCTTCGGAGGTGCAGGCTCTTGAAAACAAGCTTGTTGCATTTAATGATTCAACGTCAAACCAGATAGCGGTAGTGATAGTGAATGATTTCCAGGGGTATGACCGCTCGGAATTTGCATACAGTGTGGCACGCGACTGGGGTGTAGGGCAGGGCGATTTCAATAACGGGCTCCTCGTGCTTGTGAAGCCGAAGACTGAATCAACCAGCGGGCAGGTTTTTATAGCCACGGGTTACGGACTTGAAGGAGCCATACCTGACATTGCCTGTGCTGATATTATTGATAATGAGATTATACCGAAGTTCAGAGAGAATGATTATTACGGAGGTATTGATGCAGGTACAAATGTACTTATGGCGCTGGCGTCAGGCGAGTACAGCTACGGAGACCGTGCCGGAGGGCCACCTTCGGGCGCGATACCGGGGGTAGTAATATTTCTGATAATCTTATTCTTTATTATAATTATTTCTGCCGGCAGTTCCAACAATAAGCATTTAAGGAAGAACGGGTCATCAAATATTCCGTTATGGCTGCTGATGAGCATGCTGGGCGGAGGGCGGTCACACGGTGGCAGCTGGGGAGGATTCTCCGGCGGTGGCGGCGGTGGCGGCGGCTTCGGCGGGTTTGGCGGCGGCAGCTTCGGCGGCGGCGGAGCAGGTGGAAGCTGGTAGATAAGGCAGTAGGCAATAGGCAGTAGGCAATAGTGAAAAGGGATTTCTGTAATGAGTCCCTTTTTCATTCATAACTGAATTATAAGCAGATACTTCACTACTGCCTACTGCCTACTGCCTCTTGCCTGGTTCCTATTCCCTGCCAGAAATGTAATTCCTCCATTTCTCAATCACGTCGGTCATGTCAGGCGGTACGGGTGACTCAAATGAGAGCCGTTTGCCTGAGACCGGGTGGTCGAAGGAGAGGGTACGGGCGTGAAGAGCCTGCCTCGGGAGCAACTCGAAGCAGTTACGTACGAACTGCTGGTATTTTGTGAACGTGGTGCCTTTCAGTATGCGGTGGCCGCCGTACTCCTCGTCGTTGAAGAGCGGATGGCCCTTCCAGGCCATATGCACCCTGATCTGATGGGTGCGGCCCGTTTCAAGCCGGCACTCGACAAGTGACACATAACCAAGCGGTTCAATGATCCGGTAATGAGTAACCGCATGCTTACCCTGACTGCCGTCAGGGAATACCTGCATTATCTTCCGGTCACGTATGTTACGCCCTACATGACCGGTTATCGTGCCTTCGGCCGGATCAGGCGTTCCCCATACAAGCGCTGTGTAAAGGCGGCCTGTTGTCCGTTTGAAAAACTGACGGGCCAGCCTGTTGTGCGCATATTCATTCTTTGCAACGACAAGTAATCCGGAAGTATTCTTGTCAATACGGTGCACCAGCCCGGGTCTCAGCTCTCCGGTACTGAACAGAGGGAGATCCCTGAAGTGATACATAAGTGCATTCATGAGGGTGCCCGAGTAATTGCCGTAGGCGGGATGAACCACCATACCGGCAGCCTTGTCGACGACAACCAGGTCATCGTCCTCATAAACAATTTTTATCGGAATATCCTGGGGAATGAGCTCAATCTCGCGGGGAGGGTTGGGGAGGAGGATCTGGATTACATCAAGCGGTTTGACACGGTAATTTGGTTTTACCGGTGAGTCATTTACAAGGATATTGCCGGCCTGTGCTGCAGCCTGAACCCGGGTGCGGGAGACATTTTCTATCCGGCTGGAAAGGTATTTGTCAATACGGAGCATTGACTGCCCGGGGTCTACAATAAAGCGGTAATGCTCATATAGTTCCTGCTCCTGTTCTCCGAAGCTTTCGGTTTCTTCCTCTGCCATCTCCCGGATCAGTTAACCTTTATAACGCGGAGAAGTGACAGAGGCTTTCCGTCTCTTGTCTTCACCAGCAGCATGTAATTGCCGGCGGCAAGCCTGCTGAGATCAGGCCTTTCTGTCTTGCCGAGTGACATCACACGTACTCCTGATGACGATATCACGTCAATTATGAAGTCATCCGGAGCGCTGTCCGACGGGATAAGTGTGACATAGCCCTGAGTGGGGTTGGGGAAGAGGCTGAAAAGGTCATTTATCAGGGTGCCGTCGCCTGATGATGTTGTTGAACCGCTCCCCTTCATTACAGGGCGCATCATTATTGTTCCAGGCACCTGGCTCTCCTGCCATTCACCGCTCAGGTGAAAGAAATGTCTTCCGGCTGGTGCTGTATTGAGGTCAAGGCCAATGTTGAGGTATTTTTCTGATTCCTGTCTCCAGCCAATCCAGAAGTTGTCAGTTACCTTTACTGGCTTGTCAAAATTGAAAGTAACAAAGCCGTTGATCTCTCCGCCGGGAGCGGCTGTCGGTCCGGCGGTGCTGCCCAGAAGAATCCCGGGACGACCGTTGTCGTCTGCCCATACCATAATATTAATTGCCCTCTGGTTGGCATTGTCATATGCATCATTGAAGCAAAAGCTGATACCTGTCACCGAGTCAGGGATGAACGATCTGAATCGAAGAGCAGCCATCGCGTTGCGCGTCCCCTGCCCGTTTATTCCGTACCCTGCCTCGGCCGTGCCGTCGTCAATTGCAAAATAATCAGAAAACCGCTGGATGTATCTCAGTGTATCATTCTGTTTGGGATCGAAGTCGTCTGTGATCAGGTAAACTGTCACCAGGAACTGAGCCGTATCGGCCGATGATGCAGAGTTGTAAGTATAGAGCAGGGGTGCATCATACTTTATGTCCGTCAGTGGCTCTGCGTTTGACGCGCCTGCGTCGAAGTCGCGCACAACCGCATTGGTTGACATGTCAGTAATTGTAACATGCCTGGTTACATTACGGATGATAGTGTCATTGTTGCGGTAGGTAACTTTGGTGACGGGACTCATTGCAGAGAGGTATGCCTGGCGGAAATGCTTCCATGGCATGGCTTCATATTCCTTTACAAGTGATCTCTGCGGAAGGGTAAGTGCTACGTCATGGATCACGGTGTCATGTACGGAGCGATCCTTGTCAAGCAGCACGTGGTCAATGTTCCACTGGTCAGCGTTTCCTGCCTGTGAGGGTTCGGATATTATACCTGCAAGCGAAGCGTAACCGGTAAACCTGAACCGGAATCCGTTCATCAGGTATCTTGGGTCTGTGACCGGGATAATAACGTGTTCGAAACCGTTTGTTTTTCTGCCTTCAGCACGCCATATGCTGTACCATTTCTCTTCGCCGGGGGCCCAGAAGCTGAGAGTGAGGCTGTCATTTTCCTCCGGGAGGTCAGCAACTCCTCCGGCCTCGTACCAGAAGCTGAGAAACAGGCTGTCAGCCGGCAGATACTGAAGGTCAATCGCCCGTGAGGAGAGGTGGTCAGCCGCGAAGACAGATTGTGAAGCTCCGGAATAGAGCTGGCCCTGTTCGTCGAGACAGTCCAATGTGGCCATGCCTGCCGAAGGCTGTCTGACAGAATAGGTGTTATTTATAAAAACCTGCATGTCAGTCCACCTGGCTGATGACGGAAAAATACTGTCACCTGAGAAATCATCGCTGAAAGGAAGAGATACCGGTTCCCCGGCAGTTGCACCTTTAAACATGGCAGCTGCCGGAGGTGCTTTTGTCAGCTGCCTGTTCCGGATCAGCCTGGTAATGACCTCCTGTGCAGTTGCATCGATTGTGAGCATTGCAGCCAGGAGAAGGCATATGATCCGGGTGTATTTCATTGTCAGTTGTAATTGTCTGTGTCATTCTGCCGGTCCTCATTCACTGGCAATATTGTATCGCCGGTGATATTATCCGTGGGTATCCTGAGGCTGTCTGTCGTGAGCCAGATGTACACGGCTGATCCGAGCTGCACCGAAGCCTCGCTGTGGTACTCCGGGTTCTGCTTGAAAACGAAAGCCCTGAGTGAGTCGTCGCCGGTAATGACAGTATTATCGAAGACGAAAGCTCCGAGGTTCAGTGATGCACCCAGTATCTCATTTCTTGCCTCGTCAAGGGTAAGGCCGGCAAGCCTCGGCAGGGTTGTCCGCTGGCTGCTCAGGCCTCGTCCCAGCACCAGGTCAACCACCATCCCCTTTTGTACTGAGTCACCGGGAGCCACTTCGCGACCGTGAATCGTCTGTTTCAGGACGAAGTCGACCGTCAGGTCAGGGACATAATTCAGCTGTCCGACAAGCAGTCCGGTTGTCTCAATAATCGACAGTGCCTGACGGCGTGGCAGTCCTACAAGGTCCGGTACAGCAACCATTTCCGGATTAAATGCGTTTATAGTGGCCTGGATTGTACGTCCCTTCTTGACCCGGTGGCCAGGGAGGGGTGTCTGTTCAGCCACGCATCCCCGTGGTACAATGGTTGTATAAACCGAATCGATTATCTGGAGTCTCATCCTGTTCCTGCCTGCGACATGTTCAGCCTCCCTGATCGACAATCCCCTGATTTCAGGGGTTGGTCTCGACTGACCATGGCGGGTATAAATATTAAGCCAGATTATAAGAATAATAATGACTGCAACGCCTATTAACATTGCCAGCCCGAATTGTTTCCAGAAGACCCGGCTCTTGAGAAATTCCCTTACGCTCATCGTTTGATGAAGTATTAATTATTAACGGTGCCTCAAAGATAAAAATTATATCGGGGGAATGGGGGTTTTCTACCACTCCTTAACCGTGCCGTAATTGGTGTCACGCTCGACGGCCCTGAAGCCAGCGGATCTTATCATTGCAACAAGTTCCACAGTTGAGAGTGATGGTCTGCTGTCGTCAGCCCCTGCCATGGAGTAGATTTTTGTTGTATCATCGATTGTTCCGTCGAGATCATCCGCTCCGAATGCGAGGCTCATAACAGCGCTGTTCCTGCCGATAGCCGGCCAATAAGCTTTGATGTGACTGAAGTTATCGAGGAAGATGCGTGAGAGAGCATAATTGCGCATGTCTTCTGTCACGGGAACCTCTGCAAGGTCTGACATCCTGTTGTTCTCATGCCTGAATTTCAGGGGTATGAAAGCGTTGAAACCGCCGGAACGATCCTGTTGTTCCCTGAGGCGGCGCATGTGGTCTATCCGTTGTTCCGGGCTTTCGGCATGACCGTACAGCATTGTGGCATTCGAGGTTATCCCGAGGTTATGGGCTGCTTCGTGAATTGCCAGGTATGTTTCAGCGTCAGCTTTCTCAGGACATATCCTGCGGCGGAGTTCAGGGTCAAAGATCTCCGCCCCGCCGCCCGGGATTGAGTCAAGCCCATGCTCGTGAAGAAGGCGGATGCCTTCCGTGTATGTCATTCCCGCTTTCCTTATCATATAATCAAGTTCAACTGCGGAATATGCCTTGATGCTTATGTCAGGACGGGCTTGCCTGATCGATGAGAGTATCTTTGCGTAATAATGTATGTCACGCGAGGGGTGCACGCCACCGGTTATATGCACCTCGGTCACAGGTGCACCGTCAAATCGCCTGACGATATCAAGAATTTCATTTTCAGTCAGTTCCCAGCTATCCGGGTCGCCATCGGCCTTATGGTAGGAGCAGAATCTGCAGTTGAATACGCAGATGTTTGTCGGTTCGATGTGGAAATTCCTGTTAAAGAAGACTGCATCACCGCTTTTCCTTCTCTTTGCCGTTGTTGCCAGGAGACCCATAAGCGACAGGTCAGCTTTCCGGTAGAGAATGAGAGCTTCTTCAGGGGTGAGCCGCTTTCCGTCGGCGACGGCTTCGGCGATACTCCTTAATTCAGCAGGGGTGTTATTGAGTATCAGCTCTTTCATCATGCAAATTAACTGTAAAATTAACTGAAGGTCATTACAGAAATAAAAAACCGCCTTAATTGTTCATCAAGACGGCAATTATCTATTGTCTGTCAGCCTGTCAGTCCTTGTGCCCCAGCTCGTCGGAAACAGTAAGTTTCTTTCTTCCCTTGGCCCTGCGGGCGGCGAGAACGCGCCTGCCATTCGGAGTTGACATTCTCTCCCGGAAGCCGTGAGTGTTGGTTCTTCTCTTTCTCGATGGCTGAAATGTCCTTTTCATCTGATGTTATATTTCGTTGTTTACTATCCGGTTTTTAAGACTGCAAAGGTATTAATTTTTTGAAAAAAAGAAGGCTGAGGATTATTTTTTTTGCTTTTTCCCTGTTTGAAGTCCCTGCCGTATGCGGTATGAACAGCCGCAGGCAGGCAGCAAGTACTTTTAAAGGGGAATGTACACCACCTTTTTGGTTTCAAACCAGGGTTCATCAAACCATTCGCTTATTGCAGTTATCTCTGCAGTACCGCCGAGATGACCGAGTTCGGTTTCCAGGTCACCGCCCTTCAGAAGTATCCATCCGTTTTTTCTGTCACCTGATGACCGGGGTGAGACCAGGTGCCGTGTGAGCCTGATGAACTGCTCTGTTCCGGTAACCGCCCTGCCGGTTACAAAATCGTACTTTCCTTTAACAGACTCCGCTCTTGCAGTAATGGTTGTGACGTTTTTCAGTCCGGCTTCTGATGCAATTGCATCTGCCACCCTGATTTTCTTTGCGACAGAGTCAACGAGTGTGAACTTCACGTCGGGGAAGAAAATTGCAAGTGGTATCCCGGGCAGACCGCCACCTGTGCCCACATCAATTACTGAAGAACCCGGGCGAAAGTTTATGAATTTCGCAATTGCCAGTGAATGAAGCAGGTGATTGACATCAAAATTATCGATATCCTTGCGGGAAACGACATTGATCTTTTCATTCCACCTGGCATAAAGTGTAGGGAGGAGTGAAAACTGCCGGTGCTGAACTGGGGAGAGTGCCGGAAAATATTTTTCGGTCAAAGTTGTCAAATACCGCTTGATTTACTCTGAACCATATTCAGTATGAGGACTTTTGCTCTGAAGAGCCGGGCTTTTACGGTGCCGATAGGCAGGCTTAGTTCACTGGCAATTTCCTCATATGAGTAATCCTCGAAGTACCGGAGTTCAATCAGGCGGCGGTAGCGTGGTTTAAGTGTCTTGACGATCCTGTTGAGGGAGGCAGCTGTTTCCCTGTTTATCATCAGTTCGTCAGGGGCTATCATATCAGATGCAACGGTTGCCTCAACCTCGTCCTCTTCACCCTCGTCCTGATCAAATGGCCTGGGGCTCTGACTTTTGCGTCTCATGAAGTCGATGCAATTGTTTGTGGCTATCCGGAACAGCCAGGTGCTGAAGGCGTGCGACGGCACGTATTTGGCGAGGTTATGGAAAGCCTTTCCGAAGGCTTCTATGGTAAGGTCCTCAGCATCGGATGGGTTGCTGATCATTCTCAGCATCACGTAATAGACCGAGTCACGGTACCTGTTAAGCAGTTCAGCATAGGCCCTGCTATCTCCGTTAAGGGCCCGGTCGATGACTTTCAGGTCATGCTGCGCTTTGTCTGATAGGCCGCTTTCTACTTCCATGTTTCTCTGCCTTTACCCTTTCTTCTGCCTGTCAGGTAAAGGAATGCCGTTAAGAATGGCGCCAAGATATCAAAAAAGAGTGAAATAAACCATAATTGCCGTTCATTGAACTGTGATGAGGCCTTTCTGAGAATGACAGCCCGCATGGTTAATCTTGCAAGGACCAGGAATGTCACAACCGGCCATGAGACCAGCATCACAAGCATTGCGACTGCAAGTCCGTAATATGAGACCCGCGAAAAGGGTTCAAGGAAGAGTCGGACCTTGTCTTCACTTTTGTACCATTCTGCCGCTGTCAGGTGTCTTCTTCTCTGTTTGACCCATTCCTCAATGTTTTTGGAAGGTACTGAGCGGGTGAACGAATCATGTGACAGCATAAGGCTGCAGTTGCCGGCGGTGGCAGTACGGTTCACAAAGAGGTCATCATCACCTGACATTATATGGTTATGCGGGCCAAACCCTCCGTTTTCGAAGAAGAATGTCTTCCTGTAGGCCAGGTTTCTTCCCACGCCCATATAAGGTTTACCTGCCATCGTCATCCCGTAATATTGCATGGCGACAAACATGGTTTCATACCGGATATAGCGGTTCAGCAGTCCTTTTTCAGGCATATAACCGCCATAGCCGATAACTATATCTGTTTTATCCTTTCGGGCGGCGTTGGCCACCTCGCGGAGCCAGTTAGATGAAGCCGGCCGGCAGTCGGCGTCGGTGAACACAAGCAGGTCATTCTTCGCGGCCTTGATGCCGATCAGCATTGCAAGCTTCTTTGCATGTGTGAAACCCGGGTCTTTCTGAATCATTGACACCTTCAGGTGTGGGAATTTCTTCACCATGGCTCCGAGGAGATCGTCAGTGCCGTCTTCCGAGCAGTCGTTTACAACGACTACCTCATAGGAAGGATAATCCTGGTTAAGGACATCAGGCAGGAATTTGCTCAGGTTTTCGGCTTCGTTGCGGGCGCAGATGACTACTGAAAGAGGAGGTAGGGAACTGTTTTCATCTGTTTTATCCGGCTTCGCGAATGCAGCCCTCCTGTAATAAAAGAGCCAGTACCAGGTCTGTATGATGAACATGACAAAGAGCAGCCCGAGAAGTATAAGGTGCGTTATATCAGTTGATATGATCATTGAAGGTGATATTGTGGCAGCAATATTATAAAGAAATGGAAAAATGTTGCAATAATCTTTTCAACAATCAGCCGGCTGATTTCTCAAATTGATAACCGGCTGTTCAAAATCAGGATAGGAAAGCTTACTTTTGTGCCACCACTGATAACCGGATGTTCACAATCGATAAGAGAGACGGGGCCACATCGGCCAGGGCTGGTATACTGAGGACCGCCCACGGAGACATACCCACACCGGTTTTTATGCCGGTGGGAACGGCTGCCAACGTCAAGGGGGTGTTTCACCGCGACCTGAAGCAGGAGATAGATGCACCGGTTATCCTGTCGAATACCTATCATCTTTACCTGCGGCCCGGAACAGAGATAATCAGGCAGGCAGGAGGGGTTCACCGGTTCATGGCATGGGACAGGGCAGTACTTACCGACAGCGGCGGGTATCAGGTGTTTTCGCTTGCCGCCAACCGTAAGTTAACAGAGGAGGGGGCCATCTTCAGGTCGCATATTGACGGATCGAAGCATCTTTTCACACCTGAAGGCGTTATTGACATCCAGAGGGCGATAGGGGCTGATATAATCATGGCTTTTGATGAATGCGCCCCCTATCCATGTGATCACAAATACGCCATGAAATCGATGGAGCTGACGCACAGGTGGCTTGACAGGTGCGTGGCTCAGATGGGTTGTACAGAGCCGCTTTACGGGAAGGAGCAGATGCTGTTCCCGATAGTGCAGGGCGCTGTATTCGGTGATCTGCGTAAAATCTCCGCCGAGAAATGTGCTTCAGCCTGCATGCCGGGAAATGCAATCGGAGGGCTCTCCGTGGGCGAACCGGCAGATGTAATGTACGAAATGATTGAAGTCGTAAATGAAATCCTGCCTGCCGACAAGCCCCGGTACCTCATGGGCGTGGGCACACCCGCAAACATCCTTGAAGCCATTTCCAGGGGGGTGGATATGTTCGACTGTGTCATGCCCACACGCAACGGCCGCAACGGGATGCTTTTTACCGGCGAAGGAATAATAAACATACGGAACCAGAGATGGGCCAACGATTTTTCGCCGATTGACGCCGGATCACACTCTGAGATAAGCAGAACTTATTCAAAGGCATACCTGCGTCATCTTGTCATAGCAGGCGAGATGCTCGGGGCGCAGATAGCAACAATACACAACCTTGCTTTCTATCTGAGCCTTGTAAGAAAAGCAAGGGAAAAAATAGTTGACGGTACTTTCGGATCATGGAAGGAAGAGACAGTAAGAAGAATTTCACAAAGGGTCTGAAGAATCTCTCTCCCGGGATTCTTGACTGGTATATAATCAGGCAGTTCCTGGGGACATTCGTCTTCTCACTGGTGCTCATTCTGGGCATTGCAATCATATTTGACTTTTCCGAAAAAATTGACGATTTTATCCAGAAACAGGCACCTCTGAAGGCAATCGTCCTCGATTACTACCTCAATTTCATTCCATATTTTGCCACTCTGTTTGCCCCCCTGTTTGTATTCATTTCAGTGATTTTCTTTACCTCGAGGATGGCCGTCAACACGGAGATAATTGCGATGCTGAACAGCGGGATGAGCTTTCGCAGACTCATGGTACCTTATCTTATATCAGCCGGCTTCATTGCAGTTTTCGCGTTCATGCTTCAGAATTATGTTCTTCCTCACTCCAACATCGCCAGGCTTGATTTTGAGGAGAAGTATTACCGGAGCTCCGACTTCAGGAGGGTCAACGTCTCATCAGTGCACAGGCAGGTTTATCCCAACGTGTACATTTATATGGAACAGTATAACCGGGTCTCGCAGAGCGGACGTAACTTCAGCATGGAGAAGTTCAACGACAAAGGGATGCTGGAGTCAAAAATGACTGCAAACATGATCCGGTGGGACAGCACAACCAACAAATGGGGAGCATGGTGGTATTACATCAGGGAGGCTGACAGCATTGGAGAGCGGATCAGCTCGGGACGAAGGATCGATACTGTGCTGAATGTAGGGCCTGATGACTTCACGCGGGCGCCTGAATTCGTCCATACAATGACCCGCGGTGAGCTGACAGACTATATCGATGTTCTGAAATCACAGGGATCAGATGAGATCAAGCTGTATCTCAATGAGAAGCACCGGCGCTATGCATCGCCATTTGCGTTCTTCATTCTGACGATTATCGGTGTATCGCTTTCCTCCCGGAAGATCAAGGGAGGGATCGGCATGCAGATAGGTCTCGGGCTGATGCTTGCTTTCTCATACATACTGTTTATGCAGTTCTCATCGCAGTTCTCGCTTAAGGGAGACCTGAATCCCGCCCTTGCCATGTGGATACCCAATATAATATACACCTGCATTGCGGCAGGGGTTTACTATACCGCACCGAAATAGCACATTCCGGGACATATTGTGCATATTTTATTTTTGCTTAAATTGCCGTGCTTTTTTTGGATAGTAAAGACTGTATTAAACCACATTAATTATGGCATTGGAAAAGAAGATACGCGAGCTCAAGGAGAAACGTGAGAAGATGCTTCTCGGTGGCGGTGAAGAAGCTGTAGGAAAGCAGAAGGCCATGGGCAAGAACACTGCACGTGAGCGCATTATGGCCATTCTTGATCAGGGTACGTTCAATGAATATGACATGTTCGTTGAACATGATGCACGTGATTTCGGGATGGACAAAAAGAATCTGCCCAGTGACGGTGTGGTAATCGGCACAGGCACCGTTCACGGTAATCCTGTTGCTGTTTATGCACAGGATTTTACTGTTGCCGGAGGATCGCTGGGGCTGATGCACTCGCGAAAGATCACAAAAATAATGGATCATGCCCTCAAGATGAGGATTCCGCTGATCGGGATCAATGATTCGGGCGGGGCCCGCATACAGGAAGGGGTCAATTCGCTTGCCGGGTACGGAGAGATTTTCTTCAGGAATACAATCTCGAGCGGGGTTATCCCGCAGATATCTGTAATATTGGGGCCATGCGCAGGCGGAGCCGTTTATTCACCTGCGCTGACCGATTTCGTTTTTGTCGTTGACAATATCTCCAAGATGTTCATCACCGGCCCGGAGGTTATCAAGACGGTGCTTGGTGAGGAGATATCGATGGAGGCACTTGGCGGTGCACGCGTTCACTGCGAAACCTCGGGCAATGCTCATTTCTTTGCTTCTTCAGAGAAGGAGTGTTTTGGCCAGATCAAACGGCTGATCTCATTCATCCCCAGGAACAATGAGGTGAGGGCTGCTGTCGCTGAAGTGGTGCCGCCTGATGCGGCTTATGACATTGAGAAGATTGTGCCGGGAGATCCGACAATTCCATACGACGTGAGGCAGGTTATCAGGGCTGTTGCAGACGGATCCGATTTCTTTGAAATACAGGACATGTATGCCCGCAACATTATTATCGGGTTCGGGCGTCTCGGGGGCCGTACGGTTGGTTTTGTGGCTAACCAGCCGATGGAGATGGCCGGGGTGCTTGACGTAGATTCATCTGACAAGGCCGCCAGGTTTATCCGGTACTGTGATGCATTCAGCATTCCGCTTGTGACATTCGTCGATCTGCCGGGTTATCTCCCGGGTGTTGACCAGGAGCATGCCGGTGTCATCCGTCACGGTGCCAAGGTTCTTTACGCCTACAGCGAAGCTACGGTTCCAAAACTCACGGTTATCCTGCGGAAGGCTTACGGTGGTGGCTACATCGCAATGAGTTCCAGGCACCTGCGGGCCGACTTTGTTTTTGCCTGGCCGACAGCCGAAATTGCAGTGATGGGTCCCGAAGGGGCAGCCAACATAATCTTCCGCAAGGAGATAACCTCTGCCGCCAATCCTGACGAGATGCGCCGTCAGAAGGTTGAAGAGTACAGGGAGAAGTTTGCCAACCCGTACGTGGCGGCCTCACGAGGTTATGTGGATGCGGTTATTGAACCGGCGGAGACACGCAGGCTGCTGCTTCACGGTCTGGAGGTATCTGAGAGGAAGAATGTGCAGATGCCATGGAAGAAGCACGGGATCCCGCCTTTCTGATTAACGCCGCAATAAGAGCAAAATGGAAAAGAAAGATACAGACAAGCTTGTCATAGACAATACTGCCTACACCACCAGGCTCAGCCCGCGTTTTGTTTCACGCAAGCCGTATGCCCCTCCCGTGCCGGGAAAGATTCACAGTTTCATTCCCGGAACGGTTGTCGAGATACTTGTAAAGCCCGGTGACACTGTAAAGGAAGGGGATGATGTTGTCATCCTCGAGGCGATGAAGATGAAAAACAGGCTCAGGAGCCATATTGACGGGAAGGTTGTTGCCGTAAATGTTGCAACAGGAGACAGGGTGACAAAGGGGACTGTGCTTGTGGAGATAGCCTGATGTTGTGCCGCAGGCGCAATCAGGAAAGTTCAGCGGTGCTGAGCCTGTAACGCTCCAGTTCAGGGGGGAGGACAGGTTCCTCTTCAAAGATGCCGTAAACCGCTGAGCCGCTGCCTGACATGGATGCATATATGGCACCTGCTTCATAAAGTCCAACCTTCAGCCTGCCGATCTGCGGGTGAACCCTGAAAATATTCAGTTCAAAATCATTTACAACCCTGCCGCGCCATTCGCTCACCGGCAGGTTGAGCAACTGTCTCAGCGACAGGCCTGCAGGGCATGGCAGGCATCCGGCATACGCCTCTGCAGTGCTGCTGTTAACGCCCGGATAAAGTATTACAATGCGATGACGGGTCAGATCAAGTGGAAATTCAGAGAGAATATTACCCACACCCTCTGCAAATGACGGAGTGCTGTCAATGAAGAAGGGTGCATCGCTGCCGATGAGGCCGGCAAAGGACCGCAGCTCCTCGGAGTTGAGGCCGAAACCGAAGTACCTGTTCAGAGCCCTCAGCATCCCTGCAGCATCCGATGAACCTCCTCCGAGGCCCGCACCTACGGGGATGCTTTTGTGCAGATGAATCCGGATGCCCGGAAAATCAAACGACTGACGCATGACCTTCACAGCCTTCATGACAAGGTTGTTGTCAGGGTCAGCTTCCTTCATGAGACCGGTGATGCGGAGCGTGTCACTCCTGCGGCTGTCCTTTCTGACAACAAATTCAAGAGCATCGGCAATATCGACGGGATAAAAGAAGGTCTCGATGTTATGATAGCCGTCAGGCCTCTTCTCAACGATCCTTAACCCTATATTTATCTTCGCCCTTGGAAATACAACCATAACAGGTCTATTGAAAGACCAAAAATATACGAACCTTTTGAAATTCCGTCATTTTTCCCGATTATATGTGTTTTCAACATCTTATAAACAGCCGGGTGTTGGAAAGAATAAATTGATGTTATGCCTCCGTTGACATCTGATATTGTTAAATTTGATTCCGGCAACGGAAGTTGCCATATTTGTCATATTAACTGAAAATCAATAGTATATTTTAATGGCACAGGCTACATCGCGGGGAAGGCAGGATAAAAAGCAATCAGTTGTAATCATTCCGGAAGGTGGACGCGTACCCCCGCAGTCAGCCGAAATGGAGGAAGCGGTCCTGGGGGCTGCAATGCTTGAGATTGAAGCTTCGAGGATGGTTGTTGACATGCTGAGGCCTGATGTATTTTATTCAGCTGCCCACCAGAAGATTTTTACCTCTATAATCGAGCTCAACAAGCGTGACCAGCCCATCGATCTTCTGACAGTTACCCAGGAACTTAAGCGGACAGGAGAGCTTGAAGAGGTCGGGGGCCCTGTTTACCTGACTGAGCTGACATCACGGATTGTATCTGCTGCAAACGTCGAATACCATGCAAGGATAGTACTCCAGAAGTACATACAGCGTGAGCTGATCCGTGCTGCCACAATGATTCAGAACCTTGTCTATGAAGACACCCTTGACGTCACGGAGCTTCTCGACAGGAGCGAGGATGAGCTTTTCCGCATAGCCGAGGGTAACATCAAGCATGAGGTTGCACCGATACATGAGGTTATCAAGCAGACACTGGCGGAGATAGAGGAACTTGGCAAGAAGGAGGATGCCCTTGTCGGTGTGCCGTCAGGGTTCACAAAGCTTGACAGGCTTACATCCGGGTGGCAGAGATCCGAGTTGGTCATAATAGCTGCCAGACCTTCGATGGGAAAAACCGCCTTCGCTCTTACGATGGCCCGCAACATGGCAATAGACCATGGCCGGAAGGTTGCGATATTCTCACTTGAAATGTCTGCCATTCAGCTGGTTAACAGGCTTATTGTAACTGAGACCGAAATCCCGGGAGAGAAGATCAAGAACGGAAAGCTGTCGCCTGAGGAGTGGTCTCTGCTTGAATCACGCATAAAATCACTTACTGAGGCGCCGATATATATTGATGACACACCTGCAATCTCGGTGTTCGAGCTGAGGGCCAAGTGCCGCAGGCTGAAGGCGCAGAACAAGCTTGACGTGGTGGTTGTCGACTATCTTCAGCTGATGACGGGGCCGCCTGATGCGGGAAGCCGTGAGCAGGAGGTCAGCTCCATCTCCAGGTCACTCAAGAGTATTGCCAAGGAACTGGCTGTGCCGGTGCTTGCCCTCTCGCAGCTTAACAGGTCGGTTGAGACACGCGGCGGCAACAAGAAACCGATGCTGTCTGACCTTCGTGAATCGGGTGCCATCGAACAGGATGCAGATATGGTTGTGTTCATTCACCGCCCGGAAAAAATGGGCGTTCTCCAGTTCGAAGACGGGCAGTCGACAAAGGGTCATGCTGACATCATCCTGGCTAAGAACCGTAACGGCCCCACCGACGAGGTTCTGCTTTACTTCAAGGAAGACCGGGCTGCCTTTGTCGAGCCTGATGACTTCGGCCCCGACGGTTCATTCAGTGATTTGCCATCCGGCGGTGTCTTCACAATGGGCTCCAAGATGAACAATGACATCTCTTCGGATTACAGTGATTTCTCGCCTGATGATAACGGAAGGAAGCCGTTCTGAGTAAAGGCAACAGGCAATAGGCAATAGTGCTTATAGCTTTGTGGCAGGTGCCTGCACCGTAATTCGTCGCAGACGACACAGTATTGTAGCCGGCGTAATTAATCGATCCGCAAAATCACCCTTACTCCGGCTGATTCAAACGATGTGCCTGTAAACCCGGCATAAACGCCGGCAGTGCCGACAAGGAACACCTCGCTGAGGGAATAAGCTGTCTCAAAGTAGTATCCTGCTTCCGGTGTCCACAGTGCCGACAGGCTTAAATTTTCACGCATAAGCGTACGGCTGAGTACAGGCAGCCGCTTCAGCAGCAGGGTTGGGGTTGTGTAACTTACATGCCCCTCTGCAAACGCCTTCCGTGTTGATACAGAGTAACACGGCTTCAGGTAAAATGCATCCTCGTAATTGTTCAGCAGCACCGGAGATGTCTGTGTATTGAAGAAGTGCATGTCCTGCAGTGCTACATTTTCACTCTTCATGAACCCGCCTGCACGTATTCTCCAGCGGAATTCATTGAGAGCACCGAACCTGTCGGTACGGCTTATCTCACCGGAGATCAGGTCATAGCCTCCTGCGAAGTCGCTGTTGTGATTGTATCCGTGTCTCCATGTCAGGGTGAATGTCGGGTAGTCAGAGTCAGCCGGTATTTTCGCGCCGTCTGCCAGTCTGTATCTCTGGCGCGGAGTCCAGGTAAGCGATGTTGTTACTGAGAGGTGCTCATGGTTGACCGGAGATACGTTGTCATAACCCTCCGCGGTGCCGGTTACATACGGATTGTCGGGGATGTTTTCAGACCAGGGTTTTTCCCTTCTGAAGAAAGAAAAAGATGCGTTGTTTGCGAGCGTGTCGCGTTTTTCATACATCCCCGATACTGACAGGTTCAGACCGTTTGCTATGTTGCTGCGGTGGCCGGCAATTATATATCTGCTTGAGTAGAGCCGCATTATGTTTTCCCTGAAAAAGAGGGATGAAACGGTATTAACCAGTTGGTTAACTCCCGTCTGGGAAAACTCGTCAGACTGGCTGCCGGCCCTAAGGAATATATTCCCGGCGTGCATCGGGTCATAAAGTATGTTGGCTGTCACATTCCACATAAGCCGTTCACGGCTGAAGGCATAGCGTGCCGACGGTGCAAGGGTGAAGCGGCCTGCCCTGCCGGATTTTGCAGACAGGTTCATGCCGGTTCCTGCGACAAAGCCATCGACGGTATTATAGGAGAAGCTTTTCAGGTCTGCGAGTCCGTCAAACTCAAGGGATGTATTCCTTGAAAGCTGCCATCTTTTTCCACCGGTCATGTCATTGATGAAACGGGTAGCGCGACCTGTTTTCTTTCTGAGGGAGTCCGGGCCTGAGGCTGAGTCGGCTCGCGGGCGTGTTCCTGAACCTATTGTTATGCTCAGTGTAGCGGTGTCCCTGACTGCAAGATTTCTTTTTGCAGCCGGAGCAGCAGAGAGGCTGGCGCTCTCCTCGCGTGTGAGCGGGATGGGCCTCACATCAGCCCAGTATGCAGAGTCACGGTCCGTGGCGCCTTCATCGACTGTCAGAATGGTTTTATCTTCTATTTCCAGGGGAGGTTTTTCCCGGGTACTGCGCACGTTTTTCTCGTTGAGGCGCGCCAGACGTGACATGTCACGTGCCGTCAGGTCATCTTTGGCAAGCAGAGCCTCAATCTCCTTTTCCGCGGTTGTCTTCGGACGTTCAGCAGGTACTTCAACAGCCCCGGCCGCGTCAGCCTTTTCATATTCCGGCGGGCGCCGGATACTCCTGTCAGGCTCCACCTCCAGGTATTTTACCGCACTGTTATATGCAGCCCTGGCCTTAATCCCCATTATTGAAATATCAGCGTTGAACTCGTGGCTGACAGGCATCCAGATCCCTTCCTCCACCGGAGTGTAAAGCTGTCTTACCCTTATCCGTCCGGCCATGTTGTCATTTGTGAGGTCAAGTGAATGGATGGCCCACAGATCCTCAACTATATATATGATGCCGGAGAAGAGCTGCTGGCTTTTACGGCGGGGGGTGACTCTTATCTTGTCAATTACATAATTGCCCTGTGATGATGACCCGAGGAAAGTGAAGGTATAATGAGAGAATGCATTTGGTGCAAGCGGTGAAATTGCTATCTCGACCAGTACCGGCTGGTAGAAGCTGGCTTCGATGAAGTCCATCGGTGAGGCCTGTCCCTGTGTCAGATCCTGGCTTGTGTTCGAGGAGATGACACGGTGGAGGTACCTGTCCGGGGCGTTGAATGTAATCATGTTGACAGACTCGGAGAAGTAGTACCTTCCTTCCTTCAGGTTGTCTCCGTTTGATTCGACCTTCATTCTCTTCTTCAGCATCTCCGGTATTTTGTCGACGCTGCCTCCACCCCTGATATATACCTCCGCCTTCCACATCTTAACCTGATTCATGTGGAACGGCGCCATCCCGATGGCTTTTCGCATGATGAACCAGGCCGGGTCTTTTCCTGATGCAGAGACTCGCACAGCCGGTATCTCGAAGAACTGTTCAGCGAGGATGATGTCTGCCGTTACAACTTCGCCCGTCAGGGCAAACTGCCTTGTGACAGGGGTATAACCGAGGAACTGGTAGTTAACTGTGTAATTGCCGGGAGGGAGGGTGATTTCATACAGGCCATCGCTGTTTGAGGTGGTGCCGTGCCGCAGTTCGTTTATATATACTGAAGCAGCGGGCATCGGTGAGCCGCTGCTGTCTGTAATCCGGCCGCGCAACAGCTGTGCATTGACTGTTAAAACAGGGCACAGGAGGGATGCAAGAAGGATGAGCTTTCCTGCATCCGGTCTCCGGAAATGGTTCGCAATTAGGTGAAAGAGTTGTGGAAGTATCGGCTTTTCTGAATGCAATAGCAGTCCGTTTTTCTTTTTGGACTGGGAGGAACGAAGCGTGCCGGAAACAAGACTTCTTCCGCCCATTTCATTCTGTTTCAGCGGAATGGTCCTTCAGTGATGAGCCGGCTACCACAATCACAAACTCACCCCTCGGGGCGGTGGTGCGGAAGTGATCAGCCAGCGAAGCAAGCGTGCCGTGAAGTGTCTCTTCGAATTTTTTCGTGATCTCCCTTGAGACTGATGCTCTCCGGTCATCACCCAGTGCCGTGGCGAGCTGTTCAAGTGTTTTAACGACCCGGAATGGCGATTCGTAAAAGATCATTGTCCGTTCCTCTGCGGCAAGGGCTGTTAACCTCTTTTGCCTCCCTTTTTTCTGCGGCAGGAACCCTTCGAAGCAGAAGCGGTCAGATGGCAGTCCGGAGCACACCAGCGCCGGTACGAAAGCGGTAGGGCCGGGGAGGGTCTCCACGGGGATATCCCTTTCGAGGCACCTGCGGACAAGCAGGAAGCCCGGGTCTGAGATGCCGGGGGTACCTGCGTCGGACACAAGCGCCGTAACAGTGCCTGATTCAATAGAATCACACACGGCCTCGAGGCTGCGGTGCTCGTTGAACTTATGGTGTGACCGAAGAGGTACAGTTATTCCATAGTGGTCAAGCAGTATCCTTGTAGTCCTGGTGTCTTCGGCAAGGACCAGACCTGCCGATTTCAGCACCTCCAGGGCGCGGATGGTGATATCACCAAGATTGCCTATGGGGGTGGGCACCAGGATCAGCTTAGACATTCAGGCTGAATTTTCTGCGTACGACATCGACGAAAGAGGACTGTGCAGCAGGGTCAGACCCCATTACAGTGCTTTCGTCAAGAATTTTCATAGCCTCACCCAGTGATGTGGCTGCGTTAAGGCGTTTAATAGTGTCACCGTAAGCCAGTGAGTCACCGCTGAAAAGCTCCCGGATGAAGTAGAACCTGTCATTGATGCCTATAGCTGAGGCTATATCGGATATCGGTTTGTTTTTGATGACCGAGGAGACATCCTCTTCCTTAATTCCGTTGGAGATCTTTTCACCGAGGGTGCCGCCGGCAGTGAAGCGGTCTGCAAGTATTGCCTTTGATGTCTCGGGGTTTTTCTGTACCAC
>CAZWOC010000010.1:0-96072 GCA_964635655.1 uncultured Rikenella sp. | reverse complement strand
TCTGATCCGGATACGCCGGAGAGCTGTTCCAGCAACGTCATCGCCTCTTCCAGATCCCTGCCAATTATGTTAACAGCCTTCAGGAAATCCATCTCTCTTTGTTTTTATAATTATGATCGTTTTCGTTATTTTGCAAAAGTAATCAATATTAGTCTTTCAGGCCTGAACAGTTCAATATAGAGTATTGAACGGCCCAATCATAATCTGAAGTATGGAGTTTCTCGAAAATTCGGTTGACAATGCCGGCAAGCGCGGATCGGTTGAGGTGATAGTCGGATCAATGTTTTCCGGAAAAACCGAGGAGTTGATAAGGAGGCTTCGCAGGGCGATGTTTGCCGGCCTGAAGGTGGAGATATTCAAACCTGCCGTTGATACGAGGTATTCTGAAGACAAAGTTGTATCGCATGATGAAAAGTCAATCATGTCAACTCCCGTTGAAAACGCCTCTTCCATTCTTCTCCTTACTTCCGGTATAGAGGTAGTAGGCATCGACGAGGCACAGTTTTTTGACAACAGCCTGATTGAGGTTTGCACAATGCTTGCGGATAACGGTACGCGTGTGATTGTGGCGGGCCTTGACATGGACTTTTCCGGAAAGCCTTTCGGGCCAATCCCGGCCCTGATGGCAGTCTCGGAATATGTTACAAAGGTTCACGCCATATGCGTCAGGTGCGGCAACCTGGCGAATTACTCGCACCGGAAGATCAAGAATGACAAGGTTGTGGTGCTGGGTGAAAAGGATATTTATGAGCCTTTGTGCCGCTCGTGTTATATAAAGGCAGTCGGCAGGTGAGAATAGGAGCCCGTGAGCTTGCACATATTACAGGCGGATCGCTGACAGGTGATAAAACGTTGATTGTCACCGGCATAACAACTGACAGCAGGATGCCGGGCTCAGGACCGGACATGCTCTACATAGCCCTCCGGGGCCCCAACCACGACGGTCACCGCTTCATAGAGCAGCTGTACGGGAGAGGTGTAAGACTGTTTCTTGTTGACACCCTTCCTCCCGGTCACCGGGAGATGACTGACGCAGGCTTTGTCAAAGTGAACAATACACTTGATGCTCTTCACAATCTTGCACAGTGGCGCCGTGAGAGCTTCAAAGGCAAAGTAATAGCCGTAACCGGAAGCACCGGGAAGACGATAGTAAAAGAGTGGCTGGCCGGGGTGCTCAGCACGGTAAAAAGCGTCATACGCAGTCCGAAAAGCTTTAATTCGCAGGTGGGAGTTGCCCTTTCACTGATGAATCTGGATGACACTTATGAGATTGCAATCATCGAAGCCGGTATCAGCAGACCGGGAGAGATGGAAAAACTGGCCCGCATCATCAGGCCTGACACCGTAATAGTTACAAATATCGGGGATGCACACGGCGAAAATTTCCCGGGCCGGGAAGCCATTGCTGCAGAGAAACTCAGGCTGACATCCGGGACAGGACTGGTGATATGCAATGCCGATGACGAAATTGTGAGGAAGGAGATGGTATCGGCGCACAGTGAAGTTCCGCTTTTTACATGGTCTGTGTCAGGGAAAGATGCGGATCTTATAATAGAACATACCGAGGCAGATGACAACAGCCGGATTCTGATCTGCAAGACTGCCGGAGCTTCATTCAAGGCTGTCATTCCCTTTGCCGATCAGGCCTCAGCGGAGAATGCGGTCTCTGTCATCGCATGCTGCCTGGCTGAGAGTGTACCGGCAGAGATGATTATAACGGGACTGGCAGAACTGCCGGCGGTGGCTATGCGCATGGAGGTGAAGCGGGGGAAAAACGGCTGCACGCTTATTGAAGATTATTATAACTCTGACCCTGCTTCACTGGGGATGGCCCTTGATTTTCTCAGAACCCATTCAAGGGGCAACACAACCCTTATTCTATCCGACTTCAGGCAGATAGGGGGTGATGAGAAACAACTTTACAAGGGTGTGGCCAGGGCTGTAAAAAGAGCCGGAATAGACCGTTTCATAGGCATCGGAGAGGCGCTTTCACGGCAGAGAGACTTATTTGCAGCAGGGTCAGTATTCTTCAGCTCCACGGCTGAGTGTGCCGATGCAATACAAGACCTGCAGTTCAGGGACGAGACGATCCTTATAAAGGGAGCCCGTGTCTTCGGTCTTGAGCGGATAGGCGGCCTCCTGGTACGGCAGCTTCACCAGACACGGATGGAGATAAGTATGAATGCCGTGGTTCATAACCTGAATGAGTTCAGGCATCTGTTAAAGCCGGGCACAGGAGTCATCGCGATGGTCAAGGCATTTGCCTACGGATCCGGCTCTGCAGAGATAGCTTCACTCCTGGAATACAACGGTGTCAGGTGGTTTGCCGTTGCCTATGCCGATGAGGGGGTGGCGCTCAGGGAAGCAGGCATCACTTCAAGGGTGATTGTGATGAATCCTGACGAAAGTGTGATGGAACAAATGATTCGTCATAACCTGGAGCCTGAGATATACAGCTTTGAATCACTGCTGGCATTTTCTGCTTCAGCAAGAAGATATGGCCTTCTGCATTACCCTGTGCATATAAAACTCGACACAGGCATGCACCGGCTGGGATTCGGGCCAGGTGACACCGATGAGCTGGCCGGGCGCCTTGCCGGGCAGCAGCATCTCAGGGTGGTCTCAATGTTTTCGCACCTGGCAGCAAGTGAGGCCCCGGAACATGACGCCTTCACCCACAGGCAGGCCATGCTGCTGACAGAAGCCGCAGAGCGCCTGAAAACGGCGCTTGGATACACCTTTAACCTGCACATCCTTAATTCATCAGGTATTTCACGGTTCCCGGAGTACCAGTTTGACATGATCAGACTGGGCATCGGGCTTTACGGGATCGGCTGTTATGAGGGAGTGGCATTACGGCATACAGGCAGGTTTATGACTGCGGTGTCACAGGTAAGAACCGTTGCAGCCGGGGAACCTGTCAGCTACGGCTGCAGGGGTACATCAGATCATGACAGGGAGATTGCCGTCATACCCGTCGGATATGCAGACGGGCTTCGGAGAATAATGGGAGACGGAAGAGGAAGCCTTTTTGTCAAAGGGCACAGGGTGCCGATAACCGGAAGCATTTGCATGGACATGTGCATGGCAGACGTGACAGGGCTCAGTGTAAGGGCAGGGGATGAGGTTGAAGTATTTGGCACAAATATCCCGATCGAGGAAATAGCAGCATTGTGCAATACGATACCATACGAGATCCTGACCTCAATACCCCCGAGAGTCAAGAGGATCTATGTCAATGAATGATGAGCCCGGAAGGCATATCTTTCCCGGAGAGAGATCAGCCCAGCTGGCTTATCTTTTCAAGTTTCGCCTGATCAACAATACTTATCTTCTTGCCGTCAAGGGATATGACAGCCTCTGAAGCAAACACGGAGAGTGTCCGGATGGCATTTGAGGTTGTCATGTTTGAAAAGCAGGCGAGGTCCTCGCGTGATACATAAGCCCTGATTGTCTGTCCGTCGTTTTCGAGTCCGTAGGTATCACGGAGAACAAGGAGAGACTCGGCGAGGCGTCCGCGTATATGCTTCTGAGTCAGAGATATGGTTCTCTTGTTTGAGAATGCAAGTTCTACGGCCATCATTCTCATAAGCTTCATCGAGAGATCCGGATTTCGTCTCAGAAGTTTCATGAACGGGTCCCTGTCAAACCGGCATATGCCTGAATCTTCTATGGCAACAGCGGATGCTGAATATGGTGACCCTGATATAAAAGCAGCAAATCCGATCAGGCCCTGTGGCCTGACCATTCTTATTATCTGCTCGCGGCCTCCTATCCCTTCCTTGTATACCTTAACCTTGCCGGTTGCAAGACAGAAAATCCCTGCCGGCCTGTTTCCCTCATGAAAAATCATCTCCCCCTTTTTCAATGAGACACACAGGTGATCCTTTATAAGGAATTCCTTCTCCCGGTCAGGGAGTTCTCTGAAAATTGAAAAAGGACCTTCAATACATTGTTCAAGGTAAAGATTAGTATAAAGCATTTCCCCCATGTTTAACAACATACACAAAGATATTAAAAAAGTGTACACAAGGGGAAATTAACGTTTTTTAACACACTATTGATCAGGCAGTTGAAGGCCGGACCCTCTTTCAGCGATAGTGAGCAATGATAGGTATCCTCCTTCCGCTCCCGAAAGCCCTTGAAGATACACGCAGAATAGGAGGAGTCTGTTTTCTCTTGAACTCGCTGAAGCGCACGAGTTTAATTACTTTTTCAACCAGTGCCGTCTCAAATCCGTCGGCAATAATCCGGTCAGCACTCCAATCCAGGTCAATGTACCGGTACAGTATCTGGTCGAGGATGCTGTAAGGGGGCAGGGAGTCGGTATCGAGTTGATCGGGTTTAAGTTCGGCTGAGGGAGGCTTGGAGATTATTTCGTGTGGGATTATCTCACGGTGCCTGTTGATCTCTGCGGCAAGGCTGTATACCCCGGTCTTGTAAATGTCACCGATGACTGACAGTCCTCCGGCCATATCGCCGTAAAGTGTTCCGTAGCCGGTGGCAGCCTCGCTCTTGTTTGATGTATTCAGCAGCACATATCCCAACTTGTTTGCAAAAGCCATGAGGATCACGGCCCGCAGACGCGACTGTATGTTTTCCTCCGTCACATCGGGTATTCGTCCTGCAAAAAATGGCTGAAGGTTTTTTTCCACTGTTTGTCTTGCCTCCTCGATACTGACTATATTGTATTGAATGCCGAGGTTGCCGGCCATCTTAACCGAGTCAGATACAGAATGTTCTGAAGAATAGACCGAGGGCATCAACAGCGCCAGGGTGTTTTCCGGCCCGAGAGCCTCGGCAGCAAGGGCTGTCACCACTGCAGAATCGATCCCGCCTGAGAGGCCTATTATGGCTCTTTTCATTCCGCCCTTGGCGAAGAAATCGCGTATACCTGTCAGGAGAGCACGGTGTATATGGCCGGTCATGTCTTCAGGAACAGGCGGCGGGAAAGAATAGCCACTTCGTACGGATCCGGGTAGCGGGATTTCAACAGTTTTGATCTCCTCAGTGCAGAATCCCAATTTTTCAAGCACTGTTCCATCTTCGTCAATGAGGACCGATGAGCCGTCAAAGATGAGTTCAGTATAGCCTCCCGTCTGGTTGACAGAAATAAAAGGAAGTTTATATTCCCTGGCATTGCGGATGAAGACCTCTTCTCTTACATTTAACCTGTTGTGTGAGAAGGGATTTGCTGCAATGTTAATTATCAGGGATGGGTGTTCCTTCATCAGTTCATCGAGAGGGGTGACGCTGTATAATCTCCACAGGCCTTTTTCCCCGAAGGGCTGTTCATCCCAGACATCTTCACAGATTGTAACCGCTATTTTAAGGCCGTCAATTTCAACAGGGCAGAAGGTGTTCCCGGGTTGGAAGTACCTGTCCTCGTCAAATATGTCATATGTGGGCAGGAGGGCTTTATTTACAACCGCTTTTATCTTTCCCTCATCGAGGAAGAATGCAGAGTTGTGAAGGCTTTTGCCGTATGTGCCTGTATTTGGTGAGGGTCCTCCCACAATGGCTGCTATGCCAATGCAGTGGGTGGCAATTTCCTGAATGGCAGCCGTGGCTGAAGAGATGACATCAGTATGATGGAGCAGGTCAAGGGGAGGGTATCCTGTCACGGCCATCTCGGAAAAGACGGCGAGGCGTGCGCCCTGCCTCCGGGCTTCTTCTATGCCGGATATTATCTTGCTTTTATTGAAGGCAATATCACCGGGAATATAACTGAGCTGTGCAAGGGCAACCTTCATGGTCGGTCAGTGTCAGAACTTCAGTCCCATCCTGATTGTGAACATTCTCAGCCCTGACTTGTCTTCAGGCTGGTTCACATCCTCAAGGTCCTTTGTCAGGTCAAAGAAATCCTGTCCGTATGCCAGCCCCCCTATCAGAGTTGCATCGATACCGAGTTCATATTCAACTCCGATACCGAGGTGCCATCCGGCATTCAGGCCGTAGACCTCGTTTTTGGCGTTTTCATCAAATATCTGCAAGGTAGGGAGGTCAACGGTCGATTTGAGGCGCATTCTGAGATCAAATCCCATGTCAGTGTAATATGTAAGATATCCCACCTGGTTTGTCTGCAGGCGTATACCGACAGGTATATTCATATACATAAGGTTATACTTGATCTCATCACCGGCAGGAATCGAGGGATGGATATTTGTGAAGACCATTGTATGTATTTCTGACTGACTCTGGCTTCCCCCGGCGGACATAAAGCTTATTCCGGATGAGACAGCGTAGTTATCTGCAAAATAATGGAGCACGTTAAGTCCGATATCAAAACCTGCCCTTGCGCCTTCACCCTTATATTCGGATTCATTTGAACCCATCCATGAAATCAACGGGTCAGCATGCACAAGGAAGACAAGGTCCTGTGAGATTGCACGTGCAGGCAACGCTGCCAGCAGGGCAATGGCAAGAGCCCTTATGGCTGTCCTTTTGTTTATTGTTTTCATCTTCTCATTCTTAGCCGGGTTAAAATTATAAATAAATGTCCTTATTTTGTACGCTTTATAGTACAATACAGACGGTATGAAGCATAATGCCAAAATAATCATCCTGGCGGCGCCGGTATTTCTGATGCTGTTTTCAGTTTCCTGCCGCCGTGATCCTTACAAGGTCAATGTGTCAGGGGTTGAGTTAAACCTTGTTATGAGGGACCTTGGAAGTGAGATATTCGGCACCCCGCCCAACGAGATAGCTGCAAAGGCTGACACACTCAGGCTTGAATACGGGAAAGCCCTTGAGACGTACAGTACTGTAATCGGTCTTGGTGATCCGTCAGATGAGAGGTGGAAGTCATCTTTCGTGTTGTTTGCGACTGACATGCGCAACCTTGACCTGTGGGATACTGTTAAAAAGGTCTGGCCTGACACGAAGCGGCTGGGGATGGAGCTTGAAAGCGCGTTCAGACACTACCGGTATTATTTTCCTGACAGGGTCGTACCTCAGGTCATTACATGCATTTCGGTATTCAACAACAGCATCATTATTGATGACTCATTGCTTATGGTGAGTCTTGACAGGTACCTCGGGCCTGACTGCGTCTACTATCCTTCGCTTGGCATTTACAGCTACCAGGCCCGGAAGATGACACCAGACTACACAGCCACAGACTGTATGTATGCCTGGGCAGCCACGGAGTGGGACTATAACAATGCAGGTTACGGACCGAAGACGCTTCTGAACACAATGCTTCATGAGGCCAAGCTTGTCTATTTTACCCGGAGGATGATCCCCTCAGCAGCTGATACTGTTCTCTTCGGTTTCACCGGGAAGCAGATGGAGTTCTGTGAGACCAGTGAAGGGATGATCTGGGAGTACCTTGTGAGCAAGGATCTGCTTTTCTCCACTGACGGATTCCTGATCCGCAAGTTTACGGGAGAAGCACCTTTCACAAGCTATTTTACAGAAGATTCGCCTGGCAGGGCGGTAGTGTGGACCGGTTTCAGGATCATAGAGCGGTATATGAACAGCAATCCCGATGTGACGATGGAGGAGCTGATGGCAATGACTGACTGTCAGACTATCCTTGCAGGATCCAAATACAATCCGAAGTAGGTAGTTAAAGGTGGCAGGTTCCTTCTCTGCCAGGTGGCAGGAAGGGAGGGTCAGAATCTGTTAATGAATCAGCAGCAGGAATAAAAGAAGAAGCCGCCCTCGGAGGCGGCTTCTTCTTTTCCTAAAAATGGGAATGCGGTTATGCCGGATGAATTGCCTCTACAGGGCACACGTCGGCGCAGGCACCACAATCGGTACATATATCCGGGTCAATCTTGTAGATGTCACCCTCAGATATAGCCTCAACCGGACATTCATCTATACAAGTTCCGCAAGCTGTGCAATCATCTGAAATTTTGTAAGCCATTACTACTGTTTTTAAAGATTACGGGTGTAAAATTATCTCTTATTTTTATTCTTTCCTAACTAATAAAGAAAATAAAATTCACCCTTGCCAGGGGTAATGCAAATAGGGTGCCATGTTTGCAAGGGTAGTGGCATAAGCTCCAGGGGTGCTTTTCTTTACCTTTCTGCCAGGGCTGCCAGATTAATGACTATCGGGCTCTCTTTTGCGGCAGGAATCAGAAGTCGAGGCTGAACGAGAGATAGAAGATTTTGGGAAGGATATAGCCGTTGTCTATGCCCCACGCGAGATCAGCCCTGACGAAGTAGCCGAACAACTGTGCTCTTGCCCCTCCGCCGAAGCCCATGACCAGCGGGTCACGCATTGCATCGATTGTAACTGTCACCGGGCCGTTCTGGTATACCTTGTCATTCCACCAGTTTTCATTTCCCCAGGGATCCCATCCCGACCATGCCATCCCCACATCATAGAAGCCAACCAGCTGGAGGCTGTTGAGGAAGTTGGAGCGGAGGGGGTGCCCGGCAAAATACCTTACAACAGGCCATCGCAGCTCGCTGTTTACCAGCGCAAAGTTGCTTCCGTTACGGATATTCTGAGTGAATCCCCTCATGTTGGTGGCCAGCGCCTGGAAGCCGTAGTTCACATTAGGATTGACCGGAACTGTCTGGTCGAACATTGGGACCTTGTTAAATATGTATCCCATCCAGTTGTCAACGCCTCCCATATAATAGATGAGCCTGGAGGGGCCGAATGAACTGCTGGCAGCAAACCTGTTTGCCCAGATAAGGTCACGGTGTATCTTCTGGTAGTGTCTGAAGTCTGCCCCCAGCACAACCATGTCACTCTTCTTCTTGTTTACTTCCCGGTAGTATTCACCAAAAGCTTTGAATCTTGTACCGTAATAAATATTTATTGTACGTTTCCGTGTATTGTCATAGATGACCTCTCCTTTGAGTCCGGCCCAGTGGCGGTCGAACGATGGTGCCATGAGGCTGGCCAGGTCAGTTGACTGGATTACGTAGTTGTCATATCTGTATGTGAGGGTTCCCTTGACGGCGAGTACGGCGCTCAGAGGCTTTCTGAGCGACATGTAGGTTGTGTAGCTTTTTATCTTGTAATAGCTGGTGTCATTGTAGCTGTCAAATGACTGTTTGTGGAAGATCACCTGTTTATCGAACTTTCCGCGAAGCGCCTCGAGGCTGACCAGGTACTCATTGCTGTCAAAGTTACCCGAAAACCTGAATCCCCCGGTAATACGGTAATCCTCGAAGAGGTCAATTGTACCTATCTTGAACAGCATGTTGAGCCCCGGGTTAAAGTAGGGCGCTCCACCGTTATAGGCCTGGTATGTGTTGTTCAGGAAGTTGAAGTCGATCTGTGTGGCAGTATAGTTATTGTAGAATGCAGGGCGGTAAACAAGTGCATCAGGCAGCTTCAGCCTTGAGGTATCAAGGTCGATATCCATATAGTTCTTGCGCCATTGCAGTTCGTAGTAATTTTCCTTTTCCTTTTCGAAGACATAGTTGCGGAAGTCAATTGGTTCGTTTGCAGCCGCATAGTATTCGTAGAGGGGCTTTTTCAGTGTGTCATTCATACGTGCCCTCTCGGCAAGGAGCCATTCTCTTATTGTGTTGATGCTGTCGGCAGCCCTGAGCATGGCGAGTTCTTCAGTCCGCCACACCGTGGTTTTTATCCGGGAAGTGTCAACAGCCGGGCTGGCAGATGACTGACCTGTCATAATCCGGTAGCGTCCCTGGTTGAAGATGACGGCTGCATCCTGTCCTCCGTTCCTGTCAAAGGCTTCAAGATTCCTGGGGAAATCGGTCGCCTGCTGCGGAGTGATAAAATAACTGTAATGCAGTGTAGTGTCAATGTATGCTATTGTGCTGTCAACGTCTCCGGTGTAATAGTTTGTGATCCCGTTCCCGTTTCCAATGAATCCGGTTGATAATCCGGTCGGCTGTACGGGCCTCAGGAGGTCCTGCATGGATCCTTCGCCAAGGCGTGTAAGTTTCCCGGATGCCGTCCTCAGATCATATGTAAAGAGATTGTATGTAAGCCCTGTTCTTTCCTGCGGATCTCCCCTGTTTGTGAGTGTATCGGAGAGCCTGTTCGAGGAGAATATTATTGTCTCATCCCTTCCCCTTACAAAAGAGGGTTCGAGGTCATCAGCCACATCAAAGGTGATGCGTTCGTTTGTTCCGTTTATGATCGTATGCAGATAAATGTCTGTCATGCCGTTTATTATGGCAGAAGTGAGGAGGCGCGACCCGTCAGGGGAATATGACAGAGAGAGGACTTTTTCGAAGAAGGGCATTGTCCGGTGTTCAAATGCCTTCTCTGCCACCCGGTAGAAATAGAGTTCCACTCCCCCTTTTTCCTCGTTGGCGAAAGTCAGTATCTGGCCTCCCGGGTGCCATGCAAGGACAGGGTATTTGTAATCGACCGACTGTTCGAACTTCGGTTCAGCCGAAAAGATCCTGTCACTTTTTCCTGTCGATGTGTCATGAAGCCAGATTCTCCGTTTTCCCCAGTCGTTTGACACCCAGGCTATATAACGGCCGTCGGGGCTTACCTTCACATCTGTGAACCTTTCATACGGCTTGCCCTTTTTTATTTCCCGGGGTACCGGGTAGTTCTCGCCGGGTTTTACGGAGTAGTATTCGGCATAATAATTTCTCCAGTCACGGTATGTGTCCTTGATGCTCTTTCCCAGGCCGTAAAGGAATCCGTCCTCGATGTTGCGGTAGACCTTTGACAGGTATATAATGTTGGGTATGATTGCGTCACCATATGTATCTCCTATATATTTCCAGAAAGAATGGCCTGCAAAAACTGCTTCCTCGTACTCGAGGTTGTCAAGGTTTTTGTATCGGTTGTTTTTAAAGCCGTCCCTGACCCTGTTGTCGGTCTCGCTGTCCCATCCCCATGCAACGTAGTTGATCAACCCCTTGATGTACCAGTCGGGTATCTGAATCTGGTTGCTGCTTGTAGTCCGGTCACGCAGGTCAGCGTTGTAGAGCATCTCATAGACAACAACCTCGGCTATTGCCGAAGCGATCAGTTTGCTGAACTCCTCATGGTCACCGTTGAACCAGAGCATCACCTTGTTTTTGATTACCCTGCTGTATCCGCCCACGTTGTAATCATCCTCGGATGAGATGAGGCCTATGTTGCTTTGCCTGAAATCGTTCTTCTTGTTGTATATGATGAGAATAGGGCGCTTGTCGATAGTATAGTCGAAATAATCCTCGATTTCGTTGAGTTTTTCATATGCCACCTTGCAGGCATATTCAGCCACTTCCCTGCCGTACTCGTTGTAATAGCAGTCGATCTCGTCAAACCGGAAGTAGGTCCAGTAGAAGTCCTTGTACTGTACCCTGTTTTTACCGAAAGTCATCTGCATCCCGTTATAGAACTGGCCTGATGCCGGTGCCAGTGCCAGAAGAAAGATGACTGCCAGTAACGGTATAAAGAGTCTTTTTCGTATCATACTAAATGGCAGGAAGCCTCCGCATCCGGAACAAAATCTGTTCCAAAAGGGAGTATCCGTGAGACAAAACTAATCTATAAACAAATAAAAAAACAACGGCTTATACTTTTTTGTTAATTTTGATTGTTATAATGGAGCAACCGGTCTGGCCTGATCTTTGTTAAGGGATGTTGGTTGACAAAAAAAACAGGTCTGATCAGATAATAAACTTAATTGTATATGAAAAGGATTTTCACATTTCTGTTTTTGTTGCTGGTTTATGCCGGACTTGAAGCACAGCCAAAGCTCAATTTTGCCACCACACGGCATGATTACGGAACCATAAAGGAAGAGGCAGGGAAGCAGGAGGCAGTCTTCAATTTCACAAATACCGGTGATTCGGTTCTTGTATTGACAAGAGTACAGTCGTCATGCGGTTGTACTGCAGCCGATTATACCAAATCACCTGTTCCTCCCGGAGGGAAGGGTTTTGTAAAGGCGGTGTTCGACCCACGTGGTTACAGCAACCGTTTTGCCAAGAGTGTGACTGTCTATTCCAACGGGAAGCCGGCGGTAACGGTACTTGTTATTGAAGGGAATGTGACACCGCGGGAGAAGACGGTTGAAGAGGAGTATACGTTTGCTGTCGGACCGGTGAGATTCCAGTCGAATCATCTTGCCTTCACAACCACAACCAAGAGCGAGAAGAAGATCAGGGTTATGCCTGTTATCAACACGTCGAAGGCACCTGCAACTGTTGAGTTTGAAGGGCTTCCTGCCCATCTTCAGCTTAAGGTTTCACCGGCGACTCTCAAGCCGGGAGAAAAGGGGATAATAGAGGGCACCTATGATGCAAAGCTCAACAGCAGTGCATGGGGCAATGTGAATGACCTTGTAAGGCTTAAGGTCAACGGCCAGCCGCAACCGAATATTTACCTGTATGTGTCTGCCAACCTGGTGGAGGATTTCACAGGCATGACTGCCCAGCAACTTGCCAATGCTCCTGTTTTCAAACTTGATACAAACACTGTCAACTTCGGAGTAATCAAACAGAATTCCTCTGCTGACGTCGAGTACTTTTTTACAAACAGGGGGAAGAGTGACCTTATAATCAGGCATGTCAAAGCGGGTTGCGGATGCACTGCCCTGATGCCGACAGAGAGTGTAATCAAACCCGGTGCAAAGGGTTCAATCAAGGCGAAGTTCAATTCCGGTGGTTACAAGGGTCAGATTTACAAGAACATATTTGTTTATACAAATGATCCCAAGAACTCAGAGGTGATGCTTATGATCAAGGGTGAGGTTCTTGTGGAAGGTGAAAGTGGGAAATAGGGGCATCCTGGGGCAGAGTTGACATGAGCAGGGAAAGGAGAACAACCGGGGCTCTCTCGGTACAGCAGGGAGTGCCCCAGCCTCCAAGCATTAACCCTGATATGCTTAACCGCCTGAAGAAAAACAGGCGGAAAAGACTAAGTGCGGATGAATATGTTGAAGGCATACTCCGGGGTGACCGTACAATTTTAAGCCAGGCCATAACATTGATTGAAAGCAATCTGCCTGATCATTACGATCTTTCCCAGGTTGTTGTGGAGCGTTGTCTTCCGGCCAGTTCACGTTCTGTCAGAATTGGAATAACAGGTGTCCCCGGCGCCGGCAAGAGTACGTTCATCGACACATTCGGAACGATGCTCACCCGTTACTACGGGAGGAGGCTTGCCGTACTTGCGATTGATCCGAGCAGCCAGCAGAGCGGAGGCAGCATAATGGGAGACAAGACCCGGATGGAACAGCTTAGCACAGACCCTGATGCATTTATCCGTCCGTCACCGTCAGCAGGTACTCTTGGTGGGGTGGCACGCAAAACCCGTGAGAGCATAATTCTTTGTGAAGCCGCAGGATATGATACAGTACTTGTTGAAACTGTAGGGGTAGGACAATCAGAGACAGCGGCCCATTCGATGGTCGATTTCTTCCTGGTGCTGATGCTTGCAGGAGCAGGTGACGAGCTGCAGGGGATAAAGCGGGGTATTATGGAGATGGCTGACACGATAGTTATCACCAAGGCTGACGGGAACAATGTTAAAAAGGCAGAGCTGGCCCGGGTGGAGTACAAGAACGCTCTCCATCTGTTTCCACCTGCTCCGTCGAAATGGGCTCCGCGTGTAATGACATGCTCTTCGCTTGAAAAAAAGGGAATAGGCGAAATTTGGGAGACAATCCGTGACTATGTAAGCGTCACAAAGAGCAACGGTTGGTTCTGGGAGAGAAGACGCGAACAGGCAGTAACCAGGATGCATGAGACAATAATTGACGCATTGAGGCAGTCGTTTTATACCAATCCTGAAGTAGCCCGCCTTCTTCCCGAGCTGGAAAAGCTGCTTCGCGAAGGAGAAGTCACATCATACAAGCCGGCAGCACTTCTGCTCGACAAATATTTCAGCAGTAACTTCAAATAGCCGATTATTTATATATTTGAACCCTGGAAAAAGAAGAATGTTTACCGAATAAAAATAATCAGATGAAAAAATCATTTATCCTGTTGCTGGTAGTTGTCATTGCGGCAGCCTGTGCCAGAGAACCCAAGTTTGTAATAAACGGTACCATTGAGGGTGCTGATAGCGAAACTGTCGTCCTTTCGAAAAGGATTCCCGGCGGTGTTCAAGTCCTTGATTCAGCTGTCCTGGAAAACGGCGCTTTCAAGATGGAAGGCGTGGTTGATTATCCTCAGATGGTGAATCTTGCCGTAAGAGGTAAAAGGGGCGGTCTTAATTTCTACATAGAAAATTCGGAAATTACGATAAACGGGCATGCAGATTCACTCTACACCGGATCAGTAACCGGTTCCGCCACACAGGCTGATTTTGATGCTTACAAGGCTCTGTTTGATGAGTCAAATACGGAAATGACAAAAGTTTATGATCGTTACCGTGCCGCCAGGATGGAGGGAAATGAAGAACTTGCGGCCTCAATAGAAAAGGAACTTGAAGCCATTGATGCAAAACAGAAGGAAGTGAGAAAAGAGTTTATCGCAAACAATCCGGCTTCCTACGTTACCCCTTCTGTTCTCGGAGAACTGGCCTATTATCTGGAGGTGGATGAAATGGAGAGCCTCCTTGGCAAACTTGATACCTCACTCAATAAGGTTCAGACAGTTGTAACGATGAAGGAAAGGCTTGTGCAGCTCAAAGCGGTTGCAATAGGTCAGAAGGCTCCGGATTTCACACTCAACGACGTTGACGGTAATCCCGTTTCCCTGTACTCGAAGATAGGCGGTGAAACGAAACTGCTCCTTATTGATTTCTGGGCTGCATGGTGCGGACCCTGCCGCCAGGAGAATCCAAATGTGGTGAAGGTATGGAATGATTACAACAAGAAGGGATTTGACGTATTCGGTGTATCCCTTGACCGGGCAAAGGAAGACTGGATGAAGGCAATCCAGGATGACAAGCTTACATGGACACATGTATCAGACCTGAAGTACTGGGACTGCGCCCCGGCTAAACTCTATGCAGTAAGCGCAATTCCGTCGAACTTCCTGGTTGATGCAGACGGCATCATAGTTGGTCACAACCTTCGCGGTGAGGCTCTTGCCCAGAAGGTAAAAGAGATTCTCGATACCAAGTAATTCAATTATTTACTAATTTAGGAAGCCGTTGGGGTATCTTCCCAACGGCTTTTTAATACTTTAAAAATAAGGCAATGAGCAAGAAAGATGAATTTTTCAGCCACATTAACAGTGGATATGCCTGCAAGGGGGATTTCATTGTATTAGGTGGTGCAATGCTTGAGGGAGAGGCAATAGCAGATGCACACATACGGATACCGCTGAAGACGCTGAACCGTCACGGGCTTATTGCCGGAGCTACCGGGACAGGCAAGACGAAAACCCTGCAGGTTTTGGCTGAACAGTTGTCACTAAAGGGTATCCCCTCGCTGGTGATGGACGTGAAAGGTGACCTCAGCGGCGTGGCAAAGCCTGGCCAGGAAAATGATTTCATCAGGGACAGGCACGCCAGGATCAATCTGCCGTATTCAGCGATGGGTTTTCCTGTGGAGTTGCTGACAATTTCTGAACAGGATGGGGTGAGGCTGCGCGCTACTGTATCGGAGTTTGGTCCGGTTCTCTTCTCACGCATCCTTGACCTGAATGATGTCCAGGCCGGTATAATGTCAATTATCTTTAAGTACTGTGATGACAATAAGCTCGGGCTGATTGACCTTAAGGACATCCGCAAGGTGATCCAGTACCTGACAGGCGAAGGGAAGGAAGAGCTCGAGAAGGAATACGGCGCCATGTCAGCCTCTTCAACCGGCGTGATGCTGCGCAAGATAATCGAGCTGGAGCAGCAGGGCGCTGACCGGTTCTTCGGTGAGGAGTCATTTGACGTAAAGGACCTGATGCGAAGAGATCAGAACGGTAACGGATACATAAACATTATCAGGCTGACTGACATTCAGGACAAGCCGAAGCTTTTTTCAACGTTCATGCTTTCATTGCTGGCTGAGGTTTACAGCACGATGCCTGAAAAGGGTGACGTTGCAAAGCCTGAACTGGTAATATTCATCGATGAGGCTCACCTGATATTTAGCCAGGCAAGCAAAGTCCTGCTTGAGCAGATTGAAACAATAATCAAGCTTATCAGGTCAAAGGGGGTAGGCGTTTACTTCATCACCCAGAACCCCATGGATGTACCCCAGTCAGTGCTTGCACAGCTTGGTCTGAAAGTTCAGCATGCTCTCCGTGCCTTCACTGCAAATGACAGGAAGGATATAAAGCTGACTGCTGAAAACTTCCCGATATCGGATTTTTACAAGGCAGAGGAAACACTGACCTCTTTGGGTACCGGGGAGGCCCTGGTGACAGCCCTGAACGAGAAGGGGGTGCCCACTCCGCTGGCAGTCATGATGGTGAGGGCGCCGATGAGCCGGATGGATATACTTGCCCCGGACGAGATTGACACTATCAACCGCTCATCACAGCTTGTCACAAAGTATTCGCGGGTGGTAGACCCTGAAAGCGCTGCAGAGATGCTTGAAAGAAAGATACAGGCTGCGGAGGATGAGAGGATGAAGGCCGAAGCCAGGAAGGAGGAAGAGAGGAATTACCGCAGGGAACCTGACAGGGGAGGATACGGACGAACCACCAGGACATCATCACCCAGGAGAAGGACGGCTGCCAGCCCGGTGGTGAAGGTCCTGACATCTGCCACCTTCATCAGGGGCGTCATGGGAATACTGACAAAAGCAATGAAAAAGTAAACTATTTGAATCATAAATTGTATAATTGAAAATTTACGACATGAAAAAAAGTAAAATCGGAGTTGTATTTGTACTGATTGCATCAATTATGATTTCAGGATGTGCATCAATGAACAAGACCACCAAGGGTGCTGCGGTTGGGACTGCTGCCGGTGGGGCCATGGGTGCTGTCATCGGAAAGGCAGCAGGCAACACTGCCCTTGGCGCCATAATAGGAGCCACTGTCGGCGGGGCAACAGGCGCAGTTATCGGTCGCGAGATGGATAAACAGGCTGCTGAGATAGAACAGACCGTCCCTGATGCAAAGGTTGAACGCGTAGGCGAAGGTATAGTAGTTGAATTCAGCAGTGCTGTTCTGTTTGGTTTCGATCAGTCAGACCTATCTGCTGATGCCAGGGCAAACCTCGACAAGCTTGTGAAGGTTCTCAATACTTATCCTGACACGAATATTGAGGTACAGGGGCATACAGACAGCAAGGGAACCGAGACCTACAACCAGACTCTTTCAGTGAAGAGGGCTACATCAGTTTCGGACTACCTGTCTGCAAACCAGATAAAGGGAGAACGCATAATAACAAAGGGATTTGGCGAAACCCTTCCCAAGTATGACAACGAAACCGATGAAGGAAGAGCCCAGAACCGCAGGGTTGAGTTTTTAATAACAGCCAATGAAAAAATGGTTGCAGAAGCTGCTGCCGAAGCCGGAAAATAATCAATCGAGAACAATGATATTAACCAAATAGTTAAGTTATGAAAAAACGAATACTTTCTGTTATTGCGATTTCTGTTATATCAGTGTCTGCACTTCTTGCCCAGGTTGATTTCGGTATTGTTGCCGGCCCTAACTTCCAGAACATGGTTGGAAAGGATGGCAGCGGAGACAAAATCACCAATGGCCTTTTAACAGGTTTTCATGCCGGCGTGAGTGCTTCAATTCCAATTGCAACCGATTTTTATTTCCAGACCGGCCTGCTCTTCTCGCAGAAGGGTTCGAAGAACAATGAAGGACTCCTGCCTACAAAGGCAAGTGATGACGAATATCACACCACTACAAGGATTTCATATATTGACCTGCCTCTTCACCTGCTGTTCAGGCCAGCGTTCGGCAACGGCCATATCCTGGTCGGATTTGGACCATATGTTGCATTCGGACTGACAGGCAGCCAGGAGGTAGACTATTCGCCGATAATGTATGAGCAGCAGATAAAATTCAAGAGTGAAATTACCCATGAAGAATACTGGGACATGGAGCATGCCTATTACAAGCGTTTTGATGCAGGAGCTGATGTCTTTGCCGGCTATGAAATGAACTTTGGGTTATGGCTCAGACTCAACGCACAACTGGGACTTCTGAATATGATTCCGGATGTCGATGAATTTGACAATGAGTCAGTTCTGAAGAATACCGGTTTCGGATTGTCTGTCGGGTATAATTTCTGATCACTGTTGCCGGGGGTACCCGTAATACATAATTGTAAAAAGAAGAGCAGTTTGCATGATGCAGGCGGCTCTTCTGCTTTTTACCGGGAAGGCCTGTCAGAATCCCTTCAGCTCCATTAACACTGTGGGAACAAGCAGAAGGAATCCGAGCAGGAAAAGGATGACGATAAGGGGCAACACCCATCTGAACCATTTCTCGTATGGGATCTTTGCCACACTAAGCACTCCCAGGAGCACTCCTGAAGTGGGGGTTATCATGTTTGTGAAACCGTCGCCGAGCTGAAAGGCCACTACTGTCGCCTGCCGTGAGACACCTATGAGGTCCGAGAACTGCGACATCATCGGCATCGTCAGGGCAGCCTTTGCCGAACCTGATGGCATGAAGAGGTTTATAACGGTCTGGGTGATGTACATCATGCTGACAGATGCGATTTTCCCGGCGCCGGAGATTGATTCTGAAAGCTTATACAAAAGTGTGTCAATTATATTCCCGTTCTCAAGGATGATGATGATTCCTCCTGCGAGACCTACTATAAGGGCAGCTGACTGAATGTCCTTCACACCGTCAAGAAACAGCTTCGTAATCCTGTTCGCGTCATAGCTCATTGCAATGCCCGATGCCAGTCCCATTGCAAAGAACAGTGTGGCTATCTCCATGATATACCAGCCGTAACCCATTACTCCGGCAATGAGAAAGAAGATTGTAAAGAGGAGCAGGTCAATTATGAAAAAGTGAACTGATTTTCTGAGTGTAAGCCATCCTGTGACGGCGAAAAGTGCCGTCAGCACCGGTATTGCAGGCACTTTTAGCTGGTTTTCGCCGAAGGAGAGCGAGGTCATTGGATAAAACACGGAAAAAATGATCATAACAGCAGTCAGTATCACCCAGATGATCCACGCTGAAGCAGGGGTGTGATATTGAATTGTCACTCCCGTTTCCGAATGAAGTTTGCGCCAGTATTCATCATCGTCATGCACAGGCGACCGTTTTGGATTTTTCCGGACCTTACGGGCGTAATTCAGTATGTACGCGAAGCCCAGTATGCTGATGACCACCCACATGAATAACCTGTACTCCAGTCCTGAGAACAGGGGAAGATCAGACAGCCCCTGTGCTATCCCTATTGTGAACGGGTTGAGGAAGGCACCTGCAAATCCGAGTGCCGCGGCAACGAAGCACAGCGAGACGCCCACTATAGAATCATAGCCCATCGAGATTGCCAGAGGAACAAAGATCACTGTGAAGGCAATAGTCTCTTCGCTCATGCCAAATACGGCGCCGAAGAAACTGAAGACCGTCATTATCACTATAAAGATCAGGTTATCAGCTCCTATGGCTTTTATCAATCCCTTATTCCCGATTCTGGCAGTAAAGCGCAGAACCGATCCGATTGCAACGTCTATTGCCTTGCTTTCGTTCATGATCCAGAAGGCTCCGCCGATTATCAGGATGAATACTATTATGTCAGCCTTGTCAACGAAACCGTCGAACAGTGCTGAAAATACCTGCCAGGTCTGTGGGTTCTTTTCAGTGTAGTGAAATGAACCGGGCACCACTACACTGCGGTCTATTCCGTTCACATTCACAGTCTTCCTGTCGAAGGCGCCGCCGGGTACAATCCAGGTCAGAACGGCGCACAGAACCACGATGCTGAAGACAATTACGTATGTATGGGGGATTTTTTTGAACACTCTCAGTGATTTTGAGGTGCAAATTAGTAATTAACGTCTTATTGGCAAAAAAGGTCTGAAGGTCTGAAAGTCTGAAAGTCTGAAGGTCGGAAGGTCTGAAAGTCGGAAGGTCTTGCGGTTATTGTATTGATTGTCAATACTATTGCCTTCCCTGCAATCTGGCTCCTGCGCTAAAATGACCCACCGGGTCATTTCTTAACGCTTGGCCCTGGTCTTGCAGTCTAAATAACTGATTACCAATCCTTCACTACTGCCTATTGCCTATTGCCTATTGCCTGAGAATCACCTGCCTGACCCGTTCCCTGGTTTCGGCGGGTGTCGGATTCAGCTCAGCAGTTGAGAAGGTTCCGTGGTCAGGATCAATGCGCTCAAAGACCATCATGTACAACTCGAAAATTATTTCAAGGCTGAGCCTGTATCTCGGTTCAAGCAACGGGCAGACCTGCTCCATTACTCTGAGTGTTTCCAGGCGGTAATGGTCAGCTTTTTCAAGGTATTCCCGCATCATGGCCCTGAACCCGGCTGAAAGCGATGCACCGCGTGCCATTTCACTCATTTCTGATCTTGATATTCCGTATCGCTCCATTACATCATCGGCAAAATAGCTGAGATTGTTAAGCTGGTCCTTGCGGAAGTCTCGGATTATATGGACGAAATAACTGAACATGGCACATGGCTCCGCAGTGCGGCGAACGTCAAACGGCGGGTCAAGGTAGATACCGTCCGCCTCCTGCAGCCCGGCCAGATGAACAAAAATGGAGGCAGGAGCCACGGATGCTCCTCCGGAGTACTTGATAAAATCTTCAAGAGTGGCAAAGCCGTCATGGGTGACATCATAAAGCATTGACTCAGCAAAGGCTTCGAGTGACCAGACAGGTATCCTGAATCTTTCCACTGTATATCCGAGTTCATTGTTGAACGGGGTAGTATTCAGTCCCCTGTCGGGTATTGACATCCACTGTCTGATATCAGCAGTAAATTTTTCTCTCTCATCTTCGCGGATGCCCATGTGTTCTGCCTTGTGATTGTCAATCAGGTCATCGAGAGCCCGCATGAAGCGGTAGCAGGTACGGGCGGCACTGTACCTCTCATTGTCCCAGAAATTTGCTGCAATCAGTATGTTGGGATGATCGGTGATCTTTTCAAAGTCAATGGATTCGAACAATGCCAGGAACTGATCACGTGTCTTCATCGGCTTTTTCCTTCTCTTCTCTTTTGTTCATTGATAATGCGTTCTGTTACCAGTCTGGCTGACATGAGCACCATCGGTATTCCGTTTCCGGGGTGTGTGCTGCCGCCCGTGAAATACAGGTTTGTGTAGCGCCGGTCTCTGTTGTGGGGACGGAAGTATCCCATCTGGAGGATGTTGTGTCCGATGCTCCCGAACACTGAACCCTTTGTCACGTTCAGTGCCTCCTCCCAGTTGGCAGGGGTTGTAACGATCTCAAATTTGATATGAGCCTGTATGTCATCCATCCCGATCTTACGGAGTTTTCTGAATACTGCGCTTCTTGCTTTGTCGGTTATCCGGTCCCATTCCTGTGGCTTTTCAGGATCAAGATGCCCGACTCCTATTGCGACGGAGAGGGTGTCACATCCTGCCGGGGCAGCGGTGGGATCTGTGCGTACGGGTGCATGGATATAGAAGCAGGGGTCATCACCCATTGACCTGCCCCTGAAGATCGTGTCAAGCCCTTCGCGGTAGCTGTCTGAAAGGAATGTTGTATGGTGTCCGAGCTGCGGGTATTGTTTGTCCAGTCCCCAGTGAAGCACCAATGCCGAGCAGGAGTATTTCATCCGGTTGAGGCGGTGTGCTTTGCGGCCAGGGGGGAGAAGCTCGCGGTACACATAGGGAAGATCGGCGTTGGCTATAATTATGTCAGCTTCAGCCTCGCTGCCGTCGGCGAAAGTGACTCCGGTGGCTTTTCTTCCCGCAACGCGGATCTGTTGTACAGGTTTCGAAAAGTGAAATCTGACGCCCTTTTCCTGAGCCTTTTCCATCAGTTTCGCCGCGATTGCATACATACCTCCGGTCGGAAACATTGAACCCTCCGTCAACTCTGCCGCGGGTATCATCGAAAAAAGGGCTGGAGCGCTGAAAGGATTCTGACCGACATAAATATTCTGAAATGTGTATGCCATTCTAAGGTGCTCTGATCTGAAGAAGCGGGTGGTGTAACGATAATGATTGAGATAGGTTTTCAGCTTAATAAGAAGCAAGGCGTTGCTTAGATTAAAGAAATCAAAGAAACGGGTGAAGTTACGACCGAGCAGCTTGCCGAATGCAATTTTGTAAAGTCCGTATCCTGTGGTGACGTAATCACGGGACCTGGCATAGCTTCCCGGTTCTATCCTTTCGAGCTGCTGTTTCAGGTGCTCCTGGTCAGTTGTAAATGCCAGGCTTGTGCCGTCGTCAAACCTCAGAGTGTAGATTTCACTGAGCGGTTTAACGTTCATGTCATCCATTGTCATCCCGAGTGAATTCAGCACATCGCGGTACACTTCCGGCATGAGGATCATTGTAGCGCCGAGGTCAAACCGGTGTCCGTCGCGCACTATCTGTCCGCATCTTCCGCCTGCGGCGATATTTTTTTCATAGACATTGACCTTATAACCGCGTTCAGCCAGGAATAATGATGTGGTTATTCCCCCAATCCCGGCTCCGATTATAAGTACCGTTTCGTTACCAGCCATCAGGTGTTGAATTTACTTTGTGTTTTGTTCCTTATTCATGATGCCTGTTGCAGCAATCACAAACCAAAGATATTAACAATCCGCCTGACCATCTCCCGGGAAGCCGGGTCAACTGCGGAATATGGCGGGTGAATGGCGGAAAAAACACTCCCGTTAATCTGATTGAGGCTGACTGTGATTACAGGCAGACCCTGGGCCTTGCATAAACCTGCTGTTATAACCGGTCCCCGGTACATGCCAGCATTGTATTGACTGTCTTTTAGCTACCAGAGCTGGTGGACAAGTGGTTTTATATCCTCTTCATAAATGGCGGAGATGGCTTTTATCCGGGTTTCTGTGAATTCCGGAATATCTCTGGCGCCGAGGTTTGCTCTCACCTGGTCAGGCGAGGACGCTCCCGGAATGATGCAGCTGACATCCCTGCTCAGCAGGATCCAGCTGAGCGCCACGTGTGCAAGTTGTGTATTGCCCGGGAATAGTTCCTTCAGCCTTGCAACAGCCTTAAGCCCTGCATCATATGGCACTCCTGAGAATGTCTCCCCTTTGTCAAAGAAAAGGCCGTTACGGTTGAAGAAGCGGTGATCGCCGGGGGTGAAGCGGGTGTCAGGCCCAAATTTCCCGGAGAGAAGTCCGCTGGCCAGGGGAACGCGTATTATTATCCCGACATTCTTTTCCCGTGCCATTGCGAAGAACTTCTCGCGGGGACGCTGGCGGAAGATATTGTAAATGATTTGTACCGTTGTGACGTTGTCGAACTCTATTGCCTTGATTGCCTCCTCTACCTTCTCGACGCTGACGCCAAGGTTGAGGATCTTACCCTCGTCCTTAAGCTTTTCAAACTCACCGAAAATCTCCGGCCTGTAATACACCTCGGTGGGCGGGCAATGTAGCTGGATAAGGTCGATACAGTCGGTTCCCAGGCGTTTAAGTGAGTCTTCGACATAACCCCTGAGTACCTGCGGGGTGTACCCTTTGTTGACATGAGGGTTTATTTGCCTGCCGCATTTTGTTGCCACCCGCACCGCAGCGCCTGATTCATGTACTGCTTTGCCAACAGCTTTCTCGCTCTCACCGTCTGAATACACATCCGCCGTGTCAATAAAGTTTACGCCATTGTCTATTGCTTCACGGATTATCGAGTCAGCAAGCGCATGATCGAATTTCGATCCCCATTTGCCTCCCACCTGCCATGTGCCGAGTGATATCTCCGACACCTCAAATCCTGTCTTTCCAAGTATCCTGTATTTCATATCATAATTTAGTTTTTCAGCACACAATTTAATACCGGTTTTGTAATTATCCGCCTGCCCGCCTTAATTTCAGAAACCGATGTTCAGACTGAGTGAGGCTGTCCTTGGTTTAGGCCATGTGTAGCCGGTTAAGCCGGCTTCATTGTCAGGGTCTGCTCCCCTGTAGGCAGTGAGCATAAAGGCATTCTGAACGGTTGCCCCGAGGCTGATATCAATATTTTTGCCCGCAACATTTCTGAATGTATGCCCCAGGCTGATGAAATCGAGCCTAATGAACGATCCGTTTTCCATGTGGTAGTCAGAATAAGGGACCATGGCCGTGAATCCGGACTCATGTACAAGTGAGGATATATTTCTGAGTGTGTTTGACGGGGTGATACTTCCGTAGTTACCGTACGCGCTTTCAACGTTGTAGCACCAGTTGCCTGCAAGGGAGCTGGCAGAAAGGGAGAGCTCCCAGTCACCATACCTGAGTGAAGACCAGATGCCTGCGGCGAATTCAGGGTCAGTGGAAGGACCGGTGTACCTGTCGTCAAAACCGAAAGAGCCATTGTTGTTTGTATCTTCATATAATCCCTGGATGGGCATTCTGTCATCATCATACACCTGTTTCAACAGGTAAAAGGTATTGACCGGATTATCACTATCCTGAACAAGAACCTGTGCGAAAGGTATCAGTGGTACAGATCCGGCGGAGATGAATTCAATTCCGGTGGGAAGGGATTCAATAATGTTTTTCCTGACAGTCATGTTAAATGCAGCCCTCCATTCGATTTTCTCCCCTGAGAAAAGGCTGGCATCCACTCTCAGTTCAACCCCCCTGTTATCAAGATCACCGCCGTTGACAAGTATCGTATTGGAATAATTGGTACCTGTGGGAACGATCTGTTCAGTTAGTATGTCCCTGTTTTTGTTTATGAAACCGTTCAAAGACAGGGTCAGCCTGTTTTCAAACATTGTCATCCGGAGGCCTGGGATGAAGTACGTGGTGGTTTCAGGTTTGATGTCAGGCGAAGGCATTGCAGAGAATGACCTGGTCATGGATCCTGTTCCGGCTGTACCGAGGGTCAGGCTAAGTGTCAGTTCATTGACCAGACCTCCTGACGGGAAGAATGGCTCGCCGGCAATGTTCCACTCAGCTGTTACAGAGGGTGAGAGTACATTCCTGTTGTCAGGGGAAAATTCCGAAAAACCGTCATTTCTCAGAACAGCTGTGAGAAAATATCTTCCCATGGCTGAGAAGTCAGCTTTTCCGTAAACAGATCTCCTTGCTGATTCTGAGGTGGATCTATATTTTTCATATATCATCTCAGGATCGGTGAAGTCTGTTGTAAGGTCACTGGTTTCCCTGCCACGCCAGTGAGTAAAGTATCCGGCCTTAAGATCGAGGTTCCCGTCAATTTTTTCTACCGGTATCGAGTAACCTGCTGAAAATTCCAGCATCCTGACTTTAAGTGACTCATTCAGTGTGGTTATCCATCCGTTGATTATCGGCATACCCCCTCCGGGAACAATTATTTCTTTGGTTTCATCAGCATAGCCAAGTGCTGCCCCCATCAGGCCGATCCTCAGTCCGGGGATCATCTGCAACCGATAATCAGCTGTCATGTTTACAGCGAACTGCTCCGGATTATTGAGGTAGTCATTGTTATCAATCATTGCAACAGGATTGAGGAACATTGAACCGGTAGTATATCCCTGTGCAGGATCATTGTTTACATAAACCGGGGCAGTTGGGTCAGCCATGGCGGCATAGTATGGCAGATTTAAACCTCCCGGTGAACTTTGATTTGCAAGGTTTGCTGAAGCGGCAAGACTGATGTTCAGGCGTTCATCAAGCAGGGACGGGTCTATTCTGCCGGTGAACGAGGTTTTCCTGTAATATGATGACCTGATCGTTCCCTGTGCCAGTGTCTGGCCTGCCGAGAACCGGAAGGGGACATTGGCAACCGAGCCGGAAACCCCAAGGTGATGATCATGGCTGACTGCTGTACGGTAGATTTCATCCTGCCAGTCAGTGTTTGCGTTGCCGGCACGGTTCAGGATATCAGGATCATCAGCGTACATTTCGAGCAATGCTTCCCTCACCTGGTCGCCGGTAAGGACACCGTATTTTTTAACTGTAGAAATGGCAACCTGTCCTGAATAGGTCACATGCAGACCCGGTTTTCCCTTTTTTGTGGTGATCAGAAGGGCTCCGTTGCGGCCAAGACTGCCGTACTCTGCAGCCTGTCCGCCATGGAGCCATGTTATTGATTCAATTTCCTGCGGGTTAAGAAGGAGAGGTATTGCGCTTACAGGCACCCCGTCAACAAGCAGAAGAGGTGTAAGGGAGGAATTGAATGTGGAGTTGCTCAGCGACCCGAGTGACCAGCCTGCCGATGGTGACCCGTCAGCCAGCCTTGCACGTAATCCCTGGAATCTTCCGGCAATCAGACCTTCAGGATTAAGGATAAAACCCTTGTTGAACTCTCCGTCGCTTATGACTGTTTTGCCCGTAGTGCAAGGAGAGAAATTATCCGGGCTGATCTGATTTGTGCCGTCATCGGCACGGGAGATGACCCCGTCAACCACGGCGGACAATGAATCGGTATTTGCGATGTTACTGCTGACCTGCCCGAAGGATGTAACATACAGAGGCAGAAGAATCAGCGTCGTGATGACATGAAGGGTGCCTCTCCCAATTGAATGGGAAACCCGGCTCGCAAAGTAATTTTTCAGGAAGGGTTTCATAAATAAATTATGGATTAGTGTTTTTACCTGGACCTGGAGTAATACGAGATGCTGATTCCTGCAGTAAACGGCCGGAACCTGATGGCGTTACTGGTTGTTATCCGGTTACCGTCAGACCATATCCATGGCTTTTGGTTCAGTTTGAAGGTGTAACCGCCGAAGAGACCGACAGACCAGTAATCGCTTCTGTCTCCCTGACCTGAATACATCAGGTACTCCAGGTTAAGCCCGGTAACTGCAATTGTCTGGTTGAACCTGAGATCGATCTCCCTGTTACGGATGTATTCTTCGAGAGGCACCTTTTTTTCTGTGGAGTAATTGCGAAGCCTGTATTTAAGCCATCTGAGGGAGACCAGCGGGGTCATCCTGGTCCTGTGTGAGCTTATGATGTCATAGCCGAAGCTCAGTTTGTACTGGGTGTTGTTCAGATCGACTGACACTGTGTCGTAGTCATTCCTGTAGCTATATCCCCAGGCAATGCCGAATCCGGTGTAGAATCTCGGGAAAGAGGCTCCCAGTTCTGGTCCGGTGACAGCAAAATAATCCATCGCATCAGTATTGAATGATCCAAGCTGGCTGCTGAATTCCGAAAAATTGCTGAACAGGAGGTCAAGGCTGAGGGCAGAACGGGTTATCACATCATGTCTCTCATTCTCGGGGAAATCGTTTGTAAAGACCTCGTCAGGCATATACATCGGAAGGAGGGATATTTTGACGGGGAAGGCAGTCGTATCACTGATTACTTTTTCTGCCGGGTTGAAGCCCGGGCAGGTAATATTGAGGTGCCTGGCCTTATCCGGCTCGAGCATCAGGTGAAAAGCGCCGTTCATGTCTGTCACAGTGCAGCTGGTGCTGCTTACCTGGCAGACTCTTACACCAACGATCGGGACATTCCGGTGGTCTGTTACGATACCGGTCACCATCGTCACCTGTGAAAGTACAGGATGTGCCAGGGCGGACAGCAGCAGCATGGCTGACAGGCGGCAACAAAACAGGTTAATTCTATTCATCTTTTTACTATTGTCAGATAATTGTCAGACACTGCGCCTTTTCATCCGGCTTCTACAGCAAAATTATTGAAAAAGAGCGAAAAAGCAGCACCTGTATTTTTGACGGCCCTGTGAAGCTCCGGAATCTGATTGGACTGGACCGGGATAATCAGACTAATACCCTGAATTCAACTCTCCTGTTTCTGATACGGGCTAAAGCCAGGGTCTGAGGCCAGGAGGGCGTTTCCTTACCTGACTTGTGTTTCAGAATGAAAGATATCAAGGCTGACTTAGCTGAAAAGCATAATTTACTCATAAATAAAAGGGTAATTTTAAGGCTTGAACTAAGATCACCACAATATGAAAAGAAACCTGACCCTGCTGCTTATGCTTTCATGGGCCATACTGGCTTATTCTCAGGATAAGAAACCGTTGACAATCGATGACCTGGTTACATGGAAGCGTATATCCGAAAGAGCCATTTCAGATGACGGCTCAGTTATTGCATTCAAAACCGAACCGTCGCAGGGAGATCCGTTTGTTACACTTCTTGACAGCAGTGGCACACTGAAGGGCACATTCAGGTGCGCCACAGGGGCAACAATATCAGGTGATTCCAGGTTTTTGTTTTTTACAATCAGGCCGCCTGAAGAAGAGATAAGATCACTCAAGTTTAAAAAGACGAAGAAAGATGATATGCCGTTGGATAAGCTTGGTATATTCAATATTACAACAGGGGTTACTGACACAATTGAAAGACTGAAGTCTTACAAGGTGCCTGCCAGGTGGTCAGGCTGGATTGCATGGCAGAGTGTTCCACTGAAGGATAAGCAGTCAGTACCGGCAGATACTGCAGCTGCAGGAAATGGGAACGGTAAGGGAAGCGGCGGGAATGCGAAACCGAAGAGTCAGTCAGCTGACAACGGATATTCTCTTTTTATAAGGAATCTTGCCAGCGGACAGACAGACACGATCAGGTTCGTGACTGAGTATATCTTCGCTGATGATGCGGAGAAGCTTATGTATTCAACTACCGGAGAGGACAGCATCAGGGAGCCGGGGGTGGTGATACTCGATCTGAAGAAAGGAGAGACCAGTATTCTTTACACAGGAAAGGCGAAGTACCGCCAGCTTACAATGGATAAAAAGGGAGAGAGAGCAGCGTTCATAATATCCTTTGACGAAAAGGACAAAGCCGGAAATTCATTTTCACTGTGTTCGTGGAATGGCAGGGGACTTGCAACAGTTGCTGCCACAAGAGGAACATCCGGGTTGCCGGAAGGGTGGATAATAAACGAAAATGCAAGGCTGAGCTTTGCCGAGAACTCACCGCGTCTGTTCTTTGGCACATCGCCTGAATACAAAACCAGGGACACCACTGTTCTTGAGGAGGAGCGGGCCAATGTGGACGTCTGGCACTGGTCAGAGGGTGTGCTTCATACCGCCCAGGTTGTCGGGAAAGCACGGGATATGAAAAAAACCTACACTGCTGTGTATCATACTGACAGCGGAAAGGTTGTTCAGCTCGCGACGGCGGAGATGCCTGATGTACAGATTCCTCCAAAGGGTGACGGCACCCGGGCCCTGGGAATGTCATCGTTGCCTTATAACCTGGAGTCGATGTGGCTGGGAGAAGCCGGAAACGATGTGTGGACTGTCGATATTTCTACCGGTAAGGCAGTTAAGATCAGGGAGAATCTCAGGGCAAGAATGCGATTCTCACCTGCAGGCAGGTTTCTGTACTGGTACCAGAATGCCGACAGTTCATGGTATGCTTATGATGTCACTGCAGGAAAGGAGGCCAGGCTTATAACTCCGGCTACACTCCGGGTGTGGGATGAGCTTAACGATGTCCCCGATCTCCCCGGGTCATACCCTCCGGCAGGATGGCTTAAGGACGATAAGGCATTTCTTGTCTCGGATAAATATGATATATGGTCACTTGACCCTTATGCATCAAGGCTGCCTCAGAATATTACCCTCAATGGCCGGAAGGAGCGGATAAGGTACAGGCTGATCGACTTCGACCAGGAGAATGATTATATTGACCCGGCAACGAAGCAGTACTTGATCGGTGTCAGCGATGATACAAGGGAGGAAGGGATTTATTCGCAGGAATTCCGTAAAAGGAATCAGCCGGTCAGACTTACAGGAGGGAAATTCACACTCGGCACCCCGCTGAAGGCCAGGAAGGCAGACCGGCTTATTTATACCAGGGAGAGCTTCAGTGTTTTTCCTGATTACCTGCTTACCGACCTGTCGTTCAGGAATGAGATCAGGCTGACGGATTCAAATCCGCAGCAGAATGACTACCTGTGGGGCACGGCAGAAGTTGTGAAGTGGACCTCACTCGACGGGCGGCCCCTGGAAGGACTCCTTTATAAGCCTGAGAACTTTGACCCGGAGAAGAAATACCCGATGATCGTCAACTTCTACGAGAAAAGCTCGACGGAGCTGTACAGGCACAGGATACCAGAGCCCGGCAGGTCTACAATCGATTATCATTATTATACGAGCAACGGTTACCTGATCTTCAATCCCGATGTATATTACATTGACGGTTACCCGGGTCAAAGCGCCTACAACTGCGTTATGCCGGGGATTATGTCACTGATAGAAAAGGGATTTGTTGATGAGAAGCGTATCGGCGCACAGGGGCACAGTTGGGGAGGCTACCAGGTTGCTTACCTCGCTACGCGCACGAACCTTTTTGCTGCAATTGAGTCAGGGGCACCGGTGGTTAACATGTACAGCGCCTATGGTGGTATCAGATGGGAGTCTGGTATGAACCGTTCGATGCAATATGAGCATCAGCAGAGCCGGATAGGGGCAACGATCTGGGAGGCGCCGCATCTTTACTGGGAGAACTCACCGCTCTTTGCCATCGAAAAGGTGGAGACACCCATTCTGATAATGGCCAATGATCAGGACGGCGCCGTACCATGGTACCAGGGGATCGAGTTCTTCATAGCAATGAGGCGTCTGGGCAAACCGGCCTGGTTGCTGAATTATAACGGTGAACCACACTGGGCCCAGAAACTGCCGAACAGGGTTGACTTTCAAAAGAGAATGGCGCAATTCTTTAACCATTACCTGAAGGGTGAACCCATGCCTGTCTGGATGAAGGACGGAGTGCCGGCAACTGAAAAGGAGTATACTCTGGGATACTGAACTGTTCAGGAATATTTTTCTGGCATATCGGGAGGGGCAATTACCCCTCCTTTTAATTTGATCACTCCCTCCGCCGGGATACAGTACATAATAACCCCGCTAACCGGGGAATCTCTGATTTATAAATCTTAATCAACTAATGAACAATGATTTGTGTTTCATTGTTGAGGTTTTGTATAGGTGCTTTGTATTATACTTTCTTGCGTTGAGAAAATCAAACGACTGTTTAGTTTGTTTAATGGATGACTTACACTTCATAAATTGGATCAAAATCTGACCGAAATGAAAGGAATTATCTCAATTGTATTTCTGTTCCTGGTTACTGCGGGTATTCTTTCTGCCCAGGCAACAATAAAGGGAACGGTGGTTGATGATCAGAATCTGCCATTGCCCGGGGTGTCGGTTCTGGTCAAGAACACCTTCAGGGGAACGATGACCGGGTCTGACGGTACTTACAGCATTGCTGCCCAGCCCACAGATACGCTGGTGTTCTCAATGGTTGGGATGACCACTCAGGAGATCCTGGTTGGAGCACGCACCCAGGTTAATGTTACCCTGGCGACAGAGACTACTGTCATGGATGAGGTTGTTGTGATAGGTTACGGAACTGTACGGAAGAGTGATCTTACAGGTTCAGTCAGTTCTGTCAAGACGGATGACCTGCTGAAGGTCACTTCTCTTAATGCCGAGCAGGGGTTGCAGGGAAAGGTGACAGGAGTGCAGGTTATAAGTACCAGCGGAGCTCCGGGAGCAGGCGCTGCTGTCAGGGTGAGGGGTGTCGGTACCTTTAACAATTCTTCACCTATATTCGTGGTTGACGGTGTCATACTTGATGACATTTCATTCCTGAACTCCTCTGACATTGCATCGATGGAGGTACTCAAGGATGCTTCAGCCACTGCCATATACGGATCGAGGGGTGCAAACGGAGTAATTATTATAACCACCAAGACTGGCACCCTGGGGCAGGAGAAGGCCAGCTTCAACATCAGCTCGGAGTTCGGTATCCAGCATCTGGCAACAAAGATTGATCTGCTAAGCGGCAGGGAGTTTGCAATAATATCAAATGAAATCATAGCCGGTTCATATAATAATGTAGACCTGGTTCCGAACACTGACTGGCAGGATCTTGTCTTTTCTGCGGCTCCGATACACAACCACCAGCTTTCTGTTACAGGAGCAACAAAGCTGACACAGTATTATGTAGGCATAGGGGCCTTTATTCAGGACGGTATTATTGACAAATCAAACTACAGCCGTTTCACCCTCAAACTGAACAACACATATAATCTTACACCCTTCCTCAAGCTTGGGAATAACCTTACGATTGCCCCATACACACAGCAGAATGCTCCCAACGTCACTTACGCGGTATACCGTGCACAGCCGGTTCTGAAACCGTATTATGACAACGGTGATTATGCGGTTGTTTATAACGTTGGCAATCCACTGGCTTCACTCGAGTATTCGAATGATTTCAGGAAAGGTGTCAGAGGAGTGGGCAACATTTTTGCCGAAGCTTCGTTTCTGAAGGCCTTCACCCTTAAATCGAGCCTGGGTGTTGATGCTTCGTACAATAAGTCTGCGAGTTTTACCCCGGCTTATACTGTTTATAATCCTGACGGTACTGCATCACAGCAGCAGAATGTGCTGAGCGATATCTACAAGGGCACTTCGGATAACCTGAACTGGCTTTGGGAGAATACCCTGAGTTACAGGAAAACATTTGCCGATATCCACTCCCTGGATATGGTTGCAGGGTTCACGATGCAGGAGTCGTCTTCGGAGTACACAAGCATTCCGGGGGAAAATGTGCTTCGTGACGGATCTGATTTCTGGTACATCAGCCCCTCGTATATATATGATCCGGCAAACAACGTGAACACTATCCAGTCGATTTCAAACGGTGTTGATGCAGGACTTTACTATTCCATGATGTCATATCTGTTTCGTGCGAACTATACACTGAACAGCAAATACATTGCTACAGTGACCTTCCGGCGTGACGGTTCATCCAAATTTACAAAGGAGAACCGTTTCTCCAATTTCCCTTCGGTTGCACTTGGCTGGAATGTCGGGAATGAGGATTTTATGACGTCCGTTGACTGGATCTCAAAGTTGAAGTTAAGGGCGAGCTGGGGTATTATCGGAAATGAAAAGATAAGCTATTATGACAGGTATGCCAGGGTGCAGTCGTCTATAATTGCAGTGCTTGGCAATCCGGATGCACCTGTTCCTGCGGCCACTTACGGTAAAAGCGGGAATCCTGACCTGAAATGGGAGAGCACCACACAAACCGATGTCGGCGTTGAAATAGGTCTCCTTGGCAACAGGCTGACCGGGGAATTTGACTTTTACAACAGGGTGACGAATGATATCCTGGTTGAACTTTCGACTCCCGGGCATCTTGGCAACGGGCAGGGTCAGAAGGTAAGATATAATGCAGCATCTGTGCTCAACAGGGGATTTGAGTTCAGCCTGAACTGGAGGGAGAAGGCAGGAGAAGTAACATATTCCGTCGGGCTGCTAGGATCGACAATTCACAATGAGGTTCTGGAAATTGGAGGCAACAGCGGGGTTGATTCAACGCTTATAGGCGGGTATCTTGGTGACGGCAGGCCTGTGACACTCAGCAGGGTGAGTCTTCCGATAGGGGCCTTTTACGGATACAAGACTGACGGAATCTTCCAGAGTGCTGAAGAACTGGCTGCTTACCCCCATTCATCACAGGCAGGTGTTGGCGATCTGAGGTTTGTTGACGTCAACGGAGATGAGGTGCTTGATGGTCGTGACCGCACTTTCATAGGTTCACCTATACCTAAGTTTATTTTCGGGTTTAATGGAATGATCGGGTACAAGGGGCTTGACCTTGGAATTGATTTCCAGGGTCAGACCGGAAACAAGATATTCAACGGGAAGGAGGTGGTGCGTCCTGACCCATACAATTTTGAAAAGCATGTCTTTGACAGATGGACCGGGCAGGGAACGAGTAACACCGAGCCCCGTCCTTCATTCGGTGGTTATAACTACACCCCGTCAGACAGGTTCATCATTGATGGCTCATTCCTCAGGCTGAGGAGTGTCACCCTGGGATACACCTTACCCGCTTCATTGTTGCAGAAGGCATATATTCAGCAGCTCAGGGTATACCTGAAGGGGACCAATATATACACTCTGACCCGATACACCGGTTACACTCCTGAAATCGGAAGTTACGATGTGCTTTCCAACGGGATTGATTACGGTGCCTACCCGATTACCTCGACATACTCAATTGGTGTTAACCTGCAATTCTAAGAAAGATGAAGACCAAGATAACAGTAACACTTCTTCTTGTTGCATCGCTGTTTGCTGCAACGGGTTGTGAAGATTTCCTGCAGAAAGATCCGCAGGGTGAACTGACACAGGAGGCTTTCCCGGTGACTGCATCTGATGCATTGCTGGCCACAAATGCAGTATATGTTTCTGTCCGCAACTGGGCTTACCATTCAGGTGGTTATCCCATTCTGGACATAATGTCTGATGATGCACACAAGGGAAGCAATCCGAATGACCAGTTTCCTACAGTCGGCCCTTATGAGACATTCACATACACATCCACACAGGATGGACTTGACCGGTGGTGGAGTTCACTTTATGAGGGGATCAAAAGAGCCAATGTGGTGATTGAAAAGGTCCCGCTCATTCAGATGGACGAGCAGTTGCGGAACAGGTACATTGCTGAGGCGAGATTTCTCAGGGGACTTTTCTACTTTGACCTTGTCAGGGCTTTCGGAGGAGTGCCGAAGGTAACCACAACAACACCAGAAACAAGGATACCACGGTCGACCGCTGATGAGATCTTCGAACTTATAATCACTGATCTTGAGTTTGCTGCACAGAATCTCCCTGAAAGGAGTTTCTACGGGCCTGATGATGCTGGTCGTGCCACCAGGGGTGCTGCAAAGGCTCTTCTTGCAAGGACATATCTCTTCAGGGGTGATTTTGAAAACGCGGAGGATTATGCTCTTGAAGTAATACTCTCCGATGAATATGACCTTGAACCGGTCTTTGCCGACGCCAACGGCAAGAATGGTGAACACGGAGTGGAGTCAGTCTTCGAGATAGGCGCCATGGAGGTTGAAGGTGCCGGGGGTAACCAATACGCCAACACGCAGGGAGTAAGAGGCTCGCCAAACAGGGGCTGGGGTTTCAACAGGCCATCGCTTAACCTCCGCAACTCCTTCGAACAGGGCGATCCCCGTCTTGATGCCACAATCATCGACCTGGGTGAGACACTTGACGGAATACTTATCCTGGGTGACGGGACTACCCCCGATGAGGTTGTTGTTGACGGTGTGGTGACTGAGGTTGAGTGTTATAACCAGAAGGTATGGTACCCCGGGACCAACACTATAACGCAGTGGGGCCACAACCGCAGGCTCATACGTTATGCCGATGTGCTGCTGATGGCTGCTGAGGCGCTGAATGAAAACGACAAGCCGGGTGAGGCTCTTCCCTATCTTAATGAAGTAAGGAGGCGTGCAAGACAGGGAAACGATGCGATTCTTCCCGACATCACGGTGACAGAAAAGAGCGCTCTGAGGCAGATCATCCTTGATGAAAGGAGGCATGAGCTGGCAATGGAAGGTCACAGGTTCTGGGACCTGGTGCGTACAGGAAAGGCAGCAACTGTGCTGGGCCCCCTCGGGTTTGAGGCAGGAAAGCATGAGCTTTTCCCTATACCGCAAAACGAAATAGATATTTCACAGGGTTCGCTTCAGCAGAATCCAAACTGGTAAATAACTCTGATAATGAAAATAATTGTTGAATCTTAAATCTTAAAATTTATGAAAAGAAAACATCTTTTTTCCAGTATGCTTCTGTTCGCTGCAGCATTTGCACTGATGCTTACCAGCTGCAAGAAGGATCCGGAGCCGCTTGCTCTGTCTACACTCATGGCCGGTACGATTGACCTTAACGGGGCTACATCACCCTCCAACGTACCAGTCAATCCGACAATCGTAGCCAAGTTCAACGTTGACGTTGATCCGGCCACTGCAACTGCTACCAACATCACGATGGTACAGGATTATGATGATGCACCTGTTGCACTCACAATCACAGCATCAGGCAACACAATCACAATTGTGCCTCAGGCAAATCTTGGCACAGGCGCCCTTTATCAGCTCAGCTTCGGTGCCGGCCTGAAGTCTGTCGACGCGCTTGCAATAACACCCTTGCAGAGGACCTTTACAACTGAGGGCTCCTTTGCTCCCGCAGGTGCTGTAGCTCACTTTACTTTCGAGGACAATGCCAATGACATCATAGGGGCCTGGGATCCGGCTGCCGGTGACATAGTTGACATTACATACACAGCTTCAAGAAAGGCTGCTGCCGGCAAGGCTGCCACGTTCAACGGCACTACCAGCCTTATCGAGATCCCCAACGGTGAGCTGCTGATGAATACGAACAGCTTCACAATTTCTTTCTGGGTCAAGACAAACTCCACAGGCAAGACTTCCGGTCATTTCGTAATGGGTCTTGCAGGATGGAACGGTCTCCAGTATGAAATATTCGGAGGTTATGACGGTTCAAAATTTGCTATCCAGTACCAGCATGCAACAGGAACTGCTGCTGAAGACATGTGGTTCCCTGTAGAAGCAAAGTACAATAACCTTCCTCCGGATCAGGCTTGGCAGGGCTGGACATATGCCAAGAGCCTGACAGCTGCTGAGATGATGGCAAAACTGAAGGATAACTGGCTGCATATTGTTTACACCTACAATGCTGCCACCAAAGTCGGCACACTCTATTTTGACGGTGTGAAGATGAAGAGCTTCGACTTCAATCTCTGGCCTGATGGCGACGCCAAGAGAGGTGTGACCGGGCTGAAGTATGCAGGCAACGCACAGGGTAACAAATGGGCACTCGGCTTTATCCAGGGAAGGAATAACAGGACAATCACCGACGATTGGGCTGATTATGCAAATCCTGCAAACAACCACTTCAAGGGGCAGCTTGATGACATCCGCATATGGCACAAGGCTATCACCGAGAACGAAATATTGCTCATGTACAACTCAGAAAAACCGTAATATTTACATTTATTCATAAAGAAGGAGGGTCCCGGCAAGTGCCCGGACCCTCCCTTTTAAAAGAAATCTTCATCATGCACAACAGGTTAAGGGTAGCTTGGCTGATCATTCCCGCACTGCTGGCAGTATCATGCGACAGGAACGACCCTGGACCGGAACCGGGAACCGTCCAGCTCATCAGGGCGCGCGTGGGGTCGGTTTATCTTGACTTACAGACTGCCGTAGCGGACATACCTGTGGATAAGAATGTGGTCGTCGAATTCAGCAATGCTCTTGACACTGCCTCCGCAAGAAAAAGCATTATCCTTAAAAAAGGAGGAGCGACTGCAATGCCGGCATCTGTTTCATACATTGATGAGTACCGTAGTGTTGTGCTGCAACCCAAAGCAGATCTGGATCATCTTGCTGACTATACCCTTGAAATAACTTCAACTCTCCGTGGCTCCAACGGCGAAACATTTCCGGGTGTGACATACAGTTTTAAGACTGTGAACGGGAGGATGATAATAACCTCGATAACTGTTAACGGCCAGTCTTTTCTCCCCCCGGCGAGCCCGCGGAAGGTTAACAGGACTGCTGTTGCAATTGTAGCGGATTTTTCTGAGGAGCTGAATCCGGCTGATTACCAGGGGTACTTTTACATCCCGGCTCCGGTTCAGTATGCTCTTTCCGATGGTAATAAAAGGATTACTATAACCACAACTGCCCCGCTCGACTATTACAAAAAGTTTCCGTTTACGATAACCACAGGTCTTAAAGGGTTAAACGGATATACATTTGACGGCTTTACAAACAGTTTTTACACTGATCTGGATCCGACCCTGAAGTTTCCGCTTCTGAGTGATGATGATCTCCTTGACCTGGTTCAGCGCCAGACTTTCAAATATTTTTATGATTTTGCCCATCCCGCCACCGGGCTCGCAAGGGAGCGCAACACGTCCGGTGATATCGTAACCACAGGAGGTTCCGGTTTTGGCATTATGGCGACAGTTGTTGCCATGGAGCGGGGCTTCATCACCAGGGAACAGGGCCTTGTCCGTCTGGATAAGATTCTTGACTTCCTGGAGACATGTGACCGGTTCCACGGTGTTTGGCCTCACTGGCTCAATGGCTCCACCGGCCGAATTGTTCCTTTCAGTGATAAGGATAACGGTGGCGACCTTGTGGAAACATCTTTCCTTATACAGGGGCTGATCACCTTCAGACAATATCTTGATGCCGGAGTTCCGGCGGAGCTGCAGCTGATAAACCGGATCAACGAACTCTGGCATGCCGTCGAATTTGACTTCTTTACGCAGGGACAGAGGGCCCTTTACTGGCACTGGTCGCCTGACTACGGTTTCCAGATGAACATGATTCTCCGTGGTTACAATGAGACCCTGATATGTTATGTTCTGGGAGCAGGTTCGCCCACTCATACAATCAGCAGCGATACGTACAGGTATGGCTACATGAATGACGGTTCAATTCTTAACGGCAATTCCTACTATGGTATTAAGCTGCCGATGGGCCAGTCATATGGCGGACCGCTGTTCTTCACCCATTACTCGTTCCTTGGGCTTGATCCGCGAAACCTGGAGGATCAGTGGGTTAAATACAATGAGCAGAACTTGGCCCACGCACTGATCAATCAAAAGCATTGTGAGGTCAACCCATTCAGCTACGTAGGATACAGTGGTGAGTGCTGGGGTCTCACCGCCAGTGACAACCAGCAGGGTTACAGCGCCCATTCACCAACGAATGACCTGGGTGTCATAACGCCCACGGCAGCAATATCATCACTGCCATATACCCCTGTGCAATCTATGGATGCCATCAGGCACTTTTACTATATTCTCGGCGACAGGCTATGGGGTGAATACGGATTTTACGATGCGTTCAATGTCACTGCCGGGTGGTGGGGCACATCTTACCTGGCCATCGATCAGGGTCCCATAGTATGCATGATAGAGAACTACCGGACAGGGCTGCTCTGGGAGCTCTTCATGTCAGCCCCTGAAGTGAGGGCAGGCCTTGATAAACTGGGATTTACATACTGACAGTCTATGAAAAATATATACTCCATTCTTATTGCCACGCTGATGCTTGCCTCGTGCAGTCAGGCTTCGCAGGCTCCGTTCAGGTCGCATGGCAGGGTTGATTATCCCCTGACAGCTGATGATGAGACGATGCTTGATTCCATACAGAAGAAAACATTCCTGTTTTTTATGGGTGAACATCATCCGGATTGGGGCATAGTCAAAGACCGGACTGCTTCTTGGGCACCGGCCAGCATAGCTTCAACGGGATTCGGGCTGCCCGCATTCGCCATAGGCGCAGAGAGAGGCTGGATCACAAGGGAAGAAGCAGCACAGATAACCCTTAATACGGTAAATTTCCTGGTGAGTTCAAAACAAAGCCCTGATACCCTTGCAAGCGGGTACAGGGGATTCTTTTATCATTTTCTCCGGATGGACACGGGCCTCAGGGAATGGAGGTGCGAACTCTCGTCGGTTGACACAGGGCTTCTCATGATGGGTATTCTTTTTGCGCGCAACTATTATGACCGCGAAAATGAAACCGAAGAGCAGATCCGCTCCCAGGCTGCAAAACTCCTGGGCAATATTGAGTGGGATTTCATGATGATGCCGGATACCGGTCAATATGCAAATCAGATATCCATGGGATGGCATCCCGAATCAGGCCTTCATCAAATGGGATGGAGCGGATACAATGAGGCTCTCTTCCTGTATATCCTGGCTGCCGGCACCGGACTCGAAAATGCAAAAGAAAGCTACAGCTCATGGCTCAGCAGCTACAAATGGCAGACACCTTACCCCGGGCTCTCGCATGTGGCGTTTCCTCCGCTCTTCGGCCACCAGTTTTCTCATTGTTTCATCGATTTCAGAGGGCTCGGAGATGAGTATATGCGCGAAAAGGGTATCGACTATTTTGAAAACTCCCGTCGTGCCACCTATGTGCAGAGGCAGTATGCAATTGATAATCCTCACGGATGGGTCGGTTATGATTCACTTTGCTGGGGAATAACCGCAAGTGACGGCCCGACGGACAGATATAATTTTGACGGGAAGGAGTTTCTCGGTTATGCAGGCAGAGGCACAAGCGGACCTGATTACAACTACTTCGATGATGGCACATTAGCGCCTTACGGACCACTTTCATCCCTTCCTTTTGCGCCTGAAATAGTACTTCCGACGATCAGGTCAATGAATGAAAGGATGGGAAGCTCTATCTGGGGCAGGTACGGGTACTATGATTCCTTCAATCTTACGGCAAACTGGGTCAACAATGATTATATCGGCATTGACCAGGGCCCGATGCTGATCATGATTGAGAACTTCAGGACGGGGCTCGTGTGGAATTATGTTATGAAAGACCCGGTAATCACCGAAGGCCTTGAAAAGCTGGGATTCTCTTACCTGTAGCTCCCTGTTGCTAATTTCTCCGGCAACAGCCAACAGTACAGCAGACATGAATAACCGCAACAGAATAACTGAAGTCCTTATCCTGGTACTTGCAATGGTCTTTTCTGACGTGAATGCACAGCAAAGAACCATCGAGACATTTGATGATACTGCCGGCTGGTCGTACAACATCGCTGACGGGGTAACTCTGGGTATAGCCCCTGATAAGGGAGTGACGGGCAATGCCGTCAGGATCGATTATGACTTCACCGAGGGTACCGGTTATGGTGGGATTCAGAAGTTTTATCCCGTCGACCTGCCTGAAAACTACGAGTTTAGTTTCTGGCTGAAAGCAGAATCACCATCAAACAATTTTGAGATAAAATTTATAGACTGCACCGGCAACAATGTATGGTGGGTCAACAACCGGAACTTTGATTTCCCGAATGAATGGACCAGGGTACGGATCAGGCGGAGACACATAAGTTTTGCATGGGGCCCGACCGAAGACCGCGAGATGAAGAGGGTTGACAGGATTGAGTTCACTGTCGCCTCCTTTGTAGGAGGAAAAGGTACTCTCTGGCTTGATGACCTCCGGTTTCAGCCGCTGCCTCCCGAGACTGACACGTGGCCGCTGCCGGCCGTTTCTGCAAGTTCGTCGGCACGAAAACACTTTTCTTCACTTGTGGCTGACAGTACCGCAGAGACCTTCTGGCAGAGCCGGAAGGGAGGAAACCAGAGCATTACTTATGATTTCCGCGGGAGCCGCGAGTTCGGAGGTCTTCAGATAAGATGGCTCGAAGGCAGTCATGCCGAAAGCTTCGATGTAAACATTTCCCCTGACGGGAAGGAGTGGAAGAAGGCATATTCAGTCAGCCTGAACAGAAGCGATGTCAGCTTCATACGGCTCCCGGAGACGGAAGCTTCTCACATGAGGCTTGACCTTAAGGTTCCTGCCAACGGAAGGAATTATGGAATTCGCGAGATTTTAATCCCGGATGTCCGGAGCACTCTCACCCCCAACGACTTCATTATTTATGCAGCGAAAGCATCACCTGACGGGAATTATCCGGCTTACTTCAGTGAAAGGGCATCGCACTGGACGATCACCGGTGTCAGCAGTGATACCCGGGAAGCGCTGATAAATGAAGACGGTACGGTGGAAGTTGAAAAGGCCCGTTTCTCAATTGAACCTGTAATTAAAACCGGAGCAACCCTTATCAACCGGACAGTAGTCAGGCCGGTACAGGGAATGGGTTTTCCGGGCCTGAGCGGTGATTTTGTGTTTTTGCCGTCAGTTGAATGGCAAAACAGCGGGATCAGGTTTGTGACAGGGGTTTCCTCGGGGGGGGCTGCAAATACCACTACTTCACAGCTTTATATAGGATATTTCCTTGAAAATGTTTCCACCGCTCCTGTTGACTTTGAGTTTTACCTTCTGCTGCGGCCGTTCCAGGTAAATCCCTATTACCAGTTCCTCAACACTTTGGGAGGAGCCGGAAGGATAAAATCGATAAAGGAACGGGAAAAGGGGCTGATTGATGTCGACGGGAAAATCATCCGTCTTACTGAAGGCTATGAGTCGTTTGGCGCCGCCGGTTTTGATGAAGGCAATATTGTTGATATGATCCGCAGGGGAGAAATGCCGGAGGGCATATCTGCCACGGATCCGAAAGGGATGGCCAGCGGCGTCGTCAGGTACAGGATACACCTTGACCCAGGTCAGTCCAGGGAATTATTCGCTGTCATTCCTTATCATGATGAGGTGACGGATGTCGTTGCACCTGGTTCAGTTCGAGCTCAGGCAATGAATGGTCAGGAAGAAATAGCGTGGAAAGGTACAGGGTCAGCGCGCCTCCCCCTGACTACTGCGGAAGCCAGGGAGGAATTTCTTGCCTCTGCCAGCTACTGGGAGAAGCGGACAGGCCATATCCGGTTTAACCTTCCCCCTTCGGCCGACAGGCTGATTGACACCTGGCGGTCAAACCTGGCATATATCCTTATAAACAGGGACAATGCCGGCATTCAGCCAGGGTCAAGGTCATATGACAGGAGCTGGATACGTGACGGTTCACTGACATCGTCAGCCCTGCTCAAGTCAGGCATTGTAACAGAGGTCAGGGAGTTCATAGAATGGTATGCAGCCAGCCAGTATGAAAACGGCAAGGTGCCGTGTGTTGTTGATGCCAGGGGCCCTGATCCCGTGCCGGAGAATGACAGCCACGGCCAGCTGATCTATCTTATACGCGAGTATTTCAATTTTACCGGTGACACTGTTTTCCTCAGGTCAATGAATCCGCATGTGCTGAAGGCGGTTGATTACATCAGTTCACTGGTGGCTGAAAGGTCAACAGATCATTTCAAGTATGGCAATGACAGCATCCGGGCATATTACGGTCTTGTGCCGGAGTCGATAAGTCATGAAGGATATTCTGCCAGGCCGATGCATTCATACTGGGATAACTTCTTTATAATGAAAGGTCTGAAGGATGCAGTTGAAATACAGACCATCCTTGGGGAGAATGAAAACCGTGAACGTATCGCGCGTGTCCGCGATGAGTTCCGTAAGAATCTTTATAATTCTATTGACCTTGCAATGAAGGTCAGGGGGATAGATTACATCCCCGGATGCGTTGAGCTTGGAGATTTTGATGCCACATCCACCACTGTCGCACTCACGCCATGCAATGAGCTGGGAAACCTTCCTGTTCCACAGGTTTACAACACCTTCGAAAAGTATTACGAATTTTTCAGGGACAGGCGTGACGGACTCATCGATTGGGTCAACTACACTCCCTATGAAAACAGGCTGATAGGGTCTTTCATAATGCTTGATCAGCCTGAGAGGGCACATGAACTGATTGATTTCCTGCTCAATGACCAGAGGCCGCACGGATGGAATCATTGGGCGGAAGTTGTCTGGAAGAATCCGGACCACCCCGGATTCATTGGTGACATGCCCCACACCTGGTGTGGCAGCGACTTCATAAATGCCGTAAGGTCTATGTTCGTGTATGAAAATGAATATGACAATACCCTTGTGCTTGCATCGGCCCTTTACAAGGATTGGATAAATGCTCCGGGCGGTATGTCTGTAAGCGGTCTTCCGACATACTATGGTGACATATCATATTCAATAATCAGGGAAGGTAACAGTTACCGGATCAATATTTCAGGGAACCTGCATCTTCCTCAGGGAGGCATACGGATAAAGAACTTCAACGGCGGGGCCATGCCTTCAGGTGTGTTAGTGAACGGAAAGGATATAACCGGCTACACCAGCAGGGAAATAGCTGTGCAGGAGGTTCCGGCGGAGGTTGTGATACGTTATTAAGAGCTCAAAACAGGTAATCTGATGAAAGATAAGACGGAGAGCAGGGAAAGGAAGGCGCATGGCAATGACCGGATCACGTTCGGTCAGCTTGCAGCTTATTCAGCCGGGGGGATCATCCCCGTGGCCCTGTTCAACATTGCCGGGCAACTGGTAGTGCTTATGGGCAACATAAGCCTGGGTCTCAGCGCCTTCTGGCTGGGGCTGATTATGATTATTCCGAGACTCTGGGATGCCTTCTCTGATCCTGTCGTGGGGCATCTTTCCGACAACACCCGGAGCAGGATGGGCAGGCGCCGTCCCTATCTCCTTATCGGCGGAATTGCCGTGGCCGTCTTTTTTGTTGTAATGTGGTGGATACCGAAGGGTGAGGCTGTCCATGCATGGTTTCCCGGTGAAACCGGATTCAAGAGCTTCCAGCTTGTCTATATCCTGTTCTCTCTGCTGCTCTTCTTTACAGCAACGACAATCTTTGAGATACCCCACGGCGCCCTCGGGATGGAGATGACTTCGGACCCGCACGAACGGACCCGCCTTTTCAGCGGGAAGAGTTTTGTGGGTAACCTGTTTGCAATGAGCACACCATGGCTCTTTGCGCTGGCCAACATGGAAGTGTTCCGGGGTCCGGGTGGAAATGAGGCTGACGGCATGAGGTATGTCTCACTGATGGTGGCGGCTATCCTGATACCCCTTTCATTCTGGTGGACTGCCAGTTTACGGGAGCCAGGTTTTGTAAGGGTTGCAAAGCAGGAAAAGACGCATTTCTGGAGTGATATTAAGATTGTGGGGTCAAATAAAAACTTCATTTACCTGGTGCTTACGATCTTCACACTGGCGATGGGGTTCAACTTTGTCAACCTGCTGGGGTCCTACATCCCGATCTTTTACGTGTTTGGAGGCGACAAGGTTGCCGGAGCCAGGCTTCTTGGCATCAACGGCACAATATGGGCAATAACAGGTGTGCTTGCAGTATTTCCCCTTAACTGGATCAGTCCGAAACTCGGGAAGAGAAACACCCTGATAATCTCGATGGTACTTATGTGTCTTGCCCAGTTGTCGAAGATTGTATGCTATAACCCGGAATATCCTTACCTGGTGATTATACCGACAATAATGCTTTCAGCCGGGATGCTCTTTTTCTTCACCCTTGGCTCATCCATGGTAGGTGACATTTGCGATGAGGATGAGCTTCGCACCGGGCACCGTACGGAGGGAAGTTATTATTCAATCTACTGGTGGTTCATAAAGCTTGGTACTGCATTTGCCAGTTTTGTGGCAGGTATTCTGATCACACTCACCCTGTTTGATGAGATACAGGTTACAAAGGTCGACAGCCTCCAGGGAAGTATCCGCGAGATGCAGGCGAGTGTGTCTTCCTGGAAGGAAATGCAGGATGGCAGTGCCACTGTGGCTGAAAGGCTAAACAAGGCACAGTCACAGGTTTCCGGGACGATCGATGAATCGAAGGAATACCTGAAATATCTTGAGAGTGAGGCTGTAAAGAAACCGGGAAGGAGAACCTATATGCCGCCTGACATTGAAGCACAGAGGAAGAATGTACTCCTTAATGCAACAATTGTCACGAAGGAGAACATTGATGCCCTTGAGAGGCATAGGGCATCTCTCACAACTGTTGTTAAGGGAGCCTCTGTTGCCGGTGCCGGCAATTCCGGCAGCGGAACCGCGGCTGCGGCAGTGACCGATAGCCTGATGGAGGTGACGGTACCCTATATTATGCAGTTCAGACTGACAAAGGCGAGGATAACATCGTTTGACCTGTTGGTTCACCTCCGCACAAGAACGAATGAGCAGAAAAGAAACCGTGATCACACGGAAGAGCTTATCGGCAGGTTGACCGGTATCAACGGAAGGATCTCTGCCCTTGATCCGGGCGCACCCCTTGATGATCTTGGAGCTGACCTGGATGAGATAGGCGCCGGCATTGAACCCCTTAAGAAGCAGGCGCCCTACACACTGCTCATGATGCGTGTTGTGGAGATAGGCCTGCCGGTGCTCCTGAGCCTGCTGGCGCTTGCATTCGCATTCCGTTATGCATTGACGGAAAAGAGGACGATGGAGATCAAGGAACTCCTCAGGAAGAAAAGGGGGAACAGTAACGGATAAGCCACTGCTGAGGAGCTTCAGAGCACATAAAAAAATACTCGGGAATGACATTCACAATCAGGGATAATAATTTTTACATAGGTGATCAGAAGACTTTCCTCAATTCAGGGGAGATACACTATTTCAGGATCAGGCATGAGTTGTGGGACCGGCATCTTGATGAAGCTGTCAATGCCGGGCTAAAGGCAGTCAGCACATATGTCCCCTGGGCATGGCATGAAGAGGAGGAGGGCGTTTTTGACTTTGACGGCACCTCCTGCCCTGAGAAGGATCTGAATGGCTGGCTGAGGAAATGCAGTGAGCATGGTCTGTATGCAATAGTCAAGCCCGGTCCGTTCATCCTGGCGGAGTTCAGGGGAGCAGGTCTGCCCGACTGGTTCCTTGAAAAATACGGCGAAAGTGTGCGGATGCGTACCCGAAGCGGTGCAAGGGTCATGAGTGACGGGGTCAGCCTCTTCAACACTGATTACGTTGAAAAGGTGAAGACCTGGTACGACAATGTCATGCCGCTGATCCGCAGGCATGAGCTCCAGGCCGGCGGCCCGGTGATAATGATGCAGGTCTGCAATGAAATCGGAGTGTTCTCATGGCTGGCCAGACAGGCTGACTATGGAAACAGGGTAAAAGATTTGTTTGTCTCATGGGTGAAGGAAAAGTACCGCACAACCGGTGAATTGAACATGCAGTGGGGGACTTCCTATGAAAACTTTTCCGAAACAGAGCTTCCGCCTGACGGGCGGGAACCTTATTCATCTCCCGGAGACCGTGGCCGTGATAATGCATGGCACAGCTTCTGGAGACACTATTACGGAGATTACCTCCGGATGCTGACAGGGATGATACGGGAAAGAGGCGTCACAGTACCGCTGTATCATAACCTGCCCGGATGGATTTACGGTAACGGATATGAGTTCCCTGTAAACATAACGATGTATGAAGACCTCTTCAGAGGCCGGAGTGAGATCTGCTTCGGTGTTGATCATATACCGGAATTTGTCTCGTACAGGAATCTGCATGATGACCGGATAATAAATGACATAACTGAAGCCATGCAGGGGGGCGGACCACTCTTTGCAGCCGAGTTCCAGAGCGGCTCGCGCGAATACAATGTGGTCACTAACCCGCGTGAGATGGAGCTTTTCTATAAGGCAAGCATAGCAAACGGTCTGAAGGGGTGGAACTTCTATATGTTTTCCCAGGGACGGAATGTAAGCCGGAAGGGCTATTCAGGAGACACTTTCTACTGGTTCACCCCGCTTGACGCTGACGGCAGAAGAAGCAGCTCGTTTCCGGCAGTCCGGAAGATGAGCAGGATAACAGCTGTGTCTGGTGACATTATTGTCACCTCCGCCCGAAAAGCCGGAATATGTGTTCTTTTTTACCCTCCGTATTATGCAACTGAACTTGAAAGGCCTTCCGGAGAGGCTGCGGGGCTGACATTCGTCCCTTCGGCAATACGGAGGCCTGCATATTTTGACGGACTCCTGAAAGCCCTGCAGGTACTTAATGTTGAATACGACATGGCTGACTTGAACAGTGTATCGTCACGGTCACTTGCCGGGTACAGTCAGGTGTGGGTTTTTGCCACCGATGAGATGGACGCCCCTGCCCAGAAGACAGTGGCGGACTATATTACTGCCGGAGGGCACGCTGTGATCTATCCGTATCTGCCTGACCGTGAGACGTCACAACAGCCGTGCACTCTGCTTCGTGAAACTATTGGGGTGGCCCCTGCGGGCACCGAAGTTATTGACTCACCGCTGATAGACCTGCCTGACCTGAAGGATATCAAGTGCAGCAATCCGCAGGTGGTCTTTTCAGAGGCATCGCTTGCAGGAGCAGAGATCATTGCCCGGACGGTCAACGGCACTCCATGCGGATTTGAAAAGGAAGCAGGTAAAGGTAAGGTGACGTTTATAGGAACCTGGACCGGGTTTGACACCGAAGCACACAGGCTTTTTTATGAGACCCTGTTGCACAGGTCCGGAGCCAGGCTTCGGTACACCTCATCTGACAATCCGTTCCTGGTGGCCCGCGAACGTTTCACTGCTGACGGCAGGGCGATGTTGTTTGCGGCAAACTACTACAATGAAGAGCTTACAGGAAGTGTCTCTTACACTCACCCGGCTACGGGCGAGACTGTAACTGTCCCGATGGCTTCTGATGATACAAAATGGCCTCCGCTTATGGCGGTGCTCACTCCGGTATGCATGAATCTGGCTGACGGAATCACAATGCTCCATTCAACTTCTGATATTCTTGATATCGGAATAACCGGCAATGAACTTTGTATGACTATCTGCGGTGACCGTAACATGCCAGGCGAGATTGTTTTTGAAGGTCACAATGCCGGCAAAATCAGCCTGGCTGAGAACGGAAACCGGAAACTGACAATCTGCAGGAAAGGAGAGCGTATTGCCATTACATACAGTCATGAACAAGGGCAGGAGTTGGCAATCAGGCTCAGGCTCAGCTGAAACATCAGGCTGTAAAATCATTATAATAAATATGAGATGAAGATCAGTAACGGTACCGGCCTGACAGCTGAGATCCTTGAAAACGGGGCTGTGGGTTGGTTTGATGCTGCTCCGGTGATGATAAGCCTCAGAAGGGCTTCCGTTTATTCAGGGGCATATGCCGGTGTCTGGCTGAGGATAAGAGGTGACAAAATGATGTTCAGACCTCTGACAGGTCCGGGAAGTTGCAGCAGGTTCAGGGCAGACGGTGATAGCTTTTATGCGTCAGGCACATGGGAGGGCATTGCTTTTGAGTGCTGTTTAAACCTTTCCGGAAAGAGTCTGAGCTGGGAATGGAGGATTGCCCTCCGGAACGGCAGCGGGAGAGATGTGGAGCTTGACCTCGTCTGCATGCAGGATGCAGGACTGAAAACCTTATCTTCAGACCCTGCCAATGAATACTATGTCAGCCAGTATACTGAAAGGAGGATACTTGATGACCCCGCCCACGGCAAAGTGGTTTTATGCCGTCAGAACATGCAGGAATCAGTCGGTAATCCCTGGCTGATGATTGCTTCTGGTGGCCGTGCTGCCTCAGCCTGCACTGACGGGATGCAATTCTACGGCAGGAGCCACAGGGCGACCGGAATTCCGGAAGGATTGCAGGCTGGGAGCCTGGGTGGTGAATATGCCGGTGAGTCATCCGTCGTTGCGCTACAGGAGGAGCCTTTTATTCTCTCACCGGGCAAATCCCGTATTGTAAGGTTTGCAGCAACTTTCCTTCATAATCATCCTCATGCATCATCGGAGGCGGATCTTGGCAGGCTGCAGGGGCTGTTCAGGGAATTTGATGATCGTGGCGGAAATGCCGGCGTTGAAGGAGACAGCTTTTTTAAAAACCGGGGTATCATTTTCAGCCTCCCTGATCTGCTTCAGGCAGAGGAGCTTGACGAGGGAGAATTAAGGTATTTCTTCCCCGGTGAATGGAGACACCCTGAATCAGGCGACGGGAAGATTCTTTCTTTTTTTTACGGCGACAACAGGCATGTAATGCTGCACTCCAAGGAGATCATTGTTGACAGGCCTCACGGGCATATAATGCACACCAGGTCACACCTTGTCCCTGATGACAGCATTATGTCCACAACAGCTTTTGCATCCGGGGTGTTTAATTCACACCTGACGCAGGGAAACACAAACTTCAACACCCTGTTGTCAGTCTGCAACAGCCAGTTTGACCTCAACCGCGTCACCGGCCAGAGAATATTTGTAGTTGCCGGCGGAAGAAGAATGTTGCTGGGAGTCCCTTCAGCCTTTGAGATGGGCATCAACCACTGCAGGTGGATCTACAGGCACGGGAGCTCTGTTTACCAGGTACGTACATGGACATCGGGACAGGTTTTCCAGGTCAACACGGAGTTTGTGGTTCTGAAAGGGGAGCAGGTCAGCCTTCTGGTCACACATGACTTTGACAGGTTGAATGGATGGACTGTCAGGGCGGGATCAGTGAGGGGCAGGTTCATTACACATCCTGCAGCCGGCAGCATGATCACGGGAAAATACCCTGATGCGCGGTTCATAATCACTGTGCAGGGTTCCGGAACAGGTTACCGTACCGGTAGCACGGCATTGGCCGGTAATGAAAGGGGGAATGACGACCCTGACCTGTTTATTTTAGAAACTGACCCGATTTCCCGGTTCTGTATCAGCTTTACCGGATGTGTTGTCGGTGACTCCGCACCTGTACTGTTTGAAGACCCTGAGAGGCAGTTTATATCAGACATCAGTGATGCCGGCGCTGAATGGAAGGCGATGAGCCGTGCCCTCACACTGGATTCTACAAACAGCGACATAAAAGCAATCAGGGAGATACTGCCCTGGTTTGGCATGAATGCCGTCACCCATTTTCTTACTCCTTACGGTCTTGAGCAGTTCAGCGGAGCCGCATGGGGTACCCGTGACATATCTCAGGGTCCTGTTGAATTGCTTTTATCAATGGGCAGGTATGCAGAAGCCCGCAAAGTACTCGAAGTTATTTTTTCAAACCAGGAACCTGACGGAGGATGGCCCCAGTGGTGGATGTTTGACAGGTACAATGACATCAGGGCTGACAGTGCACACGGTGATGTGGTTTACTGGTGCCTGATTGCTGCAAGCAGTTACATACGCGCTACCGGTGATTTTGATTTTCTTGATGCCCTTTTACCCTTCCATCAGACTGGCAAGACATCGGAAACGGACAGTTTTTCACTCAGGGATCATATTGACCGTTTGGTTAAGAAGGTTACTGACTCGTTTATTCCCGGCAAGGCACTTGTAAGTTACGGCGGGGGTGACTGGAATGATTCCCTGCAGCCTGTCAGCAGGGAGCTGGCAGACAGGCTGATCTCATCGTGGACAGTGGAGATGAATTACCAGGCATTCATGCAGTATGCGGAGGTTTGTTCAGCATCAGGCGACCGGGCGAAGGCGGCTGAGATGCATGATTACTGTGCCATGATAAGGAATGATTTCAACAACTTTCTTACAGGCGACGGTGTTGTGGCAGGGTACGGGCTTGCAGGAGATGACGGAACCATTTCCCTTCTCCTGCATCCTTTTGACAGCACCACTGGAATCAGGTACAGCCTGCTGCCAATGGAGAGGGGAATAGTAAGCGGCATTTTTACTGCCGTACAGGCAGAGCATCACCTTGACATAATTGAAAAATTTCTGAAGGGCCCTGACGGTGCAAGACTGATGGACCGTCCTCTCGGCTACAGCGGGGGCATCCAGAAGATATTCCGGCGGGCGGAGAGCAGCACTTACTTTGGAAGGGAGATAGGGCTGATGTACATCCATGAGCACATCCGGTATGCCGAGGCGCTGGCCCGCACAGGCAGGGCTGATGCATTTCTCGGGGCGCTAAGGCAGGCAATACCTGTTGGTTACAGGGATATCGTAAAATGTGCCGATATACGTCAGTCAAACTGCTATTACAGCAGTTCGGATGCTGTCTTTGAGAACAGGTACCAGGCTGACGCAAAGTATCATGATATTACCGAAGGCAGGATAACCCTCAGGGGTGGCTGGCGCGTTTATTCGAGCGGTCCCGGCATATTTACCGGAATCATAATGACACATCTTCTCGGCATCAGGAGGGAATGGGGGAAATATATAATTGACCCGGTTTTACCGGATGCTCTTGACGGACTGACTGCCGCGCTTGAGGTATCAGGCAGAATTGTAACCTTCAGGTATCATGTTAAGGGTGGTAATTGCGGACCGGTGAAGATTACGGTTAACGGAGAAGAGCTGGCTTTTATCCGTGCCTCAGATGCTTATCGTGCCGGAGGGGCAATTGTGGATGAAGATGTCTTCACCAACCTGCCTCCTGAAGGGCAGAACGTAGTTGAAATTTACCTCTGACAGCCGACTTTTCGGGAAGTTATGCAGGCCGGCCAATCGAACTTTTTCCTATATTTACCTTTTACAGAAAACTGAGGTAACTACCGGAATTTTATGCCAGGACTGCCATTCAGAAGGAAACGCAGATCACCATTGCCGGCGATTTGTTTTTTCTTTATTACGGCTCTGCTGGCAGGTCAGCCCGGAGGAGGCAGTAATGACATCCATAAGTTTATCCCGGGGTCTGTACCGGTTAACAGCCAGAACTGGGAAATTTTCCGTGATCCGGTAAGCGGTTATGTCTATTTCGCCAATTCGGCCGGGCTGATTGAATACAATGGCATTGCTTCAAGGACCTATGCAGTTCCTTACAGGCAGGGCGTCAGGTCGGTTTACATAAACAGTGACGGGGTTATATTTACCGGCTCCTTCGAGGATTTCGGATACTGGAGCAAGGACCGTTCGGGAATACTCTCCTACACATCGCTGGCGTACGGGGCAGGTGTTTCACGAAATGACGAAATCTGGAATATTTACGAGATCGGACATACGCTTTACTTCCAGTCATTCACCTCTGTGTATGTTTATGATTACAATGTTGTTAAAAGGGTGGTGGCGCCATCCTCCATGCTGTTTTTCTTCAGGGTCGGTGACAGGTTCATCTCCCAGGCAATTGATCAGGGTCTTTACTGGTTTGACGGCTCCGGTTTTGATTTTATTGAAGGGAGTGAAATTTTCGCTTCGCACAAGGTGCATGCCCTGATAGATTTTGGTCCGGGAGAGAGGTGGATATGTACCGCCAATGACGGTATCTATATTTTTGACGGGACCAGCTTCAGGTACATGGAAAGCGAAATCTCGGGGTACCTGAAGGGAGCATCCTGCAATGCCGGGCTGGCTGTAAGTGACTCCCTGGTTGTTTTTGGCACAATACTGAGGGGAGTGGCCATGTGTGACAGGAAAGGAAATCTGCTTGAGACCTTTGACTATTCCAACGGTTTGAACAACAATACAGTCCTTTCACTTTTCCTTGACAGTGAAAAAGGTCTGTGGATAGGCCTGGATGATGGAGCTAACTACCTGAAAACCAACTCGGCTGTTACCTATTATGAAAATTCAAGCGGTGACCTGGGTACAATATACACAGTGATAAGGGACAGGGATCATCTGTATCTCGGAACCAACCACGGATTGTTTGCGGCTGACATTGAGACCGGTGACGGCAGTTACAGATTCACACAGCTGAGGATTATTCCCGGGACGCAGGGCCAGGTGTGGAAGCTGTCACAGTATGACGGTCAGATCCTGTGCGGTCACAACGACGGAACCTTCCTGGTTGATGACCTGAAGGCTGTCAGGATCTCTGATGTCACAGGAGGTTGGTCGGTGAGACCCTTCGGCGGTTACCTGATACAGGGCACATACACCGGGATAGTTTCATTCAGGAAGGGTACAGCGGGCAAATGGGAATTAAACGCAAGGATAGACGGTTATTCCGAGCCGACAAGGTTTGTAGAGATAGATTATCTGGGTTATGTATGGGCCCTTCACCCGCAGAAGGGAGTGTGCCGTCTGGAACTGAACGAGGAGGCTGATTCGGTGATCAGTTCGCTTGTTATCAGCTCAGCCGGTGACAGTGCAAAGATACTTTCAATGTCAGTACTGAACAACCAGATGGTTTTCATTGCCACCGACCATATCTATGCCTTTGACTACGAGAATAAGAGCCTGTTCCCGGTTACTTCTCTTGAACCCGGTCTCGGCGAGTTTGTAAGGGCAACGCAGATAATCCCGTATCAAAAGAACAGTTACTGGTTTGTGCTTGACAACAGGATTGCTCTGTTCACCATCACCCGTGACCTGCAGGCAGAAAAGATAAATGAGTTTGTGCATGAATATGCTGACCTGCCGTGGCGTGAGCAACAGGTCATGTCGCTTGATTCCGGGAGGCTGCTTATTCCGACAAGGCAGGCTTTCAGCATCTATGACCTTGACAGGCTGGCAGGAGATTCCGGCGCCTCTGCGCTGACAGTCAGCCGCCTCGTCTTCAGCGGAGGGAACAAAAGCACTACAATCTTTCCCGGATCGAAGGAAGAAGTTGATGTCCCGAGACGGGAAAACAATCTTACTGTCTTCATCGCCAATCCTTCAGGATTTGACCGCGAAGTTCGTGAATACCTCTACCGTATCACTGAACTGGGGGAGGAGTGGTACCGGACGGCGACTGATAATTTTTCTCTTCTTAACTTGAGGCACGGAGATTATCATCTTCAGGTAAGAGAGGCAGGCGGCAACGGCATGGCCGAAGCAATGTTCACAATCAGGAGGCCCTTTGCACTCAGTGGCTGGGCGCTGATTCTTTACTTTCTTGCAGCGGCAGGACTTGCTGTGGCGGGAATTACATTCTTCCGGTCAAAGCTGGAGAGTCACCGAAGGATGATTGAATACGAAGTCGGGAAAAACAGGCTCGAAAGCGAGCTTGACTATAAGAGCTATGAGTTGATGCTCACAATGCGTTACCTTATCAGGAAGACCGACACTCTAAGGGAGTTGCGTGACAAGCTGGAAACCGTCAAGGAAAATTCCTCTAAAATGCCGACACGTTTCATCAGGGAGATGGAACAGATAATTGATCACGGACTGGACACACAGACCGAGGAGTGGCAGAATGTGATGAAGAACCTTAAACTGTCGCAGGAAGGTTTCTTCAGAAAGCTCAAGAAGAAGTACCCGACATTGACTCCCAATGATCTGAGGCTATGCTCATATCTTCGCATGAACTTTACGACCAAAGAGATAGCCAATCTTTCAAACATATCCACAAGGGCTGTGGAGATTGCGCGTTACAGGCTCAGGACAAAACTGAACCTGAACCATGATGTAAACCTGACTGAGTTTCTAATACATGAGGCTGAGTCAGATGATGCCTGAAAGGTAGGACAACTTCACCCGCGGGCCTGTTTATGAAGCGGATGACAATCTGAGGGCGTGATCAGGAGCGCAGGGTGAGCTAAGTCTGCTGTTTCGTCTCCTGGAGTACGAAGCCCACTCCCCGCAGGGTCCTGAGACTCAGTCCCGGATCAGATGCAAGGTACTTCCTCAGACGGCTTATAAAGACATCCATGCTCCGGCCCAGGAAATAGTCATCTTCACCCCATATTTCGGTTAGGATCTGTTCGCGTGTCAGCGACTTGTTCCTGTTCATCATCAGGTGACGGAGCAACTGTGCTTCCCGAAGGGTGAGCTTCTCCTTTCCCGCAGGGGTGATGAGTTCAAGGGCGTTGTACCTTAGTGTTGTCCCGGAAAGGGTGTACTCGTCTTCAGCCACCGAATAGACTCTTCTGAGGATGTTGTTGATACGGAGCAGGAGCATCTCGGGATCAAACGGTTTTGTTATATAGTCATCTGCCCCCAGTTTAAGCCCCCTGATCATATCTTCCCTGAGTGATTTTGCCGTAAGGAAGATGAAGGGGATTCCCGGATCCTGTGCCCGGAGCTTCTCGGCCAGGGTAAACCCGTCCATTTCAGGCATCATTATGTCAAGTACGCAGATATCGGGAGCGGCAGAATGAAACATGTCCCATGCATCACGGCCGTTGCGTGCCAGTGTCACTTCGAACCCGCTCATGGAGAGGTATTGTGAGAGGATGTTCCCGAAATCGATATCATCTTCGGCAAGAAGAAGTTTCATATTGTGTTCCTTATTGGTATTTTAATCCTGAATGTTGTTCCGCGTCCCGGTTTGCTGGTGACTGATACGTCTCCGCCATGTGCTTCTGCAATGCGTCTTACATAATAAAGTCCCAGTCCCAGTCCCTTGGCTTTGTGGATGTTTCCCTGCGGCACCCTGTAGAACTTTTCAAATATATGCCCTACGTGTTCTGCCGGGATGCCCACAGCGTTATCGGCGACCGATATTTCCAGGTCATTGCCTGTTACTTCTGAAGTAACTTTTATTACCGGTTCGCGGTCACAGTATTTGACGGCATTTGAGAGCAGGTTGCTGATCATCGTCGTGAAATAAACGATGTCAACAGCCACTTCAAGGCCGTTGGCAGAGTATTCCTCCTCGACCTTTGCGCACCCGTCGCAGGAAGTGAGGAATGAGCATACTACCTGGTGCAGCAGTTCGTCTATGGCAGCGTTATGCCTGTCAAGCTCAAACTCCTGCCTCTCAAGGAAGCTCACCTCGAGAATCGTATTTATCAGCTGGTTAAGGTGAACACTCTGTTTCCCAATCAATTTTGCCGTCTCAAGCACTTTTTCACGGTCAGAAAGAACCTGCTCCTTCTCGAGGGTCCTCCCGGCAACGGTGATTGTCGAAAGAGGGGTCTTGAGCTCATGTGTCATGTTGTTAATAAAATCACTTTTAAGCCCCGAAAGGCGTCTTTCCTCCAGGAGATTTCTCCATGTCAGGGCAAAGACCAGTATGACGATCATTATGCTGCCGGTTATTAAAAGGAGGGAGAGAAGAGCCTCCCTGAAAACCAGCTCATTCTTGTGTGTCAGGTCAATAAGGTAATGAAACTCAATGATGAAATTGTTGTGTTCCTCACGGAATGTATTAACGACAATCATATTTTTCCGTGGCGGGGAGTAGACAGTATCTGCCATTAAAGTTATCCCGGATGGCGACAGTAGTGCGAGTTTCGATATGGCAACATGGGTTTTGAAATTGTTGTCATAACCTTCATTGCCGATGTATGACCTGAAGAAAGAAGTCAGTTTTTCATTTTCCTCAAGTATTTTATATGTCTCTTTCAGGGCAAGCCTGCTGAGGTACGTGCTGTCATCCTTTGTCCGGAGCTTGACAAGCTCATCTGAAATGAGGTATTCAGCGAATTTGTCAGTCACATCCATCGCTTTCTCAAACCCGTTGCTTTTCTTTTTTGAGATCAGCAGAGAGAGCCCTTCACGTGAAAGATTCTTGTACCTCATCAGGAGTATCTCCTCCTTTTGTCTCCAGGTGCTGTGGATCATAAAGATCTGTACCGCCACAAAAATGAGCAGTGCTGCAAGGGAAACGCTAAGAAGGAGCTGACGCTTCATTTCACCTGATTTTGTTCAAAATTAATCAATGAAATACTTTGGCGGAAATGATTAACCTGACATTAACCTCTCATTAACCATACCCTGCTTATTGAGGGTGTAATTTTACACTGTCAAACTCATTAAAAGGGCAGTCATGAAAAGAAAATTAAATTTTATCGTATTGACCGTAATGGCAATATTGCTTTCAACGGCAGGCTTATCAGGCCAGGATGTATCGTCAAAATCCGCTGATGATAAGAAGAAACAGGAAGAGCTTCAGAAGCAGGAGGAGTTACGTAAGAAGGAGGAAATGCAGAAGCAGCTCCAGGTGGCTAATGAAGATCTAAAACTGAAGCAGGCTGAAATCGAAGCCAAGAGGAAAGAGATTCAGGCGCAGATGGCAGAAATAGAGACAGACAGGGCAAAAGACAGAAAGGACTTTGAATGGAGCTACAAGGAATTCGACGATCTCAGCCGGCATGCACGTGACCTTTCCAGGGATCTGCCGATGGTGGTTATCCCTGATATTCCTGACCTTCCGGACATTCAGACCTTCGGATTTGATGCCGGCAACAATATTTATCTTTACAGGGGTCATGGCGTAGGGAGCAAACCCGGTTCATCATGGAATTATACACGCCAGGTCATGGAGGCCACCTTCACAAATGAGTTTACTATGAGCGCTGAAGACATGGACAATGTAAGCCTTTCTGTTTCAGGAGACTGTGCTGAAGGTTCGATGAGTGTCGCAATAATTATGCCTGACGGAAAGCAGCTTTCGGAAGTTGTGCTTGATGAGAACGGCAGTCTGAACTGGAGAAAAAGTTTTGAAGCCGATGAAGGAAATGGCTGGAAGAATGGCAAGTGGACATTCAGGGTTAAGGCAAAGGAAGCAACGGGAAACCTGCGCATCGCTATGAACTCTTATTGATTTTTGGTTTTCTGCTTTTAATTGGTTCGTAACAGCGGGCAGGGATGAAGAACAGTATTTCCTGCCCAGGACAGGAGGCTGTTCCGGGGGTACCGGGGCAGTCTCTTTTTTTTTTGTGGTGTCTGTAACCTGCCCTGTCTGTTTTCACGGATTTGGTTTTGCCCCGTGACGCCATATTGTTAATTTTGCAGGGCGTAGAAATAATCGGATGAAGAGATTTACAATATGGCTTTCAATTCTGGCATTTGCTGCAGTATCATGCGGCCCCGGGGTGTCGTCAAAGGGTGACGGGATGACTGTGACGGTGACCATCCCTCCGTTCGCATGGTTTGTTGAACAGATAGGAGGAGATGATTTCAACGTGAATGTGCTGCTTCCACCCGGGGCAGACCACCACATATGGGAACCGCTTCCCGCCCAGATCAGTTCACTCTCAGGCTCTGCCGCCTTCATAATGAACGGTCAGCTTGGTTTCGAGCATGCATGGATGGACCGGTTCAGACAGGTTAATCCGGACATGAAGATTCTTGACCTGTCAGGAAATATTGAGCTGATTGGGGCGGAGGGACTGAAGTCTGAAGGTCTCAAGTCTGAAGGTCTGAGGTCTGAGGGTCTGAAGTCTGAGGGTCTGGGGTCGGAAGGAGTGGATTCACATGGGGAAGATGACCATCAGGGTGACGCTCATTCACATGGAGAAGATGACAATGAGGATCACGCTCATTCACATGGGGAAGATGACAATGAGGGTCACGCTCATTCACATGGCGGACCGGATCCGCATTACTGGATGTCGCCGGTTATGGCAAGGATCATGGCAAAGGATGTCCATGATTTTCTTTCAGAGATCAACCCGGCTTCGGCTGAAAAATATGATGCAAACCTTGCAGCTGTCAACCTGAAGATTGATGAGATCGACTCGCTGGTGCGGGATGTCCTCGGCCCTGAACCGCATCCGGCAGTGATGATTTATCACCCGGCTCTTGCATATATGGGGCGCGATTACGGGTTTGAGCAGGTATCATTCGAGGATGAGGGGAAAAGTCCTTCGCCGGCAAGGATGAAAGAGCTCATCGACATTTCCCGGGAGAAGGGAATAAAAATTATCTTCATCCAGGCGGAGTATGACGTGCGTAATGCCCAGTCGCTCTCACGTGAGACCGGTGCGAGGCTTGTTGTGATAAACCCAATGAACACTGAGTGGCCGGAGGCTGTTATGGAAGTGGCCAGGGCAGTGGGGGGGAGCAGTGAGAAGGAGGCAATAGGCAGTAGGCAGTAGGCAGTAGTGTTGGCAAATCTGGTTTGTAAGGTTTAAGACATTGTAGATCAGTAGAATAGTTAAAAAACCACCGCGTAGCGGTTCAGACATTGTAGCTGAATGAGTATACTATTTACAATCAATTCATTAACTGCAGGATATGAAGAAAAAATTGTCCTGAGTGACGTAACCATGGCCATTGAGGAGAACGATTTCATTGGCATAATTGGTCCTAACGGCGGTGGAAAAACAACACTCCTGAAGGTGATACTGGGACTGCTGAAGCCACTCTCAGGGCGGGTGGATTTTACTCCGGGCGGTCTGAGACAGAATCAGATAGGTTACATGCCCCAGGTAGCGTTGGGTGATACACTTTTCCCGGTTACAGTGGAGGATGTGGTTCTTTCCGGGATGATGCATGACAAGGGCGCCATGGGCCGTATGGGTCGCACCGAGAAGAAACGTGCTGCTGAGGTGATGGATGAGCTGGGGCTGAGACCGCTGGCACACCAGGCCCTCAATGAGCTGTCAGGAGGACAGTTGCAGCGTGTTTATCTTGCCAGGGCTGTGTCAGGGTCACCACGCCTGCTGCTGCTTGATGAACCTGCCACATTTGTTGATGCATCCTTTGAAGCTGACTTTTATGAGAAGCTGAAGCTTCTGAACGACCGGATGACGATAATGATGGTATCTCATGATGTGGGAACCATATCTGCCTGGGTAAAGTCATTCGCCTGCGTCAGCGGCGGGGTGTTCTATCACCCGCACAGTAAAATTACCGACGAAGATCTGCGTATGTACGGATGCCCCATCCAGCTTGTTACCCACGGAGATGTTCCTCATGTTGTACTTCATAAACATGGCTGATGGAAAATCTCTTTGAATACTCATTCGTAATCAGGTCATTGCTTGGGGCATTCTTTGCCAGCATCACGGCCGGCCTGGCCGGTACCTATATTGTATCCAGGAGGCTTGTTTTCCTCAGTGGCGGTGTGACTCACGCCTCCTTCGGAGGGATAGGGCTCGGTTACTTCCTGGGAATAAACCCGGTTGTCGGCGCTGCTGTTTTCGGTCTTGGCTCGGCGCTGGGGATGGAGTACATGTCAGGCCGCGGGAAGATGCGTGAGGACAGCGCCATCGGGATCATGTGGGCCCTGGGGATGGCTGTGGGTATCATCTTCATCTACCTTACACCTGGGTATGCACCCAATCTGATGAGTTACCTGTTCGGGAGCATCCTTACTGTTACTGACGGTGATTTGATTGCGCTGGGGATAATATCTCTGATGCTTATAGCATATACAGCCCTGTTTTACAGGACACTGCTTTATATTTCTTTTGATGAGAACTACGCCCGGACCTTTACGGGACATGTAGATCTCTTCAGATACATATCCGTGGGACTTACCGGGTTGGCCATCGTATTAAACATAAGGATGGCAGGGGTGATAATGATAATTGCCCTGCTTACTATTCCGGCCAATATTGTAATGCTTTTTACGCGCAGGTATCTGCGGATACTTGTGCTCTCCACGGTTGTAAGTTTTCTGGGCATCAGCGCCGGGTTTGCAATTTCGTGGTTTACCAACCTCCCCACCGGGGCAACAATAGTGGCTGTGCTGGTGTTGTTCTGGCTGGCGGCACGCGGAGCCAGGAGCCTGATGAAGAGCAGTAACATAGAAAAATTAAAAAAGACGACTATATGAATGAATTTGATCTGATTATAATTGGAAGCGGTCCCGGTGGTTATGTTGCAGCAGTGAGAGCATCACAGCTGGGGCTTAAGGTTGCTGTTGTGGAGAAGGCTGAGACGGGTGGCATATGTCTTAACTGGGGTTGTATCCCGACGAAGGCATTGCTGAAGAGTGCGCAGGTGCTTGACTATGCGCGTCACGCGGCCGACTACGGCATTAATGCCGGAGAGGCGGCGGCGCCTGATTTCGGGGCGGTGATAGCCCGCAGCCGGGTGGTGGCAGATGCGATGAGCAAGGGGGTTCAGTACCTGTTCAAGAAATACAATATCCCGGTTATAAGCGGGTTTGGCCGGCTGAAGGGCGCCGGCGCCGTGGAGGTGGAGGCAGCCGACGGGACGAAGGAGAATTACAGTGCAAAGAATATAATCATTGCTACAGGAGCCAGGTCAAGGGAGCTGCCGAACCTCCGGCAGGACGGCAAAAGGATAATAGGATACCGTGAAGCGATGACCCTGCCGTCGTTGCCCGCGTCGATGGTGGTTGTCGGCTCAGGCGCCATAGGCAGTGAGTTTGCCGGGTTCTACAGATCGATGGGCACGGAGGTGACCCTGGTGGAATTCATGCCCCGCATACTGCCGATAGAAGACGAGGAGGTGTCACGGACGCTTGAGCGCTCGTTCAAAAAGGCGAAGATGAAAATCATGGTCAACTCAACAGTCGAAAAGGTTGACACCTCCGGGGAAAGGTGCAAAGTGACAATAAAAACGCCTAAAGGCGAAGAAAATATTGAAACGGATATAGTTCTGTCTGCAGTGGGCATTACTGCGAATATTGAGGGCATAGGCCTTGAGGAGGCCGGGGTTAAGACCGAAAGGGGCAGGATAACTGTTGATGAGTATTACCGGACCTCAGTCAGCGGTGTTTATGCCATCGGAGACGTTGTTCCCGGTCCTGCCCTGGCGCATGTCGCTTCAGCCGAAGCCATCGTGTGCGTCGAGAAGCTGGCTGGTCACAATCCTGCACCGGTTGATTATTCAAATATCCCCGGCTGCACATATACGACACCCGAGGTGGCATCATGCGGCATGACAGAGGAGGCTGCAAAGGCCTCCGGCATAGAGACAAAGACCGGCAAGTTCATGTTCATGGCATCAGGCAAGGCCAGCGCTGCAGGTGCTCGCGAGGGTTTTGTCAAGCTTGTGTTCAATGCAGCTGATGACAGGCTTATTGGCGGTCACCTGATAGGGATGAACGTCACGGAGATGGTTTCATCACTGGTTGTTGCACGCAAGATGGGCGCCACGGCTCATGACCTGGCGACAAGCATCCATCCGCACCCGACAATGTCAGAAGGAATAATGGAGGCGGCTGCCGCAGCCCTGGGCGAGGCCATCCACGGGTAGCAGGAACACCCCGGAGACCCGGTGCCGTCGGGCTGGTCAGACCCCGCGTCCGCCGCCCCGGACCGGTTCCGCTGCCTCCTGCGGCAGACTCTGCAGTGGCGCCGGACATGCCCCGTTGCCTCCTGCAGCAGACTCTGCATTTCGACAAGTCGGCCCTGATGCCCCATCTGACAGGTTCCGCTGCTTCCTGCTGCAGACTCTGCATTGGCGCCGGACATGCCCCGCCGCCTCCTGCAGCAGACTCTGCAGTGGCGCCGGACATGCCCCGCTGCCGCCCATCAGGCCCGGCACGGATCACCTGCAGGCAATGTCCTCCACCGGCTTCATAAGTGTATATTTTACTCTTAACGCAACCTTCCGGCCCTTTTTAACATCAATCTATTGATAAGGTCGTTTATTATTTCTTATCTTTATAACTCGACTAAAATCCGGGTTTGGCTAAGGATAAGGACATAATAGACGGCTGTTTGTCCGGCAGCAGGCGTGACCAGGAGCTGCTCTACCGCAGGTACTCACCGAAGCTCTATGCCGTTTGCCTTCAGTATGCAGGCAACACGGAAGAGGCCAGGGATGTGCTCCAGGAGGGCTTCATCAAGATTTTTGAAAACCTGTCACACTTCAGCCACGAAGGTTCTTTTGAAGGATGGATGAGGAGGATCATCGTCAACACTGCACTTGAACGGTACCGTAACAGGTATTATCTGAACAGGGTTGATGACATCGACGAGGTGACCGAACCGGAGGCCGAGCCTGAAACCCAGGACTTCGCCGGGCTTGAAGCATTTGATCTGCTGAATATGATCATGGAGCTTCCACCCAAGTACAGGATGGTCTTCAACCTCTACGCCATCGAAGGGTATTCCCACAAGGAGATAGGTGAAATGCTTGGTATCTCGGATGGTACCAGCAAATCGAATCTCTCAAGGGCAAGGGAGATACTTCAGAAGAAAGTTATGATACTTACGGGTGTCACAAGAAGAATGGCAAATGTTTGAAAGGGAACCAAATATTGACATTGTATTCCGCAACGGCCTGAAAAACCTTGAGGTATTGCCGCCTGCAGATGTGTGGGACAATATCCCGTCCTTACCGGTGAGGCATTCCCGTCTGAGGGTTATAACGGGTATCGCTGCAGGCGTGGCTGCGCTTGTTTCCATGACTCTTCTGGCTACATGGTATCTCCGGACCAACAATAATCCTGTGCTGCTTTCAGAGGTGACAGCGTCAGGCAGCAATAACGGGGATGTGAGTCTTGACATCGCGGGTGCCACCCCTGTGACCAGACCTGCCGAAGGTAAGATTGTGAACTTTGTGAAGGCAGACATGGTGTCTGAACCGGTTGTGCAGACTCCGGTGACACCTGAGACTGATGAACCGGCTGTGCTTATCGCCTCAGCCGATCTTCCGCCGAGGGACAAAACAGACAATGAACCGGTAGAACTGTTTCCCGAAGAGATAACGGTCATTACAGCGGGCAGCTTTTCCGGTACCGCTGAAGATCTAAAGAACACCCTGTCAGCTCCTGCACCCGGCAAAGCCTCACAGCGATTCATTCTCGGAGCATCGCTGTCACCAGCTATGGGATTCTCACCTTCCGGTCAGGATACAAGGCTGGCCGAACTGATAAGCAGTGAGAAATCGAGACCGGCATACTCAACCGGGGTGTCAGTAGGCTACAAAATCTCTGACCGCCTTACAATACAGTCAGGCATCGGAATGGCATCCGTCGGACAGACTATATCAGATGTGGATGTTTTTGCGGGCCTCTCTGATTATTACGCAGTTAAAGGCAGTTACCTCTACAGTGTCGAGACTGCCTCGGGTCTGATCCTTGCAGGAAATACTGACCTTTATCTTACTGACAGCAAAGCGCGTGTCGGCACACTCATCCAGGGCAATATGGCTGACCCTTCCAAGTACCAGCTGACACAGGTGGGTTCAGATATCCGGCAGGTTTTCCGTTACCTTGAGCTTCCTTTCGTACTGAGGTACAAGCTGATTGACAAAAAGATAGGCCTCAATCTCTCAGGCGGAGTTGCATACGGTTTCCTGGTTGATAATTCAGCTTACACAGGTGAGGGCCCTGATATGGTCCGTGTCGGTTATACCGAAGGAGTGAATACATTCAATCTCAGCAGCCAGCTGGGTCTCGGGTTGGAATATAATATTTCCCGGAAGGTGATATTTAACCTCGAGCCCGTGTTCAGGTATTATGTCACTCCTCTGAGCGAGATATCAGGCTCACAATATAAGCCTTACTCCGTGGGCTTCTCATCAGGATTCTTCTTCAAACTCTGACACCTCATTTTCCTCCCCTTCATTTGCTTCCCTGTGAGCAATATTTTGGCTACTTTTGCAGTTTCAAATTGAGATTGTAATAACATGAAAGTTTCCGTCGGGAAAGCCGCTATCGCCATAATGTCTCTGCTCAGCGCAGGGTTTGTTTTTACCGTTCTCGTGTCAGCCAGGAATCATCAGCAAGAAATGCCTGATAATGAAGAGAGTACGCCACTTGCTGTATCCTGGGCCATCCCGGAGGATGTTACCTTCGCCGGTGAGGCAATGCCTCTGCAAAACTTTGACACACGTGAAAGCCTTGACCGTGAGATAAATGCAACAGCATACAGGCATGGGTCGACACTTCTGACAATCAAGAGGGCCGGACGCTATTTTCCGGAGATCGAAAAAATCCTTAAGGAGTATGGCATTCCTGATGACTTCAAGTATCTGGCGTGCGCCGAAAGTGACCTGAGCAACGTCATTTCACCGGCAGGGGCTACCGGATTCTGGCAGATAATGGAGGATACGGGCAAAGAGTCCGGAATGATCATAAACAGGGAAATCGACGAGAGGTATGACCTTGCAAAGTCGACCCGTTTTGCCTGCAAATACTTGCTTAAAGCTTATGAAAAGTACGGCAGCTGGACAATGGCGGCAGCGTCATACAATAACGGCTTCAGCGGATTAAGTGAGCAGGTTGACATCCAGAAGGAAACCAACTACTATGACCTGCTTCTCAATGAGGAGACTGCAAGGTATATATTCCGAATTGTGTCGCTTAAACTGGTAATGTCAGAACCTGCGAAGTACGGCTTCAATATAGGACAGGATGAGATATACAAGCCAGTTCCGTATGCTGAGGTGAAGGTTGATACTTCAGTGACAAGTTTTGAACAGTTCGCCAGGCACTTTGACACCAACTACAAGATGCTGAAATTTCTGAATCCCTGGCTTCGCAAACCCTTCCTTACAAACGCCGAGAAGCGTGAGTACACTGTCAGGGTGCCGGAAAAGGGTGCAAGGATCAGGGCCGGCATATAGTCTAATCCAATGCCGGAACAGAAGGACGAGATCAGGGTTTACGGTGCGAGGGTCCATAACCTCCGCAATATTTCGGTTACGCTGCCGCGAAACAAACTTGTGGTCATTACCGGCCTGAGTGGCAGTGGGAAATCGTCGCTTGCCTTTGATACAATCTATGCCGAGGGACAGAGAAGGTACATGGAGACCCTGTCAGCCTATGCGCGACAGTTCCTCGGGGGGATGGAGAGGCCTGACGTTGACCGTATTACAGGGCTGAGTCCGGTCATCTCTATTGAACAGAAGACAACAAACAAGAATCCGCGTTCTACAGTAGGGACCATTACAGAAATTTATGACTTCCTGAGACTGCTCTATGCCCGGGCTGCTGATGCTTATTCGTATGCATCGGGTGAAAAGATGGTAAAATACACTGATGAACAGATACTTGATCTTGTCTCAGAACGGTATGACCAGCGTCGGGTATTTATTCTCGCCCCGCTGATAAAGGGGCGTAAGGGTCACTATAAGGAGCTTTTTGAGCAGCTCAGGCGAAAGGGATTTCTTTATGCCCGCATAAACGAAGAAATCCGGGAGATCACTCCGGGCCTCAAACTTGACCGTTACAAGGTGCACTTCATAGATCTTGTGATAGACAAGTTCCAGGTGGGACATGTTACTGAGAAGAGGCTTCATGATGCGGTGCTTCTGGCCCTCGACCAGGGTGACGGTATCATGGCGCTCCTTGATGCTGATGACAGCAGTCTTAGGTTTTTCAGCCGCCACCTGATGTGCCCTGTGACAGGTATCTCTTACAATGAGCCTGCTCCGCACACATTTTCATTCAATTCCCCGCAGGGTGCATGCCCGAAGTGCAACGGCCTCGGTGAGATATCTGAAGTGGATATAAACCGGATGATGCCCGACCCGTCGCTGAGCATCCGCAAGGGCGGGATAGAACCCCTGGGCAAGTACCGCAACATCTGGATATTCTGGATGATAGAGGCACTCGGTGAGAAGTACGGCTTTACGGTTGACACCCCGGTAGGTGAGATCCATGAGGATGTCCGGAACAAGATATTCTTCGGCTCTGACGAGGTGTTGAAGCTCTCCAACACTCCCCTTGGAGCCACATCCAACTACTTCATGACCTTCGAGGGGGTTGTCAATTATGTTGGCAACATGGAGGCAATAAGCGGACGGGCTGCCAACGGCACCGGCAAGGGGAAGGAACAGTATGTGCAATATCATGTCTGCCCCGAGTGCAATGGCACAAGGCTTAAGAAGGAAGCACTATGGTTCCGCATCGGCGGGAAAAACATTGGTGAGCTGGCTGCGATGGACCTGACTGAACTGAGGGATTACCTGGAGAACGTCACCGGGGATATGTCTGAAAGGCAGAAGAAGATTGCCGCAGAGATACTGAAGGAGATACGGTCACGTCTTGGTTTCCTTCTTGATGTGGGACTTGATTACCTGGCGTTGAACCGCGGGGCCCGCACCCTCTCCGGTGGTGAGAGCCAGCGCATAAGACTGGCAACGCAGATAGGATCAAAACTCGTAAACGTACTTTATATCCTCGATGAACCGAGCATAGGACTGCACCAGCGTGACAACCGCAGGCTGATAGAAGCGTTGAGGAACCTGCGCGATGCAGGTAACTCGGTCATTGTGGTTGAGCATGACCATGATATGATCATCAACGCTGATCATATAATTGACATCGGGCCGGGTGCAGGCGTTCACGGGGGTCTTATTGTTGCAGAGGGTACACCTGCTGACATACTTAAAGCTGACACACTGACGGCAGCATACCTCAACGGGGTAATGAAAATTGAGATTCCGAAGAAGAGGAGGTCAGGCAATGGCAAATTCCTTGCAATAACTGGTGCTACCGGAAACAACCTGAAGGGTGTAACCATGAAGATACCCCTCGGTACGTTCATTTGCATAACCGGAGTCTCAGGCAGCGGCAAATCGTCGCTGATCAACCAGACTCTGCACCCGGCGCTGGCAAAGAAGCTGCACGGCGCCGGACGCACACCCCTGCCTCATGAGTCCATTGAAGGGCTGGAACATATTGACAAGGTGATAGAGGTTGACCAGGCGCCGATTGGTCGTACACCCCGTTCAAATCCCGCCACTTACACAGGAGTCTTCACCGAGATCCGCAACCTGTTTGCCATGACCCCTGATGCCAAGGTAAGGGGATTCGGCCCGGGGCGCTTCTCCTTCAACATAAAGGGAGGCAGATGCGAAGGATGCGAAGGTGCCGGCGTTAAGACAATAGAGATGAATTTCCTGCCTGACGTATATGTAATGTGCCCCGACTGCGGAGGAAAACGTTATAACAGGGAAACCCTCGAAGTCAAGTTCAAGGGGAGATCGGTCAATGATGTTCTGGAGATGACTATCAATGATGCTGTGGAATTTTTTAAGGGGATTCCGTCAATATATCACAAAATAAAGACGTTACAGGATGTAGGCCTCGGTTATGTCAGGCTGGGGCAGCCCTCTACGACGCTCTCGGGAGGCGAGTCGCAGCGTGTCAAACTGGCTACGGAGTTGTCAAGGAGAGATACCGGGCGGACACTTTACATCCTTGACGAACCTACAACCGGACTTCATTTTGATGATGTCAGGGTTCTCCTCGAGGTGCTTGAGAAACTGGTGGAGCGGGGCAATACGGTTATTGTCATTGAACATAACATGGATGTTATAAAAGTGGCGGATTATATTGTTGATCTCGGGAAGGAGGGAGGCCGTGGAGGCGGTGAGATCATTTTTTCGGGGACACCCGAACAGATAGCAAAGCTTAAGGATAATTATACGGGACAGTTCCTTGCACCTGTCCTGAAACAGTAGAAAAGACTATATTTAACGCATAAATATTTACTTATGGACGAAGCGAAGGAGAAGGACCTGATAAAAGAAGCCTTTGAGTCAAAGACCTGGAATGAGATCCACACCATGGACTCGTGGAGGGTATTCAAGATAATAGCGGAGCTGGTTGAAGGATTTGAGAAGTTATCGAGGATAGGGCCGAGTGTGGCTGTCTTCGGTTCTGCCAGGACCCATTTCAACAACAAGTATTACAAGCTTGCCGAGGAGATCGCCTTTCAGCTGACGCAGAAGGGGTATGGTGTCATCACCGGTGGCGGCCCCGGAATCATGGAAGCTGCCAACAAGGGAGCCAGGCGCGGCAGCGGCAAGTCGATAGGTATTAACATAGACCTGCCGTTCGAGCAGAAGGCAAATCCCTATATTGATCGGGACAAACTGATCACATTCGATTATTTCTTCGTCCGTAAGGTCATGTTCATGAAGTATGCCCAGGGATTCATAGTGCTGCCGGGCGGTTTCGGTACGTTTGACGAGCTGTTCGAGGCCATCACGCTGATTCAGACAAAGAAGATCGGGCGTTTCCCGATAGTGCTGGTTGGCACCAGGTACTGGTCAGGTCTGTTCGACTGGGTCACCGGGGTGATGCTGAATGAGGAGCATAATATCTCTCCTGAGGATTTGAATATTTTCAGGATTGTTGACGAGGCTGAGGATGCAGTTGCATTTATTGATCAGTTCTACTCAAGGTACCTGCTGAGCCCGAACTTCTGATTGGCTAACCGCGGCGGGACCTGTGTTGCTGCGGGTTCCGGAAGGTGTGGCGTGACTGCAGATTACCTCGCGTGCTCCTTCACGTGGTGGTCCATTTCACGCTCATGATCGCGTTTTTTCAGGCTGTCGCGCTTGTCGTACTGTTTCTTCCCCTTTGCAAGTGCTATTTCCGCCTTGGCCAGTCCCCGCTGGTTGATGAACACCTTCGTGACGATGATCGTAAGCCCTGTCTCATTAACCTTTCTCTCCCACTTACGGAGTTCTTTTCGCGTCAGCAAAAGTTTTCTTTCGCCGAGCGGATCATGGTTGTTGAGATTTCCCCAGTAGTACTCCGAGATATGCATCCCGGTGACAAAGAGTTCACCGTTGCGGAAGGCGCAATATGAATCGGTCAGTGTGGCTTTCCCCGCACGGATGGATTTTATCTCTGTGCCTGTGAGCTTGATACCTGCAATAAGTTTTTCGAGGAATTCATAATCATGTGACGCCCTCCGGTTTTTGATGACGATATTGCTGGTGTCATTCCTCATCGCGGAAGTCAGGCAAATATTGAAAAGTAAAGGGTCTGAGACAGTTTTGACAGTATAATCTGAAGCAGAAAGAATATTATCAGCATAGAGATCACAGAGGCTATGATCATCGGAAGTTTCTTGTGGTCAGGCGGATTGACCATCACCTCCATCCCGATCCAGAAGATATAGAGACCATAGAGCCCCAGCACATTTATGAATAGCAGTGATTCGAATAGGCGGCTGACGGTCAGAGACAGGAATATGGGTGCCATGGAGTAGGCCACCAGTTTGAATGCCACCAGGAAATCATGGCCGAGATCCATGGCCTTCATTATCTCCCTGACGACGAATGTTGAGCAGTAAACGCCGAGGTAAAGAAAGAGGAAGGTGCTGACGGCTGTCATCACCGAATACATCGGTTTCAGGGTGGTGTTGATGAAGAACATCGATCCCAGGAACGAACTGACCGCAACGAGGATTACAAGAGGCACGAAAAAACTGCCCCGGACAAATCTCATCGGTCTCTCCTCACGATGGACCACATCCCAGGCCTTGCCGGGATTAATTATAAAATACTTTGTTCTGTGGTATAAAAACCTGAAGTCCATGACCACTTTTTGTTTAGGAACGGCAAAATTAAGTAAAATTGCAATACTATGACTCTGTTATGGCTATCTTTAATTTCTGATGGACAATCCGATGCATGATATTTTGGTGATCACCGGTCCCACAGCCACGGGTAAGACACGACTGGCGGCTCTGGTGGCTGACAGGTTGGGAGGAGAGGTGATCAGCGCCGACTCGAGACAGGTTTACCGGGGGATGGATATAGGAACCGGGAAGGATTTGTCCGATTATACTATTGACAGCCGGAGTGTGCCGGTGCACATGGTTGATATTGTTGATGCCGGATACAGGTATAATGTATTTGAGTACCAGCGTGATTTTCTGAAGGTTTTTGAAGATCTGTCTGCAAGGGGCGTGTTTCCGGTGGTCTGCGGCGGCTCGGGGATGTATGTTGACAGTATAGTAAGCGGTTACAGGCTGGTGCAGGTGCCTGTCAATGCGCAGCTGAGGGAGCTGCTTGCGGGACGGTCACTTGAGGAGCTGACGGAGATACTTTCACACTACAAGAGCCTTCATAACAAGACTGATGTTGACACTGTAAAAAGGGCGGTGCGGGCTATTGAGATCGCAGATTACTACTCCAATCACCCGGTTGATGAGAGTCCCTTTCCCGTCAGGAATCCGTTGGTGACGGCGGTGTTTGTTGACCGCGAGACCCGGCGGCAGCGCATAAGCGACAGGCTGCGCACACGGCTCGATGAGGGGATGATTGAAGAGGTGCAGCGGTTACTGGCAGGGGGCATCCATCCTGATGACCTTGTCTATTACGGGCTGGAATACAAGTATATAACCCTTTACCTGATGAACCGGCTCTCGCGTGATGAGATGGTTCAGAAGCTGGAGGTTGAGATACACCGTTTTGCAAAGCGACAGATGACCTGGTTCCGCGGCATGGAGCGCCGCGGCATTGCAATCAACTGGATAGACGGAAGTATGAGTGATGCGGAGAAGGCAGACCTCATAATATCAAAAATCGGGATATGAAAGGATAATATGGGGCAAGTTTATTATATTTGCGAAAATATTCGCAACGAAAAATATCGCAACGAAAAAATTCGCAATAAAAAATTCGCAATAAAAAATGAAGAATCCTTTCAAATTCGGAACCGTTGTAGATGATCCCTTCTTCATAAACCGGAAGAAAGAAATTGCAAGAGTAACCTCCTTTCTTTCCGGCGAGAATCATCTGGTTCTGATCTCACCACGACGCATGGGTAAATCAAGCCTGATTCGCAAGGCAGTATCATTGCTTGACAGGCCGGTAATTGCCCTGGATATGCAATTGATGACAAGTCCTGCTGACCTTGCAGCTCAGATGCTCAGGCGGATTTACAGGTTTTACCCTCATGCCCGGTTAAAACAGCACCTGAAAGGATTCAGGGTTATCCCGCAACTTTCACTGAATCCGGTAACCGGTGGGATCGATGTTTCATTTATGCCGGGTGTATCGTCGCTTCCGATTCTGGAAGATGTGCTGAACCTGGCTGAAAAACTGAGCACAGAGAAGAAGAAACTAATCGTTGTTTTCGACGAGTTTCAGGAAGCCCGAAGGCTGGATGAAAACCTGCTGAATCAGTTACGGGCTATCATGCAGCACCATAAAATGATCAATTATGTCTTTCTGGGTTCCCAGGAAAGCCTTATCAGGGAAGTTTTTCAAAAGAAAAAATCGCCTTTCTATCATTTTGCAATGGTTATGCATCTTGAAAAAATTGATGCAGGGGAATTCACTGAATTCCTGAAATCCGGTTTCACCGGAATTCATGGTGAACCTGGTATTGTTGCAGGGGAAGTTCTTTCAGTAACCCGCGGTCACCCTTATTACACCCAGCAACTGGCATTCACTGCATGGGAAGTAATGGTTTCAGGTCGCGGACATTCGGCAAGCGTCATTGATGACGCTGTAAGAGAGTTAATTATGATGCATGACATGGATTATGAAAGGATATGGCTTGGTTTCAATAGTACTGACCGTAAAGTATTACTTGGCCTCTCAATGTCTGAACAACAGCCTCTTACTATCGATTTTATGCGTAAATGGGACTTGAATGCATCGAGTACTGTTTTCAGCAGTCTCAGGAGACTGATGACCGGGGGTTATGTAATAAAAACTGATAAGTATGAGCTCGACGATCCGTTTTTCAGCAGATGGATCAAGGAAAGACGGGAGCGGTAATTATTTCACCCCCATAAGCCCTCCGGACCGCAAGACCGCAGGACCGCAAGACTGCAGGACCGCATGACTGCAAGACCGCAAGACTCTCAGACCCTCCGACCTTCAGACCCTCAGACTTTCAGACCTTTATCCCCATCTTCTTCATCAGCAGCGAGGCGTTGAAGCTGGAGCATATTCCCGGAGTGAGGCGGTAGTCGAAGAAAAGTTCCTCGTCGTTTACCTTCACATCAAAATGATAGTTCCCAATTGATTGCGGAAGTTCCTTTTCCAGACCGGCGAGGCGCAGGTCATGCGTTGCAACCATGGCCACGGCGCCGTACCCGGTCAGCTGTTTGATCAGTGCCACTGAGCCGGTATACCTGTCATCAGAGTTGGTACCCCGGAGGATCTCATCGAGCAGCAGGAATGCCCTGGGATCAGATTCAGCCCCGGAGATGATTGCCCTGAGTCTCCGCAGCTCAGCATAAAATGATGAGATATTCTCATCGAGCGAGTCTGATATCCGCATGCTGGAATGGAGCCTGACCAGTGAAACTGTGAAAGCGGAGGCGCACACCGGTGCACCTGCAAAGGCCAGCACGGCATTCACCCCGCAGGTGCGCAGGAAGGTGCTCTTGCCTGACATATTTGACCCGGTCACAATGATGGCTCTCCCTGCTCCCTCAGTGGTGAAGCTGTTGCTGATACGCCTGCCGGCAGGGATGAGAGGATGGCCCATCTCCTCAGCCCTGAAAACAAAATAGTCTTCAGTCACCTGCGGATAAACCCATCCCGGATTGTTGAAAGTCATGTTTGCCATTGAAGCCAGCGCTTCAAACTCCGCCATGGCGGTAAACCAGCCGGGTATCCGCGATGCATGTTCGCGTTTCCATTGCTCCAGTGCGAGGCAGAAGTGTATGTCCGTAAAGAAAAGCAGGTTAAGAGGTGCGGAAACAAGTACATTCAGTCTGTAGTCGAGCCTGCCGACAAGCTTTGAAAGCTGCCTGATACGGTCTGATGCTGCGATCTCATCAGTGAAGGCCGACTGCAGCTTTTGCAGCAGTGGAGAGGTGAAGCTTCTGCCTTCAATCAATCTGATGATGGCGGAGTATGCTTTCAGCAGGTCTGATGACCGGCTCACCTGTTCCTGTAGTTTTGAGATCTTCCTGAACCGTGTGAAATAGAAGATGAAGTTCACCCCGAACACCGGGGCAAGTATAGCTGCCGGCAGTCCTGCTATTGTGGCTGTGACCGCTGCCATTGCCAGGAGGCTGAAACATCCTGTAAGTATTTTCTCGCGTGCAGTTTTAAGGAAGGTATCTTCGCTTTTGAGCCACTGCATCAGGGGTGCAGGATCATTACCTGCGCCGGCATTCAGGTATCCGAGGGTCATCAGTTCCTGGCGCCATTCTGTTAGCGGCTGCAGTTCTGCAACAGCTTTCTGGCGCAGTAAAATGTCTTCGAGTGCTGCAGGCTGGTTCAGGTACTCTGCCAGCCGGTCAGAAGCCGGCTTGCTGGTTGTCCGGCACATATACTGAAACAGTGAGGCCTTCCCGAAGATATCAAGGTCATATGAATAGGGATGGTCTCTTTCAGCATATTCTTCACCGGACTTAAAACCCGAGAAATCGCCCTCCAGGCATTTCAGTTCCAGCCTGTTAATCTCCGCCAGATGCAGGTATCTCTTCCTTCTCTTCTCTGTTGTTTCGTATTTTATCACCAGCCATGCGAACAGAACCAGCGCCACAGCCAGTGTGACTATGGATGCAATTACCGAGAATGACAGAAGTACAGCGAAAAGCACCAGTCCTCCGGCAAACGCTGCCAGCCGTGCCATCGACAGCCGGTCAGACAGCTTCTGCAGCCGTCCGGCGGAGGTGCTGAACTCCGCCTCCCTTGAAAGATATACATCGCGTGGTGACATCGTGGTCAAATAAAGGGCTAAAGCTAATCAATTTCAAACTCACTTTCCCGCCTCTTTAATTACCTTTACTGCACTAAACAAAAACAATCCGGACCTCAGACTGCAAGACTGCAAGACCGCAAGACTGCAGGACATTCGGACTTCAGACCTTCAGACCTTCAGACCTTCAGACCTTCAGACCCATGTTCAACATCGACACCACCCTCTTCGAACTCCTTGGCTACCGGATGAGCCTGCTCGAGCTGCTCGCCGTGCTCACCGGACTGGCAGCAGTCTGGTATGCAGCCAGGGCAAACATAATTACCTGGGCATTTGCACTAATTAACGCCGTGCTATTCTTCATGCTCTACTACCAGGTGAACCTTTATTCTGCCATGGTGTTGCAGGTGTTTTTCTTCTGCAATGCAATATATGGCTGGTTCAACTGGAGAAGGCAGAGCAGCAACGGCAGTGAACCGGTAACGCTTATGAGTCACAAGGCAAGGGTTTTCTGGGTGGCTGGCATCATTGCCATGACGCTTGCCATGGGCACGGTGATGGGCAGGATCCATCTCTGGCTGCCCGACTTCTTCCCCGTCAGGGCAACCTTTGTCTATACCGATGCCATGATCGCGGTGATGAGCATCGCGGCATCGCTCCTCTGTGCACGGCTTAAACTTGAGAACTGGATCCTCTGGATCCTCGTCAACATCATGAGTATTGCGATGTACGCCATGCGTGGCATAATGCTCGTTTCAGTTCAGTACGTCATTTTCCTCGCAATGGCGATTTACGGCTTCATACAATGGCAGAGAAAAATCAGATCTGATGTCCCATAAAATGTGAGAGAAATATTTCACGGGAAGACGTTGATCATTGAATCTTGCTTCTTTATCAAAAACAAAATCATCAAGTGCCCGGTTAAGACATTATAAATTTCATTTCTCATTATTTTGGGAGTGAACTTAAACCCCATAAAATGAGAAAGCTTTTATTTTTTGCACTGTCACTCTTTGTACTTGGATGTGAAAAGACTCCTGAAACTGAGATAAACAAGAATCTCTCTTTTGGTGTTGATGAAGCCTATATGGTAATCAACGAGTCGAGACCATTCGTGGTCGTGTTCGACAACAGTATAACCGATCAAACCGTCACCTGGTCAGTGGAACCGGCAAACGGGGGAATTATTACAGTAGACCCTTTATATAATAATGTGGGTATTTATAAAGCCCCTGTGGAGAATGGTGTCTATACAGTTCTTGCCACCCTGGTAGCTGATCCGAATCAGAAGGCATCTGTGAAAATAACCGTTTCAGACGCAGCAATTGATGATGAGTTGATCTTCAGCAATGAAAACATTGGTGGTGTGCAGAATGGTCCGACTAATCCAACCGTATTCACAACAGACAAAGAAAGACTAATCACGTACATACATAATTATCATTATTTTAATGGGGGAGCCCTGCCTGGAACAATTTCCCTGAAACATTCCGACGGAACAATTTACGGTCCCTGGCAAACCTGGGGTATTGTAGGTCAGGGTGGAGTAACAAATGCGTACTGGGTTTTTCATCCATTGACAAAGATTAAGGCGGGAACATATACAGTCATAGATTCCGATCCCTCTACCTGGTCACATAACGGTGAGTCTAACTATTGTGGCTTTACACACGTCAGAGCTATGAAAGTCAATTAATCATAAAATCCCGGACATAAGTCGGGTTGTCCGGAGATTAAAATTGAAAAAGAGCGGAGGTGAATCCTTTCGCTCTTTTTTCATTACCCGGATTCACGAACACTCGTCCAATTCTTTGAGGCGGAGTGTCGGGGCAGAAAATATTGTCTTGTTTTCAATGCAAAATGATGTTTCTTTGAAGGGAAATATATGTATGGTACAGGTAAAATGAATTTGTCAGACCAACCCCTGACTATAGATGCAGACTCCAGTAACAATAATATTCAGAGAAACCGATGAAGAATCCACTAATGTTTGTGGCGGTGGTGCTCACTGCGTTTTTTTCTTCATGTAATATGGGGGAGAAAACGTTCCTGGCATCCGGTTATTCCGGCGATGGCGCCGCCGACGTGCTGCTGTGCCGGCTGAAAGGCAACGGCAATATGGAGAAGATCTCGGAGATCACCGTAGGGGATAATCCCTCATATTTTACATTCGGAAGTGAAGGGCTGATTTATCTTGTCAATGAGGTAGATACTTTTAATATGAAAGCCGGGGGAGGAATCACCACCTTACGATATGATAAAAAGAGCAACAGCCTCGAAAAAATCAGTTCAATGAACCAGGGTGGGGGTGGACCATGTCACATTGAGGTTTCAGTTGATGGCAAATACCTCATAACAGCCAACTACGGCAGCGGCTCGGTCTCCGTTGTGAAGCTGAACAGCGAGGGCATACCTGAAAAGGTCACCGATGTTATTTTTTACGGTGAGAAGTCGCACCCCCACATGACCATCCATAACCCGAGACTTCACACTTATTATGTCTCAGACCTGGGCCTCGACAGGGTTCACCAGCTGAAACTGGACACCACCCTTGGACTACTTGTGAATGCAGATATAGCTTACTTCAGCTGTGAACCCGGAAGCGGCCCGAGGCACATGGCAATTGACAAATCCTCTGCAAACCTCTATGTAATCAATGAACTCAATTCCACAGCGTCAGTATACAATATCCTCTCGGATACCGTGACGGCAAAACAGAGTGTCAGCACCCTGCCCGAAGGATATACGGAGAAAAGTTACTGTGCTGACATACACCTCTCGCGCAGCGGGAAGAAGATCTACGGTTCAAACCGGGGACATAACAGCATCGTGACCTTCAGGGTGGGGATTGACGGGACATTATCAGAGCCGTCACACAGCAACTGTGGCGGTAACTGGCCACGCAACTTTTCATTATCCCCATCAGGGAAAATTTTCCTTGTGGCAAACCAGCGATCGAATGAGATTTCATTTGTACATGCTGGGGACAAAAATGATGAGACAGTCTCAACCCTGACTCTCAATGCCCCGTCATGTGTCAGGTTTCTGGATTAGGGCTGATAGCTTTATGCCGGGTCACTAAACAGGCTCCGGTGACCCTGCTCCAGATCCAGGAGCTTTTTCTTGACCGCCAGGCCACCCCCGTAACCGACAAGTTCGCCATTGTTTCCAATAATACGGTGGCATGGAATTATTATGGCAATTGCATTTGCCCCGTTAGCGCCGGCCACTGCCCTCACCGCCTTTTCATTGTCAATGACTTTTGCCAGGTCAAGGTAAGAGGCAGTTTCCCCATACGGGATCTGCATCAGGGCGTTCCATACAGCTTTTTGGAAATCGGACCCGACAATTATTAAAGGAATATCAAATGATGTTCTGCTACCGCTAAGGTATTCATTAATCTGTTCTTGTGTCCGATCCAGAATCTCATCATCCTGTGGGGTGAATTCAGCGTTCAGACCGTCTTGTATCCTTTTGTCAATTGCAGATCTCATTTTCCGGTACCGGAAATCAAGCAGGCACAATTTACCTTCATAAGATCCCAGGATTAGTTCGCCGATCCTGGTTTTGTGATACTGTACACAGATCTGTGTCATTTTTTAATAACCCTTTGAATGGAATAATCGCCGCATTTATAATGGGAATATAAAGATTTTTCGACGTTCTCTTTAACTTTTAGTTCAATTCAGATAAAATTTGATTTGTATTATGATCATATGTTCATTATATTTGTAGCGAACAAATGATCATAAAGTGTCACCACGTCCAACACGATTAAGAAGAGTCAGCAATCCTCCGGGCATCTCGGGATTCCGGCCTTACGGCGGGACTGCCAGAAGTGGTCAGCCCGGGTCGGTCTTCCTGCACCTTGAGGAGTATGAAGTTATCAGGCTCTGCGATTTTGAAAACCTCAATCATCACGAGGCGGCCCGTGTGATGGATGTTTCGCGTCCGACCTTGACCCGCATATATGCAAAGGCAAGGGCGAAGATTGCTGATGCACTGGTAACAGGCAAACAGATCATTATCGAAGGTGGCAAGATTTACTTTGACAGTGAATGGTACAAGTGCAACGGCTGCAACTGCCTTTTCAACCAGCCTGAGAAGAGTGTTGTACCTGATAAATGTCCGTTATGCGGAAGCAGCAGTATAGTCAATTATGTGCCTGTGGATGAGTCGACTCCGGTTACGAATCGTGGTCCTTCCGACCTCTGCGTCTGTCCTTCATGCGGATATGAGAAGGAGCATGAGCCTTCTCAGCGCTGTAAGGAGGAAGTCTGTCCGGTATGCGGAAGCCATCTAATGAGGAAGAACAACCTGTTGGCAAAAGATATATAAACATAAAAAGATATGAACCTTACATGAGCAGCAACTGACAGGGATATGCTTCTTTAATTCATGTAAGTTCCATTCGACCAATGAAATAATAATTAATCGAACGAATGAAAGTTGCAATCACAAGTACAGGGCAGAGCCTTGAAAGCACAATAGATCAGCGGTTCGGCCGCTGCGCGTTTTTCGTTATATATGACACTGAGACAGGAGGAGTGGAGATACTTCCCAACCCGAACAGGGATGCCGAGGAGGGAGCCGGTCCGGCTTCAGTTCAGCTGGTAGCATCAAAGGAGGTGCAGAAGATCGTCTCCGGCGAGTTTGGGGTAAAGATCAAGTCGCTTCTTGACAGCCTGAAGATCCAGATGGTGGTATACAAGGAGCCGGATAAGACGGTTAAGTCAGTGATTTACATGTTAAACAACCAATAGATATAAGAATCATGCCAGGATTGGATCATAAAGGCCCACAGGGCGAGGGACTGATGTCTGACCGGCATGAGCAAATAATCCATTTGAACACTTTAAGCAAAATAAATAAAGCATGAAAAAACGTATAGCAATTCCCCTTGAAGGAGGTATTCTCTGTTCACATTTCGGACACTGCGAACAATTTGCAATTGTTGATGCAGAGAACATGTCCATAACCGGTGAGACACTTGTCACCCCTCCGCCACATGAACCGGGTTTGTTGCCGGCATGGCTGGCAGAAAAGGGTGTGACGGATGTGATTGCCGGCGGTATGGGACAGAGAGCCATCAGCATCTTTAACCACCATTCGATAAACGTATTTGTAGGCGCCCCTGTGAAGAGCCCTGATGAGCTTGCCCAGGACCTGATCAACGACAGGCTCCAGGCCGGTGCAAATTATTGTGACCATTAACTGACTGCCATGGAAAAGAAGAGGATTGGGATCATCATTTGTGACAGGTACCATACCTGTGCCGGCGGCAAGTGCTTCAGGTCTTTCCGCAACCGCGAGGGTGCATTTGACAGGTACAAGGATGAAGATGTTGAGATCGCTGCATTCACTACCTGCGGTGGCTGTCCGGGCGGGAACGTGGAGTATACTCCTGAGGAAATGATTAAGAACGGTGTGAGCGTCATTCACCTTGCCACCGGGCTGGTGGTAGGCTACCCTCCGTGTCCCAGGCTTGATTACTTCACAAGGTTCATCCCTGAGAAATACGGCATAGAGGTGGTTGTAGGAACACATCCCATCCCCCAGAAATATTACACCACTCACATGAACATTGGGACCTGGAAAGGTGCAGCCATGCAGCGGTTTATCAAACCCACCCTGGCCGACGAGAAGATGCGGCTGGCCTATGACTAGACTCAGAGCGGATGAAGATAGCAGTAGCAAGCGGCAAGGGTGGAACAGGTAAAACTTTCGTTGCCACAAATCTGTTTAATGTACTTGCCGGTCGTGACGACAACGTCACACTGGTCGACTGTGATGCAGAGGCACCCAATGACCTTCTGTTTTTCACTGCGGAAAAGATTTCAGAATCTGAAGTAACACACCAGGTTCCGGTCATCAATAAAGATGCCTGCACCTGGTGCGGCCGGTGCAGCAACTGGTGCAACTATAACGCTATTTTCTACGTACCGACGGCAAAAGTCATAGAGGTCATTGAGAATCTCTGTCATGGTTGCGGGGCATGCAGCTTCGCATGCAACTCAGGTGCAATTACGGAAAAACCCGTGGTACTCGGCACGGTCAACACATACAAGACCGCCAGGGACTTTCCCCTGGTTGAAGCGCGCATGCGTGTCAATGAGATGTCGCCTGTCAGGGTTATCAAAGCTGCCATTAAAGAGGCAGGTGAAGATGGGATGGTAGTTCTGGATTCACCTCCTGGAACATCATGCCCCTTCATCCAGACCGTTGACAGGGCTGATTATGTCTTACTCGTGACGGAACCCACCCCTTTCGGTCTGAGCGATCTCAGACAGAGCGTTGAAACACTTAAAACGATGAACAAACAGTGCGGGGTGATAATCAATCGCGCCGACATCGGAGACAGCGGGGTGAAGAACTATCTCAGCGAGGAACAGATTCCATTGCTGGGTGTGATTAATTATGACCCTGCAATCGCCAGGAGCTATTCCGAGGGCAGGCTCATAACTGATGAGAGCGATGAAATGGCCGGTTTCTTTGCCGGGCTTGCAGACAAAATTATCTCTGAACATGGAACTGGCAGTAATTAGCGGCAAAGGGGGGACAGGCAAGTCGAGCGTGACTGCAGCATTTGCCACACTGGGCGAGAAGCTTGTAGTGGCCGACTGTGATGTGGATGCGGCGAACCTCTACCTTCTCTTTAACCCTGAACATGACACTGAACAGGTATACATCGGAGGTCACAAGGCTGTAGTGGATCATACCCTCTGCACCGTTTGCGGCATCTGTGAAAGCTATTGCCGGTTTGATGCCATCAGGGAAGTGGAGGGGAGGATAGTAATTTCAGAGACCTCCTGCGACGGGTGTTTTTTCTGCTCAAGGATCTGCCCGATGAATGCAATAACTATGCTACGCAGTGATAAGAGCAGAATGTATTCCGGCAGCTTCAGGAACGGGATGATGGTTTACGGCAGGCTGGCCCCCGGAGAGGAGAACTCGGGCAAGCTGGTGAGCCTGGTAAGGGATGAGGCGAAGAGGGTGGCAACGGAAAAGGGGATGAGTACCATTCTGCTTGACGGTCCTCCGGGAATTGGCTGTCCGGTTATTTCGACGGTTACCGGTGTTGACAGGATAGTAATAGTCACCGAACCAACCATGTCAGGGCTGGCAGACCTTAAGAGAGTCTATGAGGTTGCCAGTAAATTTACATCTGAAGTTAGCGTGATAATCAACAAGTCTGACCTGAACGAGGCAATGGCAGACAGAATCGAAAGATGGTGTGCAGCGCAAGGCAGCACCCTGCTCGGGCGCCTGCCTTTTGACAGAAGGGTAACGGATGCCATGGTAGCCGGCAGGAGTGTTGTTGAGATGTACCCTGATACAGAGATCAGCAAAGCAATAAATCAAATATGGAATAATTTAATCAGTAATGGAAAAGAATAATTTGTTTGACAAGATACCCATGACGGGCATCAAAAACATAATAGTGGTGGCATCGGGCAAAGGCGGTGTGGGCAAATCTACCGTGGCAGCCAACCTCGCTATTGCGCTGGCGCGAAACGGTTTGAAGACGGCCCTGGTGGATGCTGACATCTTCGGCCCTTCGATACCGACAATGTTCGGTCTGGAAGATGCCCGGCCGAGGGTTGAATCCGCAGGAGGGAAGGATGTAATGTATCCCATCGAAAAATTCGGTATAAAGATAATCTCAATCGGGTTTTTCATTGACCGCAACCAGTCGCTTATCTGGCGCGGCCCTATGGCTGCCAATGCAGTAAAGCAGCTATTTGAGGATACACAGTGGGGCGAGATTGACTATATGATAATAGACTTTCCTCCCGGGACAAGTGACATTCAGCTTACAACGGTGCAGAAGCTGAATCTTGCCGGGGCAATCATCGTTACCACGCCGCAGGAGATAGCCCTCAATGATGCCCGCAAGGCTTCATCGATGTTCATGAATCCCGATCTTAAAGTGCCTATTCTTGGTGTTGTGGAGAACATGTCATGGTTCACCCCCGCGGCGCATCCCGAGGAGCATTACTACCTCTTCGGCAAGGGCGGCGGCGCTAAGCTGGCGAAGGAATATGACACTAACCTGTTGTGTCAGATACCTCTTGTCCTGGAGGTTGGTGAGGCTGCTGAGGCAGGTCGCACCGTATTCCAGCAGACAAACAAGACCGCCGTTGAGGCGTTTGAGACCCTGGCCGCTCAGGTCATGGAGGCAACAGAAAATCAGAAAGTCTGAGAGTCTGAAGGTCTGAGAGTCAGAGTCAGTCGTGCGGTCAGAGGGTCTTAAAGGCATTCAGCACAAAGAACAATATGCAGTAGTGAGGAGCTACTGCATATTGCCTTCCCTTCATTCTGGCTCCTTCGCTAAAATGACCCGCTGGGTCATTTCTTCACGCTCGGCCCTCTATTGCCTAATGCCTAATGCCTGAGATTCACTTCAGATAGCTGTCCAGGAACTCAAAGTATTCCTTCTGCCAGATGACCGAGTTCTGCGGTTTGGTGACCCAGTGACTCTCGTTCTCGAAGAAGAGGAGCCGTGCCGGCACACCGCGCATGGTGGCCGAGTTGAACGCCTCCATTGACTGGGTGTAGGGTATCCGGAAATCATTTGCCCCGGTGATTATCAGGATGGGTGTATCCCATTTGTCGACCAAGGTATGGGGTGAGAACGTGTTGTATCCCGGAGGCTGCGGCTTATCCCACGGCGCACCCTGGTAATCCTTGTTCGGGTACCAGTACTCTTCGGTGGAACCGTACTCGGCGATTGTATTATAAACGCCGCAGTGTGACACGAACGCCTTGAATCTCTTGTTGTGCATCCCTGCCAGGTAGAAGACCGAGTAGCCGCCGTAACTTGCTCCGACGGCACCCAGGCGGTCCTTGTCGACGAACGGCTCCTTCGCCATGGCGTCAATACCGTCAAGGTAATCCTGCATGTTCCTGCCACCGTAATCGCCCGATATCTGTTCGCGCCAGTAGCTTCCGAAGCCGGAGTTGCCGCGACGGTTTACAGCCACCACTATATAGCCGTTTGCTGCCATCATCTGGTAGTTCCAGCGGTAGCTCCAGCTCTGCCCGAGGGGTCCCTGCGGCCCGCCTTTACAGTAGAGCAGTGCGGGATATTTCTTTGACGGGTCAAAGTCGGGCGGATAGATGATCCACATCTGCAGGTCCTTGCCATCCCTGGTCTTGATGTACCGTTCCTCACTCTTGCCCATTTTTATGCTCTCGTAGATATGACCGTTGACATCGGTGATCATCGTGAACTGTCCTCCGGCCATATCGACCTTAGCCACCTCTGTGGGGCGTGCCATTGACTGAATACCGGCAACAAGGACATTGTTCCTTTGCTGCAGCGGTCCCATATCATAATCGCCTTCGGTCACTTTCGTGACAGCGCCGTCAGCAAGAGAGATTTTAAATACCGGCTGCCTGCCCAGGTAGGCGCTTGTGAACCAGATCTCGCCGGTGCCGTTCCACTGCATATTGCCGACATTGTAGTCCCAGCCTTCGGAAACCCATTCCCGTTCGCCGGAGGCGATATTATAAACGAACAGTCTCTCGATGTCTGACTCATAACCGTCTTCCTCCATGCTGGAGTAAGCTATCATCGAGCCATCCGGGGAGAACACCGGCACCTTGTCATATCCCATGTTTCCTTCAGTGATATTTAGTTCCTTGCCTGTGGTCACGTCATAGAGGTAAATATCAGTATTGGTACTGAGGGTATATGCCTTACCGGTCAGTTTCTTGCATGAGTATGCAACATATTTCCCGTCAGGGCTCCATGCCAGGTCAGCCTCATCATACCAGGGGCCATCCGGGGCATCAAAACGCTGCCCTTCCATTATGTCCTTTTCGTTGCTAATTGCCGCACCGTCAAAAGTGGCGATGAAGACATGGCTGTAGGAGTAGTCACTCCAGGTATTCCAGTGCCTGTACATCATGTCATCAATTATGCGAACCTTCGCATTCGGGAGGTTGTACTTCTCATTTGCAGTCTGGTCAAGTTTGACACGACGCGTGAAGAAGACCATGTCCCCGGCAGGCGAGAATGATAATATCTCAAAATCCTGGAGACCTGTAATCTCTTTCTTTGCACTGCCGTCGGCATTCATGACCATGACTTTGCTGCCTGAGATGTAGGTAATTTTTGCCCCGTTTTCTATCCACTGGGGACCCGAGCCCCCTTCCGGCGTCAGGTTAACTGCGTTGCCCCCCTCTGACGGTATGGAGAAGATACAGGTAGTCCGTTCCTCGGTCGGGAGGTCATAGTTGGTTACGGTATAGAGTACCGCCGATCCGTCGGGTGAGAGGGCAATTGTCCCGATACGGCCGTATTTCCAAAGGATTTCCGGTGTGAGTATACCTCCGGCCTTTTCGGCGTCAGTCAGTGATACGTCGATGGACGGTGCCATGGCTTTCTCTGCCTTCTCGGTCTTGCATGCGCCCATCAGGGCCATGACCAGCACAATGGTGATGAGGGTCAGGTTCTTCATATGTTATCGGTTATCGGTTGTCGGTTATCGGTTATCGGTTATCGGTTATCGGTTATCGGTTATCGGTTGCCGGTTTTCGGTTTTAAAAATAGGAAAAATAATGCTGCCGGTCTTCATAGACGGACTCGAATCCATCCACAGGCAATGGCATATTTTTTGAACAGGTATTCAGGTTAATTGGTTTGATTAATTGGGGTTCATTGATTAACTAACGAGTATTCAGGTGATAAAACTATGACATGCTATGAATTCGTACATCAGAAATACAATCATGGTCAGGGTCATCAGACTGTCATTTGCTGTATTGGCAGCATGGCTGATCGCCGGGGTAAATTCTGATGCCCAGTATTTCGGTAGAAACAAGCCGGGATACAGTTCCTTCAAATTCGATGTGCTGCAGACTCCGGATTTTGAGATCTATCATTACATGAAGAATGACTCGTTGCTGAAAACAATTTCAGGCTGGTCGGAAGAGTGGTTCAGCATTCATCAGAAAGTTTTCAGGGATACCTTTGAGAGGAAGAATCCGCTGATCTTTTATAATAATCACGCTGATTTCCAACAGACAAATGCTGTCAGCAGTCTTATCGGAACAGGCACCGGAGGGGTTACCGAAGGCATGAAAAACAGGGTCATAATGCCTGTTGCACTTACACTGTCACAGACAGATCACACACTGGGTCATGAGCTTGTGCATGCATTCCAGTTCAATATGTTTCTGAGGTCAGACACCACACAGAAATATTCAATGAATAACATCCCTTTATGGATGATTGAAGGGATGGCTGAATACTTCTCATTGGGCAGCGTTGATCCCAACACAGCCATGTGGATGAGGGATGCGGTTTTGAACAAGGATTTTCCGACGCTCAAACAGTTATCTACTGACTCCAGGTACTTTCCATACAGGTATGGCCAGGCTTTCTGGGCGATGGTGGGAAAAACCTGGGGTGATACAACTATTATGCCCCTGTTCAGGAAGACAGCCCAATATGGATTGTCAAAAGCGGCTGACTCCATCCTCGGAATGGATGAGAAAACCCTTTCGGGAGTATGGGCGAGTGCAATGGAGATCTATTACAGACCGTACCTGAAGGCTGATGCTGATTCCCTTGCCGGCCGGCAACTGATAACCAGTGAAAATGGAGGCAGGATAAATATTTCACCTTCAATCAGCCCTGACGGTAAGTATGTTGCATTCTTTTCCGAGAAGAACGTATTCACTCTTGATCTTTTCATAGCTGATGTTTCAAACGGTAAGATAATCAGCAAGGTGTCAGGTGCAGCTGCCCGTACCTATGATGACTTTAACTATGTCGAATCCGGCGGAAGCTGGTCGCCTGACAGCAAAAAGTATGTATTTGTCCTGTTTAGTGACGGGATAAACAAGCTGGCATTTGTCGATGTAAAAAGAGGCAGGATCACCAGGGAGGTAGCCATGCGTGGAGTGCCCGCACTTTCCAATCCCTCCTGGTCACCTGACAGTAAAAAGATCGTATTTACCGGATCTTCAGAAGGGATAAGTGACCTGTACATCTATGACATCATGTCAGGTGAGATTGAAAAGCTGACTGATGATTTTACATCGAACATACATCCTTCATGGTCATCCGATAGCCGGACGATAGTCTTCTCACAGGAAAAAATGAATGAATCTGGTCACCGTAAGTTTTCATATTCCCTGGCTATGCTTGATCTTAATACAAGAAAAGTCAGCGAGATAAATGTTTTTGGCGGCGCCTACAACATGAATCCTGTTTTTTCTTCTGATGACGCACATATTTATTTCCTGTCGGACGCTGACGGATTCAGGAATATGTACAAATACGAAATTGCTACGGGAAAGCTCCTGAGACTTACCTCGTACATGACCGGCATAAGCGGGATAACGCCATGGTCGCCGGCCATGAGCTGGTCCCGTGACGGGAACAAGACGGCGTACAATTACTACATTAAGAACTCATATCAAATTCTGGTTGCAGATTATAATGAATTCAAAGCCGAAGAAGTGGATAGGTCAGTGGTCAGTTTTGATGCCGGTACTCTTCCGCCGCTGGCACATCTCGGCCCCAATCTCATAGATTCAACACTGTACGCCAGGAAGGAGGCAGTACAGCTGCCGGCTGATAAGGTGAAGGAACTGCCATACAAGCCCAGATTCAAGCTTGATTACATCTCCAACAATGCAAGTGTGGGAGTTTCATCAGGTATTTACAGAAACAACCTGGGCGGAAGTATCAATATGATCTTCAGCGATATGATCGGTGACAACCAGCTCTATTCGTCTCTTTCGCTGAATGGTGAGATCTATGATTTTGCAGGGCAGGCGGCTTATGTCAGGCAGAAAGGTAAAATAAAGTGGGGCACTGCCGTCTCCCATATCCCGTACCGTGCCGGCAGCATGTCGTTTGCCAGGGACTCTGTGCTGTTTCAGGATGAGATGGTTCCTGTGGATGTACTTCAGCTTGACTATGTCCGTATGTTCGAAGATAATGTCACTTTGTATGCTTCATTGCCCTTCTCCCAGGTCAGGAGGATTGAAGCGACAGCATCTGCATCATGGTATTATTATCGTATTGACAGGTACAATTATTACTACCTGCTGAACGGTTACAATGTAGGAGGCACGAGAGAGAAGATACCGGCTCCGGATGGCAGCAGGTACCAGCAGCTTTCTTTCGCTTATGTCAGAGACAATTCATTGTTCGGCATGACTGCCCCGATGCAGGGAGGCAGGGCCAGATTCCAGGTTGACAAGTACTTCGGAGCCACAGATATATTTACCGGTCTCATTGACTACAGGCAGTACATTTATCGCAAACCGTTCACATTTGCTTTCCGGCTGTATAATTACGGCATGTACGGAAAGGTATCCGAAGAGAATATCCTGCAGCCGTTATACCTGGGTTATCCGTGGTTAATAAGAGGTTATGAGAATATTTCGTACAATACCGGAGATACTCCGGGACTGGCATCGCTGAACATCTCGCGACTGAACGGCACAAGGATGGCTGTGGCAAATGCAGAGATCAGGTTCCCGTTCAGCGGTCCCGAAAGGCTTGCCCTGATAAAGTCAAAGTGGTTCCTGACCGACCTGAACCTGTTTTTCGATGCGGGGATGGCGTGGAACAGGGGTGACAAGATCATTTTCAACGACAAGGAGTCTCATCCGGCTGATAACGAGAAATTTCCGCTGTACAGTACCGGTGCATCGCTGAGGATAAATCTTTTCGGTTACCTTATCCTTGAGCCTTACTATGCCTTCCCGTTTCAGAACGGAGGGTTTAAAAACGGTGTTTTCGGGCTGAATTTTGTGCCCGGCTGGTAGAGGATTCCGGGAGCTGCTTCGCGGTACAACCGCAGAGCCGCCGGCAGGGAGTTTCCTAAATAAATTTGACTTCGTCCTGTTTTTGGTGTAACTTGTATAAGATTTTGATAATCAACACCTGATCTGTTACTGAGATGCCGCCCCCGTTTCTCACAAAAACAGACAACTGGCTTACCCGCAGGCTTAGTTACCCGGGTGCTGACAGGAATGCCGTCACCCAGCAGAAGATGTACTGGTTTTCAAGCGTGGCAGTCACATCAATGATCCTCCTGCTTACTGTTGTATATCATATTGTTTTTCCGGAACTAAGGATTATTATCTGGTATGGGTTGTTTCTCTCGCTTGTTTATATGCAGGGTATCATCTTCCCTCTCATAATGCGGAGAACGCCGGTGCTGTGGCAACTGATTAACCAGACAGTGGTTGCACTGGTTACCTTATACACAATTCTTAAGCTCGGAGGCATTCCCTATTCCGGCGGGCTGGTACTTGTGGGACTGGCGCTTGTATTCTTTACCCTCAATTACAAGGAGAAGAGGCATTCAATTTTCATTTATTCGGTTTATATATTTACCGTGATACTCGCCGGGGTGCTTCATCCCCGGCTGACAGTGCCGCCCGAGATGACTCCGCAGGTCAATATTTCACTGTTTGTGATAAATATTTTATGGATCACGGGTTTTGCAATGATTTTTGTGTTGAATTTCATCTCGCAGCGCATCAGCCTTGAACAACTTGAGAATACGCGTCTCAGGGAGTTAGATGAGGCAAGGAAAAAGTTATATACGAACATTTCACATGAGTTCCGCACGCCACTGACGGTAATAACCGGGATGAATGACCTGATGAGCAGTAATCCGGACCAGTGGCTCGGGAAGGGGAGCAGGGCAATAGACAGAAATTCCCGTATTCTTCTTAACCTTGTTGACCAGATGCTTGACCTTGCGAAGCTGGAAACCGGGGCAATGCCGGTCAGTCTTATAAGGGGAAACATATACCTGGTCATTAAGCATATGGTGGAGCTGTTCAGGTCATTTGCCGAGTCGAAAGGAATACAGCTTGAATATACACCTGCCACTGATGCATTGGTTCTGGATTATGATCATGACAAGATCATGAAAATTGTATCCAACCTGGTGACCAACGCTCTCAAGTTCACCCATCCCGGAGGCAGGGTTGTGGTACAGGCTGAGCCGGTTTCTATCGGGCATTATGAAATCCGGGTAACTGATAACGGACCCGGTATCACTGAGACATTTTTGCCGTTTGTCTTCGACCGGTTTTCCCGGGAACCTGCCATTAGCGGCAGCAATATTCCCGGGTCAGGGCTCGGTCTGACTCTGACAAAAGAACTTGTCACCCTGCTTGGAGGAAATATAAGTGTCGAAAGCATTTACGGAGAAGGGACGGAGTTTGTTGTCAGGCTGCCGGTTACAATGAATGCTCCACTGGCCGAAGTTTCTGAAATGAACTTTTTTCCTGATAAATCATTTCATACGGGTCATGGTCGTGATGAACCTTTCGCCTCTTTCACAGCCCTGCATCTCCCGGGTGACAGTAACCCTCTACTGCTTGTTGTTGAGGATAATAATGATGTCATCACCTACCTGATGACAGTCCTCGGAGACACATACGAGGTGGTTGCCGCAGGCGACGGATCGGAAGGATATGAGCGCGCATGTGAGTTGATTCCGGATATCATACTTACTGATGTCATGATGCCGGTAATGGACGGGATCAGAATGGTTGACCTCCTTAAAACCGATCCGCGCACAAGCCATATTCCCGTTGTAATTCTGACGGCTAAAGCCGATGTGTCCTCAAGGATTGAGGGGCTCGCCCGCGGGGCGGACGCCTATATAGCAAAACCATTCGATAAGGAAGAGCTGAGGGCTGAGTTGAGGATGCTCATAAGACAACGTCAACTTCTTCATAAACGGTATTCTGCTGCCGGGTTGTTGCCTGAGGATGACAATAGCAAGTTCAGGATGGAAGACGTCTTCATCAAAAAAATCAACGACGTGATGAACGGGCATCTGGGAGATGATGATTTCGATATTAATACTCTTTGCGAGCAGGTTCACATGAGCCGCACCCAACTCTACCGCAAGTTCAGGAGCCTCACTTCGAACAGCCCCCATGACTACTTTCTGAAAATGAAGCTTCAGAAAGCCAGGCATCTGCTTCTTTCTTCAACCCTGACTGTTGCAGAAGCAGCCTACCGGGCGGGATTCAAGAACGTATCACATTTCAGCAAGGCATTTACAAGAGAGTTTGGAATTAACCCGAGTGATTTTCGCAAATAATTCACCCTGACTTCCCGGATGGGACATCTGGCAACATAATTGGGACGCCTGGCAAAAAACAGGGGACATCTGGCAATCATTCAGGTACCCACAGCAAGAGCGATCAGCCACAAATCACCGACCTTGTATCCTGCAATTTGCCAGTTTGTAAATATCCAGGCTATGAAAAAAAGAGACCTTGTCAGGTGGAGTTTGGGATTGTCAGTACTAATCATGCTGGCAATAGTTGGTTGTACCAAAGATGAACCCGGTACAGCATGGTACTCTGAGGACCCTCAGATGATCGGTCCTGATGGCGGAACCTTAACAGGATTCAATGGTGATGTGGTAATGACAATTCCGGAGGGAGCATTGACCAGGCCAGTAAGGTTAGAAATTATGCATCTGCCAAATGGGGGCGGATGGCCCGGAACTTATCAGGATGAATTTCTGAAGCCATTCAAGATCGAACCCTACATTACTTTCAATAAACCGGTTCATTTAACCATGAAATGCAAGGGATGCCTTTCAAAGGGAAACGAAATCGGCGAAAAGACTGTTGTATTTGTTAATGTCTGGGGAAGTCAGTCGGACTACTGTTGTCAGTCTGGCGCCTGTGCCTCTTGCTTCTGTTGCAGTAATGCGTCATCTCAGCGCATAGAAACCTGCATCAGAACGACAGGAGTAATTGCAACGAAGACAGGACAAGTGCTTGGCGAATGAAAGCATAAGTGATTTTCTATTCTGACCGGCCTGGGAGAAAGCCTCATGAATGCCTTCCACGGGCATAAATCACCGGTCAATACATAACTGTATCTAGATTTAGGTTAGATGAGAAGTGAAGTGCAGGCTTCACTTCTCTCATTTAGCTTTTTCCTTAAGTTGTTCAGTGATCTTGCCTTTTATCTCTTCGGCCAGTTCCGGATTGTCTTCAAGGAGTTTTTTTACGGCATCGCGTCCCTGGGCCAGCTTGGTTTCGCCGTAGGAGAACCACGAGCCGCTCTTCTTGATTATGTTGAATTCAGTTCCGAGATCAACCATTTCACCTGTGCGGGAGATGCCTTCACCAAACATTATGTCAAATTCTGCCTTCTTGAAAGGAGGAGCAAGCTTGTTCTTCACTACCTTGACCTTGACACGGTTTCCAACGGCGTCTTCACCATCCTTAAGCTGGTTGGTACGGCGGATGTCAAGCCTGATCGAGGCATAGAATTTAAGGGCGTTACCGCCGGTAGTGGTCTCAGGGTTGCCGAACATCACACCTATCTTTTCCCTGAGCTGGTTGATGAAGATGCAGGTAGTGTTGGTCTTGTTGATGTTGGCAGTAAGCTTACGCAGTGCCTGCGACATCAGCCTCGCCTGGAGACCCATTTTCGAATCACCCATCTCACCTTCTATCTCAGCCTTTGGAGTAAGCGCTGCCACTGAGTCTATCACTATAATGTCAATTGCGCCTGACCTGATAAGGTGGTCGGTAATTTCGAGAGCCTGCTCTCCGTTGTCAGGCTGTGAGATGAGGAGGTTCTCCACATCCACTCCGAGTTTCTCGGCATAGAACCTGTCGAAGGCATGCTCGGCATCGATAATGGCAGCTATCCCGCCTGCTTTCTGTGCCTCGGCAATTGCATGGATTGCCAGGGTGGTTTTACCTGATGACTCAGGACCGTATATTTCAACCACTCTTCCGCGTGGCAGGCCGCCGATTCCAAGCGCAGCATCCAGGCCTATCGAGCCGGTCGAAATTACCTGAACGTTGTCGACGGCGTGATCACCCAGCTTCATGATTGTGCCACGGCCAAAATCCTTTTCGATCTTGCCCAGTGTCACTTCAAGCGCCTTCAGCTTGTCCTTGTTGATTTCCTTTTTTTCCATTTACTTATTCTTTAGCAGTTAGACATTGTCATACATTCTGAAAATCTGGGCGGCATGTTCCTTCGTGTCAACCTTTTTGACAACCTTCTCGATAATCCCCTTCTCATCAATGATGTAGGTGGTACGTATCACTCCGGTAACCTTTTTGCCATACATGACTTTTTCGCCATATGCGCCATATGCGGTCAGTATCGTCCTGTCAGGGTCCGCTATAAGCGGGAAGGGGAGGTTGTATTTTCCTGTAAATTTCAGGTGTGATTTTTCGCTGTCAGGACTGACTCCCAGCACGATGAATCCCTTCTTAAGAAGCTCTTCATAGTTGTCTCTCAGACTGCATGCTTCAGCGGTGCACCCCGGCGTGTCATCCTTGGGATAAAAATAGAGCACAACTTTTTTCCCGGTGAAGCTGCTGAGCTTCACTGTATTTCCGTGCTGGTCCGTCCCCTCGAATGGCGGAGCGGGCATGCCTGGTGTAAGCTGAGTCATGAGTTTTTCATACTTTTGTTAAGACTGGTAAAGGTATGAAGTTATCATCTTTCACAAAATATTTGCACTTCAGAGTTATTAACACCGGGGTGTCACGGGCGGTTGCTGCAGCTGCAGCGCTCCTGTTGCTGTCAGTCTTTCCGGTAAAGGCACAGGATGGGGCTGTGAGGCCATCAAAGGAGGAGGCTCAGGCTGCCTGGGTACAGGGAGATATTGATAAGGCGTACATGCACTATAGTGGCCTGCTGCTGCGGTATTCGCGAGACCCGCTTTACCAGTATTATACAGGAGCATGCCTGGTGAGACTGGATCGTGATATTCAAAGAGCGGTCACATTGCTTACATCAGCCATTAACAGCTCGGTAAATGTAAAGAGCGTGCCAGAAGATGTATGGTTCTGGTACGGTCGTGCATTGCTGAAGAACGGAAGTAACACACAGGCGCAGGCGGCTTTTGACAGGTTCTCCAGGCTGGCCGGAAAGAAAGTGGCTGCTGAGTATGAAGTACAGAAGTACATTGATCAGTGCATATCCGGTCAGCAGGTCCAGTCAGCAGTCAGCAGTCAGCAGTCGGCAGGTCCGGTCGGCGATCAGCAGTCGGCAGTCAGCAGGCCCGGTCAGCAGTCAGCAGTCAGCAGTCAGCAGCCGGCAGTCAGCAGGCCCGGTCAGCGGTCCGCAGTCAGCAGTCAGCAGCCGGCAGACAGCAGGCCCGGTCAGCGGTCCGCAGTCAGCAGTCAGCAGCCGGCAGACAGCAGGCCCGGTCAGCATTCGGCAGTCAGCAGTCAGCATTCAGCATTCAGCAGGTCTGGTCAGCAACCGGAAGCCGGTAGTCAGCAGGCAAAAGTCAGCGATACCGGCAGACCGTCGGCAATCATCAAAAAATCAAATGATGAGGCAAAAGTTGTTACCGGGAAACAGGTTGCTCCCGTACCGGGTAAGCCTGCAGTAAGGGGTGACACATCAGGAATTCCTGCGGAATACTTCAGGGTACTGGGTGAGGCGCTTGAACGGGGTGAAGAGGGAGATTCACTGCTTCTGGCGCTCGGGAAAAGAAATGGCAAAAAGCAGGCTGAACCTGCCGTACAGACTGGCGAAGCTCCCGGGGCAGGACAGCTGACCCGGTTCAGGGTGCTCCCCGGTCAGACTTACAGTCAGAATAATCCTGTGCCTGTTGAACCGGCCCTGCCTGCCGGACTGATTTACACAATCCAGGTTGCAGCTTTCAGGAACGTTGTTTCACCGGCGCTTTTCAGAGGACTTGATCCGGTATTCGGCAGAAAGAAGCAGGGGAGTGATGCTGTTTATTTTTATGCAGGGTTGTTCAGGAGAATCGACGATGCCCGGAAAGCACTTCCTGAAGCCAGGGGGGCTGGATTCCCGGATGCGTTTATTATTGCCATTGTCGATGGTGTGCAAGTGTCTGCAGAGAGGGCGTCATTGCTTGAGAAAGAGTGGGGATCGCGACCGCTGGATGGATATTTGAAGGCGGCCGGGGATACACTTCCCGGAGCTGATGACAAAACCACGGCAGAGACCTCACAGCCCGCTGATAAACCACAACCCGGCACCGTCGGCACACTGTCATTCAGGGCTGAAGTGATGCGCATAAACAAACCTGTCAAACCGGATGTTATTGAAAAAATTGAGGCTCTTGCCGGCACCCGGGGACTTGACATGATCAAAAACAGCAGTGGAGAAACAGTGTTCCTGATCGGGAAATTTATTACATTTGAGAGCGCTGACGAGTATGTCTCACTGCTTGTACGAAACGGCTACAACTCCGCAAGGGTTGCTGCATACGTCGGAACGCAGGAAATACCTGTCGATGCTGCAAGAGAACTATTAAACAAACCACCGGATGACTAAAAGAGCGCCTAAGCCGGAAAACAACAGGAGCAGCGAAGAGAACCTGAGGTCTCTTATGCTCATAAATGATGACGTCAACAGCTTTGATCATGTCATCAAATCGCTGGTTGATGTTTGCGGTCATGATGAGATCCAGGCTGAGCAGTGCGCTGTGCTTACACATATAAAGGGGGGATGCATAATCAAAATTGCTGACGCCCATACGGTTGAAAAGATGAGGATGAAGCTCATGGAGCGTAGCCTTGACACAGTAGTAATTTGACGATATCTGATATGTCACTGGGACTTATAATATTCCTTATTTTCGTTGGGCTCCTGCTCTTCATTATAGAGTTTATGCTGATCCCCGGCATAACAATCGCAGGTGTGGGCGGAGCAATCTGCCTGGTAACAGGAATTGTCTTCTCTTTTGTCTCATTCGGAACCACAACAGGATTTCTTGTACTTGGCATTACAGCCACGGTGATGGTGGTGCTCACAGTTCTTATGCTTAAAGCAAATACATGGAACAAGTTCATGTTGAAGACCTCAATCGACAGTAAGGTTGATACGGTTGGTGCGGAAGAGGGAAAGGTAAAGCCGGGTGACAAAGGCATTACAGTTACCAGGCTGGCACCGGGAGGCAAGGTGCTTGTCAACGGCGAGTATTTCGAAGCAAAATCAGTCGATCTCCTGATTGACCCAAAAAAGGAAATTGAGGTTATCAGGATTGACGACAATAAATTGATTGTTAAACCAATAAACAACTAGATATGGGTCCATTAGGCATTTATGTGATAATAATCGTCGGGGCAATTATACTGCTCTGGATACTACTCTACTTCATCCCCATAGGGCTCTGGTTCCAGGCTCTTGTCTCGGGTGTAAGAATAAGTCTGCTTCAGCTGATCTTCATGCGCTGGAGAAAAGTTCCGCCTTCAATCATTGTCAGTGCCATGATCGAAGCTGACAAGGCAGGCATAAAGCTCAACCGTGATGAGCTGGAGGCGCATTATCTTGCCGGCGGGCACGTAGCCCAGGTGGTGCATGCCCTTGTCTCGGCCAATAAGGCGAATATAGACCTGTCATTCAAGATGGCCACTGCCATTGACCTTGCGGGCCGTGATGTCTTCCAGGCTGTACAGATGTCAGTTAATCCGAAGGTTATAGACACACCTCCTGTTACAGCAGTTGCGCGTGACGGTATTCAGCTTATCGCGAAGGCGAGGGTGACCGTCAGGGCCAACATCAAGCAGCTGGTGGGTGGTGCCGGTGAGGAGACTGTTCTTGCCCGCGTGGGCGAAGGTATCGTCTCGTCGATCGGTTCGGCGCACAGCCACAAGGAGGTGCTTGAGAATCCTGACAGGATAAGCAAGACAGTTCTTGAAAAGGGACTTGATGCCGGAACAGCGTTTGAGATACTTTCAATTGACATTGCAGACATAGATATAGGCAAGAACATCGGTGCGGTTCTGCAGATGGATCAGGCAAATGCCGACAAAAACATTGCACAGGCCAAGGCTGAGGAGCGTCGCGCTATGGCAGTGGCTCTTGAGCAGGAGATGAAGGCCAAGGCACAGGAGGCACGCGCCAAGGTCATCGAGGCCGAGGTGGAGATCCCGCTTGCAATGGCTCACGCATTCAAGAGCGGTAACCTGGGTATAATGGATTACTACAGGATGAAGAACATCGAGGCTGACACCAACATGCGTGACTCGATTGCCAAGCCGCCCACATCGGGAGGAGAGAAGAAGAAATAGCAGGTATCAGGCAATAGGCAATAGGCAATAGGCAATAGTGAAAAAGGGATTCCGTGATGGAGTCCCTTTTACATTCTAAAGAGGCAGTAGGCAATAGGCAATAGGCAATAGTGAAAAAGGGATTCCTTACTGGAGTCCCTTTTCAATTCATAATTATACTTAATAACAATCAGTTCCGCAGTCAGTATATCATTGCCAACACTACTGTCAGTGCCTGAAATACGTTGACCGAAAAAACGGTAAACGTAATGGCAAA
>CAZWOC010000009.1:0-147198 GCA_964635655.1 uncultured Rikenella sp. | reverse complement strand
ATGCCTGGCCAAGAACACTGTACTGTGCATAGGAACTGCGGTTGTGTGAACGTGTCTGGCTGAAACTGCCGGTTGTTGTTTGTGAGCCGTTCAGAGAATACCAGTTATCAAACTGAAGTCCGCCCACAGTGCTGACACCAATATTGTTCTCTGAAAAATGGGTGTATTCCGGACCTGCAAAAATTACGACATCGAGACGGTCATCCATGAACTTTTTGGTGAAGTTGACAAATGCATTGTAGTTCATGTTGACAATATTCCTTCTGCTGAACTCATATCCGCCACCTTCAACTTCCGGCATTATCTTGGTAACCTTGTTCATAGTGGTGAAATCCCAGTCAGTGAAGTCGGTACCGGCATTTGCAGTAACAGAAAGCCAGGGAGTGAACTGGAGATTCATCTTAATTGCTCCGGTCATATGTAGCTTGTCATCGATGTCACGGTTCTCAAGCTGATCCCACATCATGTTCATATAACCATACTGGTCAAATGACTGGGGAAGGCCGTAATCATCAAGGACCCCCTTCTGGCCGAATTTGTCCTTGTACAGGTACCTGAGACCCTGGTAGTCGAGGTCACGGTTGAAGCCGTATGATACCAGCCTGAACATGTTCTGGTATCTGTTCTGGGTCTGCACCTTGTGAATGTTTGTGTAGACCTCGAACTTAGCCAGATCTGAGGCGTTGATCTGACCTGAGAAGCTGACTGACTTTGTCTTCTGATAGAAGTTTTCCATCATCCCCTTGTAATCCCTGGTGGTGAAGGCGAGACGCATTGCTCCTTTTTCATTAGCGCCTGCGATGGCAGCCGTAAAACTGTTTGTGTTCGTCCTTCGGAACATGTTGATCCAGTTGTCAGGATATGCCCTGTAGGTAGTCATAGTACTGTCATAGTTCATAATGGGTGAGTTGTCAAATGCAGGTCCGAACTGCAACCTGTTGCTGTTCATCACCCTGACAGTCTGCCCGAGTTTATTTGTACCATAGACAGTGTCATAAACCGATGCTCCGGAACCGAACTCGTTCTGCCACTCAATTGTGTTTACCGGCTGCTCTATTGTGTTCTGGTAAGTGAGTGTCACACCGAGACCCCGGGTAGCCTGACCTTTTTTTGTGGTTATCATCACGACACCGTTACCGGCACGGCTTCCGTACAGAACCGTTGCCTTCGCACCCTTGAGAATCTCTATTGACTCGATATCCTCACTGTTGATATCATTTATACCGGTACCGTAGTCAGGTGAGTTTAGCGGGTCATAACCCCTGTTGGCCATGTTTGAGTTTTCGTCGAAAATGGGTACGCCGTCAACTACAAAAAGAGGACGTGTTTTGGTCTCTACATCCAGGCCTGCCGATCCGCGGATCTTGATATTGACACCGCCGGTAGGGCCTGCGGTACCAAGCTGGATACCCACACCGGCTGCCTTGCCGTAAAGTGATGCCAGTGCGTTCTGAGGGGTTCCTGCCACAGTAATTTCTGCTGCCTTGATTGAGCTTACCGAGTAACCCAATGCCTTCTTGTCACGCTTAATGCCGAGGGCAGTGACAACAACATCTTCGATCATCTCGGTTGCCGGCTCCATAGCCACATCATAGGTGTTGGATGTTCCGAGGGTAACCTCGTAATCATTGTAACCTATCATCGAATAGACAAGAACATTGCTGCCGGCCGGAACGGAAAGCCTGTAAGCACCGTTCGCATCAGTTGATGTTCCTACTGTGAGTCCCTTTACTACTACTGTTACTCCGTTCAGTGGCACACCGTCCTTGGCGTCAGTCACCTTCCCGGAAACACTTCTCTGTGACAGCGCTGCCTGGAAACTACACAGCAACACTGCCAGCATGATCATGATTAGTTTTTTCATAAGCTGGTTTTAAATTGTTTAGGCGGAGATGTTAATTAAAAGCTTCTGGTAAAAGCTTCTGGGTGAACCGGCATCCGGGCCGGTTTGCTTCAGGTCAGGGAGATAAGCAGATTGTTTGTTTCATCATGGATTGGTTTGGTTAAGGGTTAATTATATTCAAATAAATTGTTTAAACTAAACCGGAATCGTTTTCACAATACCAGGTCAGCAAGCCTTTTCAAGATGCTAAGTTATGCACTGCCTGATTAAAAAACAAGCCTTATGTATGATTTATAGACGGCCTGAAAACAAAAACGCTGCACCGGCATCAGGTGATGTGATATCCCTGGCTGGTCAGTTCGCTGGCAGAAAAATAAGAATAGACTCCGTTGTCAAGGGGGTAGTCCCAGCATCCCATCGAGCGGTAGATGTCGCCGCCGAAACCTGTCTTGAACCGGTACAGACCGTAAAGTGGATGATCAGGATCAGGGTTAGGTGCGATGCCGAACATGTCGTACTCAGTGCATCCCTTCTCCTTTGCCAGGGTAATCGCTTTCCACTGCAGCGCGTAGGTGGCCATCATGTTGCGCTTGTGCGATGAGGAGGCTCCGTAAAGATACGTACCCCTGTTACCTGTGATAACAAGAAACATCGCTGCCAGTGGCTCCTTCCCATGTTCGGCTATGAGCAGACATACCTCCGCGGGTGACTGGGTATTGGCAGCCCTGCTTGTCAGCACTGCCCGGAAATGTTCTATATTGTGAAGGAAGAAGCCGTTCCTTCGTGCAGTCTCCGTGTAAAGGGCATACCACCTGGTAAGGTCTTCCGTGCCTGCAACGCTTACAGCAACACCATAGCGCTGAGAAAGACCAATATTGTATCTTGTTTTGGGTTTCATCGACTGCAGAAGAGAAGTTTCATCTTTGCCGAGGTCTAGGAATATCGTGTTTGTGGGCAGTATATTTGACAGGGCTTTCCTGAAATTATGGTTGTGGGTCATGAAATTGAACCGCAGTTCCTGCAGTTGCTGGGCAGGAGGGCCAAGCCATATCCCTTCCGGGGTGAAAGCCTCTTCTTCCCTCGCCCAGTAAGACTCCCATGCGAGGTCATACCTGATCATAAAACAGTCATCAGGCAGTACCGAACGCAGACATTCGGAAAGCTCCTCGAGGAAAACACCGCCGGATTCGTCATGAGGCTCCAGCTCAGGACCGTAAGGGACATAGGCGATCGAATTGTTCGAGTCAACCTGCCTGAGTACAACAAGCATGTCAGAAGTAATTGTCCTGTTACCGTCGTATGATTCAGAGATATCAGCCTCCGGCACCCTGAAGTTGCAGGCGATTGAACCTATGCCCATACGTCGCTTGACTTCAGACCAGAACGCCGTCTGCTGCACAATCGGGGTACGGAATACTTCCTCTATATGTTTTTGTCTGAACCCGGTAATCATTCCCACTTAAAATAATCCATGCTGAATGCAGGCGCTGCAAATGTGGGACTTAAAATTCAGAATTCCAATGTTTTTATCTTCCTGATGCCATATCAGAGGCTCCGAGTCGAGCAAGGTCATCATAGAAACCGGGATAGGACTTTGCCACAGCTTCAGCTCCTGTTATTGTTACCGGTCCGGTTGCGCATGTTGCCATCACTGCAGCCATCATAGCCATCCGGTGGTCGTTGTGTGACGATACCACTGCGCCATGAGGCCGGCTGCCGGTGATGAGCATATCGTTGTCGTGAAAACGGACATTTATGCCCATCGTTGCCATTACATCTGCAATCGCATCTGCCCTGTTGCTCTCCTTGTGCTGCAACCTGCCGACTCCCCGTATCCTGCTGGTGCCGTCACACATGGCTGCCAGGGCTGCAAGAGGGGGAAAAAGATCAGGTGAGTCGGTGGCATCGATTGTGAATGCCCGGAGAACTGACCGGGAGGCAGTAATTCCACAGGGACCTGTTACCAGGCCGGCCCCTGCCTCATCAAGAGCCTGCAGTATTGCCCTGTCAGCCTGAAGGCTGTGAGGGTTCAGGCCGTCGACTGTAACCCTTCCGGCAATGGCGCCGGCGACAAGCAGAAATGCCGCCCCGCTCCAGTCGCCCTCCACAGTGTAATCATGTGCCCTGTACGACTGATTCCCGGGAATTACAAATGACCTGAAACCGTCATTCTTAACCGTTATCCCGAAATCAGCCAGCAAGCCCACGGTAAGACTTATATAAGGCTTGCTGGTCAGGTTGGTCACGTCGAGCCATGTCTCCCCGTCAGCCAGCGGGAGAGCCATCAGCAGACCCGTCAGCAGCTGTGACCCTGAAGAACCGTCAATAAATGCCCTGCCTGACCTGAGCCTCCCGGAGAGTTTCACGGGAAGAAACCCTCCCGTTGTCCTGACCTTTACCCCAAGCTGTTCGAGGGCCTGGGCAATCATTGTCACCGGCCGGCGAACGAGTGATCCCTCGCCGGTCATTGTCACATTGTCAGCAAAAAGTGCAGCGATTGGTGCGAACATGCGAAGTGCCAGCCCTGACTCCCCGCAGTCAAGCCTGACCGCCCCGGAAGTATCAGGGTTCCCCTTAACTGATATCCTGTCCGCCTCCCGATCCACTGACGCACCGAGTGCCCTGGCCATGCCCATCGCCGCCACTGAGTCATTGCAGGATGACGGATTCCGGATCACAGTAAGACCACGGGCCAGGAGTCCGGCTGCTATGGCTCTCTGCGTCAAACTCTTGCTTGGCGGCGCTTCGACTACTCCGCTGATCTCTGACGGACTGACTGTTTTATTCATAATCTCATCATCATGCCCCGAAGGCTCCGTTCGTATGCTAATTTACTCTTCTTTCATCACTTTCATCTGGTGAGTGATCGATTCCTGGTGAATTGCCTCCAGAATCGCCTGAATGAACTCAGGCGTCAGCCCCTTTCTGACTCCCTTGTCCACGGCATTATCCTTCACCTCCTTCCATCGACTGCTCTGCAAAATGGTTATTCCATGCTCCTTTTTATAACGGCCGATTGTTTCCGCCACCTGCATCCTGCTCTCGAGGATGTCAAGAAGCATATTATCAAAAACATCAATCTGGCCTCTCAGGTCTTCAATGTTCTCGAGGAATTCAGGATCGTCAGTTGTCGGAGACCTAAGCACAAGGTTGCCAAGCATTCTGATCAGCTCTGCCGGGGTGATCTGCTGCTTCTTGTCGCTTAGGGCGCTGGGCGGATCGATATGTGTCTCCACCATCAGACCGTCATAGTTCAGGTCCATTGCCTTCTGTGAGAGGTCTCCTATAAAGGCGCTGTCGCCGCCCATGTGACTCGGATCACAGATCATCCCGATTCCCGGGATACGCTGGCGCAGTTCGACAGCAATTTGCCAGCGTGGCTGGTTCCGGAAGGAGCTCTTCTCCCAGGTGGAGAATCCGCGGTGCACGACGGCAAGCCGGGTGATACCGGCATGACTTATGCGCTCCACTGCCCCTATCCACAGCTCCAGGTCCGGATTGACGGGGTTCTTGATAAACACCATCACATCAGCGTCTTTCAACGCAGCCGCAATCTCGTTCAGGGCAAAGGGATTCACACTGGTTCGTGCCCCTATCCAGACAGCGTCAATGCCGTGCTTGAGGGCTTCATAGACATGCTTCTCAGTGGCTACCTCCACGGCAACGGGCAGACCCAGTTCATCCCTGACGCGCCTGAGCCACCGTAGTCCCGGTGACCCCACCCCTTCAAACTGCCCCGGCCTGGTACGGGGTTTCCAGATGCCGGCACGGAAGATATCCACCCTCCCGGAAGCAACCAGGGCTTCAGCGGTGGACATCACCTGCTCCTCACTCTCGGCGCTGCATGGGCCGGCTATGACCAGGGGTCTTTTCTTGTATACGGGCCACTCCTCCACCGACAGTACATTGAGACTGTTCCGGGATCGGGCATCAGTTGATGATAAATTTTTGGTATTCATTGTTTTTCGGAGTTTTATTTCAGAATCATTCCTATCCGGTTTGCCGTTTTCATCAGTTGCATGAGCGCCTCACGATCACCGCTTTCAATATGTTTTCTGAAAAGATTCATCTTGTCTATATAAGTATCGATGACTTCAAGTATCGGTCCGGCATTGTCTGCAAATATCGGAGCCCATGTCTCGGCATTGCTTTTTGACAGACGTACTGTGCTCTCGAAACCGCCAGCGGCAAGTGACATTATGTTGCGTGTGTCCTTTTCCTTTTCGAGAACACAAAGAGCAAGTGCAAATGATGTTATATGAGATATGTGCGAGACATAGGCCACATGCAGATCATGCTCGCCGGACTCCATATACTGTATCTTCATATTGAACGACTGCAAAAGGGCGGTGATAAGCTCCAGTGCATCGTCGTCACTCTTCTCCGGATCACAGATGATGGCAATCCTGTCATTGAAAAGCCTGTCGACAGCTGCGGCAGGACCTGAATGTTCCGTGCCGGCCATGGGATGAGCCGCCACAAACCTGCCCCTGGCAGGGTGCCTGTCTGCAACAGCTGCAATATCAGCCTTTGTGGAGCCCATGTCAGCCACCACCTTGCCGGTGCCTGCAATCATGTCGAGGACAGACGGCAACAGACGGCAGTTGACATCAACAGGTGCAGCAAGAATAATTATGTCAGACATTGCCACGGCCTCTTCCAGCGGCAGGAACTCATCAGCCAGTCCACGATACATCGCAATTGTACAGTGATGGGGATTAACATCAACCCCGGATATTTTTCCCGTGAAACCGTTCAGTCTCAGGCCTCGTGCCAGAGATCCGCCTATCAGTCCCAGTCCCGTAATACAGATATTTACAGACACTTTATTTCAATTTTTGGTTATCTCTGTTTTAGCTCCCGTTCTGATCCGCCGGAGAGCATTTTTGATTGTTTTCTCATCTGCGCAGAGCGATATTCTTATGTATCTCCTGCCATTTTCGCCGAACACCGATCCGGGTGTCACGAAGAGATGATTCCTGCGCAGCAGATCGTCCGTCAGCTCTTCGGCATCGCTGCAGTGGGAAGGTATCCTGCCCCACAGGAACAACCCCGACTGCAAAGGGTCATAACTGCAGCCAAGTTCATCCATTATCTCCCCGATGTACCTGCGGCGCCTGCTGTAAACTTCATTAAGCTTCCCATACCACTCTTCCGGCGCTTCAAGGGCCTTAACGGCAGCTTCCTGGAGAGGCTTGAACATCCCCGAGTCCATGTTGCTTTTAACTTTCAGAATGTCGTTGATATAGTTTCTGTTGCCCGCCAGCATGCCTATCCTCCATCCGGCCATATTGTGTGATTTGCTGAGAGAGTTGAGCTCAAGAGCCGTTTCCCGGGCACCGGGAACTGATAAGATGCTGAGATGATCATTGTTCAGAATGAAACTGTAAGGATTGTCATTGCACAGAAGGATCCGGTGCCTGATGGCGAAGCTGACAAGCTCCCCGAACAATGCGCTGTCGGCCTTTGCTCCGGTAGGCATATGCGGGTAGTTGACCCACATTATTTTCACTCTCCCGACACCTGTTGCCTCGATGGCGCTGATGTCAGGCATCCATCCATTCTCTTCAGTAAGGTCATATCTCCTGACCACGCCACCGGCCAGTCCTGCTGCCGCTCCGTAGGCAGGGTAACCGGGGTCAGGCACAAGCACCTCATCGCCCGGATCAAGGAAGGCCATGCTGATGTGCATGATCCCTTCCTTTGACCCCATCAGAGGGAGGATCTCATCAGCGGGGTCAAGAGTAACGCCGAAGTACTTTTTATACCATACTGCAAGCGCCTGCCTGAGTGAAGGGATGCCTCTGTATGACTGATAACCGTGATTACCGGAGACCGAGGCGCTGCGCGCAAGCTCCTCATTCACCTCCGGCGCCGGAGCCATATCAGGGCTGCCTATGCCCAGGTTAATTATATCGGCACCCTCCTGCCGCATCCGGGCTATCTCAGCAAGCTTTGCAGAGAAGTAGTATTCGTTCACCAGGCTGGTGCGTGATGCGGGTTTGATTAACTGTGTTTCCATGGCGTTCCTTTTCATTCAGTTGGTTCCTGTTTCGTATGGCATGAGCCCGTGCCTGAATTCACCCAGTATCTCAAGCCCCTCTGTGAGCGGCCTGATTGCATCCAACGCCATGCGATAACGTGTATAATCATTGTATATCAGATCAATATGAAACATATATTCCCATGGTTGACCGACAATTGGCAGCGACTGAATCTTTGTAAGGCTGATCTGGTAGAAGGCCAGGACAGAAAGCACCTGCGAGAGAGAACCTACCTTATGGGGAAGGGAGAAACAGACCATCGCCTTGTCGGTTCCGCCAGCCTGGCCGGGATTTCTTCCGGTTCTGCTGCCAGTGCCGGGATCGCTATGGTTTTCATTCTCCCTGTCGTAACATCCCGCTGTTCTGCTGCCGGTGCCGGGATCTCTGCTGTTCTCATTTTCCCTTCCTGCACCTCCTGTGTTAACGCAGCCAGGTCCGCTGTTACCGCAGATAATCAGGAAGCGGGTGAAATTCAGGCTGTCATCTTCTATCTCCTGCCTCAGTACAGAGAGACTGTACAACTCAGCGGCGCTTTTACTGGCAATGGCGCCTGAACCGTATTGCTGTCCGTCACTAATTATTCTTGCACTCAGAGCAGTGTCAACAGCCTCCACCACTTTAACTCCCTGTTGCCTCAGCTCGTCAACGAAATGCGAACACTGCTGTATTGCCATAGGATGAGAGTGCACCTCACGGATATCAGACAGCTTCTGTCCGGGTAGTGCCACCAGGTTCTGTATAACCCTCAGGCAGACCTCCCCTGTCACAGGCAAACGCGACTTGCGCAAGAGCTCATAATTAGGAAGGATGCTCCCCGCAACCGAGTTCTCGAATGCGACGATCCCGAAATCAGCGCTGCCTTCAACAAGCACCCTGAACAGGTCAGAGAAGGTGTCACACGGAACTATGCTAATCTCACAATCCCTGAAGTATTCAATAGCTGCCATTTCATGGAACGAACCCCTGACACCCTGGATCGCAACGCTGATCTTCTTCTTTTCTCTTTTCATTTCGGTACGGACAAAAAAAAAGTCCCGTTTTCGCGGGACCTACTTCATCATATCTCTATTTCTTTATTCAGATATACAACTATTCAGTCCCCTCTCCCTTGCGGTAAAAGAAAAAGTAAAACGAATAATTGTATTTGCAATTCATATTCATGATCGAGCCATAAAAGTACTGCTATTCCAGTCAGAGTGTACTCCGGATATGATTTTTTTTTAAAATCTGCCTGCATGTAGAGGCTGAAAGCGCCTGAAAAAGGCATTTCATATACTATACATGACCTTTATTAAAAGCTGTTCTGATTAAATTATGACTCTACATTAAAGGTATTTAATAATCATATATAACTATATTATAATAAATTAGAAACATTCTATACCTCTACAGCATTTTACTTCAGACTGAAGTGAACTATAATAGCAATTATTTCCTTCAGTAAAGTATAAGGTTTAACTTTGGTTCACAACAATAGTGGTACGAAATGGCTTTTTTCAGGAATGCAACAAATGTGATAAATGCTATTGAAGCTTTTTTCAATACTGTGGATGAAGGTGTGTTGGTTTTCAAGGAGGGTGTGCGAAATTACCTGCACGGGAACCAGGATGCCTTTAACAATAACATTGCTAATATGGCCAAACTTGAGGCTGATGCTGACAATCTGCGCCGTGACATAGAGAACAAGCTGTATACCCATTCTCTGATGCCTGAGGTCAGGGGTGACATTCTGCGGTTACTTGAGGAGATGGACAATATAATCGATACTGCAAAGAAGAACCTGTTTCAGTTTGACGTGGAGGTGCCGAATATTCCTGCAGAACTTAATCAGGACCTTATCCTGCTCACTGATATATGTGTGTCATCAGTTTCTACTGTCATCCCCGCTGCAAGGGCATACTTCAGGGCGCCGGAAACGGTCAAGGACCTGATTCACAGGGTATACTTTTACGAGAAGGAGGCAGACAAGCTGGCTGATGTTATCAAGAGAAAGGTTTTCAGGCAGATGACCGGTCTGAGGCTGAGTGAAAAATTTCATCTTCGTTATTTCGCCCTGCACATCGAGACTGTATCAGATACGGCGGAGAAGGTTGCGGACCTCCTTTCGATTATGGCAATTAAGCGTACAATATAATAATAAGATTCAGGGGTGTTTTTCTTCTTTCTGACAAGCGGACTTTTCCTGGGATGGTCATTGGGAGCCAATGATGGAGCCAATATTTTTGGCACTGCAGTGGGCTCTAAAATGATCAGGTTCCGTACAGCAGCAATGGTTGCAGGAATATTTGTAATTATCGGAGCCACCCTCCAGGGAAGCGGAACCACAAACACCCTCAGTCATCTCGGTGCGGTTGATGCATTGGCCGGCGCTTTCACAGTAGCTCTCTCGGCGGCGATTGTAATTTTCCTCATGACGAGGGCTCTTCTTCCCGTTTCCACAACGCAGGCAATTGTGGGCGCAATAATAGGGTGGAATCTTTTTACCGGACACAAAACCGATGCGAAGCTTCTTACGACAATAGTTACAACCTGGGTTGCCAGCCCGGTAATCGGGGCCCTGTTCTCGGCTGTTTTCTACATGCTTCTGAGGGCATTGCTCAGGAGACTGCAGATACACCTTGTAATCCTTGATGTCTACATCAAATGGGCGCTCATAATTGTCGGAGCCTTCGGAGCCTATAGCCTTGGAGCAAATAATATAGCCAACGTGATGGGGGTTTTCGCCGGTTCAGCTCCCGACATCGTCGTCGATCTGGGCCTGTTCAGTCTCGACGGCTTGCAGGTACTCTTCCTTCTGGGAGGCATTGCAATTGCCACAGGTATCCTTACATACAGCAAAAGCCTTATGATGCAGGTAGGCAACGGGATAATGGCGTTGTCAGCCGAAGCTGCGATAGTCACGGTCTTTTCGCAGGCGGTGGTCCTCTTCCTGTTCTCGTCAACCTCACTGTCTGAGTTGCTTAAAAGCGCAGGGTTGCCGGCTATCCCCCTGGTACCTGTCTCATCGTCACAGGTAATTGTTGGGTCAATCATAGGCATCGGCCTGGTCAAAGGTGTCAACGAAATTAAATTCAAAACTATCAGAGGCATTGTATCAGGCTGGGTCATAACGCCGGTGGCAGCAGGATTGCTTTCCTTCCTTTCACTCTTCTTTGTAAAAAACCTTTTCAACCTCAACGTCGGAACTGATGTCAGTGCAGCCGGTTCCGGTCCTTTGACACAGACTGACGCCGTCGTAACAGTGGCTGAGACGACAAGACACATCAACCTTGTATGGCCTGGTATTTCACTGGTTGTTCTTGCATTGCTGTCAGCTGTGATAACCTATACCTTCCGCCAGCAAAAGAAACGACTGGCGGCAGAAAAAGAGCTGCTTGAAAGGGAGAAGGAAACCATTATCGCACGCCAGGCCCTGACAAACGCAGAAATAAGGTCTGTTCAGGTTGAAAACCTCTACCTGCAGAATGAGGTTGAAAACAAAAGAAAAGACCTTATCAACTATGCGATGAACATAGTGGAACAGAAGGAGTACTTTGAAAAAGTAAGCGACGACCTCAGGGCACTCATGAACGAAAAAAGAAATGAAATAAAAGACGAGAAGCTTAAGAAACTTGAAGTCGAAATCAGGCAGAGGATGAGTTTTTCCGATAAGGTTGAGGACTTCAACATCCGTATCGAGAAGATGCACAAGGATTTCATGGGTCGGTTGGCCCAGCTCTATCCTGATCTTTCATCAAATGAGATCAGGCTGGCTGTTCTGATACGCCTCGGTATAGCTTCGAAAGAGATAGCCACACTATTGAACATCTCTCCCAAAAGCGTGGAGATCAACAGGTACAGGCTGAGAAAGAAACTCGGTCTTGACAGGGGAGCCAATCTTACTCACTTTATAAATAACATTTAATAAACCAATTATGAAAAAACCACAACTTTTCAGTTTTGTGCTGCTGTTCGCCCTGCTCACGGGAACCGGCGGCATGGTTTCGGGGCAGGACAAAGACACTGTCCGTTACAATGAGTACGGCGTTGCCGTCAGGAGAATCCCGTTGAGCGTCGAAAGACGAAACGGTGTCCTTGTCTTCGAATCAAAAGACCAGAAGTCACGTGTCTGGACAGACATCCGGGTACAGGCTGACGGTGCAGTTTTCTTTGGCGATACCTATAACCCGATAGGTAACGGTACGTCGATCCGCAGGGCCCGCATGGCTTTCAAAACCCTCTTCGGAGAACACTGGTACGGTGAGATAGACATGGATATCTCGAACTCTGAGCTGGAGCTCAAGGATGCGTACCTGAAATACAGTTTCAACAAACATTCGGAGGGTGACGGTTTTGAGATACAAATTGGTAACTTCAAGGAGCCTTTCTCGATGGAGACCACTACAACATCAAGGTATCTCACCTTTATAGAGAGGGCAAACGTTGTAGCCACCTTCGGCCCGTCAAGGCACATCGGCATTATGGGTTCGTATTACAAGGACTGGTTCCTGGCTCTTGGTAGCGTCAGTTTCCAGAACATCGGCGGCCTCGAGGAGAGAACCTTTTCCGAAGACGCCAACAAGGACTTCGGCGTGGATGAGGGTTACTCCTACACAGGCAGGATCGTTCTTATGCCCGGTTACGCAAATCCTGACTTCGGACTGCACTTCGGGATGGCAGGATCATACCGCACACCCACTACCGACGCTGAAATTCCCGGTTCGTTCAGATACAGCACCAGGTCACTGACATCGATCAACAGGAAGAAATACCTCGACACCGATGATATTGCCAACGTCGACCATGCACTTATGGGAGGGCTCGAGCTTGCAGCTCATTACAAGGGACTCAGGTTCCAGGGTGAGTACATCGCCAACAAGGTGACACTTGAAGCAAACGGCGGAGAAGAAAAATTCGGCGGCTTCTACGCATACGGAAGCTGGCTCCTGTTTGGCGGAAAGCATAACTATGACGCAGCCGCAGGTGAGTTTACACAGCCGACAAGAGGCAAGGAATGGGGAGATCTCGAACTTGCTTTCAGATACGACTATATCGACCTCAACAGCAGGCTTGAAGGTATCATGGGCGGCGCAGCCGACGGATACACTATCGGTCTCAACTGGCATGCCAATGAGAACGTGAAGATCATGCTCAACTATGCGATCCTGAATCATGACAGGTATGCCAACGGCAAAGGCAAGCTTTTCGTCGGTCATGACATTGACGGCAACCTGACAAAAAAACCTGCAGAGGTTATTGACGCAGCAGGTGAAGCCGGTGAGGACTTCAGCTTCCTGGGGATCCGCTGTGAAATCGACTTTTAACAGTCTGCCTTAAATAAATTAATTAATCACCAGAACAAAATAAGATTACAATATGAAAACCAGGTACTTGTTTATATTGATGGCCTCTCTTGCCATTCTGGCAGCAGGATGCGTTGAGGATGAGGTATACGTGGGCCCTCCCACCATTTCGAACATGTCAATTGCACCTCAATCTCCGGGCACAACAGATGAGGTAACTGTGACAGCAAGGGTAACAGACCTGAAGGGTGTGACTGATGTCAAACTGTTCTACAAGGCAGGCACCGGCAATTTCACCGAAGTTGCAATGACAGCCGGAGCCAACTATTATTACACTGGCAAGATCCCGCAACAGGCACCTTCGACAACTGTCCAGTACTATTTAAGCGCTTCAAACGTATCAGGACTGTCAGGGACCCTTCCCTCTGACGCACCTTCTTCGACGAATGCATATACGGTTGGTGCTCCCTCTATCGTAATAAATGAAGCCTATTCACGTGGTGCAGACACTGAGCTCGACTGGGTTGAGATTTACAACAACTCTGACGTGGCAGTCAATATCTCAGGCTATAAGATATATGACAACGGCGGCCAGGCAGGCACGAAACCCAAGATGGAAGCTCCGGCCGGTACAACACTTCCGGCAAGAGGCTTTTATGTATTCGTTGTCGATGACGCTGCAACGGCCAATCCTGCAGGATCAAACTTCGGCCTCGGATCAGGAGGTGATGAAGTATGGCTCGAGACACCGCAGGGATTCGTCATTGACGACTTCGTAATTCCCGCCCTGGCTACAGACCAGTCCTACGGAAGGAAACCCGACGGCTCGACAACCAAGTTCGTTCTGCTGGAAAGGTCCAAAGGAACTTCAAACAACAATTCAGCTACACTTTAAGCGGTAACAAAGGTTATCACCGGCCGGCTCGGGCCGGTGATAACCTTACCTTCATAAGCCTGCAGCCACGTTGGCTGTAAAGGCAAACCTTTTTCAAATACTAATCCACATGGCAAAAGAAGAACTTAAGATAGGTGAGATTTCCAAACCCAGGTTTGAATTCAGGTCATTCGGGCAGGACTTTACAAAAGCTGCAGCCCGCATGGCCCGTCTCTCAATGCCGGTTCCGGAAAAAGTCTGGGAGAGATACTCGGATGAGATATATATACTGTCACGCACGAATGACATCAACAACACAAAGATACGTGACGGGAAGATGGACATCAAAACATACGTGCAAACGGTTGACGGCCTTGAGCAGTGGAATCCGCTCATGAAAGGTGAATTCCCGATAAAGGCCTCTGTCCTGGAAAACGAAGTGTTCCCTGCATTTCAGGTCAATATGCCCAAGCTCACGAAGGACGTATACACCTTCGACGAATTCATGGAAATGATTTACAGTCATCCTGACCTGGCAGCAGTGAAGGTGCACAAGCAACGCTTCGGATACATGGTCAACAATACAATCTGTGAATACGGGGCTGTGCTTATCAACGGCGCGAAGGTCTGGACAATCAATTCTGAATCAACAGAAGTTGAGGATATTAAAAAGACAATCAGGGAAACCGGTCTTGAGGGTGTGGAGAACATCAATTATCTCCAGGCCATTAAGCGGGTGATCGGAATGATCAACAAGCCCCTGGCAAATTAGAACCAACAGAAACGAAAAAAATGGCACTTGAAATAGAAAAGAAGTTCCTGGTGACAGGTGACTTCATGAAAGAATCCATAAAGGCGACCAGAATCACCCAGGGTTACCTTAGTTCAGTTCCCGAGAGAACTGTCAGGGTAAGGATCAAGGGTGACAAGGGATACATTACAGTCAAGGGAATTGGGAGCGCCTCCGGAGCATCACGCTTCGAATGGGAGAAAGAGATCCCCGTTGCCGAGGTGGAACAGCTTCTGGCGATATGTGAGCCGGGCGTAATAGACAAGACCCGTCACCTGGTAACCTCCGGGAAGCACACTTTCGAAGTTGACGTGTTCTATGGCGACAATGACGGCCTGGTACTGGCAGAGGTGGAACTCTCTTCTGAGGATGAGGCGTTTGTCAAACCCGTCTGGCTTGGCCAGGAGGTGACAGGTGATTCCAGGTATTACAACTCGATGTTGATGAAAAATCCGTTTAAAAGCTGGTAAAAAAAAGTCAGATCATGAATTCGTCCGTAAAAGAGCAGGCACATGACATGGAGGTGTTCGATCCTCTCGACATGCAGAACTACAGGGTTGAAAAGCTCCCTAAGAGGTCAAAGGGTAAGTTTGAGAAATGGCTTGCTGTTGCAGGGGTTCCCCTGGCAATCCTAAGCTTTGTTCTTCTTGCCTTTGTAATCAGGATACCATTTCTGAGTGACATCGACCCTGAGAGGCTTATCTCCTCTGCGGCAAAAAAAGCCTATGAAACCCTCGGCGCCGATGGTTTCATGCGGACGAATATCATGATGCTGGCAATCTTTGTTGCCGCTCTTATACTGTGGATCACCGAGGCTATTCCGAACTACCTGACCTCACTGATAATAATAATCAGTCTCATTCTTGCCAAAGTGCTTCCTGAAAAGGAGGCTCTTGCACAGCTTGGTCATCCGGTCATGTGGCTGAACATAATGTCGTTCGTGCTTGCCAGCATGCTTGTCGCCACCGGTGTCGCCAAACGGTTTGCACTGTGGTTCATAATCAAGTTTGGTAAAAGTGCGTCGTCGATTTTTATCAGTTTCATACTGATTAACCTTGTGCTCTCTGCATTTATATCCGCCACCACAGCAAAGGCAGCCATATTGTTGCCGATATTTATGGTCATAGCTTCGATTTACGGCGCTCACTCAGGCACAAGGAATAACTTCGGGAGAAGCATTGTCCTGCAGAACCTTTTAAACATCAATATCGGGGCCGGTGCTTTTGTAACAGGCTCAGGCGCCAACCTGCTTGCGGCAGCGTTGATAGGCGGAGCCATTGGCGGCAAGGTGTTCTTCGGCGACTGGATGATGGCAATGTTCCCTATCATGGTAGGGCTCATGTTCATCGGATATTTCGTCGCCATGAAGATATTCTTCCCACTCTCCCCGGAGGAGAGGCTCCCTCAGATAGAGGGTGGCATGGACAGGCTTCGCGAAGAGCTTAAGAAACTGGGAAAGATAGATTTACAGGAGATCAAGGCCATAGTGCTGTTTATCCTTATACTCGGGTTCTGGGCTACCGACCGTCTTCACGGGATCAGCGCCACATCGGTTGCATTTGTGGGAGCCGTTATTGCACTTCTGCCAAGGGTCGGCATAGTTAAATGGAACGATGTCGATGTACCCTGGCACCTGATGCTGTTCTCCGCAGGTGCTTATACCCTCGGTTCAGGCTTCGACTACACAGACCTGCCTTCGATAGCTGTAAACGCTGCCTTCGATCATATGGGAATCGGCAACGGAACGCCGTTCTGGCTGCTCTATGTACTTCTTACCGGCGTCATGGTCTTCAGCGCTCTCCTGTTCCAGTCGAAGACAATGAGGGCGATGATTTTTATCCCTATTGCCATAGGTGTAGCAAACAGGTTCGGCTTCAGTGTGATAAGCCTGGCACTGCCTGTGGCATTCATGATCGAGCATGTCTATGTCCTTCCCTTTAACAGCAAACCTGCTGCGCTGCTCTATGAGACAGACCAGTACAGCATTGCTGATGCATTTAAATTCGGCATCACGATGATGATCATCGCCTGGCTGCTCATCATTATCGCAGGAGAAACATGGTTCAGGTTCCTGGGAATTACGCCGAACGGAGTATTCGGGCTGTTCTGAGAATTCCGGACATGATAGACAAGAGCGTAAAAATACATGATAAATTCTCCCTCGAACTTAAATTCGGGTATTCGACAAGGAGAAAACTGAAAAAGAACCTTTTCGAGGTCAATACCTGGATATTCATTCCAAACAGCCTGGATATCAACAGGCAGACATATGACAAATCAGATTTCTACAAGGATCTGAAGTCGAATATAAGGCTCATAACACCCGAGTTCCTCTTAAGGGATATTGCCGACAGGGCAAAATCGCCTTTCATCCATCTCGAGTCTTCTTTCAACGCCCTGGCAGTCAGTCCGACCCGCGGCAACACCAGGGAGTACGAGCATCAGATAAAGATGTTCAATTCGATCCTCAAGTCATCACTTCGCGATCACCGCGAACACATCGTCAGAAATATCGGGACGGAAGACCGTGATTATCTTATCTCGATTTATCTTCAGAGCTCCCGTGATATTCTCTCCAACTACAGGAGTCTCAGGCAGATAATTGCAGTACCGACTGTCAGCCGGGAGCTATTTTCGTTATACCTGCTCGGTGACGAGTTCATGAGCAACCTTATTGAACAACACACTTTCCTGCTGGCAGATGAAATCCGGAAGATATGTCCGGAACTTTTCTCCCGGAGTGGTCATATGTTCACGGACCTGATACGCGGAGAGGTTGAGTACAGGAAGTCAAAAGGCTTTCCGGTTGCCGAAAGCCGGGGTGAGGAAGAGATCAGGGAACTTATTTACCGGAGGGGAGTTCTCAAAAAGCTCTTCGAGAGCCAGTTGTTCCTCGCCACAAGAAAGAAAAAGGACGGATTCATTGCCGAACAACTAATATACAGCATTGCAGCAGGCTTTGCGATGATATTTGCTACAGGCATTGCCTTTGCCTTCCAGCAAAAATACGGCAACCTGACGATTCCGCTGTTCATCGCCCTTGTGATAAGCTACATGCTCAAGGACCGCATCAAGGAGCTTACCCGTTATTACTTCGCGGGTAAGCTCAGAAAGGTCTTCTTTGATCACAAAACGAAGATTTCGGTCACGGCTGACAAATCTGTGGGCTGGTGCAAGGAGAGCTTCGATTTCGTGTCTGCAGACAAAGTACCGGCCAATATAATCAGGAAACGCGGCAAATCGCTCACTTTTGATGCACAGAGTGTCAGGGGATGGGAGAAGGTGGTGCTTTACAGAAAACTCATGAAACTTGACAGGCCTTCACTTGACGGCATTTTTACTCACTATACGATTACCGGAGTAAATGACATAATCAGGTTTAACGTCTCGAACTTCGTCCATAACATGGACAATCCGGAAATACCGTTCCGGATGCTTACAGGTGACGGGTATGAGGAATTAAGCGGGCAGAAGGTCTATTATCTTACGTTTGTGATAGATCTGAAATACGACGGCGAAAACCAGGTCACTGTCTACAGGGTCACTTTCAACAGGTCGGGAATCCTGAAAGTCGATTCTCTTTAAACGTTGTTTTTGCCTTTTCGAAAATTCATTACATTTATGGTGACCCAAACTACCGTGAATGAGACTTGCCAAACGTGACATTGTCAGCATTGTCATCGCCTCTCTCCTGATTGTCGCCGCAATTACAATCGCCTCACTTACAATAGGTCGGGACATCTATTACGGGTCACGCGACGAAGGACTTCTTTCCTTTGCAATTGTCAACGCCTCAGGATACCTGTTTTTTCTGTTTATGCCGGTGGAAGTTGCTTTCGTGTATTACCTGCAGGGGGATATCAATGTCCTTGCCCTGAATGCCGTGGCAATGGGAACAGCACTGTTCTCGCAGACAATTGACTACCTGATAGGATTTTCTGTAAGCAACAAATTCATTGACAGGCTTATCGGCCGGCGCCGTTATGAGAAGGCAGAGGCCAACATAGTCAAATACGGCAATCTTACGATTTTTGTCTTCAATGCCCTGCCCCTCTCCTCTCCGGTAATCTCGCTGGCAGCAGGTATGATACGGCACCGTGTGCGTGACACAATCATTTTTACAATCGCAGGGTTGCTGGTCAAGTATGTGGCTATGACCCTGATTTTCTGAAGACCGGGCTTAGTTTACCGCATCATGTCACTCTGAATCAGGCATAATTAGCTGCAACCGGACATCACTCCGGTCAGTAACAGTATATCCTGCAGCCGTTCCGGCTGATTTTCTCCGTCCGGTATAAAATGCAAAATAAAATATGCGAAATTGTGGGAAGAAACAGTGTAACAAAACCGGGTGAACGGGGTCAATTAGCTGAAAAGAGGTTAATGTATGACCGGTCAGCCGGGCCAGCCTCATGACAGGTTCAGGTAACAGGCAATGAAACAGAGTGATGACAGCAACGGAATATAAGACAGGTTCACGGGAGCAGATCTTCTCGGATGCCATCCGGGATAACGAGAAGCGGATCAGCAATATCTGCCGTTATTACTTCGGCTCCAACCCCGAGGCCCAGGATGCCAGCCAGGAGGTGCTGCTGAAAATCTGGCTCAATCTCAGTTCATTCCGCGGCGAATCGCAGCTTAAAACCTGGATTACCAGGATTGCGGTGAACACATGCCTTTCGCATCTTTCAAAAACAAGCAGGGAATATGCACTTTTCGTCAGGCCTGACTCAACGGAGATTGCCGATATAATCGATGACGAATATGACGACAGCCGCAGGGAGGAGATGCTTAAATTTTTCGGTGACTTCTCACGGGGGATGAATTCTGTTGACAAGACGATGGTTGCCCTGTACCTGGAAGGATTGCCATATATTGAGATTTCCCAGATCACGGGACTTACCGAAGCAAACGCAAGAACAAGGATATCAAGGATAAAAGCTCAGATTCAAAACAGATGGAGGGAGATTCATGAAAACAAATGACAAATTTTCAGGGAATTACAATGATACTGAAAGCAACAGCGAGACCGGAAAACTTGATCCGGGAAAGCTGATAGGGCTTTTTACCGAATATGAAAAGAAGCAGCATTCCAGGAAGATGCTGGTTACGGGTATACTCACAGTGCTCTTCGTGCTTTACACCGGATTGGCAGCAAACCAGACCGGAGCGACAGCTACCGGTTACCGGCTCTGCGGACTGGGATTCGTGCTGGGTGCAGCATATCTTTATTTCAGGTACAGGCCTCTTTCTGCAAGTGCCTATACCCTCCCGATAATGGATTACCTCAGAAAAGCAGAAAAGCAGCTCAGGTATTTCACAACAGTCGACTACCTGATTCTTTCACCGCTGGTGATAATAATTGGTATTGGCGGTGGAATGATATTTACCGGCAGACTGTCAAATTACACAGACAGGATTGGACTTCTGATAGTAATATGGGTGGTTTTTTTCACCGGCTTATGCATCTTCGGCTTTCGGGCCGGAAGAAAAAGCTGGATCAGAGATAACAGCAAAATCCACAAGGCATTATGTGAAACCCTCAGTTGTCTGGACGGTGAAAACAACTGCTGACCGGCGTAAGAGAATCATGGCCGGGATTCAGGGGGTAGTGGATCAGGCCGGAAGAGACAGGCCTGTCATCAGGCCTGCTTTGCGAACTGCACCTCTGCGTAGATGCGGACGTCATCACTGACAAGAACACCACCTGCCTCCAGGGCTGCATTCCAGTTTAGTCCCCAATCCTTGCGGTTGATCTTGCCGTTGATGCTGAAACCGGACTTTGTATTTCCCCATGGGTCTTTACCAATGCCACCGAACTCCACGTCAAGCCTGACCGGTTTTGTTACACCCCTTATTGTCAGGTTACCCAAGAGCTGCCAGGTTTCATCATCAATCTTCTCCAGGCGTGAGGAAACGAAACTCATCACCGGGAAGTTTTCACTGTCAAAGAAGTCTGCACTCTTCAGGTGTGCGTCACGCTGCTCTGCATTTGTGAAGACTGATTCTGTTGCTGCCTCAAAGGTTATCCTGGCAGTAGAGAAATCATCCCCGTCTGTCTCAACCTCTGATTTGAATTCCTTGAAGGTACCTGTAACAGTGGTGATCATCATATGCTTCACCTTGAACTGGATCTCACTGTGTGCCGGATCTATAACCCATTTCGTCGTTTTCATACCAAAAAATTCTGTTTTGTTTAACATTTATTCATCACAGAATTATAACAACCATTACCGGGTATTGTTCAATGATTGTTGCACAGGGAAATCAGGCAAGAGGCAATAGGCAATAGGCAAGAGTGTTGACAATGCATCCGGTAACTGGATGAATAGCAGTATTTTCACTACTGCCTACTGCCTACTGCCTACTGCCTACTGCCTACTGCCTTTTACCCTCAGATTGAGTAAGTGACTCCGGTCAGCGTCTCCGAGACCTCCCAGAGCTTCGCTGCCAGATCAGGATTATAGAGCCTTGCGGAATCATTTGTAAGCACAGGATAACCCTTTGTGTTGCCGGGGCCGTCAGGACCGATGAATTCCCCGCCGCGGAGATCAGGGTGGGTGGCGGCATAAAGTGTCGGCAGGGCGCCATTTTCAGCTGTCTGTGCCACAATCCTCATAAGCATTTTCATGAGCTTGCCGGTCTCCCTGCCTGATCCTCTCGAGAGAAGGTTGGTGGCACTTATTCCCGGATGACAGGCGACGCTGATGGTTGATGACCCTGATCTTTCAAGCTTGTTCTGCAGTTCGAGTGCAAACAGGAGATTGGCAAGCTTGCTTTGACGGTAAAATCTCATGGGACTATAACCCTTTGAACCGTCGAGGTTGTCAAAGTGTATTTTTGCCCTCCGTGCTGCAATGCTGCTCAATGAAACAACTCTCGACAGCGGGGTGGCCTGAAGCAGTGGCAGCAGGCGGGCTGTCAGCGCGTAGTGCCCAAGATAGTTGGTCCCGAACTGAAGCTCGAAGCCGTCTTTGGTCCGTTTGTAAGGGGGGATCATTACCCCTGCATTATTGATGAGGACATCAAGCCTGTCATACCTCGTCAAAAAGTCATCTGCAAATTTTCTTACAGATTCAAGGTCTGCCAGGTCAAGATGCATTACAGATACCTGCTTATGCCCGTTCACTATGGCGATCTTCGAGGCGGCCTTTTCTCCCTTTTCTGTATTCCTTACAGCCATGACTATATCCGCCCCCTTCGATGCCAGGACCCTGGCAGCTTCAAAACCGATCCCATGGCTTGCACCGGTAATAATTATCCTTTTCCCTTTAAGTTCTCCTATACGTTCGGGTGTCCATTTATACATGTCAGTCATTTAAAATAAAAAAACAGCCTGTTGGCTGGAAATTTCCGCAAATATAATGATAATGTGCCTGATAAACTAACGCACCTGGGTAAGGATGCCGGCTATTGCAAAGCTTTTATACCTTGTTCCGGGGGTGTACTGACCTCCCGTGAAAACCCCGTCGACCGCTGTACCATTGTTAGTACCTCCGATGTATATATTATATGATGAGCCCTTTACCAGATCCGGGCTGGAGTATACGAGTGACTGGAATTTTTTTGAATTTTTTGCTGAGACAAGCGGATTTTCGCTGTTGTCTGTTATTGTAACAAGTGTACCCGCAGACTGTTGTGTCGGGAAATTAATTATGACCGAGTTCTGTGCCGATCCAGTTCCCGGAGCCTGAGCCATGCCTGAGCTTCCTGCGGCAAGAATGGTTCCACCGCTTATCCTGCATGTTCCGTCATAGTCAAGTGCACCGTTATTATTCGAAACAGGGCCGTCGACAATGAGTGTCCCGGAAGTCATCTCCACCGAACCGTTTATATCGAGTCCGTCGCCTGTGGCATTGACCCATGTATAGCCACCGGTAATCTTAAGGGAACAATTCCCTGACGAGAACCCTCCCGGTGGCGGCATACCAGGCTGGCCGGGCTGACCACCACCCGAACCATCGGCAGCATTGATGCCGTCATCACCGGATACGATATGGATTGTACCCCCGTTTATGCACAGAGCGATGCTCTCGAGGCCTTCATAGGATCTTGAAACGTTGATATTACCGTCATTGATAACCAGCGATGTGTCAGCGTGAACTGCATCATCGCCTGAATTTATACGGATTGTACCTCCGTCAATCTGAATGCTGACATCTGATTTCAGACCGTCATCACCTGAGTTGACTGATATGTCTCCGTCATGGATCACGAGGTAATCCTTACCCCTTATTGCGTCATCAGCAGCATTTACGCTGAGAACTCCGCTCCTTAGTACAAGGCCGTCCTTCCCGACGATACCGTCGAGGTACCTGCCCGTCACTTCCAGGGTTCCGTTTCCTGAGATACCGAGGTAAGACTTGCTGAACAACGCTGCAGAAGGCTCCTCTTCTTCGTTATCATATGTGTAACTGACCGCGTCGGTGAGGCTGTTAACAGAACCCTCCTCAAGAATAATGACAGATTTTCCGGCATCTCTTATAAATACAGCAGCGTTTTTATTGCCGGTAACAGATGCACCGTCAAGGATAAGCCTCACTATACTGTCTCCCGGGGAATCAACCACTATCCGGCCATTATCGAGTGTACCGCTTATCCTGTAGTTTCCTGCAGATTCAATCAGCACCTCGCCATCATTCACTGTCGCACCTGCTCCGTCAATCGTTGCCGAAGAACCGTTCAGCATAATATAAACCTCATCTGAGGAGTCCCACAGATAATCTGCATCATTCTCAAAATTATTCTCATAATCAGGTGCATACACCTTTGTGCATGAGAATGCAACTGCAAGAAATCCCATGAATGCCAGGATTCCGGCTTGTCTGAGGCGGTTCATTACATTACAGTTTTACAGCATAAGTAACACCTAAAAGATTCTCATAGGGCGGTTTGGTCACCCGGCTTTCATTGTAGATGTACTCAAGCCCGAAAGTGTGCTTCTTGTTAAGTGTATATTCGACGCCAATCATGGTTCTCCATTTGTCAGCGACAATTTCATTCGGATTGTTAAGTTGTGAGTGCATCTCAGCATTTATATAAGGTTTTAGCGGAATCCCCCTGACATCATAATCAAGCTCTAACCTTACACGCTGGTACCATTGAGGCTCCTCGTCCTCCGGGTCTTCGATATATGTTTTGAACTGCTGCTGTATCCGGTATCTTACCGAAAAAGTGAATCTTGCCACTGAAGGGGTTGTGCCTTTCATCTGAACAAACCACCGGTGTCGCGGATGAAATTTGTCATCCTTTTCCTTCTGGTCAATAAACCTGTAATAGATCCCGGCATTGAAATAATCGTTGAACTTGTACCGAAGCCCGGGTTCTATATAAAATTTATCGATATTCCCGGCATTCTCGTTTGTCCTCAGGCTTGCCTCCAGGTCAAGCCTGAGGCCCTTCCAGATGTCTTTTTCGGCCTTGGCCTCGTACCATATGCCGTAGTCTGTCTTCTGTCCCGCGACCGCGGCTGACAAAAGAATTGCAAGAACAAATGCGGTTTTTCTGTTAATCATCGTCATTGTCGTCTGGTTTGATAAATCCGTTCTGGTCGGCGAGGTTTACAGACCTTTCGTTGTCTTCATAATAGATTATCATCCTGCAAGTGTCCTTGAGGAAGTTAATGCCGCCAATCTCAACCTTTTTAATTTCCTTCAGACCGGTCCGTTCCCGGAGGTCTGCAAGAAGCTCATCGTGCTTTTCGGGGACAATCAGATTAATTTTTTCATAAACGATTGACTTAGAGGAGATATGCCTGAGCAGCCACACCTTCTCAAGACCGAAAGTTATCAGCACTATTATCACATTGGCGAAGACTATCTCCATCCAGCCTGTACCCGTTGTGAGGGCATTGATAACCGAGACACCAATTACAATGAAAAGATATGTCATCTCCTTGATTGGCATGGGATTGGTTCTGTACCTGATTATGCCGAAGATAGCAAAGAGTCCCAGTGCAAATCCTATCTGCAGGGTCACACTCTCAAGCATGAAGCAGAGCAGAAACACAACGCTTGAAATAAGAATATATGTAAAAAGGTAGTCTTTGCGCCTGGCTGTGCTGTAATAGAGCCATCTTACGAGGATAAGTATTACAGCCAGGTTTATACCGAACCGTACCACAAGTTCAGGCAATCCGGTCAGACCGAACATGCCGTACCCGGCCAATGCAGCAACACTGTCAGACGGTGTCGTTTGAGTTAAATTCATCCCTGATTTTTTTAATTAGTAAAAACTTTGGTTTCAGATTATTCTGTTTCGGCGCATTGTTGACCATGGCCATCCCTGTTGCGTACTTACTGAAGCCTGACTTGCGTATGCCCATTTGTTTCAGCTGGCAGAAAAACGGAGACTGTGTCGATGACTTGTCACTCTTTATTTCGGCAATTGCAAGAAACGGCATGTTGACAGTCTCCCCCCGGAGATTGTTCCAGCTCAGGTTATAGTCTATTGTAATTCTTTCTGAATATGCGAAGCTGACAAGCGTGATACGAGTAAACCCGGTGTTTATTACTGCCTTCAGGTTATCAGCATCGGATGATAACATTTCATTGAGAAAAAGGCGTGACTGTTCTATGTGATTCATGTCTCCGGGCTCCTTCTCAAGGCGAGACTTGCATGTACGGCCCTTGTTCGACTTATGTTTTACCTCGAGGAATGTAAGTCCGTTCGATTCATAGGTCCTGATCCGCACCTTTGACCTGTTCAGCTTTCCTGTAACATGCTGGTTATAGAATCGGAGGTCAGGGGTGTCGAAATAGACAGTCTTGTATTTGAACCTTCTTGTTTTTTCGATTTCCAGTGCCCTGTATTCCTTCTGAACATTTGCCAGGAGCTGGGGAAGCCTGGTGACCGGGAAAAGGTATTTTGTATCTATACGGTTCATGTACCTGACGCTGCCCATTTCATCAAGTCCTACCGGCTCAAACCCTTTCAGTATTTGAGCTATGTTTGCGCAAGGATCCATTATACCTACCTGACCGGTCAAATTCATACCATGGCGAGGCCCGGCAAAAATATGTCAATCATATCGAAAATAACGACTTTTAGTCGTACGATATTTCAATGATGCGTTAAATAATAGTTAATTAACATTAAACAGGAAATGCAGGTATTACACGATGGTCGAATGGAATTTCCATTTCTCATCGCCAAAAATGAAATGGATGATATTGGTTTTGAATCAGAATCCCCTGAACCATGCCTGGAATTTGTCTCCAAGCCATGGAACCGGTCTCATCTCACCCTGTATCGACCATATGAAGCTCATGAGCCACCCTGCGAAGAGGAGTATACCGCCTACTACCCAGATCACTGTTCCGACAACAGGCAACACCCGCAGAATGGTCAATCCCAGCCATATTATTATGAATCCGAGGTTCTGCCTGATATAGTAACTGGCAAGTTCCTCCTTCCTGCTTGAATTGACAATCAGGGCTATAAGCCACCCTATTCCGAACAGGTGTGAAACGATCGCTTTCGTTTTTGCATCCATTGCAACGTGATTTAGGTTTTATCAAAAATAGGCATAAAAGAACAATGAAGCAGCCTGAAAGAAAAAAAATCACCTGAAACGGGCGGAACAGGAACAGGGTCCGGATGATTGTATATTTTTGTGCGCTTACAATATCGGGCATGAACTACATTACATCCCACACAGGAGAATTTGCTGCGCTGGCAGTGGCAATCTTCTGGACTGTCACAGCGCTGGCATTCGAGTCAGCCAGCCGGAAGGTGGGCTCCCTTACAGTCAATATCCTGAGACTGGCGCTGGCTTTCTTCTTCATTGGTGTCTATACTCTCATCGCCCGGGGTCATTTCCTTCCAATCGACGCCAGCACCCACAACTGGATATGGCTCGGACTGTCGGGAATAGTCGGGCTGGTTCTGGGAGATTATTATCTCTTCCGCTCCTACCCTTTGATAGGATCAAGGTTTTCGATGCTGATAATGACCCTGGCTCCTCCGCTGGCTGCAATCTTCGGATATTTTATCCTGGGTGAGTCTCTGAATATAATGCAGATGGCGGGAATGATAATTGTAATTTCCGGAATCAGCCTTGCCATCTTCAAAAAACCTGTCAAAGGCGAACGGCTCTCAATAAAGATTGCGCCGGCAGGGTTGCTTTTTGCCTTCATCGGAGCTATCGGCCAGGGACTTGGAATTGTCCTGAGCAAATATGGCATGGACGGCTATAATGCATTTGCCTCCACACAGATACGCATTATTGCAGGGATTGCCGGTTTTTCAATTATAATAACTTTCCTCCGGCGATGGGGTAATGTTTCGGCTGCATTGAAAAATCCGTCTGCCATGAAACCGCTCGTGCTGGGAGCTTTCTTCGGCCCCTTTCTGGGTATCTCATTCTCACTCCTCTCAGTCAAACACACCCAGGCTGGCATAGCATCAACTTTAATGGCAATTGTGCCTGTGCTGATACTGGCTCCGTCAGTCTGGATCTACAGGGAAAAAATCACTGCCGTAGAGATTGCCGGGGCTATAATCAGTGTGGCGGGTGTGGCGTTTTTCTTTATCTGATCATCTGACACTGACACGGTTCTGATCTGAAACCCCTCGCCCTTTGGCCTGTTGCCCCGGGCATTGTCACCTATGCCTCTGCTGTCTGAATCACTTCGCTCTCTGGCCTGTTGCCCCGGGCATTGTCACCTACGCCTCTTCTGTCCGAATCACTTCGCCTTCAGCCCCTCAGTGACAGCCCTGAGAAGCATCCCGTCCACATCTTCGGTATATTCCCAGAACATGACTCCTCCAAGGCCTTTTTCCCTCAGGTATTTCATTCTTGCTGCTATCGACCCTTCATCCTCGTATGAGATAAATACCGAGTCCCTTTCGTTCCACAGGAACGGCGAGACAGCTGACGAGTCGAAATATCTCGTAAAGGCAGTGTCAGACAGGGCCTTCAGCACATCAGCCCAGGCTGTGCCGGCGCCGGTGGTGACAGCCTGTCTGTACAGGCCGTGGTTCACCGGTTCCACCCCCTTCCAGGTCCTCCCGTAGAAAGGTATCCCGATATTCAGCTTCTCCGCAGGCACACCTGCCTTAAGATGCAGTTCCACAGCCCTGTCCGTCGCATCGCCGTCAGGGGAGTCAAGTGATGAAAGATGCAGATTGGCATGATGCCCCGTTTGATAACTCGCCCCGTGATGAAAATCATACGTCATTATATTTATGAAATCAAGATACTGTGAGAGCTGTCCCAGCTCAGTATTTGCAACATAGAGCTCATTGGCTCCCGTGGCGATTGTAAGCAGGTACTTCTCCTTCCTGCCCTCTGCCGCCGCCAGTGAATCGATGTGTTTTCTCACACTCTCAAGCAAAAGGGTGAAGTTATGCACATCTTCAGGCCTGTAGGTATTGCCGGCACCGGGTTGATTCGGGTACTCCCAGTCGATATCAATACCGTCAAGGGAATACTCTTTGATGAACCTTGCGGCACTCGCCGCGAAACGGTTACGCGATGAGTCTGTAAAAGCAGCATCGGAGAAATTGCCTGACCACCCCCAACCGCCTACAGAAACAAGGATTTTAAGGTCAGGGTTGACATCCTTCAGCGAAGTCAGGGCCCTGATGTCCTCTGCATTCATGTCGGTGTCATCTATGCCTTCGCTCCCGAACATCACCTCTCCGTTGATTATGTTTGCAAACGCATAATTGACATGTGTCAGGCTGGAGGCGTCTATCTGCGAGAAATCGTAATTTCTGTAGCCGGCCACGTAACCTACAACCATATATTCCGGCGATGCGCTCCTGTTGCCACAGGATGCGGCAATGAATGCAAGGGGCCACAGTATGAAGACAAGGCTTTTTTTCATAATTTCTGTTTCGTTTGGGTTTTTGCAATGTATAAAAAATACAAATCGGTAATGCATAAGGCAATCACAGCATATCATTTGCGTTATCCGTTATATTTGTTCCGGACAAAAACCGGGAACGATGAAAGAACAGGAATTTGACAATGAAGTGAAGCGGCTTTTCGATGAACATGAAAAGCTCATCAGCAAGCCCAATCCAAAGAAGGAAGGCGGCAACGGCATCTTCGACAGGTATACCCATCCGATAATCACCCGTGATCATACGCCGGTGTTCTGGAGGTATGACCTCGATTACAGAAGCAATCCGCATCTGATGACACGCCTCGGGATAAACACGACTTTCAATGCAGGCGCCATTAAACATGACGGGAAATATTGCCTGGCGCTGCGCACCGAAGGCTTTGACGTCAAATCATTCTTCGCAATTGCAGAGAGCCCCAACGGCATAGACAACTGGCGGTTCCGGAACCACCCTATAGTGATGCCGGTAACCGGTGACCCGGAGATGAATGTTTATGACATCCGTCTCACAAAGCATCAGGATGGCTGGATCTATGGCCTTTTCTGCGCAGAGCGAAAGGATAACAGCAAGCCCGACGATTCATCCGCAGCACTGGCCAGCTGCGGGATAGCCCGGACTAAAGACCTCGATAACTGGGAGCGGCTCGATGACCTGAAATCAGGGGCGGCACAGCAGAGAAACTGCGTTCTCCACCCCGAATTTGTCAACGGGAAATACATGATCTACACAAGGCCTCAGTCAGGATTCATCGAGACCGGCGACAGCGGCATCTCCGCCGGGTTCTGTGACAGCATGGAGCATGCAGTGCTCGGAAGCGAGATACTCGTCGATCCGCGCCAGTACCACACAGTAAAAGAGGTGAAGAACGGCCAGGGTCCCTCACCAATCAGGACAGATTTCGGGTGGATCCATCTTGCCCATGGCGTCAGGAGAACGGCGGCAGGACTCCGATACACCCTGTATCTCTTCCTGACATCGCTTGAAGAGCCCTGGAGAGTGATCAGAAGACCGTCAGGACACTTCCTTGAACCACTCGGTGAAGAGAGAGTGGGCGACGTCTCCAACGTGGTCTTCAGCAACGGGTGGATTGCCGATGATGATGGCACGGTCTTTGTTTATTACGCCAGCTCAGATACAAGGATGCACGTGGCAACAACTAAAATAGATAAACTAATTGATTATGTGATGAATACACCGGAAGACGCAGGCCGCACCCAGTTGTGTGCCGCACAGCGTGACCGGATGATCGAAAATAATCTGAAAATAATGGCTCAAAAATACCCGTATATCAGATTTTGATTTATGTTTGCGCCTCAAATTCCGGACATAGATTTCGTCACCTGAAAACAGGCTGTGCATAACTCAGACTCAGACAGGTTATGAGATTGAAAACCAGGTATTATCAGGCATCGTTTGCATGTTAATATCTTTTGGCCGGATGAGAAACCGCAGGTTATCCAATTAATAACTTAGCGGAAATTTTATGAAACATTTTAATAACCAAAACGAATAATTAACAACCAGAAAAAAAGGTAAAGTTTTTTACCGAAGTATGAACGCTAACAGAAAAGAGGCAACGGCTGCTCGTGTTGAGAGCCGCCTCATGGGTTGTTCTTCTGACGAAGAACCTGGCGCGGGTACCATGATCTTCCCGCAGATCGGATCCCACGATCGTTTAGTTAGCAACCGGAGTTCGGAATTCATACGCCGCTACTTCCCCCTTGCAAATGCTGAATCCTGGAATGACTGGCGCTGGCAGTTGCGCAACTCTTTCACCACTGCTGAGGCCCTCTCACGTGTCATGACACTGACCGATGACGAGATCCATACCCTCAACAGACTGAAGGGAAGACTGCCGCTGAGGATAACTCCATATTATCTTTCACTCATTTACGACTCCGAACCAGGGTCGCCGCTTCGCCGTACAATGATACCGACAAGCGACGAGATGATTATCACCGACGCCGAAAAGGCTGACCCTCTCAACGAGATGGGCAGCAGCCCGGTGCCAGGCATAGTTCACCGTTATCCTGACAGGGCTCTCTTTACGGTGACACAGTTCTGCTCTTCATACTGCAGGTACTGCACCCGCTCACACTCAGTGGGTAAGCTGGGTCATCTTACAAAGGGTGAATGGGAACTGGCCTTCGATTATCTCAGGGAACATACCGAGATACGTGACGTCATCATCAGCGGAGGAGACCCTCTCACGATGAATGACAGCAAGATTGAATACCTGCTCTCCAACCTGAGAGCCATAAAGCATATCGAGATACTGAGGATAGGCACGAAGGTGCCGGCAGTATTGCCGCAGAGGATCACCCCTCAGCTGGTGAACATGCTGAAGAAATACCATCCGCTCTTCCTCAGCGTTCACTTCACCCATCCTGACGAGATGACCCCCGAGACCCGCAAGGCCTGCGAGATGCTTGCCGATGCAGGTATGCCGCTGGGAAGCCAGACGGTATTGCTCAAGGGCATTAATGATGACCCGGCAACGATGAAGAGCCTCATGCAGAAGCTCCTCACCGTCCGCGTAAGACCTTATTACATCTACCAGTGTGATCTGATTCCCGGCTCAAGCCACTTCAGGACCACAATTGAAAAAGGCATTGACATCATCGAGAACCTCCGGGGACATACAAGCGGTTACGCCGTTCCACAGTTCGTCGTGGACGCTCCCGGCGGAGGCGGCAAGATCCCTATCCTGCCTGCTTATGTCGTAGAGAGCGGCCCTGAAAAATGGGTACTCAGAAATTATAAAAAGAACCGCTATACTTACCCCAATAAAAAGTAGTCACGGGATGAGGATAGGACTCACGTATGACCTCCGTTCATGGTACCTCGAACGGGGTTATACAATGGACGAGACGGCGGAATTTGACAAGGAGGAGACCGTGGTAGCCCTGGAGAATGAGCTCACCCGCCTCGGTTACGAAACAGTACGAATAGGAAATGTCTTTCAGCTTGTAGAAAAGCTCGCCTCCGGCGAACGTTGGGATATTGTTTTCAACATTGCCGAAGGGCTCTACGGCGACGGACGCGAGTCGGTTGTACCCGCACTGCTCGATCAGTACCGGATACCGTATGTCTTCAGCGGACCTGTCGTAATGGGCGTTTCACTGAACAAATATCTCACCAGGCTGGTTGTAGCTGCCGCCGGTGTGCCTGTATGCCCCGGAGTTATTGCCAATTCGGTCAGGGACCTTGACGCAGTTGCAGCCCTGGAGTTTCCTCTGTTCGTCAAACCTGTCGCCGAGGGTACGGGAAAGGGTATCACCACACGCAGCGTGATAAGAGACAGTGATTCGCTTGTTACCCTTGTAACTGAGCTGCTGGCCACATATCACCAGCCGGTTCTTATAGAAGAGTATCTTCCCGGCAGGGAATTCACAGTGGGTGTCACCGGCAACGGCGCAGAAGCGAAGGTAACCGGTGGCATGGAGGTGATCTGCAGGGATAATCTCCCCTACTCGGTTGAGGTAAAGGAGAACTACGAGAACTATGTTCAGTACAGGGTCTATGACGAAGAGCTCCGGGCTGAATGCGATGCAGTAGCACTGGGAGCATGGCGTGCCCTGGGAGCTGTCGACGCCGGACGTGTCGACATGAAAGCTGACCGTAACGGAAGGATGTGCTTCATTGAAGCCAATCCACTTGCCGGCCTGAACCCGGTACACTCTGACCTGCCGATGCTGTCACGCATGAACGGCCTCACCTTCAGCTCCCTGATGGAGATAATTGTTAACTCGGCTAAAAAACGTTACGGACTGAAATAATGACAAAAAAGTGCCTGATAATCTACAATGAGCCTGCCCCGGATGCTCTCCCTGACGAGCTCGATGTTCTTGACCAGGTCAATTTTATTGACAATACACTGCAGAGCCTCGGATATAATGTTGAATGCCGCGGCATAACCGACAATTTTTTCAATGAGATAGCCGGTATCGCCGGCGAAGGTTTTGATTTTATATTCAACCTCGTCGAGTCAGTAGGTAAAAAGGCTGAGATACTCTATTTTATCCCCGGTCTTCTCAACATGCATCACATACCCTACTCGGGTTGCCCGGTGGAAGCCACTTTTATCACAGCCAGCAAAGTACTGGCGAGAAAGATCATGAAAGCCAACGGAATACCTGTTGCAGGCGGTTATAAAGTTTCAGAAACATCACATCTTGTAACCGGGAAGAAGTATATCCTCAAACCGGTATGGGAAGACGGCTCACTGGGAATAACAGAAGAGTCTGTCTTTACCTGGGACGGCAATTTTCCCGAAATACTTAAGGACAAGACCGACCGTCACTGGTTCATAGAGGAATTTATTGAAGGAAGGGAGTTCAATGTCAGTGTGAAGGCCGGCCCTGACGGCCCGGAGATGCTTCCTCCGGCCGAGATGGTCTTCCATAATTACCCTGATGACATACCAAGAATCGTAAGCTATAAGGCCAAGTGGGTTGAAGACACCTTCCAGTACGAGAACAGCAGGCGTCACTTCCCTGGAGACCTTAGTGAAAGACTCATGAACAATCTTCGCGCAGTTGCAATCGGCTGCTGGCATACCTTCGGCCTGAAGGGTTATGCACGAGTCGACATGAGGGTTGACGCAAACGAAAATGTATATGTGCTCGAGGTAAACGCCAACCCGTGCATCTCACCAGACAGCGGATTCATCTCAGCTGCAGTTCATGCCGGATATACGCACCAGGATATAATCAGGCATGTAATAAATGACCTTAACGTCTGACCAAGCCATGCCAGAAATATCATTCGAGATATCCCCGGCCGACAGGCCTGAACTTGAAAAGATACTAGCCTCCTCAGGCTATTTCTATGATTTTGAGATTGAGGTGGCCCTTTCACTTGCTGATGAGACCTTTGCCAACGGTCAGGAAAAAAGCGGTTACTACTGGGTACGGCTGCTTGAAGAAGGTAAGGTTGTCGGCTTTGCCAACTTTGGTCCCAACCCCTCATCGGTGCACTCGTGGGACCTGTACTGGATAGCCATCCAGGAGGAACACAGGAAGAAACACTACGGATCGGTCATCCTGAAGGAGGTTGAAGAAAGGGTTAAATCGCTCGGCGCGAAGATCCTCTGGATCGAGACCTCCGGCAGACCGCTGTATGAGCCCACCAGGCATTTCTATACAAGGAACGGGTATGAACTTGAGGCGACACTGCGCGAGTTCTACGGTCCCGGTGACCCGAAACTTGTCTACCGTAAGGAGTTATGAAAGGACTCTGGTCAATCCTGTTGCTTATTGTATCCAACTCGTTTATGACGGTTGCCTGGTACGGTCATCTCAAGTACCAGAACGTTTCAAAAAATGCCTTACTGGGACTGGCAGGCATTGTGCTGGCCAGCTGGGGGATTGCGCTGTTCGAGTATTTTTTCCAGGTGCCGGCAAACAGGATAGGCTACCGCGGTACCGGCGGACCGTTCTCACTTGTGGAGCTGAAGATCATCCAGGAGGTGATCTCAATTTCAGTATTCGTTGTTTTTACACTTCTCTTCTTCCGCACAGAGACATTCAAGCTCAATCATCTCTTCGCATTCCTCTGTATCCTTGGTGCAATTTACTTCACCTTCAAAGGTTAGCGAGGATCTCGCATGCTTTCTTTACCTGCTCGTCGCTCACATCGAGGTGAGTAACCATCCGTATGCTTCTCTCACCTGTTTTAAGAGCCAGAATGCCCATGGACTTAATTCTTTCGAGGAATTCCGCTGCCGTTTTACCCGGTTTCAGGGTGAAGATGACGATGTTGGTTCCGCCGTAATTAACCCTGTCGGTCAGGCTGCACTTTTTCAGTGCTTCTGCCAGTGCGGCGGCATTATGGTTATCATCGGCAAGGCGTGAGATATTGTTTTTAAGGGCATAGATGCCTGCGGCAGCAATATAACCTGCCTGCCTCATGGCTCCACCCAGCACCTTCCTTATACGGGTCCCCTCTTTTATTATATCCTTCTTTCCCACCAGCACAGACCCTACCGGTGCTCCCAGTCCTTTCGAAAGGCAGATGGAAATCGAATCGAACAGTGCTCCGTATTCTGACGGCCTCCTGCCATCGGCTGTCATTGCGTTGAAGAGCCTGGCTCCGTCAAGATGATAACCAAGATGACTGCTGTCACACAACTCCCTGATCCTCTTCAACTCATCAAAACTCCAGCAGGCGCCAGCACCCCTGTTGACTGTGTTCTCGACCTCCACAAGCCTCGTGAATGCCTTATGCCAGTCATCGGGATTGTTCATATGCTGTTTAACATCCTCCGCAGTGAAAGTGCCGTCCTCCGAGTCTATCAGAGCCACCGAGGCACCTGAATTGAACGCTATGCCACCTGCCTCAAACTGGTAAATGTGAGCCATTCTGCTGCAGATGACTTCATCACCGGGCTTGGTATGAACCTTAATTGCAATCTGGTTTGTCATTGTGCCTGACGGACAGTAAAGGGCTGCATCCATCCCGAACATTTCAATAACCATCCCTTCAAGCTCGTTTACGGCAGGATCTTCGCCGAAAATCATGTCGCCGACATTTGCAGTCATCATGTACTTCAGCATTTCAGCCGAAGGTTTTGTCACCGTATCACTCCGGAGGTCAATCATATCCGTATATTTTTATTGTTCAAATTTAGCTCAATTTTTACCTGTACCGCAGGTGTTATGACACTTCGTGGAAAAAACAATATATTTAACAGCATATTAGCCGTGACAGTATGGAAGTAAAGATGGAAGCAGGCTGGAAGGAAAAGCTCAGCGAGGAGTTTGAAAAGGACTACTTTGGCGCACTGACCGCATTTGTGCGAGAAGAGTACCGTACCAGGCAGGTTTTTCCGCCGGGGAATAAAATCTTCAACGCTTTCGACCTCTGCCCGTTTGACAGGGTAAGGGTTGTGATTATCGGGCAGGATCCCTATCATAACTACGGGCAGGCACACGGACTCTGTTTTTCAGTAGATGATGGAACGGAGTTCCCTCCCAGCCTGGTGAATATTTTCAAGGAACTGAACCGTGACCTCGGGGTGCCCGCGCCGAAGTCAGGGAACCTCGAACACTGGGCCCGTCAGGGTGTGCTTCTTCTCAACGCAATACTGACTGTAAGGGCTCACCAGGCCCTCTCGCACCAGAACAAGGGATGGGAGCGGTTCACCGATGCAGCCATCAGTGCACTGAACAGTCATCGTGAAAACCTGGTGTTTATGCTGTGGGGCGCCTATGCACAAAACAAGGGAGCGTCCATCGACCAGTCGAAGCATCTTGTACTCAAGACAGTACATCCCTCTCCCCTCTCCGCTTCACGCGGATTTTTCGGCTGCTCGCACTTCAGCCGGTGCAACGAATGGCTTGCAGCAAGGGGACAGGAACCCGTCAAATGGTGAACCGCCTCAGGGTCAGGGCATTTACATCAGCAATTTATCCCGCCGGCCGGGCAGGAAAATGCCGCTGATCAGCCTTCCAGGCCTCGCCTGATTACCTCAGAAAGCCTTTCTGTATCTTCGTAACCGACCGACATCCTTATCATTCCCGGCTCCGGGTATTTGGTGCCCCATACTGCCTCGACAGGCATCAGGATCGTATGGTTATCACCAAGCGTGGGTATCAGGCGGATCTCCGGGTAAACGGCAGCGATGAATCGGTCACGGTTCTTTCTTTTTGATTCGGGCGTGGCTCCTGCAAGATCGAAGGTGATCATTGCACCATAGCCCTTCCCTCCTGTCAGGTCTTTTGCTGCCGCATGTGTATAATGGCTTTCGAGGCCCGGGTAAAGCACATTGGCAACCAGGTCTGACGACTGAAGCATACGTGCCACGGCGAAAGCATTGTCACACTGCTGCCTGAAACGCAGATGGAATGAGGCCATCTGGGTCTGCAGGCGATAGGCGTCATCAGGTGAGAGCATGTGACCTGCATACTTGCGGTACTCTACAGCATCCTGCATCAGTTTATTATCATTGCCGCATATCACCCCGGCAGTCAGGTTGCCGTGACCTGACAGATACTTCGTGGCGCTGTGGATCACCAGGTCGGCCCCGTCATCGAGAGGCTTCCACAGCATCGGAGTGGCAAAGGTGTTGTCAACAATAACCTTTGCTCCGTACTTTCTGCCCAGCTCAATGACCGTCCGTCCCTCTGCGACCATCAGCAGCGGGTTCGAGATAGTCTCGAAATAAAGAATATCAGGTCTGATATCGGAGAGTATGTTTTCCAGTTGCCGGTAATCATACCTGCACTCAACGGGCCTGAAGAAACTGACCTCCATGCCACGGCGCTTTTGCAGCACGCTGCTTATATATGAGATTGTGCCGCCGTAAATCTCCGAGAAGAAGAGCCAGGTGCTCTGTCTCCCTGCCTCCTGAAAGACTGACAGGGCTATGTCAATGGCGGCCATGCCTGACTCTGCCAGCAGCGCCCACCCGCACCCCTCGACCTCCATAACTGCCTCCTCGGCAGCTACTACAGTCGGATTGCGGTAACGTGAGTATATGTAAAGATCCGGCTCCCGATCATGGCCGGCCTCCGCTGCAAAAGCGCCCGAAGTTGCTGCTGCAGTTGACAATTCAAAACCGGAATCACGGTATATCGGTGTCCTGACACTGTTTATCTCTCTCTTTTTCATATTCATTTCCGAAATTTTCTGTAATTGTGTTTCTTATGTTTTGCGGCCTGAAGTCGCAGTAGAAAAGCAGCCTGTCAGCAACCATGCCTGTGATGAAAATCACCAGAGCCGCAATGTCGGTTAGTGGATTACCGGGGTAGATAAGCAGGAAAACAACAGGCAATGCCATTGCCCTTGTGTAATAGAGTGTCCGCGTCAGCCTGTCGGCCTCCGCTGATCTGTATCGCATTACAACCGAAACGGCGGCCAGCATTGAAAAGACAATGAAGATTATTGTCGGTTCAATAAACCATGCGGTGGCATACATCCCTGTAAAATATGCCTGGCCGCTGTGAAGCTTCAGGCTGAAAGACCTGTCAGCGGCAAAATAAACATTGTCTACGGATATCAGTGTCAGCAAGGCCAGCAATCCCGCTATCAGCGGAGGAATCAGCCCCGGCAAAAGCCAGGTAAGAAGGGCGACCAGCGTGAGCAGCAAAACCGAGGCTATTTCACGGCTTAACGGTGAGGAGATGAGATTAAAAACAGCCCTCCATGATTTGCCTGGCACTCCCAGATGCATGACAGATACTGCCATGGCTCCTGCCATCAGCAGGAAGGGGATAAACCCCGCAGACGCAGTCTTTTGAAGCGCAGAAACAATAATCATTACGGCAGCCGTGATTACCAGGACTGAGAACAGCGCCAGGCTCCACTCCTTCCTGAGTATGCCCCGGGAGTCAATGCCTGCATCCTGCTGAATCATCAGCTCCGTGTCTTCCTCAGACGCTGCATTTTCAACAGGAATCACCAGGGGTTTGTTTAAGTTTTCCGCATTTTTAACTATAACAGACGGTTTTATGCCTTTGTCAGGAAACCACGCCGGAAGAACACCGTAAAATTCGTCCCTTTCAGTCATTTTAAGCGCTCCTGTAGGGCAGGCGGTTACGCAGGCCGGCTCAACCCCTTCCGCCGTCCTGTCGGCACAGAAATGGCATTTTTCAATGTATCTGAGGACCGGATTGATCTTCGGGGCGTCATAGGGGCATCTCCAGGTGCAGTAGCCGCAGCCCATGCATCTCTCAGAATGATGTATGACGGCGCCGTCTGCACTGACAGTATAGGCAAGTGCCGGGCAGCCTGAGGCGCAGGCGGGTTCAGCACAGTGGTTGCAGGCCATGGATAGGTTGATGACTCCCACAAGGGGCAATGCATGTTCATTCCACGCGAAGAGGGTGCGTGTGCCCGCCTGGAGCCCGTTCTCAAGGATGCAGGCAGCACTGCAGGCTTTGCAGCTGACACACAGTGCAGCGTCAAACGTGAATCCCTTCCTCATGGCGCCAGTTTTTCAATGTCAACCCTCGTGTTATGAAAGGCAGCACCGTGACCCATGTCGGTCTCCGCAGGGGCTATCAGCCTGTTTACTCCGCCCCCTTCCCCAAACCAGATACCGTTGGGGAATACGAGGCTGCCGTTCTTTACTCTTGCGGTGACCCTGACTCTTCCTGTCACCTCCCCGCGGGAGTTGAACACCCTTATCAGATCGCAGGTTCTTAAGCCTTTCTTATGTGCATCACCGGGTGAAATCTCCCATGCCGGTTCAGGAGTGACGCGCCTGATAACATCAAGGTCACCAAACTGAGAATGAATCCTCGAGGCAATGTTAGGTGTCATCAGCCTGAACGGAAGATGCGATTCCTCAAAGTCTTCAGGCGGCTCATATGTTGGCAGCGGGTTGACCCCCCAAAGCTTTACGGCCCTGTCTGACCATAGTTCGATCTTGCCTGAGGATGTGGCAAACTTCATACCGGCATAGGCCGGATGCTCATTCTGCTCAGGAATGACCGGATTATGAAAAAGTTCCCCGCGGTCGAAGCCGGGTGTATGGCTGATTCGTTCAATCAGCCAGCTGTCATATTCGTCCGGAGCCGGTATGCAGCTGTCTTTGCCCGCGTCAAGCCCGAGTCTCTGTGCAAGCTGCCAGTATATTTCGCTCTCAGGAAGCACTTCCCCGGGCGGGTCAGTAATCTTCGGCTTGTATTGAACATATGGATTCCAGTAAGATCCCACAATGTCAGCCTGCTCGAATATCCCCCTGGCAGGAAGGATGATGTCTGCCATTGCGGCAGTGTCAGTCATAAACTGCTCAATCACAATTTTAAAGGGGACTGACTCCAGTGCTTTCCTTACCTCTCCGCTGCCAGGCAACTGTGTGACAGGATTTCCCCGTTCAATCCAGGCCACTTCAATTGCAGGCTCCTTCAGTGCAAAGAAATCCGTGCCAAATGTCGCCATTGAGATTGAACGCCTGAACGGCTTGTCTGCCTTAGCATCAGGATAATAACTAACCGGTTCCTTTACATCATCGAATATGTAACTCTGGAGGTTGGCAAAGTTAAACCCGCAACCAGGCTTGCCGATCATGCCGGTAATGACAGGAATTGAAAGGATTGCCCTGATTGTCTGTCCGCCGTTTGTATAGCGCTGCAACCCGTAACCTGCCACAACAGTCAGTCGTTCTGCATGCGCCGCCGCCACTGCAAGATCAACTATAGCCTGAGCAGGTATTCCTGTAATTTCATGTGCTTTATCAGGCGTTATATGAAGTGACGCTGCAAACCGTTCGAAACCTGAAACATGCCTGTCGATGAACTTTTGGTCGGCCAGTCTATTGTCAATTATCACCTTCGCCATGGCCAGTGCCAGGGCGGCGTCGGTGCCGGGCTTCGGCCTGATGAGCATATCTGCCTTGTCAGCCGTGAGGGTCCGCCGGGGGTCTATCACAACCACTCTTGCCCCGTTCTGCCGTGCCTTTTCAATATGTATCATCTCCTGCACATTGGTCTCGGCGGAGTTCTTACCCCAGAGGATAATCATGGAAGCATTGGCAAGATCCCACGGCACATTATGCTTCACCTCGCCCATTGTGAGCCTGACGGCCTCAAGACCGGCTGGCCAGCAGAGATTACCGTAGGTTGTGGTGGCTCCGCCGAATTTTCGCCAGAAGCTGCCTGCAATCTCATTGCTCAGTCCTGAGTAACCGCTGCCTTTGTAGAACAGAACCGAATGCGGACCATGCTTTTTCCTGGCCTCACCAAGTCTGCCGGCAATAATAGTCAGGGCCTCGTCTCTGCCGATGCGTGCAAAGGTGCCGTCAGGCTGCCGAATGAGGGGATATATGATCCGTTCAGAAGAATACTCCCTTTCAAGGTAAGAAAGACCCTTTATGCACGGTCCTTCAGGCGTAGCAAGGTTACCTTCATAGGGAAGAATACGGACCACCCTGCCCTCTTCAGTGAATACCCTGAATGAGCAGGTGCTGTAACAGTTACGCGGACAGACTGTGATGAATTCCTTCATTCCCGGTGCTAAAGATCGTCTATTGGCTCCTCTATGATTGTTTCAATGTCGAGCACCCTGTTAACCGGATCGTCAATTGTAATCCTGTAGGTAATGCGGTCAGGACCAATATATGTCAGGTAATCAAACTGCGTTTCAGGTGTGGAAAAGATGACATTACCGATATTTACCGTAATGTCGGCCTCGGTATGCGCAATATCGAACCTGAAGTAATCCGAATAAGCCCCTGCCGCAACTGTACCAAAATTATGTATCCTGACCGTATATGCCTGATCATCAGTGACTGTAACTGTGACATCATTGATAACCTGGCCGGTCTGGTTATGGATACGGACGTCGGTCGGACCCTCGTCAGTCATGCTGCGCCTTTTACAGGCTGTCAGCATGAGAAGTGCAACCAGCAAGACAGTTGTGAGTTTTCCTTTCATCACCGGACAAATTGATTCCGGCAGAAAGTTAAGAAAAATGTGAAAACGGGTTATATCTTTTCCATGCAGTCGGCACCGATCCATCCCTTGTTTCCGTCGGGGAGTCTCACCTCGCGGAACGCTCCCAGCTCCTGTTCGACGGTGACGGTAGTGCCGGAATGGAGCACAAAGAGCTCGTTACCCGTCTCCCCCGGGGCGCTGCGGCCGGTGACGATGCTGCAGGTAATCACCGCTTTGCTGCTATGATTGACGAGATTATTGTTCCGTATGGACAGTGAAATCAGCAGGAAGGACAATAACAGTGCGACGGTGGCCAGCCAGAATGAAAGAAGCCGTCCCCGCGCCCTGGCTTTTGTAAGGAACAGAAGGGCAAGCACCAGCGCCACAAGAAACATCACGAGAGCTGCTACTGCCCAGATATTTGTCGATGTCAGTAACGCAAGGAAATCGAACCACCTTACAAAAAACAGCTGTGGCACCGATTCAAACCTGTCTGTTATACGACTCCGTGCAATCTGCAGGTTATATTCGATGTCCTCATCTGCAGGCGCCAGCAGCTTTGCCCTTTCGTAAAACAGGATGGCAGAGGCGTTGTCGCCAGATTTGAAGAACGCATTTCCTGCATTGTACAGAAGGTCCCCGCTCCTGAAACCTTCCTCCCACAGCTTCCGGTAGATTGCAGCAGCTCCCGAATAGTCTCCTGATCCGTAGAGGTCGCCTGCCTGTGAATAGCGTTCCTCCGGCGATTGCCCGGCAAGACTCAGAATGCCGGCAATGAATATGATCTGTATCAGTAGAATCCTTTTCATCTTCTCCCTCCTTTAATCAAGTACGCCGTCAAGTTTCCCTATCAGTACGGCAGCTCTTTCACAAAGTGCTGCAGGGCTTTCTCCTTCCGATACGGGTGCATATTGTGAGTACTCGGTTGCAGTAAGTATCCGGTCGAGTTCGGTGATCATCTCCTCTTCAGCCTTCCTGTCTCTCAGTGCAGCGTAGCACTTTTCCCTGGTAATATCCGACTGCGCTATCCGAAGCTTGTCACCAAGATAACCCCACAATGCACGGGCAACCTCGGCATTCACTTCTTCCTTTTTCCCTGATTTGAGAAGCGCTGTGGCTCTTGCCAGCCTCTTGCGTGCATTCTTTGCCGCCTTGCGGTTACGAACCCCTGCCATGTCAGCGTTGCGTTTTATCTGCTGTTTCCTGATGACAAGCACCAACGCTGCCGCAAACAGGGCAAGGACAAACCAGAGCCAGTAATGAAGCGTGGAGACCAGCGGTGAGGAGACTGTAGCCACCCTTGATTTGCCATTCCGGATGAACCTGATATCCTGACCGAGATACTTTACATCCTCACCGGGAACATATACCGGAGCGGCGCTCTGTTCCTGCCCGGGAGTGCCGGTGACATTGACAGTAAACCCACCGGCACGTAGCGTGATATATTTTTCCTGCTTCGGATCGAAAACCGAATATGAGACAGGAGGAATCTCGAAAGTACCCGCATTTCTCGGTATGAGCAGGTATTCGAAAACCTTGGTTCCCGTGGATGTGCCTGAACTCCTGACAGTCACTTTGGGATCATACTTTTCAATTCCCTGCGGAAAGCTTATGACAGGTTCACCTGCAAGGTTAAGATTTCCCGAACCCTTCAGGGTGACAGTCATCGTTACGGCGTCATTGAGCTTTGCGTCTGTGCCTGAAATAATCGATTCCATTGAAAAGGCACCTACAGCGCCGTGGAAATCCGCCGGCCTGGGTTCAGGCAACGGTTTGACCCTGACAGTCACAGGCTGTGTTGCAATCTTGCGCGGCACTGTTGAGACCGATGAAAAGAAACTGTCGAAGAACGGATCGTCAAAGAACGCATCCCTCGTCCCGGTCCGTTCCTGGACAAGGACTGTCATCTCTGCCGGCTCAATCCGTAGTTCGCCTGCGACCTGCGGATAAAGCGCGAAACGCTGGATGACGCCGGTACCGTACTGGACGCCGTCAATCACCTCGGTCTCGAGGTTGCGCAGAGGCGGGGTTTCAATATCCTCCTTCAGGAAGCCATTGAAGTCAGGGTACTTAAGTTCCTGTATGCCGGAAAGGTTTATCCGGGTATACAATTTCAGCGTTCCTGTGACAGGCTCTCCGGCATAAACCTCACGGTCACTGAGCAGGATCTTCATGGAGACCTCTGACCCTGAGGCAGGAGCGTCACCGGCTGCCTTAGCCTGCCCCTGCTGCCCGTCAGCAGACTGCTGTGCGGAACCTCCGGCAGTAATGACTATCTGCTTTTCCTGCGAGGTGACAGTTACTTTCTTTGTCTCGAACTGAGCCGCCGGAATTGTGTAAGTGCCCGGTGTACCAACTGTAACATAGTATATAAGGGTGGTGGATGAGACCGCCTTCATGTCGCCGTTTATCCACTGGACATTGCGGCTTGTTGACTGCTGGGGACCCTGCACCGAGAAAGAGGGACCGAACTTCGGAGGGGTGAACTGTCCGTCGGTTGAGTTGATCGTATATACTATCCTGAACCTTTCCCCGGCCACGGCGCTCTCCGGTGCATCGACGGCAAGCGTCACCTCCTGGGCCGTTGCCGCAAGGCAGGCCAGCAGGAAAACCAATACCGTATTAATCCTTTTCATCACTGTAAAATTACCAGTTTTTTATGACCCTCACCTTTGCTCCTGCAGCCTTGTCGCGCTGCACCTTCTCCTGCGTCTGCTTCTCATTGGCAGCCAGGGCGTCCAGAAGTCGCTTTGCATCCTCTCGGCTCATCGAAGATTGCTGTTGTTGTTGTTGCTGCTGTTGTTGCTGCTGCTGATCATTGTTCTGCTGCTGGTCGTTCTTCTCCTGGTCCTGATCCTTATTCTGCTGATCATCCTTCTTCTCCTGGTCCTGATCCTGCTTGTCCTTATTCTGGTCCTGCTGATCCTGCTTCTGCTGTTCCTCCTGTTTCTTCAGCTGGTCCTGTGCATGGCCCAGGTTATATTTAGCCTGAATGTTCTCCGGATTGAACTTCAGCGAGTTGATGTAAGCGTCGATACTCTCGTTGAACTTCTGTTCCTTCAGCAGTGAGTTGCCGAGGTTATAGAGTCCGTCAGCCAGTTTCAGAGAGTCTGCACCTCCTGCCTGTACTGAACGGCTGAACTCGCCGGCTGCCTCACCGTATCTTTTCTGTTTGTACAGAGCGTTGCCCAGGTTGAAGACAGCGTCCTCAGAAGGTTTGCCGTCATCCTGTGCCCTGCGGTACATCCCTTCACTACCGGCATACTCACTCTTATTGTAAAGTCTGTTGCCCTTCCTGATATATTCACGCTCCTCCTGTCCGTGGAGCAAAGGAGAGATCACCCCCATGCAAATGGCGGCAATCAATACTCTGTAAGCTGTTCCCTTCCCTCTCATATCCTTTCCTTTTCCGGTTCCTTTCCGATTATCCCTATACGCCTGAGAAGATTGTTCTTCCTGTCTGCCAGCAGAAGATCGGTTATGAGCAGTATGAATAAGAGCGCTGCAGGTATCAGGAACTGCTCGTTGTATTCAGTGTACATCATTGTATTGATCTCACTCTTCTTCATACGGCCGATGTCGTTGTAAATCTCAGTAAGCCCGATGCTCGTATTGCTGGCCCTGACATATCTTCCACCTGTCACAGATGCAATTTCCTGAAGTCCCTTCTCGTCAAGCTTCGAGATAACCGTATTTCCCTGGCTGTCTTTCAGGTAATCGGTTCTTCCTCCGGTAATCACCGGTATCGGAGATCCGTCAGGCGAACCTATCCCGATCGTGTGCACCACGATACCCTTTTCAGCTGCTTCCCGGGCTTTGTCCAATGCATTATCTTCATGGTTCTCACCGTCGGTGATTATTATCAATGCCCTGCTCTTGTCGCTCTCAGGGGTGAATGACCTCATCCCCAGGTCAATGGCAGCGCCGATTGCTGTCCCCTGCTTTGATACTGCATCAGGGCCGGCCGTTGAAAGGAACATCTTGGCGGAGAGATAGTCATTGGTTACTGGTATCTGTGTATAGGCATCACCTGCAAACAGAATGAGACCTATACGATCTTCCCTCAGCTGGTCAACGAGCTGGGTGATAGCCTGTTTGGCCCTTTCGAGCCTCGTGGGGGTTATGTCGGCAGCCAGCATCGAATTGCTTACGTCAAGAGCTATAACCACTTCCACTCCTTCACGCTTCACCTCTTCGAGCCTTGAGCCGAACTGGGGCCTGGCAACAGTGAGAACAGCCATGATGAAGGCAAGAAGCCTGACGACGAATTTCACTGCCATTCGAGCAGGCGAAAAGTCGGGTGACAGCCTTTCAAGCATTGTGGCGTCACCGAAGCGTTCCCTGGCCAGCCTCCTTTTCCTGTTGCCGATTACCCAGATAATTATCAGCACCGGCACCAGCAGGAGCAGGTAAAGCATGTCAGGCTGTGCAAATCTGAATGTTTCCATAATCGCGCTATGACATGTTTTTCATGAAGAGATACCTCAGCAGGAGTTCCAGTGAGAGCAGGGCAAGAGCTGCAAGAGCCCACGACATAAAAACCTCGTCACGTTTGCTGTGCTCCCTGGTCTCTATCTTCGACTTCTCGAGCTTGTCGATCTCACCGTATACCTTCTGCAGGCTTGTGTTGTCGACAGCCCTGAAATACTGACCTCCGGTCATCTCAGCTATCCGCTGAAGAAGAGCCTCGTCAATTTCAACCTCCATCTTCTGGTATCTGACGCCGAAGGGTGTCTGCACCGGGTAATCAGCATATCCCATGCTTCCCACACCGATCGTATAGACCCTTATGCCAAATGTCTTTGCAATCTCTGCAGCCGTCATCGGGTCGATCGATCCACGGTTGTTGACACCGTCAGTGAGGAGTATAACTACCTTGCTGATGGCATCGGAATCTTTTATCCTGTTGATAGCTGTGGCAAGGCCCACACCAATGGCCGTTCCGTCCTCTATAATTCCGCTTTTCACTTCCCGGAGCAGGTTGATGAGCACAGCATGGTCTGTAGTCAAAGGGCACTGCGTAAAGCTCTCGCCGCTGAATACGGTCAGCCCCATGCGGTCATACGGTCTGCCGCTGATGAATTCAGTGGCTACGTTCTTGGATGCCTCCAGCCTGTCGGGACTGAAATCGCGTGCAAGCATTGACCCTGACACGTCGAGTGCAAGGATAATGTCGATCCCTTCCGTCGTAGAGCTCTGCCACCTGTCGACATTCTGCGGTCTGGCAATCACCACGATCACCAGCGCTATCGCAACCACCCTGAGGGCAAACAGCAAGTGCCTCAGGTAGTGCCTGAAGGTCTTACGCCCTTCGGCGAAGAATCCCGCCGTGGAAAGCCTTACCGGGGCGTTGGCCTTTCCCTGGCGCCAGATGTAATGAGCTACCAGGAGAGGTATGACAAGCAGGAACCAGAGAAACCAGCCGTTCTCGAATACAATGTTATGCATGGCTCCCTCCTTTCACCTTACCCTTTCCGGAATTGGTGCCGCCGCTGCTCCCTTTTGCTGTCCCGTCAACTTTATCAGTGGCATCACCTTCGACAACATCAGGAAGTCTTGTCTCTTCAACGAACCTCACGGCATTATCTATCGATAATTCATGGAGTGCACTGTCAGGCATGTATTTGGCGAATTTCACCATGTCTGAGAGTGACAGCAGTTCCTTAACGATGGCCATCTGCCCTGCAGTGGTTACAGACGCCTTCTGAAGCATCCGCACAGTCTCGTCGGTGGTCAGCTCGGGTGAGCTGATGCCGTAACGATTGTCGATATATTTCCTGAGAATGTCTGAAAGCCTCGAGTAATACTCCTTTATATCGCCCTTCTGCCACAGCTCATCACTCCTGAGAGCCTGCAGGTCACGGAGTGCAATTACATGAGCCGGTTCCGGCGGGACCGGTGGCCTGACGAAGCGCCTGAGAGGATTCCTCGGCAGAAAGCGTGCAAGCAGCCATATGATAACCGCGACAATAAGCGCAATAATTATCCATGGCATGATCTCGCGGAAGGTAACCGGCGCACCGCGCGGGCCTGCTATGTCAAAAATAACGTCAGTAGTGTCAGACGGGGTGACGTCAGGACGGATTACTTCAAGATATGAGTAATCGGAAAAGTATCTGAGCAGGCTGTCGCCTGAAACAACCCCCGCATAGAAGGGAGGAATAGCATATGACCCGGCGTCAAACGCCGTGATGAGATATCTGTCTGTGATTGTTACCGATCCGTTTGCAGAAACAGTTGTGTCCCTGGGTTCCCTGCGCAGTATAATGATCTTTCCAGCCAGGGTGTCGGCAGCGCCGCTCATTTCCGCCGAAACGCCGGATGGCAGCTCTGCGGTGACGGTGAATCCGATCTGGTCACCTATCAGAATTACTGATGTGTCGGGTTTTGATGTTACCCTGATGTCCTGGCCTGACAACCACATTCCAGGGAAAATGAGCACCGCTATGATGATAAAAATGTTTCTCATGTTTCTACCTGTGTTTGAACAGTGAGATAAGCGGTTTTATATAGTCTTCACCTGTGCTTATCGATGCCATATCGACTCCACAGCTTACAAATGCTGATACAACCCCCTCATCATGCCTTTTCCATTGCGCAGCATAATCCTTCCTGACAGCAGACGAGGAAGTGTCTATCCATTGTTCTGTACCCGACTCGGGATTCACTACTTTTATGAAACCCACATCAGGCATTTCCTTTTCGCGCCTGTCGGTTATGCGCAGGGCGACAACGTCATGCTTGCCCGAGGCAATGCGCAGGGCGTCTGTAAACGGCGGCGCGATGAAATCGGAAAGGATAAAGGCCGTACACCTCTTCCTTATAATGTTGGTGAGATATCTGAGAGGCTCAGAAAGCGATGTGGCTGAGCCTGACGGCTCGAAACCGAGCATCTCGCGGATGATCCTGAGCATATGTCCTCTTCCTTTCTTGGGGGGAATATATTTCTCGACGCGGTCTGAAAAGAGCATCAGCCCTACCTTGTCATTGTTGGCAATGACAGAATATGCAAGAACCGCAGCTATCTCGGTCATCATCTCCCTCTTGGTCGATGCCACCGTTCCGAAATCTCCCGACCTGCTCACGTCTACAAGCAGCATGACTGTCAGTTCCCTCTCCTCCTCGAATACCTTGACATAGGGATGACCGAAGCGGGCTGTGACATTCCAGTCTATGTTGCGGATGTCATCACCAAACTGGTATTCACGCACCTCGCTGAAAGCCATTCCCCTGCCCCGGAAAGCGCTGTGGTACTCACCTGCAAATATCTGCCGGGTCAGCCCGCGAGACCTTATCTCGATCTTTCTTACCTTCTTTAACAGTTCTGTCGTTTCCACTTCACTTACTTCTTGTGAGTCCGTTCATGGGTCACTGTAAAGAACCACACATCACGCTTAACTTCAACTGTTATCAATTCACGTCCCATTGTGTAGCTCCATTTTCCGTCCTTCTCAGACCTGTATTTTTTGTTCAGCTCACTGACCTTAGTATCATAAAGACCAATGCTGTATGTAATCCTTGTCCCTTTGCAACGGTCTTTATCATCCAGGAAGATCAGCCATGTCTCATTATTGTCAGCCGAGTGGTATTTGAGGTACCTGTGGATATCATTACGGACCAGGTTGTCCGGTGTCAGACCGGGGAAATCCTTTGCCATAATGGCCCGAATCCCTTTTTCGGTCATACCGTCGAACTCCTGGGCCCGGAGAGGCATGAACAGAACCAGCAGGATCAGTGACAGATGTAATCTCTTCATCCTTCTACGGGACTTCGACTGTATTAAGGATTTCTGCAATGATCTGATCCTGAGTAATATTTTCAGCCTCTGCCTCATAGGTCAGGCCTATGCGGTGGCGGAGCACGTCGGCACAGAGGGAGCGCACATCTTCCGGAACCACGAATCCCCTTCGCCTGATAAAGGCGTATGATTTGGCTGCCAGTGCGAGATTGATTCCTGCCCTCGGGGAGGCTCCGTATGCTATCAGCGGGGTGAACTTCGAAAGACCGAATTTGTCCGGCTGGCGCGTTGCAAAGACAATATCGAGAATGTAGTTTTCGATCTTCTCGTCAATGTACACTTCCCTGACCACGCTTCTGGCGCGGATTATATCCTCCGGTTTGAGTATAGTCTTTGCAACAGGAAACTCACTTGCCAGATTCTCGCGGATTATGAGTCTCTCCTCCTCTTTTTCGGGATATGTAATAACCACCTTGAGCATGAACCTGTCAACCTGCGCTTCGGGAAGCGGGTATGTACCTTCCTGCTCGATAGGGTTCTGCGTAGCCAGCACCATGAATGGTTCATCAAGCCTGTAGGTTGTGTCACCTATCGTCACCTGGCGCTCCTGCATAGCTTCCAGAAGGGCGCTCTGAACCTTTGCCGGTGAACGGTTGATCTCATCGGCAAGGATAAAGTTTGCAAAGATCGGACCTTTCCTAACCACGAACTCCTCCTTCCTCTGGCTGTAGATCATCGTGCCCAGAAGGTCAGCAGGCAACAGGTCAGGGGTGAACTGAATCCTGCTGAATTTAGTGTCGATTACCGAAGCAAGGGTCTTGATTGCAAGAGTCTTGGCCAGACCCGGCACTCCTTCAAGCAGAATATGCCCGTTGGATAGCAGCCCGATTAAAAGTGAATCTGTCAGATGACGCTGACCCACTATTACCTTGTTTATCTCCTGCCTGACAAGATCGACAAAGGCGCTTTCCTTTTCGATCTTCTCATTCAGAAGCCTGATGTCGGTTGTATGTTCCATATGCTGAAATGTTGTAATTCCTTCACTCAAAAAAATGATTCGCAAAGATCAATCCTGATATTAAAAAACCTTGTTAAATGTTGTTAAAGATGTGTTAAAGATTCTTCCCGAAACCGCAGTGGCTGAAGAGTCTGACCATTATTGTAAGCACCAGCGGTATCAGCGCCGGATTGATCCCCTGACCCGCAATAAGGGAAACGGGAAGCCACAGGACTGAGATGGTCAGGGTTAACCTGCTCATTTTCACTGCTTTTTCCCCGGCAATCATCATAATGAAGAGTACTGCAATCAATACGTTAATCCCAAGGAACAGCAGGTTAAGATGAAGCGCGTCATGCTCCGATAAAAGGTTTGTGAACACCAGCAGCAACGCAATCACAGAAAAGAGGAAATAAAAAATGTAATCCAGGACTTTTTCCAGACCGGGCCTTTTAAAAACGAACGTAACCAGCACTGTGAAAACGAAAATAATCCAGAATACAACCGGTGGCACCCAGGCCCTGTTGCCGGTTTCTGCAGCGGGGATGTCAACAACTGTCTCCGGCGGCCCTGCCAGTGGTTCCTGCCTGCCGTCATGAACTATGACGCTTCCGGCGAAGTTATCTCTAAGGAATATGGGCAGGAACATCTCATCGGCCACAGAAGCCTTTTTGTCTGCCTGCAGTCCGAGCAGCATGTCGGCACCGAAATCAAGCCATGGAAGCACCTTCTGGAAGGGGTCAATGAGCTGGCGGAAACTCCTGCGTTCCTCCTTTTCAGGGTATATAACAGTGTCAGTGGCAGCTGCGGATACTATGTCACGCACCCTTGTGGCGCAGTTGTCGAAGAAGAAATCATACCTGTATTTCACATTCTCAGGCTTCAGGTTTTCATTAATGAGGTCAAACAGCTTTTGCTTCTCTGCCGTGGTCAGATTCAGCTTCTGGGACCAGACTGACCTCCCTTCTGAGATGTACTCCTCGAGGAACCTTTCGTAGTCATAGGCTCCGAGCATGTAATCGAGTTTTCCCTTTGCAAACCGATAGACGAAGTTGGGTGTTGAAAAATCGAAGATGCCCCAGTTGTAAACCATGTCGAATCCTGTTCCGCGCATTGTGATCCTCAGCGCCGTATGACCGTAAATAGAGTAGCTTGCATTACCCGGTGCGCAGGTGATCATATATACATCGGCGCTGTCAGGGCTCTGAGCCTTCAGACCGGGTGTGCAAATCAAGCTGGCCAGAACCGCCAGGATCAGTGTTTTTTTCATTATCAGGTTTTTAATCAGTTACTCTCTTATCCCCGTCGGCCCAGACACCGGCAGTCATAACTGCGCGTCTCCATTCATCGATAAGCGAATTTCGCTCTTTATCCTTCATGACAGGTGTAAAATGGAGTCCGGCCCGCCACATCTTACGCATTTCGTCTAGTCCGCCCCAGAAGCCTGTTGCCAGCCCCGCGAGAAAGGCTGCCCCAAGGGCTGTAGTCTCAGTTACTGCTGCCCGGACCACGTCAGCATCAAGCAGGTCAGCCTGGAACTGCATCAGGGTTTCATTTACAGTAGCGCCTCCGTCGACTCTCAACTCTCTTATTTTCAATCCGGAATCCTTCTCCATCGCAAGCAATACATCATGTGTCTGGAACGCTATGCTTTCAAGCGCCGCCCGGGCGATGTGTGCCGCCGTTGTGCCACGTGTCATTCCGGTGATTATGCCCCTGGCATGCTGGTTCCAGTAGGGAGCTCCGAGACCGGCGAAGGCCGGGACAAAACAGACACCACCGGACGAGGTTACCTGTGATGCAAGATGCTCAACGTCAGATGACTGCCTTATGATACCGAGTCCGTCGCGTAGCCATTGCACTACGGCTCCGCCAATAAAGATGCTGCCCTCAAGTGCATATGTAGTTTCATTTCCGATCTTCCATGCCACAGTTGCAACAAGCCTGTTTGACGACTTCATGGGTTGTCTGCCCGTGTTCATCATCATAAAGCAGCCGGTGCCGTATGTATTCTTGACCATTCCCTCATCAACGCACATCTGCCCCAGCAATGCCGCCTGCTGGTCTCCGGCGATCCCGGCAACAGGTATCCCGGAAGCAAAGATACCGGTGGCAGACCCGTAAATCTCTGATGAAGAGCGAACTTCCGGCAGCATTGACGACGGGATGCCAAAGAGCCTGAGCAGGTCCTTATCCCATTCAAGGCTGCGTATATTGAAAAGCATCGTGCGTGATGCGTTGGAGACATCCGTGATATGCAGTTTACCGCCGGTAAGATTCCAAACCAGCCAGGAGTCGATTGTTCCGAACGCAAGTTCACCCCTCCCAGCAGCCTCTCTGGCACCGTCAACATTGTCAAGTATCCACTTTACTTTTGTGGCTGAGAAATAAGCGTCAATAACAAGTCCTGTCTTTTCAGAAATCATGTCACCGAGGCCTTGTTCCCTCAGATTGTCACACAGGCCTGCAGTGCGCCGGTCCTGCCATACAATCGCATTGTACACAGGCCTTCCTGTCTTCCTGTTCCAGACAACTGTGGTTTCGCGCTGATTGGTTATACCTATTGCGACTATCTGAGAGTTTTCCGCGCCGCTCCTTGCAACCACTTCCGCGGCCACAGCAGCCTGCGATGACCATACCTCGTCAGGGTCATGTTCCACCCAGCCGGGCCGTGGAAAGATCTGGGTGAATTCCTTCAGCGCCGATGCAACAGGCTGTCCGTCACTGCTGAACAGTATGGCCCTCGAACTGGTCGTGCCCTGGTCAAGGGAAAGAATATAATCCTTCGTCATGTCTGTATGAGCCTGGCCGGAAAAAATATGACAACGAAAGTACTATTTTTTTATGTTAATGCAGTTACTGCCATGCGGGTCCGCTGATTCTGCAATATAAGCCCGTACAATGGCGGAAATAAAATTTTAAGATTAAATTTGGATAGCATAAAACCCACAGCTGAATGGAAAACCGGTATATAATCACAATAGGAAGACAGCTTGGAAGCGGAGGAAGGGAGATAGGACAGAAACTGTCAGCCAGGCTGGGTATAGCCTTTTATGACAAGGAGCTTATCCGCATCGCTTCGCAGCAGAGCGGGCTCAAGGAAGAATTCTTCGAGAGAGTCGATGAACAGAAGCATTTCAGCCTCTTCCCCGGCATTCTCGGACTGCGGACCACAATGACAGATGATTTCTTTTCAAATTACTACCTGAGCAATGAATCACTCTTCAGGATACAGAGTGATGTGATGAGAAAACTGGCAGCAGAAGGGCCTTGCATCTTTGTCGGAAGGTGTGCCGACTACGTAATGAAGGGCGAAAGAAACTGCCTGAACCTGTTCATCAGTGCTGACCCTGAAGACCGGATGAAGCGGATCTCGGTGAGCCACAAGATTTCCGAAAGCAAGGCAAAGGACCTTATAGAACGCACTGACAAGGGCCGTTCTTCATACTACAACTACTTCAGCGGCAAGACCTGGGGAGCTGCCGAATCATACCATCTCTGCATCAACTCATCACTGCTCGGAATTGATGAAACTGTAAAGCTGATCTGCTCCGTAGCAGCTTCAAGATTCAGCATTTAAATCAATAATGGCTGACTTTCAGAACCTTGCGCTGGCAGGAATCATGTTGTCTTTCTGCGTTGCAATGAAAGCTTCAGAGGAAGTGTACCTGAAATGATAATCAAATCTCCGTAAAAGTTTTGTCGGGTCCATTACAACAGGATAAAGACAATACCCGAAACCGGCAGGCTGCAGATTGACAAGCCTGAGATGCCAGAGCAGCCACATCACAGGAATTAAAATCCTGCATGGAAACCTGCGGAATCTCCCGGCAGGCACCACATCACCCACAACAGTACAGCTGTCAGGAGCCATATTGTAAAGTCCCTCAATGTTCTCTTCCAGTACTTTTTCGGTTATCTCCGCAAAATCCTCCTCATGCATGAACTGTATGCGTGTATTCCTGAATGAAGCCGGGAGCACGGGAAGACGCATGAGTATGGAGACAACTGACCTGGGCCTGGAATAAAGAGGCCCGACAACAGTGCATATCCTCAGTGACACAACCTGAAGTCCGGTATTTCCGTTCCCGGATAAAAGTATCTCTTCGGTGAGCTTTTTATTGATACCATACCTGTACCTGCCGGGATTTACGGGAAAAGTCTCATCAAGCCACATTTCATCCCTCCGGTCAGCCCCGTAAATGGCTGCAGAACTTGAATAGATAAACTTGCGTACAGATGGTGTATGGCGTGCTGCCTCAAACAGGTTCCGCGAACCGCCGATATCAATATCATACTCCTTCTCAGGATCCCTTATCCTGTGGAAGGTTGCAGCAAAGTGGACAACAGCATCAGGACGTTCAAGGGAAAATATCTCAGATATGCGTGCCTTGTCCGTAATGTCACAATTGTAAAACCTGTTCTCTGCCCGCCTGGTAACAACGGTATCGTCAATATCCAGGCCGACAGTCTCATAACCCCTGGCTGACAGATGGTTCAGTATAACCCTGCCAAGGTAACCTGCGGAGCCGGTGACGAGCACTTTCATGACGTTTACCTTCCGTAACAGCCTTTTCAATAACTCAACCTCTTCAAGTGATTGAATTTATTTTATTTAAATTATTGCCTATACAAGAACAAATTTAGAATATCCGCAGGGCCATGTCAATTTTTTATTAATATATCTTAAATTGTACTTAAATCGGATTATGCATGTCAGGTATCAAAAATGAGGTTTTTTGCTGTCCTTCATGCCGGGGCGGACTCATCCCATCGTCAGAAACCGGATCCGGGATGATAAAAACCGAAATGTTTCGCTGCAACGGTTGCGGGCGAAATTATTCACACAACGGTGCATACAGAGATTTCCTTGATAACCAGGGACTGATCTTTAAGAACCGGAGGGAAAAATTCTTCAGGTCGATATACGCCCGGACCTATACTCCGCTTACAAACATGATGTTCATTCCTTGCGGAGGAGCACACAGCGCCAGGAATGAAGTGATGGAAAGGATCAAAATCAGGGAGGGGGATACTGTTCTTGAAACAGGTATCGGCTATGGAGAAAATTTCCTCTGGCTGACCAGCAGGACAAAAGGTATTAACCTGCACGGTCTTGACATTCAGAAGGAGATGATGTCACACTGTGTTTCCAACCTGCGCAGATGGAATATAAGTGCTGAGCTTGCCAGGGGCGATGCCCACTATCTGCCGTACAGGGACAGCACTTTCGACGTAGTCTTTCATCTCGGGGCAATAAACCTGTTCGAAGATAAGGGCAGGGCTATCAGTGAAATGATAAGGGTTGCAAAGCAGGGAACCCACATTGTCATTGCAGATGAAACCGAGAAGGCCGGGCGTCTGTTCAATATTTTTACCGGCACCAAAGAAAAGATTGTACCTCCTGTCAGTCTTGTACCGGGTGGAATGGGCAATCTCTCCATGAACATCATATGGAGAGGCTACGGGTATGTAATTGAATTTGACGTGGTAAAACAGTAAAAAGATGACAGCTTCCCGGGGCAGTCGCCCGGCTGTTGATCCAGGTATCACGGCTATTTTTTCCCTGATCTATTCCTTTGCGGCACAGTTGAACATCCACTGGATGCCGAACCTGTCGCGGAGAGATCCGTAGTAGTCGCCCCAGAACATCTCCTGCAGCTGCTGCTCTATGACTCCCCCCTCTGCAAGAGCCGAAAAGATGCGCCTGGTTTCGGTCCTCGTGGCAGGCATAAGGTTTATGTATGCATTATTACCGGCAGTAACACGGAATCCCATCGATTTCGGAGCATCGCTTCCCATCAGGGCAAATCCGTCAAGGATGGGAAGACTGACATGCATTACAAGATCAAGGTCCTCTGCCGGCAGCTGAGGCATATTCGCGGATGTGGGGACATCCCTGAAGCGCATTATGCCGCCCTGGAATTCTCCCCCAAAGATCTGCCTGTAGAAATTGAAGGCGGCTTCTGTATCTTTCTCAAAGTTGAGATAAATGCTTACCTGTGACATGATTTTAGTTTTTTGAAGTCAGATTTGCCCGGATGTCTCTTTTAACCGCACACCCCCCGCAGTCTCCGCATGCGGAAGATTTCCCCGGTCTCAGCGCCCTGATGACCGAAAAAAGGGTATATGATACCGCTGCAAATACTACCGTGAATGTAATTATATCCTGGTTCATTTTTCTATCCAGTTAAAACAACAATCTGCCCGCCTGGTTCACAATAAACGCCACAATCCATGCAAACGCCGTTGTATAAAACATACTGAACAGCGCCCATTTGGTGGCGGACTCCTTGCGTATTGCAGCAATTACCGCCACACACGGGAAATATATAAGCACGAAAAGCATAAACCCGATTGCGACATATGGTGTAAAGACCTTTTCACCGGCATGGATGCCATTTGTATGTTCCTGTTCCCTCAGTCGTTCGCCAAGGCCGGCGGTTCCGCCCTCACCCGGCTCATCGCCCTGGTAAAGCACGCCCATGGTGCTTACTACAACCTCCTTTGCGGCAAGTCCTGTGACAATGCTGACACCCAGCTTCCAGTCAAAGCCCAGCGGTTGCACTACGGGTTCAATCAGATGACCTGCCCTTCCTATCCATGAATTCTCAAGCCGTTCCACCTTGGTCCCCTCCTCCATCCGGGGAAAATAGGAAAGGGCCCAGATTATCACTGACGCCACCAGTATTATGCTGCCCATTTTATGAAGGTATTGCCTTGCATTGAACCACATATGCCTGAGGGTGTTTCGCATCGATGGAATCCTGTATGGCGGAAGCTCCATGACAAACGGAACGTCCTTCCCTGCAAAAATTGTCTTCTTCAGAAGCAGAGCAACACCAATGGCAAGCAATATTCCGGTCAGGTAAACAGAGAAAAGCACAAGTCCCTGGCGTTTATCGAAAAATGCTGAAATTATCAGAACATAAACCGGCAGCCTGGCGCTGCATGACATGAAAGGTGCAATAAGCATCGTCATTACACGGTCCTTTCTGTTCTCAAGTGTCCGGGTAGCCATGATTGCAGGCACGTTGCACCCGAAACCCATCAGCAGCGGGATGAATGATTTGCCGTGTAGGCCGATCCGGTGCATCAGTTTGTCCATAATGAATGACACGCGGGCCATGTAACCCGTATCTTCCATAAGGGAAATAAAGAAGAACAGGATCAATATATTGGGGAGAAAGACAATGACGCCCCCCACTCCTGCTATCACGCCGTCAACCACAAGGTCATGCAGTGATCCGGCAGGAATCAGTTCACCGGCCTGTGCTCCCAGCCAGCCAACACCTGATTCAATCCACCCCATCGGGTAACTTCCGACTACAAATGTTGTCTGGAACATTATGAACAGGAAGGCAAGAAATACAGGATATCCCCAGATCCTGTGAGTAAGTATTGAATCAGGGTCACGCCCTGCCCTGTCCGCAGCGTTTTTACCCGGAGTCATTGTCTCGGCAAGCGCCCCTGCTATGAACCCGTAACGGGCGTCAGCCATGACCGAATCTGCCTCCTCTCCGAATGATTTTGCCAGCATACTTCTCTCACTGCCGGCCAGTCCGGGAAGTGTTGCAAGGGCAGGATGACTTCTCAGCATTGATGTCACCGCACGGTCTCCCTCGAGCAGCTTGACCGCCAGGTATCGTGAAGGCATGCCGTCCGGAGCGCCACCGTTCTTTTTTATCCCGGTGTCAAGAACCTCTATTGATGCTTCAACAGTTTTTCCGTAATTGATGCGTACCGGCCTTGCAACCGGATCCGTACCGCTGAACACATCGATCACCCTGTTGAGCAGGTCTATAATTCCCCTTCCCCTGACAGCCACTGTCGGGACAACGGGTGTGCCCATCAGTGATCCCAGATCTTCATAGTTCAGCCTGGCCCCGCTCTTCTGAAGCTCATCATACATGTTAAGGGCAATTATCACCCTGACGTTCATCTCTATCAGCTGTGTTGTCAGGTAGAGGTTTCTTTCAAGGTTGGATGCATCTACAACGTTGATCACAACATCAGGTTTGCCTTCAAGCAGTCTCGTCCTGACAAACAGTTCTTCCGGAGTATATTCTGTAATTGAATATGTTCCGGGAAGATCAGTCAGATTAATCCTGAACCCTTTATGATGTATTGTGGTTTCCCTGGCATCTATTGTCACTCCGCTGTAGTTGCCGGTCCGCTCATGCGCCCCGGAAGCCTGGTTGAAAAGCGAAGTTTTTCCGCTGTTCGGATTCCCGACAAGGGCGACATTTATTGTTTTACCGTTTCCGATGCTGTTCAGTGGTGTCTGGACGGAATTTCCGGTTGTAAAATAAGGTTCGGTTTCAATGCGGTACTCCTCTCCCGGTATTACTTCGACAAGCCAGGCCTCCTTTCTTCGCAGCGAGATATTGTAGCCCATAATACGGTATTCCACGGGATCAAGCAGCGGGGCATTCCTGATGACCTCCACATTCTTTCCCCTGACAAATCCCATTTCCATTATCCGCTTGCGGAAGGCTCCGCTGCCGTGCACCCTGGTTATTGTTCCTTTCTGGCTTGTTGCCAGCTCTGATAATCGCATGTTCAAATCAATTTACAATGAAACGCCGAGTCTCAGGAAACCTGCGAGACAGTGCGGTATCCCGCTGCTGCTTCCTGAGGGATGAATAATATATTGAAGGTCAGGCTGCAGAAAAATGTTTTCCGAAAACTGTATCCTGTATGTCAGTTCAATGACGGTTTCTGTGCTCCTGTCCTCGCTGAAACGGCCTGCAGTGACCGCCAGGCCTGCCAAATCGTTCTCCCTGCCCCTGATCAGGGCAGTGAAGTTGACACCGAAAGCACAGGTGAAGTCGATGTAACTTTCTTTCGAAGGTGAGTAGCCAGCCTGCATGAAGAGTGCAGCCTGGCGGTCACCGGATCGCCATACAGGCTGATCAGCAATAACATATGCTCCGAAAGTCGGACCACAGACAGTATCAGGCAATTCAACCATGAGCAACTTCTCAATAATATGAGAATGAGAGAAGACACCTATCTTGTAGTTACCGGTAATTCCCTTATGTTCAACAAGATGCCTGTATTCTGCTATTGCAATCAATCCGTCACCGCTGGCGAACTTCCATCTTGTGTTGAACGGGTTGTTTTCGAACGGGACAGGACGGCCGTCATGAAGCGCTGTCGCCACAGAGCCTGAATGGCCTGTTTTCATGACAACAGTAATGCCCGGGGAAGTAAGAGGGAAAACAGGAACCGGGATGTTCCCGGTTATAACGGGCATTATGCCGAAGGAGCTGTTTAAAAAGAGCCCTCCGCTTTCAGACAGTGCAAAAACTGCGTTCAGATCCTGTAATCCCAGTGTGACCTCCGCCGGCCCGAATTTTTGCCTGAACGACAACTCCATCAGGAAGAGGTGGTCTCCGGCTTCAATATTTGATGTGACCTGCGCGTCGCCGAACAGATCATATGAAGGCATTGCCCCGAGGGTGCGGACAGCGGTGACTCCAAAGAAGCCACCTTTCCACAGTCCGGCCGTTTCGGTGTCAAGGCCGGCATTGAATGTTGCCATTCCAAGGTAGGCCGATCCGCGCTTTAACCCTCCTGTGAGTGAATGTGCCATATCACCTGTCCAGCCAGCCCCCAGATGAAGGGCAGATGTGGTTTTCACACCATCTCCTTCAGCATGAAGCTGAATAAATGTCGCAATCATCATCAGGGCTGTAAGTGTAGTTCTTAAAATCTTCATCACAAATCATTCAGTCAACGACACAAAAGTACCGCAGACAAAAGATGGGTGAAATCCCCAATAATTATGAAAATGAAGTGCACCGTCACCAGAATTGATGATGGAGGCAGGCTGTTTTTCAGATACGTGAACCGCCCGGAGTGATATACTTTTTTACGACGGCGTATATTGCCAGGCCTGAAACTGACCTGATACCTGTCTTGACTGACAGGTTCTTGCGATGTGTTATGACTGTGTTGGCGCTGATATGAAGTTCTTCGGCAATCTCCTTGGTAGCCTTACCTGAGGCGAGCAACCTGAGCACTTCTATCTCCCTGTCAGTCAGAGCTGCACTGCCGGTGCCTGTGTCTGATACGTCGTTAACTGCGGCATCGTCTTTCAGTGCTGCAAGAATCCTGTCCGGAGAATCATTGATTGTGATCCGGTCATCGAAGAGAGACAGGAGGCTTTCGTCATGGAAGGCATATACAAGGGCTATAAGCCGTATTCCCGGGGAGGAGGCCCTGATAGATTGCAGTATCCGTGTATTGCCCTGTACAAGACCAGGATTGAGGATTACTGCTCCTGCCTTCCTGGTGGTAACCAGCCGTTGAAGTTCATCGGTCGAATCAGTCCTGATAATTGAAAAACCCTTTCCCGGACTCCCGATCAGGGAAGCGAAGCCGTGGCTCAGAAGCATTGACGGTTCACAGATTATTATTGTAACTGCCACTATCACCGATTTTCAAAAATTCTGGTTTCCAGGGATGCAACAAGGGGAATAAGAATATAATCCTCTATCCTTGAATGAATACGCAGATCATGTTCAAGCTCGTAAAGCCTGAACAACAGCATTCTCCTCACCCTTCTCCCCTCTTTCAGCGGCAGGTATTCAATCAGAAGGCTCTTCAGATCGTCAAGCTTCTCTTCAATATCATCATGATGTTCCTTATATTCTGATACTGAGTATCCGCTGATCTCACCTGCTTTCTCCCTGCCTGAAATCAATTCATGGAGATGTGTTATATAGGGAAAGACAATCTGTTCCTCATAATCAAAGTGATTCTTCACTTCAGCAAGGTACTCCGAAAAGAATTTTTCAATCATTCCTGCTTCCCCGGATTTGACTTCCTGGTTTATGCTGAGGATGGTATCCATTATTGCAGGATAAACCTCATCAGTATAAAAACGGTGGCTGTTCTGCAGGTACCTGATTATAGCAGGCACCTCCTCACCTGTGAAAGGCATGTCGACCCTGTGATCCAGGTCTCCGTAGAGATTCACCAGTGTAAGAAAGAATAATGTATCAATCTGGTTTTCAGCGGCAATATCACCCAGGGATTTTTCCTGGAGAGGCAGTTCAATGCCCAGGTGTTCAAAAAGGATCAGGAGAAAAGGATTTTCTGAAACTGCGTCAGACATCCGTGTTGAAGCAGACAGGCTTAATGTTCCGGCCATTCTCATTGTATATTCCCGGTTTTGTTTGATCATTTTTCCCGGCCCTGGCCGGAAATGTTGTGAATATAACCATTTCCAGGCAGGTTTTGTTGTGGTGCACTGTTTTACCGGGACAGGGCAGAAATAAAAAGTCCCGACACATAGTATCGGGACCAGGGTGATTAAATGTACCTTATAGTGTTAACTATGCAAGTCTTACATTAACGGCATTTAACCCTTTTTTGCCCTCCTGGAGGTCAAAAGTTACCTCGTCATTCTCCTTGATCTTGTCGATCAGGCCTGTAGAATGAACAAAATACTCTTTGGATGAGTTGGCGTCCTTAATGAATCCAAAACCTTTGGACACATTGAAAAATTTAACAATTCCTTTATTCATGAGATGATTTTTAATTGAGTGCAAAGGTAAACGACTTTTTGAATTTTTGATACTCTCAGGGTGAAAAAGAGAGGAAATGATCATTCTGTTTTCTAATTTTTCCAGAAAGCACGGGTAAACAGGGCAAATATTGTAAAGATTTCGAGTCGTCCGATTATCATCAGCAGGACCATTGTAAGCTTTGCCACGTCATTGAAATGGGCGTAGTTGCCCATGTTGCCGGAAGCTCCGAATGCAGGTCCCACGCATGAAAGGGCTGAAACGGATGCGCCTGCCGCCTCTGCCAGGGGAAGGCCTGTTAAAAGTATTATCATCATACCGGCAATAAACACAATCACATACAGCTGAATGAACACAGTCATCATGTTATTTATATTGTCCGGCACCACCTGCCCGTTGAGTTTTACCGGCATCACCGCTGACGGATGCTGAAGCTTCACGGTCACATTTCGCAGGTTCTTAAGCGCGATCAGGTGCCGTGCCATCTTAATGCCCCCTGTGGTTGACCCGGTCGAGCCCCCTGCAAACATCAGCAGGAAAATGATCACCTGCGCAGCTACCGGCCAGTAATTGTAATCAGTGGTTGCAAATCCGGTTGTCGAAATCGTTGAAGTGACCTGGAAGAATGCATGCCTGAAGGCAACTTCGAAATTTCGTTCCGATCCGGTGTACAGAACGAGTGTTACGGCAACAACGGAGGCCGTGGTGAAGAAAAGGTAAAACCAGAGTTCTTCATTGGCCCTTACCCTTGTAAAATTCCTTTTCAGGATGAAATAGAAAACCACGAAGCTCGCGGCAGAAAGGAACATAAACACACCCAGCACATACTGGATGTAATTCGAATAACCGGATATACCCGTGTTTTTTGTCGAGAATCCTCCTGTAGCAACTGTCCCGAACGTATGGCAGATACTGTCGAAAAGGCTCATCCCTCCGGCCACAAGGAGTACTACCAGGATAACTGTCAGTAACAAATAGATCATAAGTACGACCCTGGCAATCGATTTCGTCCTTGGAAGTATTTTTTCCTTCAGTGAAGATTCGAGGGAAAAGAGACTGTATCCACCCACCTTCAGTGAGGGGAGTACGATAATCACCAGGAGTATTATCCCTATGCCTCCTATCCAGTGTGTGAGACTGCGCCAGAAAAGAATTGATTTCGAGAGACTTTCAACATCGGTCAGGCTTGTAGCCCCTGTGGTTGTATAACCTGAAATACTTTCGAAAAGCATGTTGACAAAGCCATTCATCTCATGGCTGAAGAAATATGGCAGCATTCCTGACAGACCCAGAAGGAACCATCCGAGGGTGACACTCAGGTACCCTTCTCTTGTGGTTATCCTCTGGTGAAGGGGGCTGTTAAAAGCGAAATACATCAGTGAACCCGGGATCAATACTGTCACAAAGGCCAGGAGGAACGGCCTTACAGGCTCTGAGTATATCAGTGCCACCGGTATGCACAGAAGGAACGATGAGGCTGAGATAAGCAGTATCAGGCCGGTTATCTTGAGTACGGATCTGAAATTGATGGTGTTCATGCCATCTGGCTCTGTAATGCCGGGACTCATGGGTCCCGATACTGGTGATTCCGGAGCGACTCGAACGCTCGACCCACAGCTTAGAAGGCTGTTGCTCTATCCAACTGAGCTACGGAACCATGCCCGGTTTTTAAAAACCGCCGCAAATATAATCAGTTTTTTTCGTTTGACAACAGATGACCCGGGCATCCGGGTTTGTCAGGCATTCTTCATCCAGTTTACAAGCCCTTTTTTCTCAATTATCTCCTTCAGTTCAGGAGGCAGAGGTTCAAACTTAAACTGTTTCTCACCAACCTTAAGATGGCCTTTATCAAAGTCAATCTCAACATTGTCACCGGGCCTGTATGCTTCAACAGCCTCCCTGTGTACAATAAGAGGCAGCCCCTGATTGATCGAGGAGCGGTAGAATATCCTGTTTACAGATTTGATGATCACAGCCCTGATCCCGAGATGGGCAAGTCCGACTGACGGATGTTCCCTCGAACTGCCGCAGCCGAAGTTATCACCGGCAACAATGATGTCGCCTGCCTGCGCGTTCCTGCTGAATGCAGGGTCAAAGTCGCCGAACAGCAGAGGGAGTATCGCTGCAGCATCAGAGCTCATCACGCTGTAGGTGTGTTTTCCCGCAAACATCTGATCGGTATTCAGGTTGTCAACATCAGCATAGTTCCAGACATTGCCTTCTCTCCTGTTTTCTCCTTCACTGATTGTATTGGTCTTGCTCTGGGGCGGATTGAACGGGAAGAGCTCGTCTCCCTTTGTTATCCTCGGGTCTGTTATCACCCCGGTGATTGCAGATGCTGCAACTGTTGCGGGTGAGGCAAGATAGATTGAAGCTTCCTTGTTACCCATCCTGCCCAGGAAATTCCTGTTGGCAGTGGAGATTACAGTATGTCCGCTGGCAGGTATGCCCTGGCCAGTGCCGAGGCACGGGCCGCAGCTCGGGCTGAGAATATTGGCACCGGCCTCGATAAGATCTGTTACAATGCCTTCCCGTATGGCCTGAAGGTATATATCCTTCGATGCGGGTATTATATGCAGCTGAAAACCCGGCTTAACCTTTGCTCCCCTGAGAATGGCTGCCGCAGTCCTGAGATCCTCTATCCTGCCGTTTGTGCAGGTTCCGATAAGCCCTTCATGAACTTCAGTGCCGGCTACGGATGCTACCGACCTGATGTTGTCAACATGGTGAGGAGCAGCCACCAGCGGAAAGACCTTCGTGAGGTCAATTGCGATGTGGCAGCCGTATTCAGCTCCTTCATCAGCCCAGACACCTGCCTCATCTGTTCCTATGAACTTCCTGAGCGTATCGTCACACGGGAAAACAGCGTTCTTGGCTCCCATCTCCGAAGCCAGGTTGGCAACCGTCATCCTGTCACTTACGCTTAGCGAAGCGACTCCTTCACCGTGGAACTCAATTGACATGTAGTTGGCACCGTCAGAACCCAGCATGCCTATAATCCATAATGAGAGATCCTTGGCGCTGACACCGGGACGAAGCTTACCGGCAAGGTCTATCCTCATCGAGGGTGGCACAAGGAACCATGTCTCACCCCTCTTCCAGATACCTGCTGCCTCGGTGCGGTCTATGCCAGCCGCAAGTGAATTAAAAGCGCCGGCTGTACAGGTATGACTGTCTGATCCGACTATTATCATACCCGGCCTCGCATGATTTGACATCATCTGGTGGCATATGCCCATGCCTGAATCATAGAACTTCCTGATTCCCTGGGCTGAAACTATATTTCTTATATCCTGGTACTGTGTGGCCAGTTTGGCATCGGCAGGGGGAGCATTGTGGTCAAGAACTATTACCATCTGACCAGGATCTGACACCTTTTCTCCTCCCATTTTGCGGAAGGTCTGGAAAATGCTTGAAGTGTTGTCATGCGTCAGAATCAGATCAGGCTTCCTGAATACGACTGCTCCCTCGGGAGCACCCAGTACTTTTTCAACAAATGTCTTTGGTTTCATATTGAACAGATCTTTTTCTTAAATTTTACCTAACAGTCCGCCTTTCATATAAATCTCATATTGAGCGTCATAGAATGGATTAATTGAAGCTGAGAAACCGTTGCGCTCATTCGTCACTTCCCCGGTCAGCATATTGACAACAATTACATCCTGGTCCCTGAGGTCAATCTTTTCAAACGAGCTGTATGTCAGTACAGGGAAAGCGGCATTGATTGCATTGCGTTCATAGATTGCGCCGAACGATCTTGCGATTACAGCCTGGATGCCGAGGGAAACGAAACAGTCGACAGCCTGCTGACGTGAACTGCCGCTGCCGAAGTTTTTGCCGGCTACTATTATGTCACCGGCCTGTGCCCTCTTTGCAAAGTCTTTATACCCTTCGAGATTGTCAAATGCATACTGACCCATCTCACGTATGTCAGTTATTGCCAGGTACCGGTTGTGAAATATCATGTCTGTATCGATATTATCACGTTCTATGAGCCAGACCCTTCCCCTGATCATAGAAGGTTTTTCGTCCGGAGTGCTTTTCCTGCGGGGTGATGCAGCAACAGGATGAGCAGGTGTGTAACTGACCTCAGGCAAAGTTGCAGGTATTGTGCCGGGGGTTGTTATATAACCCGCAAGTGCTGAAGCTGCAACCACTGCAGGTGATGCTATGTATACGCTCCCCTGTCCCTGTTTGCCCGGGAAATTTCTGTTACCTGTGCTTATCGTGATTTCTCCCTTGCCGTTCTGGCCCACCTGGCCTGCAGCACAGCCTGCACAGCCTGCATTGGATACCATCGCCCCTGCCTCTTTGAACACATCAATCAGCCCCTCATCAAGACACTGCTTCCACACTCCGTCAGTAGAGGGGACTATCTTGAGAACAACCCCCGGGGCAATCTTTTTACCCCTGAGGATTTCAGCCGTCACCCTCATGTCTTCAATACGGCCGTTCGTGCAGCTTCCGATAAAAGCCGAGTCAATCCTGGTAACCGGGATTTCCTTCACACCTACAGTGTCATGAGGTTCGCCGGGGCGTGCCACCATTGGCACAAATGAGGAAGCGTCGATGTCAGCCTCAATCTCATATTTTGCATCCTTGTCAGCATAGACAGGCTCAAACTGAGTGCGGGCACGTGCACGGCAGTAACTTATTATAGCCGGTGAAGGGGGGAAAAGGATAATTATTGCTCCCATTTCGGTGGCCATCGAGGCAATCGTGATCCTTTCATCAAGAGTCATCTGATCTACTGCATTGCCGTAAAGCTCAATACTGTATCCAAGCAGGGTGTTTGCACCGTAGATGCGAAGCAGGTTAAGGATGACATCCTTGGCCGTTACTCCTTCAGACAGCCTGCCGTTCAGTGTCAGTTTCACAGTGGCAGGCACTTTGAACCATACCTTGCCGGTATTCCATGCAGCAGCTATATCCATGTCGCCCATACCCTGACCGAAAGCTCCCACGGCTCCAAGTATGTTTGCATGTGAATCTGTCGAGACAGCAGTAGCTCCCGGCCATACATATCCCTCCTCCATAAGCAGATGGGTCCCGATACCGGCATCAATGTCATAAACCTTTATACCGTTGGCACGGGCGTACTGTCTGCATATATGCTGGTTGACTGCATACTTCTGGTCAGATCCTGTCGGGTTGCAGTCGAATGTAAAAAGAGTCTTTTCAGGATCATCGACACTCAGCCCGAAATCGTTCAGGTTCTTTACAACATTTGCGCCTCCGAAGTCTCTTGCTGCGCGCGCATCAATCGTAATGTCCACTATGTCACCCGGCTTAACTGTGTCGTATCTTGAGTGAGCGGCAATGATTTTCTCGGTTACTGTCATTCCCATAACAATTGTTTTTTGGTTCAGAGGCAAATTTAGTAATAGGGATCAATCTCCGGCATGAATAATGTCATCAGCAGCAAGGGAATATTCCCCGTAAATCAGGAAGGTCAATTGCGGTACTGTGACCTGTAGTCACGCGCCGACATACCGGCATGCTTGCGGAACTGCTTGTTGAAGTTGGAGACAGTGGCGAAACCGCATTCGAAAACGATCTCGTTTATCTGGTGATCAGTTTCCCGCAGCAGGTAACATGCCTTGTTTGTACGCACCTGGTTCACATAGTCAACAAAACCGCTTCCGGTGCTTCGCGAGAAGAAGCGGCTGAAGGAGTGAGGGCTCATCCCGGCCACGGCAGCTACTTCCCTGACAGGTATTGCACGGTAAAAGTTATCCCTCACAAATGAACAGACATCAGTCAGCCTTTTATCAGATATGTCACAGGTTCCTTCGGGGTTCTCCCCTGACAGTGTCTTGAATCTTGGTGCTGAGCATAGTATTTCGAGCAACCTGAACAGACTGACCATCTTTTTTATCCCGGTATCGGACAGGAGTCTTTTCATTGGCTCTTCGGCAGCTTCGCCCGTTTCTGGCGGAAAAGCGATTCCCCTGTCAGCTTCATCGAGCAGGCGTCTCAGATCGGCAAGTTCGAACTGGGAAAGCAGTGCGTCGCCAAATGAATCACGTCTGAAATGCAACATGATCGCATGCCTGCCGGTGTCATTCTCATCTTTCCTGTAAAAATTCCAGAAATGTCTCAGATCAGGACCATACATAACGAGGTCATAGCGATCAAAAAGTTCCACGGAATCTCCGGCCACGCGGGTGCCGTTCCCTGAGATATTCAAAACTATCTCATATTCAGGATGAAGATGCAGAAAACTGCTCTCGTTATCCATCCATGCGGCCCTGAAGCCTGATCCGTCATCATGCCGGATACTGATTATCTCAGGTATCATACTAATAGGTTTAATTTCAGGATAATGAATTATCCTGTATCCAGTTTAAAAGTAAACAATACTTACCTAATTAACAACCGGTTGATAACACCTGAGATTTTTTTCTGATTTTATTTGCAATATATGCTTATATGTATTACATTTGTAGAAAGAGGAGAGTAAGGGTTACCTGTGGGAATCAATAGGATTGTATTGCAGACATTGACTTTCACATGGACCTATAGGCTGACTACCATAGGTTACTTCCTTTTATCAGACAGTAGATTCCGGGATTATCTCATAAGCCCGTTCCTTAAAGTACCACGGTAACCCTCTCCTCTTTTTTCTTTTGTACCTGCCCATGAAAACATTCCTGAGAAGATTTGAGAACAACAGAGACCTTGTTATTCTCTTCGGTACATGGGGAATCGACGAAAAAGCCTTTTCAAACCTGACCACCGACAATTTCGATTTTATTCTTTTTTACAACTACTCTGCCGACGAACCGCTGATCCTGCCTGAAATGAAGACCTACAGGAGGGTCACTGTTATCGGGTGGTCTCTTGGCGTCTGGGCTGCCGAATATTACAGCCGTAAGCTTGGGATAAAGCCTGATCTTACTATTGCAGTCAACGGCACACCTGTGGCAGCCGATGACAAGTACGGCATTCCTCTCAAAATCTTCGAAGCCACACTTGACAATATCTCAAACTACAGCATGGCCAAGTTCTATCTAAGGGTTTTTGGCACAAGAAGCCGGTTTGAGAAAAACCGTGCCTATGTCCCGGCCCGTACGGAAAAATCGCTGCATGACGAACTGAGATGGCTTTACAACAGGATGATGGAACCTGTTGAGACCGGGTTTGGCTGGGATTATACACTTATCGGGTCGGAAGACCGCGTTTTCCGGGCCCAGAACCTGATCAGCTATTGGTCCATGCATCAGGAAACAAGACAGATCATCGTCAAGGCACCCCACTATCTCTTCGATAACTGGAAATCACTCGAAGAACTGATCAGGTATGTAAGACGGTTCCGTCTCTCACCTTTCCGGAATAAATAGATACCTATAAATCCCTGATAAGTATGTTCTCCTCTGAAGAGGCGACCAGTTGCTCGAACTTCGTCAATGCCGTGTCTATCTTCCTGTAATCACTGTTGTTTATCACAATCTTGTGTTGTGAGCCAGGTGATTCAAGCTTTTCAAGCACGAATGAGATTGTCATTCTATTGATGTCAGTCGCAGGCTGATATACATATTTTTCCTGTTCCTCGTTCCATACTTCCGTGATCATCGAGGCCTCATGAAGCTGATCGAGGCATTCGTGCACGGTTCGAACCGGCAGGCTTAGCTCAAGGGATATTTCCTCAGGTGCCCTGGGTTTGGCTCCCTTGACAAAATCGACTATCAGCGAGTGCATTACCAGAAGTGACAGCCTCTTTTTCTGACGCGGCGAAACGGTCTGAACGTCAAATTCAAACTCATACCTGGTAATATTCTGCAGGTAATATGAGAGCTGCGCTCCCATCAGAAGAACCACCCAGCTCATCTGCACCCATACCATCAGCAACGGTATTGCTGCAAATGTTCCGTAAATTGTGCCAAGGCGTGTCAGCCCCATCTGTGACTCCACATAAAGGATCTGCAATACCTGCAACGCTATTCCTGCAATCAGACCGGCTACGATTGCCGAACGGAACTTTACCCTCGTATTTGGCATAGCCAGGAATGCAGCAGTGGACAGCGTACAGAGCAGTATAAAGGGTATAAGCTTGACCAGGAAAGAGACCACCGGCTTGAGCCCTTCAAGCATGTCTGACCGGCTCAGTATGTCATTAAGGCGGGTTGTGGCAAGCACCGTGGCGCTGCTGGAAACGATGAACAGTACAGGCACCAGGATTATGACAGCGAGATAATCAGTCACCTGACGGTACCATACCCTTGTCTCGTAGACCTTCCAGATCGAATTGAAAGTATTTTCGATATACCTGAGCAACTGCGATACTGTCGATACCAGGAAGGCTACACCTATCCCTGCCAGCCATCCGCCGCTTGTCTGTTCAAGTGTATTGTTGGCAAAGTCGAGAATCCAGTTCATTACCTGTTCCTGGTTATGAAACTGCATTATAATCTGTGCCCTGAGCTCGTCATGCAGGCCAAAGCCCTTCGCAATGCCGAATGCCAGCGCAAGCATTGGTATCAGTGAGAGTATTGTAAAAAACGTGAGAGCTGAAGCTTTTATGTAGATATTTTCTCTCTTTATTCCCTTGTAAAGTAAATATATAATACGTCTCTGACGGATCCAGAAAGGAACTGATTTCTTCAGCTTCTCAGCAAAAGCCTTCCCTCCCTTAACGGAGCGGCTGGCTATCGACTGACTTATTTCTGCGAATGGTCTCATCAGATTTTCTGATTATTACGGGAAAACAAATTTAAGAAATGATCTTCAAACACTATTATTATCTTCACAAATTGAAAATCTCAACATGGACATTACTGTAAAGGAGTTCATCAAAGGGGCGCAGGAGGCTACCGGAGTGACAGTTATAATTGATGTCTTCCGTGCCTTCAGCACCGCATGCTATGCCTTCGACAGCGGGATAAGCCGTCTGCTTGACGTCGCAGCCCCTGAAGAGGCATTTGCTTTAAGGGATAAACTGAAGGCTGAGGTAATTATTGCAGGGGAACAGGATGAAAAGAAACCTGCAGGCTTCGACTACGGGAACAGCCCCACACAAATGCTGACAGGCTCTCTTTCCGGAAAGACGATGATACACTGCACCACAGCAGGTACCAGGGGGATCATGAACGCAACCGGAGCGACGGAAATAATCGGAGCTTCTCTTGTCAATGCAGGAGCTGTGGCTTCCTACATATCAATGCTCAGACCGGAAAAAGTCACCCTGGTGGCAATGGGTTACCGGGCCACTGAAACAGCAGAAGAGGACATGCTCTGTGCATTGTACATCAAAGATCTCATCGAAGGCCGTGAAAGAGACATCTCAGGCCGGATTGAAGCGCTCAGAACCGGATCAGGAAGCAGGTTCTTCAACCCTGAAAACCTTGAATTCAGCCCGCCGACAGATTTCTTCCTGTGTACTGACCTTAACCGGTTCAACTTCGTACTGCGGGCTGTAATCACTTCCGGAGGGTATGCGGAGATACTCCGGATCAGCATGGACCACTGACCAGATGCGGATTTGACAGTGCAACACAAGAAACATGAAGGCCGGCCCGTTCTTAAACGTGCAACTGCCACCACAGCAAATGGCAGGATAATTGTATAACTGAACAACCGAAAAACGTTCTCAGATGAATTCCAGACTGTCATTATCTGTTTTTGCCCTTCTTTCACTTTCATTGCTCGCCAGCGGCCAGACCGGACACTCGATAACCGTTACTGCGCCGGATGCACCCTCGGTAAAGCTCAGACTAGCATACCATGTAGGAAGCCAGCAATATGTCCGTGACAGCCTTGTTACCGATGGCAGCGGAAAGGGAAGTTTCATGGGAAGTGAAAGACTGCCTGCAGGCGTTTACATGATTGTGCTTCCCGAAAATGTCTTCCTTGAATTTCTTATAGACGATGATCAGGTCTTTGACATCGGGTTCAGCAAGAGTGACCCCGTTTCTACATTGTCATTCACCGGCTCTGAGGAGAACAACCGTTTTCTGGTCTACCAGAGGAGATGGAAGAGTTTGCAGGATGAGGCAGTCACGATCAGCACCAGGCTTAACGGCCTTCAGCCCGGAAGCCCTGAGGCTGCTGCTGCAAGAAAGGACCTCTCAGACCAGGAGGCAAGGATGAAGCTATTCCTGAGGGAAACAGCGAATGCAAACAATGGCACACTGCTCGGAGCCATTGCAAAGGCTGTAATACCGGTGGAGACTCCTGCTCCTTCAATACCACCTGGTACACATAATATTGATTCCGTATCAAAACTCCTTTCATACATAAATTACAAGAACCATTTCTTTGACAACATCGATTTCAACGAGACTGGTTTGATCCGCAGCCCGGTACTGGGCGGAAAACTGGAACAGTTCTTCCGGCAGGTGGTGATACAGATGCCTGATTCGATAAACAGGGAAGCTGACCTGCTGCTCGATAAAGCTGCAGGCAACAGTGACATATTCCAGTATGTCGCCGTATGGCTGATGAACAGATTTGCCTCGAGTCAGATAATGGGCCATGACGCGGTTGTCGTGCATCTGGCTGACAACGTATATCTTGCCGGCAAAGCGCCATGGGCATCGGAAGAGTATATTACAGACCTCGGAAAACGGGTGGAACGGCTGAGACCAAACCTGATAGGCATGTGGGCTCCGGAGCTTTTAATGAAATCGTTTGCCGGCCATTACATCTCCCTGTACGACGTGAAAGCTGATTTCACAATACTCTATTTCTGGGAACCTGACTGCGGGCACTGCATTGAGTCCACCCCAAAACTGAAAGAGTACTATGACAGGAACAGATCATCCGGCATCGAGGTCTTCGCCGTCTGTACCCAGTTCGACAGGGAAAAATGGGAAGAATACATCGTCAGCCACAGCCTGAGCTGGATCAACGGCTGGGACCCGGAGCGGCTGAGCAGGTTCGATTTCATGTACAATGTCGATTCGACCCCGATGATCTATATTCTTGACCGTGAAAAGAAGATAATAGCAAAACGACTATCGGTTGAGGACATCGCATCGTTCATTGATTCATATCGTAAATATCAGGCTTACTGATCATTATCAGACAGATTCGTGACCAGGTCATAAAGTGACCGGAAATGTTGTTCATTGCTGCCCTGTATCACTCTCCACTCTGTACCGCCGGCGCTTTCGGTAATTCTTATTATTCCGGGGGCATCAGGGTCAGTTGTGTACCCGCATCTGGCCAGGGCCCTGGCTGTCAGCTTCGCTACCTTACCCTTTCCTTCAAGTGCTATTGATTTCTGCCTGGTGCGGATAAAGCTGAAGGTGCCTTCGGTCATACTGAATGAGAGAAGAGGGCTTTCGAACGCACTTGCCAGATTCCCTTTAAGGATCAGATCCTCAGGCGCTCCCTCCGTCACCCCCTCATCCGTCATGAGCCATATTCTGTCAGCCTCGTTGATTGCGGTATCAAGGTCATGAGTAGAATAAATAACACATTTCCCCTTTTCCCTTGTAAGACGGCGGAGAAGACTGACGATGCCGTATCTTGACGGCAGATCAAGGAATGCTGTGGGCTCATCCATTACAAGCAGGCCCGTGTCCTGCGCCAGGGAGCGTGCAATAAGCGTCCGCTGTCTCTCGCCGTCGGAGATGCTGTCAATGCTCCTTTCGGCAAGTCTTGTCAGTCCGGTTGCCTCCAGTGCCTCAGTGACAACCTCACTGTCTGATGCTGACTGTGTTCCGATCCAGTTGGTATACGGGAATCTTCCCAGTGCCACAACGTCACGGACCCTTATGTTACGGACTGTCACAGGTTCTGTAGATACGAAACTGACAATGCGGGGCAGCTGAGATGATCCGGTATCATGCAGGGTTCTTCCGTCAAGCATAATGTCACCTCCCAGTGCAGGCTGGAGTCCGATGAGTGTCCGGAGCAGGGTGCTCTTGCCGGTGCCGTTGCGTCCTATGAGGGCTACAAGCTCACCGCGGCGGGCTTGCAGTGAAATTCCCTTCATTACAGTGAATATCCTCCTCCGGTTGCGATATCCTATGACCAGCCCTTTCGTCTCTGCTATGTTGCCTTCAATGCCCATCAGAACCTCCTGCCGAGACCGGTTTTGCCAAGAATTATCCAGAGTACCATCGGAATGCCGATAAGTGATGTGACTGTATTTACCGGTATTACATGTCCGCCCCCGGGCAGAACCGAGATAATGTCACTCAGAAGAAGTATTACGGCTCCTGTCAAAGCTGTTCCGGGCATCAGTATGCGATGGTCAGTGGTGCTGAAAAGCAGCCTGGCGATGTGAGGTACTACCACGCCGATGAATGCCAGGGGTCCGCAGAATGCCGTCACGCTCCCTGCAAGTATGCTCGCTGAGGCGAGAAGCACAAAGCGTGTTCTCTGCATCCTCACCCCTACCGTTCTTGAGAATGTCTCACCCATAAGCATTGCGTTGAGCGGTTTCACCATAGTGAGCGCTATAGCCAGTCCTGCAGCGGTTGCGAGGGCCAGTGCCCTGATCTGGGGGTATGAGATGTTGCCCAGGTTACCCATTGTCCAGATTACATAGGTACGGAGCATGGCCTCATTGCTGAAATACTGCATCAGGCTCACCACGGCAGAGATGGCGCTTGCCAGCAGGAGGCCGACTATCAGGACAGTCATTATGTCACGCATGCGGCCCGATACTGCCATAATGATTATCATCACAGTCCCGGCGCCGGCCCACGCAGCGAGTATCAATCCCCATCCTTCAAGCACGCTACCCTCGGGAAGACTGAAGAGCGGGGTGAAAGCCAGGAGCGTGAGCGCTACTCCAAGGCTGGCACCGGAGCTGACACCCAGCACATCAGGTCCGGCCAGCGGGTTGCGGAAAAGAGTCTGCATCAACAATCCGCTGACAGACAAGGCTGCTCCTGCAAGTATAGCAGTCAGTGCCCTGGGCAGACGGAACTGCATCACGATGATCTCATCGCCGGGGGCACTTCTGCCAAAAACAGCCCTTACAACATCTGCAGCATCAATCCTGGTGCTGCCGATAAATATGTCAGCCATGAAAAGAATTATTAACAACAGGACAAGGCCTGTCATTGTCAGGGTCACTCTTGTGGCGGCTGTTTTCATTCAAGCCTCCTGTAATAGAATTGTACGTAATCCGGAATAAGCTCAGGATGAATTATTGAAACCAGGTCCATGAGCAAGAGATCAGGTCTTACGACAGCACTCTCCCAGTAATCATTTCCACCGGTTTCAGTCATCCGCCGCCGGTTGTTCCATACCCTTCCCTCCCTTAACAGGGGAAGGGAGGCCATACGGGGGTCAGCAGCAGTGATCTCCGCCAGTGACCCGGCAGTACCGGGATTAATCCATATTTCTGCGCCGGCAGCCCTCCGGAATACAGATTCAACAGAGAGGGGGACAGAATTTGGCCCCGTCATGTCGTCATAGATATAATGACCTCCGGCATCCTCTATCAGACGCCCGATATAGGAGTTTGCAGGCGAAACATACCACACATCTTCCCAGGGAGCACCCAGCAGGACGCCGGGGCGCCCGTCAACCTCAGCCCTCACTCTGGCCGCCAGTTCCCCGTAGGCGGCAGAGACACTCCTGTAGATGCTGTCAGCTTTTTCCTCCCTGCCTGTCAGCAGTCCGAAGAGCCTTATCCATTCGCATCTTGCGAGAGGGTGTTCCTCAAGGTAATCAGCATTGTACAACACCCTGACTCCGGTCTCCGCAAGTCTGGCCGTGCTTCCTGACGAAGGGTCTGCAACTCCGTAAGCCATAAGAAGATCAGGCTCCAGCGAGACAACCAGTTCTTTATTCAGATTACTATCATAGCCCACATCGCGTATGCGGCCGCTACGTATATTTTTAATCACCAGAGAGTCATAAAAAAGGGATGACCCTGATACTCCGGCAATGAGACTGTCGGCACCCAGCGCCCGCATCATCGCAACATGCGTTGTTGACATGCATATCATTCTCCTTACAGGAATCCGGATTGTCAGCGCTTCACTTATACCGGCAGGCAATTCACTGTCACGCGGAACCAGGTACCAGACATGCTTTGTACCGGTTGAGTTCTGCCATGGCTCACTGATTGTGACCTTTACATAGTCATTCTCTTTTTCAATTCCGAGCCTGGCAGCCACATTGCATCCGGCGGATGACACCGCGGCTTCCCGGTTTCCTGCACTACCGCAGGCTGCAGTAAAAAGTACTGCTGCGGCGATCATCGGTAAGACCCTTGTCACTCTGTATCAATTTTGATCAGTGTACCTGAATAAAAGACAGATCCGGCTCTGAGACCGTAATGATATATTCCGGGGGCAAGGCCAGGCAATTCAAGAGTCAGTACACCCGGAAAAACATTTCTGTATTCCCCGGCAGAAACCACTCTTCCCATATTGTCAAAAAGCATCAGTGACGTCCCGGAAAAACCTTCTTCCTGAAGACTGAACGTGATCCAGGAAGTGAACGGGTTCGGAAACACTTTTAACCCGCCCGCTCCCTGACCGGGCTCTTCAATCTTATTAAGGACAGTGTTTTCCACAATTACCGCCTTGATGCCGAGTGAAACCGGCATCGGGTATGTGGGATGTTCTGTAAACGGATTCCATGATCCGTCATAGAAGAAAGCGGTATTCTGGGCATAAGATGGCCAGGGGGCAGACCGGGCAACTGCGAACTGTGGCTGGGACTGGTTTAAAGGGTATCTGTATGACACGCTGTACCCGGCATAGAACGGCCCTGTCACCTTAATCGTCCTGCCGAAATCAACTTCAAGTACATTTCCGCCGGTGATTTCGTTCAGACGGAGTTTCCTGGATGCAATCACTGAACCCGGCTGCGTGCCTCCGCTCCAGATGTAGAAACGGACTGAATCGATCTCCGAGAGAAATGACGATGCTGCCACCTGCAGTCTCAGCCATGCTATTTCACCTGTGCCTGAAAACGGAATGTACTCCGCATACCTCAAAAGACCGTCGGAATTATTTCCGGTTGAAATGCCCCATCCGGGTGACGGGTAGATGTCGGTTATTCCGGGATCTGTCACCGGAATTCCTCCCACCGTATCCGACCTGGACAGGTTGTAACTGTACGGATCACGTCCGCTGACTATCGTGGCACCTGTGCCTGCCGGGTCAAGCCACGGCTTCAGGTGAGTGGACGCAACATTTGTTATCGAAAACATTCTGCTCAGTTTGGCGTAATAGTCGTTGGAAGGATCCGTACATGTGGCTGCGCCTCCTGTAAGGGTTCCCCTGAGCCTGCCGTTCTGGTCAAACAGCGGGGCGCCCGATGACCCCTGCTCAGTTGTACCCATATCCCATTTAAGAATACGCCAGAAACCAGACGAGACAAATCCTTCAACAGGATATGATGAAGTGATTGGCGGGTTGTCGTCGATAGAGAGTTTCATCACATCTCCCTCAGGATGATGAAGGGTGAATGTATTCGATGGCGTCGAGGATGTTATGTCCCAGCCTGAGAAATAAGGTCTGCTGACAATAGAGGGGAACTGGCCCAGTTCCACAAGTGTGAAATCAATGTCCGGGTTAGTGGCATGCAGCTGAGAACCGGTCAGTGTGTACATGTTGGTCATGTCAGGCCCTCCGCATGACGGGCTCTTGTAATTGAACACGAAGATTGTGTTGGTCGCCTTTGACTGGTCTTCAATACAATGATTTGCCGTGAGTATGTATGCCTTATACTCGTTCCCCGAGTTGTTGACCATTACTCCGGTGCACAGCTCGGAACCGGCAACCAGGAGACGAACAACGGAATGGGAAGCCCTCTGATAACTGGAATTAGTTGAACAGTTAAGATCCGTTTCGCAATCGTCTGACCTTCCGAAATAAAAGTCCTTGACACCCCCGGTGTTGAAAAATCCCATGAAGTCATGGGCAACCTGGTTTACCCCGATTGATTTCTGAGGAATATCTGTTCCGGGGAAATGACACTCGAGCACAAGCCTGTCTCCGGGAACCGGCATTACAGGCATGCTGGACGCCCCTGATGCGCTCTCACGGGTAAAGGCCCCGCGCACCACCCTTTTCTCCCGGTCATAAACATACAAATACGCCCCATCCGGAAGATCTGAAGGTGAAAGAATAATGTTGAGTGAAAGGGCCCCTTTGGAAGAAAGAGGCAACACCCAGACGGTCTCGCCCCCGGTCCTTACAATAAAACCCGAGTTGGACGGATCAAGTGACACCTCCACTGGTATTGCAAATCTGCAGGGCTGATCCTTCGGCTGATCGATGGCAAGCATGGCCTCTATCTGCAATGGATCGACATGTATCTCATGCCACTCTTCAATATACGGAAAGAGGGGACTCCCGGCTGGAAATTCCGGCTGTCCCCACAGTACGGTTGATAAACAGAGGCAGGTGGTTGATATTAACAGTCTTCCCTTCAATATCTATGCATAACAGGATTAAAAGTAATCAAAAAGTGACTAATCCTTCCTCCATAACATGAAACCCGGAATAATTCCGGCCTGTTCACTGTCAAGAAGTTCACCTGTCTTACTGTAGACAAGCAGGTCTCCCTTCTGCTGGTAATCAATTGCATCAGTGACTGCCACCCTGCCGCCCTGATATGTCATAAGCTTGTAAAAGAGCCTGTTGCCTGAAGGGATATATGCTTCTGACGGAAGTTCTGTGGCTGTCACAGGCATCCGTCTGACTCCGTTGTCAAGATAATATAGAGTGTCACCAGTGGCATTGGCTGTCAGTGAGGAGGGGTTGTCATCAACCGTAAGGAATGAAAACTCATCCTCTTTTTCAAGGGTTGATGTGTTGATCCTTATGATCCCGGGTATCTCCTCACCCTGCCAGCCGCCGGTGCATAAAACCCACAGTTTGCCGTTCCTGTCAAGCACCATGCTCTCGGGTTCGATGCCCACAGTGATGGTCCTGATCAGGGTGCCGGATGCAAGGTCAGTAACGGTTATTGTGTTTCCCGCTGACCAGTGAGATGCAAAAAGCCGGTTTCCGGCAATTACAAGCCCCTCTGAAGAGGACCCTGTTTCCAGGGTGTCGGACACCCTCAGCTCGTCAAGTTCCAGAACTATGACTGAGCCGTTCAGAAGACTGCTTATATAGCCTTTGTTTTCATGGATAACCATCTGCCTTGGCGATGCCAGGCCGGTGACAGTGCCGAGACTCTCCATAGTGACCAGGTCAACTGCCTCAATTGTACCCGAGTTGTTAACCACAATATACCCCCTGTCACCATCAATTGCCATGAATGAAGGGATATCACCCAGCGCCCTCCCGTTCACCTTTCCGAAAAGATCATTATAAATTTCCCCTGTCTCAGTACTGTAGAATGAGAGTGTTCCGTTTCCGGCGAGGTAGTTGCCTTCGTTGAGAATGAAGAATCCCTCACCCTGCGGATAAGCAGCTATTTTTTCTTCAGGTTCGCATGAGACAGCAGCAAACACTGCTAAAACAAAAAAAATCTTCACAGAATTATTCATCTTCTTTCGGTTTATCTGACCAGGTCAGGGTCAGTGATATACAAAATGTTCTTAATGGCATTGGATAATTTCGCACGCTCTCAAAAATAGTTCCTGTTATATTATTCACTTTCAGATCAGTATGAATTTTTAGCTGATCTGTTGTAAATACGATCCCGGCATTAGCGCCGGTCAAAACTGCCGGTGGCAGCCACTCGCTGTTATCGGATGTAGTAAAGCGCCTGCTCTCCCAGGCTGAATTTAAACCGGTTCTGAACCATCCTCTCTCTGCTGTGATGTTGACATTTGCATGGTGCAGGGGTGCATAAATCAGCTGTTTCCCCACCGACCTGTCGTTGGAGATGTCGGTACCTGAAATGACTGTGCGTGTGAGAGCATAATTCAGCCAGCCATGAATCTTCCACCTTGCAATTGTACGCCGGTTTCCGGCCCTTGCTTCTATGCCTGAGAGGTTCACGCTTCGCAGGTTTACCGCGTGCCACAGGCCTGATTGCCCGGGTATCCACTGTATCAGTTCGTCAACCCTCGAGGCGTGAAGAGACAGATCGAGTGAAGTGCGGTTTTCCGGAGAGCTGATCCCTGAGTACGACCATGATATCTCTCCTCCTGACGATGTTTCCGGTTCAAGCTCAGGGTTTCCGCCAGGGAGCCAGTACAGGTCGTTGAAGCATGGCAGCTTTGTATTCCGGCTGAGACTTACCTTCAACAGGTGTTCCCCGCCGGGGGAAAGCATCCATGAAGCACCTGCCGTAACCTCCGGGGGTATCTTCACTTCCGTCACTGCAGCCTGTCTCACCTGCAACAGGAGGTTGAGGCGTGGCAGCGGATTTGAACGTGCGGCAACGGATATGGAGAATAAGTTCCGGCGCTCGTTTTTTTCAAAGCTCAGCGCCGAGGCCCTTTCAAAGGTATCACCGGCATTCAGTGTAAGGCCGGTTTTTTCACTCAACCTTAAATGAAGCCGCATTCTGAGCATTGCTGTCGAGGAGTTGTTGTCACCGTTATTTGCAGGAGACATGTGAAAGTACCTGTTTATGTCATGAGAAAAGCCGGCAGTAACCCCGGCAGTCAGTCTGCCGCCGTCAGATGAGTACTTCACCACTCCCCTGAATGATCTGTCTGTCTGCCGCTCGTCAAAATCCTGCTGCACCGTCGTGACAGGCCCGGGCAGTTCACGGTCGGAGTCATTAAACCACAGGTGTGCACTTACCTGTGAGGCTCCGTTCTTGTATCCAATGTCACCAATTATGCCAGCCGACGAGTAGGAGGCATTGCTCCTTCTGTCGTGCGCAGCGCCCCCTGGAGCATCTTCATTTATGAACCTGAAGTCGTTGCGTCCCTTTTCACCCCATGCGTTCACCCTGCCGTAAAAACGCCGGTTACCTGCAGTGAATGATGCTGAAGATCTCAATTCACCGTAGCTGCCTGCACCGATGCCTGCTTCAGCCTCCATGCCTGTACCGAACTCAGGTTCAGTGGCCAGCTCCACCTTGCCTCCGATGTACCCGGTGACATCGTCAAGATCGGCGCCTCCTGAGATGATCCTTACAGTTGTGGCTGCCATGAGCGGGATGATTGTGAAGTCACTGAAACCATTGCCCGGGGCATTCAGTGGAAGATCATTCCATGTCACGAGAGTGTGACTGCCTGACATGCCCCTTATCGATACGGAAGCCAGTCCCTGGTTCCCGTTACGCCTTACAAAGAGGCCTGAGGCCGATGAAAGCAGTGTTGCAAGATCATCGTCATCGTACCGTGACATCAATGCCGAATCAATATCCTCCACTGTAAAAGGTGTCAATCTTGCTGCCGCACGGGCTGTTACTGTCACAGCTGATATTTTTACCGTGTCTTCCGTAAAGAGATCCTGGGCCATTGCCTGCTGTGACAGGATCATAAAAATCAAAAGGCAGGCTGCTGACAGTGTCAGGCAACGCACAGAGGCACGGTTAATATAGTCAGATGACATTTGCACCATCACTTTTGTTCCCGAAAGCTCCTTAAGACAGGAAACATCTGGCAGGTCTTCTGACTCATCCCTACTCGCCGGGCCTTCCCGTCCGCCATACCGGCGAACAGTGGCGGGAATTCCGGCTGTAATGATCCGCCTGATGGGCGGAACAGGTTTCACAGCAGCGGGTACTGTCCCTGATTCTTACAGGGTTCCCTTTTCACTGCCGGAACATACCGGCAGCACCAGAATAGGACAAAGGTAATGATTGAGAGGGTGACTTCGTGATTATAATTATCAACAATAAGGTTTCATGCTATTCATTTCATGATGAATCGCAGTTCCCCGCCGGCAGTTATCTCCTCCCATGTGATGTAGTTACGGTCAAGTTTCACACCATTCAGAAAACAGGCTGAAACATTTACTTTTTCAGCGGAATTGCCTTCAGCTATGACAGTGAAGGTTTTTTCACCCGGGAGCGACAATACAGCATTGTCAAGCACAGGGCTGCCCAGAATGAACTTCCCGTCAGCAGGATTGGCAGGATAGAACCCCATTGCCGAGAAGACATACCATGCTGACATCTGGCCGCAGTCTTCGTTACCGCATATGCCGTCCTTATTGTCAGTATACATCTCAGACATTATGCGGCGAACCATTGATTGGGTCTTCTCAGGAGCGCCGGCCATTGAGAAGAGATAGGCAATATGGTGTGAAGGCTCGTTGCCATGTGCATACTGGCCGATCAGGCCGCTGATGTCAGGTGAGGCATTCTCACCCTTAACCTCATCTTTTACGCTGAAGAGCGAGTCAAGACGTTGCAGAAATTTTTCCCTGCTGCCAAAGAGCGAGACAAGGCCTTCAACATCATGCGGAGCCAGCCAGGTGTACTGCCATCCGTTGCCCTCAGTGAAGTCGGATCGGGTATGATGTGAGTACAGAGGATCGTAATCAGGCCTCCAGCTGCCGTCACTCATGCGTCCCCTGACAAACATTATTGTCGTGTCAAACAGGTTGCGGTAGCTTTGTGACCGTTTCAGGTACTCAGCAGAAAGGTCAGCTTTTCCCAGGTCCGAAGCCATCTGTGATATGCACCAGTCATCTATCGCATACTCCATTGTCTTTGCGACAGACTCATTTTCAAGCTCAGAGGGAATATATCCGTATTTCATGTAATGATCAAGCCCTCTGAAATCGAGCGATGCTGACTGCACTGCAGCCTCGAGCGCTTTCGAATAGTCAAACCCGGTGAATTTTTTGTGTATTGCATCGGCAATGACAGGCACTGCATGGTATCCGATCATGCAATCAGTCTCGTTACCTGCAAGTGACCAGACAGGCAGTTTCCCCTGCTGATCCCTGATTGTGAGCATTGTATTTACAAAGTCAGGGACCATCTCCGGTGCGGTGAGAGTGAACAGGGGGTGTGCGGCACGGTAGGTGTCCCACAATGAGAACACTGTATAATTTATGAATCCCGCTGCAGTGTGTATCTCCATGTCGGTTCCCCTGTACCTTCCGTCAGTGTCGGAATAGAGATTAGGTGCTATCATTGAATGGTAAAGGGCGGTGTAAAATATCTTCAGCAGAGTGCTGTCAGCTGATCCGGCGCTGATTACGGATAGTTTTTTATGCCATGCCTGCTGTGCTTCAGCGGCAGCACTGTCAAAGTCCCATCCTGGCACCTCGGCAGCAAGGTTGCCGGATGCACCTGCCTGGTCCACCGCAGAGATCCCCGTCTTGATTATCAGCTCTTCACCCTCCTTCATCCCGAAGGCCAGAACACATGCGATGTTTCTGCCTTCTGCCACAGTGCCGGCGGTAGTCACGCCTGCATCGAGCATGGTTACAGTTAAAGGCTCCTTTGAAAATAGTGACGAAAAAAACAGAAACTGCTTTTCAGCCCATCCTGATGAGATGCGTCTGCCGCTGAGACTACTGCCGTCCCATGAAAGCCTGCAATCTACGGGACGATCCCAGTTGACTGCAAAACCAAGGTCGACAAGCACATGCATCGTCCCCCCGGTGACTGCCTTATATCGCTGTATCCCGCATCTGGGTGTTGCCGTGAGCTCGGCGTCAACTCCTGATCCGAGTGCCACGGCGTAATATCCCGGTCTGGCCTGCTCAGCCTCATGGGAGAAATACACCCTGTTCAGCTTCGCCAGCGAGGCGGCGCTGTCAGGCAGCGACAGATCGAACTCCTCCATGGATGGCAGAAAGATTATATCGCAAAGATCACCGATGCCTGTACCGCTGAGATGTGTATGGCTGAAGCCTGCAATCATCGTGTCAGAGTAGTTGTAGCCTGAACACCAGTCCCAGCCGGAAGTGCCGTTATCAGGACTTAGTTGAACCATCCCGAACGGAGTTGTGGCGCCCGGGAAGACATGACCATGAGCGGCAGTGCCAATAAACGGGTCAACGAGCCCGGTCAGGTCATCCTGCCCGGGGATGGAGCATGATGCAAGGGCCAGGAAACCGGCCGAAACGAGAAGGAGTGTTTTATTCATTGTCTGTTATTCTCTGATCTTCTTCAATATCTGCTGACCCGTACCTATCCGGTATCCTTCCGAAGAGAAGAGCACCTCTCCCCTGCTGTTACAGTACAATACAACGGGTAAAGCCCTGGCATGCGTTGTGGAGCGTGAAAGAGTCTGTAACAGTCTGAGACCGGGGTCAGAAGCAAAAATCGTTTTCCCAGGGGCACCGGCGACCGAACCGGGAGAAAAGTCAACGGGAGTCTTTGCCGGATCGACAAGAAAGACAAACCGGCCGTCCCAGCCGTCAAACTCTTTCTTAAGGCCGGGCAGGTCGTTGAGCAGGTGCCGTGTCGGCTCCCTGCCAGGTTCCATCCATATCATCACGAGTCCGTTCTCCGCAAGGGAGCTGAGAGTCAGTCTGTCACCCTCCAGTGACTCCACAGAAGGTTCAAGGCTTATTTTCACTCCTGTCATGGGGCTTTCAGGAAGTGCCCTGAGGCTGACAGGTACATGAAGTTTTTCGCCTGCCTTCAGTTCAAAGAACGAAACCGATGCAAGTATGTTTCCGATCTCATCACGGTTACCCGTGGTGAGCATATATAATCCCGGATCGAGCGGGATGCCGGACGGCAGGTCACTTATTTTGACTCCGGAACCGTAATCAAGGGTTTTGATTCTTCCGTTCAGGACCCGTGCAAGGGTAAAGTTGACCTGGTACTCAGGCTCTTGTCTGCTCCTGCTGTCATTTCCGGCAACAAAAGTCACGTAACCGGGAGTTCCCGAGGGTCTGACGTCATCAGCGAACCATACCTCGTGCCATTCGCCGGTGTGGTGATACTGCGGTCTGCCGGTATCAGGGGCCAGTCGTGCCGGTATGCCGATGCTTCTGCATAATGCTACAAAGAAGATGTCCCTTGAATGGTTGTCGGCCATCCGCATCTTTAACACAGCGCCTGGTGTGAGAGGTACTGAATAGTGGTTTTCACTCCCTGTTACTGTGATTGCGGTGTCGATCCATCCAGCCGCTGCGGCAGGGTCAACGGCAAATGATGTGATCAGATCAGCCGGCAGTGCCGAGAGCTGGCTCCTGAAGGGCGAAAGCAGTTCATTTGAAATCCTGGGAGAGAGAACATACCTGTCATACAGCGTGGTATCACTTCCCGGAGCAGGGTCAGGGGCATTGTTCAGATGGTCTGCGAGGATCGCTGCAGGAGTGTCACGCAAATCCTTGCCTGAGATGTTTTGAAGGATACGAAGCGCCAGACCGGATCTTTCTCCTGAACTTTTGATGAATCCGGCTATTTCCCTGTAATTGCCCATTGAGGTCTTCAGCATCCTGCTGACAGCATCAGGAGGCAGTTTTGCCCTGACCGCAATTTCATCCGGGTTCACACCCGCCATCCATGAGCCAATATATGCATTCCTGATGCTGTCTCCCCTCAGGTTAAGCGTATTGTTCATACGCACCAGCGCTGAGTCTGTGCCCGGGAAAGGTTCTGGTACTTCAGGTGCATAGAGGTCGAGATTGATTGTTCCGGCTGCAGGTTCTGATTGTAAGAGTACGACTGTCACAAGAGTATCTGAAGGTGATGCAAGAGTGAATCCGGATTTCTCCCCGTTATCCGCCCATATCAGAAGTGATCCGGAACCGGTCATCAGGCTGCATTCTCCATTACTGTCGCAATTCAGTCTTGCAAGAGGGTAGAACTCAGCATAGTTGTAGAGCATAAAGGCTACCGAAGCTCCGGGTATCGGCACCGTGTCGGTTCCGGTGACACGAACCTTCAGTACTTTGGTGACAGCATACCTTGCGAGGGTATTGATCTCTGAGAAGAGCTTATCTTTTCTTATAACCGTCTCATCGCCGTCATACCGGCCGAATGCTTTTGTATGCACCAGCATGGCCCTGCGGGCAGGTTCTGTGAACCATCCCCTGTCAGGTACGGGTTCGGGTTCGCATGCACCAAGGTAATGCCACGTGCCGTCAACCCAGAACTCGACCCATGCATGATTGTCATCTGTATGGGCCCACCTGGGAGTATATACCTGCCGTGCAGGTATTCCCACAGTACGCAACGCTGCAACAGTGAAGGTCGACTCCTCCCCGCAACGGCCCCGTGCTGAGAGCATTGTAGCAAGGGGTGACGAGGTCCGTGAGTCCGCTGCCTGGTAGGCAACCTTTTCATGACACCACCGGTTAACCTCCAGGGCTGCTTCCATTGCATCCAGGCTCCGGACACGTTCCTTCAGCTCGTCATAACATTTAGTCCTGAAGTCATCAGGGTGTTCGTTGTTGACTCTGGGGGGAAGCACGAAATTAAGGAATATTCCTGTCGGGATTGATTCGCCCCAGGGCATCTCCTTTTTCGCACGGAGTGCAGCTGCAGCATTGTCAGCCAGGTAACCCGGTTCATATGCAGCCAGGTCACTCAGAGGCATGTAGGCAAGAAGGAATGTGACAGCCTCGCGCAGTGCATGATCAGTGACAGTGTCAGCCATGCCGAACAGGTCACTGCGCACCCCGGCAAAAGTAGCAGACCTTGCACGGTAATCTTCGGCTACCGTCGCACGAAGCGATTTATCTTCAATGAGATGGCCGCTGCTGCAAGAGAGCAGCACTGCCATGGACAGTAAAGCAGGCAGCCTGATGATCCGTATCATTATGTTTTACTTTAGATAAGAGCCACAGCTGCTCCTGACAAGCAGTTCGGGAGCCATATTCACCTGGCGCTTGTATTTGCTCTTGCCCTGGTTCTTGACCTCCGACCAGATTATGTTCGCCACCTTCAACGACATGGCCGCGAGAGGCCTGCGAAGCCGGGTGACAGGTGTTGTCAGCAGGTCGAACCCTATGCCGTCTTCCATCGATACAAGAGCCACATCCTGAGGTATACGGATGTTCTTCTCCTGCAGAGCAAGGTAAAGCGGGAAAACCAACGGAGAGTTTAAAACGATTATAGCATCACTCCTGTGAGGCGGCCTGAGAAAGTTCTCTATTGCCGAGAAATCAAATTTATCTCCTGCCTTTGGCATACCTGCCACGGTGAAATGAACTGAATCAAAGGTTTTCGATTTCTTGGTCGAATTCCTCAGTTCCTCAAGCATTTCCTTGTCATAAGAGGCTGTGTCCTCACCTGAGACTATCAGAAGATTCTTCAGCCCGAGCGATGTAAGATGCTGAGTCATAACAGCTGTCCCTGCAACCCTGTCTGTGCATACTGTATTCAGCCTCATTCTCCTGATGTTTTTTTCAAGGAGAACAACAGGATACGAATCCCTGTTCAGCGCCCTGACAACACTGTCATCAGCAGCATTTCCTACAAGAATCATCCCACTGAAGAATTTTCTCAGTGAAGATGTAAGCCTGTTGAACCTGATATCATCAGGGTCTCTTGTAAAAACCGAGAATCCCAGTCCAATGCTTGAGAAAGCTTTCTGGAGATAAGGTGTGATCTCGTAAATAAACGGATCATTCATTGAAGGCACAACCATGCCTATGATTCCGGGCTTTTCCTCTGCAGGCGCAGGTTCCCCCTTCTCCGCCACAGAGTTGAAATATCCCATCTGTCTCGCAACCGCGAGCACCCTTTCCTGTGTTTCCTTCTTGATTCCGTGCTGATCAGCTTTGCCGTTCAGCACCAATGAAACCAATGTGCCTGAAAGACCAAGTCTTGCGGCAATGTCTTTGTTTTTAACTTTCTTCCCCATTTCATTTAAAATTAAAACCCGAAATTAGTTTTAATTTTTTAGATCTGTACTCCTTTAGAACGCTAAAATTAAAAAAATGCCCAAAAGCACTTTTTCCGCCTACTTTTTAGGCAGCTGACGACCGGTCTGTTTCTGGGCAGCCTCAAGGCGCTGCTGCCATTTCGACTTCTGTACGGGCTTTTTCTTGTTTGCTTCAATTTTCCTAAGTATCTCATTCTCATTGACAAACTGACGTGAGATCTGTGTCTGGGCAATCGAGATCACGTTGGCAAGGAAGTAGTAGTAAGTAAGACCTGCTGAAAAGTTGTTAAGTATAAACATGAACATTACAGGCATCAGGTACATCATTGTTTTCATGCCGGGCATCTGTTCCTGGCCTCCTGACGGGTTGCTGATCTTTGTTGAAACAATAGTCGACGCCGTCATAAGCAGTGTAAAGAGACTGACATGGTCACCGTACATCGGTATTGTGAACGGGAGATTCAGGATGCTGTCATATGTTGAAAGGTCCTTAGCCCACAGGAATGCCTGCTGCCTGAGTTCGATCGATGTCGGGAAGAAGCGGAACATTGCAAAGAGGATAGGCATCTGAAGAAGCATGGGCAGACAGCCACCCATGGGGCTGACACCGGCCTTCTTGTAGAGATCCATCGTTGCCTGCTGCTTTTTCATCGCATCCTCCTGCTTCGGATACTTCTTCGCAATCTCATCAACCATCGGCTTCATGACCCTCATCTTGGCCTGGCTCAGGAATGACTTGTGTGTCAGCGGGAAAAGCACAGCCTTGATTATCAGTGTAAGGATCAGGATAATTATCCCGTAGTTGTTTATAAAGTTGTCAAGCAGGTTGAATATGGGGATGATTACAAACTGGTTTATCCACCTGATTATGTTTTTCCCCAGGAAAACAAGCTCCTCCAGGTCAAGGTCATACTTCTTCATCAGGGTGAAACTGTTCGGGCCGAAGTAGAACCTCATATTAAGTTGGCTTTCATCACCTGGTGTGAAGGGAACACCGATTTCAGATTCAAAAAACCGGAGGTACTTTGATGTTGGGTCAACACTTGCAGAGGAGACTGAGGCATTAAGGAAAAATCCGTCTGCAATAAGAACCGATGAAAAAAACTGGTCCTTATATGCAATCCAGTCTGTCTTCAGAAGGTTTTCGGAGACCACGCTCTTTTTCTGTCTCTGTCTTGCACCTCCAAGGTCAACCACATCTTCCTGGTTCACCTTGTATTTGAGACCGGTGTACATGTCTTCATTCTGTCTTCCTTTTTCCTGCTGTGGCAGGTACATTTTCCAGTCAATGGCCATTGAAGTGGCATTGGATGGTATGACTGTAGAAAGGGAATTGAATTTTGTGGCAAAGTTGACCATATATTCCCCGGGTTTCATCGTGTACACATATTCTATGTATGCACCACCTTCAGCTTCAAGCCTCATTGTCAGGCTTGCATCACTGCCGGAGACAATTACGGGACCGGTGTAACCTACCGGGGTAAAATACAGTTCATCCGTTTTTATCGCCTTATTGTCAGCTGTAAAGAAATTGTACCCGAAAACAGTCGAATCTCCGTTGAAGAGAACCACCGGCCGTCCGTCATGTGTCGTGTAATTCTTTACAGTGACTGAATACGGTTTTCCGCCCCTGGCGGAAACTTTCATTATAAGAAGATCATTTTCAATCGTATAGAATTCATTCTCTCCCTCGACCCGCGAGCTGAAAACGCCATAGGCAGTACTGTCTGTCACCGGTCCGGCTTTTGCTCCAGGAACGACTGCAAGACTGTCTGAACCTGCGGTGACAGCAACAGGCTGCTGCTGTGTGTTTGTCAATCCAAGCTGCCTGTTCAGTTCAGTGACCTTATTTATTGTAATCTGGTCCTTTGGTTTGTAGTTAAGCGCCCTTATATAAGCTTCACGGGCTTCTTCATAATTCCCGGTGGCATACAGAGAGTCGGCATATTCAATTTCGGCCCCGAAGAATTTTGTCATCCTGTGATTGTTGTAAAAACTGAATCCCAGAAATATCAGGAAGATCAGAATGATGCCTGTTATTGTGTTCCTATCCATTATTTATTTATTCCTCTTTTTATAGTTACTTATTATTTATGCATGCCTTCACGAATCCGACAAACAGTGGATGGGGATTAAGCACCGTACTGCTGTATTCAGGGTGAAACTGCACACCCACAAACCACCTGTGGGATGGTATCTCGATTATCTCAACAAGCCCTGACTGGGGATTTGTACCGCATGGAATCATTCCGGCATTGCGGAATTCAGTGAGGTAACTGTTATTGAACTCATACCTGTGACGGTGACGTTCAGATATTTCCTCTTTCCTGTAGCATTTCCATGATTCTGACCCGTGAAGCAGCTCGCATTTATAGCTTCCCAGCCTCATGGTGCCACCCTTTTCAGTAATGCTCTTCTGCTCTTCCATCAGGTCAATTACCGGATGTTTTGCCTTTGGATTTATTTCTGTGGAATGAGCGCCTTCAAGACCCATTACATTTCGTGCATATTCAATCACGGCACACTGCATCCCCAGGCAGACCCCAAGGAAGGGTATGTCGTTTGTCCGGGCATAGTTTACGGTCAGAATTTTTCCTTCTATTCCCCTGGAGCCGAATCCGGGTGCAACGAGTATGCCGTCAAATCCCCCGAGTATCTCCCTGAAATTCATTTCGGTGATCTCCTCGGAATGGATCATTGACAGCTCAACCTTTGTTTCATTTGCAGCGCCTGCATGTATGAATGCTTCGGAGATAGACTTATAGGCGTCAGCCAGCTCTACATATTTGCCCACCAGCGCAATTTTCACCCTGTGGGCAGGGTTCTTGAGCTTCCGGAGAAAATCCTTCCACTCTGTCAGAGGAGGCTCTTCACCCTGAGGCAGGCCAAGCTTTCTAAGCACAGTCTGATCAAGCATCTCCTTCTGCATCATGAGTGGCACCTCGTAAATGGTTGACACATCGACTGATTCCACGACGGCTCCCGGCTCCACGTTGCAGAAAAGCGCAACCTTCCGTCTCAGGTCCGCGGAAAGGGGGTGTTCGGTGCGAAGCACCAGGACATCCGGCTGGATTCCCTCTTCAAGAAGCATTTTGACCGAATGCTGCGTGGGCTTTGTCTTAAGCTCCCCGGAAGCATGCAGGTAGGGTACAAGGGTCAGGTGTATGACAATGCAGTTCTGAGGTCCCATCTCCCATCGCATCTGTCTCACAGCTTCTATGTAAGGAAGCGACTCAATATCACCCACGGTGCCACCTATCTCAGTAATGACTATATCATAGGCTCCTGCTGACCCTACAATTTTTATGCTGCGCTTGATCTCATCAGTAATATGCGGAATGATCTGTACGGTCTTGCCAAGGTAATCACCCCTCCGCTCCTTGTTGATAACAGACTGGTATATCCTGCCGGTTGTGACATTGTTTGCCTGGGTCGTCGGTACATTCAGAAACCGTTCGTAATGTCCCAGGTCAAGATCAGTCTCTGCACCGTCAACCGTAACGTAACACTCACCGTGCTCGTATGGATTGAGAGTACCGGGGTCAACATTTATATACGGGTCAAGTTTCTGTATTGTGACAGAATAACCCCTTGCCTGAAGAAGCTTGGCAAGTGATGCTGAAATGATACCTTTGCCCAGCGATGAAGTGACCCCGCCGGTTACAAAAACATATTTTAATTCCGCCACTGCTGATCCTTTTATTTTATTGGCTGATAGTACAATATTATTCCTCGTACATTGAACTGTCAATCAGCTTCACTTTTTCTTCAAGGATCTTGATATTCCGTTTGGCTTCGGCTATCTTCTCTTCCACCTCCCTGATCATTGTGTCTGCGTTGGCAGATTTAGCAAAGAATCCGATGTTGTTTTCCCACAGAACTATATCACTCTCAAGCTGCTTGATTTTGCTGAAGAACTTTTCACGCTCGCCTCTTACCTTTCTTGCGGCACGGGGATTTGACTTCGCGCTGTCAACCTTGCTCCTGTATCTCAGGATGTTCTTGTCCTCGTCATCGAGCTTCAGTTTGTCAAACTGTTTATTGATTACCTCTTTGTAACGCCGTGCGATTTCCTCTTTCCTGTTAAAGGGTACATAGCCTATCTCGGTCCAGCGTTTCTGTATCGCCTTCAGCCTTTCGAAGCCCGCCCTGAGATCTTCACCCGGGTCAAAGGTTTCAAGTTCTTCGATAATAGCCAGTTTGGCTTTAAGGTTATCCTCGTATGAGGTGTCCCTGCCTGCAAAAAATTCAGATTTACGTGAAAAGAACGTGTCACAGGCCTTGCGGAAACGTTTCCATATCTTCTCAGAGTATTTTTTTGGCACCGGGCCTGTTTCCTTCCATTCCTTCTGAAGCCTTATCAGCATCTCGGATGTATCTTTCCAGTCAGTGCTCTCCTGAAGTGCCTCAGCCTTGAGACAGAGCTCGGTCTTTATCTGAAGGTTTCTTACCTGTGTCTCCTTGTTCTCGGTGAAGAATGAACGCTTTTTCTCGAAGAAGCTGTCACATGCCGCCCGGAACCGGAGGTAAATCTTGTTATTGTGTTTTTTAGGAGCAAAACCAATTGTTTTCCAGAGCTTCTGGCATTCGAGTATAGCGTCTGACTTTTCCTTGAAATCGGCAAATGTCAGAATCTCCCCTGCCGCGATCTCTTCTACCTTTTCGCACAGTGCAGTTTTGGCATCCAGGTTATGTTTCTGGTCATCCTTCTGCTTCTCGAAGAATTCATGGTGTCTCTTGTTGACCTTCGATGTCGCTTCTCGGAAGCGCTCCCATACCTCATTCTTGTTTTCATGGGGTACAGGTCCGATTTCACGCCACTGGTTGTGGTAATCCTGCAGATACTTGAAGGCATTGACGGCGTTGGGTTCAAGAAGCAGTTCCTCTGCTTTTTCGCATAGCGCAATCTTGGATTCAAGGTTTTTCTTCAGATCAAGATCACGCAGTTCACGGTTGATCTTGATATAATCATAGAAGATCTCGACGCTGTGGTGATAATTCTCCCACAGGTCCTTGACAGCCGTCTGTGGCACAATGCCTGTGGCATGCCATTCGTTCTGCAGGTTGCGGAACTCCTGGAAAGTTTTGTTGATTGCCTCCTCGCGGTTTACAAGGTCCTTTATCTGTTCGATTATTTCAACCTTTTTGCGGAGGTTGTCCTGCTTCTCGCTCTCCTGTATCCGATTGAAATCGCTTCTCCGGCTGCGGAAGATTTCGAGAATGCCCTTTATTCTGATCTCAAATTCGTCGGGTTCAGGTCTGAATTCTTCAATATTTCCACCCTCCTTTGCAAAGTTGAGACGTTTCTCATTGAACTCGGCTTTGGTCTTCTTATAGAAAAACTCCTTGATCCTGGTTACATCATCCATGATTTCGGCAGGAGGCCTGTTCTCCACAATCAGCGCCAGTGTATCCACCAGTTCCTTTCTTGAGAAGCCGCTGTAATCGACCGGAGGAAGCTCTATCTCATCATAGTTTACATGCTCTTCCCCGGGAGTTTCACCGTCACCGGTTTCATCTTCAGGCAGGTTGTCTTCAGCCGCTGCTTCAGGGACCACCGTTTCAGCATCTTCTGTTGCCTCCGCTTCCGGCGTCACCGTTTCAGCATCTGCTTTGGCTTCTTCTTCAGGAACCACCGGTTCGGCATCTTCTGTTGCCTCTGCTTCCGGCGTCACCGGTTCAGCAGTTTCCTTTACATCTGCCTCCGGGCTTACAGCCTCAGCATCTTCTTCTGTCTTCCCGGCGACAGCCTCACCGGCATTCATTTCAGGCGCCTCCGCCCTTACATCAGTCTCTTCCGCAGATTCGGTGGTCTTTTCAGTACCATCGAATTGTTCATCATGAACAGAGTCTTCCGGATTTCTTGTCGTCATCATTAATCCTTTTTCTTCAGTGCTTCATACAAAGGAAGATGGCATAAGCCTCCCCCCTTTTTTTCAAACCACGAAAATAATGGATTATTGGTAAAACTCAAACCAATACCTCATTTTAAATGAGAAGCTGTTCCGGCATAGAGTCAAAATGTGTAATTTTGTCTGTCAGATTCAGGATCAAAAAAAATGGAAACCAAGGATATTGTAATATTAGCTGTGGTTTTTGCCCTCTCAGGATACTCGCTTTACCGCAGGTATGCGAAAAAGAACAATTCCGGCCGCGGGATAGGATCAACGGGGGCAAATGTTAAAAACAGCCTGAAGGACCAGTCGGACGATTATGAGCCGTACTCCGGAGGAAAAGGCGGTACCGAATGACAACCGGCATCAGGTGCCCATCTCGAGTTGATCTTTTATCAGCCTGTAATATGTTCCCTTCATGGCTGTAAGGCTGGCATGAGTTCCTGATTCAGATACCCTTCCCCTGTCCAGTACAACGATATTGTCTGCGTGGCGGACAGTGCTCAGTCTGTGAGCCACAATCACCACTGTGCGCCCGGCATAAAAGCCGGCGAGGTTTTCCACTATTGTTCTTTCATTCGATGCATCCAGGGCGCTCGTGGCCTCGTCAAGCAGCAGAATGGAGGGCTCTTTGTAGACCACCCTGGCAATTAGTATGCGTTGCCGCTGTCCCTGACTGAGGCCGTGTCCTCCCTGTCCCACACGGGTTTTTAATCCGGAGGGAAGTATGTCAAGTAGAGGTTGCAAACTTGCAATCCGCACTGCCCTGGAAATTTTTTCCGGATCGGGGTTTTCTTCCCCTGGTGCTATGTTGGCGAGGATTGTATCAGGGAAGATGTATCCTTCCTGCATTACAGCTCCTGTATTCCTTCTAAGCGATGAGATGCTTATCTCATCAAGCCTCCTGCCCCCTATCAGGACCTCGCCTTCCTCAGGCTTGTAGAAACCCATCAGCATTTTAAGCAATGTTGTTTTACCCGAACCGCTTTCGCCCACTACGGCGGTTATCATGCCTGCCGGCACGGAAAGATTCAGGTTATGAAGGACCCATTGTGAACCTGGCCCTTCATATCTGAACGCAAGATTCCTGACTTCAATGTCAGCCTTGTCAGGCATCGGCACCACATTTTCATGACTTTCATTTTCCTCAGGTTCCATGGCGTGCACTTCTGCCAGGCGCTCAAGGCTGATTCGTGCATCCTGGGTCGCCATCATAAAATTAACTATCTGTGAAACAGGCCCGTTCAGCTGACCGGTAATAAACTGCACAGCCAGCATCATGCCAAGGGTCATTGAGCCGTTGATTACAAGGGTGGCGGAAATGACAGTAATTAAAATATTGACAGACTCATGAATCAGTGTTCCTCCCGCATTCTGAAACTGAAGTATCCGGAGCCCTCTTACCCGTGTACTGAAGATTCCCTGCTGTTGCTCCTCCCATACCCTCCTGTTCGAGGCTTCGTTTCCCGCAAGCTTTATCTCCTGCATGCCGTTTACGATGTTAATCATCGTATTGTTTGCTTCTGCCATCTGCATGAACCGGATATTGTCAAGGCGCTCACGTGAAGACATGAACAGGGTGACATAAAGAACATAAAGCGCCGTGCCTGCAGTGAAAACCAGGAGGACAGGCAAACTGTACAAGCCAAGGACAACAGCGAAAATGACAAAACTGAACAGGGAAAAAAGTATGGCCAGGCTTGACGAGGTAAGATAACTCTCAATCCTGCTGTTGTCATCTATCCGTTGCAGGATATCGCCGTTCATTTTTGTGTCAAAATATGAAATGGGCAGATCCATCATCCTTGCGAGGAAGTCAGAGACAATCCTGATGTTAAGTTTCGTACCCATATGAAGCAGGAGCCATCCCCTGCTGAACTCAACGGCGAGGCGGCCGGCTGTAAGAGCCAGCTGGCCTGCCAGGATCAGCCATATCAGTTTTATGTCACGCCCGGCTATACCCCTGTCGATAATTGCCTGGGTCAGAAACGGAAAAACCAGCTGGATGACGCTTGATGCCAGCAGGCCTGCAAAGAGCAGTATAATCTGCTTCCGGTATGGTCTCAGGTATGGGAGAAGAAACCTGAATCCGCCCTTTGGAAGCGGGTCGTCATTCAGGTCTGCAAACGAAGGGCCCGGCTCGAGCAGCAATGCCATCCCTGCCGGTTCAGTGCCTGCATCACCCGATAACCATCCCTGCCTGAATTCGTCATGAGTCATCGTGATCCTGCCAATGGCAGGGTCACTGACCCATACCTTTTTGTCACTTATTCTGTTGACAACGACAAAATGATTCTGGCGCCAATGAACGATGCAGGGCAGCGGGACTTCCTCCTTCAGCCTGCTGAAAGGAATCTTCACACCTGCAGCCCTGAAGCCAATGCTCTCAGCGGCTGTTTTAAGTCCAAGAAATGAAACTCCCTCCCGTGTTATCCATGATTTCTTCCTTATAGTTTCCAGGGAGAGACGCTTGCCGTGACTGAGTGCGATCATGCTGATACATGCTGGTCCGCAATCCATGGCATCATGCTGTCTGACAAACGGAAAATTCATCCTGAAGCTTCAGTTGTAAGGGAGGGTAAATATATCCATTATTACCGACTTCGTGAGACTGCTTCCGGTAACTGTAAGGAAACATGTATTACGGATCGGTTCCGGAAATTGTATATTTGCCAATTAAACTGCTTGTTTGGGATTATTCAGGAAGTACTCGGACAATGACATCATTGATGGAATCAGGAGGCAGGACAGCCGTATCCTCTCCTACCTGTATGATGCGTACTTTGCGATGGTCAGTGATCATATCAGAAAGAATGGCGGGACTGATGATGATGCACATGAGGTTCTGCAGGAGACAGTGGTGGCACTCTATTGCCAGGTCACCGGAGATGGCCTGAATATCCGCGGTGACCTGAAGGGTTATTTTTTCGGTACAGCCAGGAATTTATGGAATATCCAGCTGCGGCAGCGTTCAAAGCTGGTTCCTCTGCAATATGAACCAGAAGACACAGCTTCAGAAAAGGAAATATCCGATGTCATTCTGGAGAGGATTGTGGCACGTTCATTCGCAATGCTGGCGAAGGACTGTCAGACGGTGCTGACACTGTACGGCGAAGGCTGGTCATATGAAGAAATAGCCGCTAAAATGGGACTGAAGAGTGAAGCCTATGCAAGGAGGAAGAAGTACCTGTGCAAAGAAGCTCTGATCGAAATTATGAAGACTGACCCGGAGTATCAGGATCTCGGGCCCCTGTAGACAATCGCAACCAGGGCTGCAGCCACCAGCATCATACAAATCAAAGCCATATATAGAATGACTCTGTTGTACCACAACGGAGTATCATCACCATAAATGACAAGTGAGGCCCAGTAATAAGGATGAGACCTCGACTGGTCAGCTGTTTCCAGGAATCTGAGGCGGGCTGTTCTCAGGGCTGAGCTCTTTGTCTGTCCGCTTCTCAGGTTCTTGTAGAAGCTATGGATTACATCAGGCGCCGAGCTGTCTTCAACCTCCCACATCGACATCACCGCCGAACGGCTTCCGGCATAAAGAAATCCCCTGGCGAGGCTCAGTATCCCTTCTCCGTTGACAAGCATGCCGGCACCTGTATTGCATGACGTGAGCACCACCATCATTGCATTCAGCTGCAGGCTGTACACTTCATAAGTATTGAGCAGGCCGTCGTCGTTTTCTGCCGGACCGGTTTCAAACAGCATTTTCGAAAACGCCGGCCGCCTGTCATCGACCAGGGCGTGCATGGCAAGATGAATTATGTCGTACCGACGGGCTTCATTCTTGAATGTACTCTCCTTTGCATCGCCACCCAGATATGCCGTTCCACCGCACTGGTTGACCGCATCCTCTGCCTCAAGAATGGCATTGGGGAGGCCTCTCAGCTCTCCCTTCATGCCAGGCCATGCTGCCATCAGGGTATCGTCAAGCCTCATCCCTTCATATGACGGAGCAAAAGCAATAAGCTTGTTCCTGAATTTCCTTGTCACACGGGCAGACTCAGATGAAAGAGTGGCACTGTAAATATATGAGAACCGGAATTTCTTCAGCGCAAATGGCACCTCCCTGTAGTAGAGGTCAGGACTGCGAAACTCCTCCGTGACAAGTGCCTCGAAAGGAATGTATGAAAGAATATTATCCGGTGAGATTACTATTTTGTCGCCGACAAGGTAAGGCACTGCAGGTTCAATGAGGCTACTGTACAGTCTGAAAGCCAGATCCATATACTCATTGAAAGGTGCGCGGGAACCGGTAGTAACAGGCCTGGACGACAGCATAGTGCGGAATTCCTGAAGTGAATCGAAGAAGGTCTGATCAATGTCACGAACTATCACTTCACTCCTTTTTCTGTTCACGACGAAGATGTAAAGCCTGTCACCTGTCAGGACATAGCTCAGCAGGTTGGCCCTGCGGCCTACAATACTGTTCACGTCGCTGAGCGGGGTAACCTCGTTCCTGTATTTCAGGTTATAATATGACGGATACTGTTCTTCAAAGATACGGTTCAGCGAGTCACGCGACCGGAGCAGTCTGAATGTCGCACTTTCCCATGTAGCCAACCGCTGCGAGTCAGGAGCCGCCCTGAGCTTTTCATTGGCAATAAGCTCCCTGTAATAACCTGTCTGTCTTTTTATCCCGGCTTCGAGGCCTGTGAGCTCTTCAGGCAGTGAGAACCTGGCCGCGTTGAGTTCACGCATGGAGGCCAGAAATCCGGCGACCTTGCTCCTTTCCGAAAACTCGAAAAGACCCTCCAGTGATTCACGGTCATGGCCCGTCTCATACAGCCTGGCATAATTTTCTATTATGCCTGTATATATATCCCTGGAATTGGAGCTCAGGCTGGTGCGGCTCTCCTCTTCACTCATTTCAAGCCTCTGATTGTCATATACAAGGGCTATTTTCCGACCGGTTTCAATTGCCTGCCCGAGAAGTTCCCCGTTTCCTGTTTGGTCGTAAAGTCCGTTGAGCGCCTTATATCTTATTTCAAGCATATTAAGGTCATCTTCTGAAACACCGCCGGAGAAAACCGAAATTTCTTTTCCGGCCCGTTTGGGTAATAGCTCCCGTGATTCAGAGTCAGCCGGCATTGTCATCCCTCCCGTAAGGCCCAGCACGTCGCTGTACCTTCCTGCATCGAGCAATGCACCGACATATTTTGCGGTCAGGTATTTTGTCATTGACACATCCCAGGGATTGGCCCGGACATATGCAAAACACTGACTGTAAAGATCGAGCGACCTGTCTGACTCTCCAAGGCTCTTATTTACGAACTCGGCGACTGAAACCAGCATTGTGAAGTACTCCCTGCTCTCCCGCCCATAAGTGATTCCCACATTGTCAAGACCGGCATTCATGACCCTTTCTCCCTCCCTGATTCGTCCGTTTTCGGCAAGAAAGTTTGCGTAATTAATATAAAGGAGGTATTTGTCCCGGGTCATCGGCCCGTCCTTTATTGCCAGCCCTTTGCGGAAATATTCCTCGGCTTCATCAGCCTGATCAAGTCTCCTGCAGACCTGTGCGATAGTATTGTAGAGGAGAATTCTCGAATCAACACTATTCAGCTTATCGGTTTCATAAATCCTGAGAGCTTCACGACAGTAAACCAGGGATTTATTGTACTCCTGCCTCCGGTAAAGACTCAGCCCGATGACCTGAAGAAGGTCAGCCCGCGGTTTCGCCGGTACATTATCAGGAAAAATCCTTGAAATCTCAAGCCCGGCCTCGGCAAAAGCCGTAGCCTTGTCAGGGTCATTGAGCTCGAGGCAGATACTGGCCAGATTGAGATAGTTTGTCACCATCACTGAAGAGTCAGGCCCGGACACTTTCTTCCTGATCTCCAAAGCCTTCAAAGCCTCACTGTACGCCTTGGGGTAATCTCCTGTTATGAAAAGGGAAGCAGACAGGTTGCTGAGCCCGTTTGAATATCTCCTGTCGCACAGTGAGAGCTGCTCCCTGTACTTTGCAGAAATGGAGAAATAATTGATTGCTTTTGCAGAATTGTTGGTTTGAGAATAATGTATTCCCGTAAAATAAAAGGCATCAGAAAGCAGAAGTGTATCCGAGATTGTACTGTCAGAAAGGATAGCCTCAATTTCGACAACAAGTCCTGCCTGGCCCTGAGAATATTTCTTGCCCTCGATTATGGCTGCAAGCGAGTCTGTAAGTATCCTGAGCCTGCCTTCTGCAATACTGTGATTTATACCGGTTATCGATTGTGGTGAATCATTTGTGACTGTGTCAGGGCAGAGGAAAGCTCCCATGCTTTTGTTTGTTTCAGCATGGGTAAATACAGCTGTCCCTGCAAGTATAGATTCACAGACAACCGTCGAAATCATCAGTAAAAAGGTGATTATGCCTGATTTCAGACTCATCAAAGTGGTTCTTCTTTCTTTCCGCCGGTAAAAGTATAAAACAATCCTTTACTGAAGTCGCAATATTTGCGTGTCATACATAATTGTCAATCAACATGTTGTAATTTTTTATAAAAAAAGTTGATTTTTTCGTGTCACAAAATGGCACTTTCTGACACGTACGTTTGAAATGACAATTAAACCCTGATTTATAAATTTTAAAAACACAACAAAATGAAAACCCTGAAAATTGAAGACTTTTCTGCTTTTATTCTTTCAAACGAGGAAATGATTAATGTACGCGGTGGTAACGGTGCAAAAAATGATACAACAACTGATCCGACCAAACCGCCGATAATAATTGAGATCTGATCTGCTGACAAGAGCCGGCGTTACCGGCCAGAATATATAACATAACAAGGGGGGGATCCGTTTATTGCGGACAAACCCTGAATATCACGGCACACCCCGTCGTTTACGGAAGTGTCCGGAACTACCAGAGGTTGAATGATATAACTATTTGACTGACAGTTTATAAGTGTGAAATAATATATTACAACATGAAGACAAATGATGTCAACAATGCCATTGAGGACTGGCTTGGCGGACGCTCAGACAGGTCTGGCCAGGATTGGCTGATGAATGAAATTAAAAAGGATCCATCTCTGGCAAATGAAGTGAAGCTCAGGCGAAAAACCGACGAGATTCTTGCCAACAGGGATGTTATTGATCTCAGGCACAAACTTTCTGAGATAGAGATGAGGAAACGCTCTACAGTTACCCTTAGCAGGACATTGGCCAGGAGTGCGAAGTATGCTGCAGCAGTTGCCATTGTGGCCTTACTCTCCGCAACACTTTACATGACCCTCAGGCCGGGTCCGGACCTCGATAAACTTTACGCCGCGAACTATAGCAGGTACGAATCACCCGGGGCAGCAAGGTCAGTTGTCAGTGCGGAGAACACTCTCATGGAGAATGCAATCGCTTCTTATTCTGCAAAGGAATATGACAGGGCCATTGTCTACCTTGAACAGGTAATCAGTGGCGGGCAGGAAGATATGGAGTCTGTCTTCATGCATGGCATGGCCAACATGGAAACAAAGAATTACCCGGTCGCAAGCGGATCATTCACCAGGGTAATCGAACACAATGACAACCTGTATCTTGAAGATGCCTCGTGGTATCTCGGCCTCTGCTATATGATGACCGGCAATAATGAGAAGGCTGTAAAACAATTCAGTACAATAGCATCCTCGAAGAGCAGGTACAGCAGACAAGCCGCCAGACTGGTCCGCAAACTGAAGTAACAAAGTCAGACATAACCTATAAGTTCATATGTTCGAGATTCTTCGCAATGCCTACATGGAGACGGGTATGACAGCAACGACCGGGCAGGAAAAACTTGACAAAATGATCAATAAACCGAATATTCTCGCAGGTGTATCACACGAGGTAAGAACTCAGATGAATTCAATTGTCGCTTTTTCGTATCTGATTAATAATGAACGGTTCAGCGACAGCGAAAGAAAAGAGTTCTCTGAACAGATAATTACCTCCTGCGAGCAACTGATCGGATTGTTCGAAAACTTCTTCGACACAGCTGCCCTTGAATCAGGGTCAGCCAGGGAGAACATGCGTGAGACTGACATAAGCAGGGTTTTCGAGTCACTTACCTCAGATTTCAGGGTTTACATGAGGAAAAAGGGACATGATAATGTCGTTCTCATTCAGGAAGACAACCTTCCCGACAGACTGATGCTCAAATTTGATACTGCACGTACTACGAGAATTGTAAGCAACCTATTCAGAAATGCACTCGACAACACTTCTTCAGGGTTTATCAAGGTCGGGTGTACCTACTGGGAGGAGACAATAACATTTTATGTAAAAGATTCTGGCCAGGGTTATCCCCGAAGCAGTGACCTTCTGCTTTCCGACAATCCTGAGATCCAACATTCCAACAGTCAGGATACCTATTCCGCTATGAATTTAATCCTGGCCAGAAATCTTATTTTGGCAATGGACGGCAAAATCAGGGTTGAAGCCAACGATGCCGGAGGCACTTCGGTATTTGTCTCATTGCCTGCACGGGAAAGTCCTGGTTTGAAAATACTCACCGGCACCTCTTCAGAGAATAAGATAGCTATTTGATTTTCTGAAGCCTATTGACTGTCTGTTAAGAGAGGAAAGGAGGGCTCCATTTTGGACCCTCCTTAACTTTTATGCTCAATGCTTTGTAAAACTATGATTTCTGTGAGGCCCGGAATCAATTATTTGTTCCTTCAGAAAGAATTGTGATTTCTGTCCGTCTGTTGAGACGTTTGCCTGCAGGGGTTATATTGTCACCTACAGGGGTGGTTTCACCGTAACCATGGGAAAAGATGCGTTTGCCGTCAATACCCCTGTTTATAAGGAAAGTCCTGACTGATTCAGCCCTTTTTTCAGACAGTTTCTGATTATGGTCTTCACTGCCGTCGGAATCTGTATGCCCGCCAATCTCTATCACCACAGCGGGGTTCGCCTCAAGGAACCCGAGAAGCAGTCTGAGTTCCGGCATTGACGATTCCAGCAACTCCCATGAATCAGTATCGTAAAAGACATTGTACATCCTCATGAATTCACCTTTACGTACCCGGTTGAGGGCGATCGTCTTTTTGTACGGCTCGGCTGATGTATAACCTTCTGCAAAATCGAAATTTTCGGAAAAGATCATGTAGCCGTTTGCCGTGACATTCAGACCGTAACTGCTACCCTGAGGCAGACACACGAAGAACTCTCCTCTGCTGTCAGTCATTGCTGAAATAACACCCACTCCGCGCGAAAGATCCGTCAGATCATATTTTGCGACAAGGGGCTGTCCTGTGGCCTTGTCGATGACTGTACCCCTGAAGTAAAGTACCTGTTCGGGCTGAACCTGGGGAGGAAGATCAAGGTAAAATATATCCTTCCCCTTGTCTTTATCGCGGATTGAGGAGAAATAGGCTCTCTTACCCGATGACTCAATTACCAGACCTGTCTCATCTGCAGGAGTATTGACAGGAGGGCCAAGGTTCTCAGGAGTGCTCCATGTGGAATCACGGTTCATCCTTGTCACGTATATATCATGTCCGCCAAAAGATTCCCGTCCGTTTGAAGAAAAATAGAGAGTTCTGCCGTTGAAGTAAATGAAAGGTGAAAATTCATCACCCGGGGTGTTGATTGTCTTTCCCGGGTTGACCGGTTTGCCCCATTTGCCGTCACTGCCGCGGATTGAGTACCATATGTCCATTCCTCCGATGCCACCGGGTCTGTTGCTTACAAAATAGAGCATTCTTCCGTTGGGGCTGATAGAGGGCTGTGATTCCCAGTAGGTTGTATTGACCGGCTGGCCCAGGTTTATACCGGGTGACCACCTGTTACCGTCATTGGATGAAGAATAGAGGTCGCATCTTCCCTGACCGTCATTCCTGTCGCATGCTGTAAAAACCATATATCTTCCGTCTGACGAGATTGACTGGGCTCCTTCGTTACCGGCTGTATTAAGGGGTGCTCCGGCATTGCGGGCCGTACCCCAGAAACCTTCGCTGTTCCATCTGCTGACGTAAAAGTCTTCCTGCCTGTCACGGCTGTAATCACGGCCATAGCCGGCAGCCCTTTTCACTTCACGTGTGAATATCAGCTGTTGTCCGTCGCCTGTCACCGAAGGCCAGTATTCGTCAAGGGTCGTGTTTACCGAGTCACCTGCGCTGACCGGTTCAACCCCGAAAAGAGACGGAGGAAAAGAGAGGGCAAACCTGCAACTGGCAAGCATCTTTTCAGCTTCGCTCCGCAGTCTGGCGCTGATGCCCGGCTGCCTGAGGAAAACATCAAGATGGCTGGCGGCCTCAAAATATCTTCCTGTCCGCAGTTCAGCCCGGCCAAGGCTGTACAGTGCCGGAATAAAGAACAGTGAGTCAATTGAAACCGCTGCACGGTAATGTATTACTGCCTTCTCCCAGTCACCGGTATCTGAATACAGCTGACCGAGCACCAGGTGAGCTTCATAGAACCGGCTGTCCTCCGCCACGGCCTGTCTCAGACTTGTCTCAGCCCTTTCATAATAAAGAAGTTCGTAATCCCTCTTACCCTGGTCATAGTACTTGAGCGCCCTGTTGGAACGGGTATGCAGATTCTGACCTGTGACTGATAACTGAGTCAGCACCAGGAGCGTACCTGCAATTATAAACGCTCTAAATTTCATTCAGGGGATATGCATGAATTTATGTGCCTGCAGTGAGACTCTCCACTTTGTGTTTTTCTTTACATATTCTGTAATCTCTCCTATCATCTGACTGTAGCGGCTCCATTCCGGTTGCAAAAGAAGCCGGCAGCCGGGCCCTGCATGCAGGCTGTACTTTTCTGCCTCCTCAAAATCAGTGCCATCCTGAATAACCACCTTAAGCTCGCTGGCAATACCCAATATCCCGGACAGCGGCGGCGAGTTCCTTTTTGGTGAGAGGGTTATCCAGTCCCATGTCCCCGAAAGGGGATAAGCACCGGAAGTCTCAAGAAATGTTTCAATCCCCTTTGACCGGAGCAGATCACAAAGCGGACCCATGTTCCACATAAGGGGTTCGCCTCCGGTGACAACCACAGAGTCAGCTCCTGCCTCTGTCACCCTGTTTGCAATCGTTTCAATCTCAACCATTGGATGAAGCGCTGCATTCCATGAATATTTCGTATCACACCAGCTGCAACATATATCACATCCTCCCACCCTGATGAAATAGGCTGCCCTGCCCATATTGCATCCCTCTCCCTGGACGGAGTAAAACTCCTCCACCAGCGGAAGGGTGTTGCCGCTCATATCAGTATCAGTTGTTTTCATTTTTGTCTCCTGTCGGGAAACAGCAGTCTGAACATATCACGGAAGATATCCGTGTTCTCCTGTATTCCCGTAAATTCAATCGCCCCCGGCCCGTATGCAAACACCGGCACCATCACTCCTGAATGACCTGTGAAGCTGAAAGATGCCTTTACTTCCTTTTTATCGTTATCGCCGCCTGTAATGCTCATTCCACCTGTTTCATGGTCAGCTGTAACAACAATGAGGGTTTTTCCGTCTTTTGCAGCAAAGTCACGTGCGACCGTAACGGCCCTGTCAAGATCAAGCACCTCCTCAGTGACCATTGAAGTGCTGTTGCTGTGTCCGGCGTCATCTATTTCCGAGCCTTCGACCATGAGGACAAAACCTTTTCTGTTGCGTGAAAGCACCTCGATTGCCTTACCTGTAGCCCGTGCCAGATATTGAGGATCGCGCTTCTCAAAAATTCTTGGCATATCTTCATCGGCCATCAGTCCTGCAATGCGGCCGGACTCTGATGCTTCGAATGATTCAATATCATAAGTGACATCATAGCCAGCCATGGCAAGTTGGGAAATAATGTCCGATGAACGACTAATGTTACCGTTTGAATCAACTTCAGGTTCGAAGTACTTTCTGCCTCCTCCGATGAAAACATCTGCTGTCCCGCGCGTATACCAGGCTGCGATACGCCTGTTATCATACCGCAGGGGGACATGTGCAGCAAATGAAGCGGGAGTTGCATCTGTCAGGGAACTTGTGCACACAATGCCGGTTGATTTTCCTGCAGCACGTGCATGCTCCAGAATTGTGACAAGGACAGTGCTGTCAGGACGGACCGAAATCATCCTGTTGTTTGTTTTCTCTCCCGTTGCCAGGGCAGTGCCACCGGCAGCCGAGTCGGTTGAATAGCTGTTTGCCGAGTGTGTGCGGCTGAACCCGGTAACCGGGAAGGAAGGAAACGTCATTGTATTTCCGGATACCGTCATGGCTGCATAGACATGAGAGACTCCCATTCCGTCACCGATGAAAATTATAAGGTTAAGTGGCTTCTCCCTGACACTACCGGCGGAAACAAGAGTCAGCAATAAAACAGCAATAACGGCAAGTCGTGAAAATATCTTCATAAATTTCTATTTATCAATTATCACCAAAAAGCAGTCTGACTTCTCTTTTTTCAGCCTCAGCTGCCCAATCGGCTGGCACGATCTTCCACTGACTAAGCTCTACAGGTGAGATCGTTCCCTTTTCCCTGATCCATTCAGTCATATAGTACCTGAGGTCACGGTCAGTGGCGGAGATTATCCTTTTCTCAAGTTCTTTTGAAGTGATCCCGGCTGCCGGGAAATGTCCTCCGCCGCCATTGGCCCTGTAAGAATTGACTGCAACTGTATATGTGTCACTGTAACTGAAAGGGGTGCCGTCACCCAGGGCGGTGATGTTTACCCTAGCCCCCTGCGGCTTGCTTACGTCAACAGTATACTCTATTCCCATGGCAGAATCGAAGTTATATGAGGGGTTGCGCAGTCTGACACTGCCGTTTGAAATCACCGGTGAACCGGAATCGTCAGTCCTGTAGTTCAGCATGTAATCACTGCTCCTGTCCATTGTCCGGAACCACTGGCCGGCGGAATGTTCCAGATGACGGTCAATTTCACCTCCGGTCATATTTACCGTATAGAGGAAATTCTCAAACCTGTAAAGGCGGTACATATCCCTTATCCTGAGTTCTCCCTCCTCAATACGCTGATCAAACGAAAGCGGGGCCGCGAGTGATATCTGTGCACCTGAGAGATCAAGCTGCATAAGGTGAATGAGGTCTGTAAATGCAGACGGGCCGAAGAAGGCGTCACGAGTAGTGACAGTGGCAGTTGAACGGCCGATGACCTCCGACGTATATTCCCTGACCCTTTCCGATGCATCTGCATATCTCTTCAGAAACCTGGCGGACTCAGGAAGGGTGTTCATGGGTACTATCCTGCCGCAGAGAACAGGCTTCCTGCTTTTGTCAGCCGATTTCTCAACTGAGACCGTAACCTTCATCAGCGCCTCAGCCCTGCTCCCGCCGTCAAGAACCAGCACAACGTTCCCTTCGTTGTCGGTTACCTCCCTGACATCCTGTCTGTGGTCATGACCGCAGAAGATTACGTCAAACCCGGGCACATTCATTGCTACCGAAAGGGTACTGTTCTCATCATCACCCCTGTCATTCTCATCACCCATTCCGGAATGAAACAGTCCCACCACCAGGTCAGGGTTTTCAGCCTGTATTGCAGGCATCCATTTCTTTGCGGTTGTTACCATATTTTCAAACCTGATGCCATGATAGAGCGATTCGGGCAGCCAGCGCGGCACTGATGGGGTGATGAGTCCGAAGACAACCACCCTGATTCCGTTTTTACTGATTACAGTATAGGGTTTGAAATACGGTTCATTCGTCTCATTGTCAACTGCATTGGCTGCAAGCATAGGAAAATTGTATTCCCTCCTCACCCTGTCATAAACAGGATGGCCTGCCTCGATGTCATGGTTTCCCACCGAAGCGGCGTCATACCCCAGGTGATTCAGGATGTCAGCAATAATATGGGAGCCTGCGGTATCGATGAAATTATAATAGTATGCCAGGGGATCTCCCTGGAGTATGTCACCGTTATCAAGAAGAATAATATTATCATTCCCTTTTGATTCCACCACAGAGGCAAGGTTTGCCAACGAACAGTCAACAGCCTCACCCTCGGTATTGTCAAATGGGAGCAGCATGCCGTGCAGGTCAGTGGTTACATAGATTTCGAGACTGCCCTCCCTGCCGGAGCATGAGAGCATAAGCATGGCAACAAGGACGGTTGCGGCAAATATGCGTATCTGTTTCATTTCCGGATTTTTATTTACTCTGCTTTCCGGGAGGGACTTCGATCGTATTCCTTCCGTTTCTCATTTTAGTCAGCACAAACTGGTCTGCCACCGATCCGGATGCATCGTATGCCGTGAACGTCAGTTTATTGCCATCGATACTGACAGACTGCCAGAGCTGGGTTTTTGTATATGCTTTATCCCACCATTGTTTTGCATCCTGTTTATACTGCTTCGGGCCGCTGACCGAGACCACGTAAACAGTGCCTGCAGCATTCCCTTTGCGTTCAGTTCCATCCGGCATCGCAGATCCCCTTGCATATGTATGATCATGCCCTGTCAGCACCAGGTCAACTCCGTACTTGTCAATAAGAGGCTTCAGATTTTCCCTCACAGTATTGTTGTCCCTGTTGGCAGCTGTGGAGAATAAAGGATGATGGAAAGCCATTACAGTCCACCTGCAGGGATTGTTTTTCAGGAGTCCTTCGACCCATCGGGTCTCGCTTAAGGCAAACGCTTCGTTTCTGACCATCTCATCGGAGTTGACTAAAATAAACCTGACTCCCTGATAATCAAAACTGTAAGCTGTCTCTTCCAGACCTGCGGGTCCGTTCTCGGGAAGGGTGAATCCCGGTCTCCAGTACCTGTTCAGGTTGAGTTTTCCCCTTACCCTGGGGTCATAGAACTCATGGTTCCCCGGGGTGGCAGCCACCGGCAAGCCGGACACAATGAATCCTGCGGCCTGATGCCAGTCGCCCCATTCGTCATCATGCAACTTGGTTGATGAGCCTCCGTCCACGAGGTCACCGGAAAAGATCATGAATGATGCGTCAGGTGTTTTGCGGTAAGCCTGCCTGATAACCCTGGCATACAATGATATGGGGCCCTGTGAGTCTCCTAACCAGAGGAAGTTGAAGGGTGCCGTTGTCTCTTCCGCGGTCCTGAAGGTGAACCACTCACTGGCGTTTGCATCAGAGCCCACCCTGTATGCATATTCTGTTGCCGGAGTGAGACCGGTGAAGACCACGGAATGAAATCTTGCCGTAACCCCGTCAGCCGTCACATCCTGCCATGTACCGGTCACACTGGTGGCCGAATCAGCCAGAAATATAGTAGGGAGATTCGGAGAGATCTGTGCTACAGTTACATTAACAGTGGTGTCCGTTCTCCAGGTAACAGCCATTGAACCGGACATGTTTTCAGTTACATTAAGAATAATTCTTTCGGGCTTGGCCGAAGGGATATACTTCGTGATCCTTTCCTGTGCCGGTGTGCTTACCTGGCCAAGGAGCAACATAGTAAAAGTCAGTATAAAAAACTGTTTCATCATAATTATTATATTAAACAAATCTCCCTTATGGGAGGATGTAAATATATTCATTATTTACAAGCTGAACAGGGCCGGTCATTGCAGCCGCCGCACTTTTAACTATTTTTGTGTCTGTATGAGAGTACTATCCGGACTTGATGTTGTCACCCGCGATCTGCCTGCCGGACTGCGGGGAAAAAACCTGGGCATTTTGTGCCACGCGTCAAGCATTTCCGGAGATTTCAGGCACATTACCGAAATATTTGCCGGGCGCAATGATTGCAGACTTGCCGCTCTCTTCGGCCCCCAGCACGGCCTCTCTGGCCAGACACAGGACAATATGATCGAATGGGAGAGCAACTCTGACCCGGCATCTGGCATACACGTCTACAGCCTGTATGGCGAGCACCGCAAACCGACCTCAGCCATGCTCGAAGGGATTGAAGTCCTTGTGGCTGACCTGCAGGATGTTGGCGCAAGGCTTTACACATACATCTGGACTATTAAACTGTGTATGGAGGCATGCGCCGAAGCCGGGATACCTCTCTGGATACTTGACAGGCCCAACCCGATAGGAAGAATGCAGGTTGACGGCCCGGTCCTTGACGAAGAGTATTTTACTTTTGTGGGAGGCGCCTGCATTCCCCTGTGCCACCGGATGACAATCGGCGAGATGGCTCTCTGGCTGAAGGAGAAATATTACCCCGGCTGCGAGCTGCATCTGATCAGGGCTGAAGGATGGCACAGAAATATGATGTTTGGTGAAACCGGTCTGCCATGGGTCCTCCCCTCCCCGAACATGCCCACGCAACAGACTGCTGCCGTTTACCCCGGCACGGTGCTGGCTGAAGCGCTGAATGTTTCAGAGGGCAGAGGAACCGTAATCCCTTTCGAACTTCTGGGTGCACCATGGATAGACGGTCCGGCACTGCTCAGGGAAATGAGGAGCAGAAACCTTCCGGGATGCAGTCTCAGGATGCATGATTTCATACCTACATTTAATAAATACTCCGGTGAATACTGCAGGGGAATACAGATTCATGTGACTGACCTGTCCCTTTACAGACCCGTTGTTACAGCACTGCACCTTTTCGATGCAATGATCCGCACTTCGCCGCAAGGCGCACTTGAGTTCAATCCTCCGCCTTACGAATATGAATACCGGCTGATGCCATTTGACATCCTTTCCGGCGACAGCCACATGCGTGAAGTACTTACAAATGGCCTCTCACTGAGAGATGAAACGGAACGATGGGAAGCCGGCACAGCAGGTTTTCTCGACGACTTCAGGCAAATCGCGTTATACAAAGATTAGGATGTTTACTGCCGGAAATATTATTGCACTTTCGCTGATAATCTACGTCGCTTCCGTCATCAGGGGGTTTACCGGCTTCGGGCTTGCCCTTGTCGCTGTGCCCCTGATCCAGTTCATAATGCCGGTAAGCGACACCGCAGTGTTCATTGCAATAATTAACATGATTTTTTCGATACTCTACTTCAGGCGTTCAAGGGAGATCGTGAAAGATCAGCCTCTTGGAAGGATGGCGCTCTGGACAGGTATCGGGGTGGGTGCCGGGACGCTCGTCCTGAAATTTATCAATCCTGCATATATTCAGCTTGCATGGGGATTGCTGATAATTTTCATTGTAACCGTACTCGCCCGCGGAGTAAGCTTCAGCATAAGATCAGACGCATCTGCAATGACCCTTAGCGGACTCTTCGGAGGACTTCTTGCCGGCGCCACAGGTATTACAGGGCCACCTGTTGCGATAATACTCTCAGCAATGAAGACACCAAAGGCAAAATTCAATGCCCTGATTTCAATGTTCATATTGTTTGCGGTATCGTACGCACTGATATTCTACCTGGTCTCAGGTCTTATCAACGGAGAGACAGCCCTGCTGGCGCTCTGTTCTGTCCCTGCCCTTGTAGCAGGACTACGGACTGGTGATATCCTGGTCTCAAGGATCAGCCAGAAAACCTTTACTAATATCGTTTATGCCGTGCTTATTATAATGGGTGTCATTACGCTGTTCAAGGGCGCGAAGACACTGTCTGTTTTCTGATTCCCTGCAACTTCGCACATGCACAATGCTATTCTCTGACACATATAAAACAATTGAAGCCGAATCAAAAGGGCTTTTCAAAGATCGCGGAAGCAGATTCATCGCTCTGGCAATTCCGGTAGCCTCCCAGGAGGAAATAAAATCAAGACTGGCAGAGCTGAGAAAAGAGTATCATGACGCGCGGCATCACTGTTTTGCATGGGTACTGGGCCCTGACAGACAAGCATATCGTGTAAACGACGACGGTGAACCGTCAGGCACTGCTGGCAGACCCATTCTGGGCCAGATCAACTCACAGGAACTTACAAATATCCTTATTGTGGTTATAAGGTATTTCGGAGGGACACTTCTCGGGGTCAGCGGCCTGATAAACGCCTATCGCAGCGCTGCTGCCGATGCCATTGCAAACGCAGCCATAGTTGAGAAACACCTGATGGAAAAATGGGCTGTCTCATTCCCGTATACTTCCATGAATGACGTGATGAAGGTGCTCAGGGATGAGGAGTGCAAACAGTCAGAACACCAATACAGTGGCAATGACGTCTCTCTCGAGATTATTTTCAGGGCTTCCAGGGCAGACCATGTAAAAGGAAGACTTTCGAAAATTCCCGGGTTGCAGATGAAATGGCTCTCTGCTGTCTGACAACTTTACTTTTCAAATAGTTTTAAACACTGCAAATAACACAGAGTCAGTTATCATAACTTTGTGGCTGTTCAGGCACCTAAAAACATAATCTAATGAAACCCAGAAGCTTAGTCTCAATCGACGATCTTACAACAGAGGAGATCACGAAGATTCTCAGGCTTGCCGCGGAATTTGAGATGAATCCCATCCGGGATATCCTGCGCGGTAAAGTTGTGGCAACGCTCTTTTTTGAGCCTTCAACCCGCACCCGGCTCAGTTTCGAGAGCGCGGTCAACAAACTCGGAGGAAAGGTGATTGGCTTCACTGACTCATCGAGTTCAAGCGTCACAAAAGGGGAAACACTCAATGATACGATAAGGACTGTCAACAACTACGTCGATCTTATTGTAATGAGGCATCCCATAGAAGGCAGCGCACGTTACGCAAGCGAAATCTCAACAGTGCCTGTAATCAATGCCGGTGACGGTGCCAATCAGCATCCCACCCAGACTCTCCTTGACCTTTATTCGATACTCAAGACGCAGGGATCTCTTGAAAACCTGAACATTTGCATGGTGGGTGACCTCAAGTACGGACGTACTGTCCATTCGCTGCTGATGGCCATGTCACGCTGGAAGACATCATTCAACTTCGTGGCCCCGGAAGAACTCAGAATGCCCGATGAATACAAGTTGTACCTGCGTAACCTCGGTCTCGATTACAATGAGACAGCTGACCTGAACGAGGTTATCAACAAAGCAGATATAGTCTATATGACCCGCGTTCAGCGTGAACGATTCTCTGATCCGATGGAATATGAAAAAGTAAAGAATGCCTATGTGCTCCATGATCATATGCTTGCAGAAACCAAGCAGAGCATGAAGATTCTTCACCCTCTTCCCAGGGTTAACGAGATCAGCACCGACGTCGATGCAAATGAAAAAGCCTACTATTTCGAACAGGCCCTGAACGGGGTATTCACAAGGCAGGCAATCATATGTACATTACTGGGATTAATATAAGAAGCAATGAAAAACGAAAACGATCCGAAACAGCTGCTCGTCAGCGCCATCGAAAGCGGTACCGTGATTGATCATATCCCTGCCAGCACCCTCTTCAAGGTTATTAAGATCCTGGGGCTTGACCGCATCAAAAACCAGATAACCTTCGGCACAAACCTCGACAGCAAAACTGACGGCAAAAAGGCAATCATCAAGATCGCCGGGAAGTTCTTCGAGGATGATGACATCAACCGCATAGCTCTTGTAGCCCCCAATGCAAAGCTGAATATAATCAGGGATTACAAGGTTATTGAAAAGCGCGTTGTGGAGGTGCCTGACAATATTACGGCAATTGCCAAGTGCATGAATCCTAAATGCATCACCAACTTCGAGAAGGTAACAACCCGCTTCAGGGTCGTCTCAAAGAAGCCTGTCGCCCTTAAATGCCATTACTGCGAGAAAATCACCGATCAGGAGAGGATGGAAATCATCTGAGACGGTCATATGATCTGACCCTTGCATCGTCCCGGAGGATGGCGCGCCAGGCAAGCCATGCCAGAAGAGCGGAAACAAGTGGGAAAACCACCTTCACAGTCCATACAACTGTTATACCTATTTTACGGTCAAGCATCAGGACATAAAATGCTCCGAGAATGAGTGTGCCGACAGACAGGAGAAGCACAATCATCGTAAACCTCATCTGCAAAGGCCTGTTCCTGTATAGAAAAACTGATACAAGGGCAAGCAGGGGCACAATTGCAAGGATCACACTCATCGGCCATAACCGCTGAATGACTTCGCCTCCCTGGTTGGAGAGTCCCGTGAAACCAAGGCTGAAAACCGTACTGTTCCCGGCTGTCATCCTGACTATGTCTCCCGTGAGCAAAAACCCGGAAAGAAGAACAACAACCAGAAGAAATAATGTCTGAATTCTCTGTATCATTTTGTTTGTCAATTACTTCTGAACAAATAATTTCCTGAAATTCTGGTAGTCAAGGTAGTATAATATTTTCAAAGACAGGCTGTTTGTCTGAGGCATCGAAAGCATGTCGCTGAAATTATCCATACCGCTCCGGATTATGATGTCTCCCTCAGACCAGATTGAATTCTTCCATACGAGTGACAGTTCACTTCCCGGTGCAAACCGCCAGGTGTAAACCAGGTCGATATTGAGGAAATTGGTGTTTACATCACTGTTGTCAATTGTCGTTGAGAAGACTCTGGGTAAAAGAGATCCGTCTGACTGCAGCGTAAAATAATCGCCGTCATAGTCCGCCCTCGACCAGTAGTGCCTTCCTCTCAGAGTAAGGTACGAATTTGCCGAGAAGATGAAAGCGCCGGATACAGTATTTGTAACTGTAGACACATCGCGTTTTCCGAATGTAATTCCCTCTCCGGAATTTCCGGGTACAAACCCGATATCATTAAACGCCTTTTCAACTTCAAGTGAATAGCCGAATGAAAAACGCCTGCTTGCCCTGAACTCTGGCTGCAGAGACCAGGCATAACCATGCTGGTGCATATCTGACCAGGCCTTCGCATATTCGGCACTGCCCTGGATGTAAAACCTCTTGCTTTTATCGGTGTCACCCCTGAAACCGGCTTCAAATGCAGCCGGGCGGTGATAATACATCGACATGTCACGTGTACGTGGTTCAAAGTAATCGTTCTCACCCCACGGTGTAAATTCAAGATTGAGAGATAATGACCAGAAATTCATCAGAAGCAGCATGGCGTCAACCTCCACTTCAGCGCTTGTATAAGCCCTCGGTCTGAAAAGCTGCTCATAACTGAAATCGAGTGAGGTGCGTGTTGTCATGATGTTGCCGATCGGCTCATAGGTGTTGTATGAAAAATCGACCGAGTGTCCGATTTCATTGTTATTCCTGAGGTAACCCATGTCATTGGGGTCATAGGTATCACTCATGAGCATGAAGTTATAGTCCGTCCTGAACTTGCCCCCTGTCTTGCCTGCGTTGAAACCAAGATAATGGCCAAGCGCTGTTGGCAGTGAGGTATAGTATTTCTGGCTCAGTGCTGCACCTGCTGAGGCCGACCAGAGCCTGTCTGCCGTTTTGACAAGTGCATCAAAAGCCGAGACATTGGCTGTATAGAAGTGTTCATCCTTGTTTCCCGCCCTTATGACGCTGGTGTTCATGGCACTTATGTAGGAGTCGTTCCTGAGTGTCTGATCAAGCACAATCATGTTATAGTTTGTGAGTGGCTCTGTCATGATCCGCCTCGTCTCGCCTGTCAGGGTGTTCTCAACCTCCGCCCATGTGCTGTTCGTGACTGCGTTGAAGACTCCGATGCCAAGGCCGCCTCTGGTACGGCCTGAAATCTTTGTCGCATTCAGCAGGCTCACCTCAGCCGGGTTTCGTGTGATAATTTCGTTGTCTCCCTTCAAATTTTTCACATCCTCTGCAAGGTGAGGGGTTCCGCCTATACGGCGGGAATAAAATATGTCACCTTTGTTGAAGAGCTCAGTACCTTCCATAAAGAAAGGTCTCTTTTCATTGTACTTTACCTCATACGGCGAAAGGTTCAGCACATGGTCATCTGACTGCACCTGTCCGAAATCGGGAATAAGAGTGGCATCGAGTGTGAAGCTCTCCGTCAGCCCCACTTTCAGGTCAAGCCCTCCGTTGTAGGAGGTGCCCACACCGGGCTCGTCCGTTACATGCTCGAGGTATCCTGAAACGTAAGGCACAAGCGAAAGCCTGAGTGGCGGTTTAACATCCTTTATCCCGGCCATTTCACCCAGATGTGAAATTGATGAACCGAATTCCTTCGTGACGAAGTTCCATGACGAGGTCTCCCTCGTGCGGCGGACCTCCCGCCAGAAGTTGATGCCCCAGAGCTGCACCGTTGACCTCGGGAAGCGGAGGGCCGAATACGGGATCTTTATTTCGGCAATCCATCCCTCATCATTGATGCTTGTACGGCTCTGCCAGACAGCATCCCATGTATCACTGTGTTCCCAGCTTTCAGTGGTGGTCATCTTATTGTCTATCTGCACGTTTGATGCAGAAACCTTGAACATGTCACCGTTAAGGCCGTCATTGAACGGCGAGATTTCCACCCAGAAATGGTCTGCATTTATGTCCCCGTCATCCCTCTGTCCCAGTTCGGCAAAAATGCTGTCAGGAGTGCTGTCATACATGACTGCTCCTATATACAGGGCATCATCGTCATAAAGAAGGCGTACTTCTGTCCTGTTTGCCGAGGGCACACCGTTCTGCGGATTGTAGATTATGAAATCTGTTGCAGCGGAAACACCCTTCCAGTAAGGCTCATCAAGTCGTCCGTCAATCTGAATGCTGCCTGAGATGCGTACTGCCTCGGCTCTTTTCTTTTCCTGCGATGCTCCCGTTACAGAGTTCAGGCTGAGAAAAAATAAAACCGATGCTGGCAGAAGGCACCTTAAGGCCCTCATGTTTTTCTCTGAAATATGCATAAGTGTCGGGTTCGGGTCCGGGGGGCAAAGATAAATTCATCAAAGTAACCCGAAAGAAGACAATTGTTAAATTAACAAAAATTCACCCTTAATGACGCGGGTGAAACCTCATGATTTGCGCTTGACATTTTTTGTATTTTTGCACCTTAATCAAGAATCATGAAGAAAACAGAACTCATAACCAACCCTGACGGCTCAGTATTTCATCTCCATCTTCTTCCGGAAGAGATTGCGGAAAAAATAATAATAGTAGGAGATCCGGGGAGGGTTGACATGATTGCCGGAATGCTTGAAACAGTAAGGGTACGTAAAAGCAACAGGGAATTTACCACCGTGACCGGCAGTTACAACGGTACTGAGATCACTATAATCTCTTCAGGCATCGGTACAGATAACATCGATATAGTAATAAACGAGCTTGACGCCCTGGCAAATATCGACCTTTCAACAGGGATTGCTTCTGAAGAACCTAAGTCGCTCTCTTTTGTCCGTATCGGAACGACAGGCGGCCTTCAGGCTGAACTGCCGGTGGGTTCCTTCGTCGCTACCGCGAAGGCAGTCGGTTTTGATGGCGTGCTGCATTTCTACGAGGGTTATGAATGGTGTCTTGACCACATGTTTGCCGATGCCCTTGCCACACACCTCGAATGGCCCGATGTTCTGGCTTATCCGTATGTTGTTGCTGCCGATGAATCACTGCTTGAGAAACTGGCTTCAGGCATGACAAAGGGCATTACAATTTCAACACCTGGATTTTACGCACCGCAGGGACGCCGTCTCAGGCTTGAACCGTTTGACAATGAGTTGAATGACAACATCACCTCATTTAATTTCATGGGGCAGAGGATTACAAACTATGAAATGGAAAGCTCAGCCATTTACGGTCTCTCGAAGCTACTGAACCACAAGGCGCTGACTATGTGTGTCGTAATTGGAAACAGGGTGACCGGTGAATTCCTTAACGACTACAAACCTGCAATAAGGAAGCTGGCTGAGCAGGTGCTCGAAGGGCTCAGCTACTGAAGACTGCCAGTATTTCCTTAAGTATTGTTATTGCAGCCTTGCCGTCGCCGTAAAATGCAGGATACTGCAGGGTGCCTTCATTGGTCATGAAATAGTCCCATGCAGCCTTAATCTTAACAGGGTCAGCATCTGCCAGTTTTACAGTGCCGTTTCTGACAAGCTCCACCCATTCAGTCTCCTTGCGGAGCACTATGCAGGGCCGTGAAAAGAAATGACTTTCCTTCTGTACTCCTCCGGAGTCGGTGATAATCAGCCGGGCCCTCTTTTCAAGCAGGATCATTTCAAGGAATGACACGGGAGGTATCACCCTCAGGTAAGGATGCCCGGATATTGCAGCATACAATTCCGGGACACGGTTGCGCAGAGCGATCATCGTCCTGGGATGCAACGGCATTATCATTGGCACTGAATGCGCATCGGAAAGCTCCCTGATTGTGCTGAAAATTGCACTCAGTCTCTCAGCGTCATCGGTATTTGAATCACGGTGAATCGTGACAAGGACGAATTCCTTGTCCCCCACCCCTGTCCCGGCCAGGAAATCCTGCTTTTTCCTCTCTGCAAGGTCAGCATAAAACAGGCTGTTGTCATACATTATGTCGCCTGTAAGGAAGACCCTCGGGTTGTTGATTGTGTACGGCGCCACGTTCTCTGGCCGGAATCCCTCGGCCATCAGGTTCTTGAATGCGGCGTTTGTCGGAGCAATAAGCAGTGTGGAGGCATGGTCAGCCATGATGCGGTTAAGCTCCTCCGGCATTGTCTTGTTGAACGACCTCATGCCGGCTTCGATATGCACAACGGGAAAATGCTGTTTGGAGGCGGCAAGAGCGGCGGCAAGCGTCGAGTTGGTATCTCCGTAGATCACCACACAGTCAGGCTTCTCGTCAAGGATCACATCCTCCAGACGTTCCATTATCATCCCGGTCTGTCTGCCATGCCGGCCTGAACCGACCTGCAGATTATGGTCAGGCCTTCTTATTTCAAGTTCGTCGAAGAAAACATCCGAGAGCTCCCTGTCATAATGCTGACCTGTATGAACGACTACCTCTGTAAAATCGTCAGCGAACTCACCGGCAACAGCCCGGCTGATGGCGGAGGCCTTGATGATCTGAGGCCTCGCACCGACGATGTTAAGGATCTTGAGTCTTTTCATCTATTTGGCATAGTTAACTGCCCTTGTCTCCCTTATTACTGTGATCTTGATCTGGCCCGGATAGGTCATCTCGTTCTGTATCTTCCGTGCTATCTCAAAAGAGAGATTCTCGGTATCCTTGTCTGATACCTTATCAGCTCCTACTATTACCCTCAGTTCTCTTCCCGCCTGTATTGCATAGGTCTTTGTCACCCCCGGATAAGAGAGTGCGACAGATTCAAGTTCATTGAGCCTCTTGATGTATGATTCGATGACTTCGCGCCTTGCGCCGGGACGTGCGCCGGAGATGGCGTCACACACCTGCACGATGGGTGCGATAAGGGTTGTCATCTCAGTCTCGTCATGATGAGATCCGATTGCATTTATAACCTCCGGCTTCTCCTTGTATTTCTCGGCAAGTTTCATACCCAGAACTGCATGCGGGAGTTCCGGCTCATCATCAGGCACCTTGCCTATGTCATGAAGCAATCCTGCCCTCTTGGCAAGTTTCGGGTTCAGACCCAGTTCTGCAGCCATTATTGAGGCCAGGTTTGCCACTTCACGCGAGTGCTGAAGCAGGTTCTGACCGTATGAAGAACGGTACTTCATCTTACCCACCAGCCTGATGAGCTCCGGGTGAAGACCGTGAATACCCAGGTCTATCGTCGTCCGTTTCCCGATCTCAATAATTTCCTCTTCAACCTGTTTGCGTGTCTTCTCGACTATCTCTTCGATACGGGCCGGATGTATACGGCCGTCGGTGACAAGCTGGTGCAGTGCAAGGCGTGCAATCTCACGGCGTACAGGATCAAAACCCGAGAGAACGATTGCCTCAGGTGTGTCATCAACAATTATCTCAACACCTGTGGCAGCCTCAAGAGCTCTTATGTTACGCCCTTCACGACCGATTATCCGTCCCTTGATCTCGTCAGACTCTATATGAAACACAGTAACTGCATTTTCAATTGCAGTTTCGGCAGCAACACGCTGTATAGCCATCAGGACAACGCGTTTGGCTTCCTTTGATGCTGTCATTTTTGCATCGTCGAGGATTTCGTTGACATATGACATCGCATCGGTCTTGGCCTCTTCCTTCAGGGAATCGATAAGCTGGTTCTTAGCCTCTTCAGCCGACAGCCCCGACAGTGCCTCAAGCTGTTCGACCTGCTGACGGTGCAGCCTGGCTACCTCTTCCGATTTTTTGTCAAGCAGTTCCATCTGCTGCGCCAGGTTGTTATGGATTGCATCGACCTCATTTTTCCTGCGCTGTGTCTCCTCAAGCTTCTGTGACAGGGTAAGCTCTTTCTGTTTGATCCTGTTCTCAGCCTGGCTGATCCTGTTGTTGCGCTCGTTTATTACCTTTTCATGCTCTGCCTTGAGCTGCAGAAACCGTTCCTTGGCCTGGAGTATCTTTTCCTTCTTTATAACCTCGGCTTCAGTTTCCGCTTCAGAAATAATCTTCTTTTTCCTGTTTCGCAGCAGCAGTTGCCACAGGTAAAATGACAGGGATGATCCTGCGATAAGGGCCGCACCGCCGATGGCGATGCAGATCCCGGTTTGTATTTGTGCTATAATCATAAGTATGTTTTAATTAATATAAAAAAACCCGCAGAGTTCCTCCAACTTTTAAAAAAACCCCATATCTACATGGCTGGAGCGGCCGTTATGCTTCGGGCTTCCAATGTCCCGACGAATCGGGATCCCGGCGAACCGGGATAAGGCCTGTCCTAGGCAAACCAAGACCTTCTCCAAAGTAAAAACTGTTGAGTTTCCAAAACGAATAGAGAAACAATGCGGGCAATATCCTGCTATTTTAAAGAACGTGTATCTATCTTTTTGACAGACAGAGGTTGATCTTTTCGGTCAGCTCCTTCAACCCATCCTCCAGCGATGAATCCTCCTCTTTCTCTTCTATCTCAATGAGCCTGATCACGTACTGCAGCGCCGCCATTGCCAGAAAATCCTGCGTGTCCTTGTCAACGTAGCGCTGCTTGTACTGCAGCACCTTCTCGTTGATCAGCCGGGCCGCTTTCCGGATACGTTCCTCATTCTCACTCTCCACCTTCAACGGATAATACCTGTCGGCCACATTAACCCGGATCGAAAGCTTATCATCCATTGCTATATATTTATCTGTCTAAAAGAGCAATACATTTATCAATCTCCCGCACAAGTTCACTCACTCTCCTCTTTGCCGTCACGGCATCCTCCCCGCTCCCGAGGATTGCCCCCGAGAATTTGGCTCTTTCGTATCTTGTCTGAAGCTCCTTTACTTCTTCGTTTTTTTCTGCCAGCTGCCTTCTGGCTTCTGACAGTTCGTTGTTTAACCCTGTTGCCAGCTCAACCAGCTTATCATGCTCTGCGATCAGCGTTTCCACCGACCTCCTGAGTAAAAGATAATCCTCAAATCCCTTCGCACTCATGGCTGACAACTATACTACAAAAATAACTATTCTTTCGCTCTTTTCAAAAAAAAAGCAGGGCATTAACTTTGCTCTTTCCATTCAGAACTTTAGATTTGCAGCTCTTACACTGCCATGAACAAAAAGAACCTGCTCTTCGCCATTGCTATAACAGCCACAACTGTCATTGGTTCACAGCCTTCAGGAAAGATGTCATTTGTCAGTCCGCTCCGGGAGCCACCCTCCCTCTCAGCCAGTTTCGCGGAACTGCGGGCTGATCATTTTCACTCCGGAATTGATTACCGGACAGGAGGTGTACAGGGAAAAGAGGTCCTTGCAATTGAAGACGGTTATGTTTACAGGATTGGCGTCAGTCCGGGCGGGTTCGGAAGGGCGCTCTATATCAGACACCCGTCAGGGTATTCTTCGGTATATGGGCATCTGCGAAGCTTCCGGCCTGACATCGAGGAGTACGTAATACAACAACAGTACAGTCAGAAGAGTTTCAGTGTATCTCTGTTCCCGCAGCGCAACCAGTTTAAAGTCAGCCGCGGAGAAGTCATAGCATTGTCAGGCAATACAGGGGGCTCATCAGGGCCGCACCTTCATTTTGAGATGCGTGATTCAGCCACCGAAGACCCGGTTAACCCTCTCAGCCTGGGGCTGGAGGTGAGTGACCGCATGAGACCGGTAATAGACAGGGTGATATTTTATCCGCTGACACAGGGGTCAGCCGTAAACAACAGTCATGCCAGCCTGACACTCCGGACAGTTCCCTCAGACGGCTCTTACGGCCTGTCGGCTACATCCGTCCCCGTGGTTTACGGTGAGGTTGGCCTCGGGATAAAATGCTGGGATACATTTGACAACAGTCAGAACAAATGCGGGGTTTACTCGATCGAGCTGCTGGCTGACGGGCTGAGGATATTCAGCTTCACGGCCGACAGGTTCTCCTATGCCGAGACCAGGTACATCAACGCTCATATCGATTATGCAGCCCGGGCAAAAACAGGTGAATATATACACAGGCTCCACATACAGCCTGGTGACAGGCTATCAATGTATGACGGGCATGTGGGCCGGGGAATTCTCCGGTTCACTGATGACGCCGAACACGAAATAAAGGTCATTGTGACCGACACCCACAAAAACAGGTCATGGGTGACCTTCAGGGTAAGATCGGTATCGAAGCCACCGGTCCCTCCTGCAGAGATCAGCTGCAGCAAGGTGATTCCCTGGGGTAAAGCTGCAGATTTCAGCGCTGACGGGATAAGAATCCATTTCGCGGCAGGTTCCCTGTATGACACTCTCTGGTTCAATTATGGAACCAGGAAGGGATCAGCCGGTTTTCTGTCTCCTGTTCATTCGGTGCATGACGAGACCGTGGCGGTGCATGACAGGTTCAGGCTTTCGATAAGGCCTGACACAGTGATGCCGGGCCTTGAAAACAAACTCTGCCTGGCACGGATAAACAGCAGGGGACTTATAACCTATGCGGGAGGAAGATACAGCTACGGTTTCGTCTCCGGAGAGATGAACAGCCTGGGAGATTATGCCGTGACAATTGACACGGTTCCCCCCACTGCCCGCCTCTCTTTCGCCGCAGGCGCGAACCTGACCGGCAGGACACAGTTCACAGCCACAATACGCGATGAGTTCTCAGGCATAAAAAGCTACGAGATGCTTATTGACGGTGTGTGGGTTCTTACCGAGTATGACGCCAAGAACGATCTGCTTATCTGCAGGCCCGGAACCTCCGCGATAAAAAAGGATATTCAGCACACGGCGGAACTCCGCGTCACAGACAACTGCGGCAACAGCACAATCACCAGAACCCGGTTCAGGTGGTAGGTATCAGAACAGTTTTTCAGGATACAGACCCTGATCCACCATCTTCCTGATGCTCTCAACAACAAACGGTTTGTCTTCGCGGTAGGTGACACCAAACCAGTGGCTGTTGCTCCTGAGAATCTGGATTGTGATCTCCCCTTTCTTGACGAACTTGTCGAGTGAAGTGGGGATATCAAGCTCGGCTTTCGGATCAGTCATCCGTTCATTGAGGAAATTGCTGAACTCCATGTTCAGGTATTTGTAAACCGAGGGTTTGAAGCCAAAGAGATTCATTGACACTATCTCTTCTCCTGTGTACCTGTTTATGTTTCCTGCTGCGTCAGGGGCAAACACTCCGTCAGGCCTCTTTTCTATGCCCCTTGTCTCAACCATCTGCTGAAGGAATCCGTCATCGCTCACCTTGCATATGCCGCGGTTTACATGGCCGTGGTCTGAAAGGGTGTTGCCCAGCCTGTAACCCACAATGCAGTAGTTACTGTCATTTTTATCTTCAGTGAGGAATTTATACAACACCCTGAAAGCATCATAGCCATAGTAGTCATCTGCATTGATGACCCCGAAAGGCTCATGGATCTTCGGTTCGGTAACGAGTATCGCATGACTTGTTCCCCACGGTTTCTGGCGCTCCGCCGGGACCGTGTAACCGGCCGGGAGGTTCCCAAGCTCCTGGAAAACGTAGTCTATCTCAATTACATTCTTAAGCCTCTTTACAAATGTCTCTTTAAACTGCTCCTCTATATCACGCCTTATAACAAAGACAACCTTCCTGAACCCTGCCCTCTTTGCATCATAAATTGAATAATCGATTATAGTTTCACCGGAAGGACCGACCTGGTCAAGCTGCTTGTTTCCGCCATATCTGCTGCCCATCCCGGCAGCCAGAACCATTAGTGTAGGTTTCATCTGATTAACTGTTTTAGATCACACAATATTATCTAAATAATATGTACTTTCAAAGCCTCATTTGAAAGAATTGTCGCTGATTGTTGAAATATGCACCGACTCCGTTGAGTCAGCAACAGTTGCAGAGGCCGCGGGTGCCGGGAGGATAGAACTGTGCTCCGCCCTTGCCGAGGGCGGTGTCACCCCGAGCGCAGGTCTTATAGAGGCAGTACGCCGCAACACAGGCATAAAAATCCATGTTCTCATCAGGCCCCGGAGCGGAGACTTTCTTTACACTGACAGTGAGTTCAGCGTCATGAGACGCGATATAGAAATTGCAGGTGAATGCGGTGCTGACGGCATTGTAACAGGGATACTCAACAGTGATGGCACTGTCGATGTGGAGAGGACAGCCCTGCTGGCCGAATATGCTACACCGATGAGCCTCACCTTCCACCGTGCGTTCGATATGTGCCGTGACCCGAAAAAGGGTCTTGAGGATGTTATCTCATCCGGAGCCTCAAGAATACTCACATCCGGACAGTCAAAAAACGCCATCGAAGGAGCTCCGCTTATAAAACAATTGATTGCTGAGTCTGCCGGCAGAATAATAATTATGCCCGGCGGCGGGATCGACGAATACAATGCCGCACTCCTGGCTTCAGGAACCGGCGCCACCGAATTCCATCTCTCAGGACGGAAACAACGGGAAAGCGGCATGACATTCCGCAGAAAGGGGATCTATATGGGAGACCCCCGCCTGCAGACCGAATACTCACTGAAAAGCGCCGATGCCGAACGGATCAGTTCGGTAATTATGATTTTAAGAGGTATTGTTTTTTAATTAAAGATGTTATTTTTGGGTCCTGCCCGGTCAGGAATGAACCGGCCCGGGCAATAATTGTTTACAATACAGTTACTTAATTCAATCCGATAAATATGAAGAAAATCACATCGATGATGCTGAGCCTCATTCTCATGATGTTCATTGTTTCTGAGAAGAGCCATGCATGCACCAACTTCCTGATCACAAAGGGAGCCACAAAAGACGGTTCCACAATGATCACCTATTCAGCTGACTCACATGTACTCTACGGGGAGCTGTATTTCTGGCCTGCAATGCAGTACAAGCCCGGAACCATGGTTGACGTATACGAGTGGGACTCAGGTAAGTTCCTCGGTAAAATTGAACAGGCACCAGTGACCTATTCTGTTGTGGGCAACATAAACCAGTTTCAGCTGGCAATAGGTGAGACAACCTATGGCGGACGCGGAGAACTGCACAACCCTGATGGCATAATTGATTATGGCAGCCTTATATATCTGACACTCCAGAGAGCAAAAAATGCCAGGGAAGCGATCCATACAATTGTCACCCTGACAGAGAAATACGGGTACTGCAGCTCTGGTGAATCATTTTCAATTTCCGATCCGAATGAAGTATGGATACTGGAGATGATTGGCAAGGGCCCCGGCAAAAAGGGAATGGCATTCGTCGCCAGGAGAATTCCTGACGGTTACATCTCAGGTCACGCCAACCAGGCCAGGATCCAGACATTCCCTCTGGCAAACGGTACCACTTCAATCACATCAGCTGAAATTGACAAGGTATTCAATCCTGAGGTTGAAACAGTCTATGCTGCTGATGTTGTGAATGTAGCCCGCGGTTTCGGATGGTTCAACGGCAATGATGCTGATTTCAGCTTCAGCGACGTATATGCCCCGGTCGATTTCAGCGGAGCACGCTTCTGCGATGCGCGTGTATGGTCAGGATTCAACAAGGTCAACAGCACCATGGGCGATTACCTCAATTATGCAATGGGTTATGACCTGCATAACAGGATGCCCCTCTGGATCAAGCCTGACAACAAGCTCAGCCTTGAGGATGTAATGGGACTTATGCGCGATTATTACCAGAACACCCCGATGGATATGACAAAGGACCTGGGTGCCGGTCCCTATGCAAATACTGTACGGTGGAGGCCCATGAGCTGGCAGGTTGACGGGAAGTCATATCTCCACGAGAGGGCAATCTCAACCCAGCAGACAGGTTTCTCATTCGTCACCCAGAGCCGTTCATGGCTGCCTGACCCTGTCGGCGGCATCATCTGGTTCGGCGTAGACGACACATATTACACGGTTTATACACCCATGTACTGCGGCATGACGGATGTTCCCCAATCGTTTAAGGTTGGCAACGGTGACATGATGACTTACAGCGCCGATGCAGCATTCTGGGTATTCAACGAGGTCACAAACTTCGTATACAGCAGGGCCAGTGTCATGACTCCTGACCTGCAGGCAAAACAAAAGGAACTCGAACATAAATATATTGCAGAGACTGCTGATATAGACTCAAAGGCTGCCGAGCTCTTTAAGAGTACTGCAAAAGGCGCCTCAAAGAAGGGTACCGAGATGATCACAGCCTATTCCGTCAATGCAGGCAACAATACAGTAAAAGAGTGGAGAGAACTATACAAATTCCTCTTTACCAAATACATGGACGGTAACGTCAAGACCCGCAAACCGCTTCCCGAAGGGTATAAATATATTGCTCCTGATGTGAAGCAGCCCGGTTATCCCCAGGAATGGCTGATGAGAATTGCCATTGATGCAGGTGAAAAGCTGAAAATGCCTGAAGGTGCAGGACATTGATCTTTACTGCAATTACATTAAAATATTTGCAGATAATAAAAAATATTTTGTACCTTTGCGACCTGTTTCAAAAGAGTAAAGATCACATAAACATATTTGCGCGATGGATTTAATGAAAGTAGTAGAAAAAGAGTTTGCCTCCGGCGTCGAGTTTCCGAAATTCAGGGCAGGCGATACCGTAACGGTGCACTATAAGATCAAGGAAGGTAACAAGGAGAGGATACAGCAGTACCGTGGTGTTGTGATCCAGAGATCAGGTGCCGGTGTAACAGCTACATTCACTGTCCGCAAGATGTCAGGCAATATAGGAGTAGAAAGGATTTTCCCGGTTTCTTCGCCGTTCATTGACAAGGTTGAGGTCAACAAATACGGAAAAGTGCGCAGGGCGCGCATCTTCTACCTCAGGAACCTTACCGGCAAGAAGGCACGTATCAAGGAAAAAATCTTCTAATCCTTCAGGACGATTCAGAAAAGAGCTGCCTCTAAGGGCGGCTCTTTTTTTTGCGGTGAAGTGATCCCGGGCATTTCACCGGAACAGGGGCTTACCGGCCTACCTGTACCCGGAAAAGAACAGGGTCTTACCGGTCTGACCTGTCCCCGGAAAAGAAAAGGGGCGCTCCGGTGCGCCCCCTGCAATAACAAAGGTTGTCAAACCATCAATTGCTGGACTAGTACACTGTATTCTGAGGGTTCCAGTTGCACCATCCGGATGTCCAGTTCGCCGTTCCGAAAGCACCTCTGTAGGTGGTGGGAGTAAAGAACGGATCAGTGAGCCTGACGTTTGTGAATGAGGCTCCTGAGAGAAGAGGTGATCCTGCCCCGGGTAGCAGGTCAGGGGAAGTAAGATTTATCAAGCCCGCACCGACAATATCGGTAACAGTCATGTTATCAGCGTTGTTTCTTACTGTTGCAGTGAAGTAAGCCTGATGCTGTGCAACTGTATAAGGCACTGCTACAGTACCGGTCTTCTCCACATAGTTGACTGTCATCCCGGCAAGTATTGTATTTTCTATCTGCAGTTCATTCTGGTCCGCCCTGGAGGGAGAATTCCCTTTCTGGCCGTCAATTGAAAGGCCCTGCGGGAAACCTGCAAAAACAGAGTTGTATACCGAGGTCATCGTTCCCCTCCTGAGATGCAGTGCCTTTTCATGTTTGGTCTCTGCAGGCAGGGTTGAGGTCACTGTAAGCGGGCCAAATGCAGTCACGTTCGAGAAAACAGGGGCTGTCACAGGTGTGAGGAGCGATCCGTCAGCATCATTGTCACTCTCGAAGGCATTGGAACCTGACTGGTCTGATTTGAGCGGATCCTGGATTATAAGCCCGAACTGGATTTTCCCGCTGAAACCGTTGTCTGTGTCAAACCCGTCATCCAACCCGCCAAATGCAACAATATACTTTGCATTTACATTACCACCGAACCACTCATATGAATCATCACCCGAATACGAAACCTGGATATGGTCAATTGTGGTTGCCTTCCCTACCGAATACAGCGTGAGACCATTGATCTCGCTGTTGGCTGTTGAGGTGAGGGGAATGCCGGGGAACTCTATCCTGACATACTGCAATACACCTGAATTGTCATTATCATCATTACCACCATATTTTGTGCCTATGCCTCCTTCAGCGATTCCGACACCTGCTCCGTCATCATGCTTGTTGGTCTTTGCATTGCCGGCGATGACTATACCGCCCCAGTCACCCGTTGCCCTCTGTCCGGGAGCCTTGTCCGATGTAAATACTATCGGCTTGTCTGCCGTGCCGGCAGCCATTATCTTTGAACCTCTCTCTATAATAAGGGTGGCTTTTGTGTTGGAAACACCCCTGATCACGGTTCCGGCTTCAATTGTCAGGGTGGCGTTGTTCTTTACATAGACGAAGCCTGAAAGGTTGTATTTTGCCTGGGCATACAATTTCGTGTCTGTCGTGATATCACCTGACACTGCAATCACCTGCCCTGTGGATGGCACCACGGTCACAGCACATGTTGCAGTGAACAGCGGATTTTCATCTGATGTGGCGGTGATCGTTGCATCACCGAGGGCAATACCTGTGACGACTCCGTCGTTTACCGTTGCTATGCTGGTATTGCTGCTGGTCCAGGTCACATTCCTGTTGGTTGCATCCGTCGGGTCAATTACCGGAACTATTGTTACGGTTGCACCAACCTGGACGGTTGCTTCCTCCTGGTCAAGGTTTAAGGAGGTGACCGGGATATCCTTCTCACACGACACCGCACTGATCATAAATAAGCTGACGGCCAGAGCGCCTGCAGCATTCTTTAAAAGGTTTGCTTTCATAATGTTTGTTGTTTATTTATTGTAGATTCCTTTAAAATTTCATTGTCAATCCGATTGTGTATTGCCGGCCCGGATACCAAGACCTGGTGTCCTGGCTCCTGTTGAAGGCTTTTGTGCCGTCGCCGCCATAGTTTGACATATCAACTACGGTCGTGACCTGCTGCCGGAAGACCACCTGCTCGCCAAAGAGGTCCTTAATCCCTGCCTTAAGCTCAAGCTTCTCCCCTATCTTTTTGCTCAGGGCCAGGTCTGTCTCATTTCTTGGCATCTCGTAGATGTCAGGGATGCTCTCCCATGCATTCGGTGACGGTCTTCCAACGGCAATAATGCGCTTGCCGATCCTGTTGTATACCAGGCTTGCCATCAGACCCCTGTCATCATCCTGCCAGAAGAGACCGATGTTGACTATATAGGGCGACTGTCCCTGCAGGGGACGGTCAAACGCCACTGAGCTGCGGATAAGCGAAAGATTCACAACTGCTGTCAGCTTTTCGAGCCTCTCATTTACAAATCCGAGGTTCTTCCGGGCCTCGGTCTCCAGACCGAAACTGTATGCTGAGCTTATGTTGTCAAAAGAAAACTGGGTTGGGTTGTTTCCCCTTATGGCTACTTCAATGGGATTCGTGAAATGTTTGTAGAATAATCCGACATTGAACGTCTCATTGTTGCCCGGGTAAAGCTCGTACCTTAAATCAAGATTATGAATGTAGGCTGACTTTATATTTTCATTTCCGTAAATACCGGCATTCTGATCAAAATCAACAAAATAGAATGGAGCTGATTCCCTGAATTCAGGTCTGTTGACTGACATGCCGTAGGTGAACCTTATCAGGCTGGCAGGGCTGAGATTCACAGCAAGGTTTGCTGAAGGGAAAAGGTTTACGGTATCCCTTACCACCCTGACCGCGATTGTTGTACCCTGTCTGTAGCTGGAAAGTTCCTGTCTGTCCTTTTCAACTCTTACCCCCAGCGACAGGTCTGCAGCAGTACCGAACCTGAATCGCAGACTGAGATAACCCGCAAGGATGAGGGCCGAAGCATCATATGAATCTGAAAGCGCAGTTATCTCCTTAAGCCTGATGCCATCAGTCAGGTTGATGTTTTCGGGTGAGAATATCTCCTGCACAGGCAGAGTGGTAGTGCTGAAAGGAGATGTATCATCTGAAATGGCATAACCAAAATTCCTTGCCCTGAAGCTTCTGTCCCTGTTTTCGGCAAAAAGCCCGGTCCTGAGCTCCCAGTCAGTGTTTCCTTTTTTGAATTTCTGAGTGAAGTTTAGCATCCCGGAATAGTTCGCTTCGTCAAGGCCAAGCCACATCCGTGAGACAGAAGAAAGGTCTGGATTGTTACCAAACAGGAGGATGAAAGGAGATGTATCACCGTCATTGCTTATGTACCTGTAGCGCCGGATATCAGGCTCATTCCTGGCTGAAAGAGCATAGCCTGCCGTGAAATCGACAACCGTTCTGCCCTCATTTATTATCTGTTCTGCTCCAAGCTGGCCTGTATAGATAAGCCTTTGAGTGTATTTCATCTCACCCGAGCTGACCGAACGGCCATTATTGTACCAGTCGCGTCCTTCCCTCATCGTGACTCCAGAACCCGCGGTGCTTGTAAGGAAATTCCTGAACTCAGTTTTCATCCCCGGGTAAGGATAAACTGTCCAGTTATGCATAAGCCCAACACTGGTGTTTGTCCTGTACTGCCGGTCAGTGAACTCATCCAGGATTCCGGGTGTGTCATAGGCGAAATTATATATAGAGTAGCTGTTGTTCATCACCTCCCTGAATGTGTTTGAATAGCTGTATGTGAGTGATGTCACGTTGCCTGCAATGAAGTTTCCTTTTTCAAATCTCCTGCTGATGCCGAGAGCAAGTTTCTGGTCCGGAATGGCTTGTGCAGAAAGTGCATCCCAGGAGTTGTTGAGGCTTCGTCCTATTTCAGTTACCCTGTTCCTTATTTCCGGGTTCGTTGCACCCTCATAGAGATCAAGATGAGAGGGCATGGTTTCAGGAAGCGCCCTGTACTTTGATCCCATTGTAAGCCAGTCAGTGCTGCTGCCGTTTTCCTTCAGGTAGCTTCCAAAAGTCGTGTACTGCCTGAAGACTGTTCCGTATGATACAAAAACCTTGTTCTCAGCAGGGATTCCCGTGGTGGATATCTTAATGAATCCCCCGGAATAGTCTGCCGGCAGTTCGGCGGTGGGCGACTTGAGGATAAAAATGTTCTCAATCATTGATGACGGAATCAGGTCAAAGGAAAAAGACCTTACGTCAGCTTCAAGGCTCGGCGCTGAGGCGTTATTGAGCCAAACATTGTTATACCTTGATGACAGCCCCCTGACAACTATGAACCTGTCATCCACAATTGAGACACCCGGCAGGCGTCTTACGACCTCGGAGGCATCCTTGTCCTGAGTGCGGCTTATAAGCTGTGCGGAAATACCGGAGACCACAACAGGACTGCTCCTGATACTGTTCATGACTGACACCTCACTATCTGTCTTCCTTGTTGCAACAACAACTATATCATCCAGCTCAACAGACTGGTCTGACATTGACACATTGATCACGGAGACTGAACCGTTTTTAACCTCAACACCATCAACCCTTAATGGTTTGTAAGAAATAAAGGTTAAGTGAAGGCTGTATGTGCCGGGAGCCACCCCGGTGATTGTAAACTCACCTTCTGGTCCGGTTGATGCTCCCCTGAGAGTACCTTCGATAACCACATTGACACCGGGCATTGTTTCGCCGGTGGACTGGTCACGGATAACCCCGGTGATTGTGCCTCCCGGAGTCTGTGAAAAGGATCTGAGGGGAAGCAGAACTGTAATAATCAATAAAAGGACGATTAACTGGTTTTTCATCTTGATGGTTGACTTGTTTTCAGCGCAAAAGTCAGCCATGGATGTTACAGGGGTGTAAAAAACCAGTTACGAATACATGACATTTATGTTACGTGGTTGTTACAGGATCAGGCGCATGTAACAAAATAAGAAAGAGGTCATTACAACCTCCTTCCCTAAATGTTTATAAACCTGCAAACCGGCTGTCACGACAATTCCGGTGAATTTTCCCGGTTACTTCAGCAGCTCATCAGTCTTTGATTTAGCTTCTGCCAGTATTGAGTCAGCCCTTTTGCTGGCTTCCGTCACCAGCTGGGTGGCTTTTTTATCAGCCTCCCTGTTGAGCGCCTCTGCTGCCTTTTTTGCGGCTGCCACAGCAATCGGCCCCCGGGATTCAGCATCCTTAACGAGTTTTTTACCCCGGAGGTCAGCCTCGCTTCTTATCACCTCCGCCGATTTTGCAGCCTCATCGCGCAGCATCTGTGCCTTTTCCTCTGCTTCCTTTAAAATCCTGTCAGCCTGCTGCCTGGCTGCCTCATTGACTTTCTCCACGACCTCCTGCTTCACAGTATCGGCTGCTGCCGCTGCAACTGATTTTACACTGCCGCCTGCAAACGAGGGTGTAATTGCCGGATCAAGCACGGTACCGCCAACATTAAGATTCACTTTAATCACGTCCGGCGGAGTGGTCCCTAAACCCAGCGCCGCTGCCTGTGAGGCCAGGCTGCTCATCAGCGCCCCCGCCGCCTCACCGAGATCCGCCCTGGGAATCTCAGCCCTGACAAGATAATGGAGAGTACGGTCAAGTCCCTGGTCTCCTGAAATATTGAGTTTGACGTTTCCCAGCTTCGTGTCAAAAGGCTTTATCCATAACCTCCCGTCATTAATTATGAATGTGGCCCTCAGATCTTTCACAATATTTGTATATGCCGGGTTCATCTTCAGGACGTTCTTCATCCTGTCAAAGCTCTTCGACTCAAGGATCTGAACCGACTCAGAGTTAATCTCACCGTTGCCGGAGAGGGAGTTGAGAATGGGCATCATATTCTGTCCCAGGATTGAACTGAAACCGATCTTAACTGACACGTTGCCTCCAAGCCCTGCAGCGGCCGGCATAAGCTGTCTTACTGAGTTAAATGCGTTAAAGGTTTCCTTAATGTTAACTGCACTGATCATCATGTCAGCATCAACCTTCGGCTTAATCGTGTCACGGGTGTCATAGACCGCATTCACCAGGAGGCTTCCTCCAAGCGCTTTCATCCCGGTCTCACGGACAGTAACAGTCCCGTCACGTACTGTCACATTTCCCTTTACATCAGCGGCAGAAAGCCTTCCGTATGTCAGGCTGCCAACAAGGGCGTCAAACGTAAAATCAATGTTTTCAGGGATCTGTATTACTTCCATTGCAGTGGTGTCAGCCGTTGCAGTATCGGAAGGGATTATATCCATGATCTCGTTGAGGTTAATACGCTCAGATCTGAGCGAAAGGTTACCCCTGACGGTTCCGTCTGAGAACAGGTACGGAATATAGTTTTCCAGTTTGCCGGTAATTGCAAAATCACTTCCCTTACCCATTGTGGCTTTCATTCCGGTGAGTTCGGCGTAAGCCGGACTGAATTTAAGTGCGGCGCTGCTGATCCTCAGGTCAGGCATGTCGGCCATTGCGACAGCCATATCCTTAATATTGAGAGTCCCTGCAGCCCGGAACTTTTCATATTCCTCGTTTTCAATCATTGACATTTGTCCGGCCAGGTCCAGCGAAATATCCAGCAGTCCGTTGAGGCTGATGCTGTCAAGAGGTATTGCCTGCTGCAGTTTCGCCAAGTCGATTTTCCCCTTCGCGGCAGCAACCACTGACGGATCACTCATGGGTGTGGCCATTTTAAGGCTCATGTCAAACGGATTGCCCGCCAGCTCAAAATGAAACCGGCTGACATCAACAGTTGTGTTGTCCATTTCCCTGCCGTCAGTCTGCACTTTGCCGGAAAAATTTATTGCTGTTATCTTTTCAGGAAGAGCCGGGTAACTGATAGTGCCGTCGTTTACCTGAAGGTTCAGAATTATATCAGGGAGGGTGCTGTCGGCATCACTGTACACCCCTTTTATGGCTCCGTCGAGGGCCATGGTACCAGATGCACGGAGATCCTCGAATCCCTTCATGTAAAAGGCAGGCACAAGTGAAAGAAGCGATTTGAATGAAGTTTCCGGAGCATTGAAAAGCATGTCGAGGGCTATATCCTCACCAGGCATGGAAGCAGTACCTGAAAAATTCAAGATAATATCATTGATTCTCAGTGTATTATCATTGAGAGTGAATTTCATCGAGTCGAGTAATGCATTTATTCCGGCATTGAATTCAACCGCAGCATCTTTCAGCCATGGAATTTTATCCATTATGAAATCCACTCCGGCAGCTTTCAGATCGAGCTCAAGGTCTGTCTCTGAGCCGCTCATTTTACCCGAAAGCTGAAAATCAAGGTCACTGACTGCTGCAGACATGTCCGATTCACGGTCAGTATATGTGATAATTCCGTTTGTAATTGTAAAACTTCGCAGCAACAGGTTCAGGCCGGAGGCGCTCTCTTCCTCCGGTTGTGCTTCTGACGGTTGCCCGGCATTTTCCGCCAGAGGTTCATCCGGTGTCTCCTTCATTATATCCCAGTTTGCATTGCCGTCACCGGTTATTATGGCGTTCACTACCGGCTCGTCGATTACGATCGATTTTATCTCATACCCGGAGCCGCTGAACAGGCTTTTCAGGTTGATAACGATGCTTAATGAATTCACGGCAGCAAGGGTATCCCCCTCGAAGTCGCCCGTTCCCGTTACGCTGAGGTTATCCAGGGAGAAGGAGGCGTTGGGGAAGGCTTTGAGGAGACTCAGCCGGTAACCGCCGAACGATACCTTGGCGGTAAGCATGTCATTGAGGCCCGCTTCAACCTTATCCTTGATTTTATCCTTAAAGGCAACGGGGATGATAATTGCTGCTGCCATTATAGCGAGGATCAGTGCTACCAGTATGGTGCCGGTAATTTTCAGTCCTTTTTTCATGTTGTTATCCTTTAGCACTTATCATTAACAGTGATTCCCTGTTTATTATTTCAATCTTCTTGCCTGAGACAGTTATTATATCATCCTTTTCAAATTCGGCAAGGATGCGACTTACGCTCTCTCTCGATGAATCTATCAGATTCCCCACCTCCTCCTGGCTTATGGGCAGGGTAAAACTGTCAGAATCATAAATCGGGCCAGACATCTCAAGCAGCACATCAGCAATCTTGCCCCGTAGCTGCTTCTGGGAACGGTTTACACATCTGTTGTAAAGCTCCAGCTCATTTCTGCAGATGTCGATTATTATCTCATAGGAAAAGTCCGGGTTTGAGTAGAGCAGATTCCTGAAAGTTGTCATATCAATGAAACAGGCTTCAACATCATCTATAGCAGTTATTGAATACTGGTTGATCTTGTCTCCGAATGTGGTTGGCAGACCCAGGTATCCGGGTGCCTTGACTATGCGTACTATCTGGTCGCCATAGGGACCTTCAATATGCAATTTGGTCAGCCCTCTTCGCAGGTAGACCACATTGGTGGAGAGCATACCCTGCCTTATTAGCACATCCCCTTTCCTGAAGCTTGTAAGTGCACAGTTGAATGACAATGTTTCTATTTCGGTATCCTTTAGTTTTCTGGCAGCCTTCGACTTGACGGAACAATACATGCATTCGTTTCTAACCATGAATAGCAGTTTTAAATGTGATCCAGATCACAAATCTACATAATCAACCGCACACTCCGATCAACGAACCTAAAAATAAGAAAGGTTTTATTTGCCTGTGCACAATTACTGAAACCGACAATTAACCATTCTAAACTCAATAATCAACATGGAATCAACCACCGATACCCGTTCACTTCAGGCTGAGATAGATGCCCTGAAAGCAAAGGTTGAAAGACTGGAGGGTTCACGCCAGGACCAGCTCTCAATCGCTCTCATTGCCGGAGATCTTGATAAGATACTGGCTGCAATGATAATAGCGCTTGCCGCAGCAGCACAGGATACGAAGGTCAAGCTCTTCTTCTCTTTCTGGTCGCTTTCTGCCCTCAGGGACAGGAAAAAGAAGGCGACCGGCAAGGACTTCATCTCAAAGATGTTCGGGATAATGCTCCCAAAAGGAAAGAGCAAGCTTAAACTTTCGAAGATGAATATGGCGGGAATGGGTCCGCTGATGATCAAAGGCCTCATGAAGAAACAGGGGGTGATGTCACTCGACAAGATGTTCAGGGAAGCTGCCGAACTGGGAATAGAGATCACAATCTGCGAGATGTCAATGAACCTTATGGGTTTCAAAAAGGAAGAGATGATAGATTACCCGGGACTGAGATATGCCGGCGCCGTAACCTTCGTGGCCGAGGCCAACGAGAGCTCGACGCAACTATTCATATCATAGATTCCTTAATGAGAAAATGAATTTTTAAATTATTTATAATCAACATAATCCATTTATCATGACAACAGAAGAATTAATAAATGTCAGCGTTGCAAAGACAGTTGATGCAAGAGGAACCGCATGTCCGGGTCCGCTCCTTGAGGCAAAAAAAGCAATTGGCACAATAAAGGCCGGTGACGTTATGGAAGTGCTATCAGCCGATGAGGGCACCAGGGTCGATATCCCGAAATGGTGCACCAAGCAGGGCCATGAATACCTCGGTACCATCGAGGAAAGCGGTTTCTTCAAGATCTACCTGAGAAAGAAATAAACCTCCGTTCAGAATCCATGGAGAAGAAAAGTGCCAGGATACTGGTTTTCTCGACGGAAAAGATATCAGATCCCGCCATCGATATGGCGGGACTGCTTAAACTCCACTACCCTCCTACAGTCTACACAATTACAGTCCCATGTTCCAGCGGAATAAAACCGCGATGGATAATGCACGCCTATGAGAAGGGCTTTGACGGGGTGTTCATTGCTGCTGACGGTACTGATTGCACATACGGTGAGTCATGCACGGAAAAGACGGGCCACCTGGTCGGGGTGACACACCAGATGATGAAAGACAGGAACATTGACCCGGCGCGACTGAGGATGGCCGCACTCTGTTCAGTGTGCAGCGAATCATTCGTCAAACAGATTAAAACTTTTAATCAGTACTTACTTCAATCAAGACAGACCTGATCATGGCTGCAAATATCAAAACGGCATCTTATGATGCACTTGTTATTGGGGCAGGCATCGCAGGAGGAGAAGCGGCGCTGAACCTCGCCAACAACGGATTCAGAGTACTGCTGGTGGAGAAAGACCTCTCCATAGGCGGAAAGATGATCCTTCTGAGCAAGGTCTTCCCCACACTCGATTGTGCTGCCTGTATAACGACTCCCAAGGTGTCTGAAATATCAAGGCATACCGGTATTACAATCTTTACCGGAAGCGAGGTGAAGAGCATCTCCCGGGAAAACGGCAACGTCTTTGAAGCGGTCGTCATTAAACAACCGAGATACGTTGTCGAAGAGGACTGCACCGCCTGCCAGCTGTGCGAACACGCCTGCCCCGTTGTTGTCAGGGACCAGTACCAGTACAACCTTGTTGGCCGCAAGGCTGCCTTTATTCCGTTCAGCATCGCCAGTCCGCGGGTGGCCGCCATCGATATTGAAAACTGCACCCTCTGCGGAGCCTGTGAAAAGGTATGCCCCACCAAGTGCATCGACTTCACAATGGAGGCAGAAGAATATCACATCACTGCCGGAACAGTGATTGTTGCCACCGGATTCAGGTTATTTGATCCGTTGAAGATACCAAGATACGGTTACGGACAGTATAGAAATGTTCTGACATCCATGGAAATGGAGCGACAGCTGGCGCCTACGCGTCCATTCAATACAGTTCTCAGGCCCGGAGACGGTAAAGTGCCCGACAAGATTGCATACGTACTCTGCACAGGTTCACGCGATGCTACAATAGGAAATCCTATATGCTCGCAGATCTGCTGCATGTACTCAATAAAGCAGGCACAGCTTCTTATGGGTGCGCTGCCAATGGCTGACGTGACTATCTACTATATCAACATAAGATCATTCGGGAAGGGCTTCGAGGAGTTCTACCAGCAGGCCAAGGGAATGGGGGTGAATTTCATTAAGGGGAAGATCGGTAAGATTTCCGAAAAGGACAATGGCAATCTGATCCTTCGCTACGAGGATATCAACGAAAACAAGCTGAAGGAATCAGAACATGATTTGGTTGTCCTTTCAGTCGGCGTATTGCCCAATACTGACGCAGCATCAATCTTCAGTGACGAAAAGCTGAAATTCGATCACCTGAACTTCGTCGGCCAGAATGACCCGCTCGCCAGTCCTGCCGAGACCAGCATAAAGGGAGTATTCGTTGCCGGGACAGCCACGGGGCCTATGGATATACCTGACTCGATCCTTTCAGCCGGCGCCGCATCTGCAGAAGCAATAAGATATTTAAATCACAGGCAATGAACAGGAAATTAGGTGTTTACATATGCCATTGCGGCGGTAACATTTCCGACTATGTTGATGTTGAGAAGGTGAAAGCCGTCGTGCAGGACGAAGACGGGGTTTTCCTGGCAAAGACCACTATGTTTGCATGCAGTGACGCCACCCAGAAGGAGATGGTTGAGGACATTCGCAACAATGGCCTCGACGGACTTGTTGTGGCATCATGCTCACCCAAGCTGCACCTCATTACCTTCAGGGCAGTCTCGGAAAGGGCGTTGCTCAATAAATACAATTACATTCACGCCAATATCCGTGAACAGGGTTCATGGGCCCACTCCGACGACAAGGCCGGGGCAACGGAAAAAGCTATAAAGCTTGTCAGATCAGCAATAGCCAAAACAAGACTCGCACAATCACTTGATCCGATAGTAATCCCTTCCAGAAAGGCGGTTGCAATTATCGGTGCAGGAGTGACCGGAATGCGGGCAGCCATAGAACTTGCAGACATGGGATGCCCGGTAACATTGGTTGAAAGGGAACATTTTGTCGGAGGTCGCGTCTCACAGTGGGATGTCATGTTCACCACCAATCAGACAGGCAAGGAACTTGTTACAAAGCTTTTTAATGAAATAATAGCCCGTGAAAACATAACCCTTCTCACCGGGGCAGAGGTTATTGCAAACTCGGGGAGCATAGGTGACTTCACGCTGAAGATCAGGGTCACACCCCGGTACATCAGGGAGAAATGTGATCAGAATAACCTGCAGAAAGCAATCGCAGCATGCCCCGTGACAGTCCCCGATGACTTCAATTTCAATATCACCAGCCGGAAAGCGATCTATCATAACTTCCCCGGCGAATACCCGCAGTATCCGGTCATTGATATAAAGAACTGCACCCGCTGTGGTGAATGTGAGAAAATATGCAGCAGTGTGGACTTCTCGCAACAGGAACAGACGGTTGACGTACATGTAGGATCAGTGGTGATGGCAACCGGTTTCGATCCTTATACACCTGCAGACGGTGAATTCGGCTACGGGCTCTCGGATTTCGTGGTGACACTACCTCAGTTCAAGAGGTTAACTGACCTCAACCAGGACAAGCTTGTCTACAACGGCAGGGAGATCAGGAATATCGCCTATATATACTGTGTTGGCAGCAGGCAATCCGAAGGTGACAATAAATACTGCTCCCGGTACTGCTGCACATCAGCCATTCATGCCGCTCTTGAGGCAAGGAATAAATTCAGTAACATCAACAATTTTCATTTTACGAGGGGTATAAGAACCTACGGGAAACAGGAACTGTTGTATTCAGAATCTCTCAGGAGAGGAGATATATACCTTCAGGCATATGAAGAGAATCCTCCTTCTGTAGCAGTAACAGACGGAAAGGTCTCTGTAACAATCAACGATATATTAACTGGCGGCCGCGAGATCAAAGTCACTCCCGATCTGCTGGTTCTTGTCACGGGCATGGTTCCGAGAGCTGACAATTCCGTTGCCTCAAAATTCAAACTGCCAAAAGGACGTGACAGCTTCTTCAACGAGATTCATATGAAGCTTCGCCCGGTTGAGACTGTAATTGACGGAGTAACAATTTCAGGCGCCTGCCAGGGGCCAAAGAACATTACCGAGTCAGTAAATTCCGCATTGTCAGCGGCCGCAAAATCCTACTCCTTCGTGAGTAAAGGCGAGCTGGCGCTGGAACCCATCATTGCAGGGATCAATAAAGACCTCTGCACCTGGTGCGGTGAGTGCGGGAAAGCCTGTCCGTTCGATGCAATAAAAAAGCAGAAAGAGGGAGAGAAAGAGATTGCGGTTATCAATAATTCAGTCTGCAAAGGTTGCGGGATGTGCCTGCCGGTTTGCCACGTCAATGCCATTGACCTGGTAGCATTCTCAGACAGGGAGATCGAAAGCATGATTGACGCACTTGCCGGTGCTTAAATAAAAGGAGATGGAAACAGAAAAGGGTAAGACATACAGAATCCTGAGAGAGAAAAGAAAAGTGCCGGAAACAGTGAAGGAAAACCTGAAACAATTCACCAGGGTCAAAAAATCAATCCTTGATGCACTCAGGGAGGAAGATCTGACCGTCAGCCAACTGTCTCAGAAACTTGACATACCTCCCGGCGAAGTTGTTTACTACCTCATGACACTTGTTAAATACGGTTTCGTTCAGACAGGAGAGATAGATGACATGGATGAGTATTATTCCTATAAACTGAAGCAATAATGACCGCAATAAACACCGAATTCAGCAAGGAACTTTCAAAATTCGGAGCGTTCGACTTCAATGCCTGCTATAACTGCGGTACTTGTACCGCTGTATGCTCCCTCTCCACGGAAGAGGACTCTTTTCCCCGGGAGATGATAAGGTACAGCGTGCTGGGCCTCGAGGATGAAATAAAGGGTTCCCTGAAACCGTGGCTCTGCTATTACTGCGGTGAGTGCTCAACCCATTGTCCTCAGGTGGCAGAGCCCGGAGAACTGATGATGTCTCTCAGGAGATGGCTGACCTCAGTATATGACTGGACAGGCCTCTCCGGCATGCTCTACCGGTCACTTCCGACTGCAATAACTGCAATGACACTGACGGCTCTGGCTGTCATCGCCTATGCATTTTTCAATGATTTCAACCTTGAAAAAGTAATGCACACCGGCCATGTCTTCGAGATGGCGGCAATTGCTACTGTATTTGCAGGCATCCTGCTGCCGAACCTCATACGCATGTGGAATTTCACCATTCTGAAACCCGGGATTAAAGTACCACTCAGAAAATATGTTTCCGCAATGTGGGATCTGGTTGTGCATATGTTCACACAGAAGCGCACACTGGGCTGCGACGACAGCCAGGTGAGATGGTTCGAGCACCTGATACTTGTATTCGGATACCTGGGTCTGCTCTTCACCACAGTATTTCTCGACTGGTTCTCAAGTGAAAGTACATTTGTAATTGTGCTCGGATATGCCGTCAGCATTATAATCTTTACTGTCACTGTTATCTTCGTAAGTGAACGCATTGCCAAACGAAGGGAGATGAACAAAAAATCGCAGCCTTCAGACTGGATGTTCGTTGTCTGGCTCTTCCTGATGGAGATTTCCGCCTTCGCCGTCAGGCTGTTCATAGACCTCGGGATGCTGCAAAAAAACTTCTGGCTTTACATGGTTCACCTTATCATACTGGTACAGTGGGCTCTTGTCATTGTACCGTTCGGGAAATGGACCCATTTTCTCTACCGCTCCTTTGCAATGTACTTTGATGCAATAAGGAAGAACTGAATAAGTTGCTAAATTTGAGGTACTCTTTTATGGCCGCAATTCATGTTGGATCTGCGGCTTAAATTTGTTGTCATGCCTAACAGGAGAAGGTACAGGAAAATAGACAGGCCACCCCGGATGGAGGGTTACAAACCCTTCGGCGTGCCCATGAGGGAACTGGAATCTGTGATTATGTCTATCGAGGAATTTGAAGCACTCAGACTGGCTGACTACGAGGACCTTACCCAGCAGGAAGCAGCCGGCAGGATGAACATATCCCGTCCCACATTCACACGACTTTATGACAAGGCCCGGAAGAACGTCGCCAAAGCCTTCGTTGAAGGGAAGGCGATACTGATCCGGGGCGGCACCTTTCTCTCCAATGAATACTGGTACCGGTGCAATGACTGCCATGAAACAATTGTCTCGCCATCTTCTGAGACCAGCTGTAACAAATGTAACTCAGAAAATATAGTTCGCATTGACTCTCAGACAGAAGTCAGTACAAGGCAGGCAGACAAATGAGTGATTCACTCTTTGCCACGGTAAGGGAGGCTGATCTCCTCGTTCTAAGGGAAAAAGTACTGAGATGCAGGCAATGTCCTCTTTCGGAAACAAGCAACAACGTCATATTTGGTGAGGGCAACAGCAATGCTCGTATTCGGAGAGGCCCCCGGCCACGATGAAGATCTGCAGGGCAGACCCTTTGTCGGCAAATCTGGTCAGTTGCTTGACAGGATACTTGAAGTTTGCGGTTTCACCAGGGAAAAGCATGTGTATATCAGCAATATAATTAAGTGCAGGCCTGCTGATAACCGCATCCCCACTCCTGCCGAAGCGGAGGTATGCATGCCATGGCTGCTGAACCAGATAGAACTGATCAACCCGGTCAAACCAGCCCTGCAGGTCTGTGAGCATCCTGTTGCTTACCCCGCTTATCACTTATCCTTTCCTTGTTTAATAATATATTCACGCAATTCATTAAGGTCAAAACCATAAATCTTCCTGAGCCTTCCCAACCGTTCACCCGACCTGCTCACGGGCACTCCGATAACACCAGCCAGTTGATCCGTGCTGATATTGAACTGTTCTGACACCTGATTCAGCGTCATGGTTCCGTCCAGGTTTAGCTCATCGTAATGATGTTCTCTTTTCTCATCAGGATAATCCTCAGAATTTGTTGATAATTCATAACCTTTCTTTGTTCCTGTTGCAGTTCCCGGGTACTCGTATTCAGCTTCTCCTGTTGTCAATGCGGCATTGCCATGTTCGGTTGTTTCGCTTGCCTGGCCTGCTCCCGAGAACCGTTGAGATGGTGATGTTTCATAACCGGCTGACCGACTGTGATGATGAGGTCTGTCGATCACTCTGACCTGAGGTTTAAGAACGAAGGGTACCAGAACAAGAATCAGACTGACCAGGCCCACTATGGTAAGTATGATGCGGCGTGCGCCTCTGCCCTTAACCATCTTTTCCAGGATATTCACAATCATATCCCAGTGCAACACGATATGAAGCAAAATAAGGAACACCAGGAAAAGTGCAACATACAAATGGATGGCGCCCCACTGATGCCGGTCTAATCCCATGAAAAAGAGCTCTGCATTATCACCATAAACCTCGTTAACCTTGTACCCTGGAAGAAGAAGATACTTAATCATAAAACCTATCCCCGCAAGGGCCATCATAAAAATCATCATTATAATGTCAATCAACAGATTGACCTTCGGCTTGACTCTGCACCAATTTTTCATAAAACTGATAGTTAAAACATAAATTGAAATGAACTATTGTTCGTTTAAAAGTAGTAAATTTAACTTCGAATAAAAAAATTACATGAAAATATTCGTACTCACTGAAAACAATGCAGGGCCCGTTACCGGAGCCGAGCACGGGTTATCATACCTGGTAGAGCACGATAACAAGCGGATACTGTTCGATACAGGGCAGAGTGACCTGTTCATGAAAAACTCAGCCATCATGAATATCAGACTGGACAACATTGACATGATCGTGTTGAGTCATGGCCATTTTGACCATGGCAACGGCCTTGAGTATCCGGATGGAGGAAGCCTGGTCTGTCATCCGGGATGTTTCGTGAAGCGATACCGGAAGCCAGACAGATCATACATCGGCCTGAAAATGACCCGGGGGGAAATGGAAAGCAGGTTCCGGATCTTTCTTACAAAAACACACCTTCCCATATCAGAGAATATCTTCTTCCTCGGAGAGATCCCAAGAGTTACAACTTTCGAATCGCAGAAGACCTCCTTTGAACTGGAAGACGGAACACCTGATTTTGTGATCGACGACAGCGGAATGGCCGTGGTACTTCCTTCCGGACTTTTCATAATCACCGGTTGCGGTCATGCCGGCATTGTAAATACTGTTGAACATGCCATAAAGATAACCGGGGCAGAGAGGGTGGCAGGCATCATGGGTGGATTCCATCTGAAGGAGAATGACATGCAGACACAGGAGACAGTGAAATACCTGTTAAGGAAGGAAGTGAAACATATTCTTCCTTCCCACTGCACTTCAGGATCAGCCCTTGATGAATTCAGAAATAGGTTCGGCTCTGCTGCAGTAAGAAGCGGCGACATTTACGAATTCTGAGAATTTTCCACTTTGGTGCCGATAAATTTTGACCGGGAAACCTGCCCGAACCAAATAAATATTTACCGAAGTGAACATATGTTCATTTAAATTTATATATTTGTATCTGGTTGCTGGATGATATTTGCAATAAAGCGATTTGATTCCGGTGGCTGATATTAAAATATTCAACATAAGTTAAACCTATAAAAAGAAAAAGTTATGCCAGCAGGAGATCGTACAGGGCCGGCAGGAGTTGGTCCAAGGTCCGGAAGAGCATCAGGTTACTGTTCAGGTTTTGATGCACCCGGCTATGCAAGAAGCGGTGGTAGAGGATCTGGTCGCGGAACAGGTAGTGGCCGTGGGATGGGTTACGGCAGGGGTATGGAAGCGGGCCGGGGATTTCGTGCCGGACGTGGTAATGGTGCCGGTTATCCCTTCACGCCTTTCCCATATGGTGGTCCCGTAATGAGCAGGGAAGATGAAGTGAGAATGCTCAAGTCACAGGTTGAATCTCTTGAGCTATCAAAAAAAGAGATTGAAAGGCGGCTTGAGGAACTTAACAGGCAGTAGCTGGAAAAAAAATCTGTCTTTTTCCGCAAGGTTGGTTGCGACTTGTTCATGTGCCGGACTGTCAGCAGGTTTTAAGGAAAGCTGGCTGTTCCGGCACATCCAGTTTCATGCCATGCAGACCTCTGTATTTGGTTTCAGGGTCATATTTAATGCCCAGTTTATTCAGCAACGGTTCAACAGCCACCTGGTGAGTCTGGAGCCCTATATCCCACGGATCATATCCCATAAGCAGCCCAGCCAGTTCCTCGTAGGTAAGTACAGGTATTCCATACCCGTCAGACCCATAGGTTATTCCTTCTATCTCGGATATTACATATTGCCAGCGGTCCAGGAAATAGGTACATCCAGGGCAATTGGCTATAATCAGATCGGGATGAAAAGGAGCCATTGATTCAAACTTTTTCCTGGAGTTGGCCACTGAATAGCCACGGTTTGATTTGATTAAATATTGTCTGAAACCAAAACCGCAGCAGTGACGCCGCTCAGGGTAATCAACCTGTGCGCCTCCCCAGGAATCTATCAGTCCTGCAAGCACATATGGGAATTCAGCTCCTCCAATGCCTTTCTCAGGAAAAATTTTAGCATAGTGGCAGCCAATATGATCTACCACCTTCAATGGTTCACCGGTTAAAACGTTCACCAGTCGCTTCTTAATCTTTGCAGCAAGCTTATCCCTGTATTTGTAGATCACATCGCTTGCATGGACCAGGTTTTCCGGTATAACGAATGTTTTCCCGGTGGCATTATAGAGGGCTTCATGTGCTCTTTTTTCAATATCCGGATTATGTTTCCATGTTTCCAGCACCTCCACATAAATTCCGAAGGAGGTGACGCATGAGACAATGAAGTTTTTATACCCTGCCTCATTCATCAGTGCAAACTGCCGTGCCACTACAGTCATTATGGTTTCAAAGGGGAGCACACCTGAATGATAGGCTATCCCGGTGCATGATGTCTGACGGGGATCATCAAAAACATCCAGTCCCAGTTCATCCTGCAGTATCTTCAGGTACAGGCCTTCTGCTGCGGGGAAGAAGTTTTGCCTTATACAGCTTCGGGCAAAGTAGTAGTGGTCATCGGCAATCTCCTTCTGGTATGCCTCCCATATCTCATTTTTTCTGCTCTTCTCCATCATTCAGCATATTGAAATAATCATCCCTGTCTCCTTTAAACTCACGACCTGCCTCTGCCGCTTTCCTGGCCGAGAACTCCTCTATCTTCCGGAAGCGGGCAGTACCGCCCGTCTCATCAAATATCCTCCTGAGATCATCGATTGACTCCTGTGCAGTGTTCCTCAACGTTCCGGCTTTATCCTGCCTGTAACTGGTACCAAACCTGGCAAGAACACTCTGTCTGTTCTCCCTCAGCCACTTCCATACAGGTCCCTGTTCAGGGTACCAGTCATTTTCAACCTCGTCTATATAGACGCAATAACCGTACTTCAGGATATGATCACCCACCGTGCGCTTTATGACAAGCTGTTTGCGACCCTCGGCACTCTCGGCAAAGAGGCCTGTCTCTATCGAAAGTGACCTGAGAGACTGAATGATATAACACGGCACATTTCCACGGGGACACCTGGTCTTGCACGAAAGGCACTCACCGCACCTCCAGATGGTGTCTCCGCTCAGCAATTCCCTGAGACTAACTTCGTTTCTCTGCTGCACCATATCCACAACCATCCTCGGATCATAATCGCTGACCTCAGCTGCGGGACACACTGATGTGCAGATACCGCAGTTGATGCATGCATTCAGTCCTTCGCGGTAGCGGATATCCTTTTCCAGTTCACTGTAAAGACTTTCCATCAGAATTATTTTTGTAGGATGAAGTTATCACTGCCCTGCCTGGAAATTACGCATATAGAATTTTCTTCCACGGTAGACTGAACATCGGATCAGGTTCTGTGAAATAAGAGACTCCACGACATTGAAGCCGGATCCGTTCTTCTCCAGCAGCTCCGCAATGGCATCATCGCGCAGCGGATGCACCGCGGTAATGTTCAGGATATCTTCATAGCTATTTCCGGTGTTGCCCGTATCCGAACCCTCAAACCCGGTAAGCATCTCTGTGTCAATACCTGCCTCGACAAACACATGCCAGGCCATATTGACCCTGTCAGCTTCTGCAGGAAGCAGTCCTTCCTCTGCTGGAGGCCTTACAGGCACGGAGATGTATGCTTTGCCGGCACCTGTCCTTGAAATAATCACTGCCACACCGCGAATATTTTCATCGTGGTCATTGACACCCCTGCAAAGCATTGTCTCAGTGTTCAGCTTTTTCGGAAACTCTTCCGAAAACCGAAGGATACCTTCTGTTACGGCACCGAAGTCAAGCCCCGGCGTTGGTCTGTTCACCGCTATCCATGTCTTTTCATCGGATGCGTCAATCTTGACTGAAACCCAGTCTGCCTCCATCAGATCCTCTCTTACCTTCTCCTGCCAGAGAAGCGAAGCATTTGTAATTACTGCCACAGGAATGCCGTAGCGCTTAACCCTGATAATGGATTTGCCAAGATTCCTGTCAATTGTCGGCTCCCCGTTGGAGACAAATGTAAGATAGTCAGGCATGGCTTCCGGCGTCAGTTTCTCCAGGTGACTGCTCACCTCGTAAAGAACCACTTCCGGGTCAAAGAATGACTGCCTGTCAGCTGTCAGGCGGCTGGTCTTCCCGACCTGGCAGTAAACGCAACTGTAAGAACAAACCTTTGGCCTTACGATATTATTTATTCCCAGGCTTTTACCAAGTCTGCGTGATGGTACGGGTCCGAAACTTATCATTTTTGCTTCATCTTTTTTTCCTGTAGCAAGGCAGGATTAAATACCAGAAAACTGCCCTTTTCCACTTTCAGATAACCAGCTATGACATCACATTTGGCCATCAGCAGGAAATATATACGGCTGTCATTCTCCCCCAGCAGTCCCTCAAGGTTGCCCTGGCCTTTGGCAATTATAAGATCAGCCTCCAGGTACTCCTTGCGAAACTCCTCTCCGGATTGTGACAGGACTGTTGTTGGAGCATCATGACCACTTGAAATGACACGGGTCACCGTAAGCATTCCGGTATAAAGGGCATCTTCCATTGTGGCATCATTGATAGCCGGGCCTCCTCTGACCGAGAAGACCAGTCCCGGATGTGCAATCCGGCTGATAAACAACCTGTCAAAGACTATTTCTCCGGCATTATCCCCGATGTACAGAACCTTCCTGGCCTTAATCAGGGCTGACTTCAGCTGCTCCGAATGGTCAATTGCAAAACCGGAGCAAAGGACTCTCTCTATTGTTCCCTGCAGATCACAGCTGTCATTCACGGCAAAATCAATTATGTTACCGGCAATGGCAAGTTTCAGCGCAGTATCAAACGGATCGGCCGAGCTGTTCACTCTATCTTCAAGATCATCGTACATTTTCAGGGCAGTATCATTGCTCTCCTGCTTTGCCTTTTTGTAAGGATCAGGATCATTTACAAACGAGCGGTAAAGGCTTTGAATCTCCCTTGCACAGTCCGGGGCTGAGAGATCATCCCATTTTTTATCAAGAATCCGTAACAGGCCGTGAGTGAATTCCTGTTTTTCCGGCGCAGGTATGCCGGCTTTTTCAAGCCGGTTACCATATGATCTGATCAGGCAGTATATGCAGCGGTAATCTGATATCATCAATTGTCAGTCTTCAGTCATGAAGATATGTCACAAATATAATGAGCATATGTTCATTAATAAGGTGGTATATAGTCTTAATTTTTCAGGCAGGAGTTTGGCAGATGACTGCATGAAAATTTTCCCGGGTTAAAATGCGGCCCGCTACGGGATAAAAGATATTTATTCCGATGATAAAGGAAAATATTATATATTTGCACCCGCAAAAGGTCCCGTAGCTTAACTGAATAGAGCATCTGACTACGGATCAGAAGGTT
>CAZWOC010000008.1:0-148094 GCA_964635655.1 uncultured Rikenella sp. | reverse complement strand
CAGACTTTTTCAATCTCAGGCTTGTAACCAAGTGTGGGGATAGTGACAATCAGGCTTTTTCAATCTCAGGCTTGTAACCGAGTGTAGGGATAGTGACAATCAGACTTTCTCAATTTCAAGCTTGTAACCTAGTGTAGGGATAGTGACAATCCTGACAGCGGGATCTCTCCTGAGATAACTTCGAAGTTTTGATATGAATACGTCGAGGCTTCGCCCTGTATAGTAATCTGCCTCGCCCCATACATCGATCATAATCTCTTCACGAGTAACAATATTGTTTACAGAGGCAGCCAGAATATTGAGAATTCTGCTCTCCTTTATTGTCAATCTCTGCGAGTTGCCGCTATGAGTCAGCATCAGGTTCTGAGAGTCAAAGGAAAACTGGCTGATGCCAATTACATCAGGACCCTGAGGTGTGGCCGGACCGGACTGGGTTGTTCTGTTGAGAACTGCCCGTATCCTGTAAAGCAGTTCCTCCTCTTCGAACGGTTTGGTAATATAGTCATCGACTCCCAGGCGAAATCCTGCGATCTTGTCTTCCTTGAGAGACCGGGCAGACAGTATTATCACAGGCATCCTGCTGTCAAGCTCCCTGATCCTGGCCGTCAGGGTGAAACCATCAATTCCGGGCAGCATTATATCAATCAGGCAAAAGTCGGCTCCGGTCCTTTTGAAGCCCTGCAATGCTGATTGTCCGTCACGGTACAGTTTCACTTCAAAACCGTTAGACTCAAGGAAGTCAACCAGCAGAAACCCCAGGTTTACATCATCCTCGGCCAGGAGTATTCTGGTATTTTTATCGTTGTTATTCATTCCCCGGCGCCAGCGGAAGGTCAATTGTCACCGCAAGGCCGCCCTCCTTCCGGTTTGAAATTCTGATGCTGCCTTTCATCCCGGCAATTATTCCCCTGACCTGGTAAAGTCCAAGCCCGAAGCCGTCGACATTATGAGTATTGCCCGCAGGGACACGGAAATACTTCTCAAAGACTTTGTCCCTGAATTCCCTGGCAATTCCGGGACCGTTGTCCTCAACCACAATCACAAGCCGGTTGTCCTCTGAAACCAGTCTTACCAGGATCTCAGGTGGCTGACCGGAATATTTGACTGCGTTATCAACAAGGTTTCCAAGAGCAATGAAGAAAAGGTCAGTGTTGCCGGTAACCGTGAACCGGCGGCCATCCTTTTCAATCGAGATTCTTCCTCCCTTTTGCTCAACCTGTACCCTGAATGTTTCAGCAATGTCTTCCGCGGCTGCGCTGACATCTATCTCCTCTGAGGTCTGGGATTTGTCAATCAGGGCAAAGTCCGTTTTAAGCAACTTCTCCACTTTCTCATTCAGCTTTGTCTGCTCTGTTCTGATGACAGATGAATAAAACGAAAGTTTCTCATCGTTTTCCACTTTTTCATTTTTTGAGAGCATACTGTTGGCCAGTGATATATTGGTAAGCGGAGTCTTGAATTCATGAGTAACATTGTTCACGAAGTCAACAATGCTCTCCGAGAGGAGTCTCTCCCTCCTGTAAAAGTTGTATATGATTATGAATGAGACTGTGACAAGAAACAGGAGAATCAGCGAGAAGATAAACATATCGCTCATCTGTGCGACAATGAAGTCACGCTTCTCTGGAAACCGGAGGCTGAGCCTGTATCCCGATTTCTCAAGCATCTCTTCCAGGCCATTGCTGAAGTAGATGTTTTTGGCCCGGGGGATGTTTGAGGCAATGTCAGCACCCACGATATCAAATTCAAAATCCAGTCCTATGCCGTAGAAATCAAGGTCTTTCCTTATAAGTGATTTCATGCCCTCCCATTCCTCCCTTGTCTTCATGACAAGCATACAGGATTCATTGCCTCCGTGTCTCAGGCAATTGTTTACCTCGCTGCATATGGCTTCATTCCGTGACAGGTTCTCCACTATTCTCTGCATTGCCATTTCAACGCTGTGGCTGAACTGGGCTTCCTGCATCCGGGCCGCCTTCAGTATCCATGAGAACTGAATGACTGCAAGGGCGATCAGGGCTCCGAAGGCAAGCAAGAGTATTATCAGTTGTATCCGGGATCTTTTCATCAGTTCAAAAATAAGGAGTTTTTGTGATGAGGATTAAGATTTAACATCAGGATAACACGAATTAACAACCGGATAACCTGATTAAAAATCTGTCTGTCTAATTTTGACTCAAATAAAAACTCTTTAAATCATGAAGAAAGTCATCATTGGAATCTCAGCTCTCGTAGTACTTGCATTCGTTGTGATAACCACAGTCAATGCGCAAAGCGATGAGAAGAAGGATAAGAAGGCAAAAACAGAAGCCGTAAAGGACTGCTCAAAGTGCCCCTCTGCAGCCACCTGCGAAAAAGCCGTCGGTGAGGCACCGGTACCATGTTCTCAGGCAAAGCACGACTGTGCAAACTGTGATCCTGCAAAATGCAAGGAAGGCAAATGTGATGCTGCCTGCAAAGCCGCCTGCACGAAAACAGGACCGGATGCAAAATGCGATCCGGCAAAATGCAAATCCGGCACAGCTCAGAAGTAAGATTGGTTATTGCTTCAGAAAATTGCACCGTATATCAGTCCTGAGATTGTTGCCATTACAACTACAAGACCAACATATACAGCGGTTTTCTGAAATCCGATAATACCTTTTATAACCAGCATGCTGGGAAGGGAGAGTGAAGGTCCTGCAAGCAATAAAGCAAGTGCAGGACCTTTGCCCATTCCGGAGGCTAACAGTCCCTGGACAATGGGAACCTCGGTCAGTGTGGCAAAATACATGAATGCTCCTGCAATCGAAGCAAAGAAATTTGAAAACAACGAATTTCCGCCAACCAGTTTTGCAATCCATTCATTCGGGATCACTCCCGCGATACTCTGACCGTCATGAGCAGACCCCAGCAGGAACCCGGCAATTACAATGCCTGTTGCCAGCAGCGGAATAATCTGCTTTGCATAACCCCATGTTGATAATGTCCATTCGCGATTCTCATCGTCCTGCCTGTCAAACAGTGTTATCAAACTGAGGGCAGCAATACCAACTACAACAGGTACCATGGGTCTGAGCTTTGCACTTTCAATGAAAGAGTTTGCAAGCAGTACTGACACTGCCGTTACAACAACCGAGGCCAGCACCCATTGCCATTTGATCTTCAGTATCTTTACAAGTGACCAGGCCAGCACCAGACCAAAAAATCCGGTAATATACCATTTGTAAGACCATATGAGGTACCATGCACCGGACGTTTCTCCCGCAGAAGGCGCTCCCCAGTTTGCAAAGACGAGTATTAATACAAGGGTAAAGAAATGGATCATTGTCTGCCACACGGGTCTCTTCTCCGGCGCAGCGACTACCTGCATCTGGTCTTCCTTCTTTTGCAGTTCCTCCTTCCGGTAGATGAGTGACATGATCAGACCAATGATTATGCTGAAGGATACTGCCCCTATGATACGTGCAACACCCATTTCAAACCCGAGTATGCGCGCTGTAAGAATAATAGCCAGAATATTTATTGCCGGACCTGAATAAAGAAATGCTATAGCCGGACCCAGTCCTGCGCCCCTTTTGTGAATGCTTGAGAATAAAGGCAGAATTGTGCATGAACAGACGGCAAGAATGGTCCCGGAAACGGCAGCAACACTGTATGCCAGCCATTTTTTTGCATTTGCCCCAAAATACTTTATCACCGAACCCTGGCTGATAAAGATCGAAATTACTCCGGCTATGAAAAATGCAGGAAGCAGACATAAAATCACATGCTCCCTGGCATACCACCTGACCAGGTCCAATGCTGCCGCAATTGCCGTATTGAAACGGGCACTTCCGACCGGCATGAAAAATGCAAATGCAAAACCGGCAATGATCCACAACAGGATCTTTATTTCCTTTCTTACTTCCATTTCAGATTAATTCTTTCCATTTCGCAGAATAACGAAATACTTATTTAAAAAAATCAAAACCAGACTGAAAAAATATACCATAAACCTGCTCCTATGAAGAGCACTGCCACCACCCTCCTGAACCACTTCTCGAAAGTCTTCAGGCTGTTGTATACCTTACCCACATTGCCTACCGCGTAGGCCAGCAGCCAGGCAAAGATGATCACAGGGATGCCTGTTGCTACTGCAAAAACCAGCGGCAGATACAGCCCCCCGGCACTCGCAACAGTAATTGGGATAAGCATGGCGAAGTAAAGGACTCCGCTGTAGGGGCAGAAGGCCATTGCAAACAGCATCCCGAGCAGAAGTGTATTCAGGTAGCTTTTCCGGCCTCTCTCACCGATCTTTTCCGTCAGCGAACCCATCGAACCGGGCAGCCTGAACTTTATAAAATCAAGCATGAAAAGGCCAATTATTACAAGCGCCGGCCCAAGGATCTTCTCCCCCCATCGCTGAAACCATCCGGAAATGTCCATCTGGTTCGAGCCGAAGAAGATGATCAGCGCAATCGCAACATATGTAATTGCCCGCCCAAGGGTGTACACCAGTCCGTTCAGGAAAACCCTCCTCCTGTCATCCAGGTCACGACTGATGTACCCGATAGCAGAAATATTGGTTGCCAGCGGGCACGGACTGATAGCTGTCATCAGACCCAGGACAGCCGCCGTGAGAAAGGCATACTGCGAGTTCTCAAGTATCTTATGCAGAAGTTCCATCAGTTGGATGTCAACGCCTTAAGCAGAGGGTCAACAGCTTTCTTTATCTCTTCCTTAAGTTTCTCCGGACTATTGCGTGCATTCATGAAACCTTCGCTTGTCAGGTCAATCCTTGTATCGCCGCTGACAACCAGAAGACACTGACCTGTTGCGTTTACCCTGCGGGCTTCTGCTTCCGATGACTTATCCTCAATATTCAGCGTTTTAAAAACAACTGTACCCTTCTCAGATTCTGCCGGGTACAACTCTGCCACAGCGTCTCTCGACACGTTCTCCACGGCCTGGCATGTGACACAGCGACGGGTAAGATGAAAATAGAGAACTTCCACCTTATTCCCCGGCTGACCCTGAACTGTCTTTTCCTCGCCGGAATCTTTTCCTTTGAAAGCAAGTATGGCAATCACGGCCACTGACAGGGCCACAAGAACCATAACCGGTAACAATTTCCTGCTCATATCGCTTATTGTTTAGTGATTAATTTCCGTATTTCCTCTGCCGACGGCACCCTTCCCTTCACCACTACTTTATCATCAATGACCAGCGCCGGCGTTGTCATCACACCGTAGTTCATTATTGCTACAATGTCGTCTACCTTGGAAACAGTGGCATCAATACCGTTCTGCTCAACCACTTCGCGAGTCAGCTTTTCCAGGGTTTTGCATTTGGGGCACCCGGGGCCCAGAATTTTAATTTCCATATCTGTTATTCTTCCATTATTTCGTAAAACGTCGAAATATTTTTGCAAATTTTTTATCTTTTGAAAAAGCTGTTCATCAGCAGCTTCGCCTCATCCCAGTTCTCACGGTTGATACAATATTTAATATAAGGGGGATTTATTTCGCCCTGGATCAGTCCCGCCTTCTTCAGCTCCTTCAGATGTTCCGAAAGCGTTGACCTGGCAATAGGCAACTCCTCCGCCATATCACCGCTGTAACAGCATTTATCAAGATTGTTAGCAAGGAAATCCATTACGAAAACCCTGGCAGGGTGAGAAAGAGCCTTCGCATACCGCGCCAGTTTCTCCTGGTCGTCCGTATAGTATTTTCTCCTTTTTACCGATCCTGCTTCCATTTCATTTCGGGAAATGACGAAACAAAAATAATAGTTTTAATAATACAAGGCAGCCATGCAGAGAAAAATAATGAATTTCTGCCATAAATCTTCCCCTGGATAGGTTGTACGGAGTTGAATTCAGGCAGGCATGACACCCCGGATTATGCTTCTGCAGCAGAAGTGATTATAATTATCTTCTTTTGATGCTAAATTCAGGCTGGCATGACACCCCGGATTATGCTTCTGCAGCAGAAGTGATTGTTATTTTCCTCTTTTGGTGCTAAATTCACGCTGACCAAACCGGTGAAGCCATTCCGCCTATGAAAAGTCCGTTGCTGAAAACCCTGGGCATTACCGCACCTCTTGCTGCCCTGCTGTGCCTCTCATGCAGCAGGCCGGAAAATATCAGGGATGCGATACAGAATCACAAAAACAGCTTCTACTACATTAATTTCACAAGTTACCCCTCAAATGACGCCTCTCTTCCTGTGGGGGTGTTTGACTCGGGAACGGGAGGACTCTCGGTGCTTGCAGACATCGTTCAGCATGAGGGTCTTGCAGGTGAATCATACATCTACATGGGTGACCTCGCCAACATGCCTTATGGCAGCTACTCGCTCGAAAACAACACTGATCTCCTGATTGAGCATGTGATGAAGGATGTGCAATTCCTGCTGGGCAACAAATATTACAGATCCGGGGATGCCACCACCCCGGAGAGTGACAAAAAGCCGGTGAAGGCCATAGTCATTGCCTGCAATACGGCAACTGCCTATGCCCTTGATACCGTGAAGAGATTTCTCGAAGAGGCAGGGTCTGACATAGGCGTCATCGGGGTTATAGACGCCGGGGCGAGGGGAGCATTCGGCAACTTCACACCGGGCGAGAACGGCAGCATCGCGGTGATGGCCACCGATGGTACAGTGAAATCAGGCGTCTACCCGGAAGCCATAAAGCTTGTAAACAGGGAAGACGGTCAGGAGGAGGAGATAACCATCTTTCAGCAGGCAGGCATCGGCATTGCCGAAGCAATCGATGAGAGCCCTGATGCCATTGACCGGAAAGCCACAACACCCCGCGCCGACTACAAAGGCCCCACGGATACTGCTTCCGGCGATATGAAGATTGATAAGGAACTCTGGGAAAGGTATGATTTTGACCTCAGCAATGGCGCCATGATGTTCGATGGCGATACGGCAAACCCGCGCCATATCCAGATCAATTCGGTTGAAAACTACATTGCCTTTCATGTTGTCTCGCTCATGGAAAAGATAAGGAACACTGAAGCGGCTCTTCCCCTCAACTCAGTGGTTCTTGCCTGTACCCACTACCCTTTCTTTACAGAAACCTTCAGAAACGAATTCAACAGACTAAGAAATTACCGTGAGAACGGCGAATACATTTACAGGTCACTGATTGCCGAAGATCTCATCCTTGTCAATCCTGCCGTGGAGGTAGCGGACCAGCTCTATGAACACCTTGCTTCGCGGCAATTGCTGAACGGAGGCACCGGAGAAGGAAGCGAGTTTTACATCACAGTGCCAAACCTCTCAAATAAGCAGGCAAAGCTACGTGATGACGGCTCTTTTACATATGAGTACAAATACGGCCGTAAGGCAGGTGAGATCCAGGAATACGTGAAAGTGGTCCCCTTCAGCAGGAAGTCAATCCGGGAGGATGTGCTTAAACGTCTGTCGGTACAGATACCAGGGGTCTGGAGCATGATCACGGAATTCGGCAACTCCAGTCCTAAAACCGGATACCTCTCCCCTTCTGAAAGAATTACAGGTGAATAACATTACATTTGTGCAGTAATACCCGATGCCATGAAAAGATTTTTTTTGTTTATCACGCTTGCATTCCTGTCAGTCTCTCTTTTTTCCCAGGACTTCTTCAGGGGCGACTTCAGCAAGGATAAGAAGTATGTGATCCTCGTCAATCCCACTGCCGGAAATATCGGTGTGGTGACTTTCCTGATGGATAAGGGCATTCTGAAAACCGATCCCGCAATGGTTGACTTCGTTGGCGTTTATCACTCAAGCCAGGAGTATGACTTCAGCAAATCAGCCGAATATATTGCCTCCAACGGGCTGACCCGGTTCCACCTCCATGAAGTGAAGGCTCCACTGACGGAAGAGATGGTCTACAAGCTGAATCCGTGCAGTGATGACTTCACGAAGATTTTCAGCAATTCAGTGGGAATCATATTCTTCGGCGGGCAGGACATACCCCCTTCAGTCTACGGACAGGAGAACTGGTATTCGGAGACCACCGATCCCGGAAGACACTATTTTGAGGTGAGCTTCCTCTTTCATCTGCTCGGCAGTACACGCAACACAACCTACAAACCCCTCCTCGAAGAAAATCCGGACTATATGGTCACCGGATTCTGCCTCGGCCTGCAGTCGATGAATGTTGCAGCCGGAGGCACTCTCTGGCAGGATATCCCTGCACAGATCTACGAGAGCACCAGGCCGGAGACAAATGTGCTTTTAGACCGGAAGAACCTGCACCGCAACTACTGGCAGAACATAAGGGAAGACAAGGACTTCATGGGTATCAGCATGCACCCGGTCAGGTTTACCGAAAACACCTTTTTCGGAACAATCATAAAGGTATCCCGGAAACTGCAACCCGTCGTATACAGCAGCCATCACCAGGCAATCCGTGACCTCGCCCCTGTATTCGATGTCACCGCCCGTTCAGACGACGGCAAAATAATCGAAGGAATAGCACATAAGAAATATCCGAACGTCTTCTCCGTGCAGTTTCACCCTGAGGTTTCAGCACTTTACGAGGACCGTGCACTGGTGAAATTCGCACCTGATGACACACCAGCCACCCTGCACTCGATGCTTGACAAAAAGAGCCTGAAGTTCCATATGAAGTACTGGGGGCATATTTCGGGGATCATAAATAAAGGCAGCAGGCAATAGGCAGTAGGCAGTAGTGTTGACATATACCATGGAGTAGCTACACTATTGCCTATTGCCTATTGCCTATTGCCTATTGCCTCTTGCCTATTGCCTCTTGCCTATTGCCTCTTGCCTCTTGCCTCTTGCCTGCCCTACAGGGCCTTCACCTCACTGACCAACGCCTGGAGGGTCGACTTGGCGTCACCGAAGAGCATCCGGGTCTTGTCATTGAAGAAGAGCATGTTGTCTATGGCAGCGTAGCCCTTGCCCATACCGCGTTTCAACACGATTATGTTCTTTGCTTCGCGGGCCCTTACTATGGGCATTCCATAAATCGGACTGGAAGGATCATCTTCTGCTGCCGGGTTGACAACATCATTGGCGCCAATGACAACAATGACGTCGGTATTTGACATATCAGGGTTGATCTCATCACTCTCCACAAGCTGTTCATACGGCACATCGGCCTCTGCAAGAAGCACATTCATATGCCCCGGCATTCGTCCCGCCACAGGATGAATTGCATACTTCACCTCTACTCCCTTTTCATCGAGCACCTTGTCGAGTTCATGGCAGATATGCTGTGCCTGTGCAACTGCCAGTCCGTAACCAGGAACTATTACAACCTTTTTCGAATAGCTGAGCAGTACGGCAGCATCGGAAACGGTTATTTCCCTTGCTGTCCCGGCAATGCCTGTCACAGGGGCTCCGCCACCTCCAAACACGCCTATTATAACGTTCAGCAGTGATCTGTTCATTGCCCTGCACATCAGCACAGTAAGAATGGTTCCTGCCGACCCTACCAGTATACCCCCTGTGAGCATCGCCTGGTTATTGTACAGAAACCCGCCCATGGCAGCAGCTACCCCGGTGAAACTGTTCAGCAACGAGATCACAACAGGCATGTCAGCTCCGCCTATTGGCATTACGAACAGTACTCCGTATATGACTGAGACGACAAAGAGAATTATAACCAGGTGTGTAAGCTCTGATGAAGCTGCTACATCACGGGTCATTATGAAAACAATGAATCCGATTATTACTCCAAGGATTGTCAGGTTGACATACTTCATCGCCCTGACCCTGAGATCTCCTATCCAGCCATCCAGCTTCCCGAAGGCGATCATGCTTCCCGCCCACGAAACCGACCCTATAACAAGCCCCAGCAGGATTGCCAGAACATGCCCGTTGGCCATACCTGACTTCATCATCAGCTCCTGGCTCACATGCGGAAACTCCATCATGGAGATGAGTGCAGCGGCAGCTCCTCCCATCCCGTTAAAGAATGAAACAAGCTGGGGCATCGCAGTCATCTTTACCCTTTTTGCTATTACCAGGCCAATCGCCGTTCCCAGGGTCATGGCGGTAATGATCCATCCCAGGTTACCTATTGGTTCTCCCCCCTTACGGTGAAAGAACAACGTGGCGACGATGGCCAGCCCCATACCCGCCGCGGCCAGAATATTTCCACTCCGTGCCCTGAGAGGATGACTGAGCATCTTCAGACCAAGTATGAAGAGTACCGAAGCAATTATATACGATATCTCGAGGACTGATGCTCCTGCGGAAAAATGTGACAAGTCGTTCATGGTACTGTTGATTCTTAATGTCAGGATCTGCTTTCAGTCACTTTTTCTTTTTGAACATTTCAAGCATCCTGTCAGTAACAACAAAGCCACCCACAACATTCAGCGTGCCCAGCACCACTGCCAGGAAGCCAAGGATCATGGCGCCGGTTGTTTCGGCATGACCCATTACTATGATTGCTCCTATTATAACTACACCATGGATGGCGTTTGCACCTGACATGAGAGGTGTATGCAGTATTGCAGGAACATGGCTTATAACCTCTATACCCAGGAAAACAGAGAGGATCACCATGTATATTGTTCCCCTGTTTGCCATCAGAAAATCAAGTATCCCTTCCATTCTCAGATCTGTTTTATATCAAGCAACTGTTTTATTCTGGGGCTCTGGTATTCTCCGTTATGGACTGCTGTTGTACCGGCAATGATCTCATCGTCGAGATCAATCTTTACCTCCCCTTTGCCGTCAGTCATTATCCTGATAAGGTTTACAAGGTTGTTGCCGAACATCCTGCTGGCATCTGATGACATGGATGAGGGATAATAAGAACGCGCGGCGACAGTCACTCCGTTAACCATTATTGTTTTGCCGTTCTCAGTCAGCTCGCAGTTACCACCTGTCGAGGCTGCCAGGTCAATAATTACGGACCCCGGTTTCATCCTCTCAACTGTCTCTTTCATGACAAGTACAGGTGCCTTTTTGCCGGGTATCTGGGCAGTTGCAATAACAGCGTCTGCAACAGCTGCCCGTTCCTGTATCAGTGCCTGCTGTTTCCGGCGGAATTCCTCGCTCTGTTCCACTGCATATCCTCCGGCAGCAGCATCTTCCCTCGCTCCTTCGACCTCAATGAATTTTCCCCCGAGACTCTTCACCTCTTCTTTAACTGCTGATCTTACATCGAACACCTCCACAACGGCTCCGAGCTTCCGTGCCACGGCTATTGCCTGCAGGCCGGCCACCCCGGCACCAAGGACAAGCACCCTGGCAGGTCTGATTGTGCCGGCGGCAGACATAAACATCGGGAAGAAGCGTGGAAGCAGCAGAGCAGCCTCAATCACTGCCCTGTATCCTGACACAGTGGCCATAGATGACAGGATATCCATTGACTGAGCCCTGGTGATGCGGGGAACAATATCCAGAGCAAGCACTGTCAGGCGCCTGGCACGGGCCTTTTCAAGCCAATCCCTGTTTACAACCGGGTCAAGGACTGTAAAGATTATCTGCCCCTCACTGAAAACAGTGATATCATCCCCGACAGGTGGATTAACAGTCAGCAGCAGGTCAGACCCGGTGATCACATCATGCCTGGAAGCTATTGACACCCCGGATGACCGGTACAGATCATCAGAAGCATAAGCCCCCGAACCGGCACCCTCCTCCACCATGACATTCAGTCCCAGCCTGATAAGGGCGGCTGCTTCACCGGGAAGAAGAGCTACCCTGTTTTCACTTCCGGTTTCCTTAAGAATTCCTGCGACCATATAAGGGACATAAATGATTATTAGATCATTTGCCAGGTTTCAGAAGCGACGCTGCTTCCTTATCAAGCATCCATACAAGATGCCCCGAGGCGGGCATAACCCTTGAAGCCGGGAACAGTTCTGATCCGATCTTACCCTCCACTACCTGTGATACAACGGATGCCTTCCCCTTTCCGGTAACAATATAGTATATTTTTGCCGAGTTGTTTATAAGCCTGCCTGTAGCAGTGATTCTTTTCTGCTTTTTATCTGGTCTGAGCGCCACATCGTAAAGCTGAGCCGAGGAAAACAGATCAGGTCTGTCAGGAAAAATTGAGGCTATATGACCGTCATCTCCGATTCCCAGCAGCATCAGGTCGAACTGTGGCAGGCCCTTGTATTCAGGCACCATGTCAGTCACCAGTTCCGAGTACTGGGCAGCTTCAACTACCGGGTCATCCTCACCGCGTATCCTGAAGACATTGGCGTCCGGGATCGGGACGTTTTGCAGGAGGTTCTCAAATGCCATCCGGTAATTGCTTTCGTCATCCTCAGGAGGGACACACCGTTCATCGCCCCAGAATACAAGCAGCTTCTCCCAGGGCATTCTGTCCGCGTATTTCTCAGAAAGGTACTGAAAGATGTATTCAGGGGTGGAGCCACCTGAAAGGGCAATTGTATAATAATGATCCGGCTCTATACGGTCCAGGTCCTTAATAAGTATTGCAGCAAAGGCTTGAGCCAGGGCCTCGCGGGAAGGGAACACTCTGACTGAATGTGACATATTGAATGATAATCAGGTTATAAAACTAATTATAATTCACAATATACACCATCATCCGCAAGATTTTTGCATGGATAACGCCATGTCATCTGCGGCCCCTCGATCAGATCATCAGAATTTTCGGGGCCCCATGTACCGGCAGGGTAGCCATATACCGGAATTGAAGGATCATTTTTCCAGGCCTGCAATACCGGATCAAGAAACTTCCATGCTGCAAGTACAGCGTCTGATCGTGTATAGAGAGTGGCGTCACCTTTCATGCAATCGAATATAAGCCTTTCGTAGGCTTCCGGAATACGCCCGTCAGCGAGGTCAGAATAATGAAAATCCATGTTTACATTCCTTACCTTGAATCCTGCTCCGGGGATCTTCATGGCAAATTTAAGGAGAATGCCCTCATCGGGCTGTATCCTTATTATTAACTGATTACATCCGTCACAGTCACCTTCTCCTGAGAAAAGGTGATGAGGTGTAGGCTTGAAGTGGATTACGGCCTCCGTTACACGGGTTGGCAGGCGCTTGCCGGTTCTTATGTAAAAAGGGACCCCGCCCCATCTCCAGTTGTCAATATAGAACTTAAGAGCCGCAAACGTCTCAGTCATCGAAGCATGCTCAACACCCTCCTCCTCCCGGTAGCCTTTAAGCCATTCACCTCTGACATGTGCTCCGGTGTACTGGCCTCTGATCGCCATTCTTCCGACATCCTCCGGCTTCAGTGGCCGCAGTGAATCGAACACCTTCACAAGCTCGTTCCTGATCGATGTCGAATCTATGCTTGACGGAGGCTCCATCGCAATGAACCCGACAAGATGCAGCAGGTGATTCTGCACCATGTCACGCAATGCCCCGGTACCATCATAATACGAACCGCGTTTCTCAACTCCCAGGCTCTCTGATGATGTAATCTCGATATGATGAACATAATTTCTGTTCCATAACGGCTCAAAAATTCCGTTCGAGAACCGGGTGACAAGAATATTCTGCACCGTCTCCTTGCCAAGGTAATGATCTATACGGTATAGCTGGCTTTCGTCCCAGCATTCAAGGAGCAGCCGGTTGAGACCGACCGCACTTTTAAAGTCGTACCCGAAGGGCTTTTCAATTATTACCCTCTTCCATCCCGACTGCCCTTTATTTAAACCCCTGGCAGCAAGATTATTCGTTATATCATCGTATAGGGCCGGTGGAACCGACAGGTAAAACAGGGTATTTTCCCCGATTCCCAGGCAGTCCCTGACCGTCTTAAGCGATTCTGACAATACGGAATAGTCTTCAGGCACCGAGGGATTGACTGTGACATAAGAAAAGGCAGATGTAAAACCAGCTATGACTTCTTTATCAGAAAAATTTGAACCGCCGGTTGCAGCTTCATGTACTTCCTGACGGTATGCTTCATCTGTCACAGCGTTCCTGCCGGTTCCAACAACAGCAAATTTTTCAGGCATGAGTCCCTGCCTGAACAGTGTAAATAGAGCAGGGATGATTTTTCTGACAGCCAGGTCACCCCTTCCGCCGAAGATCACAATTATCTGGTTTTCCGGTTTTTTCATCAACTGATATTATATGTTGCAATGACTCTGTTTTAATGATAATTCATCTCCGGGCATAGCTTGATAATGAACAAGATCTTACCGTTTCAGAACTGTAAAGCTTCAACAAATATAATTAAAGCAATCTACAGATTTGGGAATCTGATCTGCCTGACAATTCAGAAAAAAAACGGGGTGCCTCCTGAAGAAGCACCCCGTCATTTCAAAGGTATACAATCCTTACTTGGCCTTGAAACCGAACATGATTGCCACACACCCGCTTACAGGCAGCTGTTCTTTCGTCCCGAAGGTTGAGACCTTGACAACCACTTTCAGTTGCTGGCTCGATTCCAGTTTGAAGTCCCACATTTTGGTCAACCCCTGTTCTTTGTTCGAATAAAGCGCCTTGCCTGTGGCATCGTAGACTGTAAACTCGACCGGTGGCATACCGTCAGCTGCGCAGATGACAAGCCGGTACTCCAGGTCCGAGTAGAATGTTTTGTAGAGTTCAGCCTCTTCACCTTCAACAAGCACAGCAGCATGATAGTTGCCGTCATGAAGGTAGGCCCCCAGTTCCTTTTTGCATAGTGACTTGGCAAAACCCTTGCACTGTGCTGCAGCTTCCCCTGAAACGAAGAGGGAAAGAAGCACCGTAACCAGAAAAATCTGTATAAGCTGTCTCATTGGTCTCTATTTTACATATGAATTTCTGATCTCTGACACCTTCTCCTTAATCGCCAGGAATGTATCCTGTTTCATTTCCGACTTCGAAGCACCTGAAATTTCAGTCATGCCGCTCTTTTCGTCGTATTGTGCCTCTGACGGTTCTGATGACCGTTCGACCCTGTCAAAAACGGTTTTCAGCTCATGCATCGGGCCCAGAAGCTCACGTATTGCACTGTTGTCAGTATACGTTTCCAGGAGCCGGATCATATCATCCACTGACATTTTCTGATCTGCAATTGTCTCCACCAGTTTATTGCCTTTGTAGTTTTTCATGTCAACCATGCTGGCAGATATGTAAAGCCCCTCGATGAATCCTCCTGCAATTATTGTTGCTGCCACGGCATGCTGCTCGTCGTCCTCGAGATAAGCCTGTGAATTGAGGAACGTTTCCGATACAATCTCCATGATTACGTCACGGTTATTTATATTCTGTTCGAGCCGCTCTACTGTGGTCTCGTCAATGGCGTCAAGTATGCCAAGCCCTGTAGCCATGTCTTCAGCTGCCTCCATGTAATTTACAAGCAGGGAGGTCTCATCATACATGCTGGCAAAGCTGAGGTCACAGACATATGTGCCCAGGTTGAGAGCCATGCTTTTGCTCGATGTGTAGTTGCTCTTGTTTTCGACCGGGTTCAGCAGTGTTGCGTCGAACTTCGCCCCTGCTTCCTTTATCAGCTGAGCTACCTCCAGCGGTGTGGGCAGAGCGTTGAATACCTTCTCGGCACTCTTTATCTGCTCCATTGTCTGCTCGTCCGGGCTGACAGCCTCGCCTTTATCCCTGTTCGCCTCACCCCTGGTTTTTCCCTTGCATGAGGTTGCAGAAAGACAAACTGCAAGAGCAGCAACGCCCAGAATCAGGGACATAAATTTAAACTTACTGTTCATAATGATCGTAGTTTTTGATTTCACAGGCCTTTACAAGACCAATTTACACTTTTTTAATAAACGCATTTGCCGCGAAGTTATTATTTAGCCATAAATTTGTTCCAAATCAAACTGTATGGAAGGATCAGAAAAGAGACTTGCTGAACTTGACAGGATACTGATAAACGGTACCGAAAGGGAGATAAATGAGCGTATCAGGCTGCTTCGCAGCGAAGAGCCATTCCGGGGCGCTCTCAGATTGCTGGCACTCCTTTACGATAAAACCGGAAATCAGAATATTAAACTGGAGATCACGAACCTCTTCAATGACATGAAAGAGAAGTCGGAAATGGCCGAAGTGATAGAATCTCTGTCTGCCGTAAGCAAACAAGAATCCAGAGCTATGCTTGTCTCGTCATGCTGGCAGTCGGGACTCGATTACTCTGAGTTTGCCTTACCGCTTGCAGAACAGTTCTTCTCTGGTGATTACATGACATCACTCGAGTGCTACACTGTGCTTGACACCTGCGCAGGATCAATCAGCGACGGTGACAGGATTAAGATAATCCTCCGCCTGCAACAGCAGATTGAGTCATGGGAAACACCGAAACAGAAACTGGCGGCAGAGCTTATAACCCTGCTTAAGGACTTAAATGCCTGACCACAGGTCTCAGGGCTCATCCAAAACCCCCTGACCGACTGAAAGACTGCTTCCCCGGCGCGGGGAAAACATGATTGCTAAATATAGGAGCTGTAGTGCTTCATAAACTGGGAGCGCTCGAAAAGGGACGGATTTTCCACATTTCTGTAGTTGAGTTTCCCACGGAAGTCACCAAGACTCTTGTACTCCTTGATCTCCATCCACTTGTGCAGCGCTTCGTTAATTTCGGAAACAACAGAAAATCCCCTCTTGTAGAGAGCTGAACAGACCTGAACTGTCGTTGCACCGGCAAGAAGGTACTTGATTGCATCCTCACCCGTAAATACGCCTGTTGAGGCAGAGATATCGATCTTCATGTCCTGTCCGCTTACCATACCCACCCAGCGGAGCACATAACGCTGTTCAACAGGGTTGGAAAGAACGGAGGCCGGAACAATGCTCAGGTTGTTAATATCAAAATCAGGCTCATAAAATCTGTTGAACATCACAACTCCGGCTGCACCGTGATTGTACATCTGCCAAACGAAGTTCAGCAGGTTGGAGAATCTCATCCCGATCTTTACACTGATCGGGATCTTCATCTTGCGCTTCAGATTGTCAATTATCTGAAAATACACCTTCTCCGAATCGGTACTGCTCTGATGCTTGTCAGTCGGCACAAAAAAGATGTTCACCTCCAATGCGCTGGCTCCTGCTTTTTCTATCTCAAGGGCAAAATCGATCCACCCTTTCGGGGAAAAACAGTTAATGCTTGCGATTACAGGGATCTTCACCTTCTTCCTTGCTCCGGCCACCAGGTCAAGATAAGCGTCAACACTGTTCGTGCGGGTATAGTACTGCAGATAATCGTCTGCTTCGGGATATGTTTCCCTTGATGACATCGAGTGAGCCAGTGACACTATCTGTTCCTCAAACAGTGATTTCAATACTACGGCGCCGGCACCCGCAGCCTCTGCCTCAACAATCGATTCAACCCTGGATGTAAAATTTGAACTTCCGACAATAACGGGACTTTTAAGCTCCAGCCCCAGGTAATGTGTGCTGATCGTACTCATCTTATTTTTTAATTCGTTCACCAAATATAAGTGTTCCTATGCGAATCATTGTGCTCCCTTCCTCAACAGCCACACGCCAGTCGGCTGACATCCCCATCGAGATCTCGGTGAAACATGTGCTTTCACTGAAATGAAGATCGCGCAGCATCCGGAAGATTCCTGCCAGCGTTCTGAACTCAGTCCTCACCAGTTTAATATCCTCAGTGAAGGTGGCTATTCCCATAACACCGCATATCCGGGCTCCCTTCAGTGAAGCCGCCACTGCACTCCAGTCAGTCTCCTCAATCTCCGCTATTGCGAAGCCTGACTTGGTCTCCTCCGAGGCAATATGTACCTGGAGAAGGCAGTCGATTGTCCTCCCCTGCGCAAGAGCCTCTGCATCGACAAGCCGGAGCAGCCTCAGGGTGTCAACCGATTCGATCATGGATGCGGCAGCCACTGCCTGTCTGACCTTGTTCGACTGCAGATGTCCGATTATGTGCCATGATATATCATCAGGAAGCAGCGGCTTCTTGCTTACCAGTTCCTGCACACGGTTTTCGCCGAATGTACGGATACCGGCATTGTGTGCCTCGACAGCCTCACCAGCCGTGCGGGTCTTGGTTACCGCCACCACGCGTACGTTCTCCGGCAGTTCTTCCTTCAGCTTCCTGATGTTTTCTGCAATGCTGTCCATCACGGCACGGGATTCCCTTAGTCAAGCTTGTGGATCACAAGCCCGCTCCTGAGCTTCGGCTCGAACCAGGTGGTCTTGGGTGGCATAATGTTGCCTGTGTCAGCAATCGTGATCAGCTGTTTCATAGAGACGGGATAGAGTGCAAATGCCACCTTCATCTCACCGCTGTCAACACGTTTCTTAAGTTCACCCAAACCTCTTATTCCTCCGACAAAATCAATCCTTTTGGAACGCCTCAGATCCTGTATATCAAGCAACGGAAGAAGCACCTTCTCCGTAAGAACTGTCACATCCAATGCACCGATGGGATCTTCGTCATTGTAGGTCCCCTTCCTTGCTGTCAGGCTGTACCATATTCCGTCAAGGTACATCCCGAAGTTATGCAGCTTCGAAGGCCTGTGGGTCCGCGACCCTTTCTCCTTAACGTCAAACGACTCTTTCAACTTTTCGATCAACTGTGCCGGCGTCATCCCGTTCAGGTCCTTAACAACGCGGTTGTAGTCAAGGATCTTGAGCTGATTGTCCGGGAAAATCACAGCCATGAAGAAATTGTACTCCTCATCGCCCCGGTGAGCAGGGTTCTTTTCCTTCCTCTCCTTGCCGACAAGGGCAGCAGCTGCTGTACGGTGATGACCATCAGCAACATACATATACGGTACCTTTTCAGCAAAGAGCTTCTCAATTGCATCGTTGGTTTTTGCATCCCAGACAACCCAGAAATGGTGACCGATGCCGTCTTCGGCAACGAAGTCATACTCTGGCTTGTCCTTCTTCACGATCCGCTCGACTATCTTATCCAGTTCCTTCACTGCGGGATAGGCAAAGAAAACCGGCTCAATGTTGGCATTGTTTGCCCTGACGTGCACCATGCGGTCCTCTTCCTTGTCAGGGCGGGTAAGCTCATGCTTCTTTATCACCCCGGAGAGATAGTCCTCCACTGCTGCAGCACCCACTATGCCGTACTGCGTGCGGCCGTTCATGGTCTGGGCATAAATGTAAAAATGTCTTTCACGGTCATCGATCAGCCAGCCTCTCTTCTGCCATTCGGCGAAGTTGCTTACAGCTTTCTGATATACCTCCCCGGAATGAACGTCAGTGCCTTCAGGCAGGTCAATCTCCGACTTGGTGATGTGAAGCAGTGATTTTTCCTTACCCTTTGCCATTTCAGCAGCTTCTCCGGAGTTCATCACGTCATAGGGCAGGCAGGCAATCTCCGATGCCAGGTTGGCCGGGGGCCGAAGCCCCCGGAATGGTTTAACAACAGCCATATCTGAATTTTCTCTTTTCTATTTTGGTTTGTTGACTCTGAATGTTTCGTTGCCTGTGGCAAAGAATGAAACTATCTGTCGGGCAGCAGCAACGCCGGCGTTGATGTTTGCTTCTTCGGTCTGGGCTCCCATCTTCTTGGGAGTGAAGAAATACCTTCCGGCAAACTTCTGTGCAAAAAGCTCTGCATTGTCAGGAGTAACGTCAGAGAGATACTTCAGATCAGTCCGTTTCTCCATCAGTGCTACCAGTTCTGTCTCGTTTATAACCTCCTTGCGTGCTGTATTTACAAGCACTGCCCCCTTGGGCATCAGTGAAAGAAGTCTCTCTCCTATCGAGCCCCTGGTTTTTTCATTGGCAGGGATGTGAAGTGACACATACTGGCATCCTGAATACAAATCCTCGATTGTTGCCACCGGGGTTACACCGGCTTCAGAGATGACCTTTGCGTCAACAAACGGGTCGAAGGCGCAGACCTTCATCCCGAATCCTGCCGCGATACGGGCCATGCACCTGCCCACAGCGCCGAAGGCATGCAGGCCAAGGGTCTTGCCCATCAGCTCTGAACCTGACTTACCGTCGAAGCCTCCGCGGGCACCGTAGACCATCATACCAAACGCCAGCTCGGCAACCGCATTGGAGTTCTGGCCCGGAGTATTCATTGCAACCACATTTGCTGCAGTGCAGGCATTGAGGTCGAGATTGTCATAACCGGCACCGGCCCTGACAACTATCTTCAGCTTCGGGGCTGCTGCTATCACTGCAGCATCCACTATGTCAGAGCGGACTATCATTGCATCGGCATCAGCCACCGCTGTATGAAGCTCCTGTGGAGTCTTGTACTTCTCAAGCAGGGCAAGGGTATGCCCAGCCTTCTCCACCACCTCGCGGATCATAGTGACCGCAACAGGGGCAAATGGCTTGTCAGTTGCTACAAGTATCTTCATGTCTTCCTCCTGTCCTTTTTAGTATTTGTTGGCAAATTCCTTCATGCAGTCAACAAGAGCCCTTACGCTCTCAATAGGCAGTGCGTTGTACAGAGATGCGCGGAACCCTCCTACAGAGCGGTGCCCGGCAATACCAACCATACCCTTCGACTTGGCAAAATCGCCAAACTCCTTCTCAAGTTCCTTGTAATTGTCTGACATGACGAAGCATACGTTCATGAGCGACCTGTCTTCCGGATCCGGAACTGTAACCTGGAAGAGCTTGTTGCGTTCGATCTCGTCATAAAGCAGACCGGCCTTCTCCTGGTTGATCTTCTGCATTGCAGCCACACCACCCTTCTGCTTCAGCCACTCGAGGGTCTTAAGTGCAGCAAACACCGGAAGAACCGGAGGAGTATTGAACATCGACTCCTTATCAATGTGAGTCTTGTAATTCAGCATTGTCGGAATCGGACGGGTAACCTTACCCAGAACAGAATCCTTAATGATCACAAATGTGACGCCAGCCGGTGCAAGGTTCTTCTGTGCACCGCCGTAGATGATCGAGTACTTGGAGACATCAACCGGACGGCTGAATATATCAGATGACATATCTGCCACAACCGGAACATTCACATCAGGATCTTTCTTCCATTCCGTTCCAAAGATTGTGTTGTTTGTTGTAATGTGGAAGTAATCAACATCGGACGGAACAACATAATTCTTGGGTATATAGTTGAAATTGCGGTCTTTTGATGAAGCCACCTCAATCACTTCGCCAAACAGTTTGGCTTCCTTGAGAGCTTTGCCTGCCCATTCGCCGGTATTGATGTAAGCAGCCTTCTTCTCGAGCATGTTCATCGGAACCATAGCAAACTGAAGGCTTGCACCGCCGCCGAGGAATATAACCGAATACCCTGAAGGAACATCAAGAAGCTCCTTGATGTGACTGACGGCGCTTGCCATCACAGCCTCAAATTCCTTGCTGCGGTGTGATACTTCCATGATTGAAAGTCCGGTTCCTGCGAAATCCCTGATTGCTTCGATCACCTTCTCATTTGTGTACTGAGGCATGATTGAAGGTCCTGCGTAGAAATTGTGTTTTTTCATCTTTTGTAAGTTTATTTCGTTTAGTAATTTATTTTCAAATATTTAAACCGGCAGCAACGGTAGTGTACCAATTGCTTCAGTCCATTCAGAGTGCCACAAGTTTATTCTCCCGCAGCACCGGAACTACATCCGTCACATCAAATGTATGACAATAAGGAATGCAGTCATCCAGTCCCTTGTCCCTCAGGCGTGATCTCTGGGCCGCCTTTTCAATGTATCCCAGCAGGTCATTCCTGGCCGTATTCCACAGATCGGTGGCGGCATGCACTGAATCACATATGGTGGTAAACCTGCCGCTCCCGAGCAGCCGTTCGGCAATGGCGCCGGCACATACGGCATCCTCAAGGCTGAAGCGCTTCTTCCATCCTGCACAGACTATCACGACCTTCCGGTCCTGCTCCTCAATCCATTTGCACAGGGCAGACAGGTTCAGCCATGAGCCTATGACCACATCATGGCATAGGGCGGCCTGTTTCATGATGCCAGTCCCGTTGGTGGTGCTGTAAGCCACAATCTTTCCCTTCACCTTCTCCGGGGAGAAATTGAACGGAGAGTTGCCGAAATCGGCGAAGTCAAGTATATAACCGTCACGCTCTGCCGCAAGCAGGTAGCCACGGGCCTTCATCTCCCTGGCTTCCTCAACCGTAGCGACGGGTATTATCTCCCTGACGCCGTTGGCAAATGCAGTGCAGATTGAACTTGTAGCCCGGAGTACATCTATAATCACCACCACAGCCTCGCTGTCAGCATAGGCATCAAAGGCTGCAGGGGTAAAGCATATTTCCAGGCTCTTTTGTGTCATGTCGGAAGGACTACCGTGTAATATTCACTGCTTGTAGAACGGCAAGGCGCAAACCCTGGCTTTCAGGTCTCTTCCCCTTACACGGATGAATATCTCGGTGTCATTCTTCCAGAATCCCTTGTTAAGGTATGCCATACCAATTCCCTGCTTCAGGGAAGGTGCCATTGTTCCGGAAGTGACCTCCCCTATCAGGTTCCCCTGGCTGTCAACCACCTCGTAGTGCTGACGCGGAATTCCCTTGTCAATCATCACAAAGCCCTTAAGCCGCTTTTCGGTACCCTCTTCCTTCTGTTTGAGGAGAAGATCCCTGTCGATAAAGTCCTTGCCCGGCACAAATTTGGTTATCCATCCAAGCCCTGCCTCAATCGGCGATGTGGTGTCATTGATGTCGTTACCGTAGAGACAGAAACCCATTTCAAGGCGAAGTGTATCGCGTGCGCCAAGACCAACCGGTTTTATTCCGAATTCAGCTCCGGCCCTGAAGACCTCATCCCAGAGGCGCGGTGCATCTGCATTCCTTACATATATTTCACATCCGCCTGACCCGGTATAACCGGTTGTAGAGAAGATCACATCATCTATCCCGGCAAACCTGAGAACCTTGAACGTATAATATTCCATATCAGTAACAGGAACATCAGTAAGCTTCTGCATCGCCTTAAGCGCAAGCGGACCCTGCACCGCCAGCTGGGCAGTACCCTCTGAAGCATTGTTCAGATCCTTGCCCGGACCGGCTGAAATGCCGAAGGCTGCAGCATGCCTGACACACCACTCCCAATCCTTGTCTATGTTTGCGGCATTGACAACAAGCAGGTATTTCTCGGCACTGAAACGGTAAACAAGAAGATCATCGATTATTCCTCCCTTTCCGTTCGGGAAACACGTATACTGTACCTTGCCGTCAGTCAGGGCAGAAACATCATTGGTGGTTATATGCTGAAGAAACTCAAGGGCACGCGGACCGTTAACCCAGAACTCGCCCATATGCGAAACATCAAATACACCAACCCCGGAACGTACCGTCAGATGCTCTTCGGTTATCCCCGTATACTCAACAGGCATATTGTAGCCCGCAAATGGTATTATCCTGGCTCCAAAGGCCTCATGGTATTTTAGAAAAGGTGTGTTCTTCATTATAATAAGCTTTAAGTTTATAACAAAAGTATCGCTTTTCGTACGATAAAAAGCTGCTTAAAATCATTTTTGAAATGCTCTTTCAGACATTTCTCATACTCTGATGGTTTCATAATCCCTATATTTGTATCCGGACTAAAACAGGAGAGAGATGGAATACACAATTTTCAAACCTGACTACCTGATGAGTATCACCGGCGGAGATATAGAGGTCATGTCTGAAATTGCCGGCATATTCGGCAGCCAGGTCCCTGAATTCCTTACCGGCATGAGAAACCTGCTTGAGCAGCAGAAATATTATGATCTTGGCCTGCTGGCACACAAAGCCAAGGGTTCTGTAACCGTACTCGGAATGGAGGACACAGCAAAGATGCTCAAGGAGTTTGAACTGCTTGCCAAAGCCGGAGACCAGAAGGAAAGATACATTGAGTTTATCTCCAGGTTCGAGTCTGACTCGGCGACAGTTATGGAGGAGGTAAACGATTACCTCTCCAAAAACCGATGAACTTCATATGGTAGAAACCCAAAGAGAAGACGGGATTGATATCCTGTGGTTCAGGACTGACCGCATTAATGCACTTAATGTTGACGTGATCAGGCCTGTGATAATGAAACTGTTCGAAACTCCTTACACGAAGGTGGTGATTGATATGGAAGGTGTCAATTATCTTGACAGCACAGCTTTTGCCATGTTCCTTTACCTGCTGAGGGTGGCCAGATCAAACTACTGCACCTACAGACTTTGTTCACTGACACCTGGCGCAAATGAACTCTTCGAACTGCTCCAGCTCAACCAGTCTCTTGATATCTACCCTGACCGCGCTACCTGCCTCGAGAGCTTCAGCCAGAGCCCCTCTTAGACATTTGTGATTACAAGTGCTCCGCCCTGGACGTCAATCCGCACTTTCTTGCTCCGGTCAACAGTACCGGCAATGATCTGCTTTGACAATTCATTAACTATCTCCTTCTGAATCAGCCTCTTCACAGGCCGCGCACCGAACAGCGGATCAAATCCCCTGTCAGCCAGCCATTCTACAGCCCTCCCGGTAAGTTCACTGCTGATACCCTTTTCATCAAGCATCCGTGCCACCCTTCCAAACTGCATCCTTACTATCTCCCTGATCTGTTCAATGGTAAGGGGCCTGAACATTACTATCTCGTCAACCCTGTTGACAAACTCCGGCCTGAGAGTGCTGCGAAGCATCTGCAACAGCTCCTCCCTGAGCCTGTCTGCCTTCTCCTCCGTCAGTTCACCGCTGGCACTTTCTATGCTTTCGCGGATAAGCGAAGAACCGATGTTCGAAGTCATTATTACAATTGTGTTGCGGAAATTGACGGTTCTGCCCTTGTTGTCAGTCAGCCTCCCGTCGTCAAGCAACTGCAGCAGGATATTAAACACATCGGGATGAGCTTTCTCTATCTCGTCAAGCAGCACCACGGAATATGGTTTGTGCCTTATGGCTTCGGTGAGCTGGCCTCCCTCGTCGTACCCGACATATCCGGGAGGCGCCCCAATCAGCCTCGAGACGCTGTGCCGCTCCTGGTATTCGGTCATATCTATCCGGGTCATGAGGTTCTCGTCGTTGAAGAGGTACTCTGCCAGCGCCCTGGCCAGTTCGGTCTTGCCCACACCGGTGGTTCCAAGGAATATGAATGAGCCTACAGGCCTCTTTTCATCCTGCAGTCCTGCCCTTGACCTCCGTACTGCATCAGACACAGCCCTGATAGCCTCATCCTGGCCAACCACCCTGCGGTGAAGCTCCTCCTCCAGCCTCAGGAGCTTTTCCTTTTCGCTCTCAAGCATTCGTGAAACGGGAATTCCCGTCCACCTTGAAACGATTTCTGCAATGTCATCTGACCGCACATCGTCACGAACCATTGACCCGGTGTTGCGCTTTTCCTCTATTGCCCTGTTAAGTTTTTCTATTTCCTTCTCATTTTCAATCAGCTTGCCGTATCGGATTTCCGCAACCCTTCCATAGTCGCCGGTCCTCTCGGCCCTCTCGGCCTCGAACCTGAGCTCTTCAGCCACATGTTTCTTCTTCTGCAGGCTCTCCACCAGCTCCTTCTCGGCACGCCACCGGGCCTTGAGCTCATCACGCCCTGCGGCAAGATCAGCTATCTCCCTTGATAGTTCCTTTTCCTTGAAGGTGTCTCCGTCACGCTTCACCGCCTCACGCTCAATCTCCAGCTGCCTTATCTGCCTGTCTGCCGTATCAATCTCCTCTGGTACTGAATTCATCTCCAGCCGAAGCCGGGCAGCAGCCTCGTCAATCAGGTCAATTGCCTTGTCAGGCAGGAACCTGTCAGTTATGTACCGGTATGACAGGTCGACAGCGGCAATTATCGCCTCATCCCTGATAATTACCTTGTGATGAGCCTCATATTTCTCGCGCAGTCCCCTGAGGATTGAGATTGCATCAGCCCTGTCAGGTTCACCAATAATTACAACCTGGAAGCGTCTCTCGAGAGCTTTGTCTGTCTCGAAATACTTCTGGTATTCGTTGAGGGTGGTTGCGCCTATGGCGCGAAGCTCACCCTTTGCCAGCGCCGGCTTGAGGATATTGGCTGCGTCCATGGCCCCTTCGCCTTTGCCTGCGCCCACGAGGGTGTGTATCTCATCGATGAACAGGATCACGTCTCCGTCAGAAGCAATCACCTCATTGACGACTGACTTGAGCCGCTCCTCGAATTCACCTTTGTATTTTGCGCCGGCAATGAGCGCTCCCATGTCAAGTGAGAAAATACGCTTCTGCATCAGGTCCTCGGGAACGTCACCGCGAACTATCCTGTGCGCTATACCTTCGGCTATCGCTGTTTTACCGACTCCCGGTTCACCCACCAGGATAGGATTATTCTTGGTTCTGCGTGACAGTATCTGCAGCACCCTTCTTATCTCCTCATCACGGCCGATGACCGGGTCAAGCTTCCCGGCCCTGGCCCGTTCGTTGAGGTCTATTGCATACCTGTTAAGCGAATCATATGTTTCCTCTGACGTCTGGCTGTTAACCTTCGCCCCCTTTCGCAGATCAGCTATCGCCGTTGTCAGTGCGGCTGTATCCATTCCGCTGTCTTTCATAAGCCTGGCAATACTGCCGGTCGATTCAGACAGTGCAAGCAGGAGATGTTCCACAGACACGAACCTGTCCTGCATCCTGGCCGCATGGTCTGCGGCGCGCCTGAACACTCCGGATGCATCCTGCGAGAAATATGATTCTCCCCCGCTGACCCGCGGATAACTTTCAATTACCGCATCAAGCGCCTTGCCGAAAACGGTCGTGTTGCCACCGGTCTTTGACAATATATACGAGACAATACTCTCAGCCTCCGTCATGATCCCCTTGAGCAGATGACCGCTCTCAATAGCCTGCTGACCCTTTCCCGAGGCAATTGTCACAGCCTTCTGTACAGCCTCCTGTGCCTTTATTGTAAAATTCTCAAAATTCATCTTTTCGGACTTTTTTTATCGTATGTTCAATTTATTTGCCAATCACCGGTGCAGGCTTTATTCATGCCATAATGACAGAAACAGCATAATATAGGAAATCGCTGGCCGTTATATAAGACTCATGAACTGGTTTACAGCCTCTGAAACTTCGGGATGAACGAGAAAATACTTAATACCCTGATGCATCTCTTTGCCATCATTGCACCTGCACAGGGCAATGAAACCGACCGGCGGGGAGTGGTTGAGGCATTTCTCAGGCCTCAGCTCAACCAGGAGGGCGTCAGGGCATACCTGAAGATTTTCGATTCATACTATGCAGAGGCTCAGCAGAGACTCAGAAAGGGAAACGAAGCCCGCAGAAATGCTGCCATCTCTGTAAGAATCATCAAGATTTGCTTTGATATCGGAATACAGCTCACTCTGAACCAGAAGATTATTGTCCTGGTTCAGCTCCTCGAATATTGCCGTTCCGGGCATAAGGGCATCAGTAACACTGAGCTTGAATTCATTATCACTGCTGCAGAGGGTTTCAACATAAACGCTGACGATTATCAGCTGATGCAGGAATTCGTACTCTCAACAAGGGAGGAGGTCCCTGATTCGTCACAAGTGCTCGTTATCGACAGTGACAGGGCCGGCAGCTACAACAAAACCCACCATATTGTCAACGATACGTTTCGCGGGCAGGTAAGGGTGCTGAACCTGCCCCAGGCTGACATGCTGTTCGTAAGGTCATTCGGCACGGGAGAGCTGCTGCTGAGCGGCCAGCTGCGGCATGAAGACAGGGTGTACCTGTTCGACCGGGGTGCATCACTCAAGTTTATGAGCAGTAAACCGATCTACTACTCAGAGGTCATCAGGCAATTCCTTGACGAGAACGCCCTGTCTTCCAGGGTGGTTTACGAGGCTGATGAAATAGAATTCAAATTCAAGGGAGGACAGGTCGGGCTTCACCGGATGAGCTTCGCAGAAGAATCAGGCAGGCTTGTGGGTATCATGGGGGCTTCAGGTGCCGGTAAATCAACACTGCTGAGCGTACTTAACGGCACAAACAGGCCCGACTCGGGCAAGGTGCTCATCAACGGGGTGAACATTCATACCGAGCCTGAAAAAATCAAGGGACTCATAGGCTATGTATCACAGGACGATCTCCTCATTGAAGAGCTGACAGTCTTCGAAAACCTCTTTTACAACGCCAGACTCTGCTTTGGCAACCTTGACGACGATGCAATCACCCGGAAGGTGGAAGAGGTGCTTCACAGCCTCGGCCTTTATGACATCAAGGACATGAAGGTGGGCACACCGCTGAACAAGAAGATATCAGGAGGTCAGCGCAAACGCCTTAACATATCACTCGAACTCATAAGAGAACCGGCGATCATGTTCCTTGACGAGCCTACCTCAGGGCTCTCTTCCCTGGATTCAGAAAACATACTCGATCTGCTTAACGATCTCAAACTCAAAGGAAAACTGATTTTTGTCGTTATACATCAACCATCATCAGACATCTTCAAGATGTTTGACAGGCTGATTTTTCTCGATTCCGGTGGTTATATGATATATTATGGCATCCCCGTGGGAGCCATAGGTTACTTTAAAGACAGGATGCAGCTTCCGCGTTACAACGACAGCGAATGCCATTCATGCGGAAATGTCAACCCGGAGCAGATCTTCAGTATCGTCGAGTCTAAAGTCCTCGACGAGTTCGGACGTCCGACAATGACCAGAAAAGTGTCTCCAACGGAGTGGAGCGCCTATTTTGATTCAAGGAAAGAAGAACGACCCCCGCATCCCAAAGAGGGAAACGGAATACCGGAGATAACACTCCGGACTCCCGGCAGGCTCAAGCAATTCTCCGTCTTCGTCACCCGTGATATTCTGGCAAAGCTCTCAGACGCACAGTACCTGACTATTACTCTTCTTGAGGCACCGGTGCTGGCACTGTTCCTTGCTTTCATAATAAGGTATTTCGATGAGAGCGTAAGCCAGCCGTCATACACCCTCCTGCAGAACAGTAACCTCCCGGTTTACATCTTTATGTCAGTTATAGTGGCGATATTCATGGGACTGACAGTAAGTGCGGAGGAGATAATCAAGGATAGAAAGATACTCAGGCGGGAAGCATTCCTCAACCTGAGCTGGAACAGCTACCTTCTCTCCAAGATCGGGGTACAGTTTCTGATATCGGCAATCCAGGCGGCTACTTTCGTCGCCGTAGGCAACTCGATTTTCGGAATACGCGGAATGTGGTTCGAATACTGGCTGGTACTCTTCTCGTGCTGGGCCACCTCCAACATGATGGGACTGCTCATCTCTGACAGCTTCAAAACAGTAGTGACAATATATATTCTGATACCGTTCCTCGTCATCCCGCAGATAATCCTGAGCGGCATAATAGTCAAGTATGACAAGCTCAATCCTACAATCTCATCTCCTGTCTCCATCCCGGTCTACGGAGAGATCATTGCTGCCAGGTGGGGATACGAGGCGCTTGCTGTCGACCAGTTCATGAATAACCGGTTTGAAAAGCAGTTCTACAGGTTCGACAAGGCGATAAGCATAGCCAAGTTCAGAAAAGACATATGGTATAATGAAATGAAAAGCGTGCTTTCGAGGCTGGAGAGCAACCTCGAAAAGGAACGGCTTGATGAATCATCCCGCGCGGATATGACACTTATCAGAAACGAAATTGAGGAGGAACTTGCGTTTACCCCTTCCGTTCCGTTCGACATCCGCATCATCAGACCTGAGGCGATAACCCTTGATGCTATTTCTGCTGCACGTGATTATATTGACAGGGTGCGAAAACACTATATCGAAGTCTCAAGGAATGCAGTTGACGCCCGTGACCAGGCAATAATGGCATACGAGCAGGCCGACAGGGAGGCATTCATCAGGATGAAGAAACAGTATACAAATGAATCACTTGAAGAGTTTGTAAGGAACGATAACGAGAAAGACAAGATAAAACGGTACAACAACAGGCTGTATCAGAATTATGATCAGATTTTCTTTGACCCGGAACACCCTCTTGTGAAGGCCCACTTCTATGCCCCGCAAAAACAGGTTTTCGGATTTTACGCAGGCACCCTGGCAGTAAATACGACAGTCATCTGGCTTATGACCCTCTGCCTGTACATACTGCTCTATTTCAGAGTACTGCACCGCATACTCGATTCCTCGGAAAAATTCATCAGGATAACGCGTGACAGACGCGAAAAGAAATCATCGCGTTAACATTTACATAATAAGAGGGGGGCTGCCGCATGGCTCCCCCCCCCAATCATTTCATAACCGATCTGTTACCCTGAATCCAGGGCGTTATTCGACGATCTCTATCATTTTGAATGGCACCTTGATGATTGAGTCATAATCCTCACCTGCCTCAAGCATATCCTCGTCATCCTCCTCGTAGAACCAGTTGATTTCCACGTCATGCTTCGATCTGTGAATTGACTCCAGACGTTTGAATACGTCAAGGATGCACTTCGAAGAGCTTGTATTGAAGTATTCAAGACGGATATTTACAACTGTCTTGTCAAGCGGTACCTGCATGTACTGATCAAGCCATTCGTTAAGGGGTTTGTAAAACTCAACCGAGTTCTCAGGTATTGACCTGCCCTTGATCTCAAAAACTCCCTCCCTTGAATCAAATTTTATTGACGGTGTCTTCGGTGTTCCTTCGATAATGATCGGTTCCATAGCTATCTGTTTTTTGTTAATTCTTCTAAACCTGTGCCACAACTGCAGTGAGCCGGAAGGCCGTATTCAGGTTATCGTATTTCTTGAACCTGAAATCGATACGGTGGCCTGTCTTCTTTGCGATGTCAAGCAACCCAAGTCCGCCAAGCCCTTTCGCCGTAATCTCCTGGTGATTAAGGATATCCTTGTACTGTTCCTTGATCTCCTCCGGAGTAGAACGGTTTATCCGGGTCAGTTTTTCTTCCAGCTCCTTAACTCTCACAGTGGCCACAAAATTGCATGTCGTGATGCGGTAACCCTTCCCGATCTTCTCCATGACTACAAGCCCGAACCTGTCAGGCCTTGCAGAATGGTAACCTCGGGGCACCCTGTCTGAGTGATGGTAAAGGTTCTGAAGGCTCTCAACAAGAACATTGTAAACCTTCTTCCTCAACCTCGGGGCCTCACGCGTCGCAAACAGCTTTCTCTCCACAAGGTCCAGAGCCTTCGTTATCGTGTCCGAGTCAACATTTCCCTTGTAATAAAGGACTGCTCCTCTGATGTCAAGGTCGCTAACAAGATTTTCAAGGTCAAAGCTCATCGGGCCTCTGTGCAAGTATCAAAAGCTAAAACGAGTAACAAAAATAGATTATTGTTGCCAATAGCCAACATACCGTCTCATTATTTTGGTTATGACACTCATTTTTCGACTATGGTTGCATCATGGCCGCATATTCCTGTCTCAGGCACTTTCCGAATTCCTGTTTTTCCTTGTGCCTGAGTAAAGTTCGTATCCCTGGAAACGGCATTCAATATCACCGTTCAGAAGCTCATACTTCCGGAAAGGTTTGAGCGCAACCTGCTTCAGGGCAGTCAGTTCACCCGAGAGAATCCATGCTGTATAACCCCCGTAGCTGTGCTTCAGCACAGAGCCTATTTTTCCGTAGAACTCATTCATATCAGGTGTCCCGAGACGGTGCCCGTAAGGAGGGTTTATAACAAGGGTACCCCCTTCTGCCGGAGGGGGTGATGCAAAGAAATCACTTTCCTTAACCTCAACAGTATCTTCAAGGGCGGCAGCCCTGATGTTGGCACTGGCCGTGGCACATGCCTGAGGTGATATGTCACTCCCGTAAATCTTTACCGGCGATCTTCTCTCCCGCTTTTCAGCCTCGAATTTTACAGATCTGAGGAGGGCAGGGTCAAAATCCTTCCATCTCATAAAGCCGAAGCTCTTTCTGAACCTCCCCGGAGCTATGTTACGGGCAATAAGTCCTGCCTCGGTGACGATGGTACCCGATCCGCACATCCCGTCAGCAAGAGGTGTGGCAGCCTTCCATCCCGAGAGGGCCAGCATCCCTGCTGCCAGCACTTCGCCGAGAGGCGCCTCCGACATTCCCTGACGGTATCCTCTCCTGTAAAGCGGTACAACCGTGGAGTCAAGTGAGATATTCACCCTGTCATTGCTGATGTGAACATTTATCAGAAGGCCGGGATCATGTGCATCCACAGAAGGCCGGCCCAGTGTCAGCCTGCGAAAGAAATCCGCAACCGCATCCTTTACAAGCAATGCAGCATAGCCTGAATGCGAAAAATGCGGTGAATTGACAACAGCAGTGACAGCAAAAGTCATCGAAGGATCGAGGTAACGGTCCCATTCGACAGCAACAGCCCCGTTGTAAAGATCCTTCTGACCGGAGATACTGAAAGATGTTACAGGCACAAGAACCGACAAAGCCAGGCGACTGCGGTAATTGACTGTGTAGAGCAGGAGTTTCGATCCCTCGAAGGCGACTGCCCTGTTGAGCACATTGACACCTGCTGCACCAAGCTCCCTCAGCTCCTCTGCGAGGACCTGCTCAAGGCCGTAATGTGTTTTTGCAATCAGTTTCATTTCTGCTGGTTCCGGTAACCGAGAAGGGAATCATAAAGGAGAGGATCATTTACTATATCCAAAGCCCGTCTGATCGCAGGATCATCCTCATTTACAACAATAAAATACTCATTCATATCCCACAGGTCCCGGGCGACAAGCGCCTTCATCACCGTCCTGATCTCTGGTGCAGATATTTCATACTGTGCCTGGTCAAACTTCACCCCGTTCTTCTCCCCTGCTGCTTTAAGGCCTTCAATTGCCGCAGCGTCAATCTCAAACTCCCTGTTGAACTGAGCAAATGTCTTGTACCTGGAGGCAAGCTTCCTGCGGTTCATGTCAGTGTATGCAAGTACGAAGTTTGTAAGGGACGATGTCCTTATCAGGTCACGGTAATAATCTGAATAGTAGCTTGTATCGATGGGTATGAAGATATCAGGACTGATGCCTCCCCCGCCATAGACAACCCTTTTGTTTTTGATTGTAAACGCTTTCAGTGAATCAGGCAGGTTCAGACTGTCAGGATGGATCAGTTCGCCGTTGAAATACCTGCTGTAGTATGTCTGAAAATATTTGTCAAATCCCTCGTTGTAAGGAGTCTGAATTGAACGTCCGGCCGGTGTGTAGTAACGGGCAATTGTAAGCCTTATCTCCGAGCCGTCAGGCAACGGGAACCTGTTCTGCACCAGTCCCTTGCCAAAGCTTCTTCGTCCGATTATCACGCCGCGGTCCCAATCCTGCACGGCCCCGGCAAGGATTTCGCTGGCAGAGGCAGAACCCTCGTCAAGGAGCACGGCAACACGCGCCCGGGTCAGTGCTCCCGATGGGGCAGAGTTGTAATCCTGTCTTGACGTATGCAACCCCTGAAGGTAGACTATCAGTTCCTTTCCTGACAGGAGCTCATCTGCTATCTGAACCGCAGGAACCATATAACCCCCTGAGTTTCCCCGGAGGTCTATCACCAGGTGTTCCATTTTATCGGCCCGCAGTTTCCCGACAGCCTGTAAAAACTCAACAGCTGTCTGCTCTGAAAAACGGCTGAGCTTGATGTACCCGATATTATCGGTCACCATATAGGCGGCATCAAGACTGTTAACCGGGATCTGGTCACGGGTGATTGTAAAGTCAAGCAGATCCTTCTCTCCCTTCCTGAATATTTTGACATCAACCGTTGTGCCCTTGGGTCCCCGGAGTCTCTTCTGCACACCTGTGGTCGTCATGCTGACGCCGGTAACGTTTTCTCCGGCAATTGATAATATCCTGTCACCTGCCTGGATGCCCACCTTTTCGGAAGGCCCGCCCGGAATGGGTGATATAATAATTATTGTATCATTGAGGAGATTGAACTGAATCCCTATTCCTTCAAAATTACCCTGCAGCGGTTCGTTTTCCTCCTGTACATCCTTTGCAGGTATGTAAACAGAATGTGGGTCAAGGTTGCGGAGGGTGCTTATAATCATCTGCTCGGTTATGGCCTGAATATTGACACTGTCAACATAAATTGCCTCAAGCAGCGCAAGGGTCTTCCCAATTTTAAATGTCTCCGTTGTCAGTCCCTGCGATCTGAGCATCGTGCCCTGTATAAGCAGTGCCGCCGCGACTGTTATCGAAAGCTTTTTTACTGTCATCTGTCGTTTAAATATATGTCACAGCAAATTCCGTTCCTTTTCATGGGGGCAGGATGCATGTCAGCACCCTCTGGCGCCGGAAACTATTCCCACTCTATGGTTGACGGCGGTTTGGAACTGATATCGTAAACCACCCTGTTAACACCCCTGACCCTGTTTATTATCTGGTTTGATATCTCAGCCAGGAACTCATGCGGCAGATGGCTCCAGTCTGCTGTCATACCGTCAGTTGATGTCACGGCCCTGAGCACCACGGCATTTTCATAGGTGCGCTCATCACCCATGACGCCGACAGACTGCACCGGGAGCAGGATTACGGCTGCCTGCCACACTTTGTCATAGAAGCCGCTTTTTTTCAGCCCTGAAATAAATATCTCATCGGCATCGCGAAGGGTACTCAGTTTGTCCGGGGTGACCTCCCCGATTATCCTTATTGCCAGGCCCGGACCGGGGAACGGATGCCTGCCGAGTATCTCGTCAGGCATGCCGAGGGCGTGCCCCACCCTTCTCACCTCGTCCTTGAAGAGGAGACGCAGCGGCTCGACAACCTTCAGATGCATCGTCTCAGGAAGCCCGCCGACATTGTGATGAGACTTGATTGTTGCCGAAGGGCCATTCACAGAGACGGATTCAATCACATCAGGATAAATTGTTCCCTGTGCAAGCCATTTGACATTCTGAACCTTATGTGCCTCACGGTCAAACACCTCTATGAATACACGGCCAATAATCTTCCTCTTTTTTTCGGGATCATCGACACCCCTCAGGCCTTCCACAAACTCAGCAGATGCGTCAACACCTCTGACATTAAGTCCCATCCTCCTGTATGCATCCAGAACTGCCTCATACTCATTCTTGCGAAGAAGACCGTTATCGACAAAAATAGATGTGAGTCTTTCGCCGATCGCCCTGTCAAGAAGCAGGGCTGCTACCGAGGAGTCCACTCCCCCCGACAGGCCAAGGACTACCCTGTCGCTGCCGATCTGCTCCCTGAGCGATCTGACTGTCATTTCAACAAATGACTCCGGTGTCCATTCGGCATGGCATCCGCATATTTCCCTCACAAAGTTGCCGAGCATCCTTTTTCCCTCGGTAGTATGGTAAACCTCAGGATGAAACTGAATGCCCCATGTCTGCTCATCGCTGATCCTGAATGCTGCCACGCTGACATCTTCAGTGGAGCCGGTTACTATATAGCCCTCAGGTGTTCTGATAATCGTGTCACCGTGTGACATCCATACCTGTGTTCCCGGGGTGATCCCCTGAAAAAGAGGGTCGGTATTGTCGACCTTAACAAGTTTCGCCCTTCCGTATTCCCGGGTGTTTGATGGCATCACCTCCCCTCCGTAACAGTGGGTAAGAAACTGAGCACCGTAGCAGACCCCCAGCAAAGGCAGTCTGCCCTTGATTCCGTCAAGATCGGGGAAAGGCGCCCTGGCATCGCGTACAGACCACGGACTGCCGGAGAGGATCACTCCCCTCACGCTGCTGTCAGGGGCAGGGAAATGGTTAAACGGATGTATTTCGCAGTAAACATTCAGTTCCCTCACACGCCTGGCTATCAATTGTGTATACTGGGATCCGAAATCGAGGATCAAGATTTTTTCCTGCACCTTTATTTAATTAAGGTAATTATCAAGGGGGCAAAGATAATCAATCTGTGATTATCCGGTTATTCCCCTATTTCATAAGTGGCTCCTTCCTTTGCAGCATCACATTGAGGGAAAACCTGCCGTGCCTCCTCCTCGAGTTGTGCCGTTGACCGGTAACGTGCTGAGAAATGTCCGAGCAGAAGCCGTCTGACGCCTGCCTCCAACGCAACCTGCGCCGCATGACGCGCAGTGGAGTGGCCCGTCTTAAGCGCCAGGGAGTCATTGTCATCCCCGAAAGTGGCTTCATGATAAAGAAGATCAACACCTCTGATCCATGAAGTGAGCCTTTTCACACGCCCGGTGTCACTACAGAACGCGTATGAGGCCGGCTGACGGGGCTCAAGGGTAACCTCCGAACAGGGAATTACAAGTCCTCCTTCACGAATTATATCTTCACCCCTTCTTGCACTGGCAATTTCTTCAATTGAAAGCCTGTATTCAGCTATCTTCTCCTTTATCATATTCCGGTCGTGCAACTTCTCACGGAAAAGATATCCGTAAGCGGGTATTCGGTGCCTGAGCGGAAACGAGTAAACCTCTGTTCTTTTATCATCAAGAATCATCTTCAGGGAACGGCCGGCAACGGTGTGAACTGTCAGATCAAACCCAAGGTGAATGTCAAAATCGGCCAGGTGCCTTGCTATAAGCTCCTCAGCCGGGGCCGGGGCATACAGGTGAAGCGGCGTCTTCCTTCCCATTAAATTATAAGTTGACAACAGTGGGTAAACACCGAAAAAATGATCACCATGAAGATGACTGATAAAAATATGGTTGACCCTGCCGAAACGAATCCTGTAACGACGCATCTGCATCTGTGTTCCTTCACCGCAGTCTATTAAAAACAACCGCTCATGTACTTCAAGCACATGAGCGGTTGGGTTTCGTTCTGAGGTGGGCAGAGCAGAGCTTGTACCGAGTATTGTCAGCCTGAAAGCCATGCTGCCGCCTGTTTCTCAGGAGATAAGTTTCTCTGCCTCTTCGGTATCAGCGGTTATTGACAATACAGTATCAAGCTGCGAAATTGTAATAAGCCTCTCCACAGCTTCGTTAAGTCCGCACAGCACAAATGTGCCTCCGGCGTTCTTGCAGAGCCTGTTTGCCACAAGAATGGCGCTCAGGCCTGATGAATCGCAGTACTGGCACTTCTTGAGATCAAGAATAATGTTCCTCTCCCCCTTGCCGGAGATCAGCACCAGTTCTGATTTAAGAGAAGGTGCTATATGAGTATCAAGCTTCTCGGTCTCAATGCTTATAACCGTGCACTGTTTCTTGTTGTCAATGTTGAAGTCCATAACTGATAATTTTGGCAACTAAAAATAAGGTTATTTTTTCTTTTTACCTACACTTTTAGCTTCTTTTTCTTCCATCTCATCCTTGAGGGCCTGAAGCTCGGTGATGTCTCCGAGAGTCGTCTTCTCAAGGCTGGCCTTGATCTTGCGGGCTGCCTTCTTGGTGTTGTCAGCCTCAGAACGCCTTGATGCAGACTCTGTTCCTTTTCTTTCATCCTCAAAGACGCGGCTGTGGGAAACGATTATCTTCTTGGCTCCCTTGTTGAACTCGATAACCTTGAAGTTAAGCTTATCCTCGACAACTGCCTGGGTGCCGTCTTCCTTCACAAGATGCTTCGGAGTAGCGAAACCTTCCACACCGTAAGGCAGTGCAATGATGGCGCCTTTGTCGAAGACTTCGATGACAGTACCTTCATGAATTGAATCGACGGTGAAGAGATCTTCAAACACATCCCAGGGATTTTCCTCGAGCTGCTTGTGGCCAAGGCTCAGTCTCCTGTTTTCCTTGTCTATCTCAAGAACCACGACGTCAATCTCAGCATCGATCGAGGTGAATTCAGCCGGATGCTTGATCTTCTTCGTCCATGACAGATCTGAAATATGGATCAGGCCGTCAACGCCTTCTTCGATTTCAACAAATACACCGAAGTTGGTGAAGTTGCGGACACGTGCCTTATGGCGTGAATTGATGCTGTACTTCTGTTCAATATTTTCCCATGGATCTGGCTTCAGCTGCTTGATGCCGAGTGACATCTTGCGCTCTTCGCGGTCAAGGGTCAGGATGACTGCCTCAACCTCATCGCCCACCTTCATGAATTCCTGTGCACTGCGCAGATGCTGTGACCATGACATCTCAGACACATGAATGAGCCCTTCTACACCAGTTGTTATTTCTACAAATGCACCGTAGTCAGCCATTACAACAACCCTTCCTTTGACCTTGTCACCAACCTTCAGGCTTTCACTGAGTGAATCCCACGGATGGGGAGTAAGCTGCTTGAGACCCAGGGCAATCCTCTTCTTGTCATCATCAAAGTCAAGGATAACAACATTGAGTTTCTGGTCAAGCTGAACGATCTCCTCGGGATGGTTAACCCTGCCCCATGAAAGATCAGTAATATGAATAAGTCCGTCTACGCCGCCAAGGTCGATGAACACACCGTAGGAAGTGATGTTCTTGACTGTACCCTCGAGTACCTGTCCCTTCTCGAGCCTGGAGATGATCTCTTTCTTCTGCTGCTCAAGCTCGGCTTCGATAAGTGCCTTGTGAGACACAACAACGTTCTTGAATTCCTGGTTGATCTTTACTACACGGAACTCCATCGTCTTGCCTACATACACATCATAGTCGCGTATTGGCTTGACATCGATCTGTGATCCGGGAAGGAACGACTCGATGCCAAAGACGTCGACGATCATACCACCCTTGGTGCGGCACTTGATGTAACCGGTTATAATTTCATTGTTTTCAAGGGCCGAATTGACACGGTCCCATGAATTGTAAGCCCTTGCTTTCTTGTGCGAAAGCACCAGCTGTCCCTTCTTGTCTTCCTGGCTCTCAACATAGACCTCAACCTTGTCTCCTACCTTAAGCTCGGGATTGTAGCGGAATTCGTTGAGACTCACCACACCTTCGGACTTCTGCCCGATATTGATAACAACTTCGCGGCTGTTCATGGATATGACTGTCCCGTCAACCACCTCGTCAACAGCTACTGTAGACAGGGTATCTTCATAAAGCTTCTCCTGGTCCTCACGGCTCCTCTTCGAGAAAAATCCGTCCTTTTCATATGAATCCCAGTCAAACTCTTCAGGTGTCGCGGCTGCCGCTGCCGCTGCAGGTGATTCAACCTTCACCTTTTTTTCTTTCTTTTCCTTGAGAATAGGCTGTTCATCAGCAACCATTTCACCTGCTGACTCGACAACAACCTCTTTTGATTTTGTTGATTCTGCGCCGGCCTCATTCATGTTAACCTCTTCGTTGCCAACACTTCCGGTTTGTTCGTTAATTTCACTCATTTTAAATAAATTAATTGAAATTTAATAAGTTAGACATTATGTTGTTAAAAAACAGGTTGCAAAGATAATTATTTTTTTGATCCTGAGATGAACAATGGACAGATTTTCAGGATATAAGAATTAAAAGTGGCTGAAGGTTCCGGGGTACTGTTTAGGTTGGCACTTTTTTCTATTTTTGTCTTCTGTATAACTAAAATATTGCTGATGAAAGGCATTATCCTTGCCGGTGGTTCCGGCACCAGGCTTCACCCGATTACCGGGGCCATTTCCAAACAGTTGCTGCCCGTCTATGACAAACCGATGATTTATTACCCTCTCTCGGCACTCATGCTTGCAGGAATCCGCGATGTGCTGATCATCTCAACCCCGCGCGACCTGCCGGGTTTCAGGGCATTGCTGGGAGACGGCACAAGCCTGGGAATGAATTTCTCTTACCGTGAACAGCCTTCACCTGACGGACTGGCACAGGCATTTATAATTGGAGAGGATTTCATCGGTGATGAAAACGTGTGCATGATACTGGGAGACAATATATTCTACGGGCAGGGATTCGGGGGAATCCTGAAAGAGGCTGCAGCACTTAAGGAAGGTGCCATTGTCTTCGGATATGCCGTGACAGACCCGGAACGGTACGGTGTTATTGAGTTCGACAGTAACCTCAGGGCTGTCAGCATCGAAGAGAAACCACAAAAACCAAAATCAAACTATGCGGTGACCGGGCTCTATTTCTATGATAATACGGTTGCCGCCCGGGCACGCAGCCTCAGACCCTCACCCCGGGGAGAACTTGAGATTACCGACCTCAACAGGCTCTACCTGGCTGAAGGCAAACTGGACGTCAGACTGCTCGGACGCGGAATGGCCTGGCTTGACACCGGCACATTCGACAGCCTGCTGCAGGCATCCAACTTCATAGCCACCCTGGAACAAAGACAGGGTCTCAGCGCCTCCTGCATCGAAGAAATTGCATTTAAAAGCGGATTCATAAACAGGGAACAGCTTCTTGAACTGGCCCGGCCGCTGGCAAAGAGCCAGTACGGACAATACCTCCTTAAAGTGGCAAACGAATCGGCTTTGAAATGAAAGTACAAAAGACTGAATTCCCGGGTCTGCTTGTTATTGAACCAGATGTCTTCTATGACACCAGAGGGTATTTCTTCGAGAGCTATAACAAACTTAAATACAGTAATGCCGAATTAGAGTTCAAACCGGTGCAGGACAATGAGTCAAGATCTGCCCGGGGTGTGATACGAGGACTTCACTACCAGGAAGAACCATTTGCACAGGCGAAGCTGATAAGGGTAATCGAAGGGCGCATCTTTGACGTCGCCCTTGACATACGAAGAGGATCTCCCACCTTCGGGAAATGGTTCGGACTTATTATTGATTCCGAGAAAAAACTCCAGTTCCTGATTCCGAAAGGTTTTGCACACGGATTCTCGGTGCTTAGCGAGAGTGCCATCGTGCTCTACAAATGTGATAACACATACTCTGTTGCCCATGAACGGGGAATAAATGCGCTTGACCCTGAACTGGGCATAGACTGGATGCTGGATAATGACACTCCGGTTATCAGCCGGAAAGACATGAACCAGCCCCTTTTCATGGATATAACAACGAATTTCATATTCAGTGAATGACAACCATTCTGGTTACCGGTGCATCCGGACAACTCGGCAGTGAGATAAGAGAACTGTCAGCCCGTTACAGCGGGTATGAATTCATTTTCACCGACACCGGCGAGCTTGATATAACCGATGCCGGCGCCATGTCCGCATTCATTACTGCAGCCAAACCTTCATGGATAATCAACTGCGCCGCATATACCGCAGTTGACAGGGCAGAGGACGAAGAAAGCCTCGCCACACTCGTCAATGCCGGAGGTGTCGGAAATATAGTAAGTGCAATCAGGGGAACCGATTGCAGGCTGATCCACATTTCAACCGACTACATATTTGATGGCGACAGCCCTGTTCCATATACAGAGGATGACATCCCATGTCCGGCCTCCGCCTACGGGCGAAGCAAACTTGCCGGAGAAAAGGCTGCACTCACATGGCCGAACACAATTATAATCCGTACTTCCTGGCTTTATTCATCATACGGAAACAACTTTGTCAGGACTATTCTGCATAAAGCCGGATCAGCACAGGAGATCAGCGTTGTGTTCGACCAGGCAGGATCTCCTACATATGCAGCTGATCTGGCAGCAGCCATAATGGATATTGTCAGCGGTGTAATCCGTAACCGCCATAACTTTATCCCGGGAATCTTCAACTACTCGGACGAGGGAATATGCAGCTGGTTCGATCTTGCAACAGAGATAGTCAGGGAAGCCGGATCACCTTGCACAGTACGGCCCGTCAGAAGCTCAGCATGGCCTTCAAGAGTGAAGAGACCCTCTTACAGCGTACTTGACAAGACAAGAATCAGGGAATATTACAATATCGAAATACCCCATTGGCGCACAAGTCTTGAAAAATGTATATCAAAAATCAACCGGATATGATCAACATCGAAGAAATAAGAAAAAAAGCCGCCGCATGGCTTGGCGAAGAGTTTGACGAACCTACCCGGATGGAGGTAAGACAGATGATGGAACACGACGAGAAGGCACTCATCGATGCTTTCTATCAGGATCTTGAGTTTGGCACCGGCGGCCTCCGCGGCATAATGGGAGCCGGCACCAACAGGATGAACCGCTATACCCTGGGCATGGCCACGCAGGGTCTGTCAAACTACCTGAAAAAACATGCAGCAAACCCCGCTTCCATCAAGGTGGCCATCGCATACGACTGCCGCAACAACAGCAGTTATTTTGCAAAGGTCGCAGCTGACATCTTTACTGCAAACGGTTTTACCGCTTACCTGTTTGAATCACTGAGACCAACCCCTGAACTCTCCTACGCAATCAGGATTTACGGTTGCGACGCAGGCGTCATCATAACCGCTTCTCACAATCCCAAAGAGTACAACGGATATAAGGTATCATGGAACGACGGCGGACAGGTTGTGTCTCCCCACGACAAGGGAATAATCGACGAGGTGCGGAGCATCAGGTCAGTAACTGAAATTGAAGGCGGGGGGAATCCTTCAAGGATCATAATGCTTGGTAAAGAAACTGATCAGAAGTACCTGAACGAGGTGCTGAAACTGAGCCTCAACCCTGAGATAATCCGGCGGAATGCGGGTATCGGCATTGTATATACCCCCCTGCATGGCACCGGGCACAGCATGGTCCCGGAAATTCTGAAAATGTATGGATTTAAGAATGTGTACCCGGTTGAAGAGCAGTGTATAAATGATGGCGACTTCCCGACACTCCGGTCACCAAATCCTGAGGAACCGGACGCACTGGCAATGGCCCTTGAGCTGGCACGTCAGAAAAACGCTGACCTGGTGATGGCTACAGACCCTGATGCAGACCGCCTGGGCATAGCGATCAGGAAACCTTCAGGGGAGTTCGTCCTGCTTAACGGCAACCAGACAGGTGCACTTCTGACATGGTATATCATCTCACAGAAGAAAATCAAGGGCGAACTTAAAGGCGACGAATACATCATCAGTACTATAGTTACATCTGACCTGTTTGACAGAATAGCCGAAAAAAATGGTGTGAAATGTTACAATGTGCTCACCGGGTTTAAGTTCTTCGCGGCTCTCATGCGTGATCTGGAAGGAAAGGAAAAGTATATCGGAGGTGGTGAGGAAAGCTTCGGCTATCTCCCCGGTGATTATGTAAGGGATAAGGACGGCGTGGCATCATGTGCACTTGTAGCAGAAACAGCCGCCTGGGCCGCTGATCACGGCAAATCACTCTGGCAGCTGCTTCTCGACATCTATTCTGAGTACGGCCTCTTCAGGGAAAAACTTGTCAATGTTGTAAGAAAAGGAGCTGAAGGTGCCGCTGAAATAAAGAGTATGATGGAAGGATACCGCACCAATCCTCCTGCTGAGATTGCCGGCAGCAGGGTCATAAGGATAAACGATTACCTTTTACTGACCTCGACCGATCTCGTCACAGCGGAAAAGACACCTCTTATAATGGAAAAATCTAATGTCCTGCAGTTCTTCCTGGCTGACGGCACAAAGATCTCAGTGCGCCCGTCAGGGACCGAGCCTAAGATCAAGTTCTACTTCAGTGCCAACACTGTCATGAAAGATCCGTCACAGTTCGAGGAACTGTGGAAGAAGCTTGATCAGAGGATTGATGCCGTGATTGCGGACATGAAGCTTTAATAGGCAATAGGCAGTAGGCAAGAGGCAGTAGGCAAGAGGCAGTAGGCAAGAGGCAGTAGGCAATAGTGGAATAGCTGCTAAATATGCAGTTATTGCATTCGTTGTCAACACTCTTGCCTAATGCCTATTGCCTTTTGCCTAAGATCTTATTCCCCGATTATCTTCACCAGCACCCGCTTCCGCCTCATTCCGTCATATTCGCCATAGAAGATCTGTTCCCACGGCCCGAAATCAAGCATGCCGTTGGTGACTGCCACAACAACCTCGCGACCCATCAGCTGCCGCTTCATGTGGGCATCAGCGTTGTCCTCAAATCCGTTGTGACGGTACTGTGAATGCGGTTTCTCCGGCGCCAGTCTCTCAAGCCACACCTCAAAGTCATTATGCAGGCCGCTTTCATCGTCATTGATAAAAACAGAACTGGTGATATGCATAGCGTTTACCAGTGCCAACCCCTCCTTAATGCCGCTATCAGCCAGGCATTGTTCCACCTGCCGGGTGATGTTTACATAGTCTCTCCTGTGAGGTGTCTCAAGCCATATTTCCTTACGGTATGATTTCATGTCCGGTGATTTTTCCTTCAATGCAAATGTAAGGGCATATCATTCGCCCTGGCTATGACCTCCACTTTTTTATTACACCTGATTGCTTTGGGTAAAGGTAAGCGGTTGAAAGCCCCTTGCCAATAACGTAGGCCAGTGATGCTGCAATAACTCCTGTCATGTCAAGGAATACCACGCACACCAGCAATACTGCTATTATCCCGGTCAGTTCAACGGCTGTGGCTGCCGAAATGGGTCCTGTTGTGCCGTTGATTACAAGCAGCGACCGCTGGAAATTCAGAAGTACGGACAGGGCAGGCAACAATACCATTATCTGAAGGGGAAGATAGGAAAGCTCAGCCATCTCCTTGCTCAGCCCCGAGACATCAATAAACCACAGGTCGGCGAGCGGGGTGAAGGCAATAGCTGTAATAAGCACAGTTACAATGAGGCCAAGGTATACTGCAAAATTCCTGAGCAATGTAAAATTCTGCCTTTGCTTTCCAATGAGGGCTATATTCACCTCCTGGAATGAAAGACCGATACTCCTGAAAATAAAAACAAGTGAGTTCACAACGGGAAGGACAGCAAGCGATTCAACTGCCATATTGCTCCTTCCCAGGAAGAATGTAACGAACGGATGTACTCCGAGCGAAAGTATCGAGGTCAGGGCCAACGGATAATAGAACCTTGAAATCGACCTGAGATTTATATGACCGTTCTCTGTATCTTCCCTGCCGACAAGCATTTTAACAGATGAATCTGCCATTATCCTTGTGGCGATGGCTTCGGAGAAGACAGCCATGGACATGGCCGCTGCCCCCACGTATGCTCCTTTCACCCCGGATGAATACAGGATCAAACCTGCAATTACTATGACTGACAATCTTACAATTGTTCCGTATGTCACGCGCCTGGTGAGATTATTTCTGATCAGTATTCCCTGGTAAAAGCGTCTGTAACCTATGGAGGCGGCCCAGGGAAGAAATATTATAAGTGCAGTGTAAGCCGGTGCTGCAACCTCTTCCGGCACTCCCATAAGGCTGATGACAAAAAAGTTGAACACCGGGGGAATGAGCATTATCAGCTGAACAGTTGTAACCCCGAGATTAAGCAGGTCAGTGAAGTGCTTCAGCTTTTTGTATGAATGATGTCCGGTTACCAGGGCTGTGGATGCACTCATCAGCATGATAATCGGAGCCTCGAAAATCATGGCAAATGACCCTGCAATTCCAAATGCGGCAAGATTGACCTTTGCATCGCTTAACCTGGCAATGAAGGCAATCAGGAAAGGCTGCTCGAATGACATCATCAGCCACGTCAGCGCCAGCGGTCCCCAGAACAGGAAGATCTTCCTGTTTGTAAGTTTTTCTGTTAAATTCAATTTCGAAAAAAGATTGCGCAAATATACCACTAATGCCTATTGCCTAATGGCTATTGCCTGAAATAGCTGTCCGGAAAATTCACCAGGTACACCTTGCCAGTCGCCCTTGTAAGGGCAGTATAGAACCACCGGAGGTAATCTATCGTCGGTTCCTGGCGGTTGAACATTCCCTGGTCTATAAAGACCCTCTCCCATTGTCCTCCCTGTGATTTGTGACAGGTAACCGCGTAGGCAAACTTAATCTGCAGGGCATTATAATAAGGGTCATCCCTTACAGCCTCATACTGCTTGCGTTTTGAGCTTATTCCCGGATGATCAGCCAGCACCGCAAAATAAAGCTCACGCGATTTTTCAGGTGACAGTGACGGTGTGTTCATCATCAGCGTATCAAGCATCACCTTTGCCTCTATTTCAAGCTCCGCATCGCGGAACCAGAGTGTCATCTCGGCAAACCGCATGCCGTACATCTCTTCGAACTTCCTGATCCTGCGAACCTCGGCAATATCACCGTTGGCGATAAAGGAAGTGTTTTCTTCATCCTTCAGCCAGAAGTAGTTGTTCTTTACAACCATTATTATGTCACCCGTACTTATCTCCTCCTCGCGGAAGAAGACCCTGTTGCGGATGCCCTGATTATACCTGTTGGCCAGGTTGTTGGAGTTAACTACAACTATTGCTCCGTCGGTACCACACCTGTCATATGATTCGGCGAGACGCTCAATCAGATCATTACCGCCGAGGCGTTCAATGTCACTGTAACCCTTTAAGACAAGCTCAGGCACCGACAGGTCTCCGTCGGTTACCTGCTGTCTTACCGCAGTTGCATTCATAAGTATACCTGAACCTTCACTCTGCCTTATAACCTGGTGAAGCTCGAATGTCTCCAGCGCAAACCCCGTGGCCTTCAACACATTCACATCAAGCGCCGGACTCACCACTGACCCCACTGGAGGAAGCTGTGCCACATCACCCACAAGGATAAGCTTGCAGTCTGTACCTGTATACACGTACTCCAGAAGATCCTCCAGCAGTCTGCCGCTGCCGAACATAGACCCTTCAGACGATTCGTCCGGGATCATGGAAGCCTCGTCAACAATAAAAAATGTCTCCTTGTGCAGATTCCTGTCAAGAACAAATTTGCCGATTCCGTCAGTGGCTGACTTCTGCCTGTAAATCTTGCGGTGTATTGTATAAGCCTCCTTCCCTGAGTAAGACCGGAGTACTTTTGCAGCCCGTCCTGTCGGTGCCAGAAGAACCGATTTCAGCCGCAGCGTGTTCAGTGCCGCTACCAGGGAGGCAATCACGCTCGTCTTTCCGGTTCCGGCATACCCGGTCATCAGGAAGATAACATCATTTGTGTTGTCTGAAACAAATTTAGCCAGCAACTGCATACAGTCAGACTGGTCCCGCGTGGGGAGGTACCCCAGGTTTTTAGTAAGAAGATTATGGATATTCTCCTGCCTCATTTTATTGCAGTAAACCTGATAACAGTTTGCTTTTTTTATAAATTTGCACAAAGTTATTCAACAATCGATCAGAAAAGACATGAAAACGGCTCTCAACATCGTATTTACAATAATCATTATTGTGCTGTCGTATTTTCTTGTGGAAAGCATTATGAAGCCAATCCGCTTCAACAATGAAAAGGATGCAAGAGAGTCAGCAATCAAGGAGAGACTTATTGACATCAGGACGGCCCAGGAAGCCTTCAAATCTGTCAAGGGTTATTACACAGGCAGCTTTGACACCCTGATTGCATTCCTCCAGACTGATTCCCTCCCGTTGGTTTACAAGAGAGGCTCACTGACCGACGAAATGATCGCTGCCGGTATCACAACCGAAAAAGAAGCCGTTAAGAAAGGTCTTATAAGCCGTGATACAAGCTATATACCGGTTCGCGACTCTATATTTGACAAGGGCTATCCCACTGACCAGCTCAGATATGTCCCGGGAATGGAGAAGACAGAGTTTCAGATGTCAGCCGGCAGGGTAATGACAACCTCGATGGTGCTCGTCAACGTTTTCGAGGCATTTGTTATGAATGACGTTTTCCTTGGTGATCTTGACAGACAGCTTGTAATCAACTATAATGATCAGAGAACCAAGATCACTGGATTCCCGGGCATAAAAGTGGGCGATGTGAAAGTACCCAATAACAATGCCGGGAACTGGGAGGATTGATGACCACGTCGCAGATATATCCCCTGGAGCTCATTGACGAGACTCTCGACATCAATGCGACCGACAATTACGATCTTACACTGGAGCTTTCTGAAGACGGAGTATCACTTACAGTACTTGACCTGTTAAGAGGCAAGTATGTAATGTTAAGGCATTACCCCCGGGAGGAGCCGTCAGGTGGTACTCCCAGGAGTTTTAGCGAAATAATTGAAAATGATGATTTCCTGAGGAGAAAATTCAGGAAAACATTTATAATTACTCCGACACTTAATTCGACAATGATCCCGGCTCCTGTCTATGAACCCGGATTGCGTGAAGATTATTACCGGTTTAATTTCGGCCTGTCGGATGCTGAAGGAGTAATCTCCAACAACGTCCCTTTCCCCGATGCTGTCGTACTTTTTTCGCCCGGCAGGGATGTGACTGGCGGTATTTCTTCGCGCTGGCGCGAAATAACTCCGTGGCATCATACCAAACCTTTGCTCAGCCATGTCTCAGCTGCATGCAGGAGCTCGGAGGATTGCCATATCCACCTCCATTTTGAAAAGAGCTTTATAACTCTGATAATCGCAGAAAAGCGAAATCTGACATACTGCAACAGTTTTGCCGTCTCTTCGTCACAGGACGCAGCTTATTTTCTCTTCAACATCCTTGACAGGAAAGGGATCCGGCATGATGAAACCATCAATATCAGCGGCCATGTGGAGCCCTACACCGAAACTCATATTGCCCTGCTGAACTTTTCTCCCGTGATAAGGTTCGCCTCACCATTGATAAGACAGAGCTTCAGCTATGTCATGAACGAGGTACACCTGCACCGTTGGCTGAACCTCTTCACTGCACCCTCGTGCGAATAATAGGGGGTAAATACAGGGGGCGCCTCATCGAACCCCCTTCAGGTTTCAGGGCCAGGCCTACAACCGACTTCGCACGCGAGAGCCTGATGAACATACTGAACAACCGGTACGACTTCGAATCAGTTTCATTTCTTGATCTCTTTGGAGGTACCGGGGCTATCAGCTACGAGTTTGCCTCAAGGGGAACCACTGACATAGACATTGTTGAAACCGACAGGCGCAGCTGCGAATTCATCAGCCGGACACTCCGCGAACTGGAACTTGACCGGGCAAGGGTGCACCGCCTTGATGTTCGTGACTGGCTTAAGATATGTCATAAACAATATGATATAGTATTTGCCGACCCCCCTTACGCACTCAGGTGGCTCGGCGAAATTCCCGAAATGGTGATGAATTCAGGGGCAGCCCGGGAATCAACCTTATTCATCCTCGAACACCCTAAATCATTTGATTTCACAAACTCCAACCGGTTTTCTGAACACCGTTATTACGGGAATGTTAATTTTTCATTTTTCCTTAAATAATTCCCCGGCCTAATCGGCTCATAGACAGATTATTTCCTGCCATTAACATAATATTCACATTTTTTTCGGTATCTAAACGGGATATTTTCACTTTTTAGCGGTCTTTTAATAGAATTGTTAATTTTTTAACTCTAATCTATTATTAAATGGAAAAATTGCTATTAACAGGTCTGATCTTCCTTGCAATTGTGTCTTCTGGTTTCGGACAGCAGAAAACAGTTACAGGTGTGATCACGGACAAGACTGACGGACTGCCCGTTATAGGGGCAACAGTCCTTGTCAGGGGAACTTCGGTCGGTACTGCAACCGACGTGGACGGTAAATACTCAATCCAGGCAGAACCGGGAAGCATCCTTGTTTTCAGGTTCGTAGGGATGAAGTCACAGGAATTTACTGTGGGAACAGGGAATGTTATTGATGTGGCACTGGAATTTGACGATGTGGGCCTTGATGAGGTGGTCGTTGTCGGTTACGGGTCAGCAATAAAGAGAGAACTGACCGGTTCCATCACAAAAGTTGAAACAAAGGGCATAGCTGAAATGCCTGTCGCCAGCTTTGAATCTGCCATACAGGGAAAAACCTCCGGGGTTTTTATTGAACAGGCAAGCGGCAAGCTGGGAGAGACGGTGAAGATGAGGATCCGCGGGTCATCATCAGTATCGGCCAACAACCAGCCTCTTTATGTTGTTGACGGTGTACCGATCACCGCAGAGAACCTTTCCAACGCAGACAACCAGCCGACAAGTCCTCTCGCCGACCTTGCAATGACTGATGTGGAGTCAATCCAGATTCTGAAGGACGCATCTGCATCTGCAATATACGGGTCCAGGGCTTCCAACGGGGTGGTTATTATCCAGACAAAGAGAGGGAAAGCGGGAACAACGAAGTTTGATGTTCAGTACACAACCGGCATAAGTGAACCCAGCAGGCTGGTAAAATGGCTCAATGCCAGCCAGTACCTCGAACTGATGGACGAATCAATAGAGAATGCCCTCGATGAGAACGGATGGCTTTGGGGAGAGCCTGGCTTCACAAAGCCAGATGCATGGGATGCATTCGTGGGCCCTGTCTGGGATGACGGTTATGACGCCGACTGGCAGAAAGAGGCTTTCCAGAAGGGATCGCTCAACCGGATAAATGTTTCCGGATCAGGCGGATCAGAATCAACCAGGTATTATGCCGGGGTCAGCTACGATGACACAAAAGGGATCCTCCGCGGAAACAACATGAACAAGATGAGCGCCAGGCTTAATCTTGACCAGAAAGCAAGTGACAGATTCAGCTTTGGCATGCAGATGAACGTCATCCGCACAGAGATGGAAAGGGTACAGAATGACAACGCCTTTGCAACTCCTCTGCAGCTCGTTGCACAGTCGCCCCTCACACCCGTTTATGACCCCGAAACAGGTGAACTGAATACTGAGACAATTTACTATAACGGCCTCATCTCACTTCGCGACGAGACTAACAACCAGACATCCTTCAGGTCACTGGCAAACGTTTATGCATCATACAATATCCTGAAAGATCTATCATTCAGGAGTGAGTTCGGATCTGACATTTATGAGCTCCGGGAAAAGAACTTCTGGGGAAGGGAGACAATTACCGGCGGCCCTGCCGGAGAAGCACAGAACCGCTCTGTACGGGTAATCAACTATAACTGGGAAAATTACCTGACATACAACAGAAAATTCGGAGTGCATAACCTGAACCTTGTTGGCGGTATGTCATACCAGCAGTCAAACAGCATCGGGTCAAACATAATCGGGAAGGGTTTCCCGACCGATGACTTCACAAATATCGACAATGCTGCTGAGGTCACAACCTACGGCGGATGGGAAGAGGCCACCTCATACCTCTCATACTTCGCCCGTGCAAACTACAAAATCAATGAAAAATATTTCTTCACCGTAAGCGGACGTGTAGACGGCTCATCGCGCTTCGGTATTGACAACAGGTTCGGATTCTTCCCGGCAGGATCGGCCGGATGGATTATCTCCCAGGAAGATTTTATGGCAGGCATCAAGGATGTACTGAGTTACCTTAAAATAAGGACCAGCTACGGTATAACCGGAAACTCGGGGATACCTGATTATGCACACCTCGCACTATATGACGGAGTCAATTATGCAGGCAGGACCGGTCTTGAAGCTACACAACTCCAGAGCAGGGAGCTTGGATGGGAAAACACCGCACAGCTTGACATCGGCCTTGACTTCGGCTTCTTCAACAACAGGGTCACCGGCGAAATCGACTGGTATCAGAAAAAGACAACCGACCTCCTGCTCTACAGAACCCTCCCGGCCACTTCCGGCTTCGAGGGTGTATGGAGCAACGTCGGCGAACTGGAGAACAAAGGCGTTGAATTCAGTGTGCATTCGAATAACCTTTCCGGCAAATTCATCTGGACAACCGACTTCAACATGGCCTTCAACGACAATAAAATCATCAACATAAACGGCCCTTCGATCACACCCAACTCGATTAACTACGTCATTGAAGGACAGCCTATCGGGGTATTCAACCTGATCAGATATGCCGGCGTCGATCCTGAAAACGGCGATGCACTCTACTACATCAGTGCTGACAGTGACGAGACGACAAATAACTACAACCTGGCCGAGAAACAGATCGTCGGTTCACCAAACCCTGACTTTACAGGAGGCTTCAACAACTACTTTGAATTTGCGGGATTTGACCTCAACGTGCTTATAAGCTTCGTATACGGCAACATGGTCTACAACGGTGGCGGCGGTTACCAGTCTGCAAATGCCGACTGGTTTGACAACCAGACTTCCGACCAGATGGACAGGTGGCAGAATCCCGGTGACATCACTGACGTACCGCAGGCCAGGCTGGGTCTGGGTAACGGAAACAAGGTATCAAGCAGGTACCTGTATGACGGCTCATATATCAGGTTCAGAAATATCAACCTGGGCTATACCCTGCCAAAGAACCTTACACAACGTATGAAAATGACCTCGGCAAGAGTTTATATCGGGGTGCAGAACCTGTATACTCTGACCGGTTACAAGGGATGGGATCCGGAAGTGAACTACACCGGAACCGGACGCTCAACCCAGAATACAAATATTATACAGGGATATGACTTCTATACTGCTCCGCAGGCGAGGACATATAGTCTTGGTATAAACCTTTCATTCTAACACTTAATACCAAAAGTCATGAAAAACAAGATATATATGTACAAGTTTCGGATATTGACAGTTGCGGTAGTTGCCATGCTCTTCTCATGCACCGAAAAGCTTGAGCTTAAACCCAAACAGTCAATTGACGCAGAGGTGGCGCTGACCACACCTGATAACATAAAGGCTGCCCTTGTGGGTGCATACCTCCAGGTGAGCAGTTACGGAACATTCGGATCGTACTTCAACGAGTACAGCGAGCTCTATGCCACAACCGGCGATATGAGATTCATGGGCACCTACGAGGAACCCCGTGAGTTCTACAACAAGGCTGCCACAACAACAAATAACTACGTTGAATTCACCTGGACGGAAGCATACAGGCTCATCAACACCTGCAACACCCTCCTGCAGGAAGATGTAATATCACTTCTCGATGATGCTGATGCCGACCTTGTAAAGGGTGAAGCAATGTTCCTCAGAGGCTGGACAATATTTGAGATGACGAGGTTGTTCGGGCTTCCTTATGAACCCGGCCAGGAGAACAGTCAGCCCGGGATCCCGCTCGTGCTGGTTCCTACAGCCGATGTGTCAGATGCTGTGCCGGTTGCCCGGAATACAGTTGAACAATGCTATGAACAGGCAATCGAAGACCTGACAACAGCACGTGATCTCCTTCCTGACGTAAACGGCGTTTATGCATCCTCAATGACAGCCGGAGCAGTGCTTGCAAGACTTTATCTGCAGATAGGAAACTTCAGGTCTGCCGCCACTGAAGCCAGCAGGGTAATAGAAAGCGGTTACTTCGACCTGGCAGATACACCACTGAAAGCATTCAACAACCCGGAGAACGGTGTTGAGGATATTTTTGCAATCCAGGTGAATATAAACTCTGATATTGCCTGGCTTCCTGTGATGTATGCATCACTGGCCGGAGCAGGAAGAGGAGATTATGAGATCCAGCAGTCATTCCTTTACAGGTTTGATCCGTTTGACCTTCGCGGAAGGTACCAGGAAGACACCCAGGATGGATATACTATTGACAATATCACAATGATGTACTACAAGGGGGTCGGAACCATCCTTAACAACGGAGGGATCAATACGGCAAAATGGGGTAACTACTACCGCAATATTCCATTATTACGTCTTGCAGAGATGTATCTTATAAGGGCTGAAGCCAACTTTGAAGACCCGGGTGCTGACATCGGTCCGAACACTCCGGTACAGGATATCAACCTCCTGCGCGCCAGGGCCAATGCGCCGCTTTATGCAACGACTGTTACAAGGGCACAGATAAGGGAGGAGAGATACCTCGAACTGTGCTGGGAAGGGCATCGTCTGCATGACCTGAAAAGATGGAAACTGAATGTGGGCGAATATGCATATAACGCAGGCAACCTGATACTTCCAATTCCTTACAGGGAAATTGAGGTTAATGACCTGCTTGAACAGAATTCATGGTATTCTGCAGGCAAATAGTCTGACGTACGACTCAAATTACAGGAGGGTGTCTCATAATGCAAACGGGACACCCTTCTTATTTCTCCATGGCTTTGCCTGTCATGTTGCAATAGCTTTCAGGCAGGGAACAGAAACAGAAATATAAATATTCAAAAAATTTTGAGGAATGAAAAATTGGATTAATTTTGCATCGCTTTTGGTGCGGTAGTTCAGTTTGGTTAGAATATCGGCCTGTCACGCCGAGGGTCGCGGGTTCGAGTCCCGTCCGCACCGCAAAAGAAACCAGGAAGCCATGCGCAAGCATGGCTTTTCTGATTTTGAGACGGGAGCGATAACCTTGCAAGGTCAGAAGCGAATGGCTCAAAATAAGACAAATGCTGCTGTCCGCAGCATTTGCGGTTTCTTTTGCTCATGTAACCTCAGGATGACATTGTAATTTACATTTTTAATAACTATCAGGAGTAATTGTCTGCATAGTGATTGCAACCGGATATATGTATTCAACATCAACCGGATTACCGTTATAAATACCGGGGACCCAATTATGCGGAAGGGATTGGAACACTCTTATGACCTCTTCATCTATTCCAAAACCAAGAGATTTCAGAATTTTGAAATTACCCGTATTGCCTGATTTGTCAATGACAAATGAGATATAAACTTTGCCGGTAAGGGTTAACCCACGAGCTTCCGCAGGGAACCTGATTCTCCTTATTATCTCATTATAGAGAAAATCATTACCGCCGACAAAAAGCGGAGGACGGTCCAAAATCACATTCGGATTGTCAATGCCATTTATCAGCTTATAGGTTTTGTATTTTTCGCTCTCATCGGATTTGTAATAAACAATGTCTTTCTTTAAGACATCATATTTTTGAATGAGATCACCTTCTGAATTATAGAAACTCCAGATACTGTCCTCAACTCCGTTTTTGTAATAACCGACTATTTGTATAGCTCTCTTTTGACTGAACTTCTTGTATTCACCATGCATAACTGAAGTATTGCTCTTCAATACATGGTATTCCTCATGATTCAGATCATCTTTTATCAATTTTGTCTTCTGCCCGGACAAACAAGCTGATAACAGCACCAACAGGGAAATGAGTGTAATTTTCATATTGCATTAACTTCAAATTAAGACAGATAATCAGGCTAACCATTGTTTAATTTATTGGATTGAAGTGACAATAGTTAAGTTGGATTGCAAGACCAAATATAACATTTTCACTTAAGTTAGTGGATGAATATTCCAATCCCGCAATTGGACTAATGGCAATAAATGCAATTTAAACAGAGGTAACAGGTGATAGCTGTTTGCAATATTGAGAAAGGTTGTTTCTATTTTGCACTTATACCTGATCAGGTATAAATTAATTAGATTTATCCGTATTTATACCCGATAAGGTATAGCATGATTCAAAATTCCAATTTTATACCCGATATGGTATAATTTAAATAATAAAGTATATCTTTATACCCGATAAGGTATAAATCAAAATATGGAGCAAAGATTAATGACATTATCAGACTTTCTAAAGGATAGAAGAAAGAAATTGAATCTGAGTCAGCAGCAATTGGCAGCAAAAGCTGGTGTAGGGCTACGTTTTATCCGTGACCTTGAACAGGGAAAAACAACTCTAAGAATGGACAAGGTAAATCAGGTATTGAAACTTTTTGGACAGGAGCTGGGTCCTCAACCGATAAACCGTGACAAACTTGTACAGGGATGAGAAAGGCAAAAGTTTATATGTGTAGTGAATTAGCCGGCCGTTTAACCGAGAACGATGAAGGATATTCTTTCAGATATGAAGAGAATTACCTGGCCGGATCAATGGCAAAACCTGTCAGCCTCACTCTCCCGTTACAGGATAAGCCATTTGTCAGTAAAACAATGTTCCCGTTTTTTGATGGCCTTATTCCTGAGGGATGGCTATTGGAAATCGCCGAAAAAAACTGGAAACTGAACGCAAGAGACAGGATGGGCTTGCTGCTTGCCTGTTGCAAAGATTGTATTGGGTCTGTCAGTGTCGAAGAAGAAAACATATAACACCAGTCAATGAGAAGATGCTTATATTGTTACCAACCTCTGGAAGAAGAGAAATTTGAATTTCATTCAGCATGCTCCAGAAAAATATTCGGGACACCAAATCCCCCTGAACTTCCATATTCAGAAGATCAAATGTTACAGCTTGCTGAAAAGGTGGTTAAATCTCAAACCACAGTTACAGGTGTACAACCAAAGTTATCATTGCATCTTGAAAAACTGAAAAAAAAAGACGAACCACAACGGTTTACAATAGTAGGACTATGGGGTGGATACATTTTAAAGCCACCGACAGAACAATACCAGTCTCTTCCTGAACTTGAAGATCTTACTATGCATCTTGCAGAAATTTCGGGAATAGAAGTAGTCCCGCATTCTCTTTTAAGACTGAGTTCAGGGAAACTCACTTACATAACCAGGCGAATTGACAGGAAAAATGGAGTCAAGATCCACATGGAAGATATGTGCCAGTTAACAGAAAGGTTAACAGAGCAGAAATATAATGGATCACACGAACAAATCGGAAAAGCCATTATCAAATATTCGGCTAATCCTGGCTTGGACATAATTAATTTCTTCGAGCAGGTTCTATTCTCGTTCCTGACAGGAAATGCAGATATGCATTTAAAGAAATTTTCTCTTATCGATAAGCCTGAATTGGGATACGTCTTAAGCCCGGCTTATGATATGGTTGCATCAAGTCTTGTTGTGGAAGGGGATGAAGAGGATCTGGCTCTGACATTAAATGGGAAAAAGAAAAAGATAAAAAAAACAGACTTCATTGAAGCAATAAAAAGATTTGACATAGATAATAAAGCCGTTGATAATATGTTCGGTAAACTTAATGTCTCGATGAAAAAATGGCATGAGTTTATTGATATCAGTTTCATCTCTGATGATATGAAAAAATCATATCATGACCTCATTAACAAAAGAGCATCCAGAATATTTTAGTGTTTAGTATCAAGTAAAAGTTCTTCTGTAAACCTATTCCTTCTGTGCCCTGAAGTAAACGGTATCCCCTTTGTCCAGAATCGCCACGGAATCGCGCTCATCCCTGACCTCTGTACTGTCACAGGCAATCATTTCCCGGTTGAACTGCCCTGCAGGAGTGAGGCTCAAGGAATCTGATGCCGGAATCGTTATCGTATCGCCGTTTGCATCGACGAAGGCTGACGGAGAAACCAGGACAAGGAATCCGTTATCCTTATCCCTTAGTATGAGGTAGCCTGCGAGCAGCAGTACAACAGCAGCCAGCAGAATTCCCGGGAAGAACCTTTTCCGGCGTTTTTCGCTGACAGTAACATTTGCAAACGACCCAACCTCCTTCACATCGGCTATGACGACCGTGATATTGTCGGTTCCGCCGGCATCGTTGGCGGCATCTACCAGGCTCCGCACACATTCGCCGGGGTCGGGTTCAGCCTGCACCAGGTCACATAACTGTTCGTCAGTCAGCAGTCCGCAGAGTCCGTCACTGCAGAGAAGTATCCGGTCGCCGGTCATGATCCCGCACGAGAACAGCTCCGGTGTCGCTCCTCCCTCGTCGCTGCCAAGGCTGCGGGTAATTATGTTGCTGTTTGGATGATAAAATGCCTGTTCGACTGTCAGTATACCTCTGTCGACCAGTTCCTGAACCTCACTGTGGTCTTTGGTGACCTGGGCAAGGTTCCCGGTAACATGGTGCCGGCTCTCTGCAAAACGGCCTGCCCGCTCACTGTCTGAGCTAAAATCGGGATTGTAAATATAGCAACGACTGTCACCGCACCAGGCACAATAAAGGCGACCCCCTGTGATCCATGCAATAACAACGGTAGTGCCCATGCCTTCGGTCTCCGGATCACGTTGCTGTTCCCTGAGTATTTCCTTGTTGGCAAGCTTAACCGAAGCCTTCAGGGTGCTTTCAATCAGGTTGTCGTCAGGAACAAAGCCGGGTTTTATTTTCTCGCCGAAAACGGATTTAATTGCATCAACCGCAATCCTGGATGCAACTTCGCCGGCATTCATCCCCCCCATCCCGTCAGCCACCACAAGGAGGGTTCCCGGTTCACCGGGGCTGACAATCCTGTTGTTCTCGAATTGCCATTTCTGTTGTTCCAGGTCCGGGCAAACTATAAAATTGTCCTCGTTGTGGTCACGGACCCTGCCGACATCGGTTCGTGCGGCGATCATGAGGGTGGTGTTGCTTGCCATAATTCTATCAGGTTAGGGAGCAATTCGGTTACGCTCCGGTTGTGAAAATTTTAATCTGTAAATATACTTTCTGATGAAAATGCAGGTCATAGTTGTCCGGTAATTAAATCCTGTTGCCACGCCAGTCAACCTTTTCCTGATTCTTGTTGATGTAATAGGTTTCGATAAGAGTACCGTTTTCATCGTAAGTACTGACGGCTCCGACGACTGAAGCATTAAGACCGGCAAGCTGACGGTTTACATCAAAATGTTTCCAGCTTGTCTGAAGATTTCTGTCGTTATAGGTAGCTGTAAATCCGGCAAAACCACCCGGGTAGTTATAGCTGGGCTGATCGTTTTTATCGTAATACGATTCTTCTATCAGATTGCTTTTCCGGTCGTATTGCCTCTTTATTTGAATGGCCTGGACCGTTGCGCGTTCAGGTTCCCTGTTTAATCCGAAATAGCTCACCCTGGTTACATTTCCCCGCTCATCATATTCAGTCGAAGTCCCGTGATAATCCTTGCTGTAAAGGAAAGGAGCGCCATTCTGATCATGATAAGACTCCTCAATGATATTATTGCGCAGGTCGTACTTATACCTGATAATCAGTGCAGATACATCTCTGTATTCAGGGTTGGCTGCCCGTAATCTTTCAGGCACGATCAACTTACGCTCCAGGATGTTATTATGCAGGTCATATTGAAGATCCACCCCGGCGTAATAGTATTCTGAATTCAGTTGTTCCCTGTTTGCGTTAAAATTTCGGGCCGTGACAACATTTCCATTTGCATCATATGTCAATGTCTCCCCGGCAATGCCGTTCTCGGTGTTGATGCAATACTTGTTTTCCAGGTTGTAGTTCCAATATTCTGTCTGGTTACCCTTACTGTCATAATTATAAGCAATTGCGAATACTCCGTTACTGCGCATGCAGGGCTGGTCATTGATGTCGTAGTATTCTTCCCTTGTTTTATTTCCCCTCTGGTCGTAGCTGTACTTGACAATTGCCATTCCGTATCTGGATTTGACCAGCTTCCCCGAAAGGTCTGTGAATTCATACCTTATGCACTGACCCTTTGAGTTGTACTCTCTCACATAGCCGGCAGCGCCTGCATACGTCGTTAAACAAAGATTGTCCTTTGTATCGAAATGAAGAATCTTAACATTATTCCCATACGTATCATAGGTGTTTTCCTCCCTGTAAAAGCCATTATTGATAAGTACCGGCTTGTTGTCCTTATCAAGCCATTCTGAAGAGATCCAGTTGTCTTCCTGGTCAAACTTGTACCTGAATATGCTTATCAGGGTATTGTTGTTTTCGTTACCGCCATCCCTGCCAATAAGCGTTTTCTGCGTAAGGTTGCCTCTTTCGTCGTACAGGTATTTCCTTCCGTAAACGGCATCCTGGTCACCGGTGCTGATATTATCCGGGTTTGCAAACAGGACCTGTGTGACCCTGCCTTTGTCGTCAAAAGTTAGGTTAAAGCGGGAAATGCTGCCCTTCACTTTGCCCTTTGTGGCAAAGGGATTTTCTCCGAAGGCTGACGTCCGGCCGGCAAGATAATAGGGAGTTCTGACAACATCATTACAGACAAATTTTACCATTTTTCCCTTCAGGTCGTAATCTGCCAGATAGACAATTCCGTTCCTGTCCTTAACCTCCTGATAATCCAGGTCACCGTTCCTGTGGTACACATAAGTTGCGGCATCGGGCCGTTCCATCTGCTCTGAGTCATCGTGCGGGGCAATGTACCCGTCACTGTTGACCCTGCTCATCTCCCTGAGTTTACCTTTGGAAAAAACAAATTTATAGCTTGCAGCACGGCTGCTGACCTCATCGGCACTGAGTTCATGAATGCCCCGTGGCACACCCCATTCTTCAACATAGTTTTTGTAATAGACGACCTTTGTCCGGCTGAAGTTCCAGAACCCGAAGGCACCGGCAGCAATAACCAGGCATGCAGCCGGTATTATTATTTTCAGCCCGGGTCTGCGGTTTTTCCGCGATTTGACAGTCTCCTGCGAATCAACCTGGTATACCTGTCCTTTTGATGAAGCCCCCGCTACAGTTGCTTTGATCTTTCCCTTCTGATCATGCCTGTTGTCCATTACGGTTTCACTCCCCTTGCGGGTGCCGGATTGCTTTTCTCCGGCCGGCGCCTGGTTATACTGTACAGCATCATGACTGAGAAGCACAGTCTTCTTTCCTCCCTTGACGGGTGCAGGAGGCTGGTTCTTTTTGTAGAAGTAATCATTTGCAAAGTCGGCAAGATCATGGGCGGTGGGCCGGTTTGCCGGGTCAACCGACATGCATTTCTCAATTATGGATGAGAGAGCAGGGGAGTAAGTTTCAGGTATCAACGGCACCTGATCGTCACTTCTTAGAACCACACCGCCGGCGCCCATCCATGGAACCTCGCCCGTTGTGAGTTCATACATCATTACACCAAAGGAAAAAATATCACCTGCTGGTGTGGTCTGCGGGTACTTGCCAAACCGTTCAGGTGGCGCGTATGATACAGTCATCGCGGTTTTACTGGTGGAATGACGTGTCAGGGTGTTCCTCATCTTACTGCTTATCCCGAAGTCTGTCAGCAGATAATTGTCCTCCCGGTCCACAAGAATATTGTCCGGCTTGATATCCTGATGAACGATGTTGTTCCGGTGGAGATAGGCCATCCCTGAACCGATCTGCCTGATGATCTCAACGATCTCATCTTCGCTGAAGGTCCCTTTCTTGTACATCAGTTTGCTGAGCGACCCGTTTTCCATGAAAGGCATCACCAGGTAAGGTGAAGACTCGAATATGTCGAAATAGTTGGCTTTAAGCAGGTTTGAATGGTTCAGGGGCTGTGTGAGGGCATACTCCTTCCGGAACTGGTGAATCCCGTCCTCGTCGAGGCCTTTGTCCGGAACGAATACTTTAATGGCTACCTTCGTATCCTCTGTCATCTGGTCGGTGGCCAGCCATACTTCAGAGAATCCTCCCACACCAATCAGTTTCAGCAGCAGGTAACGCCCGGCAAACAGTGCATTTTCCTTAAGGTTCATAGGTTTGTTTCTTTTTTCTTGGTTTTGGTCCGGGGTTTTGGTCCGGGGTTTTGATCGGGGTTTTAGTCCGGGTTTTGGTCCGGGGTTTGGTCTGTGGTTCAGGACCGGGGTTCTGATCCGGGATTCTGATCCGGGGCGATCTTTCCCCGGATCAGAAGTGACCGTGTTATCTTTAGAGGTTAATAGATTGCTGAAACTGGCACAATAAAGCCAACAGCATCGCCGGTACCGGCCGAAACAATTCCCACCACCTTGTAGCTTCCGTTCTGATAATACATTACCGGGCCGCCTGAGTTACCATGGTCGAAGTTCCTGTCAGTGGTGTAGATGAGACCGTCATGCAGGCCGGTTCTGGCAACCCTTGTGGTGCTGTAAAGCGGAGAGATATCATCAGGATTGGTTGCACCCAGGCTAAGAGGATACCCCAGGATGTGGAGCTCGCTTTGCGTTTGCAGGGAACTGGCAAGTTGATTATCAATCTGAAGGGTGCCCCTGAGGTTGGTCGATGCATATGCCCAGTCGGAATCATCGGGTAACGGAGCAAGTTTTACGATATTGCCGTCGGACAAGGTGACAGTCTGATCTTTCGATTTATTGATCCGGAAAGAATTACCATTTATGTTGTATGCAGCTCCACCGGGTGAAACGGCAACCAGGGTGTAATCGAGGACGGCACCCATCTGAATCATCGCATTTATACCCAGTGAAGGATCATCTGAAGAACCCGGATAATACCAGGGTTCAACAACATGGCGGGCAGTGACCAATCTTCCGTCATCGAGGAGGAATCCGGTACCCGACCAGCCAAAATCATCTGCACTGTATTCTGAACCGTCGGGCATCCTTATTGAAATGCCTTTGCAGTAAAGGTAAAACACACTCGGATAAATGGCCTCCACACTGACATCGGCCTGGGTGGACGCCAGACGGGAAGACTGTTGGACCTGAACACTCTCAATGGTCTTTATCTTCTCTTTCAGTGCACCGACAAGTTCCTCGTTTTTCCGGTTCTGTTCTATAAGCTCTGCAGCCTGCTGCTCGGTTACAGTTTTCAGATCGGAAAGCATTGTGTTCTGAGTCTCTATTACCTTTGACTGCTGCCGGATAAAGTATCCCAGTCCGAGAAATGCCAGAACAAACACAGCTGCAAGGATGGACATAGCTGCCTTGTAGGGTCGCAGAGCCTGCTTTCTGAAGAGGTTCAGCCTCTTTGTAAACCCGAGCGTGCCCACAGTGTTGTTGCCGGGGACAAAGAACCTGACTGAAGGCCCTTCATAGGAAAACTTTATTTCATCGCCTGACTGGAGAAACCATGATTTGGCTATCGGTTTCCCGTTCACCAGGGTCGGATTCTTTTCTGAAAGCTGCTTGAGAACCCATTTGTCACCTTCACGGGTGATTGATGCATGGCGCCTGCTAACTGTCGGAAAATCTTCGGCGAAAACGACCTGGCATTTCGGATCGCGCCCGATCTCAATGTGGTCAATAATTATTTCCTGGCTTTCACCCTTTTTGTGTTTTTTGGATGAGTCGAGGTGCTCAAGTACAAAATAGCTCCTGCCTTTGGATCCGAGAACTGATTTCATTCCGGCTCCAACCGATTTTGAGAAGCGATTAGGCTCGTTGATTGTGGTTTCTTTTGTCATGGTTATTGTGTTAGCAGATCGTGAATTTTTTTCTCTGTGTTATGATCGCATTGCCTGAAAAGTCAAACAAAAGTTACCTTGAGTGTGGTTTCACCCAGCGTAATTATATCGCCTTGATTAAGAGGACACCCCTCCTCTCCTGCCCTGGAGGAATTCACAAAAGACCCGTTAAGTGAATTTTTCCAGGTTCTTTCCTCTCTTGCCCACTGTCCGTCTCTGAGGTACCATCTGCCGGTAGAAGGGTCATGTTCTATTGTTGCCTGCTTCCTCGAGATATAAAAGTTCTTTCCGTCAGGGGGTGTTTCCGTGATATCAACGTCATTGAAAATGGCCTCCTCTTCATCATTCCGCCCTACCAGGAACCTTGTAGTACCCTTCGATCTCTTCAATTCTTCCAGATTATATATCCTGCCGGAATCATCCCCCTGTTTCACCTGCAACGCAAAGTCAGTCTTCCCGGGTTCCGGTTCCGGAAGCTCTGCTCCGGGCTCAACACCCAGGTCGTTAAGTATTTCAAGGACGGAGGCATATCTTTTCCGGTAATCCGGCTGAAGACATTTTTCTATCATACGGGCCCAGGTATGATCTATGTCCGGGCGCAGGGCGCGGATGTCATCCCACCGTGAAGTATTCACACGGCTTACGTATTCACCCAGGTCTGACTCGGTTTTCAGGGGGCCGAACGGAAGTTTTCCCGTGAACAATTCGAAGATCAGCACTCCGAAAGAAAAAATGTCAGTTGCGGGGAGCTTGGTTGCATCCCGTGGTTTGAGCTGCTCGGGAGGCATATAAGCGTAGGTTCCGAATACTTCCTGTGGCTGACCGAACAGGTTGCGTTTTGTCATGCGGACATTTTTATGCCCGGAGATGCCAAAGTCAGTCAGTTTCGCTCTCCCTCGCTCATCAAGAAGCACATTATCGGGCTTGAGGTCACGGTGTATCTTGCCGTTATCGTGCAAGTCCCTGAGGCCAAGAAGAATTTCTATGCCTGCACGGTACAGTCTTTCGGCTGACAGCCCGGAATCGCCGGCCTTTCTCAGGTCGCCACCCGGACAGAACTCCATGAGGATATAAGGATTTCCCTTTGCCCGGCCGCATCCCCTGGAACACACCAGGTAGTCGCTTTCTATCAGACCTGTCTTATATTCCAGATCGAAGCGTTGAAGGACAAGCCGCCGTTCCTCCTCGTAGGCTATAGACCAGAGTTTGAGCAGCTTGAGGGCAAAAACATTACCTGAAGCCACATCCTCAACCTTATAAACAATGCCGAAGGTGCCTTCGCCAAGGGTCTTTATGATCCTGTATTGGTCAATAACCTCACCTGCCTGGGGCAGGAAACGCTGAGGAATCTGGTATGAAGCCAGACTGTCAGAAGAATCTTCTTTCATTCGCAGGGTTTGAAGATAAATCTCCGGTTACCCATCAGGATCACATCACCCGGTTGCAGTTTTACCGAACCGTTTACATGAATGAAAGTTGTCTGTCGGGGACTTGTGTCTTCAATGAACCAGTTTCCGCCCCGGTTGGTGATAACAGCCTGGCTGCCTCCGGTTATTGTAATGTTGCCTTCTTCAAGGTTATCCCTGGTCAGGGTCACCTCGTGACCGGAAAAGCTTTTCTCTGCAAGGTCTTTTTCATCATCCCCTGCTTGCGGCTGCAGAGAGAACTTCGGCTGTACCGGTCTTCGGAACGGATCGATTGTCTTTTGTCCGGCTCCCCGGATCACCGGATCAGGCTCTACATCCGGCCTGCGATTTGAATTGAGTGCACTGCCACATTCAGGACACCGGGAAACACCTGTAATTACAGGATAACCACAGGTTTTGCACCTGGTTGTTACCTTCTCCCCTCTCTCCCCTGGTGAATCGAGGTAATCATTGCCGGAAGGCTGCCTTCCGTTCACAGTCTTTTTCAAAGGTTCGGCTTCCTGCCCTGAAACAGGAGCTGACTTTTCCGTACCGCTGAGATTGGTATTGCATTTTTCGCATCTTACCCTGTTGGCAGAATTATCCCAGCCACAATTGTCACATCTCATAAAAAAATATATCGCTTGTAAAATGGAGCCGAAAGCAATGTATTACAAAAATAATTTATTCATATAGTAACGCAGAGAGAGATGATTTTATTTTTTTAATGTTTTTTAACATAATTTTACGATTCCCAGCGCCTGTGAAAAGCCGGAAGCTTTCGGATGAAAAACCAGCTTCACCGGACTGCGCAACAGCTCATCCGGCCTCCGTCCTTTCCTTTTTTACAAGCCAGTATAATCCCTTGACCCCTCTCTTAATGTCATCGAGCTTCAGCAGTACCAGGATCTTTTCAGTATATGCCACAATACCCCAAGCAATTACCAGGTAATAAAACCAGGTATAAAAACCGAAAACAAACAGCACGAAGAAGAATATTCCCTGGGCATATCCGCATGACACTGCAGAATAGAGATGCAGGCCCGGAATCTTCCCGAACCTTACAAAAGCGACAATGTAACTTAGTATGAAAATTCCCAGGAAGATGTATAAAAACCATCCATGTGGCCTGATCTCTGACCATCTGAAAAGGAACATTCCCAGCAAGGCCATGGCATAGGTGCAGAGATCAGCAAGGTTATCGAGCGCTGCACCAAACCTGGTCTGAAGGTTGAATATCCGGGCAATGTTCCCGTCAAAGATATCACTCACCAGGCTTATGCATATCAGGATGACAAACCAGTTCTCGCGACCGGTCAGCGCCATGAACAGGATTACCGGAAATACAATAAACCGGTAAAGGCTGATGAGATTCGGAACATTGAGAATGTTTTCACCTCGGTAAATAATCTGTTTCATATAAATTCAGTTTTCAGTTCTTCAAACTCCTGACTCCCTGCAGACAAAAGGCTCAGTCCATCCTGCGTCACATGTTGTCAGATACATACATTTCCCTGTGATGAATCAATAAAGGAACAATACAAGTACAGCTATTGCACTCAGAGGGATACTAAGATTATCCGAGCCCCTCCAGCTAATCAGTTCTGCAAACATTGTAACAACTGCCATCAGAGCGGCAAGCCAGAATGTCTTGAAATCAAATGTCTCCCTGTAGAAATAAAGAGCCAGGATGCTGATAACGAAACTGGATACAAGGAACGCACCGCTTCCAAGCCAGGTTTTATTCAGGGTTATTCCGGCGAGCCTGACCTTTCTGTTGTAATGTGTGTTCCTCATGCCCAGAACAGCCGCCAGCGGATCACAGACAGCCAGAATGAGGATGGGGAGGATAAAGAGAAACTTGTTGTCAAGAAGCTCAGCAATCAGAAAGGTGACATAAATTGCAATTGGCAGAAGATAGCTGCCAATCGATTTCCTTTCAATCCCGTGAATCGAAAGCAATAATTTGCCTCTTCGCGTACTGAACAACACAACTGCAAAAAGGGCAGCAAGCGCCAGTATGTACCAGTGTGAAGGGAAAAAATACGGGAACGGAAGCGTTGCAAGCACCGACGAGAAATGCGCAAACTTACGTGTTATCTCTCCTTCGGGACTGAACTTCCTGTAAATTAATTCATTAGAAATAAGCAGCATACTAATTCCAGCCAGGTAGACAAACGATAAGACAATTGTGTTTCCCATATCATTTTGAACTAAGTGTTACATAATCAATGAATAGAATGCAACCCATGCGCCCCCGGCTAAAAGGCTGTCGAACCTGTCCAGAAAGCCCCCGTGACCCGGAATTAACCTGTTAAAATCCTTTACATTGTACCTGCGTTTGTAGATTGATGACAGTAAGTCTCCGACGAAAGCCATACTTATGATTCCCACTGTGAGGATGATCGTCTCAGGAACCGTTGCACTTACAAGGCTTCTCAGGAGATAAGCACTGAAAAGCGATATAAAAGCTCCGCCCAGCAAACCTCCCCATGTCTTTCCCGGGCTTATTCTGGGAACGAGTTTATGACGTCCCCAGAGCTGGCCTGTAATCTGACTGAAACTGTCGAAAATGGAGAGCACGAGAAATGCGAACAGGATTATTCCTTTGTCCTGATAACCGAAAAAGAAGGACATGACTGATAAGGCGCTGTAGACTAATACTGTCAATGTGAAAAAAGCAACATGAGCCCGGCCTGACCTGACGAACAGGATTGACAGTTCAACAAATCCTGCGATAATTATCAGAAGTGCAAGTATCCTGAAAGCCAATGTATTAAAAACAATACTGAAGAATAACAGATTGATGATCAGAAAATAGGTCCCGAATTTGACATAGTTTGCCCTGGCTGCTTCAGGAGTCTTGTTCCTGTTGATAATGTAAAAACCCGCTCCGCCTAAAGCAAAGTAAATCAGTATTATTAAGTAAATGGTTCTGATCATGGTTCTGTGTATGCTTAGTTCCTTCCCGATATCATCAGGATTCCTATGATTATCATTGTTGCGGCATACCAGAAGGCAGCTGTTGACTCAGCCTTCTGATCAATCTTCATCCCTGACAGTACCCGCGGACCTCCCAATGCTCCTATTACCGAACCGGCTGTAAGGAAAGTGACAAGTGTGACATCGACCCTGCCGATAAACAGGTGGGCGCCAATGGCAAAGATGCTGTTGAAAAGGACCACGAGCAGGGAGGTTCCTATAATAACCTTAAGAGGTATTCTCATTGAATAAAGGCCGGCTATCACAGGCATTGTACCGCTTGTGCCAAACGCACCCGTAATAGTTCCTGCAACCAGTCCGAAAAATGATCCTTTTGCAATCATCAGTTTGTTGCCATGCTCTGTCTGAATTTCCGCCTGGCTGCCCGTCTTTACTTTCTTCCGTGATCTGAGGAACATCCCGAAGCCCATCATGATGGAATAGATACCGAAAGCAACTTTCAGCTGTGCTTCTGAAATCCAGCCTGTAATCCTTGCGCCTGCAACAGCCCCTATCAGTCCGCCTGCAATAAAAACCGCAGCCACCTTCACATCAATGTTCTGCTTGCGGTAATGGCTCACAGACCCGACCAGGGTAATCGGCAAAGTGGCAACAAGTGAAGTCATCACGGCAGTCTGAGCCGGAACTGCAAACCACAGGGTAAGTACAGGAATGAAGAAGAATCCGCCGCCGCCCCCCAGAATAGTCCCGAATATACCAATAACAAAACCTATCAGGGGCAAAAGGTAATAACTGCTCTGTATTTCAGAAAATTCGAACATTCTGAAAGGGATCGGGCCAGTTTATACAAATACTAATCAAACACTTAGCTCTGCATCTACAGAGCTTGAATAGCTAAGATAATGGTTTTTGGCATCAAAATCAGGGCTTCAGGCCGAAATTTCTTATATTTACGAAATCAGAGAATCGTTCAGAAAGTCATAATGGTCTGCATCTAAAATATTTCAGTGATGAAACAATGCCTGTCTCTTGTAATATTTTTTCTGTTTATTCAAACCATATCAGGCCAACTCGAGTATCAGAGAGGTTATTTTATTGATAATGAAGGTGTAAGGACCGAATGCTATATCTACAACAAGGACTGGAACAATAATCCTACAGCTATTAAATTACGAATTGATGAAGGTGGCGTCATTTACACCGGCGGAATTTCAGCAATTAAGGAATTCGGGATATATGACGATTCAAAATTTATCAGGGCTATCGTAAAGATTGACCGCTCAGGAGACATAACAAGTCAACTAAGGCAGGGATACAATCCGGTGTGGACAGATGACACCCTTTTTCTGAAAGTGCTTGTTGAGGGAAAAGCCTCACTTTATTATTACGCTGAAGGTTCGGTGAAGAAATTCTTCTATTCAACTGCCGGCTCTGGCATCAATCAACTTGTATACAAGAGATTTCTGTTGCCTGATAATTCAACGGTGACAGATCTCTCCAATCCGAATGTCTACTGGGGAGCGAATAAACCAAACATAGCCATCAACAGGGATTATCTGAAACAACTCTGGTTAGAAGTAAGATGCCCTGAAGATATGCCGGTGAAGAATGTCGAATATGACATTTCAGACCTGAAGAAATATTTCCGGGAATACAATAAGTGTACAGGAGGTGAGTATCGTGATTACAGCCCTTCCCAGGGGAAGCTTTCCATGCATCTCAAGGTGGTTCCTGGCATCAGTATTTCGTCTTTATCAATCCTTAACAGTGCCTATGTAAACACAGTTTACAGCAACCGGAATCTGACTTTCAGCACAAAGCCCATATTCACCTTATCCATTGCTTCGGAAGTGGTCCTGCCATTTAACAAAAACAAATGGGCTTTGTTGTTTGAACCCTCATTTCAGTACTATCATGATGAGAAGATTCTATCCAGGCAGTTATCCAAAACTGAAACTGCCACAATACAGTTTAAATCAATCGAATTCCCGGTAGGGGTGAGATACTATTTCTATCTCGACAATGGTTTCAGGGTCTCAATGGCTGCCCTTATGATTCCGAGCCAGAGTCTGAATTTCAACTCATACCTCGCGTTCGGCAATAATGACCCGCTCAAAATAAAACCTGCCGCTAATTTTGCATTCAGCGGAGGGGCTGATTATAAAAGGATTTCTGTCGAATTGCGCTACTATACAAACCGGCATCTGATGCTCGATTTTGTAAACTGGCATACCAACTATCAGAGAATTTCATTGATGCTGGGATATCGCATTTTCTGATTTCAGACCTGCGCAAACAGGATCAGTTATTGTCAGAACCGACTGATAATGACAATCCTGCGGTCAGAAACAAACGGTCACTGTCAGGATTGTAAACCGTCTGAAGTGTGACAGGAATCAGGAACCTGTCAGTTACAGGGATCTCCAGAGAAACCTCCAGGCCGAGGTTGCAAACCCTGAAGCCACCTTCACCGGTATGCCAGCCGTTCCCGGCTCCCATTAAGACAGAAAAATAATCAAAAGAGAAACGGCTTTCAATGTAGATATCACCGCCCGCGGAACCGGCACCTCCGGCTTCATTGATTACATAGTTCGCATTCAAACCTACATGCTCCGATTCATACCCCAGCGATGCCTCAACTGCATGACTGCCACTCTCTGCTGTAAAATCATCCCAGGGCAGGTCTGCCATCCAGTAGTCCTGAAGCCCGATGGTGAATCCACCCGGCAGATCCGTCGAAAGGTAGAGATCGACCTCCCTGTAACCGTTGAAATCAAAAGTACCCCAGATTCCTCCTGTAAAGAGACCCCACGAACATTCGGCGTATGGCTGCAGGTGCGGCCCCCTGCCCTGTCTGGTGCCACGCCAGACGTAACTGCTGACAGCGTCAGCTCCTGAGATCCATGAAAAACCACTCTCTTCCACTGAGATTAATGCCTCATTTCCCTGAACAGAGTATGTTGAAAAAGAGGCGATTGCCGGATCTGACGTTAACTGAACCTCACTTCCCTGGGCACAAATGGTTGTGGGTGCAGAAGCCAATACCACCGTAAAAAGGAAGGCAGCTATAGAATAAAACCCGGGCATGAAGTAAAAATAGAGAAAATGATTCATAATTCAATCTTCAGCCTCAGACTGAGGTTTGTAAAACAGTGTTATAATCTGAGAGCTGATTTTGCGTTTCAATAAGCATGGAATTAGTTCCGTAAGGTTTCTTTTTACTACTTTTAGTCATCTGATTCAAACACATTAAAGCAAACAATATGAGCGAAAAGTATTCTGTCAGCCCCAACGGCAAAAAATTTGCACTTCCGAAACCGGAAGATTATCAAATTGAATTTGAGGCAATTAAAAAACGTGTCAAACAGGAACGCACCAGGGGACGTGAGATAGTCGTCGTAATGGGCGTCGGATTCGTCGGGGCCGTGATGGCAGCCATTGTTGCAGACACTGTCGACAGAAAGGGAAAATCCACGAAGTTCGTAATAGGTATGCAACGCCCGAGCGTACGCAGTTACTGGAAAATACCGATGCTCAACCGCGGTGTCTCACCCGTGAAAGCTGAGGACCCGGAGGTCGATCCCATGATAGCACGTTGCGTGAAGGATAAGAAAACACTTATGGCAACGTACACCTATGATGTACTCAAACTGGCGGATGTAGTGGTTGTTGACGTTCAGTGTGACTATATTAAGGAGGAGCTTGGCAACGTGCGGGCCGGCCAGACAGACATGGCAGCTCTTGAGGCATCGCTGGCTGTAATTGCAGAGCACATCCCTGCCGAAGCGCTGGTGCTGATAGAAACGACAGTGGCACCGGGCACCACCGAGCAGGTGGCCTACCCCATTATGAAGAAAGCCTTCACCAGGCGCGGCATCAAAACAGATCCGCTCCTGGCTCACAGCTATGAAAGAGTCATGCCGGGACGAAATTATGTAGCCAGCATCCGTGATTTCTGGAGGGTATGCAGCGGTATCAACGAAGAGGCCAAAAAGCGCGTAGTGAAGTTCCTCACCGAGGTTCTCAACACCGAAAAATTCCCGCTTACAGTGATGGACAGGCCCATCGAATCAGAGACAGCGAAAATAGTAGAGAACAGTTACCGCGCTACCATACTGGCATTTCTTGATGAGTGGAGCCTCTTCGCAGAGCGAAACGGTGTTGACCTCGTCAAGGTTATCAAGGCCATAAAGATGAGACCCACTCACAGCAATATGATTTTCCCGGGACCCGGGATAGGCGGATACTGCCTGCCAAAGGATGGCGGCCTCGGCGTCTGGGCTTACAAGCACATACTCGGCTTTGAGGATGACATCTTCAGAATCACCCCGATGGCAATCGATATCAACGACACGCGCGGACTCCATGTGGGGCAGCTGACACGCGACGCTCTCCGCAACATGGGCAAGCCCATTGCAGCAGCCGACGTGCTGGTACTGGGAGCCGCTTACCGCGAAGACGTGGGAGACACCCGCTACAGCGGCTCCGAAATAGTGATACGCAAACTGGCTGAGATGGGAGCCGAGATACGCGTACATGACCCTTATGTGGAACACTGGTGGGAGTTCGAACAGCAGGACAGTTACCCGGCTGAGGGCCAGAGCAAGGCACAGTTCTTCCGCAACCAGGAGAAACTGAAAGAGATACGGATCGAACAGAACCTGAACAAGGCACTCAGGGGAGCTGAGGCAGTTATCCTTGCCGTACCGCATTCAGCATACCTCAGCCTTGATCCTGACAAGGTTGTGAAGACAATCGGTCAGCCGGCAGCAATAATAGACTGTTTCGGAATACTGTCTGATGACAAGATCCGCCGCTACTTCCAGCTCGGATGCGAGGTCAAGGGCCTGGGCCGCGGACATATACAGAGAATAAAGGAGGAGACCCGCAAGTCATAGGTAATGCGGAAAAATCCGGAGAATAAGGGATGAAGCCCGCAAGTCCGGGGACACTGAATGGTTCAAACCAAATAAAACCCAGACCAATGAAGAGGAGAGTAAACGAACTGTATGATGAGTACCGTAGCGGAGAAGTAAGCCGGCGGGAATTCATGAAGAAGCTCGCACTGGTAACCGGTGGAACCGCTGCAGCCGTTGTGATACTGCCCGGCTGCACCGGAGCCACAGCCAGGGCGGCCGGCAGAAGCGCCATGAAAGTGACAGGCGACTTCATCACCTACCCTGGCGCTTCGGGCGAGATGCGTGCCTGGATATCAATCCCGGAGGGAAATGAAAAATACCCGGGTGTGATTGTAATCCACGAGAACAGAGGACTTGTCCCTCATATCCGCGATGTAAGTGACAGGATGGCCAGGGAAGGATTCGTGGCGCTGGCGCCGGATGCCCTGTCACCGCTGGGAGGCACACCTGAGGATCAGGACAAGGGACGGGAGATGATCGGCCAGCTTGACCGCGAAGAGACAATCAGGAACCTCGTCGCGGCTGTGAAGTACCTGGAGACCCATCCCCGCACATCCGGCATGGTGGGCTGCACAGGCTTCTGCTGGGGAGGCGTAATGACAAACCAGGTTGCAGTAAACTCACCTGACCTCGATGCAGCCGTGCCATACTACGGTACAACACCCGCACCGGAAGATGTCCCGAAAATAAAAGCTAAGGTGATGGCTCACTATGCCGGCAACGACGAGCGTATCAACGCCGGGATACCCGCGTTCGAGGAAGCCCTGAAAAAAGCAGGGATCGAATACCAGATATTCATCTACGAAGGGGCTCAGCACGCCTTCAACAATGATACCAGCGAGCGCTACAACAAGGAAGCTGCCGATCTGGCCTGGAAACGGACAACTGACTTCTTCAGGGAAACACTTAAGGGTTGATTTTTTATTTTTCCGACACGTCTGAATTCCTCCAGACCCTTGCAACGTCATTCACAAACGGACGGCAATGGCTGAAGAAATGCCTGTACCCCTCGCAGAGGTAATTCAGCCCCGGTTCACCATCCGGAGTTGAAATGAACCTGTTCTTCGGACATTCTCCGTTACACATGTCAAGTACCCCGCAATCAAGACAATAGCGGGGCAGCTTGGTTTTCTTGGCTATGCCGAAGGCCTTTTGCCGGGGATCATCGAGGAGTCCGGTCAGCGACTGTGACATGATGTTGCCGATACGGTACCCCTCATCAGCGAAATGATCACAGGAATAAAAATCGCCGTTCATTTCCACCACCGGCACTGTGCCGCAGACAGGCCTGAAGATACAGAGCGTATGTCCTAGTCCGAAAGCTGTACGCAGCGCCTCTTCGAAGACCTGGATTTTTATGATTCCTATATCATTTGAGACCCATTCATCGAAGACATCGGAAAGAAACCTTCCAAAATCAACCGCACTTACACTTCGTTCTGTCACTGCCGGGGAGTCCCCGGTTCTGCGCTCCACCAACGGAAGGAACGTTAAGAATCTCACTCCGAGATTTTTGAAGAACCTGTAAATCTCAAGCGGTGCGTGTACATTGACGCTGTTAACAACGCACAGCACCTCGTGCGGCACATCATATGCCCTCAGAATATTGAGTCCCCTCATCACATCGCTGAACGTACCGTTGCCGTCAGCTCTCATCCTGTGGCTGTCGTGAAACTGTTCCGGACCGTCAAGGCTTACCCCTGCATAAAAACCGGCCTCATGGAGAAAACGGCCCCACTCCTCATCTATCAGGGTCGCATTTGTCTGGATACCGTTGATGACCCTGCATCCGGCCGGGGCAAACCTCTTTTGTAACCCGATGACACGCCTGTAAAAATCAATGCCGGCCAGCAGAGGCTCCCCGCCGTGCCATGAAAAAAAAACCTCACCGCCGTCTGAGGCGGCAAAATGCTGACGGACATACCCGGTCAGTACTTCATCATCCATCACAGCTCCCCGTGGGTGGCGCGCTGAATGTTCATGATCAATATAGTAGCAGTAGCTGCATCTGAGATTGCACCTGCCGCCAACCGGTTTGACAAAAACCTGGAACTCGCGGCTATCATCACCATGACAGTATTCTTCCATGATTCCTTTATCCGTTCTGATACCTGTCAAGAAGGTATTGCTTCAGGCATTCCGGATCGGCATTCATCTTCATCGATTGCTTCCGTCCGGAAAGAATGCTGCTGAAACGTGCGGGCATCTCAATGGTTTGCCCGATGAGCGGCTCCACTATATCACTGAATTTAGCCGGATGTGCTGTAGCCACGAAGATACCGGCTGACCCGGGATGACCCTTCAGCCAGGCATCGAGACCAAGACTCGCAACGGCACCGTGAGGATCAAGCAGGTAGCCAGTCTGACGATACTCCTGACTAATATGTTCCCTGATACTCTCATCATCGAACCAGTAACCGGATACTGATCCGGAGATTGTATCGTAATCATCATCAAACACCCTCCTGAACCTGTCGAAATTGCCGGGATTTCCAACATCCATTGCATTGGCAATTGTGGCAACAGATACGGCCGGAGAGTAAATACCCGTTCCGAGATAATCAGGCACGACCCTGTTTACATTGGTTGAAGCCACCAGGTGGTCTACGCCGAGGCCTGACCTGCGAGCCATGGCGGCTGCAGTTATATTGCCGAAATTCCCGCTCGGCACTGACACCACCCTGGCATCACCTGAACGGCCTATTGCATAATAGTAATAAAAACTTTGCGGTATCAGGCGGGCTATGTTGATGGAATTAGCAGAGGTGAGTTTCACTTTTGCATGGGTGGCAGACCCGGCAAGGGCGCTTTTCACCATTGCCTGGCAGTCATCGAAGGTACCATCCACCTCTATTGCAGTGATGTTACGGCCCAGTGCTGTCAGTTGTTTTTCCTGTACAAGACTTACCTTGCCCGATGGATAAAGTATTACAACGTCTGTTGCCTCCACACCGAGAAAGGCGGAAGCTATCGCCCCTCCGGTGTCACCCGAGGTGGCCACAATCACTACAGTCCGGCGGTCATCAAATGAGGAAAAGTAACGGAAACAGCCGGCCATAAACCTCGCCCCGAAATCCTTGAAAGCGGCAGTCGGACCATGAAACAGCTCGAGGACATACCTGTGCTCAGTCACCTGTTTGAGGACAACAGGAAAGTCGAAGGCCTCCTCACATATCTGTCTGACAACCGGTGCCGGTATCTCGTCACCGATGTAATGCTGACCTGCCTCAGCAGCTATCTCAGGCAGTGTCATTTCAGGCAGTCTTTTGAAAAACGATGCATCCATCCGGGGAATCTGTTCCGGCATGAAAAGACCCATGTCGGCCGAGATACCTCTCTCGACAGCGCCCCGGAAGCCTGTGGTAACCCCGGGATCTTTAAGATTATAATATCTCATGGCTCTCTGAGCTGTTAACCTGACACAGCTGCGCTCCTCTCCTGTTTACAGGTGACATGTAAGAGTCAAATCCGATTCCCTGCGATTTCATCGTATCCGACATGCATCTCATCACAGCTGCCGCTGATTCACACCCCCTGCACAATGCAAATGCCGAAGGCCCCGATCCCGATATGCCGGCACCCAGGGCTCCTGATTCCAGGGCGGACTTCTTCAACCGGTCGAAGCCGTTAATCAATACTGCCCGTTTGGGCTCCGCTACAAAATCTATCAGTGAGCGTCCTATCAGATTATAATCCTCAGTGTAAAGCCCTGACACCAGCCCGGCAAGATTGCCCCACTGTCTCACTGCAGTGGTAAGCGGAATCTCTTTGTCGAGAAGTTCCCTTGCCACCGATGTTTTTATCTCCGCCTCCGGATGGATCACCACACACCACAGTTCAGCAGGCACATGCAGTTCAACTATATCAAGAGGATCATAGCTTCGCACAAGAGTGATGCCTCCAAACAGTGCCGGAGCCACATTGTCTGCATGGGCCGACCCTGAGGCAAGCCTCTCTCCCACCATCGCCAGGCTGACAATTTCACTCCGGGTAAAAATCTTCCCTAGAAGAAGGTTTGCTCCGAAAGCGGCCGCCGCAGCGCTGGCGCCGCTCGATCCTATTCCGCTACCGGGCCTGATGCCTTTTTCAACTGTCACCCTGATACCATTCCGGCAGCCAGCCCTGGCCAAGGCCTCCGTCAGCACAACCCCCACAACATTCTTCTCCGGATCACGGCTGAGACTGTCACAACCTTTTATGTCCTCAATCACCACTGCACAACCGTCAGTCAGCTCAAGCTCAACTATATCGAAGGGTTCGTCAAGGGCAAGCCCGATTACATCAAATCCGCAACTGAGATTTGAAACTGTCGCGGGCGCCTTTACCCTGATCCTCTTTTCCATGATCATCTTCGGTTTCTGGTGTAAGTATATATGCAAATATACCTGCCACAGTTCAATCTGAGCACAATAATCCTATTTTTGGGATGTTATGAACTCTGGAGTATGAGACTTACACTACCGGCCATATTACTTTTTCTGCTGGCAGCTCCTGTCGCAGGACAGATTCTGACTGACAGCAACCTGCCCATAGTCATTATCAACACTGACGGCGGTGTTACAATCCCCGATGAGCCGAAGGTCAAAGCAACGATGAAGATAATCGACCGCGGCCAGGGACAGCGCAATTATGTTGCCGACCAGGGCAATCCACTGTACCTTAACTACAGTGGCAGAATCGGTATTGAACTCAGGGGTTCTTCCTCACAGGAATCACCAAAAAAGAATTACGGTCTGTCAACCCGTACGGCCGACGATCTTTCAAACAACAATGTCAGTCTGCTCGGCATGCCGGAGGAACATGACTGGATACTGGGCGGAATGGTATTCGATACTGCCTTCATACGCGATTACTTCTGCCATAACCTTTTCCGGAGGATGGGCAATTACGCTTCAAGGGCACTCTATTGCGAGGTAATCATCAACAACGATTACAAAGGACTCTACATGCTCCAGGAGAAGCTCAAGGCTGACGATAACAGGATTGATGTACTGAAGATCGGCAAGAACGATAACATGCTGCCGGAGCTGTCAGGAGGTTATATTTCAAAAGCCGACAAGACAACAGGCGGGGATTGGAAATCGTGGACCATGGAATCATATCCCGCTGGAGCCACAACTGACTACATTCACGAGCTGCCAAAACCTGAAGATGCTACCAGTGCACAGACTGCATATATCAGCAATGAGTTCTTCAAGCTTGCATCTGCCGCACGCAACAATGATGTATCTGTGGTGAACGGATTCCCCTCACTGATTGACATCCCCTCCTTTATCGATTTTATGATTGTCAATGAGTTTGCCTCAAACCCTGATGCCTACCAGTACAGCACCTACTTTCACAAAGATCGCAACGGGAAGCTTCGCGCCGGACCGGTCTGGGATCTTGACTTATCGTTCGGCAATGACCTCTTTCAATGGAACCTGGACAGGAGCAAAACCAACTTATGGTACTTTGAGGACTACTGGTACAACAACGGCTCGCGGTTCTGGCGTGACATGTTCCATAACAGCCAGTTCAGGTGTTACCTCTCCAAACGATGGAACGAGATGCTTGCACCGGAGATGCCATTGAACAAAACAGTGCGGGAGGCATTCCTCGACGAGACGGTTTCGATGATATCCGAAGCGGTGACGCGCGACTGCCAGCGGTGGGGTAAAACAGCAAAACACCCGGAAAGGATCGCCACAATAAAATCGTTCATGCAGGCCCGTGAGAAATGGATTACAGACAATATAGGAACATACACCGCCTGCAGCGATGTTACTGTCCCCGGTCTTGCCATCACAAAAATCATGTATCATCCGGAGAGCACAACGCAATTCCCTGAAAGTGATGATCTTGAATTCCTGGAGATACGCAACACCGGAACAACACCGGTTAACCTCAGTGGCATTTGTTTCCCCGGTACGGGGCTTGTGTACCAGTTCCCGGCAAACTCAACCCTCGGTGCCGGACTCTGTGTTATTATTGCATCCAATGCTACTGTTTTCCAGGCAAAATACGGTTTCTCACCCTTTGGTCAGTTCACCAGGCACCTCTCAAACAGCAGCGAATCCCTCATACTTGCAGATGCATTCGGAAACGTGATTGACAACGTGGAATATTCGGACCAGAGTCCATGGCCGGATGCTGACGGCAACGGCGCACACCTCAGGCTGAGAGACGCTGCCCTTGACAACAGCATGGCTGAAAACTGGGAAGCTTCATATGATGTGGTCACCTCTGCTATAGAACCGGCGGCAGACGTCACTGTTAACCTGTACCCCAACCCTGTACATGATCTGCTCACCGTCATGGCAGAAACTGACATAAGCAGTATCTGCGTTTATGACATGAAGGGAACAATTATTCTGTTACAGGAAGGCACCGGTCTGGCGACCACGGTGGACATGAGCAACATGTCTCCGGGGATTTATATAGTAAGGGTTTTCACCCGCGACGGCAGTTTTCCGCAGATGGTTGTGAGGGAATAACACCTTACCAGATCCAAGTACCAACTGCTCCGCCATCAAGGCTGAGCGGAAGGGTCTTACCCCTGAACTTCACATTAAAGTTTCTTTTGTCAGGAGTAATGTTCACAACTATGAGCACCTTCCTGCCTTCAGGAGTAAGGAAGGCAACGTTTGGCAGGTTCCCGAGGGTGTTTGTCGATACCCTCACCGATCCCGGTCTTACATGCTTCGCAGCATGGGCAAGAATATAATATGCCGGATTCCTGGTCACATTGTTCCCCCTGAGAGTTACCGTACCGAGGCACCTGTCACAACCTCCTTCTGTATGAGGATCATATGACGGATCTGATGCAAGATTCCATTCTATGACATTGCGGCACCAGTTGCGGGTGGCGCCGATGATCAGGTTTTCAACATGCCATTTGAGGTCTTCGGCCAGGTTGCCAGGCCCTCCCACCCATTGTTCTGTAAAATACAGGTTTTTCGATGGGTAAGCATCATGCACTGCGGTGAGGGCATCAATTGAACCTCCGTAAAGGTGAAAGGCCGAGCCGTCAATATACTGCCGGGCCCCTGCATCGTTCAGAACCGTAATGGGGTAGTCTGTGCGATCAGCATTATGATCATAAATGATGATTTTGGTCTTTATCCCTGCTGCGGCAAAGGCCGGTCCCAGGTTCTGCCTGATAAAGAGAGCCTGATCAGCTGCAGTCATTACCATACTGGGATTGTTACCACCATGCAGCGGTTCATTCTGGACAGTGATGGCATCTATGGTTATTCCCTCATCCTTCATGGCCTGGATGTACTTCACGAAATAGCCGGCATAGGCTTCAAACCATTCATGCTTAAGACTACCCCCTACCGACGCGTTGTTGGTCTTCATCCATAGTGGTGCGGTCCAGGGTGAACCCATGATCTTCAGCGATGGATTTATTGCAAGTATCTCCTTCAGAACCGGAATAAGATCATCTCTCTCCGGTTGAATGCTGAACTGCTCCATCAGCGGATCTGTTTCGCCCTGAGGCAGATCACAGTATGTAAAAACCCTGTCACTCAGGTCGGAGGCACCTATTGTTATTCTGAGGTAACTGATGCCTATGCCGTTTCCGTCAGGGCTGAAAAGCTCACGCAACAATGAAGTCCGCTCTGCCTGACCCATCTTGTTGAGAAGGATGGCACTGCCTCCCGTAAGACAGTTGCCGAAACCGTCAATCTCCTGAAAACGTTCAGTGGTGTCAACAACGATTGCAGGATCGGTGTTTGACGTGGTCATGAACTCAAGTTCACCGTCATGCTTCGTGAACAGTACACCCTTCTGCGGAGAGGTTATCCACCCCTCCGCCATAATACCGGTTTTGTCTTCCCTGCCCGGGCCGTTTTCCGGTGGTCTGTTGCAGGCCATTAACAGTATGACCATTGCCAGTGCCAACAACCTCTTCATTGTCTACTTTTTCTGGTATACTCTTACATAATCAACAACCATTGTGCGTGGGAAGACAGAATCATCAACGCCCTGTGCACCACCCCAGTTGCCACCCACTGCCACATTCAGAAGCAGATGGAAGCGCTTGTCAAAAGGCCAGGCCTTATAGCCTGTGCCTTCATTCTTGAAAGTGAAGTAAAGAAGGTCGTCTACATAAAACCTTATCTCCCGCGCCTCCCATTCGACAGCATAAATATGAAAATCACTGTAGCATGACTGAACAGTGGTCGTTGCTCCCCTCTGTGTGCCTATCGAGTGATTATATGACTCAGTGTGAACAGTGCCAACGATTTTGTAAGGATCATAGCCGACATTCTCCATGATATCGATTTCCCCGCTGGCCGGCCAATCACCGTATGACCAGTCAGTGGGCAGCATCCATATGGCGGGCCACATGCCCCGTCCGTCAGGAAGTTTTGCCTTTACTTCCACCCTGCCGTAGAGCCAGTCTCCCTTCTGTCGTGTCACCAGTCTGGCTGAAGTGTATTTAAAACCCTCATAATCTTCACGATATGCCGTTATTGACAGAAAACCGTCTTTTACCTCGGCATTCTTAAGGCGGGAAGCAGTATAGTACTGTAATTCGTTGTTGCCCCATCCTGTTGCATTGCCCTGGGTATCATAGCTCCATTTCTTTGGATCAGGAAGTCCGTTGTAGTCAAATTCGTCACTCCAGACAAGGACCTTGTCTCCCGTATCCGGATTATCAGGGTACTCAGGCGGTTTCTCATTGCTGTTGCATCCTGGCGCCAGAAGGGCAAGAGCCAGGAATATTACTCCCAATTGTATCATCTTCATAATTCTATTATACTATTCCAGGATAAAGTCAGCATGGAGACCCTCCTCCGAACTTGGACCAATCCAGACATCAAATTTCCCGGGCTCGGTCACAGTCTCCTTCCCGTTGAAAAAGGCAAAGTCAGCAGCCGTGAGGGTAAACTCCACATCAGCAGCATCACCCTTGTTGATACGAAGACGTTTGTATCCCTTCAGTTCCTTGATGGGCCGTGTTATGCTTCCCACCCTGTCACGTACGTAGAGCTGTACAATCTCGTCAGCATCCATTTTACCCGTATTGGTAACCTTTGCCCTGACAGTAAGTGTTTCGTCCATCTTCATCACCTGTGATGAAAGGGTAAGATCACTGTAGTCGAAGGTTGTGTAGCTCAGACCGTAACCGAAGGGTAGCAGCGGGGTAAAGCCGTAGTCAAGGTGAAAAGTACGATATCCCAGTGAGCTCTGCGGGTTGACCGTCGGAATTGAATCGAAAGGGGTCCATGCCGCATCGTTTGCCGGTCTGCCGGTGTTGTTCCTGTAGTAATAGAATGGAATCTGTCCTGCTCCCTTGACAAAAGTGACAGGCAGTTTACCCGAGGGAGACTCCTTGCCGAAGAGCAGGTCAGCAATGGCCGGACCGGCCATGGTGCCTGCATGCCAGGCATAGAGTACAGCATCGGAAAGTTCCAGTTCCCTGCCTATTGCAAGCGGTCTGCCGGCCATGATTACCAGGATGACTGGCTTGCCTGTGGCAGCCAGCGCTTCAAGAAGCTCTGTCTGGGCTCCGGGCATATTTATCTCTCCCCTTGACTGACCTTCACCGGAGAGGATCCACTCCTCGCCACCGAAGAAAAGCACCGCATCTGACCTGCGGGCAGCAGCCACCGCTGCGGCAAAGTTTGCCTTGCTTTTATCACGACTGTATGCAAGCGCCTGTACGTAATTGACTTTTTTGTCACCCAGCAGCTCTCTGATTGCTGTCAATGGCGTCACGGAATTCTCAGCTTTGCCGTCAAAGCACCATGTGCCGAGCTGGTCACGGGGGGCATCAGCAAGGGGACCGATGACAGCCACTGACGAAATTTTGTCAGCAGCAAGGGGTAAGGTATTGTTTTCATTCCTGAGCAGAACGGCGCTCTGGCGAGCCACCGTACGGGCATGCTCAAGGAATGAAGGATCAAGTATCTTCTTCCCTGCCTCCGGATCGGCATATGGATTATCAAATAGACCCAGCCGGTATTTCACCTTGAGGATATCCCTGACCGCATCGTCAATCTGCCCCATTGTTATCTTCTTTTCATTGAGCAGGTCCTTGATGCTGGCATAGTATGATGTTGTAGCCATTTCCATTTCAACTCCTGCATTTATGGCTATCTCCGCTGCCTGTTTTTCATCCTCGGCAAAACCGTGGTTGATCATCTCGGTGACTGATGCCCAGTCGCTCACAACGAAACCGTCAAAGCCCCATTCTTCCCTGAGTATCTTTTTCAGGGTAAACTGGTTGCCGGTTGTCGGGATGCCGTTCAGATCATTGAAGGCTGACATAAAGGTCTGTGCCCCGGCTTCCTTTGCAGCATGGAACGGTTTAAGCACCACGTTCCGGAGGAGTGGTTCCGGAATGTATGTTGTGTTGTAATCACGTCCTGCCTCAGAGAAGCCGTACCCGACATAGTGTTTCGCACACGCAGCCAGGGAGGTAGGATCATTGAGACTGTCACCCTGTATCCCTTTTACCATGGCCGTCGCAAGCGTCGATGCCAGAAAGGGGTCCTCTCCGCATCCCTCGGCAATCCTTCCCCAGCGGGGATCCCAGGTAATGTCAATCATCGGTGCAAAGGTCCATTTTATGCCATCAGCTGAAGCCTCTACAGCTGAGATGCGGTATGCCTGCCTGACAGCTACAGGGTTCCATGATGCTGCCATCCCGAGTGGAATGGGAAATATAGTGCGGTAACCGTGAATTACATCTCTTCCGATGATCAGCGGGATTCCGAGCCTGCTCTCCTCAACGGCTATCCGCTGGAGCTCATTCACCTGTTCAGCGCCGAGAAAGTTCAGCAGCGAACCACATCTTCCTTCCCTGACAGCCTGCTTCAATTGTTCAGGATCCATGAAATAGCCAAGGTCAAGCTGCGACATCTGCCCTATCTTTTCGTCCAGGGTCATCTGCGCAACCAGCCTGTCAGCCTTTGCTTCGGCACTGTCAGCAACACCCTTCCCCTTGTCACATGAGCTGGTAATCAGCACAAAAAGTCCTGCGGACAGAACCAGCGAAAGTCTCGTGAGTTTCATCTCTGTTTTCTAAATGGTTTTAAAAATATGAAAATCATTGCCTGCCCCTCGTCCGGGCAGGCAATGATAAGCAAAAACAACTACTTATGGATACCCTCCACATGCGGGCCTGAAAGTTCATCCAGCCAGAAGCTGTGAGTACCGGTGGCAACTGTCGGGTTGCACATCAGGCGCAGTGTATTATAATAATCATGATTGAACCTGATGTCAGCAACCACGTCCGGGGCATACATGTCACCAGTCCAGTTAAATCCTCCTGGTACACCGTTGAAGTCAAACACAGCAACCTCCCATGAATCATCATTCTGGATAGTATACGTTTTCTCCGATGCGGTTTTCCATGGTTCTGCCGGATCTGAATTCTCAATCTTGAGCAGGATTACATCACCGGCCTTGCCGCGCACCATTACCTTGAATACCTGCTGCAGCCTCAGGTCAAACCTGAAGCCTGCCGGCAGCCTTATGTATGCGTTGGCGTACTGGTTATCAGCCCTTGAATAATGTGCAACCTTTGAAGATTTGTTCGGGTATTCCTTTTCAGGATTGTCAACAACGTCCAGGGCACAGTTTTCAGCAAGGAGCGGGAAAACCTGCACTTCGCTGAGATCGTTGTACATTATCATCATGTCAAGGAGGAAAGGCACATATGCAGAGTTGTTATTGGCGAGTACAATCTGTTTTGTACCTGTAAGTATCCCCAGGCTGGTATTCAGCTTTGCAGTAACCGTGAAGGTACCTTTTCGCATATAAACATGTTTCACTACCTCATCCTTGCCTGCGGTGACCTCGGCGCTGCCATCGCCAAAATTCCAGGTAATACCGGTTACACTCTGCCCGTCAGGGATGGTGTAGCCTGTAACAGAGCAGGAAACCTCATTGTCAATACCTTCTGTGGCATTAACGGTATAGGTGATTGTCGGCCTGACATAACCCTTGGGTATCAGGTAGTAGTGCCAGTTGTTCCAGCCCTCGTATGATTCGAAACAGGTAAGCTCGAGGAGATTCTCCTCAACTTTCCGGATTGTGTATGTATTGTCTTTTGCTCCTACGTCAAAACAGGGGAATATCGGCTTCGCACCGTTAAGAGTGATAGTATACTTACCCTCTGATACTTCAATGATGTTGAAGTTACCAGAAACAGGTGTGGCATAGTCGACATCAAAGTCACCCTTGTTTTCACGCGGGTTGAGATATATGGAAGCGAGCGCCGGGTCATTGGCCCTGTATGCCTTCATGTAGCTGACACCCTTGTTGTCATATGTAACTACAAATCCGTCAAGTTTGAAGGTGATCTCATCGTCCATCAGGCCTGTACCGTCCTTGTCATAAGGATTGGCTGCCCACCAGGTCATTGCTGTGGGGTCATCCAGCGGACCGACGCCCAGGTGACCTTTGGAGGCTACATCGAGAACCCATGTTTTGCCGTCAGGGTCATTGATACCACCTGTAAGGTTCACATAAACCGGATCCGTGAAGATGGAGAAGTCAGTCTCGGTCTGAGTCAGTGTCTTTGTCAATGAAGCCATTCCGCCCTTTGTAACAAGGGTCATTGTGACTGTATAATCACCGGGCATAGGATACCTGGTCACATTTGAGTTACCGGTAGCCTTCGTACCGTTACCGAAATCCCATGCAGCAATCCCGGTAACTGCCGAGGTATTTTCAATCACAAAGTTGAACTCATCACTCCCGGGTGTGATCGTGAAGTTGAGCTGATCTGCAGTAGGGGCAGACCCTATTTCGGGCTTGTCCGCCATCTGAGGTTCGCAGGCATTGACAGCCAGCACAACGGCCAGAATGCCCGCCAGTCTGATTAAATATCTGATTTTTTTCATTTCAGTGTGTTTTGTTGGGTAATTCATAAGCCTATGTAGGCGGGAACCATCTGTTTAAGTACGCCGCTGTTCATGTTCCTTATCTCGCTGGCGGGTATGGGGATCATTCCCCATGAGTCTGCATCGAAGGTACGGGGAATAAAGTCTGATGCATTCGGGGTTCCGGCCGGGATATTGAAGCTCGCATTGATCTTCGTGCCTGCATAATCGAGTCCCCTGCGAAGAAGATCCCACTTCCTGAGTCCTTCACCGCCAAACTCTACACGTCTTTCATGGTAAATATCGTCAAGGGTGATTGTGGTTTTTGCAGCTGCTTCACCAAGAGCCCTGGTACGAACCTGGCTGAGATAACCGGCTGCCTTCCCGGGATTATCTGTAAGCCACACCTCTGCTGCCATAAGCAGCACGTCAGCGTACCTTATATCCATAAAGTTACGGGGGAAGTTATGGCTGGGATCACCGCCCGAACCCTGGTAATCAGCCCTGGCCATGTATTTCCTGTTGAAATATCCGGTATTCATGAATGCCCTGTTGTAGTCAGTAAGCTCTTCTTCAGCGTCGTAGAGGGTGACATATTTCCTGGGATCTCCTGCTTCATACTCATCTGCAAGGCTCCATGAGGGGACTGCAAGTGACCATCCCGGGAAAACAGTTGCGTCACCCTGGGGATTACGAACACTTAACCATACCGATGCAAAGTTACCGTTGATATTCCAGCCACCCCAGTCACCTGACTTGGCCTTGTCTGAGTACTGCATCTCAAGGACTGATTCAGCGTTGTTCTGGTTATCCCAGTCAAACAGGTCTGCATAGTCAGGGATGAGAGAATAGACACCGCTGGTGATTACCTCGTCAAGGGCTGTCTGTATGTATGCCTTGTTGATCACGGTTGTACCGTCACCCCACTGCTCGGCAGTAAGGCCGAGGCCGCTGACGGCGCTCATACCGGTGTGATACAGGTATATCCGGGCCATCATAGCCTTTACAGCACCTTTTGTTATCCGGCCCTTTTCTGATGCCGGCACCTGTACCGGAAGCACTTCGACCGCATCCAGCAGATCAGAAGCGATGAGTGTAAAGATTTCAGCCGGGGTGCTTTGTTCAAGATTCCTGTAATCCTCAACCGATGGAAGGACCTCCGTCATCACCGGCACAAAGCCGTAATGACGTACCAGATCCCAGTACAGGTAGGCCCGCAAAAACTTGACTTCAGCTTCGTACCTTTCCTTCAGTCCTTCAGTCTTCCATTCAATTCCGTCCTGCTTCTGCAGGTAGAGATTGGCTCTGTAGACACCGGCATAACAACGGCTCCAGAAATCAGCCGAGGTATTATTTTCAGGCTCCATCTGGAACTTTTCCATATCCTGCCACTGGCTCATGTCAGAAGCATCAGATCCGCCACAGAATGCATCATCAGACCATATATCGGCCATTGTAGGAGCAAACTGCCAGTTTTGCAGAGCATAGGCATCGTATACTGCAGTCAACGCCAGAAAGGCATCTGTCTCAGTTTTGTAGTAGTTGGCCTCTGTCTGACCGGTCTTCGGCTCAAGCTCCAGGAAATCCTTGGAACATGATGAGCCTGCAACCATCACAGCCAGGAAGAAAAGACTGTATATTATTGACTTTTTCATAACTCTGTTATTTATATTGATGTCAGAAAGTAACATTGATACCGGTCATGATTGTCCTTGGCTGAGGATAGATTCCACGGTCAATACCGTTATCAAACACCCCGCCCCCGATCTCGGGATCATAGCCGGTATATTTCGTAAAGGTGTAGAGGTTTTCGGCTGAAACATAAAAACGCAGCCTGCTGATCTTTATCGCTTCCGTAATATTCTGAGGCAGTGAATAACCCAGAGTTATGTTTCTCAGTCTTAAAAAACTGCCATCCTGAAGATAGAAATCACTGACAGTCTTTCCGTTCAGGTTATTATCAGCAAAAGTAACTCTCGGGTACTTGTCAGAAGTACCTTCACCTGTCCACCTGTCAAGCCATTCAGCAGTGTAGTTGGCATAATTCATGTCATATCGTCTGGTAGCCCTGTATATCTCCTGACCGAGGGCTGCATAGAGGAACATGTTGAAATCAAATCCGTAGATCTCGGCATTGAGGTTGAGTCCACCTGTGAAATCGGGCAACGGGGATCCGATCTGCACCCTGTCACCGTCACTGATGCTGCCATCACCGTTTTCATCCACGAACCTGATGTCACCAGGCCTGGCATTAGGCTGAATCTTTCCGCCTGTACTGTTGATATATGAGTCGACTTCTTCCTGGTTCTGGAAGATTCCGTCAGTCTGTACACCGAAGAATACACCCATCGGCAGACCTACCTGAACATAAATTAGTTCGCTCTGGCCGAAACCTCCGTCGCCGCCCTTCAGGACCTTCTCAGTGTTCTGCAGGTCAAGAACTTCACTCTTGTTGAATGCGCCGTTGACGGATGCACCAAGGTAGAGTTCGCCTATTTGTTTGCGGTAAGAAACCTGGGCTTCGATACCAGAGTTCTTAACCTCACCGCCGTTGATTGTGGGAGCGCCATTGCCGACAAGTGTCGGTATCGGAGCAGCAACCTGCCAGTCCTTGGTCTTCTTGATATAGTAATCGAGTGTCACTGTAAGAGAGCTGCCCAGGGTTGTCATATCCAGACCGATGTTTGTCTGTTCTGAGGCCTCCCACTTGAGAGATGGATTGGCCAGTTTGGTGGGCACAGTGCCGTTATACTGGGTCTTGCCGTCACCAAAATAATAAATGGCACCGTTTCCTATAATCGATGTGTAATTAAAGTTGCCGATATTCTCGCTTCCGTTCTGACCCCAGCTTGCCCTGAGCTTGAGAACGTTAAAAATGTCGGTGAGGTTGCTCATGAAATCTTCCCTTGAGATGACCCATCCTATAGATGCTGACGGGAAGTATCCGTACTTGTTTTCGCTGCCGAACCTCGAAGATCCGTCCCTCCTGATAGTGGCGGTAAGCATGTAGCGGTTCTTCAGGTCATAATTGAGACGGGCGAAGAGCGATGATACAGTATGCTCATCATAGCCTCCGCCTGCATTGGCGCTTTCAGGATCGGTGGCATTGTCAAGATATGAGTGACCAAAATCATCAAAAATCAGATCATTCTTCGAACCCCAGAGATTCTCGTGCATATCCTTGAAAGCCGTTGTACCTGCCATGAAGGTCACGTTATGGACATCGAACGACCTGGTATAAGTCAGCACGTTTTCAAAGTTCCATCTTGACCACATGTCAAGTCCCTTGTATGCCTTGTCAACATTGCTGAAATGCATTGCATCGAGGTAGTATTCAGGCGTATAGGTGTCAGTATTGACAAGGGCGTATTCACCGCCGAACGAAGACCTGAATGTAAGTCCCTTAAGCGCCTGCGATATTTTACCGAAATCGAACTCGCCGTAAAGGTTGCCGATAAGCTTGTAAGTTCTTGTCCTCGAGTTATTATAGCTTGCCAGGGCCACCGGGTTGGTGATTTCCTGCAGGCCGAATCCGTAAGCCTCGGAGGTGCCCCAGGTCCCGTCAGAAAACATAACGGGAACTACCGGAGGCATGTTCAGAGCCTGGTTCAGACCAAGGCCGTACCTGTCGTTTGTGGCAATGCCCTTGCTTGTAATCCCGGCAAGGTTCACATTTCCACCCAGTTTGAAGAAACCGAAGGTTCCTGCCGCATTCAGCCTGTAACCTACTCTTTCAAAACTTGACTTGCCCTTTGATACAATACCTTCCTGACTGAAATAATTCAGTGATGAGGAGTATTCGAGCTTGTCACTTCCGCCGGAGAAGGAAAGAGAATGATTCTGTTTCGGCGCATTGTAGTAAAACATTTCATCCTGCCAGTCAGTATCTGCTGTAAAGCCATCAATCTGTGCCTGGGTAAAACGGCGCCCGAGGCCTGCATTGACCGATGCTTCATTTATAAGCATAATGTATTCTTCTGAATTCAGCACCGGCAGCTTCTTCCAGGGATTCTGAAAACCGTAGTATCCGTCATAGGTCACTGTCAGCTTTGTGTCTGTCCTCCCAGTCTTTGTGGTTATAAGAACGACACCGTTTGCACCACGGGCACCGTATATTGCAGCAGAAGCTGCATCCTTCAGGACTTCTATTGATTCGATGTCCGCTGCATTCAGGAAGTCAGTCCCTGAACCGCTCATAGGCAGACCATCTATAATATACAAAGGCTCTGCATCGCCGTTTGTTCCGATCCCTCTGATCCTTACCGAGATCTGCGACCCGGGCTGACCTGAGTTGGCAGTAATGACCACACCCGCCGTCTTACCCTGAAGCGCCTGGGTTACACGCATGTCAGCGGCTTTGCGCAGATCGTCACCCTCCACCTTTGCGATTGCACCGGTAACAAGGCTCTTCTTCTGAGTGCCATAACCAACAACAACCACCTCATCCATTAATTCAACATCAGAGGCCATCACAATGTCTATTGTGGTGCTCTCAGTAACCAATACTTCCTGCGTCTTCATCCCCACAAAGGAGAAGACAAGGGTTGAGTTCATGGGTACGTTACCAAGACTGTAGTACCCGACCATGTCAGTCATCGTTCCGGTGGTTGTTCCCTTGACGAAAACACTCACCCCCGGAACAGGCTGTCCGTCGTCTGCTGACGTTACAACTCCTTTTATCTGCAGTCCCTGCGCATTTAAAGCCAGGGAACAGGCAATGAAAAAAAGAGCCAGGATTGTCTGTTTCATAAATTTTTTTGAGTTTAGAGTTTGGTTTATCAGGTTTACCAGGCTGGTCCTAAAACCATCCGTTTACAGAGCACCAAGTTAAGAATGTGAAATTAAAAAGCACCTTTGGTTTCTTACTTCAAAAATACATCAGTTGATTTAAATTAATACATCAATAATTCATCATCTAAATTATATCATATTGATTTAAAGATGTTTAGAAAACAGGCAATGAGTGTAAAAAATACACCAATTAATTTAAATGATACTACAGGCCGGCATTTTTTCAGATGCTTAGAAGATGAGTTGTGAGGTTCACATCCCGGGTAATACCCATCTTTTTCCTTATCCTGTACCTGCAGATTTCGACACCTCTTATTGAAATATTCAGCAGAGGTGCAATCTCCTTTGTCGGAAGATTCATTTTAAGGTAGGCACACAGCCTCAGTTCGGTAGGGGTAAGATCGGGATATCTCGCCTTTACGCCCTGAAGAAACTCCTCATGAACCTCATCGAAGGCGCTCTCAAATATTTCTCTCTGCTTGTTGTTGTCAACCTCACGGTCAATACGCCTGAGAATCTCAGAAACCTTGCTGCCTGTAGCCCTGTCATTGCAACCATTAATCAGGTTCCTGAGTTCGTCCTTGATCTGGTTGAGAAATTCATTTTTACGTACAAGGTTCATTGCCTGGTTAGCCAGTTCCTTGTCACGAAGTATCATCTCAGCCTGAAGCTTTTCATTCCTGATTCTTATTATCTCCTTCTCAGACTCCAGTGCCTGCCGTTTATACTCCTGCTCCTTCTCCTCGTAAATACGGCTGTTTCTCAGCCTCTCCTTCCTTCCTGACAACTCAATTCTCCAGCTGATAAAACGTGCAAGCAGCAGTACCAGAATCATCCCGGCAATGACATAGGAAAGGAATGCCACAGGTGACTTATACCAGGGATGCTCAATTATAAACTCAAGTGAGTCATGTTTACTCTCAATTCCGAGCTGATTCCTTGCTCTGACATAAAAAGTGAATTTACCGTCAGGGAGGTTGGAATACTCCTTATAATAAGTACGGCTCCAGTCAGACCATCTGTCATCATACCCTCCCAGCCTGTAACTGTATTCGGTATTTCCGGCATTATCATAGACCGGCGATGCAAACATGAACCGCATATTGTTGTGCGCATATTTGAACCTGTAGCTTATTTCATGGCCTGAAGATGAGGGAGTACGGCCATAATAAAACACCGAGTCGTGATGCAAAGCCTCTCCCATGGTTATATATACCGAGAATCCTTCATACCCGAGGGAAGAGGTGCGCGATGAATAGTGGGCAAAACCATCTTCTGTGCCGATAATCACATGCTCCGGTGAATATGGGTAGAAAGACTCAAAACCGTGGATGAACCTTCCCGAAAGGAGAAGAAAAGGTGTGGCTATATGCTCATATGAATGGTCCTCTTTCAGTCTGAACACTCCTGCCCTGTTTTTTGCGACATACCAGATGTTACCGTCTTTATCCTCGCTGAGATAGGAAATGGCTGTCAGGGGACTGAAAAGCTGGTTGAAGTAGGTTGACCTGACAAACCGGTCTCCTTCAGGCGAATATTCATATATTTCAGTCTCTGACACAACAACGAGCTGTCCCATGATCCGAAAAATGCCAAGATAAAAATCAGAAGGGAGGCCATCTGATGAATCATAGAACCTGACACCGGTCACCGAATCGAGATCAGCGGAGAGCGTCACCCTGAATATTCCCTTGAATCCGTGACTCATCCATATTTCTCCCTGCCTGTCTTCCTCGAAAACCCTGAAAGACTCGGTCATACCGGGTATCTGCCTGATAAACTTCCACGTGCCCTGCTCCCGCCTGAAAAGTATCATTCCGCTGTATGTACCTCCTATCAGGTAGCCCGGGTGGTCTTTCAGCTCCATATATTTCCAACCGCCGGGGACGCGGCTTACCAGGTCAGCCTTCTCTCCGGAAATCCGGTAAGTACCGTTATTATGCCCGCACAGCAGTTCACCGTCATGAACTCCCAGGTACCAGACCTGTCCGTATGTTCCGGGTATCATCCTGAAATCATCATCCGTCTCCCTTTCAGACCAGTTCCTGACATAGAGCCCCTGGTTGGTTCCAAGGTAAAGCTTCCCTTCATGGATAACCGACGCATAGCCTGCGCCAAAGCCTTCAGAACTGCGGATAAATGTTACGGGAGAATTAACAGTCACATAGTCAATGCCATTGTCAAGGGCCAGCCACAGGTTGCCGTTCCTGTCGGTGAACAGGTCGAGCACAGTGTTGTTCTGCAACCCCTTCTTCCTGTTGATGTGCTGAACAATATTCCCCTCAGTGTCGATGATCATCACGCCGTTAAGGATTGTCCCGATCACATAATAATCATCATAGATCATTGTAGCGCTGAATACCTGGTCACGGCTGAAGATGCTGCTGAGTGTCTCATTCCACTTTCGAAGTTTCGTGCCGTCATAAACAAAGAGTCCGTTTCCCAGGGTGCATATCAGTATCTCATTCCCGGACCCGAAAGGAAGGATTGACCAGATGTCCTGACCGGTCAGGGACTCGCATCCGGGAAGCCTGACAAGCCTTGTACCGTCGAACTCCATGAGCCCTTCCCGCGTATCGTTGAAAAGGAGCCGCCCCTTTACGCTGTATGAATTCTGGAACCGTGACGGAGCAGCCACAACTGTCATTGGCGTGCCATCACGGTAAAAATAGGCTGCATAATATGACTGAAATACTGTTTTGTCTCGGAAGGTGCATATGTTCCATACGTCGTCAAAATTCCTGTATTCCTCGGGTATCTGGTCCCTGAAAGAATGGAATGACAGATTGCCGCTGGCATCAGGCACCATTTTTCCCAGGTCATTGTAAGCACCTATGAATATTTCACCTTTTACACCCATCAGAATTGACCTGACCATCGAGTGGTTGGGCATCTGGAAAAGGTGCCACTGGACCCCGTCATAAACCAGCAGTCCGTCATTATTGGCAAAATACATGAATCCCCGGGCATCCTGAGCCACCGCCCAGTTCTGGGTGCTGGCCCTGTAATCACTCTTTGTGAAGTTCCTGATGAACGGCGTGCCAATCTCCTGTACCTCTGCCGCTGCGTCAATAACCGTGAGGAGGAGAAGAACCGTCAATGAAAACAGCCTCCTGATCATACCGTGATTTTAGGTTCTCCAATTTATATTTTTTTCGGCAACTTCCCACTTTGGTCTTTTTCAATATTTTTATGCCAGCCGGATAATTATGAAGATTGAATTTCTATTTTTAGGTATATTTGCCTGTTCCGGTCTTATGACGGGCATAAACCTTAATTATTTATATGCAAAATGGTTAAAGTCACCCACAACAGAATCCCCTACGAGTTTTTTGTTACACAGGGCTCAGGATGCAGCGAGTATGCAATCCACCCCGGCTCATATCACATGGCCCTTCATGATGCAGGTATTGCAGAATACAATATCATGAACTACTCATCGGTCCTGCCCGCCACTTCAAGGCTGGTGACCCTCGACGAGGTAGATATGCCTCCTTACGGATCTGAACTTTGTACGATCATGGCTGTGGCTAACGGCTACTACGGCGAACATGTGTCTGCCGGAGTCATATTCGCCTGGATGTACAAGGATGACACCTGCGAGGAAAAGATTGGAGGTCTTGTTTGTGAGCTGGCCGGGTACTTTGACATGGAAGCTCTCGAGGAGAGGCTTTATACAGTCCTCCATGACCTGCATGACAGGACATTCTCCAAGTATTATCTCGGGGAACCGACTGTATACAGGGAGTCTCTTACAATTGACAAGAGGTACGGAACTGCCCTGGTGGCACTCTGCTTTGTCAGCTTCTTGTGATTCTCCCGCTGTAGCGGGAAGATAGTTACGGTTTGCTGAATACCGGATAAAAGGCAACAGCCATGAGCCGACTAAACAGACTGATCAGCTTTTTCACTCCTCCGCCGAAGTGGCGATTGCCTGTAATTGTCCTGCTGGGTGCATTTACAGGCCTGGCATTCTATCTGTTGAAGATATCCAATGCAACATCGTATCTCTCTGATGATCCAAGGGTATGCATCAACTGTCATATAATGACACCTCAGTTCGCCACCTGGTCACACAGCGCACACAGGAGCATTACAGACTGCAACTCATGCCATGTGCCTCATGACAGCTTCATCCGGAAATACTACTTCAAGGCCAGCGACGGCCTGCGCCATTCGACAATCTTCACACTCCGGAATGAGCCTCAGGCAATTTACATACGGGAGCCCGGAAAACGTGTGGTACAGGAAAACTGTCTCCGCTGCCATGAATCACTCTTCAGCGACGGCCCGGGCAGACCTGTCCAGGCGATGGCAGGAATACGCGACAGACAGTGTCTCGACTGTCACCGCAACACACCTCATGACAGGGTGAACAGCATCTCGTCAACACAGTTCTCAATCACTCCGACACTTAAAGACAACCTGTAAATACCTAATACCTGAACCTATGTCAATCAAGGAATTCATATCCAAAAAACCATGGGCAGGCTGGCTTCTCTTCCTCGCCACTGCAGCTGTTGTATTCCTACTGGGCATGCTCGCTTCCTCAATCGTGGAAAGACGATCTGAAGCCAAATATGCATACAGGCCGCCTACTGACCTTAAACCCTTCGAGTCAGACAACAGCGTCTGGGGAAAATTCTATCCCAGGGAATACCAATCATGGCTGATGACCTCTGACACATCCTTCCGGAGCAGGCATGCGGGTAACAAACCGATAGATGTGCTGGCCACTGATCCTGAACTTGTCGTCCTGTGGGCCGGATATGCGTTCTCTAAAGACTATTCGCAGGCCAGGGGACATGCCTGGGCCGTTGAGGACATCCGTAACACCCTCCGCACCGGAGCACCGATGACCCCCGATGACGGCCCTCAGCCCGGAACATGCTGGGCTTGCAAAAGCCCCGATGTGCCACGTATGATTGAAAAAATGGGCGCCGAAAGTTTTTACAAAGCCAAATGGGCGTCATTGGGACCTGAAATTACTAATCCCATTGGTTGTGCCGACTGCCATAACCCTGATAATATGACATTGACAATCACCCGCCCGGCACTTAAGGAAGCCTTCGAAAGACAGGGCAGAAACATCACGGATGCAGGACACCAGGAGATGCGCAGCCTTGTCTGCGCACAGTGTCACGTGGAGTACTATTTCAAAGGGGATGGAAAATACCTCACATTCCCGTGGGATAAGGGAATGACCGCTGACTCAATTGAGAGCTATTATGACACCTACCAGTTTGCTGACTGGACCCATGCCGTCAGCAAGGCGCCTATGCTTAAGGCCCAGCATCCTGACTATGAACTGTTTAAAATGGGAATACACGGCCAGCGCGGTGTGGCATGCGCTGACTGCCACATGCCTTTCATTGCCGAAGGCGGGGTGAAATACACCAGCCATCACGTGCAGAGCCCGCTGAATATGATATCATCGACCTGTGCCGTTTGCCACAGGCAGAGCGAAGAGGAACTTCTGAACAACGTATATGAAAGGCAGGATAAGATAGCTGATCTGCGCAATCACCTGGAAGAAATCCTTGTCGCCGCTCATTATGAGGCAAAGACGGCATGGGATGCAGGCGCTGCTGAAGAACAGATGAAACATGCCCTTTCTCTTATCAGGCAATCGCAATGGAGATGGGATTTCTGTGCTGCAAGTCACGGAGGTTCGTTTCATGCACCTATCGAGATGGCTTCGATACTGAGCAACGGAATCATGAAGGGGCTCGAAGCAAGGATAGAACTGGCAAAGATACTGGCCTCTAAAGGTGTTGATAAGGTCATGATACCTGACATATCGTCAAAATCTGGTGCACAGAAAGCCATTGGCCTTGATATGGACGCCCTTATAAAAGAAAAGGAGGCCTTCAGGAAGCAGATTCTTCCGACATGGGACAAAAGCGCGATCTGAGGAGCATTAAATATTTCAAACAAATATCTTTCAAGCCATGAATGACAATCAGGTGATTTGTTGTACAGTTTTTTCTTTGGTATTCTGTCTGCTGACAGCTCTGCTTCCTGCACAGCAACGTGTGACAGGCCATACGTTTGAACTGGGAAGCGAGGAGTTTATCCTTGACGGAAAACCATTCCGGATAATCAGCGGGGAGATTCACCCGGGAAGGGTGCCGGCAGAATACTGGCGTCACCGGATACAGATGGCAAAGGCGATGGGGTGCAATACAATCTCCGTTTACTTGTTCTGGAACCACCACGAGAGTACAGAAGGGATATATGATTTCCGTACCGGGAACCGCGATATCTCAAGATTCATTTCAATTGCAGCTGAGGAAGGGATGTGGGTAATCATCAGGCCTGGTCCCTACGTGTGCGCAGAATGGGAGTACGGCGGGATCCCGCCGTACCTCCTTCGCAGCCCGGGAATCAAGGTGCGCTGCATGGATCCGGTTTACATGAAAGCTGCCGGGAGATATATTTCACGACTTGCTGATGTGCTGCGCCCGCATCTTGTCACTAACGGCGGCCCCATCCTCATGGTACAGATTGAAAATGAGTACGGCAGCTACGGCAATGACCGCAATTACCTGTTCGCCCTGAAAGGGATTTGGGAAAACAGCGGCATAAACGTCCCCTTCTTCACTGGCGACGGCCCGACAACATACATGCTCGAGGCCGGAGCATTGCCAGGTTGTGCTGTGGGGCTCGATTCAGGCAGCTCTGAAGAGGATTTTAAACTTGCCCGTAAAATGAATCCGGGCGTCCCCGTTTTCTCAAGTGAGACCTACCCCGGATGGCTGACACATTGGGGTGAAGACTGGGCCCGGCCTGACACAGCCGATTTGATGCGTGAGGTCAGGTTCCTGATGGACAGCGGTAAGTCATTCAATTTCTACGTTATCCACGGCGGCACCAACTTCGGGTTCACTGCCGGGGCAAACTCGGGCGGAAAGGGTTATGAACCGGATCTTACAAGCTATGACTATGACGCCCCTATAGACGAACAGGGCAGGGCAACACCAAAGTATATGGCGCTAAGGAAGCTGATCGGGTCATATCTGCCTAAAAAAGCCAAGCTGCCCCCGATACCTGAACCTGTTCCGGCAATGAGCTTCGGAGAAACCGAACTGGCCCCATTCACTTCTGTCTGGGACAACCTGCCAGACCCGGTGGCTTCTGTCCAGCCTCAGTCGTTTGAAACTTACGGGCAGGATTACGGTTTCATGCTCTACAGCACCAGGCTGACGGGCCACAAAAGCGGGAAACTGACTGTGATTGATATTCATGACTATGCCACCGTCTTCCTCGACGGGAACTACATCGGCACACTTGACAGGCGGCTTGGCATCAACTCTGTTGAGCTGCCCCGCACTGCCTCAGAACACCCCCTTCTGGAGATCTTCACCGAAGGAATGGGCCGGATCAACTTTGCACATTCGATGATTGACCGCAAGGGAATAACGGACAGGGTGATACTGAACGGGATGACCCTCATGAACTGGGAAGTACGCGGTTTCCCGATGGGTGACGGTTATGTCGGATCACTTGAAGCCACGGAGGGTGAGTCCACCAGACCCGGAGTTTTCTTCAGGGGAACACTGAAGCTTGATCAGACAGCTGATACCTTCATTGACATGACAAACTTTGTCAAGGGATTTGTCTGGGTCAACGGACATAACCTGGGAAGATACTGGGAGATCGGTCCGCAGACAAGGCTCTATTGCCCTGCATCATGGCTGCACGAAGGCGATAACGAGATCATCGTTTTTGACCTGCATAAAACAACAGCCGGATCAGTCAGGGGCTTTCAGGCAATGAACTGACAAAGTATCAATGCAGGCCTGTTATTGAAGAAAGCAGGAAATACATCCCGGCAGCTATCGCCATTGAGACAGGAATTGTAAGTATCCAGGCGTAAAGCAGGTTTACCGTAACTCCCCACCTGACAGCAGTCATTCTTTTGGTCAGGCCGACACCCATTATTGCACCGGTAATTGTGTGGGTTGTACTTACAGGTATCCCGAATGCCTCTGTTCCGAAGAGCAGGAGTGCACCTGCCGATTCAGCTGCGACACCTTCAAACGGAGTGATTTTGGTTATTTTTGTACCCATTGTTTTGACTATCCTCCATCCACCCATCAGTGTGCCGAGAGCAATGGCTGAATAGCACCCAAGTACAATCCAGTGAGGTATGGCATGCATCTTACCGTCAACCATCTCAATCTTAGCCCAGTGAGGAACCGCATTTATATCAGCACCGTTGAAATATACCATCAGTGCAGCCGCAATAATACCCATAACCTTCTGCGCATCATTTCCCCCGTGGCCGAGGCTGAGGAGAGCTGATGAAAAGAGCTGTCCCACCTTGAGTTTCTTCTCCAGCCTGAACGGATTGGCTCTTCTGAACAACCACAGGAGGGAGATTGAAATTATATAGGCAAAAATCATCCCGATAAGAGGCGCCAGGAAGATGAATGATCCTATCTTCAGAATCACGCCCGTATGTACTACATCCCATCCGGCATATGCAATTGCCGCTCCGGAAAAACCTCCGACAAGGGTATGTGAAGAGCTTGACGGAATACCGAGGTACCAGGTCAGGAGATTCCAGACTATTGCAGCCAGGATACCGGACAGAATTACCATGAGTGTAATTGCAGAAGTGTCTACTGTCTTTGCAATTGTATCAGCCACATTAAGTTCAAAAATCAGATATGCAAGCCAGTTGAATGAAGCAGCCCACAAAACAGCCTGAAAAGGGGTCAGAACCTTGGTTGAAACGATAGTTGCTATTGAGTTTGCCGCGTCATGAAAACCGTTTATCATGTCAAACGCGAAGGCAAGGACAATGATGATTATTAGAAGCGAAAAATCCATCAGCAGGTCAGTTATGCAATTTTGATAATTACGGAAGAAAGTATATCGGCAACGTCGTCGCAGCGGTCGACGGCTTTTTCAAGAGCCGCAAGTATATCCTTCTTCTTTATCAGTTCAATCGCATCCTTCTCTTCCTGAAACAGCTTCGCAAGGTAACGGTGGTTGATGTCATCGGCATGCTCCTCCAGTTCACCGATCTTGTGGCAGTTATCCTTGTATTTGGACAGGTTAAGCACATCGCGGAGACCGTTGAAGGCAGTATTTATTTCAATGGAAGCATCCCTGATTACAATTGCCATCTCACGGAATTCTGAAGGTATATCCCTGAGCTTGTAAAGATGAGCCTCCTTGGTTGCTCCGTGGATGAGGTCAAGCACTGAATCAGTGGCATGGATAAGGTCAAAAATATCCTCCCTGTCAAACGGTGTAATAAAAGTACCACTAAGTGCCTTGTAGAGATTCCTTGCAATCTGGTCTCCGACAAGCTCCGTCTCCTTAATTTTTTGTCCAAGACTTTCTCTCTTCTCCGGAGATTGCTCATTCATGAACTCAACAAGCAGCTCTGCCCCGATAATCAGGTTGGCTGAAGCATCCTTGAAAAGCGGGTAAAACTTGCCCTCTTTCGGGGCGAAGTAAGAAAAGATCTTGTCAAGTTTCATGGGTGTAAATGAGTTATGTTAGCAACCGCCAAAAATACATCAACGTCTCCACTAATTAAAACTGTTTTGTCATATTGTTCATTAATTGTTGAAGATTATTCTGAAGCACGTTTTGCCAACTTTCGTTATATTAGCAAACCATTAAATCTACTACAGCATGAAACTTACATTTTACGGGGCTGCCCGGGAGGTGACAGGCAGCAAGATCCTTATCGAAACTGAACATGGAAAGAACCTGTTAATCGACTGTGGTCAGTTTCAGGGCAAAGGACTGGAGACCCAGGAACAAAACAGGGCTCTTGCCTTTTCCCCTGCCTCTGTTGATCATATTATTCTTACACATGCCCATATAGACCACTCGGGACTTATTCCGTTCCTTTCCCGTAACGGTTTCAATGGTTCTGTGGTCTGCACCAATGCCACACGTGATCTCTGTTCAATAATGCTGGCTGATTCCGGGAAGATACAGGAGCATGATACGATTACATTCAACAAAAAGAGGTTGAAGAAGGGTCTCCCCCCGGTTGAACCGCTTTACACACAGGCTGATGCGGTGGCAGCAATGAAGCTTTTCATCAGTGTGGCATATGACCGTAAGCTCCGTATTGATGAATTCACAACAGTAAAATTCACGAACACCGGCCACATGCTGGGAAGCGGAGTGGCCACCCTCGAGCTTAAGGAAAAGGACGGAATAAAGCGCCTCGCATTCACAGGTGATATAGGCAGGCCGGTGAACAGGATCCTTAAAAGCCCCGAACCTTTCCCGCAGGCTGATTATCTCATAACCGAATCAACATATGGCGACAGGCTGCATCCCTCGTTGGAAGAGTCCGACGAAGAACTGTGGAGGGTTGTCAACAGGACATGCGTGGAGAAAAAAGGAAAGCTCATTATTCCTGCCTTCAGCGTGGGACGTACACAGGAGATAGTGTACTCACTGAATAACCTGTACAATGCCGGACGGCTGCCGCGGGTGGATATTTACGTTGACAGCCCTCTTTCAGTCAACGCCACCAACATCTTCCGGATGCACCCTGACTGCTTCAATGATGACCTGAGGGAGCTGATGCTGACCGACCCTGATCCCTTCGGTTTTAACTCGCTGTTTTACAACACATCTGTTGAAGGATCAAAAAGCCTCAACGAGATTAAGGGACCTGTAATAATCATCTCATCGTCGGGGATGATGGAAGCCGGGCGCATAAAACACCACCTGGCAAACAGTATCAGCAACCCGGCTAATACAGTCCTGGTGGTAGGCTACTGCGCCCCGTCAACCCTCGGTGCGCGTATACTCAGAGGCGAAGCAGAGGTCTCGATACACGGTATAAAATACCCGGTCAGAGCTGATATCGAACGGATAGAATCTTACTCCGGTCACGGCGATTACCGCGAAATGGGCGAATATCTGTCATGCCAGGATCCCGCCGTACTGAAGAAGGTATTTCTTGTTCACGGTGAGTATGAGACACAGGTCAGATACAGTTCATACCTCGAAACAAAAGGCTTCGGGAACATTGAAATTCCTGCCCAGGGTATGTCATACACAATCTGATAATTGCAACCTTTCTTTGAATGTTGACTTCATTTTCTATTTTTGCACAAAAATATCTGAAGCATGTTTATTTTAATGGTTGTGCTTTTTCTGCTGGGATACCTGGCGATAGCACTTGAGCATCCGATTAAAGTTGAAAAAGCAGCCAGCGCACTATTGCTGGGTGCGATCCTTTGGGCCGTCTACGCCCTTTCCAGTGAATCCATACTTGCAATGGGCCTCTCCCCTTCCTGGGAGGAGCTGAAGCTGATGGGGCAACAGATAATTAACAACATCGCCCCGGCAATGACCCCTGACCAGTATGCTACTTCTCCGTTCCGCGAAACGGTCGAGCTGGCTGGACATCCCAACGCGTTTGTGAAGTACGAACTGGCACATCATCTGGTTGACATCGCCGAAATTCTCTTCTTCCTCTTCGGTGCAATGACAATCGTTGAAGTGATTGACCAGCACCAGGGGTTCACAGTCATTACAAACAAAATTGCGACAAAGAGCAAGGTCAGGCTTATCTGGATCATCGGTTTCATAACCTTCTTCATGTCAGCTGTCCTTGACAACCTGACGACAACAATAGTTATGATAGCCCTGCTGAGGAAGCTGATCTCGGATAAACCCACCCGCTGGATTTTTGCCAGCATGATTGTTATTGCTGCCAATGCGGGCGGTGCATGGTCACCGATAGGAGACGTGACGACCATTATGCTGTGGATTGGCGGACAGATCACAACTGTAAACATTATTCTGAAGGTATTCCTTCCAAGCCTGGTTAACATGATAGTGCCTCTTGCCATACTGTCATTCATGGTCAAGGGAGAAGTGAAAAGACCTGAGATTGCACATGGTTCAGCTGAGATCACGACACCCTTTGAAAGAACATTCATTCTTATCCTTGGTGTCTCAATGCTTCTCTTTGTTCCCGTGTTCAAAACAATCACACATCTTCCGCCATGGGTGGGGATGATCTTCGGTCTGGGAGTGCTGTGGCTTGCCTCCGAGATCATGCACCGTGACAAAGAGGATGAAATACGTAAAAAACTCACCATTTACAACATTGTCAAGAAGGTTGACACTCCCACGATCTTTTTCTTCCTGGGAATTCTGGCAGCGGTGGCGGCACTACAGAGCGCCGGGCACCTCAGCCTGCTGGCAGGCTGGCTCGACGAGAAACTGGGCAATATTTACCTTATCAACCTGGCCATTGGAGTGATTTCAGCCGTAGTTGACAACGTTCCGCTTGTGGCCGGCGCCATGGGCATGTACGAGATAGTCACGCCCGATATGCTGCGCATGGCCGCAGACCCGGCATATGCCGCATTCTTTGTTCAGGACGGCCTCTTCTGGGAGATGCTTGCATACTGTGCAGGAACAGGTGGCAGCATGCTTATAATCGGTTCAGCTGCCGGTGTGGCCGCAATGGGCCTCGAAAGGATCGATTTCATATGGTACATGAAGAAGATCTCATGGCTGGCGCTTGCCGGATACCTCGCAGGCGCCGGTGCATACTGGCTCCAGGCTCAGCTTATCGCCTGAGGTAATAACCACCGGCGGGAACCCCGGCACGGACAAGTACCCGTCACGGAATAACAAAACAGCGCGGTTCTGGTCCGGAAAAGGATAACCGGCAACCCGGAACCGGGTAGAAGAACCGGCAACCGGACCAGTATGAGGACAGAAATAAACAGCATCCCGGCACGGCACCATCAAAAAAAAGGCACCTTTCTGCAGGTGCCTTTTTCAATTCTGTATTGTTCCGGTGAATACTCCTATCTGTTGACCAGATCCAGGTAGCTTACCGATCCCTCCGGGGCCTCAGAATGGCCTGCCATCGGACATCCGGGTACCGGGCAGTTATTGATCTTATGCTCACTCGTATCAGCCGGCTCCCAACCGAGCAACAGGTACAGTGCAAAGAACCCGAGAACGTATGCAGCTGCCACATGCCATCCCTTCTTTACCCACAGAACAACATTGCGTGCTTCGGGGAACTTGTTCGTGATTGCTACACCTGCAGATGAACCGAACCATATCATAGAACCTCCGAATCCTACTGAATAGGCGAGCATTCCCCAGTCGTAGTGCCCCTGTTCAAGGCAAAGCTTGGTGAGCGGGATGTTATCAAATACGGCTGAGAGTGCGCCAAGTGCGAACGCGGTGATCCATGAGGCATCAGGCAATTCTTCAACCGGCATCATCGATGCGCACATTACAAGGCATAAAAGGAAAATCGTACCCTTGAGTGAGCCCGGGACCTCCTTCCATGGAACAGGTCTCAGGATGGCACCGACGATTATGGCTATCCATACGCCAAGCGCCGGCATGTCGTAAAGAATATTTGAAATGATTGCACCCGCGAGGATAAGAACAACATTTACAAGCTTCAGCCAGTCTATCCTGACATCAGTACCTGCATCCTTCTGTATCCTCTGATACTTGTCCTGCTGATGAGCTGCGAACCATGCAAAGAACAAAAGGGCAGTAAAGGCAGCCACGTAGGCATGCAGCACGTTGAAGGCTGCCACGCCGTCTATCCACATCATCGTGGTGGTTGTGTCACCTACCACACTGCCGCTCCCGCCCGCATTGCTGGCGGCAACAAGTGCGGCAATATATCCGATATGAACCTTGTTCTTAAATACAACCAGGGCTATTGTGCCTCCGATCAGGGCTGCAGCTATGTTGTCAAGGAACGAAGAAAGCACAAAAACGAAGATCAGCAGAAGGAAGGGACCTTTCCAGTCGTTCGGAAGGTATCTCGGCAGTACATCCGGCACCCCTGATTCTTCGAATATCTTCGACAGGACAGCGAAGCCAAGGAGCAAACCCAGGAGGTTCAGAATTATCCCCCACTCTCCCTGCCGCAGATCCTTGTCCATTATCTGCTCCATGAAGGGAGTGGTGCCGAACATGTGCTCACCCAGCCTGAATGCAGGGTCAAAGGCAAATTTAAAGATCAGGAGGACTGTCAGGCCTGTGACTGCCACCCAGAATGTCTGCTTGTGAAACAGAGCCACTCCCAGGAGGATCAGGCCAAATATTAAGAACTCAACCCGTATGGGACCGATTTTGGGCACCGATCCGTCAGAGGCGAAAATGGAAACAGGAAGCATCAGGATAAACAAAAAGAGTAATAACCTCTTACCGTTGCTTCCGGTCAGGGTCTGAAGAAGGTTTTTCATAGTAAAAAAGTGGCTTGATTTAACGGATGCGAAATTATAGAATATTTTCCGGCCCTATAAAATACTTTTGTTTTTTTTGATTACCGGTGTATATAAAAAAAAGAGGCTGACCAAATCGGACAGCCTCTGATGTTTTATTTCCTAATATCTCGGTTCACGGTCCCTGTCGCGAAAGTCACGACGGGGCCTGAAAGGCTTTTTCTCTGCCTTTGGTTCAGATCTCTTAACGATGATCTGGCTGCCATCAAGCTCTGAGTTGTTAAGCTTTTCGATAGCTTCATAACCGGCACGGTCATCTGCCATCTCAACGAAACCGTAACGCTTTGAGAAGCCGGTTTCACGGTCCATAATAACTTTGGCGGAGACAACCTCCCCAAATTTGCTGAAAAGTTCCTGAAGGTCTTCTGCTTTGGTTACAGAACTCAGCTTGGCTACAAAAATGTTCATCTGAAAATAAATTAAACTGTTAATAAAGAATTAGTTAACTGACGTATTGCGAGCGAAACACACCAAGTCTCCACAGGTCAACAAGTCAGCTGATACAAAGGTATTTAAATAATTTTAACATTTCCAAATTTATTCAATTATTTGGTGACATTCTGTTACATCTAAATTCCGGGACAGGCTGTCACCTTTTAACAGGAACTTCCATCCACTGCTCAAGTGCTGTCAATACCTCCTCCCGCTGATCGTCAGGAAGGTTCCCGATGCGGGTACCGTGCGCTCCATCCTTCCTGACTATCTTAAGGCACTTATCATTGTCTCCCGGGTCAGCTGCCGAGGCTGACCACGGGTCATTGCCGCCATAAAGAAAGATGAAGTTCTCAGCGTCATTTTTAATGAATTCACTGACTTTTTTTCCGAATTCAAAATCATACGCCCCATATTCAGGTCCTTCCGGTGCTGAAAACATGAACTCAGGATTTTCGCCATTTTGTGCAAACCTGAGAAGTGGGCCGAACTTGTCGAAGTCATATCCGTAATAACCAATCTCAGTCATTGCCTGGTAGAAGAACGGTTCGAAATATGGAAGGCCCTGGTCGGCAAAATAGCGAGGGTCACCCACTGCGGCAAGATGCCTGAAAATCTGCTCATTTGTTCCTTCGAGGGGAATCGAGTCACATTGAACCGATCCCCACTGCCAGAATGCAAACTCATATTCAAGTACAGTCATTTCATATGCGGTTTCGGGCCCACCCACCCTTGTGAATGTCCATCCGCGCTTACCGGCCATGTCAAGGAACAGCGGGAAAAGCTCATCAAACTTCTCAAGTGCCAGTTTCTGGAACTGAAAAACTTTGTCACGGCATTCAGGTGAACCAACATTCTCAAGGAATGCTTCCATCCTGGGGTCTTCGGGTCCGAAGTTCAGAGGTGCCACGTACGGGACACTTACATCAACGTCATCAGGATAATAGTACCTGTGAAACATAACGGTCTGTCCGCCCTTGCTGATGCCTGTCGTGGCCCATTTTCCGCTGAAAACGGGTTTGAACAACCCGATAATGCGATGATGGTCGGTTGCCGCCTGCCATGTTGTGAGATACTGCCAGTCGACAGTGTCGGGAGCAGACTCCTCGAAATACCTGTGCTCGATCCTTATCAGGTTTGCGCCAAGCACCGAGGCAAGCTCATTGCGGCCACCCCGGGCGCCATAGCCCTCCGTCTCTACAACGACCGGCCTGTCAGCGCCGGCATAATAAAGAAATATCTGCTGGGTGAATTGCGGTCCGTCAGGATTCCGGTGGTCAACCGGCTGCCTGAGCCTGATCTCCCACGCCTCGCTGAAAGAAGTGTCACACCCGATACTGAAAAGGGTGTCAGCCGGAAGGGTGGCGAGCCTTTCCTCAAGGGTCATTGATTTGTTTGAACATCCTGCAGCCAGCAGCGATGCAAATGCAATAATAAGTAACCTTGTCCTATACATGTCTTTAAATGAGTTATTTTGCCCGGGTCTCGTGTTTAAGTGGTCTTGTCTTGTTCTTCAGCCATTTCTGCAATGCAGGTTCAAGATGGCTGCTGAGCGAAGCGTATACCCGTTCATTGTAACTGTTCAGCCATTCAAGTTCCCTGTCATCGAGGAGTGAGACATCAACAAGCTCAGTATCAATGTAACACAGTGTGACTGTGTCGAATGAAAGGAAGCTTCCGAATTCAGTCTCTCTGTCCCCGACGCAAACAATCAGGTTCTCGGTACGGAAACCATACAATCCCGGTCTGTAGAATGCAGGTTCATCCGAAGTCACCATGCCAGGTTCCAGGCTTGTCTTCATGTCGCCGGTGGCGCCGGAGCCTATTGTCTGGGGTCCTTCATGCACATTCAGGAAGCTGCCTACGCCGTGGCCGGTGCCGTGACCATAGTTCATGTAATTATCCCACAACGGTTTACGCGCAAGGATATCAAGCTGGTATCCTTTCGTACCGCGCGGGAAACGCGCCATTGCAAGACCGATTGTGCCCTTCAGTGCCAGGGTGAATTCCCGCTTCATAGCATCATCAGGTCTGCCCAGTGCTACCGTCCTCGTGATGTCGGTGGTACCCCCGAAGTACTGCCCTCCTGAGTCGAGGAGGAAGATCCCGCTCTTACGCAACCTGACGTCCGTTTTGTCGTCAGGCACATAATGGGGAAGGGCGGCATGCTCATTATATGCAGCTATTGTACTGAATGCAGGGCCGGTACACCCATCCTGAGCTGATCGCATTCCGTCCAGCTTCGTAGCAGCGCTCAGCTCGGTTACCTCCTCTTTTTCAAGGGCACTTTCAAGCCAGTGGAAGAAACGGGTCAGTATCACCCCGTCATCTGCCATAACCTTTCGCAGGTTTGCAAGCTCCGTACCGTTCTTAACAGCTTTCATCCTTGTGGGGATGCTGAGGTCCTCTATCGTCTTTACCCTGCGGGGAACAGACCTGAACAGTGAGGCTGACGTTGTCGAAGGCGGGAACAGCAGAACGGATCCGTCCTCCAGGTGTGACAACACGGAGGTTACTGTATCATACGGCAGCAGAACGACATTGTCTCTGTCGAGTGATGCACGCAACGAACCGGGCACCTTGTCTTCGTCGGCAAATAAGATCACCTGGTCATTACTTACAATTGCAAATGACAGGAGCAGCGGACAGTATTTCACGTCATTCCCCCTCAGGTTCAGCAACCACATTATATCGTCCGTTGCAGTAAGCAGGTGATAATCGACTTTCATGGCTTTCATCACCTCCCTGACCCTCTGGATCTTTTCCTTCCGGGTCAATCCTGCATATTTCACATCAAGTTCAAAGGCTTCACCTGACGGCAGTGCCGGCCTGTCTTTCCAGACAGGAGTGATCAGGTCCGCCTTCAGGTCAAGCCTGGCGCCGGCTTCCTTCATGGCTGAGAGCAGTAATCTCATTGTTCCTGCAGAGATCAGCCGGCCGTCAACGCCTGCCTTCCATCCCTTGCGGGACTTCTCTTTCAGCCAGTCGATATGCTCCGGCGTATGCGGTATTTTAAGCCGCACAAGCTCAAACCCTGATCCTGCCAGTTGTTCTTCAGCCTGGATGAAATAACGGCTGTCAGTCCAGAGACCTGCAAAAGTTTTCGTAATTATTACGTTCCCGGCAGAGCCGGAAAAACCGGTGAGCCACCTGATCACTCTCCAGTAGTCAGGGACATACTCACCAAGGTGGGGATCGGATGACGGAACAACCAGGGCATCCAGCTTTTTTCTCTTCATCAGGGCCCGCACCTGTGCAAGCCTCTCCTTGTGTATATTGCCGCTCATATCTGTGATTGCCTGTTTAATTACTCACCAAAGAAAGATTTCATCCAGAAACTGTTGCCTTCCGTTGTCATGAATGTTCTCTTGGGACCTCCCCAGCCGTGACGTTCCCCGGGATATATCATCATCCCGAAAGGTTTATTCAGATCCTGGAGTGTTGTGATCAGCCATATTGAATTCTGTAAATGAACGTTATCGTCCATGTCACCGTGGCGGATAAGCAGTTTGCCTTTCAGTGATCCGGCATGGGTGATTGCCGAACCCTTTTCATATCCTTCGGGGTTTGACTCAGGTGTGTCCATATACCGTTCGGTATAGACATTGTCATACAGGCGCCAGTCAGTGACGGAGTAATCGGCTATGCCGTGAGTCCAGTAGTCAGCGCCTGCCGTGAGTGCCATGCAGGTCACATACCCTCCGTACGATCCTCCCGTGATGCCCATCCTTGAGGCGTCAGCCCATGGTTGCTGCCGCAGCCACTTAACTGCATCCGAATAGTCAGAAATCTCCCATTTTCCAAGTGACCGGTGCATGTAGTCGAGGCCCTTCCTGCCGAAGGTGCCTGACCCGCGGTGATCGACATTGATAGTTACGATGCCGTTCTCCGCATACCAGCGGGGCTGAACGCCCTGCCACCGGTTCCTGACAGATCCTGCATCAGGGCCCCCGTAGATAGTGAAAACAACCGGGTATTTCTTTGCCGGATCGAAGTTCAGCGGGTATGTTATAAGGGCTGGCATGTCAAACAGACCGTCAGAAGTCGTTATGTCTGTCAGCTCCACACTGTGGTGCCTGGATGCGTCATATTCAGGCACCTCTTCACGATGGATTGTGCGAACCACTTTTCCCTTTCTGTCAATAAGGTTAATGCCTCCCGGATCACTGATGCTGCTCCATGTTTCAAAGAAGTATGATCCTCCCGGTGAGACTGACGCTGTATGGGAACCCTCGCCGGCAGTGACCTGCAGCAGGCGTCTGCCGTCAAGTCCGGCCCGGAAAAGATGACTTCCAAGCAGGTCAGTGCCGGTGCCATGAAAGTAAACCTCCAATTTCGCCTCGTCAACTTTCACTATATCGGTCACCTTCCAGTCAAAGTCCGTTATCTGCGACTTAAGGCTGCCGTCCCATCCGTAATAGTATAGATTGTACCAATCATTGCGACAGCTCCTGACAATGAAGCCGCTGCCGTCATTCATGACGTATATGTCCTCGAAGAAGTCGACCCAGGTAGGCCTGGTCTCACGGTATACCTCGGTGAAGTCACCGTCAGAGACGTCAGCCAGTATGAACCTCATATCATTCAGATCACGGTTGAGAATCTGCACCATGAGTTTTTTGCTGTCAGGTGTCCATGAAGGCCAGGCGATATACTGGTCAACACTCTCATCTGTCTTTATCCATGTTGTTTTGCCTGTCCGGAGATCAACCACCCCCATCTTCACCTTCGGATTGGGATCACCCGGCTTGGGGTAGGGTGTTATCTCGAGCCTTCCGTGGGTTCCGTCAGTGTTTTCGAGGGCATTAAGATAAAATAGAGGAACCTGGGTGTCGTCGGTGTGAAGATAGGCTATACTCCCGGCATCAGGTGACCACCAGAATGCAGCGTATCTCGAACCTCTTCCGAGAATCTCTTCCATGTAAACCCACGAAGCCCATCCGTTATAGATTTTGTCCGTAGCATCGAAAGTGAGCCTCGTCTCCTTCCCGTTTTCAAGGTCGAACACATAGAGATCCCGGTTTTTCGTATATGCCAGCTTTTTGTCGCCGGGCGCGAATCTGGCGTTCATCTCACTGTCTCTGTCAGAGGTCAGCTGCCGCCCCTCAGTGACACCGACAGAATAGTACCAAAGATCGTTGTCGCGGGTGATTACTACAGCCTGCATGTCAGAAGAAACAGCCATGTCGGGCCCGGGCATAACCCCCGCCGGAAGCAGGCTTCTGAGCTTCTCCGTGTCGCTCTTGTAGTCAGTGACAGGCACCGATTTCCCTGTTCTGCAGTCGTACTGAGAGTAAACCGGCTTTTTATCTTCACCAGCTGTCCTGAGCAACAGATGGGTGTCATCAATCCATCTGACAAGCCCCGGCTGAGTATCGCCCGTAGCGGACCTTTGGCCGGCGGCTGTAACATAAATCAATAAAAACAAAACTATCTGGATACTTGTGTAAATGCTTTTCATTGTATCGTGATTTCGGTTATAAAACTGTATTAAGCGAACAAATATAGCAAACTTAAAACCTTGCCCGCCGTAAGATGCCGGACAACACAATTGGAAAAGGGGAGCATATATGCTTATCTTTACAGGGCAAATGAGGGATATCGGATCAAAGGGGGAAATCTCAGACAGCGGGGATTGGATGAAGCTTGACAATGCAGCCAAGATATATCCTGCCATAACCGGGTCTGAACTGACAGGAGTATTCAGGATCAGTGTGCACCTGACGGTGCCGGTTTTACTACCGGCGCTGCTGAAGGCCGCGGAGGAGGCTTCAAAGCTTTTCCCGCTGTTCAGTGTTGAACTCTGCAAAGGATTTTTCTGGTACTTTCTTGAATACAACGGCAAAACGCCAAGAGTCCTGGCTGACATCGGTCCGCGATGCCAGCCCTTTCCCCGCACGATGAACGGTGAGCTTCTTTACCGTGTTCTCGTTCACAGCAACACTGTCTCGGTCGAGTTTTTTCATATCCTTACCGATGGTGGTGGTGCCATTTTCTTTCTCAAGACTCTCCTGAACCATTATTTTCTGAACGCGTACGCGATTACTGAGATTCCGTTCCCGGAGGTAAAGGACGGGCCTCAGCCGGGCAGCAGCGATGATCTCTTCTCCAGGCATTACGGAAAGGGGATGCCGTCGCCTGCTGTACTTCCTGCTGCATGGCACCTTCCGTTCAGGCTGCGTAAGGCTCCAAGGTTCAGGGTCACTGAGCTGGAAGTTCCTTCTGAAAAAGTGGCGGCACTGTCGAGAAAAGCCGGAAGCACAGTGACTGAGTATCTCGCTGCCACAATGTTGTTCGTACTCCAGGAAATAAGAACCTCCGAACGGAAAGGCTCACCCCATATCAGGGTTCAGGTTCCTTTTGACCTGCGCAGGAGATATGAAGCCAACACCCTCCGGAACTTCTCGCTTTTCGCTATGCCGGCATTAGACATCAGGATGGGGCATTACACTTTCGATGAGGTTCTTCGTGAAGTAAAAATGACAATCCAGATGATGACAGACGAGAAGAGAATAAAGCAGGTCATCAGCCGGAACGTTTCAAAGGAGAAGAACCCGCTCATCCGTATCATTCCCCTGTTCATCAAGAGCCCGGTGCTGCGGATAGCATACAACAGGTTCGGCCCCAGCCAGTTCACATCCACAATCACAAACATGGGAAGGGTGACACCTGCGGGACCGGCAACTGAACTGATGCAGGCTATGTCTGTCACACCTCCTCCCCCACACAAAAGAATTAAAGTGACTGCCGGACTCATAACTCTGGGAATCAATACAATAATCACATTCGGATCACTTACCCCGGATACCCGGCTTGAACAAGGCTTTGTAAAAAAGCTCACTTCAGAGGGCCTGCATGTGAAGATCCGGAATAACCAACTGTATCACAGCCATGACAATATGTAAGAATTGCGGGGTGGACCTGGGAGAGGGAAATGAGAAATGCCCTCTCTGTGAACCCACAGACAGCAGAAAGGGGAGAATAGCATCTGCAGCGGACCTCTTCAGGCTCTCCAGAATGGAAAACACCAGGCACCTGTTCGAAATTACAATGCTCCTTCTGGTCTCAGGCGTTATAATAACACTGGCAATAGATGCAGTATTCGGCAAGGCGATAAGCTGGTCACTGATGACAACCACCTGCCTCGGGTATCTTATTGTATTTCTCTCTGCTTTATACCTGCTCAGGAGAAGACCTTACCTGGTAATCTCCTTTGCGACAGCAGCCACACTGATCTTTCTGTGGCTCCTTGACCTTCTCACAGGTCATACAGGTTGGTTCATGGCTATAGCCTGCCCGCTCGCAGTGGCCGGCGCCCTGCTGACAGCAGCTGTGCTCTTCCTGAATTCCCTGAGCAGATACAGGGGACTGAATCTCCTGGCTTCAATCCTTTTCGCCCTGGCACTCTTCGTAATGATTACCGAGTACCTTACCGACAGACTGATTGCTTCAGCGTACAACCCTCAATGGTCTGTTGTCACTGCCGCTTCGCTTGCAATTATTGCCCTGATATTTATCTTCATTCATTACAGGTTGAAGAGAGGAAGGAGTCTTGGCAGGCTGTTCCACATTTGAAGATTCCTGCTTCAAAGCTTATTGGTTTGCCGGAAGGGTCATGCCGCGGAAGACAGATACCCGGGAAATTTACTGTTATTGCAGAACAGGCATTCCGGAGATAACTTTTCTCGCAGGAGCCGGCGTCAGAGACGAGGATCTTCTCTTTTTCTTTCATTATTATGACTACTTTTAACTGCCTAACCAAATTATAGCGGATGCAAACTCTTCTTGAAAGATTTCTCGGATATGTCCGGTTTGAAACGAAACCTGATGACTCCAATCCATCATCACCGTCATCCATAAGCCAGATGCTCTTTGCGGAGCGCCTTGCCGCGGAGCTTGGAAAAATAGGCATGGACGAGGTGACCCTTGACGGCAACGGATACCTGACGGCAACACTCCCGGCAAACTGTATTCAACAGGGCCCGGTGATTGGCTTTATAGCCCACATGGATACAAGCCCGGAAGCTCCCTCTTCTGATATCAACCCTCTGGTGCATATTAACTATGACGGAAATGATATTGTACTTGATGCCGAACGCAGGATTATACTCTCCCCTGCCGAGTTTCCGGAGCTGTCGGGATATAAGGGGCAGACACTCATAACAACTGACGGAACAACGCTTTTGGGTGCAGATGACAAGGCAGGGATCGCTGAAATAGTGACAGCCTGCGAGCGTCTTATTGCAAATCCCGACCTGAAACACGGGAAGATCAGAATCGCCTTTACACCTGATGAGGAGATAGGAAGAGGAGCTGATAACTTCGACGTGGGACGTTTCGGCGTTGATTACGCCTACACTCTTGACGGGGGAGGCATCGGTGAGCTTGAGTATGAGAACTTCAATGCAGCTGCAGCAACGGTTACAGTCAAAGGTCGCAGCGTGCACCCCGGAACGGCAAAAGACACAATGATCAACTCTATAATGGTTGCACGTGTGCTTGACAGCCTGCTTCCCGCCAGCGAGAGACCGGAACATACAGCAGGGTACGAGGGATTCTTTCACCTGTATGACATCAGGGGTTCTGTCGAAGAAACAGTGATGAAATACATTATCAGGGATCATGACATGGTCAGATTCACTGAACGCAAGAGAGTCCTCGAGGAAGCTGCTGCCCAAACCAGGGCAAGGTTTTACGGGGCAGATGTCATTGTCTCAATACGTGATCAGTATTTTAACATGAAGGAGATAATTGAAGCTAACTATCACATAATTGAAGCCGCAACAGAAGCCTTCCGCCTTGCAGGCATTGAACCTGTCATCAAACCTGTCAGAGGTGGCACTGACGGATCAAGGCTCTCGTTCATGGGTCTCCCCTGCCCCAATCTTTTTACCGGGGGACATAACTACCACGGCAGGTATGAATATATTTCGCTTCAGTCAATGGAAAAAGCAGTTGAAATAATTATAAACCTGTCAATATCAGCAAACAAACCAAAAAAATGAAAAAAATCCTGTTTCCCCTGACTGTTCTTGCAATTGTTGCCGCTTCCTGCGGCGACGGGCAATCTCTCAGAAAAGCCTCGGAGACTATAACCGCAGGAGAAATCCGGGATTATACCCGTATCATCGGGGCTGACAGCATGATGGGCCGTCAACCCTTCACTCCCGGGGAGACAATAACTGTCAATTACCTTGCCGGTGAACTGGAGAAGATCGGTTTCGCTCCCGCCTTCGGCGAAAGCTGGTTCCAGGAAGTTCCGATGGTTGAGATAACAACTTCAATTCAGGGACCGGCGGTAATCAGCCTCAAAGGCGAAAAGATGGAACTGACGGCACCCGACGACATAGCTGTGGAATCACCTTCGATGAGGGAATATATTGAGTTGGTTGACATCCCGATTGTCTTCTGCGGGTTCGGCATCGTAGCTCCCGAATACGGATGGAATGATTTCTCGGATGTCGATGTAAGAGGCAAATGCGCCATCGTACTTGTAAATGATCCGGGTCTCTATACAGGTGACTCCACCCTGTTCAAGGGGAGAACGATGACCTACTACGGCCGCTGGACCTATAAGTACGAGGAGGCTGCCAGGCAGGGTGCCGCCGCCGTTCTGATAATCCATGAAACCGTTGGCGCAGGATATGATTACTCAATACCGCGCAAAAGCTCCATCTCGCCCGGACTTTACCGTGAGCCTGCCCCGGGTGAGCCGGAGCCCTGCCCCGTGACCGGCTGGCTGAGCGCCGGGGCTGCCTCAAAGCTGTTCGGGGCACTTGGCCATGATATTGAAAAAATGCGTATGGATGCATGCACCAGGGGATACAAGGGATTTGAGACAGGCACATCCATCTCCATGCGCCTGACAAACCACCATGTAAAAAACTACTCGCTCAACGTTGCCGGAATCCTCAGAGGTGATACAAATCCTGAAGAAGCAGTTGTAATATCAGCACACTGGGATCATTTCGGGATAGGCGAAGCAGAGAAGGGCGATTCGATTTACAACGGAGCAGTCGATAACGGCACATCAATTGCATGGGCCCTGGAAATCGGCGAAGCCATCGCGTCAATGAAGAAGAGACCTGAAAGGTCTGTGATTCTTTTCTTTCCTACTGCCGAAGAACAGGGACTGCTGGGATCAGAATGGTTTGTGTCAGATCCGCCTGTAAGAAGAGAAAACATAATTGCCTGTTTCAACAATGACCTCATGCTCCCTATCGGGAAAATGAAGGACATAATGGTGACAGGTTACGGCCAGTCGGAACTGGATGATATGCTCGCTGAAGCAGCCATGCGACAGGACAGGTATATCCTTCCTGATCCCAACCCTGAGACAGGAATGTATTTCCGCTCAGATCACTTTCCGTTTGCACATGCCGGCATCCCCTCACTCTTCGCCCGTGGCAACTGTGACAGCAGGGAGTACGGCCAGGAATGGGCAGCAGCACAGGAACTTGACTATATCAAAAACAAGTACCACAAACCTGCCGACAACTACTACCCTGAAATGAACTTCGACGGCATTGCTGAAGACGCCAGGGCTGTTTTTGATGTTGTCTTCAGGATTGTGACAGATGATTACAGACCCGGATGGAAACCCGGTTCTGAATTTGCAAATATCAGATAAAGAAACTTTTGACAATACTCAATTCATTCGCAATATTGCAGGAAGTTTCTTTATTGTTATTTTTGTAACAGTGTGAATATTTTCACAAATAATATATACCTTTGTACCCTCATTTATTAATTAGTGTACCTTGGGAAAAAGTGGAAAAATGAAACTGGAAGAAATTTGTGCGGCAACGGATGGAACGGTTGTGTGTGGCAGTGACAAGGCAAATCGTGAGGTTACTTATGCTTTTGCATCTGACCTGATGAGTGACGTGCTCACTGTAAACTGCAATAAACTACTGCTTATAACGGGTCTTGCGAACATGCAGACAATACGTACGGCAGAAATGTCAGATATCGAATGTATTCTTTTTGTCCGCAACAAGACTGTTACTCCCGAGATGAAGCAGCTTGCCGATGAACTCGGAATGACTCTCATAACATGCCCCCTGACAATGTTCAGGGCTTCAGGGGAGCTTTACAAGGCTGGTATTAAACCTCTTTTCTGATCAGCTGTGGCAATGAGCTTTGAATATAAGGTACAGGGTGGTGACTTCACTCATGCCGGTTATGCTTCAAGCCAGGTCAAAAAGATGCTTAAGCAGCTCGGCGTTGACAACACCGTCATCAAGAGGGTGGTTGTCTGCCTCTATGAAGCTGAAGTAAACATAGTGGCTCATGCCTGGGACGGTATTATAAGCATCGGGCTTGACACCGACTCCATTTTCATGAAGCTCACTGATAACGGTCCTGGCATTGCTGACATCGAGCAGGCAATGCAGAAGGGCTTTTCAACAGCCTCTCCTGAAGTCAGGGAGATGGGATTCGGGGCAGGGATGGGACTGCCCAACATAAGTGCAAACGCTGACAGGTTCATTATCGAAAGTGAACCGGGTAAAGGCACGACACTTGAAATAACGATAAACCTTAATGGCTCTGCCGCCTGAAAACATGGAAAAAGGTTTCTTTCACCACGCACTCACAATCCGGGAGGATATATGCACGGGTTGTTCCCTCTGCATGAGGGTATGCCCTACTGAGGCGCTTCGTATACGCGACGGCAAAGCCAAACTTATCGAAGATCGCTGCGTCGACTGCGGTGAATGTTTCAGAAGTTGCCCGGTGCATGCAATAATAATCGAGCAGGACGACTTCAGCCGGATTTTTGATTACAAGCACCGTGTGGCTCTTGTGCCGGCAGTGCTGCACGGACAGTTCAGGCACGAGGTCTCGATGTCGGAAATAAGCGCAGTCCTGAAGAGCCTGGGATTCACATGGGTATATGAGGTCGAACATGGAGCCGAAATACTCAAGCCCGCCATTGATGACCTCATGAACGTCAGGACCCTGCCACGCCCTCTCATCTCAAGCTACTGCCCGGCAATAGTCCGTCTGATCCAGGTCCGTTTCCCGGCCCTTCTCAGGAACCTTGCCACTGTTAAGGCACCGCTGGAAATGGCCGCTTTCTACTGCCGCCGTGTATTGCGTGACAGGGGCGCCCATAACGCCGAGATCGGCGTGTTTTACGTAACCCCGTGCGCAGCCAAGATCGCAGCCGTAAAATCACCGGTGGGAGAAGAATCAACCCCTATCAGCGGCGTTATCAATATGGACTTCATCTTCAACAAGATAAACCGCACACTGAGGAACAAGGGTGAACTTAAATATAGCGACGACCATGCTTATTCCGTCGACCCTGACACTCTTGTATGGAGCCTTACCAACGGGGAGGCTTCCTGCATCAACGGAAGCACCCTGGCAATTGACGGAATGAACAACGTCACCGAATTCCTCGAGCAACTTGAAAATGACGAGATTTCCGGTGTCGATTATCTCGAATTGAGGGCTTGTGACGAGGGGTGTGCCGGTGGTGTACTTCTTTCATCCAACCGCTTCCTTGTTGCTGAAAGGCTGAGAAACAAAGCCCGTAACCTGAAACCCGGCACATTTTCTCCCGAGGCGGAGGAATTCCCTGACATCGAAGCCTACAGCGAATACCTGATGAACAAGGTGAGAATCACCGACGAAATAAAACCACGTTCAATGTACCGTCTCTCGGGAGACCGTGACGAGGCCATGAACATGATGAAACGGTCACGGAGAATCATGTGCTGGCTGCCGGGAACCGATTGCGGTCTTTGCGGAACACCTTCATGCCAGGCCCTCGCTGAAGATATTGTCCGCAACCGCGGTGACATATCACAATGTGTGTTCATACGGGAGTCAAACATGGAAAAAGAACTTATGAACCGTGAAAGATCGACAGGGATCATGAAAAGAATATGGGGCGACAATAATTTTACGAAAAACTGCAATAAAAAAGGTGCTGAAAATGAAAGTAACTGACATCGTTGAAAAACTTGGGCTAAGTGTATTCTCAGGTCATGAAGGACTTGGCAGAGAGGTCACCGGGGGATATGCCTCCGACCTCCTCAGTGACGTAATGGGTCATGCCGAAGCCGGGTCTGCCTGGATAACCATACAGACCCACCGGAATGTTTTGGCAATAGCTTCACTCAGGGATCTCTCCACAGTGATAATCACCTGCGGTGAAAAACCAGGTGATGATACAATGGCACAAAGTAACGAGGAAGGCATACCTGTCCTTGGAACAGATCTCTCCACGTTTGAACTGGCTGGCAGACTTTATTCACTTCTGGGCTGACAATGAGACCGTTCAGGGCTGATCTTCATATTCACTCACTCCTTTCGCCGTGCGGATCACTTGATATGAGTCCGCGTGAGATAATAGCTCGTGCAAAGAGCAGGGGACTTGATATGATAGCAGTCGCTGACCATAACAGCACCTGGCACTGTGAACTTGCTGTCAGTTTGGGCCGGGAGGCCGGCATAACAGTCCTCAGGGCAGCCGAGGTGACAAGTGCTGAGGATGTCCACTCACTTGTGATCCTTCCCGACGAAGCATCAACCCTCTCCTTTCAGGAATGGATTGACAGTCACTGTGCACATATGCCTAACAACCCTGACATCTTCGGTGACCAGGTGGTTATAGACATTGATGAGAACATCATCCGTGAGGTTAGCCATTTCCTGCCTGCTGCTCTTAATGCTTCCATCGATGAAGTTGAATCGGCAGCGCACAGCCGTGGAGCTCTTTTCATCCCTGCTCATATCGACAGGCCGGCAATGGGGATTCTGGGCCAGCTCGGATTTATCCCTGACGACCTGTATGTAGATGCAGTGGAAGTTGTAGGCAGGATGAGTGACAGCCTCCATCCTGTCATACGGAATTCAGACGCACATATGCCGGAGCATATCGGCAGACGTTACACTGAGTACATGCTTGAAGCCCCCTCCTTCGCCGAGCTGGCGATGGCCCTCCGGGGAGAAAAGGGCAGGCACATAATACAGAGGGCACCATGAAGGAGATAGCCCTTCATATTCTTGATATCGCCCAGAACTCGATCAGGGCCGGTGCCGATGAGATCAGGATCACCCTGAGTGAATCGGTTGCGGCAGATACCCTTTCACTTGCAATTTCTGACAACGGAAAAGGGATGGACGAGGAAGCCTGCCGAAAGGCAGCGGATCCGTGGTTCACCTCCCGCACCACCAGAAAAGTGGGAATGGGCCTGCCGTTGCTTAAAATGAATGCAACAATCTCCGGGGGAGAGATGATTATCGACTCAGAACCCGGCAAGGGTACGGAGGTAAAGGCGACATTCGGCTATACCCACGTTGACAGACCACCCCTTGGCGACGTGAGCGGGACCATCGCATTGCTGATATTATCAAATCCGTCAATAAATATCGTATATACGCATGTCTGTGAAGCATCTGCGTGGAGCATCTCAACAAGCGAGATAAAAGCAGAGCTTGGAGAGGAAGCTGTAACTGACCTGACGATTGTCAGGTCTCTCAGGGAAATAATAACTGCCAGCGTTGCAGAGATCAGAAATTATCAACCGGGATATGACAAATATTAGGAATTTAGTAACTTATTGGGGTTAGTTTTGCCGATCGAACAAAAGACACAAATTACTCAGAATAAAATCATTTGAAATGGAAAAACTCAAATCACTTGCAGACTTAAAGAGGATCCGTGAGGAAGCTAAGGAGAAGCTTGAACTGAGGGTCAAGGGAGACAATCCCGAAGGGCTCGTTCAGGTCAAGGTTGCGATGGCCACCTGCGGGATCGCATCAGGAGCCAAACCAATAATGGATTTCTTCGTCGATGAGCTTGACAAGAGAGGTATTGGTGCTATTGTCACCCAGACAGGATGCATGGGCTACTGTTATGCCGAACCAACGGTCGAGGTCCAGCTTCCCGGTCAGGAACCTGTCGTTTTTGGATATGTCGACAGGAAGAAAGCCGATGAGATAATTGAGAAATACATCAAGAACGGTGAACTGGTAGAAGGCATCATACCGGTTAACTATGAAAAAATAGACTAATAACAGGGAGGAAACATATAATGTCAAAATTCAGAATGCACCTTCTTGTCTGTGGCGGTACAGGCTGTCGCGCCGCAGAAAGCAGTCTCATCGTTGAGAGTCTGAAGAGGGAACTTGAAGAAAAGGGCCTCGGTAATGAGGTTCAGGTAATCATGACCGGTTGTTTCGGTTTCTGCGAGAAGGGTCCGGTTGTCAAGGTTATGCCTGACAACACCTTTTATGTGCAGGTCAAGCCGGAGGATGCAGCTGTTATCGTTGCCGAGCATGTGATAAAGGGCAGACCGGTACAGCGCCTGCTCTACGTTGATCCGAAGAGCAAGGAACATGTGCCCGATTCAAAGCACATGGGATTCTACCGGAAACAGATCCGCATTGCACTGCGTAACTGCGGTTTCATCAACCCGGAGAACATAGACGAATATATCGCCCGCGAAGGGTATTCAGCCATCGGCAAATGCCTGAGTGAGCTTACTCCTGCCGATGTAATTGATATAATAAAGAAATCAGGCCTCCGCGGACGCGGTGGCGCCGGCTTCCCCACAGGGCTGAAGTGGGAGATTGCCTCGAAGAACAAGGCTGACCAGAAATACGTGGTCTGCAACGCTGACGAAGGTGACCCGGGTGCATTCATGGACCGTTCGGTTCTTGAAGGTGACCCACACTCAGTCCTTGAAGCAATGACAATCTGCGGTTATGCAATCGGAGCATCGAAAGGCCTTATCTACATCAGGGCTGAATATCCGCTTGCCATACAGCGCCTTAAGGTCGCCATCGAGCAGTCACGCCAATACGGCCTCCTCGGGAAGAACATTTTCGGCACTGACTTCAGCTTTGACATCGATCTTCGTTACGGAGCCGGTGCATTCGTCTGCGGTGAGGAGACAGCATTGATTCATTCAATGGAGGGCATGCGTGGTGAACCCACAAATAAACCCCCCTTCCCTGCTGAAAGCGGATTCCTTGGCAAACCCACCAACGTGAATAACGTTGAGACCTTTGCCAGCGTTCCTGTGATCATAACCAAGGGCTGGGAATGGTTCTCATCGATAGGAACCGAGAAATCAAAGGGAACGAAGGTCTTCGCCCTTGCAGGCAAGATAAATAACGTCGGCCTCATAGAGGTGCCCATGGGTACCACTCTCCGTGAGATCATCTTCGAAATCGGCGGCGGCATCAAAAACGGAAAGAAATTCAAAGCCGTACAGACAGGAGGACCCTCCGGCGGCTGTCTGACCGAAAAACACCTTGACACCCCGATTGATTTCGACAACCTCGTTGCTGCAGGATCAATGATGGGATCCGGCGGAATGATAGTACTGGACGAGGACGACTGCATGGTCTCAATTGCTAAATTCTTCCTCGAGTTTACAGTGGAAGAGTCATGCGGCAAGTGTGCTCCCTGCCGTATCGGCAACAAGAGGCTCCATGAGCTTCTGACACATATCACGAAGGGTAACGGCACCATGGCTGACCTTGACCGCCTGAAGAACATGTGTAATGTCATCAAGGATACATCTCTCTGCGGCCTTGGCCAGACGTCGCCAAACCCTGTACTCTCGACAATGAACAACTTCTGGGATGAGTATGTGGCACATGTCACTGAAAAGAGATGCCCTGCCGGATCATGCCGTGATCTGATGAAGTACTCGATAATCGTTGACAAATGCGTCGGCTGTACTGCCTGCGCCAGGGGATGCCCGGTCAACGCCATCAGCGGTGAACGCAAGGGACCGCACTTCATTGACCAGGAAAAATGCATCAAATGCGGAGCCTGCTTCGAAAAATGCAAATTTGGTGCTGTGCTAATCAATTAATACGAGGAAGAGTTACGATGGAAACAATAACAATTACAATAGACAACAAACAGGTTGAAGTCGAGAAGGGAACAACCATCCTCGATGCTGCAAGGAAAATGGGGATTGACATCCCCACCCTGTGCCACATGAGACTCGATGACCTGAACATTGAAAACAAACCCGGCGGCTGCAGAATCTGCGTTGTGGAAGTCCAGGGACGCAGGAACCTCTCTCCGGCCTGTATCACAAAATGTGATAACGGCGCGGTCATACGCACTCACACCCCAAGGGTGATGAACGCCCGCAGAACCGTGATGGAATTCATTCTCTCCGATCACCCGAAGGATTGCCTTATATGTCCGAAGTCAGGCACCTGCGACCTGCAGGATATGGCTCACAGGCTTGGCATCAGGGAGATCCCCGGCCAGGATATAGCTGCGATGTCAACCTACAGGAAAGACACCTCGCCATCAATCATCCGTGACCTTGACAAGTGCATCATGTGCCGCCGTTGCGAGATGATGTGCAATGAGATCCAGACCGTCGGAGCTATCGGAGCCTTCAACAGGGGCTTCATGGCTGCCGTGGGCCCGGCTTACGAACAGAACCTCGAGTATTCACCTTGTACCTATTGCGGCCAGTGCGTTGCAGTATGCCCCACAGGCGCACTTACAGAGGTAGACCACACACGCGATGTACTCCGCGCTATCGTTGACCCCTCCAAGACGGTGGTGGTACAGACTGCTCCTGCCGTACGCGCAGCCCTCGGCGAAGAGTTCGGCATGAAACCCGGAACACTCGTGACAGGCAAGCTGGTTACAGCTCTCAAGGAACTCGGATTCGACTATGTATTCGATACCGACTTTGCTGCTGACCTCACAATCATGGAAGAGGGAACGGAATTCCTTAACAGGCTTAAGAAATTCCTGAACGGTGACAAAAATGCCAATATTCCTATACTCACTTCATGCTGCCCGGGATGGGTCAACTTCTTCGAACACAATTATCCCGACCTGAAGGACGTCCCTTCAACAGCCAAGTCACCCCAGCAGATGTTCGGCGCTATTGCAAAGTCATACTTTGCTGAAAAGATCAACATCAACCGTAAGGATATGGTGGTGGTTTCAATCATGCCATGCCTGGCCAAGAAATATGAGAGCCAGAGACCGGAATTTTCAGTTGACGGTAATCCGGATGTAGACTATTCAATCTCCACCCGTGAACTGGCACACTTTATACGCCAGGCCAATATCGACTTCGTCAATCTCCCCGACACTGATTTTGACAGACCACTCGGCGAATCAACCGGGGCAGCAGTCATCTTCGGGAACACCGGAGGCGTTATCGAAGCTGCAGTCCGTACAGCATATGAACTATACACCGGAAAGAAGCTTACACGCCTTGATTTCACTGAACTGAGGGGAATGGAAGGCGTACGCCAGGCTACAATCGATTTTGACGGATTCCCCCTCAATATCGGTATCGCTCACGGCCTGGGCAACGCACGCAAGCTGCTTGACGAGGTAAAAGCCGGGCGCTCAAAATTCCATGCAATAGAAGTAATGGCCTGCCCGGGCGGTTGTATCGGCGGTGGCGGACAGCCTCTGCATCACGGTGATTCTTCGATACTCAAGGCAAGAGCAATGGCTATCTACGAGGAAGACCGGAACAAACCCATCAGGGTGTCACACGAAAATCAGTATATATTACAGCTCTACAAGGAATACCTTGGCGAACCCAACAGCGAAAAGGCTCACCACCTGCTGCATACACACTATTTCGACAGGAAGGCGAAGATCGTCGTCAAACAGTGATACCGCGGTAATAAACATTAAAAATCAAAGAGATGTCAAGTATAAAGATAGAACTGAGACAGGAAGATCTGAAAAAGATCCATGAGATCTGCGATTCTTTCAATAACGAACCGCTGGAGCTGATTAACGTACTTCACAAAACGCAGGAGCATTTCGGATACCTGCCTGCCGAGGTACAGGAAGCCATCGCTGAAAAACTGAATATATCCACTGCACAGGTTTACGGAGTGGTCACCTTCTATTCGTTTTTCACAATGACTCCAAAAGGCAAGCACCCCATCAGCATATGCATGGGCACTGCCTGTTACGTCAGAGGAGCTGAAAAGGTTCTCGATGAATTCAAGAAGGAGCTAGCCATCCAGGTAGGTCAGACAACCGCTGACGGCAAGTTCTCACTCTCGAGCCTTCGCTGCGTAGGAGCATGCGGACTTGCACCGGTGGTGCTCGTCGGTGACAAGACATACGGAAGGGTCGCCCCGGATGATGTGAAAGCGATACTGAAAGAGTACGAATAGTAAAAAAAGAGGCCGGCAAAACCGGCCTCTTTTTTTCAGGCATTAGCCATTAGGCAATAGGCATTAGTGGTACTTTGTGGATAACAGGCAGTGAGTGATGATTCGTTGTCAACACTATTGCCTACTGCCTATTGCCTCTTGCCTTCTTTTGAAAGAAATACCCCTTCTGCCTCCTCTTCTCCTCAATATCGCGTGCCACATAGACCTTCTTCCCCGTGTAAGGATCAAAGCCGAGATAGAACATCGCCGTGGAGAGGGTCATTGGTGTGGGGGTGAAATCCTGCACCTGTTCAGGGTGCATCCCCAGGTCAGACAATTCGCGCGCGAGCGCTTCCATCTTCCTTGTGTCAGTACCCGGATGGGCTGAGATAAAGTAGGGTATCAGCTCATAGCGCAGGCCGGCTGACCTGATTATTGCAAGAAACTTTTCCCGGAGCTTCCGGAAATGTCTGAATGAGCTTTTTCTCATGAGGTATAGCACTTCGTCATCCGTATGCTCAGGGGCCACCTTGAGCCTGCCGCTGGTGTGGTTTATTATCAGCTCGCGAAGGTACTGCTCTTCTTCGGTGCCGGCAGCTTTGTTATGATCCTTCATCAGAAGGTCATACCTCACTCCGCTGCCTATAAATGCTTTTTTTATATACGGCAGGCTGTTAACCTTTCTGTAAAGAGCGGTCAGATCACTGTGTGAGGTCTGCAGGTTATCACACACCGAAGGCCATATGCACGACGGACGCCCGCACTTCATGCAACGCTCCCTGTCACGTCCCGCCATACGGTACATATTGGCCGAGGGTCCGCCAAGATCAGTAAGATAGCCCTTGAATCCCTCCATCCGGCTGATCTTCGCGACTTCATTCAGCACCGAAGCTTCCGAGCGGCTGCTGATGAACTTACCCTGGTGCGCCGCAATGGCGCAGAAGCTGCATCCCCCGAAACAGCCACGGTGGATATTGACTGAAAACTTAATCATCTCCCAGGCAGGGATGGGGCCTTTATTTTCATACCTCGGATGGGGAGCATAGTTGAACGGCAGTTCATATACTGCATCCGTCTCGGCCACGGTTGCAGGTGGAAGAGGCGGGTTGACAACCACAGTGACATCGCCGCACTGCTCGGTGAGCCTGACAGCCTTCATGCTGTTGCTGGTCTTCTCGAACAGGACAAAATTTTCGGCATAGATTTTTTTTGAAGCCAGAGCTTCATTACATGGCCTGAGAGCCTTATCCGTTGCACCCGGGAAGGGAGGAAGTGTTGTGGCAGAGGAAACAGTGTAGGCAGACTGTGGCAGGTCATGTATCTCCCGGAAATTTTCTCCGGCCAGTAACCTGCGGGCCAGCATTGTCACCGTCCTCTCGGCCATGCCATAAATAAGCAGGTCAGCACCGCTTGAGATGAGTAATGAAGGCTCAAGCTTCTCCTTCCAGTAGTCATAATGCATCAGGCGTCGCATCGATGCCTCGATTCCACCTATCAGCACCGGAGTTGCAGGGAACAGCTTTCTGAGTATCTGAGTATATGCGATGGTTGCGTAATCAGGTCTGAAACCTGCTGCCCCTCCCGGGGTATATGCATCATCTGATCTCAGCCTGCGGGCCGCAGTATAATGGTTGACCATCGAGTCCATGTTGCCCGCGGTGACTGCAAAGAAATAACGGGGCTCACCCAGCTTGGCAAAATCACGCAGATCATCTCTCCAGTTGGGCTGCGGCACCACAGCTACCCTCATGCCCGCTGACTCAAGGACCCGGGCGATCACAGCTGCCCCGAAGGATGGATGATCAATATAGGCGTCGCCCGTAAACAGCACAACATCAGGTCTCTCCCACCCTGCCGCCTCCAGTTCCTTCTTTGATGTGGGGAACCATTTCTTACGTGTTTTTTCTTCGGTTTTCACCTGCTCAAGTTACATATTATGGATAAATTGCTGCCGGAAATGACAAAAAAGTATTATCTTCATTTGTCAGTGTCAAGTCACAGGTTAATGATCGGAATATCGCATATAAAGAGCTTCGCCACCATATGTTTCTCCCTGGTGATAATTACTTTGCACGGTAATCAGGCGCTTCTTAACGCCCAGGAGAAAACATCCGGTTCAAGACCCAAACTGGGTCTTGCCCTCAGCGGCGGCGGCGCCAAGGGGCTGGCTCATCTCGGAGTGATAAAAGTGATGGAGGAAGAAGGTCTCAGACCAGACTACATTACAGGAGTCAGCATGGGCAGCATCGTCGGCGGAATGTATGCGATGGGATATACACCTGACAGCATTGCAGATATGTTCAGGACTTTCGACTGGGAACATGCAATGTCAGACAGGATTCCGGAAAACAAGATAATATTCCTTGAAAAAAGGTATTTTCACAACAGCCTTATTTCACTTCCGATTACACGGAGCGCGATACAAATTCCGTCAGGCATAATCAGCGGCCAGCAGATTGAGAGCGGTCTGAACCATTACTTCTGGCCTGCAGCCACAATAACCGATTTCTCGAAGCTTCCCATTCCGTTCCTGTGCCTGGCCACAGATATGGTTACAACCAAGAAGGTGGTCTTCCGCAATGGCTATCTCCCTGACGCGATAAGGGCAAGCATGGCAATACCTTCCGTATTCACCCCTGTCAAAACAGACACGGCGATCCTTGTCGACGGCGGGGTGGTGCGTAACTACGCCGTCACTGAACTACGTGAGATGGGAGCGGATATTGTCATCGGTTCATATGTAAGCTTCAGGGGATACAAGGAAAAGGACCTGGGGACGGCCTATGGAATACTCAAGCAGATCGGATTCCTTGGCAGTCTGGCAGACTATGAGGAGCAGAAGAAGCTGACGGATATTATGATTGAACCGGACCTCGGAGAGGTCAGCACTCTTTCCTTCAGTAATGTTGATTCGACAATTGCCAGGGGCTACCGCGAAGCACAGAAATACAGGGATACGTTCAGGCGACTGGCAGATTCACTTGACAGATTCGGTCCGCGTGAACCTGTCATAAACCTTCCTGAAATTGAGTACTACACATTCGACACTATCAGGGTAACAGGTAACAGCATAATCGGTGAAGACCAGATCCTCGGCGTACTTGATCTCACACCCGGTAAAAACATTGACAGGCAGCTCCTTGAAGAAAGAATAGAACTTCTTTACGGCAAAAACTGGTTTGAAAAAGTCAGGTACAGAATTGTTCCCGACGGTAACAGGCTTACACTTGAGATTGAATGCGTCGAACGTCCCAGGGCTATGCTCTACGGATCGCTTCACTATGACCAGACTCTCAGCGCCGGTGCAGTGATTAGTCTCTCGGTGCGTGACCTGATAACACCACGGTCAGTAATAAACATTGATACATATATAAGCCAGTTCTACAGGCTCAGGGCAGGCGCCACACAGTTCGCTGACAAAAGCCAGAAGTTCGGCATCGAAGCTTATTTCTTCGCTGACAAGACCCGTCTGCCGCTGATACAGCTCAAAAATGAAACAGGACCTATGCTGAGCCAGAACTTTAACGCCGGTCTGGCCTTGAGCAAACGACTGAGTCTTAATCACCTTATGAGGCTTTCATTCACCTTCGAAAATCAGCACCTCACTCCCGACTATCTGACACAAAACCGTATTACAAGGTTATCATATGATTACCTCCGGCTGAACTACACCTATCAGGCAAATACCCTTGACCAGAAACACTTCCCAAACCAGGGAATCTCTTCCGGCATTTCACTCTCAGCCATGAAAATGGTCAGAGGCATAGTAAGAACAGGCTCTGTAAAGACCGTCTATGTAAACGGTGACGAAATGGCTCCGTTCAGCTTTAATAACAGCTATGCCGCACGGGCGTGGTTCAATAATTGGTCATCCCCTGCCGAGAACCTGACTGTTTCAATCGGAGGCGATTTCCTTTATTCTACCGGAACGGATTCTGTGACAGCAGGAAACGACTTCTGGCTCCTGGGTGGCACAGAAGCTCTGACTGACCGCTCAGTCTCCGCGGTAGGATTTCACCCCAACCAGATTGTTGTAAGGAACCTGGGAGGAGTAAGAATTGGCGCTGATTTCGAGATACTTACCGACCTGCATCTTTCGGTCGATTTCAACCTGTTTGCAATGAAGGAGCCTGACCGTGAAATCGGATTCACAATAATGGGCGGTTACGGAATCGGGGCTGGTTATATGACAGTTGCCGGCCCTGTGCGAATCGGGATTATGCATGGCTTATATGACCGCCAGTTGTTTTACAGAGGAATTAAGGGATATGTAAGTATGGGGTTCACTTTCTGAACCCACCGTATGGCCTGATTGTTGCTTTCATACTGAAGGGTGTCACCCGCTTAAAAGACAATGAATATCAATACAGTCATACTGCAGCATAAACGAGTGTGTAATCTTGTCGTCCGGAAAAAGGTCAGGCAGAGTTTTGACATCATGTCAGATATGATTGATAATGTGTCCATTGGCGAACTGAGAGATCAGTTCACCGAACTGCAGATGACATACAGGAATATCCTCAGGTATACTGTTGACGGTATTCATGACCCGGATAGACAAAAGGTGTACAACAGGCTCCTTCAGAATATCCTCAGCCTGAACGATAAGATAAAACAGGACATTTTGGCACGTCATTCAGGATGGTACACTTATTCTGTCAGGGTAAGGGAGCTTAAAGAAAACAGACTCAGGGGAGGAAACATAATTCAGAGTGTCGATGACCTTGTTTTCAAATCACGTCTTGACGATCTGCTTGATTCAGCCGAGATAGGTAAAACAGGTCCTCAGAGCGAAACTGCCAGGGAAACCGAAAGGTTGTCGGGCATAATATTCAATCACTTCTGGCTGACCGATTACTACGGCGAGGCAGAAGAGAGCCTCCTCGAGCTGCTTATCGGATGCGGGAAGTTCGGATGGCATGACCTGGCTACATACGTAAGCGCCGTTACACTCAGCAGCATCCGGGTATGGGATCCGGCCAAGATCAGGCTGCTGGCCAGACTGACTGCCGATCCTACACCGCATGTCGCTGAAAGGGCAGTAACAGGACTTGTATTCAGTCTTCACTATTATGATGACCGGTTAAATCTTTATCCGGATGTCATTAAAACTGTAAGGGAGCTTGCAGAGGTAAAAAACTTCCGTGAAAGATGCCGAATCGTTGTTCTCCAGGCTACCAGGTCACGTTATACTGAGCAGTTAAGCCGCAGAATGAATGAAGAGATCCTGCCGAAGGTTGTAAAACTCAAACCTCGTATCGAAGAGAAGCTTGATCTTGATAAAATCCTGGGAGAAAATCCCGAGGAGGGGCAGAATCCTGATTGGTCCGAGATGTTCAGGGGATCGGAAGATATGTTTAAAACGATGGAAGAACTGACAAACCTCCAGATGGAGGGATCAGATGTTTATATGTCAGCGTTCTCGGGCCTGAAAAAATTCGACTTCTTCAGGGAACTGCGCAACTGGTTCATACCATTCTATCCTGATCATGAAGCCGTTGATGAGATCTTCAGGGACGAGATCCTGGGCCCGGGTATAAATGACCTTGCAGAAGCACTGTTCAAGACACCGTTTATCTGCAACTCAGACAAGTTCTCGCTTATCCTCAACATGAAGTATCTGCCTGCCGAGCAGAAAAGCATGATGCTTAAAGTGTTCCGCATGGAACTCGAGGGTCTTGAGCAGATGAAATATGACAACGAGCTGACCGATCCTTCTGCAGTTTTCAGGACTACGGTGACACAGTATGTACAGGACCTTTACCGCTTTTTCAAGCTTTCCTATTTCAGGAACGAATTTGATGATCTCTTTACAGGAAGGCTTGACCTTTACAACTCTCTCTTCTACAGGGAAACATGCGGATCAGCAACTGACGACAGATCGCTTGCAGACTACTTCTTCAGCAAGGATTACTATGATGATGCACTGGCACTGTATCTTACAATTCTGAAGAGCATGCCAGACGATGCTGAACTATACGAAAAAGCAGGATACTGTTACCAGAAAGCCGGTGAATACGAAAAAGCCCTGGAGAAATATTCAATGGCAATAATTATTGAGCCACACACATGGACACTGCGCAAGACCGGCTACTGCCTGAGAAAGCTGGGGAGGGCTGCAGAGGCACTGGATTATTACCGCAGAGCCCTTCTTAATGAACCTGATGACCTCAATACAGTGCTCATGGTCGCCCACTGCTGCCTCGATACTGCAAATTATGAAGAAGCCCTGAAACAATATTTCAGGGTGGAATATGAGAACCCGGGCAACTCAAAGGTATTGAGACCGATAGCATGGTGCTACCTTGTTACCGGAAAGTTTTCTGAAGCAGAGAAGTACTTTGAGAGACTGACCGCGACAGGTCTGACACCCTATGACAGGATAAACATGGGCCATCTCGCACTTTGCCAGGGAGATACAAGAAAAGCTGCCAATATGTATTTAAGCGCTGTGGCCGATGGAGGGATGACTTCAGAAGGATTTCTGACAGCTTTCAATGATGACATTCCTGTTCTCGCGGCAAACGGTGTCAATCCTGACGACCTGCCGATCCTGCTCGATTATGTCCTGATGAACCTTAAGCAGCAGAGCTGACCTTGCAAGGCAGGCGTTAAAATGTTTGGAACGGCTGGCGGAGCGGCCTCCGGATCTCAATTGTCATATCCTTCCGGTAATGCAGCATGAACATTCCGTAGTTCTCATAACCGTCCTGGCTTCTGTCACGCCTGAAATCAGGCTCGAGGCTGAGCAAGGGGGGGTTGAAAGTCCCCGGATCTTTCAGAAATGCCTTCCCGCCGGTGGCGATGCCGCCGATAAAATAAAATCCGATATCAAATCCGCGCCATGCAAAGCTCTCAGTAATCGGCTCTGTCTTGAATTTTTTCATAAACATGGCCGTAAAGGCCCGTGATGCAGGAGACTCGAAATCGACGTAACTCTCGGAAGGAATTAATAGCTCAAGGTCATAGTAATACTTCAGGTCTATTGTTTCAAGACCTCGTATTTCAGGGTAGCCCACAACCATAATGTTATACCTCTTTATCAGGCTGTGGAGGGCTGAAAAGGCTGAGCTTACGACCGGGGTGCTGGTTGTGGCCAGAACGATTATGTTATTTCGTTGCAGATCAAGGAGGTTTTCAAAAGATGCGACGTTACTGTATACATTTCTTTTACCGGTCACCCCTGTAAAATAGTAAGGTACCACGCTGTCTCCGTCAATACCGGAAGGTTCACCTGCTGCTTCCTTAACCATATTATAAAGCCTGGCAGTTGCAGGGTCGTACATTGCGCTGTCTGAATAAATGAAAACGACCCTGCTTCCCGGATGAGAGGTCACTTCGGCGGCCATAGCGCTCTGAGCCACACTCTGTGACGGGAATACCCTGTAAAGTGTCGGTTTGTTTTCGTGAATATGACTGTCACGAAGAGGTACCGGAGAAATAATCGGTATGTCTCTTTCGGAAGCCCAGGCAGATATCTGTTGCAGGTTGTAGGAAAATACCGGACCGATTATCAGATCTGCATCCTCCAGCTCTCCTGAGCGCATAAGCCTTTTTATCTCTGCGGAGTCAGACCCTGTATCATATACTTTCATGTCAATTGTCAGGCCGAGAGACCTGAGACTGTCGGCAGCTATAAGCAATCCCTCATAAGCCTCAAGAAAAGGCAGACTACCGTCATATATCGATGCCGGGCTGCCCATCTCACGACCAGAAATACCCCTGCCATCATCATTGACGGTTGTATCTGAAAATGTTCCGGATCTGTTCTCCCTTATAAAAAACGGGAACAGCACCGCCACCCTGACCTTGCCGTTTAACCTGTCAATCACCTGCTTGTCGCCGGGGACGGTAAACACTTCTTTTGTCTTTTCTTCAGAGAGAGAATCTGCAACAACCTTATCAGCCTGCACTGCCTCCGCCACCTGTTCCTGTTCCGCCATGCGGTCTGTGACCTGTACTGACACCTTGTTGCGCGGGATCATGAGGTAATCGCCTTCATGAGGAAAAAGCAGCCCCCTGTTGGCTTTTTTGAGGTCTCTTACCGAAATGCCATAATCATTTGCGATTGTTCCGAGTGTCTCTCCCTTTCTGACGCGATGGCGTATAAGCTGATCGTCCTGTTTTGCAGGTACCTGGGTAGCCCGTGCATCAGATGCTGCAGCAGTGACCGTCGGTTTGCCCTGGCCCGGCTGACCTGTCTGGCCATTCATTCCGGACGGACCGTTCTGATGGTTCGATTGCTGTTGCGTACCAGAAGGGGTATTCTTCATGGCAGCCTGGCCCTGGGCTACAGCGGCAGCAGGTATCCTGAGTACCTGCCCGTCTCTGATCGAATTGTCAGTAATTGCATTCTCACGCGTCAGCTGATCTACACTGATACTGTATGCCCGTGCTATCGAATAGAGTGTCTGCCCCTTCAGTACCTGGTGCATGTAGTAAACCTTGCCCTCAACAACTATCTTTTCCTTTGAGACAGTCACGGGAACCGGTCCCTGCGCTTCGAGCGAGGCCGGAAAAACCAGTACCGCCATGCAAAACAGTATCATGGCCTGATACCTGATGAAAAAGCTCTTTCTATCGTTCATTAAGTATGTCATTCTTGTTTGTCTCACCCTCTCTGTCTGTTCAGCATCACAGCTGCCCGAGGAAACTGTTTACGTTCCTCTCGATCCTGCCGAGGGGTTCCTCTGTATCTGCCTTTACAAATTTCCTGCCGGTAATATTTTCATACAGCTCAATATAACGGTCTGATATCTCACTGACGATCTCAGGTGTCATCTCAGGCACCTTCTCACCGCTTCTTCCCTGGAAACCGTTTGCCATAAGCCATTCACGCACAAATTCCTTGGAGAGCTGCCTTTGCTGCTCACCGCGTGCAAACCGATCCTCATATCCTTCAGAATAAAAATACCTTGAACTGTCAGGTGTGTGTATTTCATCAATCAGATAGATTTTCCCGTCTCTCTTTCCGAACTCATATTTGGTATCAACAAGGATCAGACCCTGCCTGGCGGCAATCTCAGTACCCCGGATAAAGAGCTTCATTGAATAATCCTCGAGCATACGGTACTCCTCTTCTGATACAAGCCCTGTTCTGATTATTTCCTCAGCAGAAATATCCTGGTCATGCATTCCCTGTTCAGCCTTGGTTGTCGGAGTTATGAGCGGTTTCTCAAACCTCTGGTGTTCTCTCATCCCTTCAGGCAGAGGTATTCCGCATATCTCCCTTCCGCCTGATCTGTACAGTCTCCATGAGCTTCCCGTCAGGTAACCTCTGACAATCATTTCGACGGGGAAAGCCTGACATCTCACCCCTACTGTCACGTTAGGGTCAGGTGAAGCGATGTTCCAGACGGGAACGATATCCTTTACCATCCCGAGAAACATTGTTGCTATCTGGTTCAGAACCTGCCCCTTGTATGGTATTCCCTCGGGCAACACCACATCAAATGCTGAGATCCTGTCAGTGGCTACCATCAGCAGGTATCTGTCATCAATATTATAGACATCGCGAACCTTGCCGCGATAAACCCCCTTCTGCAGCGGGAAATTGAAATCAGTTCTGGTAATAGCCGTTGCCATAGATATTTATTTACTATTGTTCCTCTTTCTTATCGTTTTCGCTTGAATGGTAAGCCCTGACGATTTGCTTGACGAGACGATGCCTTACAATATCCCTCTCGTCAAACCGGATTATTGAAATGCCTTCTATGCCTTCCAGGAGTCTCATAGCCTGAAGCAGCCCTGAATCGCTTCTCCTGGGCAGATCGATCTGGGTAGTGTCACCTGTCAGGATGAACTTCGAACTTACTCCCATCCGTGTAAGAAACATTTTGAGCTGGTTTACAGTGGCGTTCTGAGCTTCGTCAAGAATGACGAAACAGCTCTCGAGAGTCCGTCCCCTCATGAATGCCAGCGGTGCAATCTGGACCGTTCCGTCTTCTATCCACTGTTCCAGCTTGCGGAAAGGGATCATGTCATGCAGTGCATCATAGAGCGGTTGCAGGTACGGGTCGAGTTTGTCTTTCATATCACCGGGAAGAAAACCGAGTCTTTCTCCTGCCTCAACGGCAGGACGGGTAAGGACTATCTTCTTTACCTCATGATTCTTCAGCGCCCTGACAGCCAGCGCGATGGCGGTATAGGTCTTTCCGGTTCCTGCAGGTCCTTCGGCAACGAGAAGGTCATTTGACGCATAATCCCTGACAAGCTGTAACTGATTGACGGTGCGTGCCCTGATGGGTCTTCCGCTTGTGCCGAATACCAGGGCATCCTCGAACTCGCCGCTGGCTGCTGAACGCATGTGTTCGTCGTCAAGCATGAGCCGCTCAAGATCACCCTCGTCAAGCCTGTTATAACGCCTGTAATATTCAATGAGCTCGGTCATCCTCGACACGAAGGCGGCTACTTCATCGGCCTCACCCATACATTTGATCTCATTTCCCCTGGCAATCAGCCTGACCCTGGGGTAATAGCCCTGAATCTGATCAAGCAGCCTGTTGTTGGGCCCCAGCATGACCAGGGGATCTATCCCGTCAAGCAAAATAACCTGTTCCGTCATTGCCCTCTCTTCTTCAGCTTGTTCTAAAGGATTATCCTTAAGTTTCTTATGATTGTTGCCGTTTTTGTGCATCCGTTCTACCGCAAAGTAAGTTTATTTTTTGCAGAAGACTATCTTTGCTGTAACAATTTTGGAATGCCGGTTGGCACACAGGCCGCCACTATACAGAGCAGATTCAGGATGCCGATTATCACGCTGACCACCGAGTGGAGGGAAGATGATTTCTTCAACGGGGTACTCAGGGGAAAACTCACCTCATTGTGCCCGGGCGCTGTCATCGTGAACAACGCCGGCAACATACCTCCCCTCAGTATTATGCACGGAGCTTTTATTGTCAGGAATACATTCAGCCATTACCCCGAGGGGACTATTCACCTTATTTTTGTCAGCAGCGAAGGACCGGCAGAACATCCGCACCTGCTGGTAAAAGCACAAAACCACTGGTTTATCGGGGCCAACAACGGCATGTTCAACCTGATACTCAATTCTGAAGCTGACCTTGTTATAAGCCTCCGGAATGATACCGGGGCTGACGAGATAACCCTGTTCGCCGCAACTGCCGCAGCTATCGCTGACGGACATACCCCGGAAAGCCTCGGGGAAACGCTCGGTTCGGTTTCAGAAAAGGTTCCACTGAGGGCCACAATTGACAAAAACGTTATAATAGGCAGCGTTATCTTCATCGATTCTTACGGAAACGCAATTTCAAACATTACAAGGGAGATATTTTCAAGAGTGTTTGAAGGGAGGGATTTCAGAATACTTATCAAAAGCAACAACTACTATACAGAAAGAATAAGCAGATTCTACCGCGAGGAGCCCGTGGGTGAAATAGTCACCCGGTTCAACTCCCTCGACCTGCTCGAGCTTTCAATCAACGGTGCAAATCTTTGCCAGCTGTTTTCAGTTGATACCGGCGATGCTGTCAGGGTTGAAGTCCGCAACCAGGGCCGTGAAACCAACGGACTATTTTAATTCTTAATAAATGAGAGAAAAATCTATCAGAGAATTCACCAGGCTGCTCGATATAATGGATGAGCTCAGGGTGAAATGTCCGTGGGACATGAAACAAACCAACCAGACACTCAGGAAACTGACAATAGAGGAGACCTATGAACTTGCCGATGCAGTACTTCTGGACGATAATGACTCGATCAGGAAAGAACTTGGCGACCTGATGCTCCATGTTGTATTCTATGCAAAAATCGGATCTGAAAAAGGGCTCTTCGATATGGGTGATGTGCTCGAAGGCATAAACAGCAAGCTGGTGTACAGACATCCTCATGTATTCGGCGATGTGAACGTCACAAGGGGTGCACGCGAGGTCGAAGAGAACTGGGAAAAACTAAAGATGACCGAACACGCTGAATATAAGCCTGTTCTCTCCGGCGTACCCTCCTCTCTTCCGGCCACCGTAAAAGCCAACAGGATACAGGAGAAGGTGAGAGGCGTTGGTTTCGACTGGGACACGCGTGAGCAGGTTTGGGATAAGGTGACAGAAGAACTTGACGAACTGAAACAAGAAATTGCATCAGGCAGGAAAGTAGATATCGAATCTGAGCTCGGAGACCTCTTCTTCTCACTGATAAATGCTGCAAGGCTCTATGAAATTGACCCGGAGGCAGCCCTTGAGAAGACCAACCGCAAATTTATCAGGAGATTCAACTACCTGGAGCAAAAGACACTGGCCAAAGGGCTGTCACTGCGTGACATGACCCTTGATGAAATGAATGAGATATGGGAGGAGGCCAAACAGTTCGACAGACCGCTTTAGCTGATCACTTGCAGAACCTGTAGCTCAGCATCTGGTAGATCACCTTTGCCGCCATGAAGTCAGGCGCCTTATTCGTATCAGAAGGACAGAGTTCAACAACGTCAAAACCTGCCACATTCCGTTTGCGGAAGACCTCCCTGAGGAAAAACATAAGTTCACGGTAATCAGGTCCGCCCGGCTCCGGCGTTCCGGTTGACGGCATAACCGAAGGATCAAATACATCCAGATCGAGGGTAATCCACACATTTTCCGACAGCAGGCTCAGCGCCCTGTCATACAGGTGTTTGGCATTATATAGTTCATGCGCATAGAAGATCCTGTTGCTGTCAACAAATGGAAGCTCGTCAGCTGCCATGCTGCGAATACCAACCTGCACAAGCGGCGCATACTCCTTTGCCCTGGCTGCTGCACATGCATGATTCAGGTGTGATCCTTCATATGAAGGTCTGAGGTCGGAATGGGCGTCAAGCTGGAGGATCGTAAGGCCGGAGATTGCCTCTGAAACTGCCCTGAAAGCCCCTATGCTGACCGTATGGTTGCCTCCTATCACGACAGGGAAACGGTTCTCGCCGAGGATTCTGGAGACTGTTGAATATACGGCTTCGGTTACTTCTTCAGGGTCATCACCGGTTTTAACAGGTGCAAGAGTATGTATCCCATGCTTGTGGGCCTCAGTACCTGTTTCAATATCATAAAACTCAAGCGCAGGTGATGCTTCAAGGATTGCCGCAGGCCCCCTGTCAGCGCCCCTGATGTAGGTGCTTGTAGCATCATAAGGTACCGGGACGATGATTATCTTCGACTCATCATAGCCGTAAACCACCTCCTCACCGCCAAAATTGGTGATTGCCATGATATTACTACTCAGCAGTTTTGGATTTACCGCTTTTTGGAGCAGTTGTTTTCGGGGTTTTTGCAGTTGTTTTTTCCCCTTGTTCCGCCTTCGCGGGTTTGGTTTCTTCAGCACCCTTCTTATCGGTCACCTCTTCTGCCGTTACTTCTGCTTCCTCCTTTCCCTCTGCGGGTTTTTCCTCCTCCTTTACAAGCAGGTTCAGGCCCTGGAGAATATTGTACCAATGAAGCACCTTCCTGATGTCTGATGTGTAAACCCTGTCACGGTCATAATCAGGCAACACTTCTCCGAAATACTTTTTAAGTTCGGGGTCAGGCTGTTTGTGTGACAGAGCCTGTCCGCCATTTTCCTTCTCCCAGATCTGATCCATGACTCTGGAAAGGGGGAGATCCTCTCCTGTCGTATAAATTGAGATCTCATCAAGGGCGCTTACCTTGGCTGTGGTGCCGGCGCTGAAACGTCTTCCGGTTTCAAGGTTTTCAACTATTACGGCATTCTTGCCCTGTGCGATGAATCTGAACAGAGCGCTTTCACCGGAGATAGCCAGAATATCTTTAAGGTTCATATCGGGAATAATTAACGTTAATAACTGTAATTCAAATTAATATCAGACAATGTTTCTTTCTTTCTTGATTTTCTCCCATGCTTCGTTGACAGCCTTGAATTTTTCTTCTGCTGTTTTCCGGAAGTCTTCACCCAGGTGGCTTACCTTGTCAGGGTGGTATTTCAGGGCCATTTTCCTGTAGGCTTTTTTCAGTTCTTCGTCAGTTGCGCTCCTTTCAACCTCAAGGATTTTATAAGAAGCGTCTGTTGCCTGTATGAACATGTTCCGGATTGAGTCATAGTCGGTAGATGTAATGCCGAGCATTCCGGCAATTGACTTAATCATATTTGTTTCTGCTGTTTCAAAGCGATTGTCGGCAGCAGAAATGTTATAAAGTATGTGAACCAGCTGCAGCCGTGATGGGTAATCCATGTTGCCCCTAATCTGCATGCAGACATCCCTCAGAGGGATTTCCTGCTTCAGCAGGTCCCTGAGCATCTGGAGGGCTTCCTGTGCGGTTTCGGGGCCGAACTGGGAGACAAAGAAACGCTTGACATAATCAAGTTCTGACCTGAGCACTTTCCCGTCAGCCTTCATCACTGCGGCAATGAGTACTATCAGGCTCATCCCGAAATCACCCGGAGTTGTCCTGTATACATTCCCGGCCCGGCCTGTCTGCTCCCATCTGACTGAAGTCCCGTCAACGACGGAACCTAAAAAGAACCCCACCAGTCCTCCTATGGGACCGCCAAAGACAAAACCCAGTCCTCCGCCTAACCACTTGGCAAATTTACCCATCACCTGTCCTTTCCTGAAAGACGCAGCATATCCTCATGTATCTTGAGAATCTCAGGAATTATCATTTCGTTATCAGAGTTGTTGATAATATAATAAGATTGCTCTTCTCTCTCTTCGTCCTCAAGCTGGTTATTGATTCTTCTGATCACCTCCTCGCGGGAGAGGTCGTTTCTTCCCATGACCCGGGATATTCGCTCTTCAACAGGGGCAGATATGGTCACTACCCTGTCAACAAGTGTGTCAGCCCCGGCTTCAAACAGAATAGCGGCTTCCATTATCACATAGGGTACCGGGGCCGTATCAGCCCACTGATCAAATTGTTTGAGAACTTCCGGGTGCACCGATCCGTTCACCTTGCGCAATAGTTCAGGTCTGTTGAAGATTAGACGGGCAAGCTCCTTGCGGTCAAGAGTTCCGGAGGAGTAGAGATCCTTTCCGGTTATCAGGTTGATGGCTGCACGTATCTCCGTGTCATTTTCCATCACATCCCTGGCCACTGTGTCAGCAACGAACACAGGAACTCCCAGGACCCTGAAGATCCTGCAAACGGTTGTTTTGCCGCTGCCTATTCCGCCGGTGACACCCAATCTCCTTGCCATATGATTTATCCAGAGGGCCCTTTACAATTTTGTGGGGTCAGAGGATGTTTTTAAACTGCCCGTCACAGTTACCTCTACCGTCACCCTTTTCTGCTCCGTCTGAAGATATTCAGGGCAGTCTATCGGCACCTTCGACTTGAAGTTTTCGTTCATCCGCTTGAAAGAACGGTACTTTGTAGGGATGCCTGAAAGAGTGTCGAAAACGTGCTGCGGTCCGGTTACAGTTATACTGTCAGGATCTGCCGCAAGAATTACCTTGTTATCCGCTGCCGGTTCAACCTTCATGTTGGGTATGACCGGGACTCTCCGGGTCACAATCTTGTCGTAACCAAAAAAAAGGGTATCCGGATGGATTGCCAGAATGTCAAAATCAGCATGAAGCTGCTTTGAGAAGTTGCTCATAAGCCCTGAGGTCACCAGGTAATACCTTGGAAGCTGACCCGGAATCCTCCGGGGAGCCACCTTGGAAAAATCGATCACCACCGGTGCCCTGCTCCCTGAAAGTTTCACCTTCAGAATCGAATAACCGGGTCCGCGAAGATCCATCTCCAGTTTGTCAGGCAGATCACCAGTCACTATCCGGTCTTTCGGCGGATTGATGTACCGTACCGGATAGTTGATGGAGCCCTGCAACTCTTTGCTCAGCTCATTGAGGTACCAGAAAACAAACGAGAGCAGCAGAAAAAAAGCGAAGACAGGGATTTCCCTGTTAAGAAATTTTTCTGCCCATTCCCGTTTGCCGCTCATAATCAAATGAATATTTGAATGTTACTGCCTTGCAGCGACATCGGATGGATCCTTCAGGATTGCGTTTTTGTCAACCCTGATTTTAACGTCATTGGCTATTTCAACAGTCACGATATTTTCAGTGACGTCGGTAACCTTGCCGTATATACCACCGGTTGTTATCACCTTGTCTCCTTTTGTTATTGCATTCCGGTAGTTTGTCAGCTCCTTCTGCTTCTTCATCTGAGGCCTTATCATGAAGAAATAAAAGACCACGAATACGAGTACAAGCGGAAGAAGACCGGTAAGCAGATTGGGGCTACTCTGAGCTGGTGCAGCCTGTAAATAAATCGATGCAAATGTTGTCATGAGTTTTTTGTGTGTTTGATTTTATTATTGTTATTATTTAATTATTTCAGTTGCCATCTTTCAATACCTCGGCAATTATACGCAAGATAACAATTTTATTTTCTGCATTAGACTGAACTACAACAGTCTTTGTCTGAACGCCCTCCCGGCCTGATGTGTCAAAGCTCACCTCTATTGAACCTGAACCGCCCGGAGGCACAGGCTTCCTGTCGTATTTGGGCACTGTACAGCCGCAGCTTCCTGATGCTGAAGCGATCACAAGGTCTGCATCCCCGTTATTGCTGTAGGTAAAGATGCATCCCACCTTCTCTCCGGCTTTAACCTTTCCGAAGTCATGCTCCTGCGTACTGAACGCAATCACTGCTGTACCTGTGGTATCAGAGCTTGCATTGCTACGTTCTCCGGAACTGCTCCTGCCGCAAGAGCCTGTCAAAAAACCCGTAGCCAGCAGACCTGTAAGTATCCCGAAATAAACCAGGCCTGCCAGATATCCCGAACCATTTTTCATACTTCGCCTTTTTATTCGCCGATGAGTCCTCTGCCAGCCTTGTTCATCGTTCCGCTGACCCTCATCTCCTTTACTATCTTGTCAAGTATTCCGTTCACAAAAGTACTGCTTTTGGCAGTGCAATACTCTTTCGCTATTTCAATATATTCATTCAGTGTGACCTTAACCGGCACTTCCGGGAACTCAACCAGCTCGGTTATTGCAAGTTGCATGACCAGCTTGTCCATCAGTGCGATCCTTTCCACCTCCCAGTTGGTTGTATGGGCATCAATAAGGGTACTGTACTTTTCACCGTTGAGGATCGACTTCCGGAGTAATACTTTTATGAATTTTTCATCGTCGTCATTGGTGAAAAGTTGTGGCATCCGGATGGTCCGGCCTTCGTCGTTCTCACGGAATTTACCAAGTGAGTTGCGTATCATCGAGGTTGTAAAAAGCAGGTCATCATTCCAGTAAACCGACTCTTCCTCAAGGCATGATGACAGGTCATCCGAGGCCGGGAAAAACTTCGTAACCAGTTCACGGACGAACCGCAGGTCATCCTTATAACTGTTTTCCGGAGCGTTCATGTATGCTGTGTAGCCATCCCACCGGGTCATCTCATTGAAGATAATTTTAACCACTCCCGGATTATCATCCCATGAAAGGCCTCTTGTGGAAAGCCAGCGGCTCAGCGACTTCATGCTGTTGAGCTTATCCTTGCGTGTCCAGAGGGCAGGCATAGCTTCGGCATAACTGTGCAGCTGTTCGTTCCTCCTGAGCTGGGCTATCACCCTGTTTTCAGCAAATCGTGTATTAGGATTAATATCTTCAGGACCAGGTATTTTCTTCAATGCTGAGAGTGCAACCTTCTCACGCGCCAGGTCTGAGAGTGAGATCAGCAGAAGAAGAAGAAAATGATACAGATCGTAGCTCTTCCTGATGCTCAACATAAGCTCCTGCTCCGCAATTTCCAGATCATCCAGTTCCTTCCTGTTGCAGGCGTACAGAACTGTTAGCGCCTTGATCCTGAGTTGTCTTCTGCTTATCATTAAAAGAACATTTTTTTCAGGCAGCAAAGTTAAAAAAATAGACATTGCATAAAACTGATCAGCCAAAAAAGAATCACATTTTGGAGGCCCCACTTTGAGATGATAAAATTATTGTTACATTTGAGGATGCTAACCGATTGAAACCCTAAAACATTCGCTACTGATGGAAGAAGAGAAAGGAAGAACTGATGGCCAAAATGATAGAAATGACAAGGAGGAGATATTTACAAAAGTTGTCAGGGCAGGCAAGAGAACTTACTTTTTTGACGTGAAATCAACGCGCCATGAGGATCTGTACCTGACGATTACCGAAAGCAAAAAAAGGCCGGGGAAAGAGGGTAAGATGTTTTATGAGAAACACAAGATCTTTCTTTACAAAGAGGATTTTGAAAAGTTCACTGAAGGGCTGCGTGAAGCAGTAGCCTTCGCCGGCAATGGAGTTATGCTCCATGAAGCCGCAAACACCGTTATGACAGGAGCTGATGATTCCGAGGAAGACGTAACCGGTGTTCCGGCCACGGAATTTTCCGATGTCGATTTTGACGAACTGGGCACAAGATAACAGCCCCCGGTTTAACCTGCTGAAACCCGACTGCATATGGATTATTTCCTGTTGGCATTGGCCATCGTTCTTATGATACTTGGCATAGCTGGTTGTCTACTTCCAGTCCTGCCCGGGCCTCCCCTGACTTATCTCGGGCTGGTATCATTGCACTTTACCCGCTTTGCCGACATCAGCAAAAACCTGTTTATAATTCTGGGCATAGTGGCTGTCGTGGTCACCATTATCGATTACGTAGTACCCATCTGGGGTACGAAACAATTCGGCGGTTCGAAATACGGCATGCGTGGTGCGACCGTCGGGCTGATAATCGGCCTTTTTCTGGGTCCGCTGGGGATAATAATTGGTCCGTTCATCGGCGCCGTTGTTGGTGAACTGATATTCAGGGATGACATCAGGTATGCCCTCAAGGCCGGATTCGGCAGCCTTCTGGGATTTCTCACCGGTGTTGGCCTGAAACTGGCAGCCGCACTCCTTATGACATTCTACTTCATAAGGGCACTCATTGTTTAGGCAATAGGCAATAGGCAATAGGCAATAGTGTTTACAATGCATCTGGTAACTGCATGACTGGCAGTAATCTCACTACTGCCTATTGCCTACTGCCTACTGCCTAGAATCCCAACGTGGCCACCATCACCGCCTTGATCGTATGCATGCGGTTCTCAGCTTCGTCAAAGACAATTGAATGACGTGATTCGAATACCTCTTCCGTCACCTCCATCCCGTCAAGACCGAACTTTTTGAATATGTCTTCACCCATCTTTGTCTCCCTGTTATGGAATGCCGGCAGACAGTGAAGGAATTTGACATTGGGGTTTCCGGTCAGTCTGAGGACATCACTGTTGACCTGATAAGGCTTCAGAAGCCTGATTCTCTCCTCCCATACTGAGTCAGGCTCACCCATTGAAACCCATACATCGGTGTAAAGGAAGTCTGCACCCCTGACCGCTTCAGCCACATCCTCGGTAAGAGTGATCTTTGCTCCTGTCTCAGCAGCAATCTCACGGCACTTCTTTACGAGATCGTCTGCCGGCTGGCATGCTTTCGGGGCTGCAGCGCGAAAATCCATGCCCATTTTGGCAGCGCCCACCATCAGTGAGTTGCCCATATTATTGCGTGCATCGCCAAGATAGCAGAAGCTGATCTTGTTCAATGGTTTGTCAGAATGCTCAATCATTGTCATGAAATCAGCCAGGATCTGGGTGGGGTGAAACTCGTTTGTAAGACCGTTCCATACAGGGACCCCTGCATACTGCGCAAGTTCCTCTACAATAGCCTGTCCATAACCACGGTACTCTATGCCATCATACATGCGGCCAAGGACCCTCGCAGTATCCTTCATCGATTCCTTATGCCCGATCTGTGATCCTGAGGGGCCAAGGTAAGTTACATGGGCTCCCTGGTCAATTGCTGCAACCTCAAAGGCACAACGGGTGCGGGTTGAGGTCTTCTCAAAAATGAGGGCGATATTCTTGCCCCTGAGCCTCTGCTGTTCAGTTCCGGCATATTTTGCCTTCTTGAGGTCAAATGACAGGTCAAGGAGAAACTTTATCTCTTCAGGGGTAAAATCAAGCAGCTTCAGAAAGCTGCGGTTACGTAAATTGTAAGCCATGACTGTTTTTGGTTTTGCTGTTATATGTTATTGCATTATGATGCTTTATGCTCTGCAGGCAACCTGCCGGTTCTGTTATGTATGCTGCAATGCCCTAAGCCCTGCGGGCTGCAACCATCAATTACCTTTGTCCTGCAATGATGTGACCCGTACAGGCAGTGACTGTCAACACTATTGCCTATTGCCTCTTGCCTCTTGTCTTTTACCGGCGGGCTGTGACTGCCAACACTATTGCCTATTGCCTATTGCCTATTGCCTAATCGTATTCCATAGTTATCTTCGTCCCGTACCGCCTGTCCTCCAGCTTAAATGCCTCGGTGATGACGCTTTTGGCGCCACCGGCCTTGACAAAATTCAGACAGGCTTCTATCTTGGGAGCCATGCTACCCTTTGAAAACTGACCCTGATTAAGGTATTCGAGGGTATCTTTATAATCGAGAAACTCCTTTATTTCCTGGTCGGGTTTCTTATAATTGATATATACATACGGCACATCCGTGAGGATGTAAAACTCGTCAGCCCCTATGGTTGATCCCAGCAGTGATGAGGCGAGGTCCTTGTCAATAACTGCCTCGGCAGGCCTGACGTCGTTTTTTTCATCGATATAGACAGGTACTCCGCCTCCTCCGGCAGCGATAACTATGTTTCCCCTTAGAGCAAGCTCCCGTATGAGTTCGTGGTTCATTATGCTCTTCGGTTTAGGGGAAGGCACCACACGGCGGTATCCGCCATCAGCCTTGACCTCTTCCCTGAAGACCCAGCCCTTGACCCTTGCAAGTTCGTCAGCCTGTTCCTTCGTATAGATCTTGCCTACCCTTTTCTGCGGATCACTGAAAGCCGGATCATCCTTGTCCACCTCAACAGTGGTTATAAGGCATACAACATTCCTGCTGATCCCGTGCTTGTTCAGAACATTTCTGAACATCCGCTCAATCATGTACCCGATTCCCCCCTGTGAATCTGCGACACAGATATCAATAGGCATCTGGGCTATGCTGTACATCTGCTCCCCTGCATCATTCCGCATGAGTATGTTTCCAACCTGCGGGCCGTTACCGTGAGTGATTACAAGATCATATCCCTCCTTCAGGAGGAAAACCAGGTTCTCCAGAGTGTCAGTTGTATTCTGCTCCTGTTCATCGATTGTGCCTACCTGATCACCTCTGAGAAGTGCATTTCCTCCCAGGGCTATTACAGCCAGCTTCCTGCTCATAAATCTTAAAATATCAGAAGACAAAGCTATTATTTTAAACGAAAATAAAACATTGCAAATATTATTCCCCCATGATCTGAGTTATATAATAATATGCAAAGATCAGCCATATCAGCCGATTATGCATAATTTACTACATTTACAGCCAAATTGCGAAGCGTGAAGATCAGCTATCTCTCTCTTATTCCACTTCTTCTGACTGTGTTGTTGCTTTCATCCTGTAAGGACGGCAATAGATACAGGAACATGAGAGAGGGTGAGATCTATTACAACATTGAATATGTCAGCAACCCTTCGTCTCTGTCTTCTGACCTGCTTCCGAAGGAGCTTGTAATTGCTTTCAGGAATGATCTTATAAGTACAAGGCTGAAAACTCCTATCGGCAACTCGGGGGTGACAACAGTTGTAAACCCGAAGGAAAACATTTATGATACTTATCTCAACATCTTGTCATTCAAGTACTACTTCGAAGGTAATTACAAGGATATCCAACCCGGATTCAATTCAATGGACGGAATAACTGTTCATAATACGGGACGCAAATCTGTAATATGCGGATTCAACTGCCGTCAGGCAAGGGTGGATCTGCCCGACAAAAAGACCACAAGGTACATATGGTATACCGATGAGATCCGGGCGGAAAATCCCAACAGGATGACCCCGTACAAGGAAATTGACGGTGTGCTGATGGATTTTTTCTACATAATAGGCAATGCCGAACTTCAGTTTACGGCTGACGAAGTACTTGCAAAGCAGATACCTGACAAGGAGTTTGAAAGGAAAAAAAACTACCGGAAGGTCACCGCAAAGTACCTTGATACCCTTATTATGAAAATGATTTCGTTTTAAAATATACTCCTGCGGGTCAGCCAATTTTCTTACCTTTGCTAATCGTTTAAAAGCCCCGTGTCACAGGGGCAAAATAATTACATCGCAGGATGGCTAAACATAAGAAAGGTAACGGTTCATCATCACAAAAAAAAGGTGCAGCCGGCAATCAGTCAGGGGAGAATCTGAGATTCATTGTCGGACTGGTATTGCTTGTATTTGCACTTTATCTCCTTGTTGTCTTCGTCTCCTATGTTATGACCGGCAATGCCGACCAGGATTCACTCAGCCCTCAACCTGACGATAAGCCTTTTGCATATGAGAACTGGGGCGGAAAGGTTGGCTTCAGACTTGGTCATTACTTCATATTCCACGGTTTTGGTCTTGGTTCCTTTTTCCTCCCCCTGGTTATTGGTGCCTTCGGCCTGGCACTTCTGAAAGTCAAGTACTTCAGACTGTGGAAAAATGTCCTTCGCCTTTTTCTTGCAGCAGTGCTTGTCTCTGCCATCCTGGGCTACTTTGCCGGACATTCCGAATTCATGGGAGCTGGTCCCGGAGGCACTCTCGGTTTCAGGATTTCGAACTACCTGAATGACGTGCTGGGAAAGGTTGGAACAGGTGCGGTACTGCTTGTGGCAACCATTGCCTATCTCATTTTCGCATTGCATGTAAGCCCCCAGACAATAAGGAAACCTATCGCCACAGTGACCAAAGCAGGCGTCTCCGTACTCTCCGGAGAAGGCCGGAAGAAAGATGTCGTTACAGATAATGTCAATATCGCCCCGGAAGAAAATTACCCTTCTGTTGAGGAGGAACCCCTGAGGGCCGACGAGGAGGAGACTGAGGAGGAGACTGAGGATATTGATGATTTTTACACTCCTCCGGTGGCACCGCCGGCAGACAAGCCTCTTGTGAATGTAATAGACAGGAGCAGGAAACCAGTCACCGAAGAACCATCAGAGGAGGATGTGCCGGGTAACCTCCCCCCTTTTGACCCCAGGCTCTCGTTGTCGCGCTATAAGTTCCCCACCCTGGCGCTGCTCCGTGATTACCGTAACGTCGGAACAACCACAAACGACGAGGTGAATGCAAACAAGGATATCATCCTCAAGACACTGTCAGATCACAAGATCACGATCAAACAGATATCAGCCACAGTAGGACCCACGGTGACACTTTACGAGGTGGTACCCGACAGGGGTGTGAAAATCCACCGGATCAAGTCGCTCGACAATGACATCGCCCTGAGCCTTTCTGCACTGGGGATCAGGATCATTGCCCCGATTCCCGGGCGCGGTACTGTAGGTATTGAAGTGCCCAACAGGAAATCGGAAATCGTGTCTATGAAAGGGCTCCTTTCATCACGCGATTTCACTGACAGCAAGCATGAACTGCCACTGGCACTCGGACGGACAATAACAAACGATCCGTTCATTATCGATCTGACAAAGATGCCTCACCTGCTGGTTGCCGGAGCTACCGGACAGGGCAAATCAGTCGGGCTCAATGCCATCATAACCTCACTTCTCTATAAAAAGCATCCGGCGGAACTTAAATTTGTGCTCATTGACCCCAAACGTGTTGAGCTTCCTCTCTACGCAAAGATTGAACGCCATTTTCTGGCCAAGCTTCCCGACGAGGAAGATGCAATCGTCACTGACACAAAGAAGGTTATAAACACTCTTAACTCACTCTGTATCCTGATGGATCACCGTCTGGAAATGCTGAAATTATCACAGACAAGGAACATCAGGGAATACAACGACAGGTTTATTGCACGCCGGCTAAACCCCGAGAAGGGACATGACTTCATGCCCTACATAGTTCTTATAATAGACGAATTTGCCGATCTCATCATGACCTCGGGCCGCGATGTAGAGGCACCCATCGGAAGACTTGCCCAGCTCTCCAGGGCTGTGGGGATACATCTGATAATATCAACCCAGAGACCATCAGTAAGCATTATAACAGGATTCATCAAGGCAAACTTCCCGTCACGTATAGCCTTCAGGGTGTTTTCGGGTGTTGACTCCCGTACTATTCTTGATACAGTTGGTGCCGACAGGCTGGTGGGAAGAGGTGATGCACTTATTTCACAGGGTGGTGAACCGATAAGAGTTCAGTGTGCATTCATAGACACTCCCGAGATAGAGGAACTGACTGAGTATATCGGCTCTCAGCAGGGTTACCCGGCAGCCTTCCACCTTCCTGAATATGTGGGAGATGATGATACCGGGAACGGAAATAATGAGGTTGACCTCAAGAAGCGTGACCCCCTGTTTGACGAGGCTGCCAGGCTGGTTGTACAGCACCAGCAGGGATCAACCTCGCTTATCCAGCGAAGGATGCAGCTGGGTTACAACCGCGCAGGCCGCATCATTGATCAGCTGGAAGCCGCCGGCATTGTAGGCCCCTTCGAGGGAAGCAAGGCCAGGGAAGTAATTGTTCAGGATCCGCAGACATTGGAACAGATTTTGAAGAGGCTTGATCAGGAGAATCTTTAAAATGAAACAGATTATTTCAGTATTCCTGTTCACCCTCGTTTCGGTGACAGTTGCAGCTCAGAAGGACCCCGAAGCTGTAAGAGTGCTTTCCGAGTTCAGCAGGAAAGCAACATCAGCCCCATCGGTGAAGATCGATTTCGGAATCACTGCTTATGACGCACAGGAGGATGAGGAGACCGAACTAAGCGGTACCGCAATAATAATTGGCGATACATACAGGCTTACATTGCCTGACAATATAATCTGGAATGACGGCAAGGCTGTTTGGAACTATACTCCTGAAGTAAAGGAAGTAGTAATCACTGCGCCAGATCCGTCCGATGAATCTTTTATATCGAAGCCTTCATTGCTTTTTTCAATGCATGAAAAGGGGTATAAAGTCAGGTTGCTGGAACAGAACGCTTCAGAATGGATCATTGACCTCTATCCTGAAGACATCCGCACGAACCTTGTCCGAATAAGGATGGCCATCGGCAAAACCCTGTATGACCTCAGATCAGCTGAGTACAGGACAAAAGACGGCACAACCGTCACACTGACAACAACCAGGTATGATCTTTCATTCCGGCCGACAGCCGGATACTTTTCCTTCAATGCCTCTGACTACAAGGGTGTTGAAGTAATTGACATGAGGTAATAATCTTGAGTGTCATGCCAGACAGGAACAATATCACCACCTTGATATTCATAGTATTCGGACTTTTTCTCCTGTATATAATTATGAGAGGCAGGAGCTCGAGGATGAAGAAAAGGATGGACCACCTGAAACGCTTTCGTCACAATAAGGAATAAAAAGAGGCTGTCTCAAAGCAAAAAGGGGCAGCCTCTCTTTTTTGATAGTTGCC
>CAZWOC010000007.1:0-151577 GCA_964635655.1 uncultured Rikenella sp. | reverse complement strand
CGTATTGAAGAAATCCGGCTTTTCTTAAAGAATTACAGGATAAATGATGGATTAACTCAGACTGAATTCAGCAAAATTGCTGATGTACATGTCAACTCCCTTCAAAGATTCGAAAAGGGCAACCTGAAGAACATAAAGCTGTTGACCTTATTCACCCTCATTGACGCTACATCAATGTCTTTATCAGAGTTTTTCCAGACCATGGAATGAATAATTGGTTGAAAGTAATATTTCAGTTATCCTTTTTGGTTTTCTTATTATTAACACTTCGTCAATATTGACTAAGGGTTAATAATAAGGCTTGATGCCACTTCAATTCCTTTTTGAGTTAATTTAATTCCCTGCCACTTAACAAACTCGCCATCATTTATTTCAATAAGATTCTTATCATATAAATTATTTAAACTATTGGTAAGTGTGACCTGTTCTTTGTTTCCTTTGCCTTTAAAGCGATGGAAACTGCCCAAACCAGCCTTCCCCATGTCAGTCTCCCGTTTAAAATAATCAAGTAAGATTTCACTTCTGAATAAATAATTCCAGTAAATACTCTCTTTGTCACATAATTCTTGTTGCCTTTTACCAATGTTGTAACAACGGAAGTCCCAATTTTCCAAGAGTGTCAAATCAGAATTGTCATGTAATATGGTTTTCTTGTATGCCATAATTAGAATCCATTTTTGCAATTTGCTTATCCTTACTGCCTTCATATATGTATTGTTTTCATTTCTTGTGAGCTGTCAATCTGAAAAGACCAACCAATCAGTTGTCAAAATTAAGTCCCGCTATTCTGTGGACAATTGTCTGAATTAAATGATTGGTTCTATCCTGCAAGAAAGTCATCCCATAACGAAGGTTGGCAACATCATCTATCAAAATGATTTTCTCATTTTGATTCAATGGCAGGTTGGAAATTTCTTCCAAAAAATCAGCATCAACCAATTGGGAGTAATCATCATGTATCCCAATTCCTTGCAACCTTAAACAGGTTTCTTTCAGTTGTTCATCCATAATATTGTCATTTTCATTTATTTCATCTGATTTTAGTTCACCAGAGCTTTTTTCTACGAAATTATCAGTGGTTAAAATGTCTTCATCTGCCAGATAATCTGAATATGGTGAACCTTCAAATTGTACCCAATCGACAACTTCCCAGAATTTATCATCGACCTTATAATTGTATTTAAACCCAATTTCGCTGAAAATTGATTTAATAAAGTCCTCGACCAGATTTGCATATTCATGAGCTACCACGATTGAATCGTGACGGGTGAAGCATTGAACTTCCATATCCCGGAGAAGGAAAAGAATCCTGTCAATGAAAATTTCTGATTCAACACATTGAAGAAAAACTGAGAAGTTTGTGGTGTCATCATTGGGGTTCTTGTCATGCTCTTCTGGTTCGGATTCATTGGGTTTTGTTTTAAATCCTTCAATGATTGTCATGACGGTTGGGTAATGTTCTTTAAGTTTATTAATAAGCTTATCTGATTTGGTATTCCTTTTAAAGAGCAGTATAAAAAGAACCAGCTTAGCCGAACTTCTTTCAGAGAAACCGAATTGCTTTTGCATGACCATGTAAAAATCATCAAAGAACACATCATGTATGAACCTTATAACATCAGAAGTCGAATTCTTGCTTAAATGTGGATTGGCAATATCAACACCTGTTTGCGGAAGCATGTTTCTATGCTCTTCAAGAACGGTGATGAATCTTCTCAGAAATTTTTTCGTTTGATTGTTTTTAAAGAGACCCATTAGAACCTTGTCTCCCTTTGTTACGTAGACGTTCAATAAGTTGGCAAAAATCAAAAATTGTGATGTCCGTAAATCAAACTGGACGACAGTTTGGTTATTAATATTGATGAACTGCAAAATCTTACTTGGGAAGTTGGTGAGATGGGTTGTTATCCTTAACGTCTTTTCGCTTCTTCGGTAAATTAAGGGGACAGTGCCAATCCTTGAAATATCACGTTTGTAATAATACTTCAGATTAGTGATTCGGTATTTCAGGAAGGCGTTTTTGTCTGCCAAATAAAAGGCATCCTTAAAAAAGAAGAATTGCTTGTCCTGAAGAAGTGCATCAAATATTGCCTTTTTTAAAGGTAAATACTTTTTATTAAATGACCCACCGTCAAGGTAGATGTGACATGGGATAATGGTGTTTTCAGGTAGTTCATTGACAATTTTGGTATTCAGAAACTGGTTACAAATTTCCTCTGCATTTTCTTCGACCCATTTTGCCGCTTTTTGTTTATCGATTGAAATAAAAAGGCTTTGCTGCGATATTGGCAAATATTCCAATTCTTTGCCTTCATTTGTGACCATTTCTTCTGCCGTTAGTATTGGCAGATTACTTTTCCTGATGTAATCAATTGTAGAGAACCCGTCTTCATTCGTCAGTTCCGGATTGATGCGGTATCTGATACCAACACTACCCGGTTCTTTGCCTTTGGTTGTATCCAAATTAGGGTAGTTACGATATCCAAAGTCAAGGAATTCAATAATTCCAAGTTCAATTAATGGTTGGATAACCTTTACATGATAATCGTTATCAAAGACTTTCTTCCAGTATGCTGACCCGGTTGGAACATATCCTTCCAAACCATAGTGTTCATTAACTTGCTTAAAATAAATTGTGCCTATGCATCTCAGAAAATTGTTCTTTGTCCGGTATTCATACTTTTTATTATTGAATATATCCTGATGTATTCTCTGGATAAGTTTTACTGGAAGATACTCTTGTTTAATATTTTCCTTTAAGTATTTCTTTATTATGTATATGTCTTTCTTCATAAATATATATCATTATTGTTACCATGTTATTGACAGGAACTTGAAGGGATATTCGACAGGAACTTAACATATAGTGCTGTATAACTATAACATACAAGTATCAAGTGCTGTTCAAAATGAGGTACTGCATCCCCACTTTGCTTAGGTTTCATATTGTGTATTGATATCGCTTTCATAGTTCCGACATGAACTTAGAGGGATATACAACCTGAACTATGCTTATCGCTTTGTAATACAGATTTATACATTGCGAATCTATAGTTCTTGATGAAGTTTTTGCCTAATGGTAAATAATCCTGCTTCATAGGGTTGATTTCAAAACTTTTCATGGCTTCGGTCATCAATGCACTGGCAATCCCTTGCTTCCTTTTATCCTTTCGAACTTGGATATTCACACCACCTTTTTTCTGAAATGGTTGAAAATTGAATGGATAGAAATTCAGAATGCCTTGCAGTGTTGAATCATCACCATAGTAAAACAAACAATCAACCCATCTGCCATCATCTATATTTGCCCTGAAATATTGGATTCCTTTTCCTTGCATAGGATATTGTCCGGTTTGATTTTCCCAAGCAAAGACTCCCGTTTCTTGTATTGGCATTATTATTCTCATAGGTGATTAATTTGTCATTCAAATTCAGGAGTTTTCGCTAAGTCATACGCAAGAGCCAGCTTATATTGAGTATGTGTTGCTCCCCATAAAAGATGGACTAATGCATATTTATTAGTTCCGGATTTCCTTACAACTTGGAAGGAAGATTTCTTTATCCTTGTTTCGATGAATGTAAAACCCCAATCATATGGTGTATAATCAGGCGTTACATAGATTTCGATGTATCCTTTTTTATGCTTTACTGTTTCCCAGAATTCAATCATATCACCAAGATATTTATTGATAAATTCGTTTTCCTTTATAAGAGATTCATATTCGAGATGTTCTGTGACTTCTTCTCTCTTTATTTGTTTTCCATTGCAACACAGACATAATTCTACAAACTCTTCAATTGGAATTTTCTCATCCCATCTGACCCACTGGTCATCAACGTACATTTCAATGCCTTCCCAATACTTTTTTGGTATTGGATTGAATGAACATTTCCACTTGCCAATTGGACTTGTGTATTTTGAACACTCATCAATGACATAATATGAAGTCCATTCGATACCACTCACGTATCTAAACTTTGTCCATGAAATAACTGGAAGCCTTTCATTGATTAGAATTCTGCACATACCCATTTCCTTTTTCATGTAATCATTATCAACAGTTTCAATTTCAACCTCATCGGATAAATAATCTTGTTCAACGGCTATTTCCTTAGTGTTTTTTACAATCTCAACATTACATGCTACATCCCATTCGGGACTTTTAGTTAACCATGCTGATGGTTTTTCTCTTTTTTCAAAAGAAATCTTTGTCGTTTTAATCATGCCGTCCTTTACAATTTTTGGAAGATGGCAGCCATTTGTGTAGTGATAGTAACTCATATTTTCTTGGTTTTAATTTGCTTACTCTTTTTAAGGTTTTCGGCATCTCCTTTTACAGTTTATTAATCTGTTTCTGCCCCATCACACGATAAGAATTTAAAAATGTTGCATGATTTGCTGTTTTTTCACATTTTCATTGAATAAAACGTATGAAGTGCCCGTGATTTCATGGACTCAGAAAAATGGTAAAGTCTGTCTTTTAGTGTCAAATCATAACAAAAATTAGAAAAATTCTTTCTACCTTGTGATAAATATATCACACCAACATGAGAACAATCACACTTAAAGACTTCACTGATGATTTCATGGAAATCAGTAAAAAATTAACCCATTCTGAACTTAGAATGCTTTACCTACTCATTACTGAACCGCAAGTAGTGAAATTAACTCAATCAGAATTTGCTGAAAGAATCTCAACCGACAGAAGAACCATCAATCTTGGATATAAGAAACTACGTGAGAACAATCTCATTTTATTTAGTGAGACCATAATTGGTGAAGGCGACCAAAGAAAAAAGGTAATTTATCTTGAAGATTTTCCATCTGATGTGTTAAAAAAAGCCTTGGAATCCATGGCAAGTAGATTCATTGATTACTACAATCCTTCAGAAAATAAGGGCATTGTGATAAATGAGGATTTTTATACCTATATGCTAAGGGAATGGGTACTTGATAATCGGTTGGAAAACAAAAGGGCATTAATTAATAAGTCAATTAAAGAACAATATCCAGATATCCGATTTTACACTGAGCAAAAACCTTCCGACTTTCCAACGGAAGCATGGTATAATGCAAACAGACATATAAATTTTTCTATAAGTGATGCAAGAGCTTCAAAAATTTACCAAGTAAAGCTCGACACATTATTAGACTTTTTACATGAACATTACTTCCTTAGTGAAGATGAAGTATTACAAATCATAAGAACGGATTTCCCAAATCTCATAATTAATGGGAATCGACTAATTGTACCAAGGCATTATGATTTGCGTGCAAAGAATGTTCAAGAACTTGAGAAACCCAGATAATCAGATAATTATCTTTTGTGTTATTATGGTCGTTTATAAAATTATGATTTACTACTTTTAAGGATTATAATAAATCCACCTGCAATGGATAAGAAATCATTGTCTGAAAGGGACATTTGTACCAAGTTTATAACCCCGGCACTGATAAAAGCCGGATGGGATGCCCAAAAACAGGTTCTGGAAGAGGTTAGCTTCACGGATGGGAAAATATATGTCCGGGGCAAATTAACAGCCAGAGGGGCAAAAAAACGGGCAGATTACATACTTTATCACAAAGCCAACATTCCAATCGCCATAATTGAAGCCAAGGACAATAACCATTCAGTCCGGGCAGGAATTCAACAGGCGTTGGATTATGCCACAATCCTTGATATCCCATGCGTTTTCAGCAGCAATGGTGATGGATTTCTTTTTCATGACAGGACACCGAAAGAAGGCAATATTGAAACTGAACTAAGCTTGGATGCATTCCCATCGCCACAACAGATATGGGAAAAATACAAGCTTTACAAAGGTATATCGACTACAGAGGTTGAAAGGATTGCCTCTCAGGATTATTATTTCGATGGTTCTGGTAAGAAGCCAAGGTATTACCAGCAGATAGCTATTAACAGAACGGTTGAAGCTATTGCAAAGGGTCAAAACAGGATACTTCTGGTACTTGCCACAGGAACTGGAAAGACATTGGCTGCATTCCAAATCGCTCACAGGCTTTGGAAAGCGGGGGTTAAAAAAAGAATCTTATTCCTTGCCGACAGAAATGCATTGATTGACCAAGCCAACAGGAATGATTTTAAACATTTCCGGGACAAGATGACCATAGTTAAGAACCGGACAGTCGACAAATCATATGAAGTCTATTTAAGCCTTTATCAGGGCATCTCTGGAAGTGAAGAAGAAAGGAACATCTACAAACAGTTCAGCCGGGATTTCTTCGACTTGATAATCATTGATGAGTGCCACCGTGGTTCAGCTAAGGAAGATAGTGCTTGGCGTGATATCCTGACGTACTTCAATAATGCAACCCATATAGGTTTGACAGCTACTCCAAAAGAAACTGCTGATGTCAGCAATATTGAATATTTTGGAGAACCCATTTATACATATTCTTTAAGACAGGGTATTGAGGACGGTTTCCTTGCGCCATATCGAGTAATACGGGTGGGAATAAATGTTGATTTGGAAGGATGGCGACCGGAAGCTGGGAAAACTGACAAATCAGGGAATCCAGTAGATGACAGGATTTATAACACAAAGGATTATGATAGGAGTCTGGTTATTGACGAACGGACTGAGATAGTTGCAAAGAAACTTACCCAGTATTTAAAAGGTTTTGACAGGTTTGCCAAAACGATTGTTTTCTGTGTCGATATCGACCATGCACAGCGCATGAGAAGTGCATTGATTAATCATAATTCAGACTTGGCAAGCGAGAATCCCAAGTATGTCATGCAGATAACCGGGGATAACGAGGAAGGAAAACGGGAGCTTGACAATTTCACCGACCCGGAACAGAGATACCCGGTGATTGCCACTACTTCAGAACTGATGACAACTGGTATAGATGCGATAACATGCAAAGTAATTGTGCTGGATGCCAATATCAACAGTATGACTAAGTTCAAGCAGATTATAGGCAGAGGAACACGAATTAATGAAGAATACAACAAAACGTACTTCACCATTCTTGACTTTCGTAATGTAACTGACTTGTTTGCTGACCCGGACTTCGATGGTGAACCTATCCAGATTAAAGAAATCGGGCAAGACCAAGAAATTCCACCATTTGAACCAAGTGATGGCGAAGTGTTTCCAGAACCAGAGGGTGAAAATCGACCAGAAGTCCCACCTATTAGGACGCCAGATGGTGAACCCGGTGAAGTCAATGAACCACGTCCGAAGGTTTATGTCAATGGGGTGGATGTTTCAATACTGGTAAGCCGTGAAATGTATTTCGACCAACATGGAAGACCAATTACAACCAGCCTTAAAGACCATACAAAAGCGATTATCAAGGAACAATACAAATCGCTTGATGATTTTCTGAATAAATGGAACTCTGCCGATAAGAAAACTGCGCTTATTGAAGAACTTCAACAACAAGGTGTCTTGGTAGAAGCACTTTATAACGCAGTAAACAAAGATTTGGACTTATTTGACCTAATCTGCCATGTTGCTTATGACATGCCACCATTAACACGTAAAGAGAGGGCAAATAATGTCAAAAAACGGCACTACTTCAATAAGTATGGAGAACAGGCAAGAAAGGTTCTTGAAAACTTATTGGACAAATATGCTGATGAAGGTATTGACGACATTGAATCAATAGAAGTGCTGAAAGTTAAACCATTTACCGAGATTGGCTCACCCATTGAGATTGTCCGCACATTTGGAGATAAGGAAGCTTATCTGGAAGCTGTGAAAGAATTGGAAGATGAATTATACAAATCAGCATAAGATGATGTAATGTAAGTAACTATTCTTTCAGTATGATAAGAGCATCATTTCATAATATTCAAGCTACAATAATTGAAAATATTCAGAATGCAAATGAAGATGTTAGGATAGCTATTGCATGGTTTACGAACAAAGAAATTCATGGCGAACTAATTGAAAAGATAGACAATGGGGTAAAATGCATCATACTCGTTAGCGATGACATTTTGAATAAGAGATTAAATCTTCAGTCTTTAGAGAAACATGGTGGCGAAATAAAGATTATACCGACCGCAGAGACAAAATTTCTTCATGAGAAGTTTGCCATTTTTGACAATAAGATACTTATTACGGGTTCATACAACTATACAAAAAAAGCCGAGTATGCCAATTATGAATCTGTAATAATAACTGATGACAGTACATTAATTCAACAGTACAACATAAGGTTTAAAAACATTTATAACTCTGCGAAACAATTCGAGGAAAGGAGTTTGATTTCAAAGGAATCTGCGGGTATTTTAGCAGATGAGAGTAGCCTTGAAAATCGAGAACAAGAACTGAAGGAAGAATTGCTACAGTCATTAGCCGAATGTAAAAAGCTAAAAATTGACCTGAATTACTCAGGCATTCACGATTTGATAGAGAGGTATGGTGCGATAGGTACTCCCAAAAGGCTTATTGCCACAGGGATTCATAATATTCAATCCGGGTTTGTGAAGTTGGCACTGCACCAAAGATTGGATTTAACTTTTGAGTCAATTATTACAAAAGAGAAGTATAAATCGTTATTTGACGAAAAAACAATCAATGATGCCCAGAAGCGACTGGCATCCAAAAAATAGAACAATAAATTTTATGGCAAATCTTTCAGGAGTATTAAAGAGCATCCGTGACATCATGAGGCAGGACAAGGGACTGAACGGGGATGCTCAGCGTATTGAACAGCTTGGATGGATGCTGTTCTTAAAGATTTTTTCCGACAATGATTTGGAACGGGAAATGATGAACGAGAAGTACAAATCGCCAATCCCAAGGGAATTTCATTGGATAAAGGAAAAAGGTAATTGGGCAGGGGATGATGAAGGGATGACCGGGGATGAACTTCTTGCATTTGTCGATGAGAAACTCTTCCCGGCATTAAGGAATATCGATATAAGTGTTGGAAACGGCAGGGCATTGATTGTACGTGAAGTATTCATGGGCAACAACAATTACATGAAAAGCGGCATTAATATCCGCAAAGTGCTTAACAAACTCAATGAGCTTGACTTTAATATTGCAAAAGAACGTCATGCTTTCGGGGAACTCTATGAAGGAATCTTAAAGGATTTGCAGAATGCCGGAAAATCTGGGGAATATTATACCCCAAGAGCTATAACGAATTTCATAACAGACATAATAAGTCCCAAACTTGGGGAAAAGATACTCGACCCAAGCTGTGGAACTGGCGGGTATTTAACTTCTGCTATTGAGCATTTAAAGAAACTGGCAAACAGCGTTGAAGAAAGAAACAGCATTCAGGATAATGTTGTTGGCTGGGAATACAAGCCGCTTCCATACCTTCTTGCAATTACGAATCTGATTCTTCATGATATCGAACTTCCAAGAATATCGTTCAGAGATTCGCTTGAACAACCATTAAGTAACTATAAAGGGAAAGATAGAGTAGACATTATCCTTGCAAACCCACCATTTGGAAGCGTTGTTGCAAATAACAATGAAAAGAACTTTCCTCAGAGCTTCAGAACTAAGGAAAGTGCCGATTTATTCTTGGTTTTAATGATACATCTTCTTAAAGACGGTGGCAGGGCAGGAATTGTTTTACCAGATGGTTCACTCACCGGGGAAGGGATTAAGCATAGAGTTCGTGAAAAATTGTTGACTGAATGCAATCTTCACACCATTATCAGGTTGCCAAACTCAGTATTTCAACCATATGCAACTGTAGCAACGAATCTGTTATTCTTTGAGAAAGGTAAATCCACAAAAGAAGTATGGTACTACGAACACAGATTGCCGGAAGGACAGAAATCCTACAGCAAAACCAAATCCATCAGATTGGAAGAATTCAAACCTATCAAAGAATGGTGGGAAAATCGTAAGGAAACTGAAGTTGCTTGGAAGGTAGACATCAATATCATAATTGAAAGAGGATACGACCTTGATATCAAAAATCCCAACAGGCAGGAAGAAGAGCATGAGTACACCAGTGCTGAACTGATTCAGATGCTTGAAAAATCTATGCTGAAAAGCAATGAACTTTTGAACCAACTTAAAACTGAATTGGAATGAGTTGGGAAATAAAAACAATCGGTGAGGTTTGTACGATTGAGAAGGGTAATATTGGAATCACCAAGGCAGTAGCTGGTGATTATCCTTTAGTTGTATTAGGGGAAGAAAGAAAAACGCATAATGAATATCAATTTGATGATGAAGCTGTAATTGTTCCTCTGGTTTCCTCAACAGGACACGGGGATAAGAGCATGAAAAGGATTCATTATCAGGCAGGCAAATTTTCTGTTGGTAATATCCTTTGTGCAGTCATCCCGAAAGATAAATCTGTTCTATCCGCCAAGTACCTTTATCGATTCTTGGATTTGAACAAAGAAAAGGAATTAGTATCTCGCATGAAAGGCATGGCAAATGTCAGTTTGCCGATGAAATCAATTGCTGAAGTTGAAATACCTATTCCACCCGTTGAAATACAACGTGAAATTGTTGCAAGATTATCTTCACTCGAAGAATCGAACAATGAGATATTTGAAGAACAATCCTTTCAACTCGACCTTCTCAAAAAACTCCGCCAACAGATACTTCAGGATGCTGTGCAGGGGAAATTAATACCCCATGACCCCAATGATGAACCTGCAAGTGTGTTGCTGGAACGTATTAAAGCTGAAAAAGAGCAACTAATAAGGGAGAAGAAAATAAAGAAAGAAAAAACACATCCACTAATCAAGCCAGAGGAAATACCATTTAAAATCCCAGAGAATTGGGTGTGGTGTAGATTGGGAGATATCTGCAATAGAATTCATTACGGGTTAAATGCCTCTGCTGTTAATTCCAATAACGGAATTAAATTGCTACGAATTACGGATATTCAAAATAATAAAGTCGACTGGAAATCAGTTCCAAGTTGTAACTATGAAAAACCCGATTTAGACAATTACTTACTAAATGAGAATGATATCGTTATTGCAAGAACAGGGGGCACAATTGGAAAGTCATTCTTAGTTCGAAATATCCCAGTAAAATCTGTGTTTGCATCATACCTTCTAAGAGCCATACCTTCAAGTCATATTGATGCCAGATATTTAAAAACATTTTTAGAAAGTCCGATATATTGGAAACAGTTATCTGATGCAGCATGGGGAGCAGGACAACCAAATGTAAGTGGAACATCCTTGTTAAATTTATATCTTCCAGTCCCCCCAATTCCCATGCAACATCGAATTACCAATAAAATTGAACAATTACTGAAACTCTGTGATGAACTGGAACAATCCATTCTGCTAAACCAAAAATTTACACACGTTTTATTGCAGGTAGCATTGGAAGAAGCATTAGAACCGAAAACGAATTAAGAATGTACATATTAACCTAATCTATCTTTAATAATGGAAACACCACAGAAACAACAATTCCAAGCTACAATTAGCTATGAAGGAAAATATGAAACATTTAACTTCTGGATAATTGGCACTTCGCCAGACATTGAAGGGGATGTGAGAAGTGAGTATAAAAGACTCAGAGCAAGTAGAGGACAAGGTTGGGACGGAAAGAAGTATGAGTTTATTGATTGTTACCCTCTTGAGAGTTAATTCTGTATTAATAATGTGAATGTTGAAATCTTATCCGAAATATTACATCTCTCTTCCATTTGCAGTGGATTGGAACAATCGATTCAACAGAACCTAAAATACAAACAAAAATTATTAGGAGGGGTATTTAAAGAAGCAATGGTTAAATAATAAAATAATTGATAATAAACCACATGAAGGCTTTATTAGACACCAATATTGTTATTCACCGTGAAGCGAGTAAAGCAATTAACAAGGATATTGGGCAATTATTCTTTTGGCTCGATAAAACCAAATTTGAAAAGTACTTACATCCTCTCACAGTGGAAGAAATCAATAGGTATAAGAATAGCCAAGTTGTCTCTGTAATGAACATTAAACTTGATAGTTACAATACTCTAAAAACTGAAGCACCATTTGTTGACCCCTTGAAATCATTAAGCGCAACTCATGATAGTACACCGAATGATGTCACAGATTCAAAATTGCTTAACGAATTATTGCACGACCGTGTAGATATATTTATTACAGAGGATAAAAAGATACATCTTAAAGCACAGTTATTAGGAATTTCAAGCAGGGTATTTACAATTGAAAGTTTTATAGAAAAATGCATCTCTGATAATCCTGCTTTGGTAGATTATGAAGTACTATCTGTTAGGCGTCAACCTTTCGGAAAGGTGAATTTATCAGATAACTTTTTCGACAGTTTCAGAGAGGATTATGTGGATTTTAATAAGTGGTTCAATGGAAAGGCTAATGAGTTTTGTTATACTTGTTATTATGGTGATGATATTGGAGGGTTTTTATATATCAAGAGTGAAGATGAAACAGAAAATTATTCGAACATCACTCCAATTTTCAAGCCAAATAGAAGATTAAAAATAGGGACATTAAAAGTTACCCTTAATGGTTTCAAAATAGGAGAAAGGTTATTAAAAGTCGTTTTTGATAATGCGTTAAGGCAAAGAGTAAATGAGATTTATGTTACAATATTTGAAAAAAGACCAGAGCAAGTCAGACTAATCACCTTGTTGGAAAGTTATGGGTTTAATTACCATGGCATAAAAAAGTCAACATCTGGTGAAGAAAAAGTATACATGAGATACTTTTCACCAAGATTTGAAATCGGGAATCCACGTAAAAACTATCCCTTCTTCTCCGGAAACACAAATACTTGGTTCGTTTCTATCTACCCAGAGTATCATACGGAGCTTTTCCCTGATTCAATATTGAGGACTGAATCGCCACATGAGTTCGTGGATAATGCACCGCATCGAAATGCAATAAGTAAGGTATATGTATCACATTCTGTCGAACGAAACATTCTGCAAGGTGACACAATCGTTTTTTATCGAACGGGTGGTTTACATAAAGGTGTAGTAACTACTATTGGTATTGTTGAATCAATTGTCAACCCCGTTGCTTCATTAGAGCATCTGATATCATTATGTAAGAACAAATCTGTTTTGACTACAAATCAACTTAATGCATTTTGGAACAGATATGGTGATTATAAGCCGTTTGTAGTCAATTTATTATATTCTTATTCTTTGCCTAAGAGACCTAATTTGGCGAAATTGATAGATTTAGGTATTATTGCCAGTGTTGATAAGATGCCACGAGGATTCGCCAAAATTAGTAAAGATGACTTAGTTAAAATTTTGAAAATATCTGAAAGCAATGAGAGTATTATTGTCAATTAAACCAGAATTCGCTGAAAAGATTTTCAATGGAACAAAGAAATTTGAGTTTCGCAAATCAATATTCAAAAACACAAACGTTGAAAAAATTGTTGTTTATGCATCTTATCCTGTACAGAAGGTAGTAGGTGAGTTTGAGATTGAAGAAATATTGGAGGCAAAGCCATCACAACTTTGGCAAATAACACAAGATTTCTCTGGTATTTCAAAGCAATATTTCGACCAGTATTTTACTGTGAGAGAGAAGGGTTATGCAATCAAGATTAACAATATCAAGAAATACAAATCCCCATTAAATTTAAAAGACGACCTTGGTATTAACTTCCCGCCACAGTCCTATATGTATTTGCAAGAGAACTCAATATGAGGGATGTAAAATGGGTACAATGTCGGGGTACAAAAAATAACAAATCCCTTATATTCAATTATATAAGGGATTGTTTTTGTAGCCCCACCAGGAATCGAACCTGGATTTCAGGTTTAGGAAACCCGCGTTCTATCCATTGAACTATAGGGCCGCCTGTTGGCAGGCGCAAATGTAAATTATTTTTCGGTTATCACAAAAAATCAACACCCTCCTGAGGGCTTCTTCTTCGCTTTCGCTGTTACAGCAGGCTTGACAGCCTTCACCGACGGGGCGTTACCATCTGTGGCAACAATGCTTCCTCCGCCCAATGCGGCAGCAGCGCTCTTACGGAAATCATACCTTGCAAATTCCTCATTTGAGCTGGTTACCGAAGGGGCTTCCGGGGAAAGAATATTGCCAAACCAGTAATTCAGCCCACCTTCAAGCACAAAATTATTCTCATATCCGAGTTGCCTGGTTATCATCCATGCCTGGTTAGCATGAACGGAGCCGTTCGAATAGAATACGTTCATATAGGCATCCTGGTTGAGAATGTCAGTGTATTCATCCGCAAGAAGATTGCTCAGAGGCACATTGATTGCATCAGGCATATGATATGCATCATACTCCTCGGGGGTACGCACATCGATAAGCCTCAGCGACGGATCCTTCTGTACAAGCATGTCAGCCACCACGTCAGGTGAGACGAACTGCACACCTGCCCCGGCTTCCTGAAGAAGCTCGTCGGCTGTCAGCCTGAAGTGTTTAACCCTGTCAGGCGGCACAGCTGCAATGATTATCCCCAGCGGGATCACAAACAGTGCAAGTAATTTCAACGGTTTCATCTTATGTTGTTTTCGTTGTTTATTGTTTAACCTTTTATGAAACAAATTGTTCATGCAATATAACCCCGGCCCGGCCAAGCCTGACATAACCTGATCAGGCACAATCCGCTTCCCTGTCCGGCGCAGCGGGCCATCAGGCTAATACTCCTCCCTTGGAAATTTCTTTTCTGCCCATTCTGCCACGATGAACATGCAAAGGGCAGCAATTATCAGCAGCAGCCCGAAGAGTCCGTCAGACATGCCAAGCTTTTCGCTCACTTTCGGCTCTCCGAGGTATCTGGCCATATACATCTTCTCCCACAGGGGATATGTGAATGCGAAGCCGTACACACCTATGAACAGCCCCCCGACGAATACCATGGCGTCAATTTTGCCTATTGCCGCACCGCAGAAGCTTGTGCCCGGGCAGAAACCGCCCATGATGAATCCGGCTCCCATCACCACACCACCGATAATGGCTGAGGTGAGATATGTGGGGTTGACATAGATAAGATCGAGGTCAACCCAGCCGAAAAGGCTCATGAAAAGCAGCCCCAGCATGCATGTAATTGCCCCGGTGAAGAAGACCTTCAGAACAACGCCGTCATAACCGTAGAAGATGCCGGCCAGTTTGCGGCTCGACGAGAAACCTGAGCTCTCGAGTACCCAGCCGAATGCTGTTCCGATAAAGAAAGCCAGGAGAAAATTGGTGTTCTCCGATATTATTCCGTTTGGTGCCAGTGGTCCCATTTTTTCCTCCTTTCGTTAAATCCAGTTTCTCCTGAAGAAATATGCAAGTGCGAATGCGGTTCCGAAGATTGCCATCATCGTGACGAACCCTCCCAGTGAGAGTACGGCCATGCCGCTGAGAGCCGATCCGCTGGTGCAGCCTCGTCCGAGCTGTGAGCCGAAGCCGAAGAGTATTCCGCCCGCCAGGGCGAATATCAATCTTCTTTTCGAAGTGATTTTCGGTGAGTGTTCAACCTTCAGTTTCAGTCTGCCGGCCACTGCCCCCGAGAGAAATCCTCCCACCAGGACGCCAAGCATCTCAAACACCAGCCATGATTTCATCGGGCTGCCGCTGTGTGATCCGGCATACTCCTTCATAAAGGGCATAGTTTCCGATGCATCCTTATCAACCGCTTCGATAGTTGTTGCCACAACGCTCTTGACGGCACCGCTGGCCCCCAGACCCCTGCCCGAGACAAAGTTGGCGGCAAGCAGTACAAGACCCAGCAGCACCCCGCCCAGGTAAGGGTTCAGGTATCTCCTGCTCCTCTCATTTGTTGTATTGTTGCTCATTTTATGTTGAATTTTATTGTGATCAGTATAACCAGCGGCTTACCTGGCCGGCAAAGACAAAGATGAACCTGAACATGAGGCTCCCGAACAGCACAAGTACTCCGGGTATTACAGCGGGAATGTGGCGGCCGCGAAGCTCCATAAGGTCAAGAATACCCGGGATGATTATTCCGAGTACCACGACGAAGATCCAGAAGATCATCGTGTACTCTCCGCCCAGAAAGAGGCCTGCAGCTTCTATCTGCACCTGGGTGCTTGCCAGGAAGCCCATGAACATATGAACAATGAGGAAGAGTTCAACACCTAAAATTATCAGGTCAATCTTCGTGAAGAGCAGACGCTCTTCCCTGTTTTTCGACATAAGTACAATGGCTGCGGCTCCGGCAGACAATCCTGACGCCAGGAACAGGGGACCCAGCACCGACGTGTTCCAGAGAGGCCTGGCATTGAAAGCCGAAAGCAGTATGCCGGTGTAAACGCCTGTGATGATTGCAAAGATGAGTATCACCCAGGCAAGATGCTTCTTGTACCTGTTGAAGAATGCTTCCAGTTCCTTCAGCCAGTTGTACTTCCAGTCCCAGTTTGGGAAAAACTCCCTGATATGAAGGGCACACCAGATGAATGATGCGGTTGTTATCACCAGCAGTGTCCAGGCGCCCCATGACATGGGCGATTCAAGCCTTATCGTGGTATACAGCTGCCAGAAGAAGGCTTTGTGCCGCAGGTCATAGAAGAGTGCTGCAAGGCCAAGAACCAGTGCAATGGGTGCAATGAACGGCACCCGGCGCACAGCTGAACGGTACTGGTTCTCCTTACCCATCAGGTAATAGAGTGCTGCAAAGAAGAGCACCCCAGCTGCAAGCCCCCCGAGAAACAGGTAGAGCGGTATAGGCCAGTGCCATATATGAAGTTGAGGGTCGACCATCAGGTTCTCCCTTCCGCTTATTATAAGTTCTTCGTTCATAGTCCGGTCAGATTAGGAAATAAAGATGCGGTTTCGTTCCTGCCTCGGGTATGAGGGTCTTGTACTTGCGTTTCTTAAGCACCATGCTCACATCGCTGTTGGGATCATCGAGGTCACCAAAGTACATGCACTTCGTCGGGCAGACCGACACACATGCCGGTTTCATCCCCTGGCTCACCCTGTGGATGCAGAAGGTGCACTTGTCAACGTAGCCCTTCGGGTGCGGGTAGCGGGCATCATACGGACACGAAGCAATACACGCCCCACAGCCGATGCATTTATTTGGTTTTACAAGTACGATTCCTCCGTCCACGATATGACTTGCACCCGTGGGACAACACCTTACGCATGGGGCATTCTCACAGTGATTGCATCTCTCTGAACGGAGCTCTATTTCGAGCTGCGGGTAGGTGCCGTCCATCACCTCTACAACCCAGTCACGACAGTATCCGATCGGCACATTATTCTCTGTCTGACATGCCACGACACAGTCGCTGCATCCCACACACTTCCTGGTATCGACAGCCATTGCGTATCTCATGACACCACCTCCTCTCCGGTCAGATCAGTAATAAATGTCACGAAGTTCCCGCGCATGCCGGTACCCCCCATTACCGGATCTACAAGCACTTTTGTGATAAGGTTTGTGTCACTGGCCCCCTTTCCGTAAGACCGCCGCAGTTTCTTTTCCTGGTGGCCAAATCCGTGGACCATGTAGACTGAGTCCCAGCGGATCCGTTCGGTAACCCTGACCTTTATCGGGAATTCGGACCGTTTGCCGTCCTGGTTGACAAGATGCACGTACTGCCCGGTGCTGAGCCCCCACTCTTTTGCCACGCGGGGATTGACCCACACGCTGTTTTCATCCATCAGGTCAGTGAGGTTGGGATTATTTGCAGTGCGGCTGAATGTATGCATGGGGGCCCTTCCGTAATTGAGGCGGTAGAAGCCGGCCGGCGGTTCCTCATGCGGGGTGTACTTCGGCATCGGGTCAAACCCGGCACCTTCCAGCGCTGTCGAATACAGTTCTATCTTCCCGGTAGAAGTATAGAACTCAATATCTTCGCCGGGTGCATAAAACAGGTCACCGGCAGTGCGGTCGAAGGTTTTGACCCCGATCCTATTCATTTCCTCCAGGCTGCTTCCCACCTGTTTAAGCTGCCAGTCGAGCTGGTCTTCCACCTTTTCGAACGGGAAGTATTCAATCACGCCGAGTCTCTTTGCGAGCTCCCTGGCCATATAGAATGCAGGTTTTGTATCGTACATCGGTTCAGCTGCGGGAGCCCTGAGGGCAATCTGCGGCTTGCGGTGAGCTACTACCCTCAGGTCATCATATCTCTCAAGGTATGTGCACTCGGGCAGAACCACGTCAGCCCAGCCAGTGATTTCCATAGGCATTGTATCTATCACTACGAGGAGTTGCAACTCCTGGATGGCCCTAAGCGTGTTTGCCTGGTTAGGAAGGGTTTCCATGAGATTTGTGCCGTTGACTATCCATCCCTGGAACTTGCAGTTGCGGCTTGGGTCCGGAACCGTGGCGTCACAGACCCCGTTGGCCAGAACCGTGTCGGCAAGCTTGTAGAGATCAGGAAACTCTGTTCTCCATGTTCTCTTAGGTGTCGGATAGGCAGGATGGGGCGGCTCCGGCAGTTCAAAGATCTCGGAGCGGAAGAATCCTCCCCTGCGGCCCCATGAGCCAAGAAGGGCATTGAGTATTGCCACCGCCCTGAGCCGCTGGGTATCATCACCGTACCAGGTTACATGACGGCCGGGGTGGACTATCACTGAAGGTGCAGCATTGGCCATCTCACGGGCAGTTTCACGGATCACCGTAGGATCAATAGTGGTTATTCCGTAAGCCCATTCCGGGGTCATGTTTTTTACATGTTCCTTAAGGTATTCGAATCCGTACGTGTATTTCTCCACGTAAGGCTTGTCATATAGCTCCTCGGTGATGATGACGTTGATCCATGCAAGCAGGAGAGCGAGGTCAGTTGCCGGTTTTATGGGGAGCCAGTATTTGGATTTGCCGGCGGCTGTTGAGAACCGCGGGTCAACGGTTATGATTGTTGCTCCCTTGTCAATTGCGTCAGACATCTCCTGTACCTGCCCGTTATGCATGTTCTCACCCAGGTGGCTTCCGATGAGGACAAGGCAACGTGTATCACGTATGTCAAGGGGTTCCGGGCTTTCAAGCGCTTCACCGAAAGTAGCCTGGAAGGCTACCTCGCGCGGGCCTCGGCACTGTGCATATGAGGGTGCTGCAATATGCGGAGACCCGAGGGCCCGTAAGAGGGTTGAGAAATATTTCCCTCCTGATCCGTGGGTGAAGAGGGCGATGCACTCCGGACCATGCTCGGCAGAGATAACCTTTATCCTTTCGGCTATGTAGTCGAACGCCTCTTCCCAACTCGCTTCGCGGAAGCTCTGTTTGCCTCTCTCCTCAGTGCGTATAAGCGGCTTGCGGAGACGGTCCTCGTCGTGGTACATACCCACCCCGCCGGTGCCGCGCGGACAGAGACGGCCGTTGCAGTTAAGGTCCTCGCTGTTGCCAATGATCTTTTTTATGGATCCCTTTTCATCCTTGTAGACCCATCCGGCGCACTTCCAGAAACATACCTCACAATATGTGGGTGTGCGGCCGGTGAGAGCAGCAAAGGTGGCCTTCTGGCCGTCAGTGATACCGGAGCCGAAAAGCTTCAGCCCGGCAGCTCCGGCCATAACAGCTCCGGCCCCAATCGCTGAGATCCTGATGAATTGCCTGCGTGTTGCCATGCTATAGTATTGGATAATGTTTGTTCAGGTTCGGATAAGCAACCGGACTGTACATGCGGTAACAGTCAATGTGCCGATAAGCGAAATTACTGTTTTAAATCTAACAGTAATTCCAAAGTGATTTTTATGATACTCTCACAGGCATAAAGTCTTTTATCATGCCTTGTTTATGAAGGAGTCAATGCATGATGCGTCCCCGGGACAGGTTATCAGGAGAGTTTTTTGTACCTGAATCTTACCGGGCCCGTATTGCCGGTACGCTTACGGAGGTTCTCGTCATACTCTGAAAAACTGCCCTCAAAAGATACAACCTTAGAGTCACCTTCGAAGGCAAGTATATGTGTTGCCACGCGGTCAAGGAACCAGCGGTCATGCGATATTATGACAGCGCATCCCGCGAAGTTTTCGAGGCCCTCTTCAAGGGCCCGCAGAGTATTGACGTCGATGTCATTTGTCGGTTCGTCAAGGAGGAGGACATTGGCGCCGCTCTTCAGCGTCAGCGCAAGGTGAAGCCTGTTGCGTTCGCCACCTGAGAGTACACCGCATTTTTTCTCCTGGTCGGCACCGGTGAAGTTGAACCGGGCAGCATAAGCCCTGGAATTCACGGGCCGGTTGCCCACCATTATCTCATCCTGGCCGTCTGAGATCACCTCATATACGCTCTTCACGGGGTCAATTGCAGCATGAGCCTGATCAACATATCCCAGGGTGACCGTTTCTCCCACCTCAAAAATACCCCTGTCTGTCTTTTCCTGCCCCATTATCATCCGGAAGAGGGTTGTCTTGCCGGCTCCGTTGGGACCGATAACTCCTACTATTCCGTTTGGAGGAAGGCTGAAATCGAGATCCTCGAAGAGTATCCTGTCACCGAAGGCCTTGGTTACTCCCCGTGCATTGATCACCTTGTCGCCTAGTCTCGGGCCGTTTGGAATGAATATCTCAAGCTTTTCCTCCTTCTGTTTCACATCCTGGTTGAGGAGGTTCTCGTAAGCGCTCAGACGTGCTTTTGACTTGGCATGCCTGGCTTTGGGAGACATTCTCACCCACTCCAGCTCATGTTCAAGCGTCTTGCGCCGTTTGGTGCTTCCCTTCTCTTCAAGTTCAAGCCTCCTGGCCTTCTGTTCGAGCCATGACGAATAGTTTCCTTTCCAGGGTATCCCCTCTCCCCTGTCAAGCTCCAGAATCCATCCTGCAACATTGTCAAGGAAATAGCGGTCATGGGTGATGCATATGACGGTCCCCCTGTACTGGCGCAGGTGAGTCTCGAGCCACTGCACGCTCTCTGCATCAAGATGGTTTGTAGGCTCGTCCAGCAGCAACACATCAGGTTCAAGGAGCAGCAGGCGGCAGAGGGCCACACGGCGACGTTCTCCTCCTGAAAGGATGTTAACAGGCGTTGCCGGATCAGGGCAGTTAAGGGCATCCATGGCCCTCTCGAGCTTATGCTCAAGATTCCAGCCGTCAAGAACGTCGATTTTCTCCTGCAGAACGGCTTGCCTTGCCATGAGTTTCTCCATGGCATCAGGATTTTCATAGACCTCCGGCTCGCCGAAGCGAAGGTTGATTTCCTCATATTCCTTAAGCACAGAGACAACTTCAGCTGCGCCTTCCTCTACTATCTCACGAACCGTGCGGGTCTCGTCCATAAGAGGGTCCTGCGGCAGATGCCCCACCGTAAAGCCCGGGGAGAATACAACCTCTCCCTGGTAATCCTTCTCAATTCCTGCGATTATCTTCAGCAGGGTTGATTTACCGGAACCGTTAAGACCGATGATACCGATTTTGGCTCCCAGGAAGAATGAGAGTGATATGTCCTTGAGAACCTGTTTGTGGGGAGGATAGCTCTTGCTTACCCTGTACATCGAAAAAATGATCTTTTTGTCGTCTGCCATAACAATGAGGTTAGACGGCAAAAATAATCATTTTGTCTCCGTGTCAAGACCCTCCGACCTTCCGACCTTCAGACTTCAGACCTTCCGACCCTCAGACTTCAGACCTTCAGACTTCAGACCCTCAGACCTTCAGACTCTCCTTCGGGCATCCCTTCTCAAACAGGGATATTGTCTCAGACTGTACAAGCACCCAGATAATATAGACCCCCTTGAGGGTTCCTATGGGTACGTTGAGCAGGCCCATTGCGCCAAGCACCAGGGTCAGTATCCTGGCCCACGGTTTGCAATGGAAGAGGCCTATACCGCCGGCGATCATCCCTCCCCCGAAAAGGAGCAGGAGAATGATAAGCGGTGTGCCTATAATTCCCAGTATCTTTAGCGCAGTAGGATCATCTACAAACTGGTCAATAAATCCGAAAACAACCCCTATCGCGAGCGCTCCGATCACGAGGAATGATCCGAAAACTATCTGCAGGATACCGGCAATGTTCACATGCTTTTTCATCCTGTTCTCTTCAACGGTCACCACTGTGGGTGTTGCAGTATTCTCTTCCATGATAAAAATGATTTAAGGTTTTCTGTTACCTGAATAATGACTCCAATTTATAAAAAATGCTGCATTACACCACAAAGCACTAATTGTTTACCTTTGCCGTTAATTGAATAAAGGACAGTCATGAAGAAATTATTGTACGCCGCTTCGCTCATAATAATATCATGTACATTCAATTCATGCGAGTTGCTCGGTGACGGGTGCCAGGTCTGCCAGACCGTCTCGTATGAAAACAACCATGCAATTGCATGGGGTACAGAGGCAGAATACTGCGGGCAGGACCTCCTTGCAATCAAGGCAATAGCCCCCTCTACAGTCAACGGTGTAACCACATACTGGGAATGTCGCTGACATCCCCATAACGCTGAATATTAAGCATTTACCACCCGGGGGCTTCTTGTTTATAAGTTGTTGTTAATAAGTTGTTCCTAAAGTTGACATTTGCGCCCGAAATGCTTAATCTTGTTATTCCTCGCCGGATATCTTTACATTGAGTTCGGATTATTAACCCCGGGTTCATTATATAAACATGCTCAATATTACTGGCAAGCGGATCGCAATTGTCGAAGATGATGCGGCATCCCTGAAATATTATGAAACGCTTCTGAAGGAAACCGGTGCAGAGGTTCTCCCCTACCGTAACGGGAAGGAGTTCGTCGAAGCCATTACAACCGGCCGGGAACACTTTGATCTTGTTTTCATGGACTTTCTTGTGCCCCTTGTAAACGGCATTGAATGCACAAGGGCATTCCGCCAGGTAAACAGGTCAGCCCCGGTGATACTTATTACCGCCTATTATTCAGAACAGACCAGGAACGAAGCCTACATTGCAGGCTGCACGGAATATAATCTCAAACCTGTTTTCCCCGACAAGATCCATTTCATTGTAGAAAAATACCTGTCTCCAAGACCGGCCTATCAGATGTATGACTGAGATCAGGCAATAGGCATTAGGCAATAGGCATTAGTGTTGGCAACAACATGAAGATTGCAGGCCTGCAGGTTAATAAAAAGATACTGAATGTAAAAAGGGACTTCAATCGGAGTCCCTTTTCACTATTGCCTATTGCCTATTGCCTGCTGCCTTTAATTATTGCTGACTTAAACTGCCATACCTGGCATACAGTTCATTATACCTGGCGTTGATCTCCTCGGCAAGTCCCTTCTCTCCGTTGTCAAAGCAGACTCTTATAGCCTGGAGCATCATCTGGAGCCCGTTGGCTATCTCAGCCCCTGAATACATGACAACAGACGGCATCTGGTCAAGCAGATATCCGGTCCGTTCTGCATAGTAATCTGTAAAGTTCTTCGACAGTTCCTTTGCCTTTTCTGTCTGGCCGGTGGCAAAACATGCCGAGATTATATCACCAAAATAGAAGTCATAACCCAGTTTTGAGACAGGGAACTGTTCAAGGCATCTGTCAATTACCTGAACCGCTCTTGTGGTGTCACCTTCTGCAACCAGTTCCTTTGCCAGCCTGGCATGATTGAGACGGGCCCTGACCACCGTGAGGGTGCGGTTGTGATAGTAATCGATATATACATCCGGGTCATTAGCCCCCCTCCAGGTAAATTTGTTCATCAGATTGTCATACAGGATATCTGTATCAATCCGGCCATATTCGAACCAGCCCTTGTTGACACCCTTCACCGGAACCAGCCGGTAAGCAAGACCTTCAAGCTGGAAGTATTCCTCCAGCCCGAGTGCATCCTCAGTCTGACCAGACACAAAGTATACCGGGCGGTCCCAGTCGTTATGCGCCAGGATGTCAAGCACAATCAGCTGGTTCTTCATTATCCAGGAACCCTTGAGGTGGATGTCGATATAAGGAACAATTTTGTCTGCGTCTTCCGGCCTGACGGTTCCGTTGGCCAGCACCTTTGCGGAATCGACAGGGATACGTATTGTGCGGGTAGGGATATACCAGAGGTCCTCTCCGTAGATTTTAAGTTTTGATATCTCGCTGCCGCTGTTGATGAACTTCATCACCTCCATTGCAGTTGCCGGCTCTTTAATCCTTTCGACTACGGCGACCTGGTTATTCACGCCGTCATAGTAAAGTTCCTTCGGCAGGCTTATCGGTAACGGATCAGAGGTGTAAGCCTTGTATTTCATCTGGTCTATATACCAGTCAGTGTTGAGCAGCATCAGGTTGCACACCCTTACATCAGTCCGGACGCCTTCAACCTCCTGGGCGTACCACAGCGGGAATGTGTCATTGTCGCCTCCCGGGAATAGTATTGCATTCGGAGCACAGGTGTTAAGGTAATTCAAGGCCACGTCCCTTCCGAGGTATCTTCCCGAGCGGTCATGGTCATCCCAGTTTTGTGATCCCATGACAGCGGGCACTGCAGCAAAAGTCAGCACCGAGGCGATGACGGCAGCCGGCGTCTCACCGGCCTTCTTTCGCATAAGCTCGAACAGAGCCAGTACGCCAAGCCCTATCCAGACCGTGAACGCATAGAACGACGCTGCATACGCATAGTCCCTCTCACGCGGCTGGTTCGGGTACTGGTTCAGATAAATGACGATGGCTATGCCGGTCATTACAAAAAGCAGTGACACAATCCACCAGTTACGGACATCACGGTTGAAGTGCCACAGGAAACCCACCAGGCCCAGTAATAGTGGGAGGAGGAAGTATTTATTGCGTGACGGGTCATTTTTCATGTCATCAGGCGTCCCCTTCACTGAGCCTGTACGTGGCGCATCAAGGAAATTGATGCCTGTTATCCAGTTTCCGTTTACCGGACCGCCGGTGCTCTGTATGTCATTCTGCCTGCCGCTGAAGTTCCACATGAAATACCGGAAATACATGAATCCCAGCTGGTAACTGAACATAAACCCGAGGTTCTGCCCGAAAGTGGGCACACGCAGAGTGGTGGCCTCCCCAGTCTGGGGATCGGTTATCCTTACAGGCCTGCCCTTTTCACCGACATATTTTTCATATTCCCGGACGTGATCCGGTGAATCACTCCACATCCTCGGGAAGACTGTCATAAACCGCTCATCATACTCCCTTGTGGTCTCACGGTTAGTTATTATGTATTTGTCACCGGAAGGATTGTACGTGGGTTTCCCCTTCACATAGTCAGTCACCGGAGCGTTGTAATAGGGTCCGTAAAAGAGCGGACGCTGACCGTACTGCTCACGGTTGAGGTAATATAGCAGGGCGAAGGGATTGGAAGGATTGTTCTCATTCATCGGCGGGTTGGCCGTCGACCTGATAAGGATTATCGCGAAGCTTGAATAACCGATTACTATTACAAGCAGGGCGGTCATTATCGTGTTCAGAGCCACCCTCTGCCTTGTTGAGAGAATCCATGCCCCGTATACTACAGCTGCCAGGAATATAATATTGACTGCCAGTGAGTCGGTAAGAAGCCACACTCCCGATAAAAGCAGGGTTACACCTGCCAGAATGAATGTCATCCGGCTGTTGCTGTGGGTAAAGCTGTACCAGACAGTAAGTACCAGGGCGGCAATGAACAGCAGAAGATGAATGTACATGCCGCTGTTGAACGGCAAGCCAAGACTGTTGACGAAGAAAAGTTCGAAACCGGAAGTCACCCTGACTATTCCGGGGATGATACCGTACATTATAAGAACCAGCAGTAGCACCGAAACAATAATTGACACGGTGAACCCTCTCCATGAGAACTGATACTTCCGGAAGTACCAGATAAATACTATAGCCGGAATTGCCAGGAGGTTGAGCAGGTGCACACCTATCGACAGGCCCATCATCAGGGCAATAAGTATTATCCACCTGTCCGCATGAGGCTCGTCCGCGACATCTTCCCACCTGAGCATGGCCCAGAAGACAACTGCCGTGAAGAGTGACGAGGTTGCATAGACCTCACCCTCCACCGCGGAGAACCAGAAAGTATCGGAAAAGGCATATGCAAGAGCGCCTGTCAGTCCGGCACCGAGAACAGCAATAATCCTGCCTGTTGTGTAGTCAGTCTCCTGCCTCAGGAAGATTCTCCGGGCCAGGTGGGTTATCGTCCAGAAAAGAAACAGTATCGTCAGGGCGCTTGCAATTGCAGACATTGCATTGATCATCATCGCGACCCTTGTGACATCGCCTCCGGCGAAATTGGCAAAGAACCTTCCCAGGATCATGAATAAAGGTGCCCCGGGAGGATGCCCCACCTCGAGCTTGAATGCGGAAGCGATGAACTCGCTGCAGTCCCATAGGCTCATCGTAGGTTCAATTGTCATCAGGTAGGTGAACGCCGCAACTGTAAAAACCACCCAACCGATGATATTATCCCAAAGCCTGTATTTTTTTGTCATAACCCTAATTGTTTCTGTTCCGGAATTATCCGCACGAAAATAATAAGATTTTGCCGTGTACCCGTAGATATCAGTCAATTTTGGTATTTTTGGACAAACTGCCCCGGATGAAGAAATGCATTATTCTGCTCATTTTGAGCCTGCTTTTGCCGGCCCGGGCAGGTGCCCAGTACTATGACACAGGGCAGGATCCGGCCTCGTTCCGGTGGTTGCAGATAGGCACCCCCCACTTCAGGATAATATACCCGGATGACTTTGGGGATGAAGCTTTCAGATACGCCCGTCTGCTTGAGGAATCCTTTGAAGAACTGTCTCTGCTCTACCCCGGGGTAAAAATGAATATCCCGGTAATAATTCACAATCACTCTATGCAATCAAACGGCTATGTGAGCTGGGCGCCGCGGAGGATGGAGCTTTATCCCCTGCCCGGTCAGGATAACCTGCCGATGCACCCGGCCTCGCAGCTTACCGTTCACGAGACCACTCATTTCCTGCAGCTCGGCTCACTCAACAGCCGCGGTTTTGGCCGGGCCCTGAGGTATCTAATCGGAGAGCAGGCAGTGGGGCTCAGCGCACTTGAGATACCTGCGTGGGCCCTGGAGGGTGATGCCGTCTATGCCGAAACCGCTACCTCCCTCTCGGGCAGGGGACGCAGCAACGCATTTATCCGCGGCGCCCGTGACCTTGCACTCAGACCTGAAGGCATTTACGGATACGACAAGATGATATCGGGTTCATACAAAAATTTCACCCCTGACCACTACGTCTTCGGATACCTGATGATGAACCACCTGCGGACAACCCATCCCGGCGCCTGGGCCGAAGTCTACAGGATAGCGTCAACCGGCTTTCGCGACAATCCGGTAAATACAGGGCTGAAGAAAGAAACCGGCCTTACCAAGAAGAGATTATATGATTCAGCCTTCGCTTCTATGGGAAGTATCTGGAAAGAAATGATGCCGGGAAATGTCAGGGACTACACATCACTGAGTGTCAGCAAAAAAAGAGACTATATAAGCCACTTCACTCCCCACAGGATGGCAGACGGCAGAATCATCTCCCTGCGTACATCAATGGCAGATCCTTCCCGCTTTATAATTACAGATGCAGAGGGAGTCAAAGAGCATAACATAACCACCACCGGATATGTTTATCCGTATATTTTTTCGTTTTCAGGCAATACTATAGTCTGGGCGGAACAATACCCTGACATCAGGTGGGATAACCGCGATTATTCGGTAATCAAGAGGCTTGACCTGCCGGGAGGCACCGTGACGGCCGTCACCCGCAAAAGCCGTTATACTGCCCCTGATCTTTCACCTGACGGAAGAACTATAGTGGCTGTCTCAACCACCCCGGAGATGCTCTGTTCTCTTGTCTTCCTTGATTCACAGACCGGAGAGGTGCTTATGAACCTGATACCGCCCGACAACATTATCCTTCAACGCCCGGCATGGTCGTCTGACGGCAGCGCAGTCACGGTGGTGACACTTGGTGAAAAAGGAGAGGGTATAAGAACATACAGGCCTGTCGGAAAGAAATGGACAGTGAATTTGGAAGAGAGCGTAACCGATATTGTGCAGGCAGAACTGCACAATGACACCCTCTTCTTCCTGGCGCAGGGCGACGGGTCTGATAATATTTACCGCATTGCCGCCGAAGGCTCGGCGGAACAGATTGCCGGCGAAGGCGCTACCGAACGGATTACCGGCTCCCGTTTCGGGATATCCGGATTTACAGTCAGCGGCAGCGAACTGCTTTTTTCTGATTACACAACCAGCGGATTTGTAATCGCCTCTGAAAAAACCTATGCCACTGCAGGACCGGCATTTACAAGCGGTCATGAGATTTTCCCCCCTGTGGCACCCATTGCGGGCGGAGCGGAAGGCAGAGAACCGGTGCCTGTTGTATCGGCCGGTTCCGATGCAGTCTCTGACGCTGACAACGGGAAAATACTCATCTCCGGACCCAGGCCCTACCGTAAAGCTGCCCACCTCTTCAGCCTTCACAGCTGGTTTCCGTTTTATGCCGATCTCGACGAGATCCGCAGCGACCCGACAACAGTCAGACCCGGCCTGACTCTTTTTTCACAGAACCACCTGAGCACCCTCATTTCAAACCTGGGATATGAATACACTGACGGAAACCATTATCTCCATTCAGGCATCACGTGGAAAGGGTGGCACCCGGTAATCGATGCGGATGTCACATGGGGCGGTGACCAGCTCATAACAAGAGACTCAAGCGTAAGTCAGCTTCCGGAAAACAGGGGGCGCGATATGCAGCTGAACCTGAACATCTATGATCAGATGTGGTTTGCTCACGGTAAGTTCCGTCAAATGCTGATGCCGGCAGTCTATATAAACTACCGTAACCGTTTTACCTGGGTCGCGGGTGAAAACCGTTTCGACAGTGATATTCTCAATGTTACCGGAAGACTCTATTTTTCAAACACATTCCGGACCTCATACCGTGACATAAACCCGAAATGGGGCCAGGTCATCGACCTGAGGCTGACAACAACCCCGTGGGACACAAAGCTTTACAATAACAGGAGTTATGTCAGATCCATGTTTTTCTTCCCGGGCATCCTTCCCAATCACAGCCTTGCTTTAAAGGCAGGATGGGAAAACCAGGGTCCTGCACGCAAACTGCTGTACCGCAACTCAATACCCTGGCCACGAGGTTTCAATTCCAACATTGTAGCTGAAAAACTCTTCTCATTCTCCGCTGACTATACAATGCCCCTCTTTTACCCTGACCTCGCTGCCGGCAGCTTCTTTTACCTCAAGAGAATAAGAGGTTCGCTCTATTATGACTATACAAGAGGTGAAAGTGTGCATGACTATGAAAACCGGACTTTTACAGCCGGGGCAGAGAGGTACAGTTCACTCGGTCCGGAGCTGATGGCAGATTTTTTCCTGCTCCGGCTTCCGTTCGAGATGAGCGCGGGAATACGGGCCGGTTATATACCACAGGAAAACAGGTACTTTGTAAACGGGGCCTTCTCAGTTAATATCTACGGAACTGTGCTGGGAAGAGACCGCTGAAGCCGTCTCCCGGATAAGATCCCATGCCTTCAGCACATGGTGTTCGGTGAGATTTGTCTGCGCTGTCACCATTCTCAGAACATATCTGCCATCGATTTTTGTATGGGTGAGATATATCTTACCGGTATCGTTCAGGGCATGGTTGATCTTCTCATTCAGAATATCGGCTTCATCATCTCCCGTTGCGGCGGGCTTGTACCGGAAACATACAGTATTAAGCGGCACGGGAGCCACAAGTTCAAATCTGCCATCAGCTTCAACCAGTCCTGCCAGCATTTTTGCCAGCCTTAAATGTTCGCGTATGGCTGACTGAAGTCCCTCGACCCCATAGGAGCGGATCACCGCCCACAGTTTGAGTGCCCTGAATCTTCTCCCGAGCGGAATGCCCCAGTCGCGGTAGTCGTTGACCTTCCCTCTTGTACGTGTTTTAAGGTATTCCGGAAGGATCTCAAAAGTGCGTATCAGTGAGGCGGCGTCACGCACAAAATATGCCGAACAGTCGAAGTTTGTGAACATCCATTTGTGCGGGTTGAACACCAGTGAGTCAACATATTCGATGCCATCTGTCATCCACCGCATTTCGGGAAGAAGGAGGGCAGTTCCGCCCAGGGCAGCATCAACATGCATCCACAGGCCGTGTTTCCTGCAAACTTCACCCACCTCCCTGAGAGAATCAACAGCTGTTGTTCCCGTAGTGCCAAGTGTGGCTACCGCGCAACAGGGGGTAAAACCATCTGCAATATCCTTTTCTATCGCCCTCTCAAGGGCATCCGGATCTATTGAATTATCACCCCTGACAGTTATCCGGACCAGGTTCTTTCTGCCGAATCCTGCCACTCCGGCTCCCTTCTCCACCGAAGAGTGGGCCTGTGTCGAGGCATAAATCCTCATCCTGCCTGCATCATGCAGTCCCAGACTGTTTGAAGTGAATTGGGTCTTTTTCTCCCTTGCAGTAATGAGAGCCGCAAGCGTTGCCGACGATGCGCTGTCCTGAATAACACCTTCAAATTCAGCGGGAAGGCCGGTCATCACCTTCAGCCACTCCATCATCCTCTCTTCGAGCTCGGCAGCTGCAGGAGATGTTTCCCAGATCATGCACTGCGCCCCCAGGGCTGCGGTAATCATCTCTGCCAACACCGAAGGCGGACTGCTGTTTGCAGGGAAGTATGCGAAGAAATCAGGGCTCTGCCAATGGGTTATGCCCGGCATGATGATCGTGTCAAGATCATTCATGAAGCGGTCAAACGGCTCGCCTGACAACGGAGGTTTTTCCGGTAAAGCATCCTTTATTTCACCCGGCTTTACTCCGGATTTAACGGGGTACTGCTCAATATTCTCAAAGTAGCGGGCTATCCATTCAACGACTTCATGCCCGTATCTGCGGAACTCGTTGCTGTCCATCGTCTTCAGCCCTGCACCACGGAGTCGGCCAGGAGGATTATCCTGTTTTTCTTTACCTCGATCACACCGCCTGTGATCTCGAACCTCACCTCGGTGCCCTGTTCGTCAGCCATTATTACAGGCCCGGCATCAAGTGTTGAGATGATGGGAGCATGGTCCTTCAGTACCTGGAATGAACCTTTCCTTCCCGGTACGCGTACTGAGCGTACCTCTCCCGAGTAGATATTCCTGTCAGGTGTAATGATTTCAATCTTCACTTCCGGTGTTTTAACTGGTTACCTGCTCTCGGCTATCAGCTTTTCGCCCTTGGCTATTGCATCCTCGATTGTTCCGACGAGCATGAAGGCAGCCTCAGGATACTGGTCTACTGCGCCGTCAATTATCATGTTGAACCCCCTTATTGTATCTTCTATAGACACCAGTTTTCCGGGTATGTTTGTGAACTGTTCAGCCACGTGGAATGGTTGCGAGAGGAACCTCTGCACCCTGCGTGCACGTTGAACAATAAGCTTGTCCTCCTCGGAGAGCTCATCCATGCCGAGGATTGCGATTATATCCTGAAGCTCATTGTATCTCTGAAGTATCTCCTTGACCCTCTGTGCGCAGCGGTAGTGCTCCTCGCCGACGATCTCAGGGGTCAGGATTCTTGAAGTTGAGTCAAGCGGGTCGACGGCCGGGTAGATGCCAAGCTCGGAGATCTTGCGGCTGAGCACTGTGGTGGCGTCGAGGTGTGCAAAGGTTGTTGCCGGTGCCGGGTCAGTAAGGTCGTCAGCCGGCACATAGACAGCCTGTACGGAAGTGATTGATCCGTGGCGTGTTGAGGTGATTCTCTCCTGCATCACACCCATTTCGGTGGCGAGAGTAGGCTGGTAGCCGACGGCTGAAGGCATACGGCCCAGCAGGGCGGATACCTCTGATCCGGCCTGGGTGAAACGGAAGACGTTATCCATGAAGAAGAGTATATCCCTTCCGGTACCTTCTCCCTCCCCGTCACGGAAATATTCAGCCACAGAGAGACCCGAGAGAGCCACGCGTGCGCGTGCACCGGGAGGCTCGTTCATCTGTCCGAAGACAAGTGCCAGCTTTGACTCCTTAAGTGCTTCACGGTCAACAAGGTCAAGGTTCCAGCCTCCTTTCTCCATATCTTCCATGAATTCCTTCCCGTAAGAGATAACGTTGGCTTCAAGCATCTCACGCAGGAGGTCGTTACCCTCCCTTGTGCGCTCGCCAACACCGGCAAACACAGATAGTCCCGAATATGCCTTCGCAATGTTGTTTATAAGCTCGAGGATGACAACTGTCTTACCTACGCCTGCTCCCCCGAAGAGGCCGATCTTGCCTCCCTTTGAGTACGGCTCAATGAGGTCAATTACCTTGATGCCGGTGTACAGCACCTCCTTGTCAGTTGACAGATCCTCATATTTCGGCGGTTTGCGGTGGATCGGGTAGCCTCCCGTCTTGTCGAGTGCCCCGATACCGTCAATTGGCATCCCTGTCACATTCATCAGGCGCCCCCTTATCTGGTCACCAACCGGCATCACTATAGGCTGCCCTGTTGCCACAACCTCCATCCCGCGCTGCAAGCCGTCTGTTGAATCCATTGCAATCGCCCTGACAGTCTTCTCACCTATATGCTGCTGGCACTCAACAACCAGCACAGAGCCATCATGCCTCTTAATCTCAAGCGCATCAAGGATGTTGGGCATATCGGTTCCGGCCATATCGAATGTAACGTCAACCACAGGCCCGATGACCTGACTTATCACTCCTGTTTTCTTTGCCATCTCTCTGACTTAAATCTGTTTCAATATATTCTGATAATAAAATACTTTTTTTCAGCCCCTGACGGGGCGAACTCTATTTAACCCTTCCAATAAGATTCACTGCAAGCTGTTTCAGCTCGTTCTTTCTTTCGCCATTAACCGACACCTGATCAAGGGCCTGGAATGCCCTGTTAAAGTAATCGTATGCAAGGTTCTCAGCCTGCAACCTTATCTCCAGTTCATCATAAATGGCTTTTACCTCCCTGACCTTCTGTTCAGGGTCATTATTTCCGGGCCCGAGGAGTTTCCTGAGGCGGGTAAGCTTGCTTCCCCCGGCCATCTCAAGAGCCTTCACCAGGAGGTAGGTCTTTTTGTTTGCCACTATGTCACTGCCGGTTTTCTTTCCGAACATCTTGGTATCACCGTATGTATCAAGAACGTCATCCTGTATCTGGAAAGCTATTCCAAGACAGCGTCCGAACTCGTAGAAAAGGTCCTGGTCCTTTTCAACGGCATCTCCTATAAGGGCACCTAATTTAAGTGAAGCGGCAATCAACACGGCTGTTTTCAACTCTATCATCCGGAGATATTCAGCCTCTGAAACAACCCCTTTCCTTTCAAAATCAAGGTCGAGCTGCTGGCCGGTGCACACTTCTATTGCGGTACGGTTGAACAGCTTAAGTGCTTTTGGCAGCGCCTTTTCCGGGGCCTGGCCAATACACTCAACCGCAATGAACGCCATGACATCGCCCGAGAGCAATGCCTGGTCTGAGCCCCACCTGGCATGCACTGTGGGTGATCCGCGCCGGACCTCAGCCTTGTCGATTATATCATCATGGATAAGGGTAAAATTATGAAACACTTCTATGCCCACTGCCGGCATTACTGCCTCGTCGATCTTGTCCCTGAAGATATTGCAGGCCATGAGGCACATAACCGGTCTGAGCCTCTTACCCCCCAGAGACATAATGTATCTGACGGGCTCAAAGAGCTTATCCGCATCGGGTGTTCCCCCGAGGCTGGCTATGGCCTTGTCTGTAATTTCCCGCAGGTAATCGCCTGTGAACATGCCTGTATCCTTCCGTTATCCGTTAAGCGCTTCGGCGCCGCTGACCACTTCGAGAAGCTGGTTGGTGATCGAGGCCTGGCGCGCCTTGTTGTATTGCAGGGTAAGGTCCCTGATCAGTTCCGTGGCGTTATCTGTTGCCTGGTGCATGGCAGTCATACGTGCACCGTGCTCTGCAGCAAACGAGTCAATAATTGAGCGGTACAACTTGATCCTCAGTGTCTTGGGGATAAGCTCCGAGACAATGCTGACCTGGTCAGGTTCGTATATGTAGTCTGCAGGTGCCGTTGCAGCACCGTGAGGCACATCCATCGACACAGGGAGGAACACCTCGTCTGTGAGCTTCTGGATGGCTGCATTTTTAAACTGGTTATATACGATCTCAACTGTATCATACTCCTTCGAGACGTAGAGCTTCATCAGCCTGTCGGCCAATGCCGAGACCCTGTCAAATGTAAGATCGGTGTAAAGGTCGCTGTGATCTTCGACGATATTGCATTTCAGCTTCCTGAGTGCATCATGGGCTTTTTTACCCACCGTAATCACCGCCAGATCACCCTTGCGGGCCTCCTGACCGTACTTTTCCGACATGATACGCCTGGCTTCCCTGAGCACGTTTGCATTAAATGCACCGCAGAGCCCCTTGTTTGAGGTGACGACCACAAGCAGCACCTTCCCGTTGCCTTTTTTTCTTTCGGCATAGATGTTTTCGGTCTCGGTGTCGCGCAATGCAGCGCTGAGACCTGCCTGTATCTCATTGAGCTTGTCGGCATAAGGTCTGAGCTGCACTATTGCATCCTGTGCCTTGCGCAGCTTGGCCGCCGCCACCATCTTCATGGCAGAGGTTATCTGCTTCGTTGACTTGACTGAACTGAGCCTTACACGTATAGCCTTTAGATTAGCCATCCTGTTTCGTTATCCTTTTATGACTATCGTGACTGGTAGCGGGAGGCTACATCTGCCGCAGCGCTGTCAAGAACACCAGTTACTTCATCATTGATGATTCCCTTTTTGATTGTTTCAAGAACGTCACCGTGATTGTCGCGCATGAAAGCCAGGAAGTCGTTTTCAAACAACCTTACCTTGTGCACGGGTACATCCTTCAGCAACCCCTTCGTACCGCAGTAGATTATTGCAACCTGCTCCTCAACCTTTACCGGCGAGTACTGATTCTGCTTCAGAATCTCGACGTTCTTGGCGCCTTTGTCAAGCACTGCCAGGGTAGTCGGGTCAAGGTCAGAGCCGAATTTCGAGAAGGCCTCCAGCTCACGGTACTGTGCCTGGTCAACCTTAAGTGTTCCGGCGACTTTCTTCATCGATTTTATCTGGGCGTGCCCGCCGACCCTCGATACCGATATACCAACGTTGATTGCGGGCCTGATACCTGCATTGAAGAGGCTTGACTCGAGGAATATCTGGCCGTCAGTGATCGATATTACGTTTGTCGGGATGTATGCCGAGACGTCACCTGCCTGTGTCTCAATAATGGGGAGTGCTGTGAGTGATCCTCCGCCCTTCACCATATGGCGTATTGAGTCGGGCAGGTCATTCATCTTTGCAGCCACTTCGTCGGATTCAATGACCTTCGCAGCCCTCTCAAGAAGGCGTGAGTGGAGGTAGAAGACGTCTCCGGGGTATGCTTCACGGCCGGGTGGGCGGCGTAGCAGCAGTGAGACCTCACGGTATGATACTGCCTGTTTTGACAGGTCGTCGTATATGATCAGGGCATCACGGCCGGTATCACGGAAGAATTCACCTATTGCAGCACCGGCAAAGGGAGCGTAGAACTGGGCTGCCGCAGAATCAGCGGCAGTGGCGCTCACGATGACCGTATAGTCCATGGCGCCGTAATGCTCGAGGGTGGCTGATATATTTGCCACTGTAGAGCCCTTCTGACCTATTGCCACATAGATGCAGTAAACAGGCTTGCCCTTGTCATACTCACTTTTCTGATTGATGATCGTGTCGATTGCAATAGCGGTTTTACCTGTCTGACGGTCACCGATAATAAGCTCACGCTGGCCGCGGCCTATTGGTATCATGGCGTCGATGGCCTTAAGGCCTGTCTGCACCGGCTGTTTCACCGGGTGACGGAAGATGACTCCCGGCGCCTTTCTTTCAAAGGGCATCTCGTATAACTCGCCTGTTATCGGGCCGCGGCCGTCGATAGGATCTCCGGTAGTGGTGATGACCCTTCCAAGCAGTCCCTCACCAACCATTATGGATGATATCCTGCCTGTACGGCGAGCTATGTCCCCTTCCTTGATCTTCTCCGACGGGCCCAGGATAACAGCTCCCACATTGTCCTCCTCAAGGTTCAGAACAATACCCTTGATGCCTGACTCCACGAACTCAATCAGCTCGTTGGACCCTACATTCTTCAGGCCGTATATGCGTGCAATGCCGTCGCCGACCTGCAACACGGTTCCAACCTCCTCGACGTCAATTGCCGTCTTGACTCCTTCAAGCTGCTGCCTTAAAATCTGTGATACCTCTGAAGGTTTAATATTAGTCATATCTCTGAATCTTATATACTATTTTTCGGCATAACCTGCCAGTGAAAACTCCTTTCTGAACCGGTTCAGCCTGTTCCTGACGCTGGCGTCGATGTATGAATCATCAACCCTGATGATGAAGCCGCCAATTATCGACTCGTCTATCAGCTCGTTGAACTCGATTGTGCCTCCTTTTTCTCCCGCAATAAGGGCAGCCATTTCCTTTTTCGTTGCATCACCGACAGGAACTGCAGTTGTTACTGTCACCTGGCGTATGCCTCTGTGGCGGCGGGTGAGATCGATGAAATTACGTGCTGCGGCAGCGAGGTAATCACCCCGTCCGTGGCTGAACATAAGACTTATAAAATCAACCGTCAGCTTTGCGGCGTCATCGCCTGCAAGGGCGATGATTGCATCCTTTCTCTTCTGCTGCGGGATAACGGGATTGCTGATCACGTCCTTCACCTCATTCATGGCGCAGAGACGGCTTATTGTCTTCATGTCACCGTAGACGGTGTCAACCACATTCCCTTCAAGAGCAAGATCGAAGAGCGCCTTCGCATATCTGACAGCTATCCTTGCTGAATTCATTGTATCAGTTCCTGTTTGCTTCGATATCGTTAATATACCTGTCTATCAGCTTCTGCTGCTCGGCATCGCTCTTAAGGGTCTCCCCGACTACTTTCGAAGCCACCTCGATAGCCAGCCTGGCTACTTCCTTCTTCACTTCGGCGATTGCGGAAACCTTCTCACGCTCGATGAGTTCCCTGGCACGACGTACCAGTGCATCTGACTCCGACTGTCCCTTCTCCTTGGCTTCGGCCATCATACGGTCATATGCAACACGGGCGTCACGGAGGATCTTGTCACGCTCCTCGCGCGCTTTGCGCAGTATGATCTCGTTGTCAGACTGCAGAACCTTCATCTCCTCACGGGCCTTTTCAGCTGAATCAAGCGCGTTGTTTATCATGTCTTCCCGCGCCTTGACGGCATTCATTATCGGCCCCCAGGCAAACTTCCACAGAAGGAAGAGAAGAATGAGGAATATCAGCGTTGTCCAGAAAACTGTCCCTATGGCGGGACTTGCAAGACTGCTTTGTAGTAACATAATATGTCGTTTTTAATAATTCAGTTGTAAAGCCTGCAACCAACCGTTGCAGGCTTTTTTTGATTTTAGCCCTTGATCATGGCGACAACGATTGCGAAAAGGGCTGCCCCTTCGATAAGCGCTGCCGAAATAATCATTGCAAGCTGAATCTTCGAGTAAGCCTCAGGCTGACGGGCAATTGCGTCCATGGCCGAGCCGCCGATACGGCCGATACCCAGACCTGCACCAATAACTGCAAGCCCTGCTCCTACTGCTGCAAATGAAATAACTGCTTCTTCCATAAAATTTCTGTTAAATAAATAATCGATATGTTGAATTTCAATGATGTTCAGGTTCAGCTGTGGCCATCCCGATGAAGAGGGCCGACAGAAGGGTGAATACATATGCCTGCAGGAATGCCACAAGCAACTCGATACAATCCATGAAAAGCACAAAGAAGACCGAGACCGGAGCAACTGCGACTGACTTGAAAATGAATATAAGAGTCACCAGGCTCAGTACTATGATGTGCCCGGCGGTGATATTCGCAAAGAGACGGATCATCAGGGCAAAGGGTTTAGAGAAGAGCCCTATGATCTCGATGGGTATCATTATCGGCAGCAGCCAGAAAGGCACACCCGGAGCGGCAAAAACATGCCTCCAGTGTGACTTGTTGGCGCTGAACTGCGTGATCAGGAACGTGAACAGCGCCAGCACAAAGGTCACATTGACATTGCCGGTGACATTGGCGCCGAAGGGAAAAATCGGGATCAGACCGAGAAGGTTGTTTATAAGTATGAAGAAGAAAACCGTAAGCAGATATGGCATGAACTTCGCATACTTATGATCACCGATATTCGGAATCGCAATGTCATCCCTGATGAACAGAATCACAGGTTCAAGCACCCCCTGAAATCCCTTTGGAGCAGCAGTGCCTGATTTTTTGTATGACCTTGCCAGCGACAGCATCAGCCACAGCAGGATGGCAGCGGCTATGAGCATCCCGAATACAGCCTTTGTGATCGAAAAATCAAGGGGTGGTTTTGAACCGTCATGATGACCCTCATGATCAACCCTGATTATCTTGCCGGCATACTTGCCCTCATGAGCTATTGCAAATCCGTTGTAACTGTGCCCGTGCGCAATTTTGCGCGAAGAAAAGAAATGAAAACCCGACTCCCTGTCATATATAATTACAGGCAGGTAAACGGCTACACTTGTTCCGTCCTTCTTCGTCAGTATATGCCATTCGTGAGAGTCAGCCACATGCTCCATGATGAATGTTGAAGCATCAAATTCCTCTTCGCCTCCGTGCTCCCTGACTTCCTTATCGGTGATGCCCGATGAGTTTGCCGGAACCGTTCCGACAAGCAAACCAAACACCAGAACCAGAAGATATAAATACCTGTTTTTCAAGCTGAATTTCTTTAATCTGACTTCTTTTTCAGGACACCCGTAAATGTAAGAACCACATATAAGGTGAACGCCAAATATAGGATAAAAAATAATATTACTGAACCTGTTGAATCGTTTTTAAGAACGAGGAAAAAAAGCAATGCAATTATAAAAGAGAGCAGCATCTTCACTCCCAGCGCAATTAGTGTCATTAAAACACTTCTTTCCCCGTCAGATATGTATCCGTTAAAAAAAATTAAAAGTGAAATGAATGCCGCAAATGCGAATGCCAAAGTGAGAAAAACAGCATCGGAGATGCCGGGAAGAGAGGGTTGATACCTGCCAATTATTATCTCCGCGACAATTAATATCAGGGTGAGGGCCGTAAGGCCGAAGTAAGATTTGACAGCTGCGGGCTTTACCATCTCATTTGTTTCTCAGGGCCTCCTTTATCACAAGCCACATTGCCGCTGCAACGCCCAGCAATGACAATACAACAGTCAGCACCGGTTCGGTGCCGGCGAGTTTGTCAAGCTTGACTCCGCCAAATGATGTGATAAGGATAATGACCACCATCTGGACTGCGATGGTGCTGTACCTGGAATAGGCGTCTAAACCTTCCCTTCCTTTATTTTCCTTCTTCTTTTGGTCTGGCTGCCGCTGTTCCACCGTTTTCACCCTCCTTCATGACGCAGTTGCCAGTAAAAACTGCTCCCGGCTCTATTGAGAGCTTGTTTGTTATGATTGTCCCGTTGATTTTGGATGAAGCTTTGAGGTTGAGAAGCTGTGAAACGGTAATCTTGCCGTCAATGAGGCCTGATATCTCCGAATTTTTGCATTCAACTTCTCCCTTGATCTTCCCGGTAGGGCCGACAACAACCTTGCCCTTTGTGTTCATGTTACCGTTCAGGATGCCGTCTATTCGTATATCACCGGTTGATTTTATATCACCTGTGATCTCTGTTCCCTGACTGATGAGGTTGACTGCCGTTCCGTTGTCTGTCTCCATTATTTTCGCCATAGTAGTTTATTTGTTCCCGGTTTCCCTGAAATTAATTAACACGTAAATATAGAAACTATTGTGCCGGATAAGGAAAAAAAGAGGGTTTGAAAAGAATCCGGATGATAAAACTTTTTCTTAAACCGGGTCATAGGCCCATTTGAGCCAGATGCTTCCCCAGGTGAATCCTCCGCCGAAGGCGGCCAGGATAAGGTTGTCACCCTTCTTCAGCTTTTTCTCGAATTCCCATAGAACCAGGGGAATTGTTGCTGCTGTCGTATTGCCGTAATTTTGTATGTTGATCATCACCTTTTCAGGGGGGATTCCCATTCTCCGTCCTGTGGCGTCGATGATTCTGAGGTTTGCCTGGTGAGGCACAAGCCAGGCGACGTCATCCGGGCCGAGGTTATTTTTCTCCATTATTTCGGCAGCGACATCGGCCATGTTCGAGACAGCGAACTTAAACACGGACTGTCCCTCCTGGTAGACAAAATGTTCACGTCCGCCCACCGTATCATGGGATGCCGGTCTCACTGAGCCGCCAGCCTTCATATGGAGGTACTTTCTTCCTGATCCGTCGGTTCTGAATATATAATCCAGCACCCCGAATTCCCCGAAAGTGGGTTCGAGCAGTATTGCTCCCGCGGCATCACCGAATAGGGTGCATGTGGTACGGTCTGTATAGTCGGTAATCGACGACATCTTGTCAGCTCCCACCACTATCACCTTTTTGTACCTGCCTGTCTCGATGTATGCTGCGGCAGTCTGCAGTGCAAAGAGGAACCCGGAGCAGGCTGCATTCATGTCAAAGCTGAATGCATTCTTTATCCCCACCTTGTCAGAAATGACGTTGGCCGTGGCCGGGAACATCATGTCAGGGGTTACTGTGGCGCAGATCAGGAGGTCTACATCTTCGGGACGGGTGCCGGTCTTTTCAAGCAGGCCCCTGACGGCCGGTGCACCAAGGTCTGATGTGCCGAGCCCTTCTCCCTTAAGGATTCTTCTCTCCTTTATTCCGACGCGTTGCATGATCCACTCATCGGTGGTATCGACCATTCCGGAGAGCTCCTGGTTGGTGAGCCGGTATTCCGGCGTCCAGGCGTTTATGCCTGTAATTGCTGCCCTTATTTTCGTCATGCTTTGATTGCTTCCCTGATCTTTGCAGCAAGATCTGCATGCACCACATCGCTGGTACGGAGTATCATGTTCATTATGGCCGTACGATTCGATATTCCGTGTCCGACAACAACGTTTTCATTTATGCCGAGAACCGGTGTACCCCCTACCACTTCAAAATTGAGTCTGTCGAAGAAGCTGTCAGTTATGCCTTTTGATCTTGCAACAACATAGAATTTTTCAGCCATTTTGAGTACCACGTTCCCCACGAACCCGTCACACACTATCACGTCTGTCATCTCGTCAGTGAAGAGGTGATGTCCTTCGATATTACCTCTGAAAATGACATCGTTGCTTTCAGTCAGGAGCTCATGAGCAGCTTTCACTGCAGCAGATCCCTTTGTTTCCTCTGCCCCTATATTCAACAGGCCTACAGTAGGTTGTTCTATTCCCAGCACATGCCTTGCGTAAACAGTGCCAAGTATGCCATACTGCAGCAATACGTCAGGTTTGCTGTCGGGGTTGATGCCTACATCAAGGATTATTGATGATCTGCCGTTGATGTTTGGTATGAGGGCAGCGAGAGCAGGCCTGAATACGCCCGGTATAACGTTCACTGTGTAACTGGCTCCCACCAGCATTGCTCCAGTGTTCCCTGCGCTGGCGAAACCGTCGATGAGACCGTTCTTGAGCATGCCGAAGCCCACCGCAATCGACGAATCGCGCTTCTGCGAAAACGCCCTGGTCGGGTGTTCTGACATCTCGATTACCTGGGTAGTGGGAACAATGATAAAAAGTGAAGGATCCGCATCCAGTGATGCCAGCTTCTCCATTATCCGGCCATTGTCGCCAATAAGCACAATCCGGTCTCCTGACGGCAGCTGTCCGAGGGCGTCAACAGCGCCCTCCACAACAGCATCGGGAGCGTAATCGCCCCCCATTGCATCAAGACCTATTTTCATCGTTCAGTTTTTTGAACGGTAAGAAGGTCAGGTTGTCGTCTTCTTTTCAACGGCAAGCTTGCCTCTGTAGTATCCGCACTCCGGGCAGACCCTGTGGTAGAGATGGGCCGAACCGCAGTTCGGGCATGCAGCTGTTGTAGGAGCCACAGCCTTGTAGTGTGTCCTCCTCTTGTCTCTCCTGGTACTGGAGTGTCTGTGTTTTGGATTTGGCATCGCAGTAATGTATTGAGTTAATTATTCCCTGTCAGTTTTTTAAGATCATCCCATCGCGGATCGGTTTTTTCCTCACCGTCAACAAGGATATTATTCAGTTTCCTGATCATTTCCGGATCGCAGGTACTGCTGCCATCCGCATTATCAGGGTGTGTGCGCTTAATCGGTAATGCAAGGTGGATGTACTCATAGAAAAACTGACTAAGGTCTATTTCATGTTCATCCAGCGGCATCGTAATCATGTCGGGATCTCCTTCATCCCATTCACGTCCCTGTCTTATAAAGAGCCTGTTAGCGGAAGAGAGCGGCATGTAAAAGGCTTCAAGACACCTGTCACATATCACTTCGGCCTTCCCGTTGATGACTATGTCAAGCTCTATGTGCGTCGAACACTTCTGAAGCACCACTACCGCATGAAACTCCCCCCTCTTTATCTCAGACACTTCAAAGGACTCAAAGAAATCATTACCTATCCTGAATTCATAGGTATATCTGGCTTCCTTCAATCCCGCCAACGGTATGGAATAAAATCCGGGCATCTCCCTTTTTTTCGGTCTGCAAAATTATAAAACCTGTGACAATAAAAAAAATTATGAACAAAAAAGTAACACCACCCTTTTTCTTCGCTGTTCACCGATATATATCCGCTCCCCGCCGGAAATGAGTGGTACAGGATGACCAATCAATAATATTTTTGCCATGAAAACAATTGAACCGACATGAAAGACAAAAACCAAAATCCGTTCACAGGTATTGCAAAATTCCTTATCTCACTGGGACTGATGATGATTGTCGAAAAACTCGACCTCCTGAAAATCGGAGAGATATCAGATTACTTTACATGGCAGATGCTGCTGATATTTTTTGGTCTCTGGTCACTGCTCAGCCTCGAACTTGTATCAGCCGTGCTGTTGTTTGCAACAGGATTCTGGTTCCTGATGCCGGAGATGACCGTACAACTTTCTGAACCTTACGAAAACATATACTGGCCTGCAATACTTGTCCTGACGGGTCTGGCATTCATGATCAAACCACTTTTCAAAAAGAATTAACTGTAAAAACCATAAAAAATTAACTATAATGGAAAACGAATTCAAAAAACCGGTTAAAAACCATGAAACCTCAAACAAGGTTATCATAGGTGTGCTGCTTATCATCGCAGGGCTTATACTGATAGTCAAAAAGTCGACAATGCTGCCTGAACCGCTTGACCACTTCATTGATGACATTATCTTCAGCTGGCAGATGCTGCTGATAGTCATAGGAGTCATCACGCTGACCGGGTCAGACAACAAGACTCCGGGGATAGTGCTGATCTCTGTGGGGGGATTCTTCATGATCCCGGAACTGTTTACAGATTTCTTCAGATCTTTCAACTTCTTCTGGCCTGCACTATTCATCGTTCTGGGGGTGGTGCTGCTGATTAACTCCAAAAGGATTGTCAAAAAACTCGATTACTCAACTGTAAACAAGGCTGACTATATTGACATTGTAAACATATTCAGCGGGGCGGAAAGGCAACTCATAACAGATAATTTCCAGGGCGGAAAGATTACATCAATATTCGGTGGCGGTGAGGTTGACCTGACCCGTTCATCACTTGCTCCGGGCGATAATGTGATCGAAATTACATGTATATTTGGGGGAACAACAATCATTGTCCCGGAAAGCTGGAACGTGGTGATCGAGGTCACACCCATTCTCGGGGGATTTTCTGACAGCAGGAAAATGCGGGGTGACGTCATCAGGGACAATACAAGATCGCTTACAATACGGGGTACTGTGATCTTCGGAGGGGGAGAAATCAAGAGTTACAAGTAAAATATGAAGCATCCGTTACTGGAGAACAGAACGAGGCTGCTTGTGTGGTGGCTGGCCTGGCTGATACTTGCAGCAGGCCAGTCACTTCTTATTCATTTTGTTTACGGAAGCCGGATCGAGGTGGCTATAGCCGACGGACTGGTTTCAATGATCCTGTTAGGGCTGATCGGACTGGTAGTCTGGTATCCCGTCAGGTTCATGCTCAAGGAAGAAAACCAGGTATACATTTCAATTGTAAATGTTCTTCTGACAGGGTCACTGACAATCCTCGTCTGGCTTTACGGGACGAAGTTCATTGTAAGGGCAATGATTTCAGAGAAAGTTGACTACGACATCTTCTGGCATTCAGTAATGGTTTTCAGGGCGACAGCTGGGGTGCTTATTTTCTTTGTAATGATCCTGGTTTATTATCTTTTCCTGAGTGCTTCGAGGCTTGCAGAAAAGGTGAAACGGCAGGCACAGCTTGAGGCACAGGTCAGGGAGGGAGAACTGAAGATGCTGAGGTCTCAGATAAATCCCCACTTCCTTTTCAACAGCCTCAACTCGGTGAGTTCCCTTACTGTTACTGATCCTTTGAAAGCCAGGGAGATGATTGTAAAACTCTCAGACTTCATGCGCTATTCCCTCTCATCGAGAAACGAGCAGCCGGTTACACTCGGAAACGAGATGGAAAGCCTGAGACTATACCTCCAGATAGAAAAGGTCAGATTCGGCTGCAGGCTGAAGATCGAAGAAGACATCAGCCCCGAATGTCTCCCGGCGATGATGCCGGGCATGCTCCTTCAGCCTCTTTATGAAAACGCAGTCAAACACGGGGTTTACGAGTCAACCGAGGAGGTAACAATAAAGACATCTGCAAGAAAGGAAGATGACATTGTGGTTATAACTGTCAGAAACAATGTAGACACAGACTCCGTGGTAACAAAAAAAGGAGCCGGGATAGGGCTTAAGAACGTCAGCAGCAGGCTTGAGCTCTTCTTCGGTGACAAGGCGGATCTGACAGTCAGCCGTGATAATGACAGCTTCACGGTAACAGTGAGATTCCCGTTTCGTAAATCATGAATAACAGTTTACTTAAATCATGAAAAAAATAAGAGCGCTGATCATTGAGGACGAAGCTCCTGCAAGGGAACTGATCAGGTTTATGCTTGCAGACCATCCGGAAATCGAGATAGCAGGTGAGTGCGGGGACGGTTTTTGCGGAGCCAGGGAGATAAAGGAAAAAAGGCCTGACCTTATCTTCCTTGATATCCAGATGCCAAAACTGACCGGCTTTGAACTTCTTGAAGTTATTGACGAGAAACCGGAGGTTATATTTACGACTGCTTTCGACCAGTATGCAATAAGGGCATTCGAGTTGAACGCGGTTGATTACCTGCTTAAACCCTTCTCAAAAGAACGTTTTGACGACGCCCTTGCCAAGGCGGTCAGCAGGCTGGAGAAGGAAGCCCCTGCCGACGAAAGGATTGAAAAACTGGTCAGTACCGTTTCTGAAGCAGAAGGATACCTCACGAGGATCGTTTTCAGAAAAGGGGCCGGAATAAAGATCATCCCTCTGAACAACGTCTATTACCTTGCAGCTGAGGACGATTATGTAATGATTTATTACAGTGAAGGAAAGGCGCTGAAGCCCAAGACTATGAAATACTACGAGGAGCACCTTCCTCCCGGTCTGTTCATGAGGGTGCACAGGTCTTTTATTGTAAACATTGAACAGATAACACGCCTGGAGCCATACAGCAAAGATAACTATGTGGCTGTTCTCAGGTCGGGCGAAAAGATTCCGGTAAGCCGTGCCGGGTACAAGATGCTGAGGGAGAAACTCTCATTCTAGTCATGATCCTTCAGCCTGTTGCACTGTGGGGCCCTGCGCAACGACAGGCCCGGGCTGCGGTATCTCCTGAATATGAACCGCGGAACAGGATCATAACCGTGGGTTCCGCCTGGTCTGCATCGCAGAATCCTGCCGGTTGACATTATAATGCCACGAAACGGACCATGCATTCTGAAAGCATCGATTGCATACCCTGAACATGTCGGGACATGCCTGCATGAGGCAGGTGTCCATGGTGAAATAAACCACCTGTATAACCAGACCGGTATCAGAAGCAAAAAAGACAATATCTTTGCGGCACTCTTCAGCATCGGGTCCAAAGATAAGCTGATTCGGCATGACAAAATGACCTCTTTTCAGAACTTATCACTGATGGCAGGCGTTTTGCTGATTGAGGAAGAAACTAAAAGCAATTCGTACAGATGGGAACAATGTTTTTGCATAACGGCGCATACTGGATAATATTCATAGTATTCATGATACTGAGCTGGGTTGTCAGCGCCAGGCTCAAATCAAAATTCAGGGCATATTCGAAGGTGCCAATCGCATCCGGCATGACAGGCCGTGATGTGGCTGAAAAAATGCTTCGCGAAAGCGGAGTGACTGACGTTACGGTTCAAAGCGTAGGTGGTGAGCTTACCGACCACTATAATCCGCTGAAGAAGACAATCAATCTCAGCCGTGATGTATATTCGGGCACCAGCGTGGCTGCTGCCGCCGTGGCAGCCCATGAGACCGGGCATGCACTGCAGCACGCACAGTCATATGCATGGCTCGGGATGAGATCAAAACTTGCCCCGGTTGTAGGTTTCGCCTCAAACTGGATACAATGGGTGCTCATTGCAGGGCTGGTGCTTCTCAACTCACGGCCGGAAATATTATTGATAGGTATTGTGCTTTTTGCCATCACCACCCTTTTCAGCTTCATCACCCTCCCGGTGGAAATAAATGCATCGAAAAGAGCACTGGCCTGGCTTGCAAATGCCGGTATAACCTACTCCGGAACGCATGACAAGGCAGAAGATGCACTCAAATGGGCGGCATATACATATGTAATTGCAGCCCTTGGTTCACTGGCCACACTGATCTATTACATAATGCTCTTTATGGGAGCCAGGGACAGATAAAAATTTCAGCGTTCCAAAAAAGGCAGATCACCTGCCTTCGACGTAAAGAAACTTCGTCCTCTTGACCAGGTACCTGATGACTGCCCAGAAAATAATGGCGGCAACCAGGAGTGATATATACATCGGTTCCAGGTAAATCCTGCCTGTTACTGCAATATTGCGGAACAGGTCAAGTAATGCAAAGACGAGGAAAAGATTGGTGATGCTGTTATACTCCCGTTTAAGAACATTCCTGAACGAGAACGGCAAATCTGACCTTACATGCTTTTTGAATGACGGGATAACTGCTTTAACCCTGAATGCCCAGGTGTCATAAGCTTCGCCGAACTTGCGCCTGAGATACTGTTCCTCGGCGAAGATTATCCGTTCATAATAAAGCCAGTAGGCAAGGATGAATACAAGCACCCACCAGACTGACCTCATGAAGAGAACGGGGCCGAGCCACATGAGAAAATTACCCACATACAGCGGGTGCCGCACTACAGAATAGATGCCTTTAGTGTTCAGGTCGTCAGCCAGCTGGTCAATTACATTGCGTCCTGAAGTGTTTCGCGGGACATATCCGACTGTATACGAACGGATCATCTCCCCTGCAACCGAGACAAGGATGCATATTATCTCCCATGTGTAATTGAAGTAGATTATGCTTCGGTTTGCAATGAAAAGATAAATGACGGCAGGAACAAGTATTACAGCCGGTAACCAGCTTCTTCTTCTGAATAACCAGTTTCCGGACTTCTCTAGCTCATGAATAAGTGACATTCTTTGGGTCTTTGCCCCAAAAGTATGAAAATTTCAGAAACTATATCTGATCCGGATGAAACCGAGGTTGATCCGGGATTTCTCACCGGCGATTGTGCTGTTGAAGTGCTGCCAGAGTATTGAGAAGTCGACGTTTTCCGCGAGAGAAAAGTCTGCTGACGGGCCGGCATAGAATCCGTCAAGATCAGGAAACCACATGGCAGATACTGATATGTTCACCAGTGGTACGGGTGCATAATTAACCTGTGCGACTGCACTGAATTCTGAAAAAGCAAGCTGCCTGGCGGTAAGTCCGCCGCCGTAAAGCTCGGTGAAACCGGAAAGATCAACCGGGCGGCTTGAATACATCACCTGTACCAGTGTGGTAAGCTTGTCTGAAAAGGTCTTGTCAATCCCCAGTGTGGCAGTAAAGTTACCTTCATTCTCCGCTGACCTTTCAAACGGGGTAAAGAGGGTTGCCTCACCCCTCACGGAGACTGATCCGACAGCACCCGAAAACCCGGTGCCGGCAGTAAAGAACGCATCGTCGGTTACACCTGCAAGGAACTGCAAGTCAGTGTTCAAAACACTGAACCGGCCGAACGCTGCAGCTGTAATGCGATTCCCGGCGTCAGCTTTTATGGCTACCTCCACCGACGAAGAGGGTCCGGCGGAGTAAGTCAGACGCAATGCATCACTGCCGGGACGCTCAATATAGTCGAAGTCAAAAAAGGAATATGTATTGAAAATGTCATTGGGATTCCACACAAGCGCCTGGCTCCAGTTTATCCGCTGGCGGCCAGCCCTTATCTGAAGCTTCCCGGCAGTGATGTCTGCATATGCCCTGTCAATCATCGTATTGACAGCATAGGAGTTACCTTCGGAGATGTTCCATGAGAGGTCTGCCCAGCCCGGGTCAGCGGCCAGTTGCGGAACATATGCGGGGTCAAGTCTTACAATGTCACCTGTTACGAACCGGTTTCTCAATTCAACGGCAAATGTGACATTCTTGCCGGCATAAGCTTTAAAATTCAGCCTGTTGTGAAGCATGCTGTGATTGATCCATGTTTCGGACGGTTTTTCAAACATGGCTGTATGGAGCCATGAAGCATACCCGCCTGCAGTGAACCAGTCGCCCTTACCTTCCGTGGTGCCGTTATCCGGGTCTCCGGAACCGGTCAAAGAAATCCGGTTACTACGGCCGTCCTCCTGTGAATAACCTGAAGCTGCAACAGAGGCCAGTAAAACCATTATCAGAAAAATGCGTTTCATACAATGAACTTCAGGGAGGTGTGGTTCATGCTGTGTGGTTGGTCCTCTCATCCGATACAACCTTACCGTCCTCCAGGGTGATAACCCTGCGAGCCCTTTTCATGACGCGCACATCATGCGTCGAGAAGATAAATGTCATCTCCTCCTCGCGGTTGAGTTTCTCCATTATGTCAAGAAGTGTCTCGGCCGATTTTGAGTCCAGGTTGGCAGTCGGCTCGTCAGCAAGTATGAACTGCGGCCTCGGCGCCAGGGCGCGGGCCACGGCCACCCTCTGCTGCTGACCGCCGGACAGCTGTGACGGTAGGCTTCTGTGACGGTCGGCAAGACCGACTGATTGCAGCATCTCTTCAGTACGGGCGATGCGCTTTTCCTTCGGCCATTTCTGAAGGCTCATAATAAACTCCACGTTTTCCGCCGCAGTAAGGACAGGTATAAGATTGTATGACTGGAAGACGAATCCCACGTGATCCATGCGGAAGTCGATCAACTCTGAAGGCTTCAGCTCCGAGAGCCGGTGCCCTGCCACGATTATCTCACCGGCAGTGGGCTGGTCCAGTCCCCCGATAAGGTTCAGAAGGGTTGTCTTTCCAGAGCCCGACGGTCCCACTATCACGGCAAAATCGCCCTTTTCGAAGCTCAGCGTCACTCCGCTTACAGCCCTGACTTCGACCTCCGTGTCATTGTATGTCTTGTATACATCATTGATCTCTACTACTTTCATGGCTATGTTGATTATTTTGTTATTCTCCTCTTAACGCCTCTACAGGATTGAGTTGCAGTGCCTTGCGAGCAGGGTAAACCGAAGAGAGTATCCCTGTGATCACTATCAGCACTGTCAGTATTATGAAGAAATCTGCTCCGATTGTCGGGTAAAGATGAGCTGAATACCCGAATGCCTCCATCCCTTCGGAGTATTTGACAAGATTGATCCCGGTGTGATTTGTAATGGCTATTACAATGCCGCTGACCGTCATTCCGGCAAATCCACCCACTGTCGAAAGGAAGATTGATTCGAGCATTATCATAATAAAAATGCGCTTGCGGTTCATCCCCACTGCCGAGAGCATCCCGAGTTCACGGGTCCGCTCAAGAACCGCCATCAGCATAGTGTTTACTATACCGAATGAAAGAGCCGCGAGTATCAGCGCCATGAATACTGCATAGATCTGGTTGATGTAATCCGCAATCATGGCAAGGTCCACCTGTATCTCCTTCCAGTTCATCACCTCCAGCTCAGGAAGAGCCTCCTTAAGTACCGGGGTGACGCGGTCGGTAAGATCATTTTCCTCCAACCTTGCAATGAGACGGTGATAAACCCCTTCCTCCATACCTGTAAGACTGCGCAGCTCGGCATCCGGGACAAAGACTGACATTGACTCGAAGAGATCATTGTTTGTACGAAAAACTCCGCTTATCCTGAATGCGGCTCCGGTCTGGTTGCCGTTCATATCAAGAAATGAGAGGATAACCCTCGAACCCTCCCGGTATGACCATGCAGCTTCCCGGATATGAATCCCGTACTTTTTTATCTCCTTCGCGGTAAGCAGAGCGGAATAAGCTTCCGTCAGCTTCTTTTCGGTTGTGAACCGGACACCTTCCAGGGGTTTAAGTTTTTCAACCACAGATGCAGGGACGCCTCTTTCAATCAGGCCGGTGAATGAACCGGGACTCAATATGTACCTGATTATGTAAAGTTCGCGGGCGAGTTTTTCTCCTATAAAGGCGCTGTTGAGCCTGGTGCCGGCACCGAAATAACTCCCTGTGCCGGGGATCAGTTTACTGTAAAGAGTGAACATCTCCTTCTCCACTGCAGTGTCAATGCCGGTGATCTCCACCCCGGCACTGCCAGCGGGAGTTGATGCTATTCCCCTGACAATGATCCTGCCGGTGACATTGGTCACCCCTGGTGTATTCCGTAGTATGCCGGTCACTTTTTCAGGATCGGGAATGATACTGAGTAAATCACCGCTGCTGCGGAATTCCTTTGTGTTGACCTGGATATGGGAGAGCTCTTCGTTTACAGCGGAGTCAATCCTCTGAACGACTGAGCTGTTAACAGCGGCAAGCGCAAAGACGCTTGCAAAGACACCCACTGTCACCGCAGCAATTACTATAAGGCTCCTTGTCCTGTTCCTCCAGACATTTTTCCAGGCTATCGATGTGATCATGCTGTTTACGGTTAGGCTCTGAGAGCGTTGATTACATTCAGTTTGAATATCTTCCTGATGCTGAAGACTATTGCAACAGCAAGGATCAGGAGCACAACAACCACCTGCCAGATGTAGTAGGAGTCAGGCAGCAGCATCGGCATGACCGGATCAAAACCATAATCCTCATACATGCGTGCCATCTCGCCGGTAAACCTCAGTGGTCTTGCATGGCCCAGAAAGACTATTGGCAAAGAGGCGATAACGCCGGCAATCACACCGATTATCCCCATCAGCAGCATCTCCAGACCCACAATGGCTGCGAGCCTGCCTTTGCGCATCCCGATTGAGATCAGCATCCCGAACTCCCTCCTTCGCTCAGCCATCATCATGAGCACTGTACCGAATACACCGAAGGCAATAACGAGGTATAAAATGCCAATCATGATTGCACCGCTCTTACTGTCAGCCTCCATCTGGTTGAGGAGAAGGGCGTTCATCTCCTTCCAGTTCCGCACTGACAGTTGTTTGCCTGCGATTGCGCTGAGCCTTGCCTGTGTTGCGGCAAGCTCTTTTTCACTGCCATTCTTAACTCCGATGATTGAAGATGTAACCATTCCCGGTGCCCCGTAAAGCCATCGGGCATCATCAAGGGCCAGGCAGACGAACCTGTTGTCAAGCTCAGGATTTGGCATTGTCACCACGCCCTTTATAACATAGAGTCCCGCTGCAGACGTACCGTGCCAGCCCTGACCCATCAGTACAAGCGTGTCACCGGGTACAGTGCCGAGGTAATCAGACAACCCGTTTCCGATGACTGCCGAGCCTGACTCTCCTGCAGAGAGATAATCACCCGGGAAGAAGAGATGCTTCCTGACAAGGGGCAGAAGCGCAGCAGTGTCTTTTTCACCGATGCCAAGAATTGTGACAAGCTCATCCGTGTCGGTGAATGCCTCACCTGTGAAAAGGTCAAGGTTTTTGGAGAGCCGGCCGGGGAGGGTTTCTCTTTTCAGTGCGCCGACAGCCCCTTCAGTGAGTTTGAACCGGACCATCCTGTTTCTGAGGTTAAGGGCTTTGTTGTCATTATCAGGGTCCATGCCGATCACCATCACCCCCTGCGTGCGGTTCCCTGCTGCGGCAAGGGCGAATGACTCCAGTCTGGGAACTACGATCTCCACGTTGGGATCCTGTTCAATACGGCTGACCAGGTCAGTGTCAACCGTGAATCCGTTGTCGAGGGTGGGCTCGTCGAGATAAGCCGGGTTCTGGAGCTGGAGATAACCCGAATACGACTGTATGACATCACTGTACATCTTGTTGTATGTGCCCAGCTGGAATGATCTCATGACCAGCGCAAAAAACACTGCAAAAAACAGTGAGGCAGCAGTGATGAGGGTTCTTTTCTTATTTCGCCACAGATTCCTCCAGGCGAGCTGACGGTCTTTCATGACTGTAATCCTTTCATTAACCCGGCACTATCTGATTGTTTTCATATTCTGCTGTGAGAAAAAGCTCTCTTCAATCATGATATTGAATTTAATCTCAGTGATCTTTAATACGGTTTTATGGCCTTCCTGTTCTGCCGGAACAAGCTCAAGGGTTGTCGGTATCAGCCTGCCGTCCATGGTCCTGAGATCCATCCCGCGTTCAGTCCTGACAAGGTAGCCATCCTCATCATAGAGCTCGGCTTTTAATACAATAAAATCCCTTTTGTCGACCCACCACATCTGGCGGCTCCAGAGAACATCGGCATCCTCCCTGGCTGTCAGCCTGATCTTGTGGCAAAGCCGTCCGTCAACTTCCTCTTCCCCCTCAAGGAAATGGTCATAGTCCTTCACAACCGAGGACTCGCGGAGTATATCATCATTTGTATAGTCTGAACCCATCCATCCCTGTGACATCATTGACGGAGGGAGTTTAATGAGCCTGTTGATTGCCGGGTTCCAGCTCCACATCTCGCTACTGCGCTTGAGGAAAGTCTGCCCCTTTTCCCTGGCTGGCGCTGTGATGAGGGTCAGAGCATAGTCATCACCGAGTGACCATGATTTGAACTCCACAGTTCTCTGCCAGGCAGGCCGGACGATTGTCATGCTCATTACGCTGTAACCAGACTTTTCTCCGTTGAATTTCTCAGCAGCCTTTGTCACTATCTCCTTAGCCGTAAGCTGTTGCGATTGAGCCGGAACGGATAATGCCGGAAGCATAAGAAAAACCGATGCTGAAGCTACGGTAAGACTGAACAGTCCTTTCATTTGTATTTCCTTATTAAGGTTTCAATAATTTTTTCGAAGTATTCATCGGGGTACTGCCCGGGAGCAAATATATATGTCATTGCAAACCCCTTAACAGTGTTGGAGAACATAAGCATTTCGGTTACCGGGTCATAATCAGGCCCTTCCGTCTCCTTTTTCCTGACGAAATAGTCAGCAAACAGTTTTCCCATATAAGCTGAATATTCTGTTAACGGCATGCCGCCCACCGTGAATGTTGCGTCCGGGTCGTCAAAAAGATGTTCATACACCCCCCTTTGCAGCATAACGCGGTATATCAGTTTCCAGAATTGTCTCTTTTCACGGAAGATGGCAAAAATTTTTCTGATAAAATTTTCAAATTCACCGGGGGTCAGGTTACTGTCATTGTCAGGATTGAAGCTGCTGTAGATTTCGTCAAGTGACCGGTTGATGATTGCCGCCAGGAGTTCTTCCTTGCTTTTGTAATAATTGTACATAAGTCCCTTGGAGATGCCGGCGTGCCTGGCTATGTGACTTATTGTGGTTGCATGAAACCCGTAGTCAGAGAAATGTTCCAGGGCGGTATTCATTATGAGGGTTTTTTTCTCCTCCCTCATCTCCTCGAATTGTGCAGATGATCTTGGTGACATGATTTTTGATTAAACGTTCATTCAATAAATTCCCTCTTAAAATACCGTTTTTGATTGAACGGTCGGTCAAAGATAAATCAGGGATAAATTATTTGCAAATTTTTTTTGAAAAATACTGCATAATGGTTACAGCATTGCTGATCAGGCAAGAGGCAAGAGGCAAGAGGCAAGAGGCAATAGTCAGTAGGCAGTAGGCAGTAGTGTCAATGGGGCAAAAATATAGAACAGGGTCATTTGATTCTTCCCCCGCCCCGTCTAAAACAAATCCGGGAGAGATTATCCCTCCCGGACTTCGTTATTACAGACCTGTCAATTCATTTTGCATTATCAGTGCTATCCTTGAGGCTAAAACTGATCGGGAGGGAATAATAGACATCTACCGGTTTGCCTCCCTGCCTTCCGGGAATCCATTCGGGGACACCGCTCATCACCCTGATTGCCTCCTCATCAAGAAGGGAATGAACACCTCTGACCACAGTTATATCAGCAACCTTACCCTCAGCCGTGACAACGAAACGGAGTATGACCTTACCCTGGATACCCTGGGCTTTTGCTTCAGGAGGATACTTCACATTCTCATAAATATAGTCGAACAGGGCCTGATCTCCCCCCGGAAAATGCGGCATCTCTTCCACAACCACAAAAGTTACAGCTGTTTTCACTTTATCGGGCAGAGCAAACTTAGCCACAACCTCGGCAGTGAACGGTTCATTCATCTCCGGATTTCGTGGCGGGGTCCAGCGGGGTGAAGTCATAATAACCTCCGTAAGGGCATTGCCAAGAATGACATTTGTTGTTGCCGTCGGTTTAATGTTTGTGATATTTCCCTCCGTATCAACTGTATAGCTTACTCTTGCCCATCCGGAAATTCCCTCCCGTACTGCCTCCTCAGGGTATGAGGTACGGCTTATCACCCAGTCATTGAACGCCAGGTACGAATTACCGTCAAATGTCGGAAAGTCATTTTCGGATTTTCTGCGCAGCGGCACCTTCATTCCCATTTCCCTGGCCTTCTTCACAGACCAGAATTCAACTGCCCCGGACGCTGCCCTGTCTCCGTATTTTTTCACTGCATCTTCAGGATTAAGTGTATTAAGCACTCCCAGATCATCCTTCATTCTTTGCATGACCGCGCCTTCAGTTTCGTCAGTCAGAACGCCGTCAACCACTACAGCACGGACCTTCCTGGCAGGATCAGGCTTTACTGTGGCCGGATCAACATAATCGGGATCGGGGATCATCTTAACTGACATCTCCTTGTCAAACTGTGGCTTAAGCGGCAAATATTTGTAGCCTTTATGTGTAAACAGAAGTATAACGTTTTCGGGTATGCTCCTGAACTCAAACCTGCCGTCAGGGCCGGTGATTGTCATGAGGGTGGTTCCGGACACGTTCACGCTTACTCCGGGAAAGGGAGCGCCGTCTTCATTGTAAACCACTCCCCTGGCAAGAACCTGGGTAAGTGCTTCCGGCTGAAGAATCGTTATTTCTCCCGGTGCAGAAGGGTCTGCATATACATACCTGGGAGATGCAAATGCATATAAAAGAGCTGCCGCGACCGGCAGAACAAGAAGCAATTTCAGCTTCCTGTATGGAGAGTAATTTTTCTTTTTCATCATTTCAAACCTGTTTGTGTTAAACGAAAAGTTGAACGAATTTGAGAGGCTTATCAGCCTGGCACTGAAGACCTGGTTGAGAAGGGCCGCCCTGTAACCAGCCGGGTCAGAGGTACGCTGCAGCGCCTCCTCGTCGGCAAGGTGCTCATGATTCTGCCTGACAAGCGCCGAACATATCCATGCAAAAGGATTCATCCATTGCACCAGGCTCATCACTTCAACAACGAGGAGATCAAACCAGTGTTTTTGTCTGAGGTGCACCATCTCATGGTTCAGGATCTCCCGTACCTCCCGCCCGCTCAGTGAAGGATCGATAAAGACATAATTGAAAAATGAGAATGCGGAGGTATATTTTTCAGTTGTTACAAGCAATGCATCACCTTCCCTGTTTACCGGCCCTTTTCTTACAATGCGGAAAACAGAAAAGAGGTGACTCAGCGTTCGTCCGAGCAGGAAGAGTATTCCTGCGGCGTACAAAATCATGAACCACTTCAGGGGCTGCGCCTCTTCACCAATTCCATCCGCCACTGCCGGTTGCAAAGCCTGAACTGACGACATCACAGCGGTTTCCGGCAACAAAGGTGCCGGCATCTCAACCCTGTAATGCAGTGTCACAAGCGGAAGCGCCAGCGAGAAGATCATTTCTGCCACAAGGTATATTCGCTTAAGCATGAAAAATCTCTCGTTCCGGAGGAAGATCAGATAGAGCAGTGTAAATCCGGCAAGCCATGCGGCCGACTTCAGAAGGTAGAAAACAGCCTGTTCCATATCTTATTCCTGTTGGTTTTCATCAAGCTCTTCGCGTGCCTCCCTGAGGATCCTGTCAAGGTCATTCACAGAAAGATTCTTCTCCCTTGCAAAGAACGATGTCATTGCCGGGAACGAATTGTTGAAGTACCCCTCGAGCAGGCCGAACAGCTGGTGTTTCGAATACTCCCGTTTCGAAACAAGCGGAAAATAAAGAAAAACGTTCGCATAGGCCCGGTGTCCGACATAACCCTTCTTTTCAAGCACCTTCAGCACCGTCGAGATTGTGTTTCGCGCAGGCTTCGGATCCTCGAGCCGATCCCTGATATCCTTTACAACGCCCTCTTCCAGGTCCCATAAAATCTGCATTATCTGCTCTTCAGCCTTCGTCATTTGCATGGTCATAGCATTAAATAACAACACCATATTGCCCGCAGCCGGGCATCAATTTTCAATCAATCCTTCAACACAAACATACGACTATATTTATAGACGCACAAATTTATTTAATATTTTTCGTCTATTTTTATAGTCATTACAGATAATTATCTATGTTTCAATTATTAAGTCATAGGATTTAATTAAAGAAATGAAAGTCGATTTACAGCCGGCCTGCTGCATCATGGCCGGCTGTCAGAATCCATTCAGCAGATTTACAAGCTTTTCCCGTTCAGTGCTTCCCGGGGCTGTCCGGAGAAGGTCATTGAGCCAGTTGCCGTACATCGGGTTGGGGAGCACTATGTATTTCGTGCCGAAAAGCCGGCGGTCAGCATCAACTGCCCCGAAACCGTAATCAGCTCCGCGCTTTTCATAACTATCTCCCAGGTCAGCGAGGTTATCTCCCACCAGTAAAATGATTTCATAGTTATTTTCTATCATCGCCCGTCTCTCCGCCTTTGAAGAGGTGGTCTCCTTAAGCAGGATGTGGGCGCTGTCTGCGTTGGCAAATCCCATGGCAGCCATGTTTTGAATTGTAGGACCTCTCTCCTGCACTGTTCTGTTGGAGACATAGAACACTTCCACTCCCAGGGAGTCTGCGTACATAGTGAATTCCACCGCACCGGGGAGCGGCCTGGCGCGGGCAAGCTCAACCCAGCGGAACCAGTCGTCATTGTTGAAGGACTTCTTCTCAAGCACCTGCCATCCCTGGAAGGGGGAATTGTCAAGCAGGGTCTCGTCTATGTCAAGGACCACTGCGGCGGGCTTTACCGGCCCGGTCCGGGGACGGTGGTCCAAAGCGGCTCCGTCTGTTTCTCCTGCTGACAGCGCTGAAACTGCCGGAGATTCTGCCTGATGATGCTCCGGGGCAGACCATGTTTGCCTTTGCAGTTCAAGATTTTCCTTCAGGGCGGTCTCTGCATTGCGGAAGCACTGATAGTAAAGGGCACGCATCTCTGCCGACTTCTGGTACCATAGCGTGGCAAGGATCAGGTGGTCCTGATCCTCGACTGATACGGATCCGGACTGGTTCATGGCTTCCCCTCCGGGAAGACCTGCAGCAGGAGCTGAAGCATGCCTCACAGTGGCACAGGAAGCCAGCATTATGATGACTGTAACAATAATGAGCTTTTTCATCCGTTTTTATTCTGTTGAAAATAAACTGATTGTCGCAACCGGTCTGATTATACTTGTTAATGCCTAATTAACAAATAATTGACCGATGCGACTATAATATTTGAAAGATTTTTAACTTTAACGGAACTATACCAAAAAGCAACCTGCAATGTCAACCTTAAAGCTGATGCTGGGGATGATCCCCTTAACCTCCAAAATCGAACAGGAAGAGAAGGCTCTTATTGCCGAATATGAAAAGATGATCGCATTTGCCGGATCAGAAGCTCTTGCAAAATACAACCGTCTGAACGAGAGCGTCAACTCAGCCGGATTCAGGCAGAAAAGAAAAGAGATTGAATCACTGGCCTATAAAGGCTCTGAGGAACATGCCAGGGAGACTGAATTCCTGAATCTGAAAAAAGCAAAAGACATTGTTTCATATTTCAAAAACGAGGGAGGCACACTCCTTAAAAATTTCACATCACTCGACGGCTCTTCAAGGATCAAAGAAATCGAAGACTTGCAGCTCTTTGTTCAGTCGCCTGAATTCAAACAGAAGGAAAAGATGAAACCGGTGACTTTCAAAGACACCGAAGAATACGGCAAATGGCTTGAATTCAAAAAACTCAGGGGCGACAAGGAGGTGAAGAAAAACCTCAATCCGGAGAAGGTAAAAAGATTTTCAGAACTGCAGTCGCTGGTTACTTCGTCGGCTTTCCTGCAGAAGAAGAACATGAAACCTGTTACATTCAAAGACACCACCGAATATCAGAAACTGCAGGATCTGAAAGCCAGAAAAAGTGCAAGCGACATAGTCAGCTATTACAAGTTCCGTGCTTCGAAGGAATATCACAACTGGGTCCAGGTAAAGGACTCGGCAAGGCTCAAGAGGTACTATGAACTTCAGGAATACCTGAAAACGAAAGAATTCACAGAGCGAAAAGAGTACCTCCTCGACAAGCGCCGCTTTGAAAAAAGCGAAATGTTCAGGGAGCTTAAAGAGTACGAAACACTGAAAAATTCCCCTGACATAAAATGGTATTTCGGTATTAAGGATTCGAACAAGTTCGATATTCTGAAAAACCGTGTGCTTACATTCAGCGATGAATTTGACGGTACTGCGCCTGACAGCAGTAAATGGCTCAACAAGTACTACTGGGGTGAAAAGCTGTTGCATGACAGCTACAGTGTTGCAACCGACCTGCACTGTTATACACCTTCTGAAAACTTTGAGATGCGTCACAGTGTGCTGCGGATAATAACAAAACCGCAGAAGCTGAACGGGAAGGTATGGGATCCGGTAAAGGGTTTCTATACAAAGGATTTCGGCTTTACATCCGGTATAATAAACACCGGGGCCTCCTTCAGGCAGAAGTACGGCATTTTCACGGCCAAGATCAAACTTTCTGATCCGAATGTCCGTAACGCATTCTGGCTGATAGGTGACCGGATAACACCTCATGCTGATGTCTGCAGGTCAGGTCACGGCAAAGTCTGGTTTGACCTCTTCTCCGCTAACGGGAACCACTTTAAGAAGAGCATCGGCTCCAGATACCTTTCTGATTTTTACATCTACACTCTTGAATGGACGCCGGAAGCACTTGTATGGAAAATCAATGGTGTTGAGGTAATGCGCCAGACAACAGGTGTACCCCAGGAACCCATGTACATCAACCTTGCCGGAGGAGTTGAAAGACCCGTCGGCGGGATCTCCTCGATGGAGGTTGACTGGGTAAGGGTATATCAACCCAAATAACTGTCCAAACATGAAGTTGCGACGGGCCTGAGACTCGTCGTTACCTGTCTGACAGGCATTTAGCTGCCTGTATATGATGCAGGGCCGGGTCTGTGACCCGGCTTTCTCATTTTTTTATGCAGCCACCTGTAACATTTGAGGTATTCAGGCCGTCTTTAGGGTGTCAGTGCATTGCCCGGTATGACAGTAAAAGAGTATAACAGCGCCGTCAGGGAGTTCGGAGACCATGTCTACCGGTTTATCCTCCGCAGCATAAAGGACAGCCACAGGGCTGACGATATCGTGCAGGACACATATGAGAAGCTGTGGCGCTGCGTGACTGAGATCGAGTACGGTGCAGTTAAATCATGGCTGTTCTCGACTGCATACAACAGGATGATAGACGTGATCAGAAAAGACTCGAGGATTGTTGGTGTAGAGGATTACGACGAGAGCTCTCTCTATGCAGAGGATAACAGCAGCGACCTGAACGAGGTGCTTCACAGGGCCCTGGAAACCCTTCCCGCTGCACAGCGGTCGGTCATTCTGCTTCGCGACTATGAAGGATATAACTACAGGGAGATAGGTGAGATTACCGGGCTTTCGGAAGCACAGGTCAAGACATATATTTTCCGTGGACGCGTGGCGCTCAGGAACTACCTTATAAAAACATCTGTATGGCAATAACGGAAGATATCGGATTCCCGCGGCTGACACCTCCCGGTGACAGGATGCCGTCAGGCAGAAAACTTTTCCGAAGGGAGGAGGAGCTTACAGATGATCAGTTTGACCTGCTGGCAGCAGCATGGTCAGAGGACGCTCTCTCCGGAGAGGCCCTGGCTGAGCTTGAGACCATCTTTTGCGCCAGGCCTGACAGGAGAAACCGTGCCGAGACCTTCCGGAAGGTGCGGCTCCGTCCTGCTGAAGAGAGGTGGCCCGGAATGCAATCAAGCCTCAGAATCCCCGGAACGCTGACTGTTATGAGACGGACCGTTATCCCTGCGCTGCTGGCGGTGGCGGCAATGATTGTGATTATAATCTACGGTCCGGCCGGGGCAAAGCTGAAACGTATAAATACCCTTCAACCGGTTGCTAAAACGACAGTGGCAACAGGAGAAATCGAAGCATCTTACCCGATAATTGCCTCAAGAACGACTTTTTCATCAACTGTTAACTCAACAATCCGGGAATCTGAACCGGAATACACGGAAGAGCCTCAGGTGATGACGGAAGAAGTGCGGGCCCTGCCCCTGACCCTGGCATACAGCCGGGAAATGCCGGAGTCAGTCGCCCCGGCTGCAAGTATGGGCCTGGCTTCAATGAACATCATGCAAATTCAAACACCTCAGGCTGTACAGGAAGAACAGAACTGGATACTCAGGAGCATATCTCATCTCGCCAGCGCAGTGACAGGGAAAGATCAAAAGATTGACGGCTTTATGATTGCCAGCGGTGCCATAACAGGAATCAACACACTCCTCGGCTGGGACATGGAGCTTGAACAGGTAAGCAACCGGAAGGGTGATGCTGTGGCATTGAATTTCAGCTCATCACTCCTTTCTTTCACTAAACCTTTGAACAAATCAACACCCTGAGTGTAACTTTCCGGCAGGGTTGTCCGTCCCTGCATTAAACAATAAATTTATTTATCCATGAAAAGAACATTGATCTCATCAGCACTCATCGTTTCGCTTCTCATACCCGCAGTGGCCCAGGAGAAGGAACAGAAGCTCAGGGAACTCGAACAGCTTGAACAGCAGGCAGAGCAGGCCACTCCTCCTGACACGCTCGTTCAGCAGGCAGAAGAATATGAAATTTTTGCAGATACCAGTGAAGAAGCCGGGACGGAATACGAAGAATCAGAAGACACCACCCGTGTCAGAATCGGAGAGATAGTCACTATTGAAGAGACAGGTGATGAAACAGTAATCCGTATTGGCAAAAGGGGCATAAGGGTATTTGAGGATGGTGACTACACCGAAATTGACCTGGAGGAGGAAGGTTCCGATGATGAGTATTCTGACGAAAAGCCTTCTAAGAGTTTTGACGGTCACCTGGGAGGGATCGAAATAGGTTACAACAATTTTACAACCGGGAAGTGGTTGGACAATAGCACACCGATGGAGAGCTGGCTCGACCTCAACAGTGCCAAATCAAGCAGTTTCAACATAGTCTCTCCGCCTGTAAGTCTTGGTTTTACACGTCATTTCGGGCTGGTTACGGCTCTGGGCATCAATTTCAATAACTACAGGTTTGACGGAAACAACTCTGTAGAGGTTGCTGACAATGGTGTTGTTATGCCATCATATCCCTCAGAATCACTTAACTATGACAAAAGCAAGCTCACCACAGTATACGCCATACTTCCGGTTATGCTTGAGGTTCAGCTTCCGGTTTCAGGGGGAAGCACAATTAATCTCGGAGCCGGGGTTGTGGGTGCAATCAAGCTGGGATCACACACTAAAGTCGTATACCATGATGATGGCAAGCAAAAGGACAAGAACCGTGACGACTTCAACCTCAACATGCTGAGATACGGAGTGACCGCCAGGGCGGGGTACGAGATGGTGCAGGTGTACGGCACCTGCTACCTCTCACCGTTGTTCGAAAAAGGCAAGGGCCCTGAACTCTACCCGTTTGAAATAGGCATTGCGCTGACATTCAATGACTAACTTTTAAGACGGGAAGTTCTGAAGAGAGGGGGTGTCCGGACAGACGCCCTCTCTCTTTTTTATATATATTTGAGGCGTTGACACAGAGTGTGGTGCAGAAGCCGCACAATCCGGAAAAACAAGAAAACAGGAAGAGAAATGAGACTACTCCTTATCAGCAATTCGACCAATGCCGGGGAGGCATATCTCGATTACCCGAAGAATAACATCAGGAATTTCCTTGGCACCAAAAAGGTAAAGGCGCTGTTCATCCCATATGCAGCCGTGACTTTCTCGTATGACGAGTATGAGGAGAAGGTCAGAAACCGTTTCAGGGAGGTAGGACATGATGTTGTTTCAATCCATCATTTCAGTGATCCGGCAGAAGCCATTATGGGGGCACCTGCAATTGTAGTGGGTGGAGGAAACACCTGGATGCTTCTTAAATGTCTGAGAGACAATAAGCTGATTGCTCCGGTCAGGAAGAAGGTGCTGGCCGGGACTCCATATATCGGTTGGAGCGCAGGCTCAAATGTGACCTGTCCCACAATCATGACAACCAATGACATGCCCGTTACCGCTCCATCATCGTTCAGGGCTTTCGGTCTGATCCCGTTCCAGATCAATCCCCATTACATTGATGCCAATCCTGCAGGCCATGCCGGTGAAACGCGCGAACAAAGGATACAGGAGTTTATTGAGGTAAACAGGGAGCTGTATGTTGCGGGGCTGCGTGAAGGGACGATGTTCCTGCTTGAAGAAAACAAGTTGTCTCTCTTAGGGCCCCGTAACGCCAGATTATTCAGATATGGATATGATCCTGCAGAGGTGAAGCCAGGCAGTGACCTTTCCTTTCTGCTTAAGAAAGTTAAAAAATAACACGCTGCGCCGTCAGGTGCCATGAGACTGCTTCGAAATATAACGCATATCACCGTCAGGTGCCATGAGACTGTTTCGTAAAATAGCGCTGATTGCCGCCAGTGTACTGCTGTTGCTCATCCTGGTGCCTGGCATTTATATCCTCCTTCGTCAGGAACAGCTGACCGGTGCCCTTATCAGCAAAGTCAACGAGAGTGTAAACACGAAGATTTCATACGGCAATCTTCGCCTTACAATTTTCGAATCATTCCCCAATATTACAGCCAGGTTCAGCGACCTCCTCGTCGAACCCTCACCTTTCTACGACAGGAAGCAACTGAGTGAAGAGGACAATGACACTCTTCTGTACGCCTCCTCACTTTCACTCACTGTCTCCATGCCGTCTCTGCTTACAGGTACAGTGGCGGTGAGGTCTGTCACTGCCAGGAACGGAGAGGTTAACCTACTGACAGACAAGAGGGGTGATATTAATTACGAGGTTTTTTCCGAAAAGAAGGAGGATGGCAAAAATGTCAGGCTGAAGAACATAAGCGCTGTCAACATCAGGACTGTTTTCAATGACATGAGCTCAGGCATGCGCATATCAGGAAGCGTAGGGCAGGCGACTCTGGGAGGTGAGCTATTCAGTACTGGAATCTACCTCACCACCGCACTCAATGCGGAAGTTGACTCTGTAACCCTTGACGGCACAACAATCAGGGATATCCCGGTCGAGGCGGGCATCAAACTTAGAAAGTCGGCAAATTCTCTTTCGGTCACAAAGGGTGAATTGGGTATCGCTGATCTCAGGTTCGACATCACAGGTAATGTAAACTACTCAGCTTCAACACTCAACCTGGTGATAGAGGGGAAAAAAATAAATATCGCATCGGTAATATCGAAGCTTCCGGAAAGCTGGAGAAATGTCACCGGAACCTTCTCCCCTTCCGGCATAATCGACCTGAAATGCAGTATCAGCGGACCATACGGGGAAGCCGGTAACCCTCACATCGACATTAAATACGGCCTCGCCGGAGGAAAGATGAGCCACTCCGCAACAGGCTTCAAAGTCAATAACCTTGAATTCAGCGGTTCGCTTACAAATGGAGACCATAATTCAGCCGAGACGTTCCGTTTCACTGTTGACAACCTCACTGCAAGGTACGGCTCTGCATCAGTGAATGGGTCGTTTATGATGAACAAACTCCGCAGACCGCATATAACCCTTGAACTTGACGGGGATCTCGATTTCGACGATCTTGAAAGGATCTTCCGGTCAGGACACATCCGGGACCAGACAGGTACAGTCAAAGGAAGCATCAGGCTCTCAGGAATCCTTCCTGACAGCCTGCGCAACACATCAGCGTTTGCCTTCCTGAAACCGGAGATATCACTTTCATTCAGTGAGTTCGGTGTGACACTGGCAAGACGGGAGATTGTCCTGAAAGACGTCAACGGATCACTGCAGGTAAAAAATGATCTGGTAGCCGACAACCTCTCAATCACATACATGGACCAGCATTTCACGGTCAGTGCAGTAATGAAAAATTTCTATCCCTGGATATCCGGCGGAGGTCAGACTCTTGATATAAGCGGTAATATTCACACTGACAGACTTGTAACTGCAGGGTTTATGCCCCGTGACAAGAAAAAGTCCGACAGCACCGCCACTCCGGCAAATCTCTTCCCGGCAGACGTTGTCGCAAATGTTTCAATTAAAGCTGACAGTCTGATCTTTAATGAGTTCAGGGCCGCTAACTTCAGCAGCAGATTAACTTACAGACCCTATGTAATCACCTTCAATGAGGTTTATGCAGACGGACTGGAGGGAGTGCTTGAAGGGGAATTCATGCTGGGTAAACAGCAGGAGGGGGGATTCATCACCAGGGCCGGGCTTAATGTAAGTAATATAGACATTAACAAGGCTTTCGACGCCTTCAACAATTTCGGCCAGGATTTTATTGTGAGCAAAAACCTGAGGGGAAAGCTGACGGGCAATGTTATGATGCTGTCTCCCCTCGACGGCAATTACAGGATCTTCCGTAAAGCTATGGTTGCAGAAGCACACCTTGTCATTGCTGACGGAAAGCTTGTAAACTTCGGCCCGGCAGAAAAACTGTCGGCATATCTTGACCTCGACGAGCTGAAGGATATAAGCTTCTCCAGGATGGAAAATGACATTTTCATAAATAACGGAACCGTCTCAATTCCGAAAATGCTTATAAATTCTTCTGCGGTTAATTTTACCGTCTTCGGCACCCATTCGTTTGACGGTGATTACATCTATCATGTTCGACTGCTTCTTTCCGAGGTAATGAGCCGAAAAGCCAGGGAACGCAACAGGGATGTCAGTTCCTACGGGCAGGTGAAGGTAGACGGCAGCGGAAAGGCGACAGTGCCGCTGAAGATAGAGTGCGTAAATGGCAAAACCAGTGTGGGTTATGATTTCGGACAGGCGCAGGACAATATCAGGAACGACATCGCTTCAGAGAAGCAGAATCTGAAGGGGATACTGAACGAGGAGTACGGCTGGTACGAATCAGACACCACCCTTACAAGACCTGCAGAAAGCAAACCGAAGTTCAGCATTACCTGGGAGGAGGGGAAGGAACAGCCTGCGGTTACTGATACGCAGCAGGAAGAGGTAAAGGAGAGCCCCATAAGGATCCTTCTCAAAAAGAAAAAAAGCCATGAACATTTACCGTAAAAAATTCCTCTGGAAGGCCCTGCTCCTGATGTTCGCGGTAGTCATAGGCCTTGGATCCCTCATTTATACCCATGACCTGGTTGACAGGCTCAAGGAAGAGGAGCGCAAGAAGGCTGAACAATGGGCTGAGGCTACCCGCAGGCTTGTAGCATCTGATGACTTTGAATTCCTTTTCAGGATTATCGAGGACAACACAACCGTCCCGGTCATACTGATAGATGAGGAGGAGAGCATAATCTCCCAGAGGAACCTGCCACCGGCGATGGCCACTGACACGCTGGCGATGGTACGTGAACTGAAGCGCATGGCAAAACGTAATGACCCGATATCGATAGAGCTTCCAAACGGCATTGTCAATCATCTGTATTTCCGTGAGAGCACCCTCCTGAGACAGCTTCGTATCTATCCGTATGTTCAGTTTACTGTAATACTTCTTTTCATTGTTGTCGCGTACGTGGCCTTCAGCGCATCACGGATGGCTGAACAAAACCAGGTATGGGTGGGGCTGTCAAGAGAGACGGCACATCAGCTGGGAACCCCTACCTCTTCCCTCTCCGCATGGAGTGAGATAATCAGCAGCCGATACCCCGGAACAGACATTGCCGAGGAGCTTCCGGCCGATGTCGAAAGGTTGAGCCGGGTTGCAGAGAGATTCTCACTTATAGGCTCAAAACCGAAGCTGATGCCTGACAGCCTGCCGGCCCTGGCCGTTGCAGCTGCGGCTTATCTGAGAAAAAGAATCGCTTCGACAATAGAACTTGAGGTACAGGATGAGACCAGCCAGTGCAACGATGTCCCCTTCAACTCAGTTCTCCTCGGATGGGTAATCGAGAACCTTGTGAAGAACTCGGCTGATGCGATGAAGGGCACCGGACATATCACAGTCAGGCTGTCGGAAAACAACAACGAAGCCTTTATCGACGTGGAAGATACCGGCAAGGGTATCCCCAGGAAGGATTTCAAGACAGTGTTCAAACCCGGTTACACAACCAGGGAAAGAGGCTGGGGACTGGGACTTTCGCTCTCCAAGAGGATAGTTGAAGAATACCATAAAGGAAAAATATTCGTTCTCCGCTCTGAACCGGGTCAGGGATGCTGTATGAGGATAGTGCTTAAAAAGCAAGGATGAAGCAGGGATGTGATGATCAAGCGAAATGAAATAGAGATTATGGCCCCGGCCGGCTCGTGGGAGTCACTGAGGGCAGCAATACAGGGCGGGGCTGACTCAGTCTACTTCGGAGTCGAGAAACTGAACATGAGGGCCCGGTCATCGCACAATTTCACTACTGCCGATCTGCCCGCAATTGTTGCACTGTGCAGGGAAAACGGTCTCAGAAGCTATCTGACACTGAACATTGTCGTTTACGATGAGGAGATCAGCGAGCTGAAAGAGGTGCTCGCTGCTGCTGCCGCAGCCGGGATAACAGCAGTCATTGCAACCGATCAGGCAGCTATTATTGCCGCCAGGGAGGCAGGTATCGAAGTGCACCTCTCAACCCAGCTCAATATCTCCAATGCCGGATCACTGAAGTTCTACTCACAATGGGCAGACGTGGCTGTCTTGTCCAGAGAACTTAATATTCAACAGGTTGAGAATATACATGATATCATCATACGTGATTCAATACGTGGTCCGGGGGGGGAGTTTATAAAGCTTGAAATGTTCGTTCACGGCGCTTTATGCATGGCAATATCAGGGAAGTGTTATCTGAGCCTTCACGAATACAATGCTTCGGCAAACAGGGGTAATTGTTACCAGACATGCAGGCGGGGATATACTGTCAGTGACAGGGAGACAGGATATGAACTCGACATTGATAACCAGTATATTATGTCACCCAAAGACCTGTGCACAATCAGCTTCCTTGACCAGCTCATCAGTGCAGGCGCCCGGGTGCTGAAGATCGAGGGACGCGCCAGGCCACCGGAGTACGTCAGAACCGTAACCCGTTGTTACAGTGAGGCGGCAGACGCGATAGCTGACGGAACCTTCGGCAGGGAGAAGGTTGACATGTGGATGAGGCAACTCGAAACAGTCTTCAACAGGGGATTCTGGGACGGCTATTACCTCGGGCAGAAACTTGGGGAATGGAGTACAACATACGGCTCAGCTGCCACAAAAAGAAAGGTCTATCTCGGTAAGGTGACAAATTACTTTGCAAAGGCCGGAGCAGTTGAGATAAAACTCGAGACAGGCGATCTTTCCGCTGGTGAAGAATTGGTCATAACCGGGCCAACTACCGGCATTTTGACTTTTACTGCAGATGAATTAAGGGATGTTTCTGAAAAAGAGACAACAAATGTGCAAAAGGGAGAACTTTGTTCGGTGAAGGTCAGCGCGGTTGTGAGGCGTTCAGACAAAGTCTTCAAATGGGTTGATGCCTCGTCACTCAGGAAGGAATGACACATGCTCCGGGATGACCACACACGCGCCAGGAGTTATAAACCTATCTCAGCCTTGCAGCCGCTTCCATTATCAGGGCAGCATTTACTGCTTCGTCATCACTCACAGTATTGATATATATAACCTGACCTTCAGGCCTCTTTGACAGGCTATAATGATAATACCTGTCATAATATTCCAGGGTGATTCTTATTGCCGTGGGATAATCGTCGCATTTAAGGGCATCGATGGCATCATGTGTTCTGTCTCCGCCAAGCCGTTTCGAGATCTTCATCACTGAGGCAATTATATCCCCGACCGGGAATGACGTATACTCCCTGATAAGCCTGGGCATGCGAGTCTCTATGCTCATCATAAGGGCAATCACCGGGGCAGTCTGCATCCTTTCAAAGAAGCAGTCGGGCATGAATACTGTACCGATATTGCGGCTTTCATCCTCAAGCCATACAGGTGCACCGGCCTGGTGTGCGGAGAGATCGTCATACAGAAGGTTTGCAAACTGTTCCGATGATGGCTGCGGAGCCTGACCAAGTGCACCAAAAGCGGATCCCCGGTGTGATGCAAGACCCTCGAGATCGGTAACCTGTTCTCCTGCAGACTTCATATATCTGAGTATTCCGGTCTTGCCGCTCCCGGTAAGCCCCCCAAGGATAATGTACCTTCTTTCACTTCCCAGTTCATTGAGAATGTGATTTCTGTATGCCTTGTACCCTCCGTTGAGCACAAGAGGTTCAATACCTCCAAGGGAGAACAGCCAGGCCATGGCCTCTGACCGCAGACCTCCCCTCCAGCAGTAGACTAAAAGCCTTCCCGCTGCCTCAGTGTCATGGGTTGCGGGCACTGTACCACGGTCATCGGTGCCAGGAGCCGGCAGCAGTCTGCCTCCGGCAGCCAGGTTCAGACCTGCCCTCAGCTTATCCGACATCTCAGGAGCGGCAAGGTCAATGCCACGCATAACAGCCATTGCATTTCCTTCCTGTTTGTACAGTGTGCCCACCTCGGCCCTCTGTGAATCATCAAAAAGAGGAATGTTTACTGAACCCGGAATATGGCCGGTTAAATATTCTCCGGGCGATCTGACGTCTGCAACCGGAAGTGTTTTGCATAGCTTGAGAAATTCATCAGCCGGCAGTTTGCAGAGATTGAATGCCATTTTTATACTGGCTTGTGGTATCTGTCGATGACTCTCCTGAGCTCTTCGACGGTAACCGGTTTTGCAAGAAGTTCCTTCATGCCACTCTGTTCCACCCTGACCCTGGTCTCAGGCATGTTGTCGGCAGAGAGGGCTACTATCTGGGTCTTATGGTCAAACCCGAGTATTGTGCGGGCAGCCTCAAAGCCGTCAATTTCAGGCATAATCAGGTCCATGAGTATGATGGCGTATGATTTTTCCCTGGCCATGTCAATTGCCTCGGCTGCTCCGGCGGCAAACTCGGCCTTGACACCCAACACCTTAAGCAATGACCCCACAACCTTTCTGTTCAGGTAGTTGTCATCGACCACAAGCACTACAGGGGTACCGGTCTTGTCTGAATTAAGCCTTGCAGATTGTTCACGCAGCGCGGGGAAATGCTCCCTCAGCACGGTTATCAGGTCTTCAGCAGCAAAGGGCTTGACCAGCAGATGGTCTATGCCCAGATCAACACATCTTGCATAGTGACCCTTCGGATCACGGGATGTAAACATCATCACTATATGCTCTGACGTAATGCCCTCGTCCATAAACGTTTTTGCGGCAACAAATCCGTCATTGTCAGGTTCGTCAAAGATCACCAGCAGGATATTTCTGCCTGTTTCGTTCCGGAGTCCGGTTTTTATCTGCGAGGCTGTATGTTTCTGGAAACTGGTTACTGAGACAGGCAGGCCCACCCGATGCATTATGCTCAGGAAATCATCATCACGGCCATGAGCGCCGGTAATGACAAGGGTGCGTATATCTGCAGGATCAGCATATCTGCCAAGATCCAGTTTTTTGACAATTCTTTCGTTCAGATGTACATTGATTGTAAATGTGACCTTCAGTCCCTTCTCCTGACCGGAAGCCTCTTTTACTGCAGGGCTTTCGGCTTTCAGTTCACCCCCCATAAGCTCTGTGAGCTGCCTGGCGAGAACCGGACCAATCTTCAGGTCTTCAGCCCATTCGGACCGCTCGCTCAGGGCGGTAATGTAATTGCCGAACAACCTCTTGAGCTCAGCTCGTGTATATGTATTACCCGTATCGGTAATTGTAAACTCCAGAGTGTATTTGTTTCCTTCCGATTTGTTTACACGGCAGCTGAGCCGGATCGATCCGGACTGTGTGCCGGCAACCGAATTGCCCATAAGGTTTATAATAACCTGCCGCAGCCTGTAGGGATCACCGATAATGTTATCAGGTACTGCCTGTTCAATCTCTGATTCAAAGGTGACAGCCGCTTCAGGGTTCTGGCGTCTTACCAGGTTGATGCAGTAAGCCACCTCTTCCCTCAGTCTGAACGGTATCTCATCAAGGATCATCTTTCCCGTCTCTACCTTTGATACGTCGAAGATGTCGTTAATAATGTCAAGGAGAAGATCTGCAGATCGTCTGAGGAGCCTTGCAATCTCTTTCGATTCTTCGGGAAGGTCAGACCTTGTAAGCATCTCGGTCATACCCAGTATTCCGTTCAGGGGGGTGCGGATTTCAAAGCTCATCCGGGCAAGCATCTCTGATTTGGCGATGTTTGCATCTGCTTCCTGTCGCCGGGCAAGTTCCAGCGAGGTAATGTCAATGAGCGCATCCATCGTGCAGCTGACACCCTCATAAGTCACAGGTATGCTGTTAAGAAAAATGATCCTGTCTCCTCCGGTTGCCGGCAGCCTGATAACCGTCCCCCGGCCTATCTGTCCTGCAATGTCACAGTTATATTCATTCCGGGAAAGGTCCGGCATCAGTTTCCCCTTCATGGCGGCCTCGTCGTCAAAGGAAAAAAGAGTTGCCGCCTGCCTGTTGGCTCTCAAAATCTCCCTTCCTTCATTGAATATTATAAACCCCACCGGCATCTGGTCAAGTATTGAGAGCAGGCCGGATTCTGAGGTTGTCTTTTCCTCCAGGCATTTTGACTGTCTCCTGAGAAACTGCCTGAAAAGGAGAATTATAAACAAGATTATTATAAAAGCAACCGAGCCAAGTATCAAGGAATTTCTGACAATGAACTTCTGGAAGAAATCGGTGTGGGCCGAAAATACAAGGCAAAAACCAAGGCCAAGGATGTCGACCGGATAGTACGAGGAGAGTATATCCTGCTCTTCTCCTCCGTCAACCTTCATCGAGTGGGACAACCTCCCTGAATTGCCCTTTGAAAGGTCTTCAGTGAGCCGGTCAATCCGTGTATAACTTATGTCATTGCCGTTATTGTCAAACACAACGGCACCGGAGTCACTCACAACCCACTGCCATTGGAACTGTTCAAGGTTGTACTTGGCAAAAATCCCGGAGAAAAAGCGCCTGAAATCAATTGTAATCACCAGGTTGCCCAGTACTTCCCCATCCTTCAGGACCGGCAGATAATACTTGTACCTGTCGCGTTCGCTCTCAAGCTTTTCCATAGTGTGAATGACAGGTAATGTCTGGGCCCTGTAGGATCCGTCAAGCCATGAGTTGCGCTCCTCATCCTTGAAGAGTGTATATACGTCACCCTCATTGTTGTACAGCATAAGTCCGACAACGATATCCTCATACCTTGAGTAGTACAGTTTCATCTTCTCCTTTGCCCGCTCATTGACCTCCGGGTCGGAAAAAAACAGTGCAATGTCATCTGAAAAATCTATCTCAGTAAGGTCACTGACAATGTACATACTTGTATTGTCGATGTCAGAACCGGCAATCATCACCTGCCTGTCAAGCAGTTTGCTTGAGTATTCGATCTGGTTCCTGTAGAGGCTTAAATAAAATATTGCCGTTACCAGCAATAAAAGCACGAAAGCGCTATATGCAGCAATTAAAGTTCTTCTCATCAGTAGTATGTCCCGTAAGGATAACGCTTATCTGTACTTTTCATTGTGCTCCAAAACCATACTTATGTAGCTTCTGTACCTCCACGGTTCAATTTCGCCTGAAGCCACAGCCTCCCTGACCGTGCATCCGGGTTCATCGAGGTGTATGCAGTTACGGAACCGGCATCCCGATGAAATCCTGAAAATTTCCGGGAAGAAATGATACACCTCTTCAGTGGCGAAATCGATAACTCCGAATCCCCTTATCCCCGGAGTATCAATCACATAACCGCCACCGGGAAGTGGGTGCATTTCAGGAAACGTGGTGATGTGCCTGCCCTGTTCATGGTATTCGGAAACGGGACCGGTTTTAAGTGACAATGACGGATTCAGCCTGTTAAGGAGGGTGCTTTTACCCACACCCGAGTTCCCTGAAATAAGTGTTGTTTTGTTCCGCAGGGCAATTTCTATTTCATCAAGGTCTTTATCCTCCGTTACGGAGACCATAAACACGCGATAACCGATCTTTGTATAGACATTGCTGATCAGGAGTGCCCGGGCCATTTCTTCCTCACCGTACAGGTCGGTCTTGTTTATCACGATTACCGCAGGAATGCGGTACGCCTCAGCTGTTGAAAGGAACCTGTCAATGAATTCCACCGGTGTTGCAGGCATCTTTACAGTGACAATGAGGAAAGCCTGGTCAATGTTGGCAGCTATTATCTGCGACTCACGCGAAAGATTCGAGGCCTTACGGATAATGTAGTTACGCCTTGGCGACAGTTTTACTATTACACCCTCGCCGATGTCTACAGTCACATTGTCTCCCACCGCTACGGGATTTGTGGTGCGGACTCCGCTGACCCTGAAACGGCCACGGAGGATACACTCATGTATGATCCCCTCTTCATCAGCCACCCTGTAACGGCTGCCGGTAGATTTGATCACTATGCCCTGTTTCAGTCCCCTCATTTCACAGCAAAAATAAAAAGGTGATGCCCTGAATTGCCGGACATCACTCTTTTTATATCTGGTTTTCCGGTAAATTTCAATACTCGGCAGCCATCAGGAAGAATGGCTTCATCTCGAAGTTTGAGTAGTAAGGCCTGAGCCGTTCGGTGTTGTAATATTCAGAGACCTTGACAACCTTCTTTGACGAGGTGACAACATCTATCGGGACGTTGTCATAACGACCGTTCTTAAGGACAACCACCCTTCCGTGGATCCCCTTCATTATAAGGTCGAGGGCGAGGTTACCGAAGGCCATCGGAACTATTGAGTCAACTGCGTCAGGATCACCGCCCCTGACCATGTATCCGAGCTTCTGGTTGATGATATTTATTGTTTTGCCATTATTGAATTTAGCTGAATGTTCCTTGATCTCGGCTGACACCAGGTCACCTATCCCTCCCAGCTTGGCGTGCCCGTATGCGTCGCGCTCGCTGTCCTGGAAGATCATGTCTCCCCCTTTGTAGAGGGCGCCTTCTGATACAAGCACTATCGAATAGTGGCTGGGGTTGGCGTTGCGGTCTTCAACAAGGAGTTTTGTAAGTTGTTCTATATCGAATTTATATTCAGGAATAACGCATCTGTTGGCAGCGCCTGCCATCGTGGGAAGCATGGCGGTGAATCCGGCATAGCGTCCGAACACTTCGAGAACCATGATACGTTCATGTGAACCAGCCGAAGTACGGAGTGAGTTTGTCATCTGAATTGTACGGGTGACGCATGTGCTGAACCCGATGCAATAGTCTGTCCCCGGAACGTCATTGTCCATTGTCTTTGGAATGGCAACAACCTTAACACCCTGCTTGTAAAGATGCACTCCGTAGCTGAGGGTATCATCACCCCCTATGGGGATAAGGTAGTCAATCCCAAGCCACTCGAGGTTCTTCAGCACCTCGGGGGTGAGGTCATTCATTTCATCCTTGTATATGTCTTTCAGATGCTCGGGAACGTAATTTTTAGGCACATGGCTTGGCCTTGTACGTGATGTGTGGAGGTAGGTTCCGCCTGTTCTTCCCGCCCTGTTCACGATATCATCTGTAAGGATCTGGAAGCAGTTGCTGTTGTCTGCTTTCGGATCCCTGATTATTTCAATGATTCCGGCCCATCCCCTGCGAAGTCCGATAACCTTATACCCTTCCCTGTTGGCCCTGATTGTAACGGCCCTGATAGCCGGGTTCAGCCCCGGGACATCACCACCACCTGTCAGAATCCCTATTACTCCCTTGATTTTCTTCTGGTTTGCCATTTTAATGCTGTGTTTAATAGTACCTTAATGCAGGTGGTAAAAGTAGAATATTTCAAAATCATATCAAAAAGTTAATCAGTTGCCACTTTAATTTTTTAATATTTTTGACAAAAAAGTAAATGAATAAAACAGAGAAGGCTGTCAGTTTCTTTCGCAACGGTTACAGTTGTTCACAGTCGGTACTCCTGGCATGTGCAGGCGAGAGCGGGGAAAAGGCCAGGGCGTCAGCGGCATTCGGAGGCGGGATGGGTAGGCTGCAGAAGACCTGCGGTGCTGTGACAGGAGCTTACCTGTGGTTCGGCTTTGCCTACGGTGCGCCGGGTTTGCCTACTGAAGATGAAAAGACCGCATTATACAGCAGAGTGAAGGAGTTTAACAGGATGTTCACCGAACGCAATGGCACTGACCTTTGTTCAGAACTGCTCGGTGAAGATCTCAATACTCCTGAAGGAAAGGAAAACATCGCCCGGCTGGGCCTTTCCCGGTCAGTGTGTGAAAAATGCATCCGCGATGCAATTGAAATAATTGAAACACTTGAATAGGATATGCACCGGGTGGTTATTACCGGAGGAAGCGGGCTGATCGGGTCATATCTGAGCACAATCCTGGCTGCTGACGGGTGGCAAGTGATTCACCTCACGCGGGGAGAAACCGCCAGGGGAAGGTACCCGTCGTTCAGATGGAATCCTGACAGCGGTTACTGTGATCCCGGGGCATTCAGGGAGGGAGATGCAGTAATTCATCTGGCGGCGTCAAATATCGGAGAGGGCCGATGGAATGAGGCGCGTAAACGTGATATAAGGCTCAGCCGGACAATTTCAGGCAGGCTGCTCCATCAGATGACTGTGGGTTCGGGGCTGACCCCCTCAGTGTTCATTACAGCCTCAGGAGTTAATTATTACGGCTCGGAGAACACTGACAGAATCTTTACCGAGACCGACCCCCCTGCAACGGACTTTCTCGGTGAGACATGCAGGCTGTGGGAGGCAGTAGCTGATGCATTTTCCGATTCCGGGGTCAGGACTGTCAAGCTGAGAACAGCCGTGGTGCTTGCCAGGTCGGGCTCTGCGCTCAGCAGGATGACTGCCCCGGCGAAAGCAGGCCTGATAGCCAGGCTGGCCCCGGGTGATCAGTATTTTCCGTGGATACACATCACCGACCTCTGCAGCATCTACAACAAGGCTCTGACCGACAACTCGATGTCGGGACCGTTCAATGCTGCAGCACCTCATCATATAACGCATGACCAATTGATGGGTGAGGTGGCCCGGCAGAAACACATTCCGGTCTTTCTGCCACATGTGCCGGTATGGCTGCTGAGAGCCGTGCTTGGTGAAATGGCGGTGATACTTACGGCAGGAAGCAGGATCTCCTCCGACCGTCTGTCAGCAACAGGATTTCGCTTCAGGTATCCTGACATATCCTCGGCGCTGAGAGCAAGCCTTTGACAAAAACTGTTCTGATGCCGGATGGTGGAAACTGATTATCCACGCTGTGAAATCAACCCCAGCTTGTTCATGTCGGTGATTTCTATCCTGCGGCCGTCGGACCTGATTATTCCGTCACGCCTGAATTCCGAAAAGGTACGTATAACATTGGCAGAGCTCATGCTGATGAGATCAGATATCTCCTTTCTTGAAACCGGCAGTTCAAATATCCTTGAATTGTAAATCTCGTTTGAAAAATAAAGAAGGACAAAAGCAATCCGCCCGGCCAGGTTTCTCTTCCTGATCTCCAGGCTGAGTGAAATGATTCCCTCGGATGTCCTTGACAGCGAAGAGATAAGGTCAAGGGCAAACTTCCCGTTTCTCAGAATCAGGTCCCTGACGATCCGGATAGGAATACAGCAAACTATCGAATCTTCAAGAGCTGACATCGAGTACCTGTACCTGTCCTCGTGAAAGACATTTGTATTGCTGACAAACTCGAATGGCCTTGTTATTGTAATAATCTGCTCGTCCCCCTCGGAGGTCATCTTGTAAAGCTTGACCAGCCCGCTTTTCAGATACTTGAAGTCACTTATAAGATCACCCTCACTGTGAATAACTTCTCCCTTTGTATATGCAATCTCTTCCTTGGTTTCACAGACATTCTTTATATCCTCCTCCTCCAGGTTGGTAAAAACCAGGTTCCTGAGTTCACAGGAGAGGCAGTTGCATTTTTTTTTCGGAGTATTATTCAGTACTTCCATAATCTATACAAAATTAGAACAATCTGTGATAATATTCGTTCACCTTTCATATTTTTGACTCCGTACTGTCTTGAACAGGAGGTATAAAAATGTTATACAGGACTGATTATCATGTGCACACCACATACAGTGACGGGAAGAGTGAGCCTGAGGCATATATAGAGGCTGCCCTCAGACTGGGTTTTAGGGAGATAGGTTTCTCCGACCACCTTAATCCATCGGGAGGAGACCTCTCATGGTGCATGGATCACAGGAAGCTTCCGGCCTACGTTGAACACATACTGGCACTGAAGAAAAAACACACTGATATTGCTGTCAGGCTTGGCCTGGAAGTAGATTACCTCCCGGGGATGGAGAAATTAACTCACGAAATTATCAGTGCCGCGCCGTTTGATTATATAATCGGATCGGTTCATTACATGGGTGAAGAATCGGTTGACCTCGGTCCTGAATTCTACATAGGAAAAGACATTGAACTTATTTATGAGAATTATTTCAACCTGGTCTGTGAGGCTGCATCCACCGGTTTATTTGACATCATGGGTCACCCTGACCTGGTGCGGATTCACCGGTTCAAGCCTGACGCAGACATCTCTCATCTTTACAGCATGATGGCTTCAGCCTTCGAGATACATGAAGTAGCTTTCGAAATAAATACAAACGGACGTAACAAGCCGTTGCACGATTTTTATCCTGATGGTCAATACATGCATATTTTTGCCGGGCACGGCGTACCGGTGTGCGTAAACTCTGACGCGCATTTTCCTGAACGGATAGGCCAGTATTTTGGTGAGGCATATGACCTGCTCAAGCGGGCCGGATACAGGGAAATGGCTGTATTCAGCGGCAGGGAGAGGTTTATGATACCCATTTAGATACTGTCAGAAGCCTTTCTGCCGGGAATCAGCAGATCGTGTAACGGGGCGGCAGGCACCTGATGTCAGGCTGTTGCCATCAGGTGTTCGGCAAGAATACGGATACCGATTGCGGCAAGAATAATTCCTCCGATGATCTCTACCCTTGGCCCGAGGCGGCTGCCCGCTGACTTGCCTATCCTTATTGCAGTCATCGAAGCAAGAAATGTGACAGTGCCGATTATAAGCCCTGCAGTCCATATCTGAACATTCAGCAATGCAAGGCTTATGCCTACGGCGAAGGCGTCAATGCTCGTGCCTACAGCCATAGTAAGCACCACCGGCAGACTGTTGATATCCAGCGGCTGACGGTCATCGTTGCCTTTCATTCCTCCTATGATCATCCTTGTTCCGAGAATTATCAGGAGCAGAAACGCCACCCAGTGGTCATACTTTTCTATATAGTCTGAAACGGTTGACCCGAGGAAAAAGCCCAGGACCGTCAGCCCTCCCTGGAAAAACGCCAGGATAAAGGCAATCCGCATGGCGCTCCTGAAACGGATCTCTGACTCAATCACCCCGCAAGAGAGCGAAACGGCGAAGCTGTCGAGAGAAAGACCCAGGGCAATTGCTGTTATAGTTATCAGGTCCATAGCTGAATGATGGTCGCAAAAATAGTAATAATTGCTATTTTTACCACCCTGTTCTGACTGCATGAGGATAGTTGTACAGAGAGTAAAAAGAGCTTCCGTCACGATTGACGGAAGCTTGCATTCCGCCATAGGAAAAGGACTGCTTGTGCTGACAGGTATCGAAGAGGCTGACACCCCTGAAGATGCAGGATGGCTTGCTTCCAAGACTGTAAACCTGCGGCTGTTTGACGACAGTAACGGAGTGATGAACCTGTCTGCCCTCGAAACGGGAAACGACATAATGATCGTCAGCCAGTTCACACTTCATGCATCCACAAAAAAAGGAAACAGGCCGTCATATATCAGGGCAGCCAGACCGGAAAAGGCTATTCCGCTTTATGAGGAATTCATCTCCAGAACAGAGGCGCTGACATCCAGAAAGCCGGCAACGGGTGTTTTCGGTGCGATGATGGATATCGAACTGGTGAACGACGGGCCGGTAACAATCATAATTGACAGCAGGAACAGGGAATGACTGAAAGCGAACTTAAGAGGTCTGTGCTGACGGTTACCGCCTTTGCATCTTTTCTTACTCCCTTCATGGGATCATCGGTTAACCTTGCTCTGCCTTCAATAGGTGACGAATTCAGTCTCAATGCTGTTACACTTAACTGGGTTATAAGCAGCTACATGCTTACAACCTCAATCCTTCTGCTCCCTGCAGGCAGGGCCGGAGACATACTCGGACGGAGAAAGGTTTTCACCGCCGGCCTGATAATTTTTACCCTTTCAATGATACTGCTCTCCTTCACCCCCGGTGTAAGGTGGCTTATCGGGGTAAGAGTGCTTCAGGGCGTCGGGGGGGCAATGATGTTCGGAACAAACATGGCCATCCTGACCTCTGTCTTTCCCCCGGGCGAAAGAGGGAGGGCAATGGGCATAAATGTTACCGCAGTGTATGTCGGACTGGCTTCCGGACCGTTCCTGGGCGGTTTACTGACACGTTACCTGGGCTGGAGGAGCATCTTCGCCTTCCTTGTGCCTATGGGAATAGTAAGCCTCATCCTCATCCGGACAAGGATGAAACGGGAATGGGCTGAGTCAAGAGGTGAGGGTTTTGACTGGGCCGGTTCGGTAATTTACGGAGTCTCGATGGCTGCCCTTATGTACGGGTTTTCAAAGCTTCCGTCACTCCGGGGATGGATTATAACAGGATCCGGGTTGTTACTGATGCCATTGTTCGTTATCCGCGAGAAAAAGGCAGTACACCCGCTTTTCGACATATCACTTATCTCAAAAAACAGGGTCTTTGCCTTTTCGAGCCTTGCGGCTCTTATACACTATGCGGCCACCAGTGCAATAGGATTCTTTCTGAGTCTCTTCCTCCAGTACATAAAGGACATGGGGCCCCGTGACGCCGGGTTGGTCCTGATGTCATGGCCCCTGACAATGGCACTTATTTCACCGGTCGCAGGCAGGCTGTCAGACAAACACAACCCGGGAGTCATGGCTTCTACCGGAATGGCGATCTCCTCCCTGGGGTTGATTATGCTCTGTTTCCTGACAGAACAGACTTCTGTGATTCTTGTTATAACAATCCTTGTAATCATGGGAGCAGGGTTTTCTCTTTTTTCCTCACCAAATTCAAATGCAATCATGAGCTCTGTTGAGAAGAGACAGCTTGGCAACGCCTCGGGAATGCTTGGCACGATGAGGAACGTGGGACAGACCCTCAGCATGGCAATAGCACTGATGCTGCTTGCGCTTTATATGGGACAGGAGAAAGTCAACCCTGCCAACTACAGCCAGCTCATGAATTCAATGAAAAGCGGATTTGTCGTATTCTCGGTTCTCTGCTTCGCCGGGATCTTCGCTTCACTGGCAAGAAATAAAAGCCTTCGCAAATAGTCGGGATTTTATTTGCTTTTCACCAAAAACAACTAAATTGATCCGCGTTTGACAGCAGTCAAACAGTCTGTAACCGATCATACATAACACTCATTATGAGCAAATTATATAAAAAGCTTTTAAACCATGACTATTCACCGGGTGAGATGGGTGAATGCATTGCAGAGGCGAAAAGGATGCCCGGACCCGAAGAAAGAGCATCCATTCTCAGGGAAGTCTTCTCGTATCTCGATCTTACAAGCCTCAACACTTCGGACAGTGAACCCTCAATCCGGAGCTTTGCAGAGAGAACCTCCAGGCTCAGCTACAGTTTCAGTGACATCAGCAATGTGGCAGCGTTGTGCGTATATCCCAACTTTGCAAAAGTGGCACACGAAGGGCTTGGCAACAGCGGGGTGAGACTGGCAGTGGTGGCCGCATCATTCCCCACAGCCCAGACATTCACCGAGGTTAAGATACTCGAGACCTCAATGGCTGTAAGAATGGGTGCTGACGAGATCGATGTGGTAATCCCGGTAGGGACATTCCTCGACGGATCCCTTGACACCGTAATAGACGAGCTGAAGGAAATAAGGGAAGCCGCAGGAGACAAGACCCTGAAGGTGATCCTTGAAACCGGATTGCTCAAGGACGAGAGAAACATTTACAGGGCATCGATAATTGCGATGGAGTCAGGAGCTGACTTTATAAAAACTTCGACAGGCAAAAGCGCCGTTTCTGCAACTCCTGAAGCTGCCTGGGTAATGTGCAGGGCAATCAGAGATTATTACAACGAGACCGGCATAATGATCGGGTTCAAGCCGGCCGGAGGAATTGTCACTCCTGACGATGCAATTGTTTACTATTCTATCGTAAGGAAAATGCTCGGAACCAGGTGGCTTAAACCTGACTACTTCAGGATAGGAGCATCACGTCTGGCAAACAACATCCTGTCAGAACTCTATCCCGGCTCCCCGGCATATTTCTAGGATTCAGCCATGGTCAACAGTCCGGGCGATACGATCAGTGTTGCTGCTGATACTCTCAATCTTCCCGTTTGGCAGACAGAGTTCAGTTTAGGCCGGATCATACCCCTGCTGTCCGCTACGGAAGAGGTGACCGGCTCCGGGGAGAAAGCCGGCGGGCTTACCGCAGGTTATATCCGCAACATTGAACGTATTGACGGAGTGCCCAGGCCCCCTGTGACTGTAAGCACAGACACGGGCTTCATCCTTCTCTCGCTGTCACTGCTGCTGATCACCCTGCTTACCGTATTCGGCCGCAGAAGCATACTCAATGGCCTCTCTTCCATCAGTTTGCGAAGACATGAAGAATCGGTTCCGGCAGGCACGTCAGAAGTGTTTTCATGGCCGCCGGTTATCCGGAATCTTTTTACAATGATTAATGTCGGCCTGTTTGCCTCAACCGCCCTCCTGGCACCCGGCCTGGTTGACCCCGGTCTTTTCGGCGGTTCACCAGGGCTGACAGCAGTTCTTGCAGCCTCCGTCCTGGCAGCACTGCTTCTCAGGCACCTCACATGCATGATTCTTGCTGCAGCCACCGGTATAAAAATACTTTTCAGGGAATATGTCAATGTAGTCTACAACATCTGGTTCGCCTGCTCACTATTCCTTTTCCCACTTAACGGAATTTTCCTTTATGCACCGTTGCAGAACCCGCTGCCATTCATAATAGCAGGACTGATTATTATGACTATATTTCTGTTAATCAAAGCCTTAAGATTGCTTTCAATTTTTCATGACAGGCGTGTTTCTATTTTTTATTTCATTTTGTACCTTTGTGCCCTTGAAGTTCTGCCAGTACTGGTCATTCTCAAAATACTTGGTGTATTCTGACCGGCGGCATGAATGTGAAGGTTGAACTAAAAACTTAAGGCTTTGAAAATAAGGAAGGTATTAGTGTCGCAGCCTGAGCCAAACAATCCGAAATCACCATATTTCGAGCTCGCTAAAAAATACAATCTGAAGATTGATTTCAAACAGTTCATTCAGATTGAAGGCATCTCTGCAAAGGATTTCCGGCAGCAAAAGGTCAACCTTGGTGACTTTACTGCAATTATTTTCACATCAAAGACTGCAATTGACCACTATTTCAGGATATGTGAGGAGATGCGCTTCACAGTTCCGGATACGATGAAGTACTTCTGCATTACGGAGAACGTTGCCTTTTACCTTCAGAAATACATCGTCTACAGGAAGCGCAAGATTTTCCATGGCAAAGCCAACTTCGAAGACCTCATCGATGTCATAATCAAGCATAAGGAAGAAAACTTCTTCGTACCGCTCTCTGATCCTCACAAGTCAGATATTCCCGAACTCCTTACAGGGCATAAGATCAGGTATACAATAGGTACGATGTACAGGACAATCAGCCGCGATTTCAACTCCACCGAGCTTGATTATGACATGCTTATCTTCTTCAGCCCTTCGGGAATAAAATCTCTCAAGGAGAATTTCCCGACATTTGTTCAGGGTGAAGTCAAAATTGCCGCCTTCGGGCCCACCACCGCCGAAGCAGTGACCAATGAAGGCTTCAGGCTTGACCTGCAGGCCCCGAACCCCAAGGCTCCTTCAATGACTATGGCACTCGACAACTTCCTGAAAGATTATAACAAGAACAACAAATAACGCTGACAGGAGATAATTAACGAGCGTATAACCGGGAAAAAACAAGCGCCGGAAATACATAAAACAAACCCGGAAGCATCCATCCACCCGGATCGATGCTTTCTTTTTGGTCATGACACAGCGGGCGGAATCATTTAAAAAAAGCGAACGGCTCTGCGGGGTGAAAGCTGTCAGCGAGCTTTTTACAAAAGGGCGGACTATCAACATGCCTTCTGTAAGGGTAATCTGCAGATTTGCCCCTGCCAGCCCCGACCTGCAGCCTGTCAGAGTCCTGATAACAGTGCCCAAAAGGCATTTCAAAAAGGCCGTCGACAGAAACCTGATGAGAAGGAGGCTGAAGGAAGCCTGGCGGAAAAACAAAGCTCCCCTGATCCTTGTTATGCAACAGAAGGGACGACGTGCCGACCTTGCAATTGTATGGACTGATAATATGATCAGGTCTTACACGGTTGCAGAGAAATGTATAACGGATATTATTGCAAGGGTGTCAGAGCTTAAATATTAACTTTGTGAAAATTTCATTTATGAACAGAAAAAAGAGGCTTCTGCTGGTTCCGGTGGCTGTAGTGGCAGTTGTAATTTCCCTCGGATTTCTCATGGGAGGCCAGGAGAACAAAGACTTCAAACTCACAAAGAACCTTGACATCTATTTTTCCCTGTTCAGGGAACTCAATGCGTTTTATGTCGATGAGATAGACCCTGAAAAGCTGGTCACAAGGAGCATAAACAGCATGCTTGCAACACTTGATCCCTACACAGTCTATTATTCCGAGGAGGAAACCGGTGATCTTGATTTCATGACAACCGGAAAGTATGGAGGTTTCGGATCTCTCATCAGGAAATCAGGAGATTACATAATCGTCACCAATGTCTATAAGGGATTCCCTGCTGACAGGAACGGCATCAGGCCGGGAGATCTTATGATCAGCATCGACGGTACGTCGCTTAAAGGGGTGTCTTCCGACAAGGCCTCGGACATGCTTAAGGGCGAACCCGGAACCGAAGCCGAGATAATCATCAGGCGCAACGGACAGGATCTGACAAAAAAATTGAAAAGGGAGAAAATTGCAATATCAGCAGTGCCTTACTACGGCATGGTTGATGAAAACACCGGTTACATCAGGTTCACCAACTTCACCCAAAACTGCATATCCGAGGTAAGGGAAGCACTGCTTGACCTTAAGGCCAATCAGGGAGCCGAAGACCTGATACTGGATCTTAGGAGCAACCCGGGAGGGCTTGTTAATGAGGCTGTTGAGATTGTAAATCTGTTCGTCAGGCCCGGTCAGGAAGTAGTCAGCACCAGGGGCCGGGCAAAACAGTATGATGCTGTTTTCAAAACCACAAAGGCACCCGTTGCACCTGACATGCCTGTGGTGGTTCTTATAAACAGGGGATCCGCTTCTGCTTCGGAAATCGTTGCCGGCGCCCTGCAGGATCTCGACCGTGGCATAATAGTGGGAGAAAGGTCATACGGAAAAGGGCTTGTACAGGTAGCCCGGCCTCTCAGCTACAAGGCACAGGTCAAAATGACAACCGCCAAATATTACATCCCAAGCGGCAGATGTATACAGGCAGTCGATTTTTCGCACCGGAACGAGGATGGAAGCGTGGGTGCAATACCTGATTCACTTACAAAAACATTCAGAACAAAAAACGGCAGACCCGTCAGGGACGGGGGCGGGATCATACCTGACATCACAGTCTCCTCTGACATACTGAACAGTTTTGCAAGCGAACTCTATGTCCAGAACATGATATTTGACTTTGCAACAGAATACTACTGGTCGCACCCACAGCCGTCAACCCTTGACAGCATGAAGATTACAGGTGATGACCTTTTGAATTTCAGAACCTTCCTGGAGGGAAAGAAGTTTACATACAAAACTGAATCCGAAAGCATCCTCGAAGAACTGGTCTCGTCAGCAAGAGCGGAGGGGCTTTACAATTCGAACAGTGAATTGCTCGGTCAGCTGAAGTCAGGGCTCAGCCATACGCTGGAACGGGAGATGGCAAATTACAGTCCGGAGGTGACTGAACTGATCGAGTCAGAGCTTGCCGGCCGGTATTTCTATGACTGGGGGATGGTGGAGTATTCCGTAAACCGTGACACACAGATCAGGGAAGCCATAAACATTGCGGGCGACAGGGCACGCTATAATTCACTGCTGAAGGCACCGGCAGGAAAATGAACCGCAAGAACTGTACGGTCTGATTCAGTATCAGAATATTTCCTTCTTATAGACCGGAAGCCGTTCCTTCACCATTTCAAGGGCGTGACGGCATGCCCGGGTAGCCTGATCGCGGTGACCCGAGGCAATCATAATAAACAATGACGTCTCCCCTGCTTTCACCAGGCCGACCGAATGCACGATTATGACCGACCTTACGTCACTGAAGGCTGATCTTACAGTCCTGACAATTTCATCCGTCTCTTTTTCGGCCATATCCTCGTATGCTGAATATTCGATGGCTGTCACTCTCCGTCCATCCGCTTCGTCGTCACGCACCCTGCCTATGAATACCGATACTGCTCCTGCACCGGCATCATCGTTTCCAAGTGTCATCAGCCCGGAAATGAGATCGGGTGTTATCGGGCCCTCTGTCAGATACCTTCTTTTCATGTTTTGAAAGTGTTTTGTTCAGCCTCCCTGGAAAGGCGGCAGTACTGCAATTATGTCACCTTTTGAAAGTGGTGACTCCTCTTTAAGCAAAGACCTGTTAAGCGCCAGCCTGAAGGGTACCCGGGCCAGTGCCGGGTATTTAGCAATCAGAATATTGCGAAGTGAAGACGTATCCTCAGCCACAATTTTTTCTTCCTTGATACCGGCCTTATCCTGTGCCTCCCCGAAATAGAGCACTGTAACTGTTACTCCCATCGTCAGTGTGCCTCCAGCCAGTTATAACCCGTACCCGTATCCACCTCAAGCGGAACACTCAGATGCGCGGCTCCGGACATCTCCTCCCTGACAAGCACGGCAAGCTTGTCCGCATATTCCTCACCTACCTCGAAAATAAGTTCATCGTGCACCTGGAGGATCATTTTTGCCTGTGGCATCTCCCGTTCAAGCCTCGAAGCTATTCTGATCATTGCAATCTTGATAATGTCTGCGGCGCTTCCCTGCAGGGGAGCATTTATGGCGTTTCTTTCTGCGTTTCCACGAACAACCTGGTTTCTCGAATGAATATCAGGAAGATAACGTCTCCGGCCGAACATCGTTGTAACATAACCTGACTCCCGTGCCCTCCGTATGCTTTCATCCATGTATGCCTTTACCCCGGGATAAGAGGCGAAGTAGCCGTCAATCAGCTCTTTCGCCTCTTTCCGGCCAATTGTCAGCCGCTCAGAAAGGCCGAAAGCCGAGATTCCGTAGATGATCCCGAAGTTCGCCGTCTTGGCCCTTGCACGCATTTCGCGGGTCACCTCTGAAACCGGAACTCCAAAGATCTTCGATGCTGTCGCAGAGTGAATGTCCTGGCCGGAAAGAAAATCGGATATCATCGTGCTGTCACCACTGAGATGAGCCATCAGTCTCAGTTCAATCTGAGAATAGTCGGCACTCAGAAATATCTTCCCCTTCTCCGGAATGAAAGCTTTGCGTATTTCCCTGCCCTCCGCATCACGGACAGGAATATTCTGAAGGTTCGGGTTGGTGGAACTGAGCCTCCCTGTGGAGGCGACTGCCTGGTTGTACGTTGTATGTATCCGTCCGGTTCCGCGATCGGCAAGAAGCGGAAGAGCCTCTACATATGTCGACAGCAGTTTCTTCAGACCACGGTATTCAAGTACCTTTTCAACAACCGGGTGTTTGCCGGTCAGGCGCTGCAGCACCTCTTCGTCGGTACGATATTGCTTTGTCTTTGTGAGCCTGGCGTTCTCATCGAGGCGGAGCCTGACGAACAGAATATCACCAAGCTGTTTCGGGGATGAAATGTTGAATTCATGTCCTGCAAGGGAATAAATTTCATGTTCAAGCCTGATTATGGATTCGCGTAATGAGACGGCATATGTCTTCAGAACGGTTTCATCAATCAGGACACCGTCACGTTCCATGGCTGCCAGAACCCTGACGAGAGGCATTTCGACATCGGCTGCCAGCCTGTCGAGTTCCTGCTTCACAAGCATCGGCTCGAAGATCTTCATCAGCTGCCAGGTGACGTCGGTATCTTCGACAGAGTACTCCTTCACCCGCTCCTTGTCGACATCTCTCATCGTCTTCTGCTTCGGGCCGCGTTCACCGATGAGCTCCTCAATATGAACAGGTTCATAGCCCAGGTACTGTTCAGAAAGGAGGTCCATGTTGTGTCGCATGTCAGGCTCAAGCAGGTAATGAGCCAGCATTGTGTCGAAGAGCGGCCCTCTGACGCTGATGCCATACCCCGAAAGCACCTGTATGTCAAACTTCAGGTTCTGGCCGGTTTTCCGGATTCTTTCGTTTTCAAAAACCGGGGTGAGAGGTTTGAGAAGCTTCAGTGCAAGGTCTCTCTCAGGCGGGAGCCATAGCATGGTGCCGGAACCCTTCTCCCATGAAAATGCCACAGAGACAAGCCGGGCATTGAGCGGATCAAGCGAGTCAGTCTCGGTATCAAAGCAGAAATCGGTAAGCTGTGACAGATCCGATGCAAGCCTGACACACTCCTCTTCAGTCTCTATGAGTGTATACTTATGAGGGGTGGTGCCTATTCCGGCCAGTAATGTAACAGCCGGGGAGGCGGTTTCTCCGAACAGCAGGCCCTGTGATTCTGTGGCTAGCTGCCTTGCGGCAGCCGGCCGGGACTCCCGCCCGGGATTGTCGAAAGCCTGTTGCGATGCCACACCGGGTACAGCCTGCCGCCCGAGATCCCGGGCAGACAGTCTGGAGGCCATAGTGCGGAACTCAAGCTCTTCGTAAAGTCTCCTGAGTGCATCGGTATCAGGCTCCTGCCTGTGAAAAAGGGTGTGATGGAATTCGACCGGGACATTCTGTTCGATTGTAGCGAGACGCTTTGAAAGGAGTATCTGATCCCTGTTTTGCCCGATTATCTCCTTTTGGCGGCCCTGGAGGGCCGATGTTTTTTCAAGAAGGCTTTCGATCGTCCCGTGCTCCGAAATGAGCTTACAGGCTGTTTTAGGGCCTATTCCCGGAGCTCCGGGGATATTGTCGGAGGTGTCTCCCATCAGCCCCAGCAGATCGGTGATATGTTCCGGCGGCACGCCGTATTCCCTGACAATTTCTTCCCTGCCCCATATCTCAGCTTCACCTCCTGAGCGTCCCGGCCTGTACATGACCACATTGTCGGTTACAAGCTGTGCAAAATCCTTGTCGGGTGTCATCATGAACGCATGGTATCCCTGTTCTGAAGCCATGCGGGCAAGTGTTCCGATCACATCGTCAGCCTCAAACCCGGGCACTTCGATCACCGGTATCCGGAAACCTTCAAGGAGCCGCTTGATATACGGAACGGCTATCCTGATATCTTCCGGCGTTGCGTCACGGTTAGCCTTGTATGCCGGGTATATCTCAGTCCTGAATGTGGGTCCCGGCGGGTCGAAAACAACCGCAATATGCGATGGTTTCTGTTTTGAAAGCAGATCCTCAAGGGTTAAGAGGAATCCGAAAATTGCCGAGGTATTCATCCCCTTTGAAGTAACGCGGGGATTTCTGATGAAGGCGTAATATGACCTGAATATCAATGCATAGGCATCGAGTAAAAAAAGTCTTTTATCGTTGTCTGATTCTGTCACGTGTTGTCGGATGCATGCCACTCTGCAAAGGATGTGGCTGTTTCATATAATTTTATACTGTGGAGGAATGCTCCGGCCGGAACCAATGCACTCAGGGTGGTGGCAATATCGGCCACAAGGTTCTCGCATGTAGGCTGGTATGACGAAACGATGACATTGCCAAAGTGCTGACGGTATGCCTCAACGGTGGCGGCGGGAGCCAGTCCGGAGACCATCAGGGCATGGTCAAACCTGTCAACGATGTTCTCGCGGACAATCTTCTTGAGATCACCGAAATCGATCACCATACCGTTCCTCGGATGGTCAGGATCATTCAACGGCTCCCCGGCAAGAGTCACGTAGAGTATATATGAGTGGCCATGAACGTTCCGGCAGGGACCGTCATAGTTCCACAGGGCATGTGCCATCTCAAAGCGAAATTCCTTTGTTACCCGTATCAGGGCCATTTGTGCAAGTGTTTGGTCTATGCAAAAATAAACTATTTAGATCGATATTTGTTTAAGGGCATATTTAAGTATGATATTTGCACGTTATGTGCTGTACATATTAATTTAAAAGTATCTTTGCGCCCAATACATTCATAGCCAATGAATAATAACGAGATGTTGACAATCCCGTTTCTTGCCGGGGAGAGCTTCAGAAAGCACGGAAAGAACAATGCAATGGGATTTGTGGGAGAGGATGTTATTACATATCACCAGCTTAAAGAGAGGATTGCCTCGGTGACAAGGCTCCTTGAAGATCTTGATATCAGACATGGTGACAGGGTTGCCATACTGAGCTCAAGTATGCCCAACTGGGGAGCTGCCTACCTGGCAATAACATCGATGGGAGCTGTTGCAGTGCCTATACTTCCGGATTTTACCCCGGGGGAAATAGCAAATGTGCTTGATCATTCAGAAGCAAAGGCTCTGTTTATATCTTCAAATCTTGCCCATAAGGTTGCTGAATACAAATCAGGGACGCTTGAAACCGTCATTGCCACTGACGATTTTAGAATCATCAGGGGATCCTCTGCGGCCAGATACATAGCAGGGTCCGTTCCGGCAAAAGAATACACGGTCAGGGAGGAAGACCTGGCTGCTATAATTTATACATCAGGTACAACCGGAAAGTCAAAGGGGGTAATGCTTACCCATAAAAACCTGTGCTTCACCGCAAGGCAGGTGATGACAATACAGTATGTCGTTGAAAGCGATGTTTTTCTGTCGATACTGCCGCTTTCCCATACATACGAGCAGACTCTCGGCCTGATACTGCCGATCTTCAACGGTGCCATGATATGGTATCTTCGCAAGGCGCCTACACCTTCCGTTTTGCTTCCTGCTCTTCAACAGGTCAGGCCTACGACAATGCTTACAGTACCCCTGATCATGGAAAAGGTGTATTTCGGTAAGGTGGCCCCTACTTTCCACAAAAACAAGGTTGTGGCGTTCCTTTATGGCACTCCGCTGTTCCGCCGTCTTCTTAACAGGATTGCAGGAAAGAAAATATACAAGGCATTCGGTGGCAGACTCAGGTTCTTTGGCGTTGGCGGTGCAAAGCTCAATCAAACTGTGGAGCAGTTTCTGCTGGATGCAAAATTCCCGTATGCCATTGGTTACGGTCTCACCGAAACTTCGCCGCTGCTTGCCGGGACAAAGGTTGGCTCATGCAGGCTCGGCTCAACAGGACCCGTCATGCAGGGTGTCACACTTAAGATAAATAATCCCGATCCCGTCACTGGCGAAGGTGAAATATGGGCAAGGGGTGATAACGTGATGAAGGGCTACTACCGCGAACCCTCAATGACCGCCGATGTACTGACTCCCGACGGATGGTTCAGAACAGGTGATCTTGGTGTTATCGACCGGCACAATTATCTGAGTATCAAAGGACGGCTTAAAAATATGATAGTCGGATCAAGCGGAGAAAATATCTATCCGGAAGAGATCGAATCAGTCATCAATGATTTCGGACATGTGATCGAATCACTTGTCGTTCAGAAAAAAGGGAAGCTTGTGGCAATGGTTCACCTGAACATCGAGGAGCTCCAGGCGAAATATTCCCAGATGAAAAAGGATTTCACAGATCAGGCCGAGCAGTTGATAAATGAATACCTTGAAGAACTTCAGAGGTATGTAAACTCAAAGGTCAACAGGTACAGCCAGCTACAGATGGTCATATACCAGCCTGAGCCGTTTCAGAAGACAGCGACACTGAAAATCAAGAGATTTCTTTATTACTGATTTTTGCCGTCTGCGTCTTCGCGAGATGTTGAGCCACCGGCATTTCAATCAGTTATTTCTGTTTTTTTTGCTATTTTGCGGCCAAATTGATTCTTGATGTCAAACCGGACAAAAGCACTGATTCTGATTTTTTCGATCCTGATTGTTGATCAGATTGTCAAGATTATCATCAAAACCAACATGGTTATTGGCGATGAGATCCCGGTAATCGGCAACTGGTTTCGCATTCATTTCCTCGAAAACAACGGCATGGCCTTCGGGATGGAATGGGGCGGCAGGTCAGGCAAGATCGCCCTTACGGTTTTCAGGATGATAGCCATAGCAGGTATTTCATGGTATCTTGACAGTATAATAAAAAAGAATGCAAGCACCGGGCTGATTCTCTCAGTCAGCGCCATTATCGCCGGGGCTGCAGGAAACCTGATTGACAGTGCTTTTTACGGAATGATTTTCAGCGAGAGCTGGCAGACTCCCGCTGTTCTTTTTCCGGAAGGAGGGGGATACTCGTCCTTTCTGCTCGGAAGAGTTGTCGATATGTTCTATTTCCCTGTTATTGACACCACGTGGCCTGACTGGTCACCCATCAGGCCGGGGCAGACCTTCATTTTTTTCAGACCGGTATTCAACCTGGCTGACGCATCTATCACCACCGGGGTACTCGCAATACTCCTCTTTCAGAAAAAATTCCTGGGAGAGACACATCAATGAGTTGATTTGAGGGTGTGATTTAAGCACTCTTCCAGACCGGAACAATTTGTTCGGCTTTTTGTCTTACTTTTGGTGATGATACCGTCAGCAGTCGATGGCAGGCCTTTCAGACATAAAAAAACCGGTTGCAGCAGAAATGCGTGAATTTGAATCGTATTTCAAACACACACTGCAGAGCGATATTCCCTTTTTTCATACGATTCTAAGTCTTTTCTTGCGCCGTAAAGGCAAGCATATGAGACCGTTGCTTGTTTTCCTTACAGCAAAGCTCAATGGTACGGTTACTGAAACCACATACATCGCTGCCACTTTCATAGAACTTCTGCACACAGCCACACTTGTACATGACGACGTGGTTGACGACGCTTCGGAAAGAAGAGGCCTTCCCTCCCTCAATGTGCTCTATAATTCAAAGATAGCCGTACTTGTAGGCGACTATCTCCTGGCACAGGGTCTTCTTATCAGCGTGGAGAAACAGCGGTTCAACATGCTGGGTATCGTATCAGATGCCGTCAGGGAGATAGTCAAGGGCGAACTGGTTCAGTTACAGAAGACACGTAAGCTTGACATCAGCGAAGAAGATTACTTCCGTATCATCAGGATGAAGACAGCAACACTGATCTCGGCATGCACTGCCTGCGGGGCCAGTTCGGTGACAGACGATACTGCGGTAATAGCACGTATGAAAGAGCTGGGGGAAAACATCGGTATCGCCTTCCAGATAAAGGATGACCTGCTCGATTACAGCGGTGATGGCCTGACAGGGAAACGGGAAGGAAATGACATAAAGGAAAAAAAGATCACTCTGCCACTGATACACGCTCTGAGGGAAGCCGGCCCCCTGGAAAGACGTCACATTTTAAGGCTGTTGAGAAAAAAAAGGAAGGGAAGAAAGGAGATCGGCAAGGTTATCGACTTCGTAAAAAAACACAGGGGTCTGGAATATGCAGAATCAAAAATGCAGGAATTTTCTGACAGGGCAATCCGCATTCTTGATAAGTATCCGGAATCTGAAACAAAGACAGCACTAATCGAATTTGTCATATTTTCAACACTGAGAAAAAAATGAAGGACGTAAACAGATTTCTCTCTCTTGGCACATATGCATTAGCCGGCGTTTCGAGAGATCCGAAGAAATTCGGGCAGGTTATGTTCCGCGACCTGCGAAAGAAGGGAATGGACGTTGTACCTGTCAATCCTGCAGCCGAAACAATTGACGGTGTAAAATGCTACAGGTCGGTCAGTGAACTGCCCGCCGGAGTAAAGGGGGTAATATTCATGACACCGAAGCATGAAACTCTCACTGTGGCAAAAGAGGCAATTGCACACGGAATTAAAGACCTCTGGATTCAGCAGGGAGCAGAATCAAAGGAGACAATTGCCGGACTTGAAAAGGAAGATGTCAACCTGATCCATCACCAGTGCATAATGATGTTCTGGAAACCAGACGGTGTCCATTCGTTTCACCGTTTTCTGAAGAAAATATTCGGGCGTCTGCCCGCCTGATTGGAAATTTCCCGTTCTCGCAGGGTTGAAGCTTCAGGTAATCAGTTCTTACCTGCTGTTAATCTGTGTATTATGGGTTCAGAAATAAAACACTGTTCCACGTGGAAATAGACTAATTTTTAAGAGCGGCAGCAAGAATTGCAGCTTTTTTTGGTCCAATTGCATTTTCAAGTTCAGTCTGATCTGCCTCAGCCAGTTTTTTTACGGAACCGAATTTTTTCAGGAGTAGTTCCTTTGTCTTCTTCCCTATCCCGGGAATTTCATCCAGAACAGAGAGGTTCATTTTGGAACTTCGCTTTCCCCTGTGGAAATTAATCCCGAAGCGGTGCGCTTCGTTTCTCAGGTGCTGAATTATTTTAAGCGTTATGCTGTTCCTGTCAAGATACAGCGGAACAGAGTCACCGGGAAAATAAATCTCCTCCAGCTTCTTTGCAATTCCAATGACAGTCACAGCTCCCCTGATTCCAAGAAGATCCATCGTCTTCATTGCCGAAGAGAGTTGTCCCTTGCCACCGTCAATCACAATAAGCTGCGGGAGCGGTTTCTGCTCATCAAGCATCCTTCTGTACCGGCGATAAATCACCTCTTCCATCGAAGCAAAGTCATCAGGACCGGTGACAGTTTTTATGTTGAAATGCCTGTACTCCCTGTTGCTCGGTTTCCCGTTTCTGAAGACGACGCATGCAGCGACTGCCGATTCGCCCTGTATGTTCGAGTTGTCAAAACACTCAATATGAGCCGGCAGGACAGGCATATGAAGATCCTTCTTCATTTTCTCCAGGTTTCTTTCGGTCCTGTTTTCCTTTGAATGTTCCGAAAATTTTTTCTGTCGTTCCAGCCTGAAAAAGACCGCATTACGGTTTGCCAGCTCAAGCAGTTTAAACCTGTCTCCCCTCGCGGGAACCGAGTATTTTATGTTATCCAACTGAATATCAGGCATAAAGGGAACTAATATCTCCGGGGAATCACTTGATACTCTTTGCCTTATTTCAGTTACGGCAGTGGATAGAATTGATTCCTTTTCCTCTTCCATCCTCATTTTCAGTTCCACTGACCACGACTGAACAATAGCGCCGGAAACAACCTTCATGTAACTTACATACATTGAACCCTCTTCAACTGAGCAGCCAAACACGTCAACGTTTTTTACCGAAGTGTTTACAACAACTGATTTGCTGCGGTATTTTGAAAGGAGCTCCAGCTTTTCCTTTATTTTCTGTGCTTCTTCGAACTTAAGATCTGAGGCCAGCTTACGCATCATCGAATCAAGGTATGCCGTCACCCCTGACAGGTCTCCCCTGATAATTTCCTTAATACGTTCTGCCTGCCGGTTGTATTCATCCTCGCTGATAAGCCCTATGCACGGGGCTTTGCAATTACCCATGTGATATTCAAGGCACACTTTGAATTTGCCTTCCGAAATTGACTTTTGATTCAGTGGAAGTGAGCAGGTGCGTATCTGGAAGAGGTGCCGGATCAGCTCAAGCAGTGTCCTTACTACCGGTACCGATGTGTAGGGGCCAAAGTAGGCAGAGCCGTCAGTTATCAGTTTCCGGGTCATGAAAACACGCGGAAAGTGCTCATTTTTAATGCATATCCAGGGATATGTCTTGTCGTCTTTAAGGAGGATGTTGTATCGCGGCTGATGCTTTTTTATCAGGCTGTTTTCAAGGAGAAGCGCATCAGATTCATTGTCAACCACAATATGCCGGAGTTCGACGGCGCGGGAGAGCATCACCCGTGTTTTACCGGACTGGTTTTTTGCAAAGTAGGAAGCAACCCGTTTCTTCAGGCTGCGGGCCTTTCCGACATATAGAATTGTCCCGGAGGAATCTATAAACTGGTATACTCCCGGTTTGTCGGGGAGTGTAGAAACTGTTGATCTTATTGTGTCTCCGGTTGGCATACAGGTGTTTAATCGATCCTGTTTTTATCTGATATACAGGCCCTTATCCGGCTCAAATGCTCTGAACCGGGGCAGCCTCTGTGCCTGCACACAATTTCAGGGGGTTTTGTACTTGCTGTAAGGATCGGGTACGAAGAGCGGTATATGCCTGAATGTCAGTCCGTCAAACAATCCTTTGTCGCTCATTTTCAGTTTAGGTATGACAAGGAGGGCCATAAATGAGAGGGTCATGAATGGTGCGTCGAGTTTGCAGCCCAGTCCTTTAACTGTTTCAGACAGTCTTTCATAGCGTGAGGCCATTGCAGTTACAGGCAGGTCGGACATTATACCGGCTATTGGCAGTTTGAGGATTTCACTGCCGTTATCCGAAACCACCGACATTCCTCCACCTGCATCCACTATCAGGTTTATTGCAGATACAATATCCCGGTCATTTGTACCGACAGCGATTATATTATGACTGTCATGAGCCACAGATGAAGCCATTGCTCCGCTTTTCAAGCCGAAGCCCCGGATGAAACCGGCAACCGGTGGCCTGTCGTTGTATCTTTCCTTTACAACAATTTTAAGAATATCTTCTGCCGGCCTGGGTATAACAAAGGGTTCATCTCCTGCCGGAACCACGTCGGCATCTGTTGTAAGCTCACCGTTTCTTGCCACAATCAGATTGATTTTTTTTCCTTCGTTTATGACCCTGATTTCATCCGGGAGAAGTCTTGTGCATTTGAATTTATTTATCTTGATTATTTCTCCAGGTGTGAAAAGAGCTTTATCTCCGTCAAATACGCATTTGCCGTCTATCCAGGTCTGGCTGACGTTCATTTTACCCGGATCATCGACAATTATGAAATCTGCCGGGTCTCCGGGGTTTAATGTTCCCGCGTTGATATCGTAATGCTTAAATGTATTGACGGATGCTGCCCGTATGACGTCGAACATGTCATAACCCGCTAAGATCAGGCGTGCGACCAGTCTGTTAATATGTCCGCGTACAAGTGTTTCAGGGTGGAGGTCATCTGTACAGAGCATCACTTCGGCCGGATAATAACTGAGCAGCGGGGCAAGCACCTCAAGGTTTCTGGCTGCGCTTCCCTCCCGAATAAGGATTTTCATTCCGCCGGAAATTTTTTCAAGCGCTTCCTCCAGGGAGGTACATTCGTGGTCGGTTGAAATACCGGCTGCAATATATTTCTTCAGTTCCTCTCCTGTCAGGCCTGGTGCATGACCGTCTACCGGCACTCCCGCGCTTCTTGCAGCATCGAGTTTATGATGTACTTCAGCATCATCATAAATTACTCCGGGAAAATTCATCATCTCTGCAAGGAATTTAACCTTCCCCTCGTCGAGCATTTCGCGGATATCGGCCGCTCCGATCTTTGCTCCGGCGCTTTCAGATGTAGTAGCCGGTACGCATGACGGTGCGCCGAAAATCATTTTGACAGGAACATTTTCCGCATTGTCAAGCATGAATTTTACACCTTCCTTACCCAGCACATTTGCTATTTCATGCGGATCAGTCACCACAGCCACTGTTCCGTGCCTGACAGCGGCAACAGCAAAATGAGAGGGCACAAGCATACTGCTTTCAATATGCACATGAGCATCGGCCAGCCCCGGCATTATGAACTGTTCCGGACATTGGTCGGTTTCTGTTACCGATTCAATCTTGCCGTCTGAAACAGTTACAATCCCCGGGTAAATGCGCCTTTTATGCACATCAATAATTTTACCTGCAATTTTCATAATTAATATTGAAAATGATGTTCCACGTGGAACATCATAAATTATCTGCCAAGATACATAATTAGAATTGAGACATCTGATGATGATACTCCGCTGATCCGGGAAGCCTGACCGATTGTAGCCGGTCTGATGCGTGACAGCTTCTGCCGTCCTTCGGTTGAGATTGATGTAAGTTCCTCGTAATTGATTTCGTCAGGGATCCTGAGCTCTTCAAGTCTCTTTATCTTTTCCGCCACTCCCCTCTCTCGCTCGAGGTATCCGGAGTACTTGATTTTTATTTCAGCTGCTTCAATAATCTCAGTTTTCCTTCCTGATTCATTATATCCAAGCATTTCAGCGCCCGGAATTTTTTCAAGAAGCTCCTCAAGTTCGATCTGTGGCCGGCCAGCAAGATTCAGCGCCTTCATCTTCTGGCTTATCTCCGCTGTTCCCTTTTCTACGAGAAATACATTTATGTCTGATGGGGAAATACTACATCTTCCGAGGAAATCAATTATCTCCCCGGCCATCCTGTACTTCTCCTCCAGCCTTCTCATCCTCTCCTCTGTAACAGTCTCCAGATTCCAGGCTAACGGAGTCAGTCTTTCATCAGCATTATCCTGCCGGAGCAAAATTCTGTATTCCGCCCTCGATGTAAACATCCTGTAAGGCTCATCAACACCCTTTGTTACCAGGTCGTCAATAAGGACTCCGATATATGCTTCATCTCTTTTCAGAATAACCGGCTCCTTTCCCCTGATTTTTTGAACAGCGTTGATGCCGGCAAGAAGACCTTGCGCACCCGCTTCCTCATATCCTGTGGTACCGTTTATCTGCCCTGCAAAGTAAAGCCCTTCTATTCTTTTTGTCTCAAGTGAATGCTTCAGTTGTGTCGGCTGGAAAAAATCATACTCTATTGCATAGCCGGGTCTGAATATTACAACATTCTCCAATCCGGCAATTTCCCTCATTGCAGCCAGTTGTGTCTCCATCCTGAGACTGCTCGAGAACCCGTTTATATAAAACTCGTTTGTATCCCACCCTTCCGGTTCAAGGAATAACTGATGCGACTCCTTGCCGGCAAATGTTACAATCTTATCTTCCACGCTCGGGCAATACCTTGGGCCTCTTCCCTTGATCCTTCCCTTAAAGAGCGGAGAGAATTCAAGACCACTCCTCAGCACCTCATGGGCTCGCTCATTTGTATGGGTTATAAAACAGCTGCGTTCATCATCAATATTAACCCTGTCATTAAGGTATGAGAAGCATCTTCCGTCACCGTCGCCCTTCTGCTCAGTCATCGCACCGAAGTCAATGCTTCTTCCGTCTATTCGTGCACTCGTTCCGGTCTTCAACCGCTCGACCTCGAAACCAAGCTCCCTGAGTTGCTCGCTCAATCCGTTCGATGCCGGATCACCTGACCTGCCACCAGACATGGTGCTGAAACCGACATGCATCAGACCGTTAAGAAACGTGCCATTTGTCAATACAACTGCATCAGCCCTGAACTCGGTCCCAAAAGCAGTCCGGATTCCTTTAACCGAATCGTCCTCAATTATTAGTCCCGTAGCTTGTTCCTGCCAGATGCCTAATCCATCAGTCTCCTCGAGAATCCTTCTCCACTCCCGGCTGAAAAGCATCCTGTCACATTGAGCCCTCGGACTCCACATTGCAGGGCCTTTGCTTCTGTTCAGCATCCTGAACTGAATCATTGACCTGTCAGTAACTATGCCGGACATACCGCCCAGCGCATCTATTTCCCTGATTATCTGTCCTTTGGCTATTCCCCCCATTGCCGGATTACATGACATCTGGGCCAGTTTTGTCATATCCATCGTCACCAGGAGCGTTTTCGCTCCCATAACAGCAGCAATATGTGCAGCCTCGCATCCGGCGTGGCCACCACCAACGACGATTATATCATATCTGAAGTTCATTCGGCATATGATAAGGCCAGATACATTTCTTCCATCTCAGACATCTTTTTCTTCTCCCCTTCTGTTCTGTCATCATATCCGCATAAGTGAAGAATACCATGGAAGATTACCCTTCTCATCTCAGAGCCCGGAGATACAGCGTACTTTTCCGCATTATCCCTTACCCGTTCCTCACTGATGTAAATTTCACCATTTACGGTGTTTCCCTTATTGTAGTTGAAAGTAATTATGTCAGTCAGATAATCATGACCAAGGAATTCCCTGTTTATCTCGTAAACTTTCTCGTCACTTGTGATTATAACATCAACAGTTCCGCCCTTCAATGAGGCGTCACAAATAATCCTTTCCGCAATTTTTTTGATTACTCTGCTGTCGCGCAGCCTGAATTTCCCGATATCATAATGGAAACTGACTCTCAAGGCCTTAATATTTAAACCTCATCTTAACCTGGCTGCCTGTCAGATTATATTCGATTATGTCAGCAAGGCTTCTCATAATAAACACCCCTCGCCCGTGAAGGTTCTCAATATTCTCCGGATCTGTCGGATCCGGCAGGTTGTTGTAATCAAAACCGTCTCCCTGGTCAGTTACAGTGACTTCAAAAAGGTTCCCGTCAGCTGTAAAATCGACGGTCACTGTTTTGTCAGCATTACCCTTGTTACCGTGCAGTATTGCGTTGTTTACAGCTTCCACTGTGGAGATTAAAATTTTCCCGTACACTTCGTCGGAGATACCAAGCTTTTTCGACAATGTATCTACCAGCGTTTCAACAACGCGCAACTTTTCAACGTCTGAATTTATTGTAATGCTTTCCATTCCTGAATCCCTATTCACTAATTCTTAACTGAAAGGGTACTTATTTGTTGCAAAATTTAGTCATTTTTTTATAAGCCACTGTTCAGGGTTAAGCTTTTTCTTCTCTTCATATACCATAAATTTTATAACGGCCTTTCCCCCGTCGCCAATATCAAGATAAACATCTCCCAGTTCCTGTCCCATAACGACAGTATCTCCTGCCTTTATCCTTACATTCACAAGGTTCTGGTAAACCGTAAGGTACTTCCCGTGTCTAATAATGACAGCCATATTGGCTCCTGAAATTGCAAATACACGAACAACCTCACCCCTGAAAACAGATTTCGCTTTTGTCGTACCTGCTGATGTAATCTCAATCCCTATGTTATCCTCGGTTACATTTTTCAGAACGGGATGGGGCTGAAGACCAAAATGCGAAGTAATGATTCCTTTGTCCACGGGCCATGGCAGACGTCCTTTGTTTTCGCCGAAAGAATCGCCTATAACTGCCATTTCCCTGCTTACAGGTGCTGTCTGGCTCTTTTTGCTTTCTTCCTCTATCAGTCTTTCAATCTCCTTTTCGATCTGTCGTGCAATTCGTCTCTTCTCTTCCAATTCCTGCTTCAGTTGCTTTTCCTTTTTTCCAAGGTTGCTGACAAGTGTTTCCTTTCTGTTTTGTTCCTGGCTTAAGATCTGTTTTTGCCTTACTTCTTTATTTTTCAGATCACTTACGTTCCTTCTGTCCTTTTCAAGTCTTTGCCTTGTTCCTTGCAGTTCACTGTATAACGCCTCGATTGTCTCAGTTTCCTTCCTCCTGTACCTTGCAACCTGCTGAATATATTTAAGTCTTTTGTAGCCCTGGTTGAAATCTGCCGCCGAAAGAATGAAAGCAACTGCCGGAGAGCCTTTCGTAGCCTTGTATGCACTGACAATTGACCTTGCATAATCGTCCTTCAGCTCCTCCAGATCCATCTCGAGCATTTGAATTGCAAGTGTATTCAGGCTTATTCTGTATTCCAGCAGCCCGATCTCCTGTCCGTATTCGTTGATAAGCTTCTCCCTTAGATTGAGTTTCCGACCAATAACCCTGAGTTCATTCAGATTCTCATTCTTCTGTGTTGCTGTTGTTTTAAGCATTCTGTCGACATATTCTATCTCCTGGAGATTCTTCTTTCTCATCTCCTCAAGTTCAGCCCTGCTTTGCCCGACTATCACGTTAACAGTCAGGAACGAAAACAACAATATGGACATCAAAAGCCTCAAAATGATTCTCTTTTATATGATGGGAGTTTGTATTCTATGTCAGAATCATACCCGTAAATCAGATCGTCAATAAAAAGTTTCACGTGAAACATTTTCTTTCTCTCCTCAACGGAAATTTCTGCCGGATACTTTCTTCCCTGTGCTTCAGCAAAAGGTCCGAAAGTCATATAAAGTTCATACTCTGAATTATTTGCGTCAATGTTCATTGCGCAAACCTTCATAGATTCAATACAGATTCTTATAACATTCCGGAAATCCTTACTTTCATCAGCCACTGTCAGTTCATTCTTTTCAGAATTAATGAGTTTGAGATCTCTTCCGGCCGGAATATCGCCGAAAACTATTCTCATGAAATCTTCGGGCATTCCGTTATTCCTCAATACTTCGCTCTTACTGCCGACATATATTTTCCGGTTAAACCTGTCAATTGCAGCAATATCATTTTCAACCATAAGTATTCTGACCAGCTCGATTCCAAGGGGTCCCCTGACAGATGCATAGAAATCGCCTCTGCTGTTGAGCCTTGCATTGAGTCCGAAAGTTCCTTCTATCTGTGTTCCTTCGAGCTTAATACTTCCTTTTCTTATCTCAAATCCGCCATCAGTAACATTATTTGTGGTAACGTTTTCTAAAATACTGTGATAATCAGTATTACCGTAAATTTTCGCCGACTCGTCACTTCTGCTTTTCCGTAAAGCAGAACATCCTGCAGACAGAAACAGAATTAAAAATATTATAACATTCCTTACCGCATTGTGCATTTCCTTATCTCCTCTTCCAAATAAGTCTTTGTCGCGTCCTTTTTAAGCGCTTCATGCCAGAAAACGACAGCTTCGTCACAGTCTCCCAGCGCCTCTTTTATATATCCCATATGTTCAAGCAATTCCGGGTCATTCCCCTTTCCATTCTCAAAAATTTTCAGCATTGCCTTTTGTGCCTCCTTATACCTCCCTGTTTTGAACAGTACCCAGGCGTATGTATCGATATATGTCGGATTATCACCTTCCGATTGCATAACCTTTTCAGCCATTTTCAGCGCCTTATTCAGTTCCTTTCCTCCTTCTGCAAGGAAATATGCATAATTATTCAGGATAAGCGGGTCATCAGGTGAAATCTCCAGTGCCTGTTCATAAAAAGAATAAGATGCTTCATAGTCCTTCATCCGGAACTTCAGATCACCGATCATCGATAAAACCTGAACCTTCAACTGATCGTTGCTTCCGGCCAGAATCAGGGCCTTTTTAAGTTCATTATCAGCAACATCATACTCTTTGAGCTCCATTGCAGCAAGGGCATAATAAATTTTCCCGAGTATGCTCTTGTTATTATTTCTCGAATATTCTGCAGCCAGGTTGAAAAGCTTCCTGTAATCTTCCTTTCCGGCGTAGAGAATCATGAGTCTTTCCCTGAACCAGAAACCCGGCCGGCCGTCACTCAGGATTTCCTCATATCTGGCGATTGCCATGTCTTCAAATCCGGCGGCTTCACATACTCCGGGTCTCAAAGCGAGGATCTCTTCATCACCCGGATATTTTTCTTCAAGTATCTTCAAACTTTGAACCAGTTCCTCAGCGTTAACCGCCATATATGCCGAGTCTTCAGCCAGCCGGCGTGTGAGGGCAATTTTTCTTTCCCGCTCAACCAGGTCGCTCTGGTAAATGTTCCTGATAAAGCCTGAAACATCTGCGTATTCTTTCCTGTTTACACGGCTTGCAAGGTATAACAGCTGACTTTCAATATCTTCAGGATCGCTCTCTATAATTGCAGCGTATATGCTGTCACCTTTTTCCTTAAATCCCTGTTCACTGTATATATCTGCCAGCAAGGCCCTGAAGCGAGCCTCTCCTGGGTACATTTCAAGCAACTTAAGTGTTTTTTCTGCAGCCATGCCAAGTTCATTCCTGGCGAGTAATCCGGAGATCATCATAAGTGACATTTCTGTTGTCATGACGCCTTCACTCTCCATCACACTAAAGAGTGAGTCTGCTTTTCCGGAGTCTCCTTTCTCATAGTACAGTCCGGCCAGGATTCCGTTTACCTCTGCCGATGCCCGGTCTGCCTTCAGCGCTCTTGTAAAATAGACTATTGCCGAATCCTTTATTTCATACTGTGTGAAAAGCGATGCGCAAGCGAGCTGATACCAGTAATTGCCAGGATCCAGCCTTGCAGCCGTACTTGCGTATTGCATCGATTTTCCGCTTACTCCTGCAGAAGAATACATCTGGGCGAGTTCGAAATAAGGAACAGCTCTTTTATTGTCCAGTTCAATGCATTTTTCGAAAAGTGCAGCAGCTTCGCTCATCTCACCAACATACTTTTGTCTCATCGCCTCAGCCAGCATGTAATCATACCTGTTATCAGCACTTCTCTCCTTTTCCAGCACAGGTGAGACAACCCGCCCGGAGCAACCTGCAGCAAGCAGCAGTATAAATGCCAGTTTAATACTTTTCTTCATTTTCTTCCCGAATGTCCGAATCCTCCTTCTCCCCTTGCTGTGCTGCCGATAGTGCCAGACTGAACAAGTTCGGCTCTTTCATGACGTGCAATTATCATCTGCGCAATACGGTCTCCGTCATTCACGGTAAAATCGTTTTCAGAAAGGTTAATAAGTATCACTCCGATTTCGCCTCTGTAATCTGCGTCGATTGTTCCCGGAGAATTAAGGACTGTAACGCCGTGCTTCAGTGCAAGTCCGCTTCTGGGGCGCACCTGCGCTTCATAACCTTCCGGAATTTCAATATAAAGACCTGTAGGTATCAGCTTTCTTTCCATCGGCCTCAAAGTAACCGCGCTCCCTGTAAAAGCCCTCAGGTCCATGCCTGCCGAGTGTTCAGTTTCATATGCCGGCAGCGGATGACCGGATTTATTTACAATCCTGATTTTCATTATCCTCTTTTAAACAATAACGTAAAAAATCTATCCCTGATCTCAGCAACGGCAAAGAAAATGAAAAGCAACACAGTGTCAACCGTCAGGTTGACGATAATGTTCTTTCCTTCCAGCAGCCTTGAAATAAAAAGCAGGGTCAGGGCCAGGGCAATATACGTGATAATTTTTCCTGATTCATATTTAACAGGGTAGTATTTCTGCCCTACGAAATACGATATTGCCACCATCGATAAACAGCATGCCACATGGGCCCAGGCTGCTGCAATATAACCGTATCCGGGGACAAACAGAACGTTCACCGCAACTGTTACTGCAACACCTGCCAGTGTGATCCATGCTCCATAAATAGTTTTGTCATCCACCTTGTACCAGATGCTCTGGTTTATAAAAATTCCGAGCAGGAGATAACCCATGCTAATGATTGGTACTACGACAAGTGATTCACGGAAATCTTCCCCGATAAGTACCTGTATGGCTTCGGGGTAAAGGTTTATCCCGAGGAAAAGGATCAGGGCGGTAATAACGAAATACTTCATCGTAACGGCGTAAGTTTCCCTGGCGTCCTTGCTTCCGGCTTTCTCGAAAAAGAAAGGTTCAGCTGCAAACCGGTACATCTGGATGAACAGGGACATAAGCACTCCCACCTTGTATCCTGCCCCGTAGAGGCCTACGGTTGCGAGTCCTTCTGCACCTCCGATAAGTCGTCTGAGCAGGATTTTGTCAAGCACTTCGTTGAGTGAGCCTGCCATGCCACCAATGAGCAGCGGCCAGCTGTAAGAAAGCATTTTACCCAGAAGCTTCTTGTCAAATGCCGGTTTTATTCTGAATATGAACGGGGTAAGGCATAAAAGAGTTATTGCCGAGCCGGCCAGGTTTGCAATAAAAACATATCCCACCTGAAAGTCAGGGTTCCATATTTTATAAATCCAGCCGTTCCCATTTTCTGCAATCAACGGTGCAGCCCACAGAAAGAAAAAGGCTACGACCATTGTAACAAGCACATTTATAATTTTCAATATGCTGAAGACAACCGGCCTGTTGTTGTTTCTCAGCCAGGCAAAGGGAATCGCTGAGAAAGCGTCAATTGCGACGATCCATGTAAACATCCGGATATATTCCGGGTATTTTTCATAACCCAGGAAGCCTGAAACCTGTTCTATAAACAACGATACAGCCAGAATAAAGAAGGCTGACGTTGCAAAGAGGCTTATCATTGCCGTACTGTAAACCTCTTCTGCAGGCGCCTTTTTACCTGCAAACCTGAAATATGTGGTTTCCATCCCGTACGTAAGGATGACAAGGGCCAGCACCATCCAGGCATAAAGCTCCGTGACAATTCCATACTGTTCCAGGCCCAGAATGCGGGTATAGAACGGTGTCAGAAGCGCATAATTAAGAAATCGCGGGACCACGGTTCCAAAGCCGTAAACGACTGTCTGGCCCGCAAGTTTGCGTATATCGTTCATGCTTAACTCTTACTGCAAATATATATCTTTGTCATTCGTAAATTAAAAGAAAATGAGGACTTCATTACGTATCATGCTGTGGCTGGCTGCAATACTGCTCGTTGCAGGCTGTTCGACAGGCGGCAAAAAGGGCGTCCATGCCCAGATAAAGACAACCGAAGGAGACATCCTGATATCTCTTTCAGACCTTACCCCGCTCCACCGCGATAACTTCATAAAGCTTGCCGAGAGCGGCTTTTATGACGGGGTATCCTTCCACCGTGTTATCAAGGATTTCATGATACAGACAGGGGATGGGGCAACACGCCAGGATTCATCCTTAATAATTGAGGATTATACTGTTCCGGCTGAGATTAATGACTCCCTGTACCACAGGAGGGGCGTTGTTGCTGCTGCCCGCATGGGTGATGAAGTCAACCCGGAAAGAAACTCTTCCGGAACACAGTTTTACATTGTGCAGGGAAAGGTTTACAATGATGAGGAACTGGCCGCCACCGTTCAGCGCATTGAATACAACCGCAGGCAGTATTTCTATAACAGGGCTCTTCTCGACCTCCGCAGCCAGTCCGGAAAATCAGATACTGTATTGTCTGAGGATGAAATTCAGCAGAATGCAATAATAAAGGCATATGAAGCCATGGAAGAGGCCGGGCCGTATGTTATGCCGGAACACCGCAGGAACGTCTACAAAACTACCGGAGGCACACCTTTTCTCGACGGAGCATATACTGTCTTCGGCGAGGTACTTGAGGGAATGGAGGTTGTTGACGCCATAGCCGGAACGGCAACCGATATTACAGACAAGCCGGTGAAGGACATAAGGATCCTGAAAGTGAAAATCATTAAATAATACAAGGTTCAGAGATGAAGGAGAAGATTGCAGAGTTAAGGAAAGAGATTGATGAATTCCTGATTGAGGGTGACGACTCGCTTGAACAATTCAGAATAGCCTACCTGAGCAAGAAAGGCCAGATAGGTGTTTTGTTTGAAGATTTCAGACAAATTCCGCCGGAGGCGAAGCGGGAGACCGGGCAGCTTCTCAATGAACTGAAACAATTTGCAACAGACAAATACAGCGTTAATAAGGAACAACTTTCATTGACCGAGACAGTCAGGTCATCTGCTGATATTACGATGCCTGCATTTCCCTTCGGGGAAGGAACCCGTCACCCGATCTCCATAGTAAGAAACGAGATCATTGACATCTTCAGCCGTATTGGATTCACAGTCTCGGAAGGACCCGAGATTGAGGATGACAATCATGTCTTTACGATGCTCAATTTTGCCAGTGATCACCCGGCACGTGACATGCAGGACACTTTCTTCATCGAAAAGAAATCCGGCAGCGAATCAGATCCGCATGATGTTCTTTTAAGAACCCACACCTCCTCCGTTCAGGTGAGGGTGATGGAAAATCAGAAGCCGCCTATCCGCACAATCTCCCCGGGAAGGGTTTTCCGAAATGAAGCAGTTTCAGCCCGTGCACATTGCATATTTCACCAGGTTGAAGGTTTGTATGTAGCGGAAAATGTATCGTTTGCTGATCTGAAACAGACGCTTCTCTATTTTGCCACAGAGCTTTTCGGCGAAGGTGTCAGCATCCGTCTCAGGCCTTCGTTCTTTCCCTTCACCGAGCCGTCGGCAGAGATGGATATAAGCTGCAACATATGCGGTGGAAAAGGTTGCAACGTATGCAAGGGAACAGGATGGCTCGAATTGTTGGGATGCGGCATGGTCGATCCGAATGTTCTCGAGGCCTGCGGAATTGATTCCGTCAAATATACCGGTTATGCCTTCGGGATGGGAATAGAGAGGGCAACGATGCTTAAATACGGGGTCAACGATCTGCGTCTCTATTTTGAAAACGACATCAGATTCCTGAACCAGTTCCGTACCGAAATATTATGAAATTAAGGAATTTATAGCCAACTTTGCCTCTTAATTGGAGAGTTATGAAACAACATGACTACACCATTTCATTCTGTGACAACTGTGCTTTTGAAACGAGCTCGGTCTTTCGTTTTCTGACCCGTGATGAGACTGACAGGCTGAATTTCGAGAAGGACTTCAGGCGTTACAGGAGAGGTGACATATTATACCATGAAGGGAACCGCATAAGCGGTTTCTATTGCATCAACTCAGGCATCATCAAGGTTTTCAAGACCGGTGTTGACGGCAAGGAACAGATAATCCGCTTTGCGAGAAAGGGTGAAATAATAGCTTACAGGTCGGTGCTCAGCAACGAGCCTGCCTGCACCTCTGCAAAGGTGATCGAAGACTGCCAGGTATGTTTCATCCCTTCAGAGCTTCTGATACAGTTTGTCAAGACCAATCCCTCGTTTGCGTTTGAAGTTGTTAAACTTACCTGCCACGAGCTTGCAGAGGCCAACTCATATATCACTGACATTGCCCAGAAGACAGTCAGGGAAAGGGTTGCCGAGGTGTTGCTGAGCCTTGTCCAGGATTTTGGTCTCGACGAGCAGAAATACCTGCGTATTTCGCTCACGCGTGAGGAGCTTGCAAACATTGTGGGAACGGCCACCGAATCGGTAATCAGGCTTCTTTCGGAATTCAAGAGTGACCGGCTCATTGAGCTTAATGGCCGCAAAATCAGAATTTTAGATCAGAAGGGTCTGGAGAAGATCAGCTCCTGAACGTAATTGTCAATTATGCTTGTTAACCGGGGAGAGGTACTGCCGCCGGATCAAAACAGCGTATCTTCCCTGCCCCTTACAATTCCAAGGTGCCTGTATGCCAGTTCTGTTGCTTCGCGGCCCCGCGGAGTGCGTTTGATATAACCCTCCTTGATAAGAAACGGCTCGTAAACCTCTTCAATTGTACCGCTCTCCTCTCCCACTGCCGTGGCAACGTTGTTAAGCCCCACCGGTCCTCCCCTGAATTTCTCAATTATTGTCCGCAGAAGGCGGTTATCCATTTCATCCAGACCGTGCTTGTCGATATTCAGCGCTTCAAGTGAATAACGGGTTATATCGAGGTCTATCGTTCCGTTACCCTTTACCTGCGCAAAATCCCTCACTCTTCTGAGAAGTGCGTTGGCTATCCTTGGCGTACCACGGCTCCGGGATGCTATTTCAGCGGCTGCGCTCTCGTTAATTGTCACGTTTAGTATTGATGCCGATCTTTTTACTATACCCTTGAGAACAGGGGTGTCATAATATTCGAGATGGAACTTGATGCCGAAGCGGGCCCTGAGGGGGCTTGTCAGGAGACCGGAGCGGGTTGTGGCACCTATAAGTGTGAAAGGATTGAGTTTCAGCTGCACCGAGCGGGCCCCGGGTCCCTTGTCTATCATAATGTCAATCTGGTAGTCCTCCATCGCTGAATAGAGATACTCCTCAACAACCGGGCTCAGGCGGTGTATCTCGTCAATAAAGAGCACATCCCCCTCATCAAGGCTTGTAAGCAGTCCGGCCAGGTCACCAGGCTTGTCAAGCACCGGTCCCGAAGTTATCTTCAGCTTTACTTTCAGCTCGTTTGAAATTATGGCTGCAAGGGTTGTCTTCCCCAGCCCGGGAGGGCCATGAAGCAGCACGTGGTCAAGAGCTTCCCCTCTCTGTAACGCTGCGGTGACAAAGACACTGAGATTGTCTGTGATGCGCTGTTGACCCTTGAAATCGGAAAAAGTCAGCGGGCGCAGTTGTTTCTCCAGCTCAGCATCTCCGGCCAGGGTGATCTCCTTTCTCAGGTTGAACTGCTCTTCCATTGATAACTTACTTGATTCTCCTTACACTGCTGTCAGGAAGGTTCACAGGCACACCGTTGATGCTTGTTTCAACATCGTCACGGTATGTCACAGTGAGTATAACCTCACCCAATTCATTGAATTTCTTCCATGTTTTTGTCCGAAAGCCGTTGCGGTAATACCGGTCTTCCTTTGTCCTGCCGTTTTCATAGTAGAGGATATGGTGCCCTTCCGGGTTCCCCTGCCTGTATTCGCCTTTAAACCTCAGCTTCCCGTCAGGGTAATATGACTTCCACTCTCCGTCAGGAAGCCCGAGGATATATTCTCCCTCTTCGGCGTTATCACCGGCAGTGACCTTCCACATTCCGTTTCTTTCGCCGTCGGTGTATGTACCCTGGGCAATTATTTCCCCCGTGCGGGTATATTCAGTATAGCTTCCGTCACGTTTTCCCTGGTAGTAGTCCTCTTCGCGAAGCAATTCACCGTCAGGATAATACCATCGCCAGGTTCCGTCAATGCGTCCGTTGCTGTAAGATCCGGCCTGTTCGAGCCGGCCGGCAGAGTTGTAAAATTTCCAGCCGCCTGTTCTCCGGTTTGCAGCATAGTTTCCCTCAGCTATCAGAGTTCCTGCCGGAGAAAAATCCTTCCACGGTCCGTTGCGATTGCCTTCAGCATCAACAATTCCTTCCGAGATCAGCACTCCGTTATCATTGTAAATGCGGGCATTCTTAATCGATCCGTCAGGATTATACTCGCGGTGAATGCCTACCGGGACATTTTCCTTGTAAGGACCGGAATAGACAAGCCGGCCTGCTTCATCATACCTGTTTTGTATGTCTATTTCCGAACTGTTATCCAGGTCAGTTCCTGTAACTTTTCCGTTGTCATACAGCAGTGTTACGAGCAATTTCCCTCTTTCATCATACTCCTTGTAATAGCCGTGAAGCTGGTCATCACGGTAGCTGCGTTCTGCTTTTATGCCTCCTCCGGGGTAAAAATCAATCCATTCACCCTGCTTCATTCCCGATGCGTCAGTGAAGTTTATCCGTTCGCGGCTGATCAGGAAATCATTGTTGTATTCAAGGAGAGTGATTATTTTGCCTTCCCGGTCATATTCACGTGAAAGGCCGTCTTTTTTCCCGTCAGAATAGGGAATTGTCTGTTTTATCTTCCCGTCAGGAAAGAATATTTTCGCCACACCCTCTTTTTTATCTCCTGCATAAAGCTCTGAAGTTTGTACATAAAGGCCGGATACCGGGTCTTTCTGGTATTTCAGCGAGTAGCCGTTCCTCTTGCCGAGCAGGTAGCTTATCTTTTCCGTTGTGTCTCCTGACTGATCATAAAACACCCAAATGCTGTCAAGGAGAAAACTGGTCCGCTTTCCTTCTGATTTAAGAACTCCGGTTACATAATAGCTCTTCCAGAATCCGTCTGGTTTTCCGTTTCTAATGTATCCTTCGCTGGAAATATTACCGTTCGGATATCTGAATTGCTGATATCCGTCCTGCAACTGTGTGTTCTGCTGGGCTGTCAGCAGCGCAGGAACCAGGACCAGCGCAGCCAGAAAAATCCTCTTCATATTACAATCCAAGTTTAGCCGATATTTCAAGCATTCGTTTTATAGGTACTGCTGCACGTTCTATAATTGAAGGATCAACAGTCACTTCCGGCTCTTCAAATTTAAGGGATTTAAATATCTTTTCAAGTGTGATAAGCTTCATGAAATTGCACTCACTGCATCCGCATGTAGAATCTTTGGGTGGTGCAGGAATAAGTACTTTATCAGGTTCAGCCTTTTTCATCTGGTAGAGTATTCCGGGTTCAGTTGCAACTATGAATACTTTACCCGGATCCCTGCTTATGAATGAGAGCAGACCCGATGTTGATCCGATGTAATCAGCAACCAGTCTGACAGGTTTTTCACACTCAGGATGGGCAATTATTTTTGCTCCCGGGTTTTCATCTTTCAGTTTCAGTATTGCCTCAAGAGAAAATTGCTCATGTACATGACATGCTCCGTCCCAGACGAGCATATCACGTCCTGTGAGACTCTTTATATAGTTTCCAAGGTTACGGTCAGGGCCGAAAATTATCTTTTCATCTTCCGGAAGAGATTCTATTATCTGTTTTGCATTTGAGGATGTGCAGGCTATGTCACTCAGCGCTTTGATATCTGCAGTTGTATTCACATAGGTTATAACCGTTCTTCCGGGATTATCATTTATGAATTTTTCAAAATCCTCCTTTTTGCATGAGTCAGCCAGGGAGCATCCTGCAAGCATATCCGGAATTATGACTTTTTTTCCTGGAGAAAGTATCTTTGCTGTTTCAGCCATGAACTTTACGCCGGCGAAAACAATAATGTCAGCAGTGGTCTCAGCTGCTTTCTGAGACAGTGCAAGACTGTCACCTATGAAGTCAGCTATATCCTGAATGTCTGAAGTCTGGTAATAGTGTGCAAGAATGACTGCATTTTTTTCTTTTTTCAGAGCTTCGATCTCCTTTATCATATTGTTATCAACAGTCATATTTTTATATGTTTTTTAATTTCTAATTCTATGATGGTTATTATATACTGTTAATTCAGTTGAAACAATTTTACGATTTTCCTTGCAAAAATGGGAGTTAAATGGATAATAACACCTTTTCAACACATCAAAAAACGTACCTTTTCTGAGAAAGAGGCAATTAGGTGTATAATTAACAATTGTTATGCAAGTTTTGTTAATAATCATTGAAAGGGTTTTCCGGCCGGTGGTGCTGTTCGGTTCTGGTTGAAAGAAAAGCATAAAACGGTAAGAAAAAAATTTTGAATTTATCCGGAAATGGCACTGTGCAGATAATCCGGGTCGGGGTTTTAAAAATGAACAAAGAATTAAAGTTCCGGTTACATGTTATGAACAAACCAAACTCACGATGTTTTCTTTTCTTTTAATAATTACAGGATTATATTTGTACAAAAATATACGTTCATTTTGGAAAAAATCATAATTGCCTCAGATCATGCCGGTTTCAGGCTGAAGGAAAAACTTGTGAGCTGGTTGGTTTCGAACAGGTATGAAGTAAAGGATCTCGGTTGTTTTTCTGAAGACAGTGTGGATTATCCTGATTATGCTCATCCCCTCTCTCTGGCTGTTGAGAAGGGTGATTATGATTATGGGATCACAATTTGCGGATCGGGCAACGGGATAAGCATGACAAGCAACAAGCATCAGAAAATTCGTTCTGCCGTATGCTGGAGTGAGGAGATAAGCAGGCTTGCAAGATCTCACAATGATGCCAATGTGTGTGCCCTTCCCGGAAGGTTTCTCTCCGAGGCCGAGGCCGTTGCCATAGTTAAAATTTTTCTGAACACTCCATTCGAGGGAGGCAGGCACAAGAGACGTATTGAGAAGATTCCACTGAAAATCAAATAAATGCTTTCCTCAACCTGCAAATACGGCATCAGGGCAGTGATCTTCATTGCCTCGAAGCAACAACCCGGGTCCAACACCGGTCTCAAAGAAACGGCGGAAAAACTTGGCATTCCGCAGCCTTACCTGGCAAAGATTCTGCAGGTTCTTGCCAGGAAAAAGATACTTCATTCAACAAAGGGTCCTCATGGAGGGTTTACCCTGCTTATTCCTTCAGAGAAACTGACCCTGATGGATGTTATCGATGCAATTGACGGCAGGGACTTCTTTGACAGCTGCTATGTGACAGGGGAGAAGTGCAATCTTGACAGGCCTGATGACGGGCGGTGCGTCCTTCATAATGACCTTCGGGAAGAAAAGGTACGACTCGAAAAATTCTTCAGCTCGAAGACATTTGATCAGCTTGTTTCAAACGTCAGGTTTGATCCGGGGCTGAAGATCTGAATCTCTCAAGTATTTTCAGTGTGATGTGTGCCAGCAGTATACCGGCGCTTACACCTGTTATATTTGCAATCAGGTCAAGTGTTTCAGCCTTGCGGGATGTGGTGAGCGTCATCTGAAGTATCTCCATGAGTGCGCCGAAGAGCAGCGGAAAAAGAAGTACTGCATATCTGAAATGACGGCTTGTACGCCACCGGCACGAGTCAAGAAGAAGAACCCCGGAAAAAAAAGCATACATCGCAAAATGCCCCATCTTGTCAATATACGGAATGTTCAGCATTTTACCGGGTACTAACGAATTACTTCCCGACAGGCTCAGCCAGAGGATAAGAATCCCGATTACGATACTCTTATAGTATTGTTTTATAAAGAGATAAATCATGCCTGTTTTTTGAGATTGTGAAAATAAGAAACTAATATTAAATCTTTTGTATTTTTAAAGTATATATTTTCCAGATGGCCGGAGTCTATATTCACATACCATTCTGTAAGAGTTTCTGCAGTTATTGTGACTTTTACAGTATCACTGATAACAGCCTGAAGGAGCCTCTTGTTCAGGCCCTCATCAGGGAGGCGTCAATGAGGAGGTCATATCTTGAGGGCGAAACAGTGGAGACTGTTTATTTCGGCGGAGGCACTCCGTCACTCCTTGAACCGGCAACAGTTGAAAGGATCATTGTTACCCTGAAAGAAAACTATTCATTTGCTGACAAACCGGAGATAACCTTCGAAGTCAATCCTGACGATGTTTATGAAGGTCTGTTCAGCTCACTGAAGCAGGCCGGGATAAACAGAATCAGTCTCGGAGTGCAGTCGTGGGATGACAAACGTCTTCGTTACCTTGGCAGGCGCCATGACGCTGCCCGGTCTGCCAGGGCCCTGGAGCTGGTTTTCAGTGAAGGGATTACGAATGTTTCGGCTGACCTGATTTACGGTGTGCCGGGGATGACTCCTGCAGATCTGAGGATTGACCTTGAAAAGACTTTGTCATTCCCCGTAACCCATCTGTCCGCCTATCATCTTACTGTCGAGGAGGGGACGAAACTTGGCAGGATGAAGAAAGCGGGAAAGCTCATTGAGACAGACGAGGAAATATCGGCATCGATGTTTTCAATGCTTGGGAACATATGCCATGAACACGGATTCATTCATTACGAGATTTCCAATTTTGCCAGGGAGGGATTTATCTCAAAGCACAACTCCTCCTACTGGAAACAGCTGCCGTATATTGGCCTTGGCCCTTCGGCCCATTCGTTTGACCGCCGTTCGCGGCAGTGGAATGTATCTGACGTGCGTAAGTACATTAAAGCCATAACCGCCGGGGAGATCCCCTGCGAGAGGGAGGAGCTTGACAGGGTAACCGTGTTCAATGAATATGTAATGACATCACTGCGAACGATGTGGGGCATAGATCTGGCTCATGTCGAAGAATTCCATGACAAGGAGATGCATGATTATCTGGTCAATTTATCCGGCAAGTATATCAGGTACGGCCTGATGAAAAGGGAAAAAAATACCCTGGTCCTTACAGACCAGGGCAAGATGATATCTGACAACATTATTTCCGAACTGCTGGCGGATCTTTGATCAGCCTCTTCCCTTCAGTGTGAAGGTACTTCCTCCTATTTTTTCACCCTCAAGGTAAAGCTCGACGTTGTATGTTCCGGGAATGAAGTCACCGGTATTGTCAAGGAATATGCACATTTCGATGTCAGTGTTTGCGTAGTCAACAGCCCTGTTGGCTGAGAAGATCAGCTGTTCACCCTTGACTTCGAAGAGATTGTCAGGAGAGGGGGTAATAACGAGCTGATCGGGGCGCACAACCCTCAGGTAGACGATCTTGTTTCCAGCTGCTGCAATCGGGTTTTCCCTCAGGGTGAAGCAGACGCGTACTTTATCGAGGTTTCTCAGTTCATCTGTTTCCTTTCGTTTTTTGTTGAGGGCCACAGCCACAACATCCTTGGCCTGTATCACCGCGGCTACATTGACCTTGGAGGTGAGTTCTTCCTTCACCTTTTCCAGCTCGACATTTGTCTCCTGAACGACTGTCATCTGTTGTTTGATCTCCACGTTTTCTGCGGTGAGAATCTGGTTGCGTGTATTCAGTGAGTCTATCTGTACTATATAGCTCTTCATTATATCACGCATAGTGCTGATCTCTGCTTTGTATTTTCTTATAAGCTGGGCGTTGGAAGCGTTGATTTCCAGGAGTTTTTGTATCCTGGTACGCTCACGCTGAATCTCTGCATTGAGAGTATCATTGCTGGTCTTCAGAGTGTCATAGCCGTACATCATCATGCGAAGCTCATTTGCCAGAGAATCCTTCTCTTCATTTAGTACCTGCTCCATTTCAACCATTTTGCTTTTCTGGTTGTAGTAAAGTACCACCAGGGCAATTAAGCCCAGGGTCAGGATTATGGTTGACACAATCATGACAATCGGAGCGCCTTTCTTATGCTCAACGTGTTCAGCCTGATATTTTTCCTGATTTTCCATTTGTTTGTTGTTTAATATGGTGTAAAATTAGTAATTATTACTGTACAACAAATTTTTCTCCTCTTTGATTATCTTCGCCCAGCTATTTATAACAAAATCGAAGGAGTTTCTTTATGAGCGGTTTCTACGGTTCGGTCTCTGAAAGGAGTTGTATTGATGATGTTTTCTACGGAACGGATTATCACTCCCATCTTGGCACAAAAAGGGCCGGACTTGTATTTTATGACAGCGGAATCGGATTCCGGAGAAGAATTCATAATCTCGAAAATGAATATTTCAGGAATAAATTCGAGGCTGAGCTGAAGGATTTCAGCGGAAACAGCGGGATGGGAGTGATCAGTGATACCGATCCGCAACCGATACTCTTCAATTCGCACCTGGGTCCGTTTGCCCTGGTGACTGTTTCACGGATAGTCAATATTAATGAGCTTGCAGACTTTTTCCTTGCCCGCAAGAAACATTTTACCGAAAATTTCATGGGCAACATCAATCCCACCGAGATGGTTGCCAACATTATATGTGAAGGAGACTCTTTTGTAGAGGGGATCACAAATGTATTTGAAAAGATTCAGGGATCATGTTCTCTTCTGTTGCTGACGCCTGACGGAATTATTGCAGCGCGTGACAAGCTTGGACGGACGCCTGTTATAATCGGCCGGAAGGAGGGGGCACGTGCGGTTGCTTCTGAGACCTGCTCTTTTCCGAACACAGGTTTTGAGACCGAGTATTACATCGGTCCGGGTGAGATAGTGCACATTCGTGCGAACGGATTTACAAGGCTCAGGGCGCCTGGCAAGAGGATGCAGATCTGTTCTTTTCTCTGGGTTTATTACGGGTTTCCCACCTCTGATTATGAAGGACGGAATGTTGAAGAGGTCCGTTATGGTTGTGGGGCAGCTCTTGCCGCCCGTGATTCGGTGGAGGCAGATTTCGTCAGCGGTGTCCCCGACTCCGGTGTGGGACATGCACTGGGATATGCCAACGAGAAGCAGCTTCCTTATATGAGTTCATTCTCCAAATATACCCCTACATGGCCGAGGAGCTTCATGCCGCAGAGGCAGATACAACGGGAGCTTGTGGCAAAGATGAAGCTTATTCCGAATAATCAGATTACCCGGGGAAAGAAGATAATATTTCTTGATGACAGTATTGTCAGGGGGACGCAGCTGCGCGACAACACAATCGATCTTCGTGAGGCCGGTGCGGCTGAGCTGCACATGCGTATCGCCTGCCCTCCTCTGCTGTACCCGTGCCCGTTCCTAAACTTCTCACAGTCGCGCTCTACAATGGAGCTTGCCGCACGCAAGGCTATTGCAAAACTGGAGGGAGAAGAAAAAAATATAGAAGACTATCTTGATCCTGATTCAGAGAAGCATGAACTTATGGTTAAGGAGATAGCCTCGACACTTGGAATGGATTCACTTATGTTTCAACGACTTGACGATCTGATAAAAGCTATCGGACTACCTCGTGAGAAACTCTGCACCCATTGTTGGGACGGTAGCAGCAGCTTCTGAAAATGTTGAAAACAGCCGAAAGTTGTTAATAATTCGTCGTTTATAAAAATAATCGACCTGTTCGTCCGTTTAATTTTACAATTTGCAAAATGTCATGTACTCCAATGCATGATATCTTGTATAAAAGGTCAAAGCGGAATAGACCAATTTTAATTAATAGATAACAATTAATAATTATGGTAAGATGAAAAAAATCCTCGCATTTTCAGTTATTCTGTTTGCATTCACAGCAGGTTTATTTGCTCAGAATACAGACACCGAACAGACTACAGCCACAGCAACAATCGTTGGGCCATTGACTCTTACAAAAGTCAGTGATATGGACTTCGGGACAATTGCTGTTTCTGCTGCCACCGGTACTGTTGTGCTGGCCACTGACAATACCAGGTCAGCAACAGGCGGAGCCTCACTTGTACCTCCTCTCAATGGCGTTGCCGCTTCGTTCACCGTTGCAGGCCAGGCAACTGAAACATTTGCAATAACGCTGCCGCTTGACGGTACTGTATCTTTAACAGGCCCCGGCGTTGCAATGCCTGTAACTGCTTTTAACCACAATGCCGGTGCAACTCCTGCTCTTGACGGGTCAGGTGCCGCATCATTTACAGTAGGCGCAACTCTTGCTACCGGAGCAAGCCAGGCATCAGGTGTTTATACATCTGCAAGTTTTCCTGTTACAGTAAGCTATAACTAAGCAAGAGTTTAACAACCGGCGGAAGTGTCAATGAGACGGCTGATTTCCAGAACAATAAGCCTTTGGTTACTATTGTTGGTTTCCGTATTTGTTGCGGAAGCCCAGCCGGCAGCATCTTCCACGGTCACAGGTCATATTACGGCTGAGGTAATCTCTACCCTCTCAGCTGAGGAGACCACGCAGCTGAGTTTCGGCAGGTTCTCTCCCGGCCCGCAGGGCGGAAGCCTGATTTTAAATCCTGAGAACAACATTTCAGTCATTGGAAGCGTATGGCCCGGCAGCGGGTCTCACAGCGCTGCCAGCTTCTATGTCACCGGTGATCCCGGAGTAGCATACACAGTGTCGCTCCCGGCGTCACCGGTGACCATAACTCATGTCAGCAGCGCAAGAACGATGACTGTCGAGGACTGGAAATCTGTTCCGCTGTCAGAGCCGGGCGCAGGATTGCTTGAAAACGGATCACAGGTTGTTTATGTCGGCGCCACCCTGAGAGTGGGGACCCTTAATGACAACCCCGTTGGTGTATATACAGGGACGTATGTAATTACATTTGAATTCAACTGACGTCAGACAGAACCAGAAAAACAAGCAATGATGAAAAATCTATCCGTGAGACATCTGCCCGTGATTTTAATGACAGCCCTGTTGTTGTCAACCGGCATAATCAGGGCTCAGGGAGATCTCCTGATCACACCCAGGAGGGTTGTATTCGAAGGCAACAAACGCTCGATGGACCTTAGTCTTGCCAACATCGGTAAAGACACGGCTACCTACAATATATCCGTGGTTCAGATCAGGATGACGGAGGAGGGTGGCTTCGAGACAATTACCGAACCTGACGAAGGTCAGAACTTTGCAACACCTTATATCAGGTTTTTTCCGAGGACAGTCACCCTTAAGCCCGATGAGGCACAGACGGTGAAAATCCAGGCAGTAAGGACAGCTGAACTGGCTCCCGGCGAGTACAGGTCGCATCTGTATTTCAGGGCCACCCCGAAGGAGAAACCCCTGGGGGAGGAGGTTCCGGAACAGCAGGATCCGTCGACAATCTCGATCAAGCTGGTCCCTGTGTTTGGAATTACAATACCAGTGATCGTCAGGGTTGGGAACCCCACTGCAATCGTCACACTTTCAGACCTGGCTCTGACGTTTGAAAATGATACCCTTCCAAGGTTATCTTTTGTTTTCATCAGGTCAGGAGACTGCTCCGTATACGGAGATGTAACTGTCGATCACATTGCTCCTGACGGTACTGTCACAGGTGTTGGTCTTGCCAGGGGAGTTGCAGTCTATACTCCTAATACCCGGAGGAAGTTTTCCCTGAATCTGACAGGAGGCGGGTCCCTGGATTTCAGCAGCGGCAGGCTGGCAGTAACCTTCTCTGCTCCTTCCGACGTCAAACCTCAAAAGTATGCAGCGAATGAGCTCATCCTGACCAGGTAATGTATTTTGAAGAAATCAATATGGGCCAGATCCTGATAGTCCTGACAGTAACAGCGGTACTTTCAGGATCTTGTCTTTATTGGCAAAGACACTCCGGAAATCCGGGCATCACGCTTTCCCGTCTCAGGAGGGCCGGTGCGGCTGTCTTTCTTTTATTTTTACTGTCATCAGCATCACTGGGTCAGGCAGTTGGTGATTACCGGACAAATGCCAGCCCGATGAATTGGGATGCCCGAACCAGCTGGCAAAGATATAATGGCTTTACATGGCAGACACCCACAAATGGGCAGGGTTACCCCGGGCAGTACTCCGGGCCCGGCACGGTAACAATCAGGAATGGGCATAATATCACATTGAATGTATCGCCAGCCAACAGTATCGATAATCTGATTGTCGGAGGCGGAACAAGCGGAACCCTTCAGTCTGACGGCTCGAACAGAACCCTGAACATCAGCGGTGATCTGACAATCGCCAACGGAGCAACCCTTAATCTCAGCAGGATTACACTGAATGTAACCGGGACAACAATTGTCAGCGGCACTCTTTCTGACAGTCATAATAATGGTACTTCAACCTTTACCGGACCTTTTCAGGTCAATAACGGAGGATCTTTTTCAACCGCCAATAATTCTCCGTTCATATTTCGTGGCGGCATTATTAACAACGGTTCCTTTAGCAAATCCGGTTCAGGACAAACCTCCTTCAATACAAATTCACAAACAATCAGTGGCGTCAATGAACTGGATATCAGCGGTGGTAATGTCATCATTGCAAATAATATCACGGTTACAAATCAAGGGATTGTATCCATCCAGGGCATTTTGAATGGTAGTAACGGAGGCAGCACCTGGCTCAATGATGCAAATTCAACCCTTAACTACGGTAATGCCACACAACCAATGGCCACCGGCATCCTGACGGCCACTTCAGCAGGCAATACGGTGCATTACATCCGCAGCGGGGCACAGTCCGTATCCGGTACAACATACAATAACCTCACCATCTCCGGCGGGAATACAAAGACAATTAACAATCACATCCGCGTAAACGGTGAACTGGCCCTGAACGGAGCTGTCCTGTCTCTCGGAAGCTATGATCTCACCCTGGGAACAGGTGCAACTGCCGGTGGTACATTCTCTGCAGCAAGCATGATTGACATCGGCAGCAGAAGTGTCATAAAGGAAGGGAATTCAAATCCGGATTTCATTATTACAATGCCCATAGGTATTGGTACTGATTATACTCCGGTTAATATTGCAGATTTCTCTGCAACAAATATTACACCCGGGTCCCGCATTACTATTGGAAGTACTGCAGCCCCGGCTCCCGGTGTAACCGGCACCCATCCCCTCAAACGGCACTGGATCACATCAACATCAGGCATCAGTGGCTCGGTGCTGGCAGATATAAGCTTTGCATATCTCCCTTCCGATATACCGGCAGGAGGTACTTCCGGTTTTTACGAAATTGTTTATCTGCCGGCATCCGGTATCTGGGGTATGCCAGGCGGAGCAGGCGCAGCCGGTACCAACCCGCTCAGAGCCACGGCAGCCACCACGCTCGATGCAACATGGACCGGAACCGAACCGGAGAAACGAATCTTCTATTCATTGAAAACCGGAAGCTGGGATGAACCTGAAACCTGGACACTTGATCCTTCCGGAACACAGCCGCTAAACCCCAATTCATACACTCCGTCTTCATCTCCCACAACCGCTTATGATGAAGTTGTAATACTGTCAGGACGAACCGTAACGGTTGCATCAAATAATAAAACCAACAGAAGTCTGACGGTTGACGGCACGATTGATTTTGGCTCCACCACCGGTCATTCTTTTTCCACGATCTCAGGGACTGGTCGTGTCAGGCTTGCAGGTGACAACTTCCCTGCCGGTGATGCGACGGATTTTATATCCCCGGGACAGGGCCAGGGTACTGTTGAATACTACGGTACCACCCGGAATCTTACGGTTTCACGTACATTTTACAACGTAGATGTAAATGTCTCTTCCGGCAACACCCTGTCGTTGCTGACAGATTACCAGGTTAACGGAGATCTTTCGGTAAGCGGCGGAATCCTGGGCATTGGAAACAATCTGTCAGCAACGCCGGTAGCAATTACTGTAAAAGGCAATGTTGAGGTGTCCGCTTCCGGAAGAATTGCAACCGGCACGGCCGGTGCACGTCACGCCCTGAATATATACGGCAACCTTACAAATAACGGCGAGGCAAGGTTTACGAACCGCACCGCGGCAAACTATATGTCGGAAGCCACGAACGGCATTACTGATGTGAACTTTGTCTCTCCTGACAGAAACCAGGCAGTCATTTGCCGGGGTCTCACCATTTTCTACCGCATCGGGATTGACAAAGGAACCAACAGCACCTATGTGCTTGACCTCGATGCCAGTAACCCGGCATATTTCAATCTTTACGGGTATGCAAACGAGAATCACAGCCCTGCAGTCTCACAGCTGACTGTCAACAATAACGCCCTCGGACTTGTCAGGGGAACGGTAAGGATCGGTAATAATATCAACATACCTGTATTATCTTCTGCAGATGTATATTGCATTTCAGCAGGTGCACAGCTGTGGGTTGACCGGGGCTCGGTGCAGAAAAACACAAATGGTACAATCGCGGTATACGGGAGTCTTAAAATCACTGACGGATTGCTTGAAGCCCTGACGCCCGGAGGTATTACCTTCCGCAACAACGGGGTTCTGGACGTCGGAGGCGGCGTTGTAAATGCCAGTCAGATAAGAACATCAGATGTCGGAGCGCTCAATTATGGCGGTTACCTGCAGACGGGCGGAGCCGTGAATGTGACCGGGGGTGCCGTCAATACCGACTATTATGTGTTTTCACTTCCTTATCCGGGAAGTGTATTTACAATGAGCGGGGGTGTTTTAACCGTCAATACCGCTTCGGGTACCGGAGGGATCCTTGTTAATTCCAATCCTGAGAATATCAAGGTTACCGGTGGTACTGTCGTTGCTGAAACAAACTCCTCTCATGATTTCCTCATTACATCCACAGCTCCGTTCTGGAACCTGTCGTTAAAGAATTCCACCACTGTTCAGCGCCTGTTCACCCTTGGCCCCGCTGCCAATATTGGTCCTGATAACATTAATGTTCCTGCTCAGGAGCTGAAGGTGCTTAATGATTTCAGGATATGGGGAAAGGAATCGGGTGGCAGCTCGTACCCGGAAATAATCTTCAATCCGGGTGTCAATGATTTGTATATAGGTGGTTCATTCTTCATCGAAACCGGTTCACTGTATGTGCCTGTCAGCGGTGGCGTGCCTCCTTATGATGCCATATCGGACCAGCCCACCGGCCGGAATACAACATATTTCATTAAAACCCCTGCTACGGGGGTGACAGAAGAGCTGTACCGGGGTGATGCCGTGAATCCGCTGGAGCTTGGCAATCTTGTTGTGGACCGTACAGGCGGCTATGAAGTAAAGCTGACCTCATCAGCTACCCGGGCCAACGAATCGGTAATAATGGACGTGAATGGCAACGCCTCGGTCCTGTCCGGGACACTTAACCAGAACCTCTTTACAATCCGGACATGGGGCGCCATAACAAACAACGGACGGATGGGAACCTGGCATCCGGGGGTAACACCCAGCCGTGCACAGATTCAGCTTGTCGAGAATCCCTCTCTCACCCTCAACACCGGATCTGATGCCGTTTTCGGTAACGTTCAGATAAATGTCACTCCGCCATCCGTGCTGATGCTGACAAGTGATGTGTACATAGAACGGATGGAATTTGTCAAGGGCCTCATCTACCTCAGGGGATTCAATCTCAGGGTTGATAACATGTGGAACCTGGAAGCGGGTATTTTCCAGAATGTTCCGGCTACAAGTTACCTCAGGGTTTTCAACAGCGGACGATCAGGCAGTTCCATGATCTATACCGATGGCAAGGCCGGTGATGGCGGACTGACATTGAGGGTTGCAGCAAATTCGCAGGCTGAGAACGAAAACAATATTCTGAATAATTTCGGACCGGTTACATTTCCGGTCGGTTTCACTCCTGACGGAGGAACCACCCTTTATTTCAGGCCGGCCCAGATGGTGGTGAAGAACTATTCATCTCCCGGTTACATTACAATCCGCCCTGTAACCGGTGCGCTTCAGACAACAAACCAGGGTGGAGGAGAGGTTCTGCAGCATTACTGGAGGGTATCACACTCCGGATTTACTGTGTTGCCCACAGTCTCATACCGTTTTTACTACCGTAATCAGACAGGAGTAACCGGTGTTGACCTTTCCACAACGATAAATGAAACCGGTTATGTCCCGGGCAAGGTGCTTGACGAGGCTCCCTACACCAGGCAATCAGAGAGTACTACAGACATTGTCAGGTCATTTGAATCCAATTCACGTGCAATTACAATAAACGGAACCACTACTGACGGATCATTTTCTCCGTCGTCAGCCGGGATAACACTTGAGAATGCAAATTACACCGCAGGGGTCGCCAGCAGGTTCACCGGCAGCGTGCTTATCTACTACACCCGTGATGTGGCACAGGAGGCCAGGTGGAATAATGCCGCAGCATGGACAAGAAGCGATATCCTGAATACTGCATATGAACCCCATGACAGCCGCCAGCCAGCTTCCTCAACAGTGCCCGGAACAGGAGATGTTGCAGTTATCGGATGGATTCCCTGGAATGATGAGGGCAGAACCCTTGCCCAGCGGGGTCTGCCTCATGGAATATGGATCACTGATACCAGGCAGGTTGCCGAAGTCGTGTTTACAAAAATGACAGATGCCGCAGGTAACCCGGTTCCAAGGGCATACCGGTCCAATTTTCAGTTCAGACCTACACTGGCAATAAACGGACGTGACGGAGATAACGGTATCCTTTATGCAAAGCTTGTAAAAGGGGAAGGGTTATTCTGGAACAGAGGGTCAGACCCCGATTATACTATTATGGATATCGGTGATTTTGCCCGCCAGGATTCCTCCTATGTGATATATGAGAACTTCACAAACGGCAGGATAATTTACAATACTCCCGCGCTGTTCCCGAATATCTATATTTCAAACGATAACTGGGGTGCTAATAACCACGACTTTACATTCGCCAATGATATAAACACAACCGGTAACGTTGAATTACTGGGCAATGTAAACCTTGTCCTTCCGACAGGTGCAACCGGCAATATCAACGCAGGGCGAAATCTTGTCATGTTCCAGGCCGGATCATCCGGCGGAGGAGCAAGCCTTGATTTCGGAAATACGGGAACAGTACGAAAAGTCACAATACAGGGAAGCCTGCTGATAAGTAACACGAATGCTGCAATACGGGTCCGGAATGCCGCAACAACAGGCACTGTCATGGATCATGAACTGCATGTCCGGGGAGATATAATCCAGTCATCATCAGGCTCTGTACTGAACCTTGCACCGTCACAGAATATTCGGCAGAGGATAAACCTGTACCTTGAAGGCACAGGCAGCATGGTATACAACAGGACCGGCGGAAACATTCCCGCCCTGTACAGGCTTATTGTCAATAAGGGGAACAATACAGGCACAACTGCTCAGTTTAATACAGGCTTCAATCTTTATGGCCCTGTTTCGGGAACAGGAGTTGTAAAAGCCCTCGAGCTGCAGAACGGACTGTTTATTTTAAATGATGCCAGCATCAACCTGAACCTTACAACAGGTGACGATCATTTTGCAGTTCCGGCAACAGCCGGACTTGAGATAAGGCTGGGTACAGCAACTGCAAGTGGCAATTCGGGTATAGCTCTTGATGGCTTACTGCGCCTGAGCGGAGGCAATCTGAACATGAGCGGCGGGGATAACCCGATAGAGTATTCGGCATCAGGCAATGCGACAATTCATGTTACAGGAGGAACCCTTACTGTGGGAGGGCAGATACGCCGCAGCCCTTCCTCTGATGCGGGAATATTGCACTACCTGCAGTCGGGCGGCACTGTGATTGCCGGCAACAATGCAGCCACTGTCAACAACCGTGGCGTATTCGAGATACTGAATGCAGGCAGCACGTTCATCATGACCGGCGGTGATCTGTACATTGCACGCTCACAGATAAACCCTTCGGTTCCGGCCTTCTATTTCAACCCTGAGACCTGCAATTTCGGTGCTTCCGCCAATCTGCACATCGGACATTCATCCACGCCTTCCTCACAGATTATCGGCATCTATGCCGGCAAACCGCTGCCCAGATTAAGAATCAATAACACATCTGCCGCAAATCCGAAAGTTACCGCCAGGCTCGAAACAGTTGCTGCCACAATAACTTCCTTACTTCAGATTGATGCGGGAACCTCCTTCGATGCCAATGGCCTTGACCTTATCCTCAACGGTGATATGTACGCATCCGGCACTTTCATCCCGGAAGGTAATACGACCTATTTCAGCGGAGGCGGGACACAGACAATTAACGGTACCGGAAATACGGTTACTTTTTACAATATTGACAAAACAGCTCAGAATGACCTGGTACTGAATGCCGGTAACACGCCGCTGCTGGTACTCAATGCCCTTTCATTGCAGGCAGGAACCCTCAGTGATAACGGGAACACAATAACAGTCAGAGGCAATGTACTGAATAATGCAAGCCATGTCAACAACGGTGCTGGTGACGGGATAGTGATGAGCGGCAATATCACCCAGGTGCTTGCCGGCAACGGAACATTCGGGAAGCTGACAATCAGCAACAACAGCGGGGTAAGCATACCGGTTGGGAACCAGCTCTTTATTACCGGTTCACTCAAGATGCAGGCAGGGGTGCTGAACATCGGAAGCAACCTGCTCGACCTCGGCATCAATGCTGTCATTGAGGAAGCCTCTCCCTTCTCATCAGCAAATATGATTGAGACAAACATCTCTTTCACTGACAACGGGGTGCGAAAGACATTCCGCCCCGGCGCTTCGCCTGTTTTTACATTCCCGATGGGATCAGGGAATAAATATACTCCGGTAATGCTGAACATCACTGCCAACGGGAATGACACCGGCAGCATTACTGTCAAGGCTGCGAACGAGGTTCATCCGGGCATATTGGAAGATACAGAGAGCGGGCCGCAAATCGTTGACCGTGACAATGCCCTTCAGTATTACTGGACTCTCCGCGCAAGCGATATCACGGGCTTTTCGGCAGTCGCCCGCATGAAATATGATGAAGACGATGTCAGGGTGACTGTTCCTTATACGGTTGCAGATTACCATACTGCCAGCCTTTTGGCTGACGGCGCGGGTACATGGCAGAAGTTTCCAAAGACCGATTTTGACGAGACCAACGGGTACCTGATTTTCAATTTCGACAACAACGATGATGCAGGAATCAGCGGTGACTATACAGCCGGCGCAGCCGATGCAACCCTCGACGGCGCTATTCCAAACACCGTTTCCCGGTACGAAACTATAAACAATGGCGACTGGGCCACAGCCACCGTATGGACTCCGAACATCAGCGGCGGCCCGCGGGGAGCTATTGCAGTAATAAATGCGCCGCATACTGTTGATGTGACAACAAACTACATCCCCGGATACATGACGGAAGTGTACGGAACACTGAAACTGTATTCCACTTTCGGTCACCGGCTTGGAATTGTCAACGGAACAGGAACAATTTACCTCGAAACCGGAGCGATCCCCGCAGCAGTGTATGACGGTTTCTTTTCTCCTGCAGGAGGAACGATCGAGTTTGGCGGAACAAACAGCTATGAAGCGCTTGGTAACATTACCGGGGTAAATAACCTGGTATTTTCAGGAACCGGACAAAGAAAGCTCCCCAATAATAACCTTCAGATTTACGGTGACCTGATTATCTCCGGAGAAACCGGCCTGAACGTTATCAACTATTATAACCGCAGGACAAATATCAAGGGAGGCCTGACCCGGATATCAGGTTCGTTTGATTCCGGCAGCGGAGCAAATGCAACTGTTTCGTTCACCGGCACACTTAACCAGGTTATCACAGGCTCATTTACCGGCAGCAATTCGTTCAACAATCTTGAAGTCAGCAATGCCAATGACATTACGGTTCTGAATGACGTGGAAATTGACAGGGAGCTTAAGCTTATCAACGGTCTGATCAACGTAAACACCGCGAACCTGTTCAGGCTGAAATACGAGGCATTCATTTCACCGGCAGCAGGCACATCGTCATCTTTTGTGAACGGGCCGGTGACAAAGGAGCTGCTGAACGGCAGCACCTTCATCTTCCCCGTCGGCAATAATACAGGTGTGAAGGCCCATGGCCCGGTAGCCCTGCTGAATGTGTCCGGACCATCCGGCATAAACGACTGGAAGGCTTCATATTTCTATAACAGCCCCACGCTTGCCGGTTATAGCACTTCCGGCTTCAAAGAGCCGATATCGACAGTAAGCAATACAGAATACTGGAAGATCGAAGCTCCTTCCGGAGGAGCTTCGGTGATAAGGATAACGCTTGACGGTTCAAGTGACGTGGCAAGCTCACTGACTGATCTGTCAAATCTCAGGATCGCAGGCTGGAATGTCACCGACGAGGAATGGGAGGTTGTCGGGAACGGTGCTGCGGTTGCCGGTACTGCCACCTCCGGCACAATTACAACCACGGCCCCGGTCAACTATGGCAGTTATTCAGTATTTACCCTGGCTTCGGTCACTCCCGTTGCCACCGGCACAGCTACAATAACCAGCCCCCCGGCGGTAAACCTGTGCAGCGGATCATCAACGATAATCACGGTCAATTTCACCGGGGAGATTCCGTACGTGCTAACCTATACTGTCGGAGCAGTTCCACAGACGACACCGGCAATCAACACATCATCGTACAATATTACAGTCAGCCCTTCAGCGACCACCGTCTGCACACTGACGGGTGTCACGGCAAATGGTGTGCCCGGTGTCATCACAGGCGCCTCCTCGGTAACCGTCAGTGTCAGTCCCGTGCCTTCCGTCACCCTGTCACGGTCCGGAGGAAGCGGAGCCATTTGTGAAGGCACCTCCATAACATTTACAGCCAGTGCAGGCCTTGCCAACTATGATTTCAGGTTAAATGGCGTTTCTGTACAGAACGGAGCCGGGAATACTTATACTACATCAACCCTTGCCCCCGGAACTCAGTCGGTTGACGTAAGAGGCACCAACGCAGGAGGATGTAATGCAACAAGCAGCGCCATAGAAGTTTTAGTGAATCCGTTGCCGGCAGCGGCCGGGACTATCAGCGGCCCGGCGTCAGTGTGCCGTTCCTCGGGCGGTACATATTCGATACCTGCAATTGCCAATGCAACAGGCTATACATGGACTACCACCAATGGTGCTACAATAGCAGGAAGCGGAACCACCAGGACTATAACATTCCCAAATTCAGGCACATCTGTTATTACAGTTTATGGTGTAAACGGTTGTGGCAACGGTACGGCATCAACCTTAAATGTTGCTGTCAGCACCTTTTCAACGCCGGGGGCAGCCGGCCCAATTAGTGGCAGTCCCGAGGTATGCAGTGGCGGTATGGGTTATACCTACAGCGTAGGCGCCGTATCCAACGCTACAAGTTATATCTGGGCATATTCAGGCACCGGAGCTACGATCAACGGAACAGGAAACAGCGTTACGATCGATTTTGCGTCTGGCGCCACCTCAGGCAACCTGACTGTGCGCGGAACAAACGGATGCGCTACCGGGACCGTTTCACCATCATTTGCCATTGTGACCAACGCCCCGCCCATTGCCACGATTACGCCGCCGGCACCATCCGTATGCAGCGGAACACCACTGGCAATCACCGGCACCCCTTCCGGAGGTACTGCACCGTATACACATTCCTGGACAGGCGATGGAGCCGGGTCTCTGTCATCAACGACAATTGCAAATCCACTGTTTACAAGCCCGGCAGGAGGAAGTTACCAGCTGGTATATACAGTCTCTGACTCAAAAGGATGTTCCGGATCAGCAAACACAACTGTCACTGTTTTCCAGGCTCCTGTGGCGGCGGCCGGCTCTGATGTCAGCGGGCTTTGTACAGGAACATCACCGATAGCCATGACAGGAGCCTCTGCTGGCGGTTCATACAGCGGAACGCCCACCTGGAGCGGTGCAGGCGGAACATGGACACAGAACCCTGACCCTGCCCTTGCAACCTTTACCCCATCCACACTATCAGGTACTGTTACTGCCACACTGACGCTTACCGGCGCCAACGGGTGTTCAGGCGTTTCTGACAGCCGGGTGATCTCCTGGAGCAGCGCTCCTGTGCAGCCCGGGGCTTTCACAGTCAGCTCCCCGACAGTATGCCGGGGTCAGACAGGTGTTACATACACAGTGCCGGCTGACCCGATGGCCATTTCTTACAACTGGACATACACAACAGGGACAGGTGCAACCATTTACGGCAGCGGGAACAGCGTAACTGTAGACTTTTCTTCAGGTGCGACATCGGGTCGTCTGAACGTAACAGCCACAAGCAGCTGCGGAACAAGCATACCCAGGTCTGTTGACATCACTGTGACAGTTCCCCCGGTGGCTACATTCAGTTATGCCGGCAGTCCGTATTGTCCAACGGCGGCAGATCCGTTCCCTGCATTCAGCGGTGGAGGTATCCCGGGCAGTTTTTCTTCCACTGCCGGCCTGGTGTTTGTCAGCACTGCTACCGGCCAGGTTGACCTGAGCGCCAGCACTCCGGGGAACTATATCGTTACAAATACGGTACCGGCCTCGGGCGGATGCAGTGTTTCCATTGCAACAAGCCCGATCTCAATCAGGACTGAATTTGAATGGACAGGTTCACTTGGAACTGACTGGAACACGCCCGGCAACTGGTCATGCGGGATGGTTCCCACAGGCGGCTTCTCTGCAAGGATCTCGGATGTGCCTAATAATCCGGTTTTGAGCGCCGGTGCTGCAGGTACAATAAATAACCTGATTATTGACAATGGCGCCACTCTTACTGTCACAGGCAATACTATCAGCATTTCCGGTTCAATTACAAACAACGGCGCCTTTACGGCAACAGACGGAACGATAGCACTGACCGGAACATCAGCACAGACAATAGGATCCGGCATCTTTACCGGCAATACGATTAACAGCCTTATAATTAACAACCCTGCCGGTGTCACCATGACAGGCTCCCTTGGCGTCTCGGGAGTGGTGCTTGTTCAGAACGGAACCCTGGCTTCTGATGGTCACCTGACACTCCTGTCTGATGCATCAGGAACAGCGCTTGTTGACGGCTCCGGCAACGGAAACATTACAGGTGATGTCACAATGCAGAGATATCTCGCTTCTGCCTACGGTTACAAGTACTTCAGCTCACCATTCAGCGACGCGACCGTCAGTGAATTCGGCGACGACATGAACCTCGCCTCGTCATTCCCGTTGTTCTACAGGTACGACGAGAACAGGACCTCGTCAGGCTGGGTCGGTTATTCAACAGGTACGAACATACTGGCCGCCATGGCAGGCTATGCAGTCAATTTCGGCGCAGAAGACGTGGCAAAGACAGTCGATGTAACCGGTGAGGTGAATAACGGCAACCTCTCTGTAACCCTTTACAACCATAACAGGGCCTTCACCAAAGGATTCAACCTTGTCGGGAACCCATACCCTTCGCCGATTGACTGGGACGCATCCACAGGGTGGACGCGTGCAAACGTCGATGATGCCGTTTACTATTTCAGGGCCAGTACTACGGACGAGTACGGTGGCACCTACAGCAGCTATGTGGACGGTGTGCCCAGCGAACCGGGCGTGTCCACGAATATAATCCCTTCGATGCAGGGCTTCTTCGTTCACGTCACCGACACGTTCCCGGCGACGGCGACTCTGGGGATGACAAACAGCGTGAGAATCAGCGACCGGACACACCCGTTCCTCAAATCGGCTGTTGCCTCTACCCGATTCCTGTTGAGGGTCACGGCCGCCTTCACCGATGACGCCGCTTCGGTTGACCCGCTGGTTGTCTATTTTGACGATGCCGCTGAACCCTCCTTTGACAACAGGTTCGATGCCCTGAAACTCATGAACACAGACATGATGGTTACAAACTTTTATTCTGTGCTTCCGGAAGGGATGAAGTTGTCGATAAACGCCCTCCCCGGCCAGGCAGACTCGGCATTGTATGTCCCGCTGGGCCTGAAGACTTATCGTGACGGAGAGGTGATCTTCCGGATGCGTGACATGGAGAATTTGCCTGAAGGAGTCAGGGTATGGTTCCGTGATGCCGTGACCGGCCGGAATGTTGAATTCCTGCCGCAGGCAGAATATAAAGTCAATCTCACGGCGGGCGATTATGACAACAGGTTTACTCTCGGGTTCCGGAAGAGCACAACGGGTATCGATGACATGGAGGGGTCATCTGAACTTTTTGACGCGTACCCTGCCGGTGAATTTGTTAAGGCCACGGTCAGGGCTGTGGAAGGTAACCGGGGTGTCATAATGATCTGTGATCTCACCGGCCGGCCGGCGCTGATCACTACAATCCATGAAACAGGTCATTATGAGATTCCCGCGAATGTTAAGCCGGGTTTGTATATTATCAGGTATACTACAGGCAACAGACAGTATACCAAAAAGTTAACACTCGGAATACGATGAACGGAAAAATTTCCAAAACGGATTTCCTGAAGGGGATTTTGCTCACAGCGGCATTGTTGGTTCTGGGTGGTGTATTCAGCCCGCTGTATTCCCAGGAGCCCCCGCCCAGGCCTGTTGTCATCACAGTCAATAATTCGCAGCCGATGGCTTTCGGTGCGTTTACTCCCGGTGCATCAGGAGGCTCCATCACCGTGCCTCCGGACGGCTCTGTAAGGACGTCTTCCGGCACTGTGATACCGCTCAGCCTCGGGATGCTTCATTCGCCGGCGATGTTTTACGTCAGGGCAAATCCGGGTACTGTCATATCGGTACTGTCAGGCACAACATCGACCCTGACGGGAAGCGGAGGAGGAACGCTTATGCTCACAGTGCAGGGTACATACCCGCAATCACCTTTCGTTACAACGGTTCCTTACCAGCAGCGGACAACGGTTCTTGTAGGAGGGACACTGACAGTGGGGACAATCATGGCAAATCCGGCAGGTAACTACAGTGGAACAATTGATGTCACCTTCGTGCAGGAGTGACGCATGACATATATTGATTGATGACAGACAGGAATGCATATGAATACAGACAGTTACCGGACTTTATGCATATCCTGTCACCAGGAGTAAGGGTTTTTCTGCTGGCATTGTGCCTCCTGGCACTCCCGCAAATGGCCAAGCCGCAGGAAACGCCGGAATATGACGAGATTTCGGTATATATCAGGATCCCTCATATCGGTCTGCGTGAAATCGATGCCCTGATCAGGGGTGAGGAAGTTTATCTGCCGGTCAGGGATCTGTTTAATTTTCTCAGAATCAGAAATGTCGTCTCTGACGATTTCGGGACTGTCACAGGGTTTTTTATGAATCCTGAGGATATATATACTGTAAGTCGTGAAACAAATCAGATTGAATTCGGGGGTAAAAGCTATCAGCTTGATTCCGACGCCCTTATAAGAACAGAAACAAATCTTTACCTGAAAGCCCTTTATTACGGGAAAGTCTTCGGCCTCGACTGCAGTTTCAGTTTCAGGGATCTGACGGTAACTATCGATACCAGGGTCGAGCTTCCTGTTATCCGTGAGCTGCGTCATGAGGAGATGAGGAGGAACATCACACGGCTGAAGGGAGAAATCATTGCAGACACTACAATAGGCCGGAGTTATCCCGGATTTCGTTTTGGCATGGCCGACTGGTCGGTTTATGCAAGCCAGCAGCCCGGAGGGAAGTCTGACGGAAGGCTCAATCTCGCCCTTGGCTCCGTTATTGCCGGAGGAGAAGCGTCAGCATCGCTCACACTGTACACCGGGACCGCTTTCAGCGAGAAGCAGCAATACTACATGTGGCGTCATGTAAATAACGACAGGAGCTGGATGCGGCAGGTCATGGTCGGGAAGATCAGCACCAATGCAACCTCCTCACTGTTCAACCCTGTCGTAGGGGTACAGGTGACAAATACACCCACAACATTCCGCCGCTCTTTCGGGACATATTCACTCACTGACCGTACTGAGCCGGGGTGGACCGTGGAGCTGTATGTCAACAATGTGCTTGTTGATTACCTTAAGGCCGATGCCTCAGGCTTTTTCACGTTCGAGGTGCCGCTGGTTTACGGAAACACGCTTGTGAAACTTAAGTTTTACGGGCCATGGGGCGAAGAGAGAACCCGTGAACAGAATATCACAATTCCTTTCAATTTCATGCCTCATAAGGAGTTTGAATACACTGTCAGCGCCGGGTTTGTGGAAGACTCGTCATGGAGCCGCTTTTCAAGGGCAGACCTCAGATATGGCGCCACGAAGCATATTACTCTTGGAGGAGGAGTGGAATACCTCTCTTCGGTCAGTTCAGCTCCGGCGATGCCGTTTGTCAACGCCTCCGTAAGGATCACGAATAATCTTCTTGTGTCAGGTGATTACATGCATGGTGTCAGGGCGAAGGGAACGATGAGCTACCGCATGCCGTCTAACATTCAGATGGATCTGAACTACATCTGGTACGAGAGGAACCAGAAAGCCATATCGTACAATTACCTTGATGAAATAAAAGCTTCTCTTTCTGTTCCTGTAAGGATAAAAAACATGGGTGCATACTCAAGGCTGTCGTGGCACAGGATCAGTTTTCCCGGCTCCAGGTACAACACTGCCGAATGGATGGTTGCCGGAGCCATCTCGAAGATGAGTGCAAACATCACAACCTACGGAGTCTTTTCCGAACAATTCGATCCCAGTCTCTCCAGCCAGCTCTCCCTGGCATTCCGGCTGCCGGCAAATTTCGTCATAATGCCGCAGGTCCAGTACAATTATACACTGAATGAATTCATATCGGGAAAGGTCGGTATCGAGAAGAGACTTTTCACAAGCGGTTACCTTAATCTGTCGTTCGAACATAACTTCCGGAACAATGTGACAATGGGAGAGCTTGGCCTCAGGTATGATTTCTCCTTCGCGCAGATGGGCCTTTCAATTCGTCAGAGCAATGAGCACACGACGTTTGTGCAGTATGCCCGCGGAAGCCTCATAAACGATAAAAAGACCTCGTTCCTGAAGGCAGACAACCGGACTAATGTAGGCAGGGGAGGAGTCTCTGTCATTGCATTCCTCGACCTGAATGCGAACGGCATCCGTGACGATGGAGAACCACCGGCAAATGGTCTTGCAATAAGGTCGAACAGCGGTAAAATCGAATACAGCGAAAAAGACTCGGTAATCCATATCACAGGGATGGAGCCATATGTGAAACACTTCATCGAGCTTGATGAAAGCAATTTCACCGATGTGTCATGGCGGCTCCATAAAAAGACATATGCGGTGATTGCCGACGCAAACATGCTCAGGTTGATTGAAATACCCGTCAATGTGGAGGGAGAAGCCACCGGAACGGTTATGCTTGAAAAAGACGGTGAAAGGTCGGGTCTTGGAAGGATCCTTGTAAATATTTACAGGAGTGACAATACTGTCATAGGCAGGGTACAGACCGAGCCTGACGGTTACTTCAGCTATTTCGGGCTTTCGCCCGGCTCATATTATGCCAGGGTTGACACTGCCCAGCTCAGGAAGCTGAATATGACGTCAGCGCCTGATTCGGTTGCATTTACGATCAGAAGCGGCAGGGAGGGTGATTACGTCAGCGGGCTCGATTTCACGGTGCGCAGGGCTGAAATAATTCCTGATGAAATCGTTTTGCCTGATTCTGCAATGGTTGAAGATTTTCCGCAGATTGAAGGCAAGGTAACCGGAACCGATACCCTGAAGATTGTTCCTCCCGGGCCCGTAAAGACAGTGGCCAGAGACACTTCGTACCTTGTCGTGCACGAAGTGACACGTGAGCTGGTGACTATCTCCGAAGACTATTTTGCAGTTCAGTTCGGGGCATTCAGGACGAAGCGTTACGCCGAGATCATGAAGAAGAAGGTGGAGGCTGCCCTTGACAAGCAGGTGGAGCTCTTCGAGGAAGACGGATTCTGGAAGGTACGTATTACCGGATTCGAAGACCGCGAGGACCTTGACAGATATATTCCTGTGATCCATGACCAGGGGATAACCGAGATATGGGTCATTACGAACAAGGCTGTGAAGGGAGAATGGATCACACGGGCCAGGGAAGATTCTCTCGCACTGGTGAGGGAGACTGTCACAGACAAAACCCTGCCTCCTGTGAAAGAGGTTGTAACAGAAGAGCCGATGCCGGTAAAAATATCAGGTACGACAATTCAGCTTGGCGCCTTCAGCTCCCTGGGAGAGACGGTCACGATCAGCGACAGGCTGCTGGCTGCTGCGGAGAAGCTTGTTACAATCCGCAACGAGGATGGTTTCTTCAAGGTGCAGATAACCGGGTTTGCCGATACGAACGAGGTGAGAGACTTCCTCCCGCTCCTCCGGAAACACGGTTTCGACAATATAGTCGTGCTTCCCGGATCCGGATCAGACCTGCTGCCTGTTGTTCCCGCCGTGGCGGTACCGGCAGTTGAGGTACCGGCAGAAGAGCCGGCGGTGGCTGAACAACCCGTTATTGCTGAACAGCCGGAAGTAATACCCGAAGAGCCTGAGCCGGTTGAAGAAGTTGCACCTGCTAAAGCGCCGGTGCCGAGGTTTGTTCTGCATGCAGGAAGCTATTACAGGCTGTCAGAAGCCGAGAGAGCCATGAAGCGGATTGAGAAACGCCTTAACCTGCCCGTTGAGATTATCGAGGAGTGGGAGAGTTACAGGGTTATTATCACAGGTTTCTTCACCAGGGAAGAGACATATCCTTATTATCCGGAACTTGCAGGATTGGGATTCACTGATATCTTTGTCTATGAAAAGCCGCTGACTGAGCGGTAGACAAAATAAAATGAACCCATGAAATACGTCGGAGCACACATAAGCGCATCCGGAGGGGTTGAGAATGCACCTCTCAATGCCAGGGAGATAGGAGCAAAGGCCTTTGCTTTCTTTACAAAGAACCAGAAACAGTGGGTGGCGCCGCCGCTCACGACCAAAAGCATCGATGCATTCCGCAGGAATTGCGCGGAGCTTGACTTCAGGCCGTTCCAGATACTGCCGCATGACAGCTACCTGATAAACCTGGGCAGTCCTGATCCCGATGGACTGGGCAGGTCAAGGCATGCCTTCAATGACGAGATGAAACGGTGTGAGCAGCTCGGCCTCGACAGGCTGAATTTTCACCCCGGAAGCCACCTGGGCAAGATATCTGAGGAAGAGTGCCTCAACCTGATTGCAGAATCGGTTAATATTGCCCTTGAAAAGACATCCGGGGTCATTGCCGTCATTGAAAATACAGCTGGTCAGGGGACCAACCTGGGATACCGTTTCGAACACCTGAGATATATTATTGACAGGGTTGATGACAAGAGCAGGGTAGGAGTGTGCATCGACACGTGCCATGCCTATACCTCGGGATATGATCTCTCGACCCCGGAGGGTTTTAAAAATGTTTTCGGCGAGTTTGAGCGGGTTATCGGTTTCGGCTACCTGAAAGGGATGCACCTGAATGAATCGAAAAAGATGTTCGGCTCGCGTGTCGACAGGCATGACAGCCTTGGGAAGGGGGAGATTGGTGATGATGTATTCAGCCTTATAATGAATGACCCCCGGTTCGATGACATGCCTCTTGTACTGGAGACACCCGACGAGACTCTGTGGGCTGACGAGATCAGGTTGCTTTATTCGCTGCAAAAGTAGATCTGGCGTCGATCATTTTGCCCTCAGGTACTGGCGGGGCCAGCTGATGTCAGCTCCCAGTGTGCGGGCCGCCTGAAGCGGGAAACCGGGATTACGGAGCAGTTCCCTGCCCATCAGTACCAGGTCGGCTTTTCCGGATGATATTATATCCTCAGCCTGTGCTGCGTCTGTTATCAGGCCCACCGCTCCGGTCAGTATTCCGGCCTTCCTTACGGCCTCTGCGAAGGGCACCTGGTATCCGGGTCCGGCCGGGATCTTCGCATTATGGATGTTTCCTCCGGATGAGCAGTCGATGAGGTCAGCACCGGCATTTTTAAGCAGCGGGGCCAGCCTGACGCTCTCTTCGGGTGTCCATCCTCCTTCGGTCCATTCTGTTGAGGAGATCCTGACAAACAGGGGGTATTCTTCCGGCCATACGGATCTGACAGCGGTTGTCACTTCGAGGAGGAGCCTGATACGGTTTTCGAATGATCCGCCGTATTCGTCGGTGCGTCTGTTGCTTACCGGTGAGAGGAACTCCTGCAGCAGGTATCCGTGGGCGCTGTGAATTTCAACCACCCTGAATCCGGCCTCAACCGCTCTTACTGCAGCATTTCTGAAACCGGCAATGATTTTATCAATTTCCGGCCTGTCAGCCATTGATGGCGCTCTCTCGCCGGGGCTGAAGGGAACGGCTGATGGTGCCACTGTCTCCCATCCTCCGTTCTGAACGGCTAGCTGTTTTCCACCCTCCCATGGCACGGCGCATGAGGCTTTTCTGCCAGCGTGTGCAATCTGTATCCCTGCCACGGAGCCATGACTGTGTATATAGTCAGTAATCCTGCGCAGTCCTGGTATGTGATCATCGTTCCACAGCCCCAGGTCACCCGGGGTGATTTTACCCTCAGGCCACACTGCCGTGGCCTCCATGATTATCAGGCCTGCGCCCCCGACGGCCCTGGCACCGTAATGCACCAGGTGCCAGTCGCCGGCAAATCCGTCCCTGGCCGAATACTGGCACATGGGTGACATAACGATGCGGTTGGAGAGGGTGATGCCCCTTATTTTTAACGGTGAAAACAGTACAGACATTTCCTTTGTTTTAGCCGGCCACGAATATGTCACAAATTTGCTAAAAGAGAAACAATAATGAAATAGATACCTTTTATTAACTTTAGCTTGTGATTATGCTGAATTTTAGAATATTGACCCTTATGATCTGATTTTATATGAAATTCAGCACATCAGTTGTCAGCTCCCTTATACTTTCTCTTACAGGAATTGTTACCTGTTCAGGCCAGGGGGCCGGCTATCAGCTCAAAACCTTCACTACCGAGCACGGGCTTTCTCATAATGTTATTTACAGCATCACCCGTGACATGACAGGTTTTTTATGGCTTGCCACATGGGACGGGATAAGCAGGTTCGACGGAAATGAATTTAAGAATTATCATCATGACCCTGACGACCCTGGATCATTGCCGTTCTTTATGCCTTCCAAAGTGATAGCAGACAGTCTGAACAACCTGTGGATATTTACGATTGGCCGTCCGGTCTATAAGTATGACAGGGCGAAGGACAATTTCAGGCCGGCATTTGCATCAGGCTTCAGTGACGCAAATGCATCTGATTTAATTGCAGGCAATGACGGAAATATCTGGGCTTCCCTTGACACTGGATTATTGAAATACAACCCGGAGCGGGAAGAATACAGACTGTTCAGGATAATTCGTGACAATGCCGTTCTTACAGGTGAGTATCCGGTCATTGCAACCGATAATAAAGATCAGCTGTGGCTTCTGTTCAGCAATGGCACCGAAACGGATGTCCACAGGGGAATAATTTCGGGGAATGATATTATATGCCGGTACACCGCCACCCTTTCACATGGAAAATATCGTTCCGTTGCATTGCGCAACAGTATGATCAATCCCGGAGTACATGTTTCGGAAGACGGCAATATATGGCTGTCATGTAAGTATGGTCTTTACAGATGTGATACACTTGCAAGGCAGTTCAATCATGTAAACAACTTTGACCGGAACGGATACCCTGACCGGAAGTTTTACTGCTGGTCAGATGAGCAAACAGGTATTACAGTCGTCAATACTTCTGACGGGTCATTGACTAATCTCACCCCTCCTTCAGGCGATTATGTGGAATGCTTCTACGTCGACAGTGAGGGGACTGTGTGGAGCGGGAATATTAACCAGTCAAGGGCGGGACTCGGGCTTAACCGGTACACCCGTATACCAGACTTCTTTACTCATTATCTGACCCGGAACAGGTACGACAGCACTAGTAACATTATCTTTCCCGTTGCAAAGGACAGAAACGGGGATCTGTGGATCGGGACACGTTATGATGATTGCCTGCATCATATAAGCCGTGACGGGAAGGATTCACCCTTTTGCCTTCCACCGGCGGAAGCCGGTGGAAGAATACCCGTAACCAGGTGTATGGCCTGTGACCGCGACGGTTTGTGGTTTGGAACCACTGACGGGTACATTTATTTCTACGGATTTGAAACACGGCAGGCTGTTCCTGTTTATCCCTCCCCCGGGCCGGGTTACGGGAGAATTGCCGGAATCCACAATATTGTCCGCGATGAAAACTCCCTCGTGATTAACGGCAGTGAAGGCATTTACAGATACATGATTCCAACAGGAGAGATGGAGCTGCATTACAGGCATGAACCTCCGGGGACCGGGTTTACAATCGTCAAAGACAGCCAGCATGGCTTCTGGCTTGGTACATGGGGGAGCAGGGTGATTCACCTTGACTCCTCACTGGCGAAAACCGGGGAGTTCATATTCGACAACAGCGGAAACATCGTAGAGCATATCTGTCCGGGCGACAGCAACGATATATGGGTGGCTCTCATGGGGGGAGGTCTCGGACACCTGTACCCGGAAACAGGGGAGAAGGAAATCTTCACAACCTCCGACGGGTTGAGCAACAATGTCACATACAGCATTATAAGGGATGACAGTGGATTACTCTGGATATCCACTAACCTGGGAATTTCAATGTTCAATCCTGAAACCAGGCTCTTCAGAAACTTCGGGAAGGCAGAAGGACTTCTGGTTGAGGAATTCGACTCTGATTCATACTTTAAAACAGACTCAGGAGAATTGCTTTTTGGCGGAGTCGGAGGAGTAGTGGCATTTCACCCTGATTCGGTCTTAATGTCACAGATGAATTCTTATTACAGGTCACTATGTGTTACCAACATTACGGTGTCTGGTCTTCCACGCCTGTCAGACAAGGCTCCGTATGAGTCAGATACAGTTCGTCTGCGGAAAGGAGAAAATAATTTTCAGGCGACAGTCACTCTTTTCGAGTTTATCAATCCGGAAAAAGTCAGGTACCGTTACCGGTTACGGGAGGAGGATGACAACTGGATAATGACAAACAGCAGAACCAGGACAATCAGCTATTCAAACCTGACCCACAGGGATTATCACCTGGAAATAGAGGCTACAGATGAATCGGGTGAGTGGGCTTTCAAAAAGGAATTACTTATAATCATTCCTCACAGGTTCCTCGAGTATCCGCTGGTAAGGATATCGGCACTTCTGCTCTTTTTTGTCCCACTTTTGATTGCAGGCATTTTTTACATGAGACAGCAAAAAATGAAGGAAAGGCAAATCCGTGATCATCTCAGGCTCGAGAGTCTGAGAAGCCGGATGAACCCTCATTTCGTGTTCAACTCCCTCAATTCAATAAATTATTTCATAGCAAAGGAAGACAAGCTCACCGCCAACGAATACATCGCAGATTTTGCAAGGCTGATCCGCTCTGTAATTGACAATGCCGGAGAAGAATTTATCGCGCTTGAAAAGGAAATACAGGCACTTGAAGATTATCTTAAACTTGAACATTTAAGATTTGGAGACAGGTTTTCATATTCAGTTACAGCAGAGGTCGATTCTCCGGGAGAGGTGATGGTCTTTCCGGGGATGATTCAGCCATTTGTGGAGAATGCAATATGGCATGGTGTAAGAAATCTTCCGGACAGGCAGGGGCATATAAATGTCTCAATAACCAGATCAGGTCCCGGGAGGCTCAGGTGCATTGTCGAAGATGACGGTGTGGGCCGCAGTAAAGCATCATTGTTCAGGCCTGCGTTCCCCGGACACAGGTCCAGGGGCATTGACCTGGCAGTGGAAAGACTTCAGATTTACAATTCAATGGCAAATACTGACTGCAGGATTTTAATCGAAGACATGTTTCCTGAAAGGGAAGAAACCGGTACAAGGGTATTCATTGATCTTCCTGCTGTCAGCCCTGATCTCAGTTGAAATAATCAAAAAGGTGTATGGAAAATAATGTACCCCCGCTGAAGACAATCATAGTCGATGACGAAAAACTGTCACGGGAAACACTTGCATCACATATCGGTGAATTTTGCCCGGGACTAAAGGTTGTTGCGGAATGCAGGACTGTCAGGGAAGCGTATAAAGCCATACTTGAACATGACCCTCAGCTTGTTTTTCTGGATATAGAACTGCCGCGGGAGAACGGCTTTGAATTGTTAAAAAAGTTTCACACGATAGAGTTCTCGGTGATATTCATCACAGCTTACTCCGAGTATGCCACAAGGGCGTTCCGGGTTTCAGCAACCGATTTTCTGCTTAAACCTGTCAGGATAAGTGAGTTGGTCGAAGCTGTCGATAAGGTCAGGAAGCATATCCGGCAAAGGGAATTTGGCAATCTTGAGACACTGATCGAAAATATGGGAGCTACGGCAGAGACGATGCATAAGCTCATTATTCCGAATCAGAAAGGTTTTCTGGCAGTCAATATGATTGATATAATCAAATGTGAAGCTGACGGTTATTGTACAGACTTTTTCCTTGTAAACGGAGGAAAGATAGTCAGTTCACATCACCTGAAGCATTATGAAGATCTTCTGCCGCCCCGTATGTTCATGAGAGTTCATAATTCGTGTGTCATAAATCTTCATCATGTCAGGGGTTATTCCAATCAGGGCGAGATATTGCTCATCGGAGGACTTACGGCACCGCTGAGCCGAAACCGCCGGGAGTCGTTTCTTCAATGCTGGAATACAGGCAAAAATTAGCACAGTATTACCAATTGTCGCATCACTCCTTTCAGTTATCGCACCACAGTGGTATTTTGTTGGATTGATTCGCCGTTTCTCCTATAAATCAGTAGTTTGGTTTGGATTTGCTCCCTGGTGACCAGGCGAAGCCGTCGCCGGGGCATATTCAAGAATTAGATCCATTTGTTATTCACTTCTAAATCTCATCTCCCATGAAATGTAATCTTTCATCTGTAAGAAGGCGGTCCGGACGCTTTGGTGTTATCACCTCCGTTGCGGTTTTGAGCATGCTTCTGCTTACCCAGTGCTTCGTGAAAAGACCGTCAATGACCACCGGCGTTGTCGACAGGGTGGCTCTGATGGGTACATTGGTCAATTTCCAGCAGCCTGTAGGAATCAATGTCCCGGCAGGAATATCACGGTCACAGTTCAAGAATATGTCAGCCGAGATAAATGAACTGATGTCGTCATATGTCGATACCCTTCATCAGGCTGTAGCTGTAAACCTGAAAACACAACTGGGATGCGAAGTGCTTTACGGCAGAGAACTCCAGTCTCTTCCGCAGTATGCAAAAATCAGGGAAACTTATGAAAGAGCTGATGCCCTGACATCGGATGATGAAAATTTTCCCCAGGTGTTTGTCTCGTCAGGCGATTTCAACTTTTTGATAACGGAGTCCAATTCCGGAGATGCTACCGGTTTCAATGGGATGTCTACTCTGAACAAAGACGAAGCCAGGCAGGCGATTATGAATCTGTGCTCGGATCTGGGTGTCAAATATCTTGCATATGCACATTTCCTGCTGTCCGGGTATAAAATGAACCTTTTAACCTCAAACAGCGCCAATCTGACGTACGGCCTGAGCCTGTACAATCAGGATGGTGATCTGGTTGCAACTTCAATCGATATTCAATACCAGGATATAAAGGAAGGTCATCCGGAAATATTCCAGTTTATGCTCGATCAGTATCTCAACAAGTCAGAACTACTTGTGCTGACGACTGCAAAAACAAAAAAGTAAAACGGACTCCCTAAAAACCTTAGCTATGAACTCAATTGTAAAAATTTTCACAGCAGTTTTCGCTGTTGTCATATGCTGTAACCTGGATGCGCAGTATAACAAGCAATACCTGGATTTTAACAAATCATATTCCAGGGGAAAAATATATATAAAGAAGACCATTCAGCCGATTGAAGCCAGGAATATATCGATAGTGCAGGATACGCTGCTGCAATATACTGACGCACAGGCTGGCGATACCCGGAGACAGACTGTTGCAGCCGGTTCGGTCAACTACATCAAGGTAAAGACAGGTTCAAAGGCGGGAGCGTTCGCTCTATACGGGGGTGGCCTGATGTGTCTTTCTGCGCTTGTCGGGGTGCTCTCTGCTGAAGGTGAATCGGTTGAGGATTACGGTGATACCTCGGGTATAAACTGGACGCCGTTCGTTCTGGGCTTCACTGCAGGAGGTGCGGTGGTGGGAGCTGCGATAGGGGCTTTTGTGCCGAAGTATACAAACTATTATGTCAAAACCCCCTCGGTGGCATTGAATATTAAAATTGTTCCGCAATACTATTACGGGAGAGCTGCCGGCGCCGGAATAGTGGTTACATTTTAATTTATTGTGATCTGTCTGCTTCTCAGGCAGGATGCCATTTATTAAATGATGAAAATACAATGTCTGATCATTCAGATCACCTTTATCATTCTGCTGACGCCATAGTGAGGGTTGAACGGAGGTGATCAAAAAATAAACCACATACTGAAACTGATGTTGTTGTTCCTGATGTCTCCGTCATCAGGATCTTCATAGATGCTTTTTCTGCCGTTGGTCAGCTTCACATCCAGCGCTATGGAGTTGAAAACGATACCGGCTGAAACGAGGACTCCAAGGTCGTTTGACGCAATCCCGTCAAGTTCAGTGACATCCGACTCGCTTTCTATAACATCTGAAGTAACTCCGCTGTTGTTAAACCCCCTTTCGACGAGACTCATTGTAGTTTCATTTTTTGCTGAAATGTTGAAGGCGGGGGCAACCCCTGCATTTACGTAGAAATAAACATTCTTTTCTTTTCTTTTCGACCGGTTCGATAACTGTACCGACACAGGAAGCTCAAGATAATCGAGACGGAAGTCTGAGGAAAACTCAAGTACCTGGGATTCCATATTCAGATTGGTCGTCAGGTAAAGGTCTCCGCGATAACCCTGCCCTTTCTGAACATAATCCGCAGCCACCCTGATTCCCAGCCACGGCAGGACATTGTATATCCCGAAAACACCACCGTTGAGGGTAAAAGTTCTTGGACGCGATTCTACCGGAAATTCTTCCCCGAGGGCTTCTGACAAAACATAGCTGATATCCTCCCTCAGGTACTCTGCATCAAGCCCCCTGAAATCTGCTATGCCTGTGCCTATTGTCAGTCCGCCCTCGAATTTTTTCTGCGGGAATACGGTTACTGTCATAATCATACAGGCCGTCAGTAAAATAACAGGTCGTTTCTTCATAGTCAGTCCTCCTTGATGAGCATTATCTATAAAGCTAACTGAAACCCGGCTGTATTGTAAATGAATCCAACGGAAAGGGATCTTCGTTGAATAACCGGTGTGAACGGTCCGACAGACGGCATTATGTCACCCGGCCCTGAAACAATCTCCGGATTGCTGACGGTTCAGAATCTGTAGAAGAAACCTGTGCTGCAGGAGATCGGGAAGACCTCCGTTATATATCCTTCGGGTGGATTTGTATGTCGGTGGATAGCGAAGCCGATATCAACATTCAGTCCGGTTCTGCCGGTTTTGCTCCTGAAGAGAAAAGATCTCCCTATTCGCGGGTAGATGAATGTTTGTTCAAATGTATCATATCCCTTGCCGAACAGTGTTGTACTCACCCCGCACATCAGGTAGAACGGTCCCGGCAGGTCCGGTTCGTACTTTCGCGGTATGCGGAAGTACACCTCCAGCCCTGTTGTGTGCAGCTGACTTACAAGGTCCTGGCTCAGGCCGATCTCAATCTTGTTGCCGTACTTTACTTTCATGAATCCGCCTTCGAAAAGCCCTGCTCCGGCACTGACCTCGAACCTGTTCTGCGCCTGTAATCCGGTAAAAGCCAGGAGCGCCGTCAATACTGCCAGGTATTTTTGTCTTCCGGTTCGTGTCATTCCGTATTTATTTTATCCAAAAGAAAATAAAAATAATGTTTTTAACGGAGAAAATATGCTGCAACACTCTCCTGCCTGTATTTTCAGTTAAAATCGCCAGGATGCATTAAAACCGACCGGTCTCAGTAAGGTGCGGTCCGGTCAATCCCGCAGTTTACCAGCATAATTCATCCGTTTACCGACAAATCATAGTCCGGCGATTGTCGACAGTATAATTTTGAACCTGATTCGTTAACGCCTTAAAACCATGCCAATGAAGAAGATTCTATTTTCAGTTTTAATAGTTGTTTTCTCTGTCACCCTGAATGCACAGGAGAAGGTCGCTCTTAAGATGAACCTTGAAAAGAACAGGGTTTACCGGCTCATGTCTGCCTCGACGCAGACAGTCACACAGACAGTCAATGGTGTACCGCAGACAACAGAATCAGAGGTCACATATTCGATGTCACTCAAAATGCTCGACTCCAAACCTGAGTTTATGGTTGCTGAAGTACGGTTCGACACAATAGTAACGGTTACGAACACAATGGGAAAGGTAACCACAATCAGCTCGCTGACCGGCGGTGATATCACCTCCTCAGAGTCTGATGCCGTTCTTTCATGTATCATGAACCGTCTGAGCAAAAACGCTCTGTATGTCAGGTTCGACTATTCAGGCAAGCCTGTTGAGATAGTTAATGCGCGCATATTGCCCGAGCTGGTGCTGAAAGATACTTCAGGCATTACTCTTAAGGGTCCGGTGGCCCAGGCAGTTAAAAATCAGATTGCTGAAACAGTCAGTGAGGCCAACCTCAGGACAATGATTGCGCAGTACACTCATTTTCTCCCTGGCAGGGAAGTCGCCCCCGGCGAACAGTGGATAATTTCACAGCAAACGGTTTCCGGAGGCATGATGCTTGATATTTCGACCACATACAGGTTCGACCGCCTCAACGGTGGCATGGCGGAAATCACCGCCGAGTCTTCGATCAGGGCATCGGACAATGCAGTGCCGATTCAATCATCCGGAGCCACTGTGACTTACAATGACCTAAAGGGAATGAGCAGGGCAGCCATGACAGTCAATGCCGCCACCGGCATGAGGGTGGAGGAAACAGGAAAAACACACATCGCCGGGAACCTGGGCATCAGCGCACCCGGATTCAGTATGCAGATGCCAATGGATATAAACGGAGAAACTAAAATAACAGGACTATAATAAATCAATTTGGGACAGACATGAAAAGAATTTTGGTAGGATTGCTTTTGGCGGTTTCTGTTGCAGGACAGGCACAGAACATCACCGGCAAGGTTTGCCTGGAGAGTGACAGGTCTCCGGTGCCTTATGCCACCGTCGGGCTTATGCAATTACCCGATTCATCGATGGTAACCGGGGTCATTACCCTGGGTGACGGAGATTATCTTCTCGAAAATGTAAAGCCGGGAGATTATTTTGTGAGGGTAAGCTTTGTGGGTTACAAGACCACCGGCCGCGGTGTGACAGTGCGATCCGGAGATGCCGGCATAACCCTTGACACAATCTTTATGTCAGAGACCACTGCCAGCATCGATGAAATAATGGTTGTGGGAGAGCGCCTGAAAGGGAAGGAGCTTGTCGACAGAACCACCTATGCAATCCCCGAGGTTGTATCGCGGACTGCCACGAACGGCTATGAACTGCTGAAGAAAATTCCGCAGGTCAACGTCGATTATCAGAATAACGTGACCCTCAACGGAAGCAGTAATTTCATAATCCAGGTTGACGGCCGCCAGCGCGACAAGGAATACCTTGCAAGAATCCTTCCGTCCGATATACAGTCGATCGAAATCATAAGCAATCCCTCAGGGAAATATGAAGGCAACATTGACGGGGTGATCAGCATCATCCTGAAGAAGGAGGCCAGGTACGGTGTCAATGGCAATGTCGGGTTCAACCTCAAGCCCTTCAACAAGGTTACAAGCCAGACAACCGGCAGCATCGACTACTCTGTAGGCAAGATAACCTTTTACCTGACCGCCCTCAATATCTACCAGGCTCTTGATATCAGTCAGACAAACGAGAGCCGGTACGCGGCAATCGATTCTACCGTCAGCCTCACCGGTGAAGGCGGACTGGCGGTAACACTCACGACAATCAACAGCGGATTCGATTATTACATCAATGACCATAACAGCCTCAGCCTGAATGTCAGCTACAAACCGATCAAACAGGATATAGACATCCTCGGCGAGACCTTCCTGTATAAAGGCGAAAATCCTCTCAGCACCGTAATAACCAATACATTTAACGGCTACAAAAGCGACGAATCATCAGCCTCGCTGTTCTATAAGAGGAACTTTAAGAATCCGGTACAGGAACTGACTGTCGATAACATGTTTTATTATTTCAGGTCGGTTGAGGACAACAGCTTTGACAACACACGTTACCCTTACAATTCGGAGACTGTGCTTGACACTTATTCACGGCAGGAAGAAAACCTGAATACAAGGAACTACTATTCAGGCAAGGTGAACTATGTCCATCCGCTGGGGATGAATGCAAAGCTCGAAGCCGGATACCAGTTATATTACCAGCTGATGAGTTATGATTTTACAGTGAACAACACAGAATCTGACAACCTCTTCGAATATGCCGAGTTACGCAATTCACTCTACGGGGGAGTCACATACAACCTGAAGAAGATCGGAGCGCAGGTCATGCTCAGGCTTGAGAACAGCCATATAAACGCCGATTCGGTAACCAGGCCCGATTATACGTGCATCCTGCCTTCGGTCAACCTCCAGTACAAATTCTCACCGTCGCATAATCTTAAATTCACCTACAACAGGAGGATAAACAGGCCGGGTATCTATGACATGAATCCATATTTAAGGACAGACCAGAATTACAACATTTCGCAGGGAAACCCGGATCTGCGGCCCGATTACCGTGACCGGCTCCAGCTAACATATACCTGGAACTTCGGCAGCAACTACTTCTCACCGTACATCTACAACGAATACTTCTCAGACAGGACCGGGAACGAGTACCGTTTAACCCAATCGCCGGTTGACAACTCCCTGATCACCTTCACCAAACCGTATAACCTGCTCAGCGGCTACGAGCTGGGAGGCGGGGTTAATGCCACGCTGTGGTACATCAACTTCAATTCGAGGGTTTACAAAGGCCATATAAACGAGTATGACGGTCAGACCTTTACAATACCTGGCAAGGATTATTATGCATGGAGTATGACCGGTGCAGCATATGTAAGTTTTGGCAAGGACAAGAAGACCACCGCGTTCGCCTTTCTGAACTACGACGGGATAAGCATGAACGCCCGGTCGAAGACATACAATCATCCGTTCTACGGCCCCGGTATCCAGACGCAGATAAAGAACCACAGTATGGGGGTTGTCTGGGTGCTGCCTTTATCGACGCATGTGAAACTGAACAGGACAGAGACCGAAGCGCCCGGTTTTTCGTCGACCAATATCATCGGGTTCAATGCCTCTAACTTCTTTCAGTTCTCATATTCCTATAAGTTCAACAAGGGGAGGAATGTAAAGAAGCTTGACCGCAAGGTTGAGGTTGAGAGCGACAGCAAGAGCGGCGCCATCATGAAGTGACACCGCCGGGCACAGGCAGGTGCAGGATGAGGGCCGGGTGTATCAGGAAACCCGGCCCTTTCATTTCCGGTCAACGGGAACCGAGACCGGATCGGGCTACAGGAATTACGGATTCATTTTAGTAAATTGCGTGTCCGAACCTGAGCAGAGATACATAGTGTTGCTTATCAAGCCTGAAAATAACCACTCCCTTGCCGGGCTGCCCGTAACAGATCCGGTTCTTGTATTTGCAATTATACTGTTGATTATCCTTGTCTCGCCGGTGATATTGAGAAAAATACGGGTGCCGGGAATTATCGGGCTGATTGTTTCGGGTATAATAATCGGACCATCAGGCTTCAACATAATCGAAAAGAATCAGGCAATAGACCTGTTCTCAACAATCGGACTGCTTTTTCTGATGTTTATTGCAGGGCTCGATCTTGACCAGCAGCAATTCCGCCGCACAAGACATAAAAGCCTTCTGTTCGGACTGCTTACATATACAATTCCCTTTGCGGCCGGCATGCCTGTATGTTATTACCTGCTCGGTTACAACCTGATCACAAGCCTGATGATCTCGAACATGTTTGCCACCCATACGATGGTTTCGTATCCTATCGTATCGAAGCTGGGGCTGACAAGGAATGAAGCTGTCTCGGTCGCCACGGGCGGAACTGTAATAACCGACACGCTTGTCCTGCTTGTCCTGGCCGTAATTTCGGGGAGTGTTACCGGGGGTGGAGGGTACGGACTGTATATCAGGCTTGTGCTGTCGTTCATTGCATTCCTGCTTTTCATCGTATATGTCATCCTTCCCCTGTCACGGTGGGCCTTCCGCCGCCTCGAAGATGACAACTATTCCCAGTTTGTATTTACTGCCTTCATTGTATTTATTTGTGCCGTTCTGGCGATGGCGGCGGGACTGGAGCCTATTATCGGGGCTTTTGCCGCCGGGTTCCTGCTCAACAGGCTGATCCCTTCAGATTCGATCCTCAGGAACAGGATCGACTTTACCGGGAACGCGCTGTTTATTCCCTTCTTCCTTGTCAGCGTGGGAATGATAGTCGACCTCCGCGTCGTTCTTTCAAGCCCGATGACGATTGTTATTGCCGTTGTCCTCACCACTGTGGCTCTTGCCGGCAAATTCCTGGCTGCAGACATAACTTCGCGCATACTGCGCTTTACAGGAGACCAGAGACGGCTCCTCTTCGGGCTTACAAGCTCGCATGCAGCTGCAATACTGGCTGTTATTATGGTGGGATTCAGAATCGGGATAGTTGATGAAGTCATAATTAACGGAACGATTTTCCTGATACTCATCACATGCCTTGTATCATCTGTTGTGACAGAGTCGTCCGGCAGGAAGATTGCCCTCAGCGGAGCCGGACCGAACGGTAAGCCTGAGATCAGTGAACAGGAGACTGTCATCGTCTCACTCTCAAACCCTGACAATATAGAAAGGCTTGTAAATCTTGCCTTCGTTCTTAAAAAGAAAAACACCGGTAACCCGATCTACGCCCTTTCGGTTGTTGACGACGGTGATTCATCGGAGAAAAGTCTTCTCTCGGCGAAAGCCTTATTTGAACGTGCAGCCGCACTGGCGACGGCTGCAGGGAGAAACCTGGAACCGGTCATCACATATGACAGCAATCCCTCGGATGGAATCAAACGGGTTGCCAGGGAGAGGGAGGCAACTGACATTATAATAGGCGTGCCGGGAAGGGCTACTCTTGCCGACCTGCTGTTCGGCCGGGCAGTCGAGCAGCTGATAGAAAACTCACGTCCGAATGTGTATCTCTTCAGCCCTTCTGTTCCCAATAACCTGTTCACCAGGGTTCATGTCTTCATCCCTCCGAACATCGAGAAGGAGCAAAGCTTCGGACCCATCCTGGAGAAGGTGCTCCGGCTGGCAGGCAACACTTCAGCCCCGGTAGAGTTTTACTGTTTCCCGGGCTCTTCCTTCTCTATCGGGAAACACCTGAAAAAGAACAGCCAGAAGGGGAACTTCAAATCCAACAATTATTCCGGTGAGAAGGATTTGCCTGACATTAAACCGTTAATAAGCCGTGATGACCTGCTCGTTATTTTTTCCCCCCGCAGGGGGAGCCTTTCATACAACCCGGCCTATGACGGCTGGCGCAAAAGGATCATAAAAGATGCGAGAGGGCACGGGTATGTGATAATTCACCCTGCCATGGCGGGCAACGGCGTATGAAGATAATTAACCCTGACATGGCGGGTAACGGCATATGAAGATAATCTGGAGATACCTTAAGCCATTTAAGAAATGGCTGTTCCTGGCGATGGGCCTGGCAGCCGTGGCACAGGTGCTTGAACTTATTGACCCAATAATTTTCGGGAAGATAATCGATAATTTTGCAGTCAATAACGACGGCCGTAGTCAGCATGAGCTTGTAAACGGAGCGCTGAGGCTGCTGGCTCTTGCGGTGGGCATTGCACTGTTCGCAAGGCTGGCCAACGCATTCACTGATTATTTTACCCGCCTGGTTGTGCAAAAATTCGGCCTCTCCATTTTTGATGAAGGGCTGAAGCAGACCCTCAGGCTTCCCTACGGCGAGTTCGAAGAAACCAGCAGCGGGCACGTCCTGTCACTGCTCCAGAAGGTACGGAATGACAATGAGAGGTTTATCAGTTCATTCATTTCGACGTTGTTTTCTGCAATAGTCGGGGTGGCGTTTCTGATCTGGTATTCGATAACAAAGCACTGGGCGCTTATACCCGTGTTCCTTATCGGCGTTGTATGGCTGGGCGGGCTGACAGGGTTGCTGAGCAAGAAAATCAAGACGATACAGCGTTCCGTGATCCAGGAAACCAACAGGATGAGCGGAGCCATTACCGAATCAATCAGGAATATAGAGTTTGTCAAGAGCATGGGCCTTACATGGCCCGAGATCAAGAGACTCAGGACTTTCACAGGAAACATCTTCAACCTCGAGATGCAAAAGGTAAGGAAGATCCGGACCCTTACGTTCCTTCAGAAGTCGGTGCTTCTGTTGCTGAAGGAATCGATCCTGTTCATTTTGCTGTGGCTCATCTTCAGGAACGTCCTGACCACCGGGGAGCTGATTGCCATGCAATTTATTTCCACCCGCATCATGTTCCCGCTGCAGGATTTGGGTTCCATCATCCTCGCCTACCGGGAAGCTGAGGCTTCGCTGCAGATTTTCAGCAACCTGATGATGAAGGAGCCGGAGTACAGGCCTGAGGAGCCTGTTGATATAGGCGAGATAGAAAAGCTCCGTTTTGATGATGTCAGCTTTCGCTACCGGAAAGCTGAGCATGATGCAATTGAAAATCTCTCATTCAGTGCAGGGATAGGTGAGACCGTAGCTTTTGTGGGCCCTTCCGGGTGCGGCAAATCGACCCTGGTCAAGTTGCTTGTGGGCCTTTATTCGCCCACAAAGGGAACCATTTTCTTCGACGACATTCCCGCACGGGAGATAAGATATAACCGGATGCGGCGGCAGCTCGGCTTTGTGACCCAGGACACGCAGCTCTTCTCAGGCTCGGTACGCGCCAACATGCAGTTTGTTAAACCCGAGGCCACTGACGAAGAGATACTTGCAGCCCTGAAAAAGGCCTCTTCGCTCCGGCTTGTGGAGGAATCGCCTTACGGGCTCGACACAATTCTGGGTGAAGGGGGAAAGATGGTCTCCGGCGGTGAGAAGCAGAGACTGGCGATAGCCCGGGCGCTTGTCAGGAATCCGAGGATTCTGATCTTTGATGAGGCCACCTCCGCACTTGATTCCCTCACCGAGGAACAGATAACCGATACTCTCCGTGAAATCTCAGCCGGGAAAAAACAGATCATTCTCATGATTGCGCACCGGCTCTCCACAATTATGCACGCTGACCGTATCTAGTCGACCCTTATAAAGTCGTGTTTTTCAATAATTCTGTGTAGTGGCATA
>CAZWOC010000006.1:0-168277 GCA_964635655.1 uncultured Rikenella sp. | reverse complement strand
CGTTCCACCCCCGCAAGTCGATGTTCACCCTCGAGAAGTGTCTCAACGTCAGGATTAAAGGGAACAGCTTTGAAGGTGATCTTCCCGGGATGAATATTGCTCTTACCGGCACAGACCGCAAGGAGCTTAAACTGGACCGGCGGCAGAAGCTGAAGGTTGAACAGGCCGGCATAAATTGACCAAACCAAATTACTATTGCAAGATAAATTCCCGGACAGCATCCCTGACCTCCTCCTCGTGCCCTATCAGGAGGTGACCGCCGGTGTCAACCGGGACCAGCCGGCAGCGGGGGATCCTTTCCGAGATCATCACCGCACCTGCATAGGGCGGTGCGGGGTCATCCTTCGCATGTACAACCAGCACAGGAACACTGATCTCCTCAAAGGGAAAGGTCTCATCAATGGCGAAGTTCGATACATACATGTCAAACAGGATGCCTTTTGTTCGTGCTGTGATGGGCAGGGCGGAGAGATAGATGTTTGAAATCAGTTTCTTCTGTTCATCCTCTGACAGAGACGTGAAGACCTCCTTCGGTATGAACATCCGTGACATCGAGGTGCCAAATAGCCTCACGCTGCTCCAGTAGATGAAATCGGAACCGAAAACGGCCTTCATAAGGAAGCGCGGCGGCAACGACTTCGTATTGCCAGGAACCACTGACGACTGCAGGATCATGCCCCTGCACCTGTCACGATAATCATGCGCGAAGTGATAGAGAGAGGTGCCTCCGGCAGAGTTGCCGATGACAAAAACGCTGTCTATCCCGAGGTGATCGAGCAACTCCACATACGCCGCTGCCTGCTTCGCCGGTGAAGGATCAGCGGGCATCGCACTGCGCATATACCCGAATCGCGATACATAAAGGTACCTGCAGCCTCCTCCCAGCGTGGAGGTGATCCACTTCCCCTGGTCGATGCCACCGGTGACACCGTGAGAGACCAACACCACCGGTCCGTCGCCCTCAAGAAGATACTCGATGTCGCCAAACGAGGAGCTGAAGATCTGCGACCCGATATGCTCGACCGCTGCCTTCGTAGCAGAAAGATCCCTGCTGTACTTTGGAATGACTATTGCCAGTAATAGTGACACTATTACAAAAATGATAATCAACAACATAGATTTGCTTTTCATGTCAGACCCCTTTACCCGGCAGACGGAACGTCCCCCCTCCTGCCGGCGTTTCCTGGTATGAAGTTAGGAATAACCTGTACTGCATGCATCATTTGTTGAAGAATCATTCAACGTGCGACAAAACATATCTATGAAGTGATGAATGTAAAAACAAAAAATCTTGCGCTAATGCCTCAATGGGTCTGAACAAAGTCCTATATTTAATGGTTAGTGATATTGTATAACCAATGTCAAACAAAAACGTGAAATCATGAAAAGAAGATCAACAGCAATCTGGCAGGGTGACGGCGCCGAAGGTAAAGGAACTCTTACCTCAATGAGCGGGTTACTCGATAAAACCCCGTATTCATCCGCAGCACGTTTCAAGAATGAAGACGGCAAGGCCGGGACCAATCCTGAAGAGCTTATTGCTGCCGCACACAGCGGATGCTATGCCATGGCGCTGAGCTATGCCCTTGCCGGTGCAGGATTCGTTCCTGATGAGCTGCAGGTCAGGGCAGATGTCACCCTCGACAAGGTAGAGGATCATTTTGAGATCACAGGTATCCATCTTGATCTGACTGGCAAGGTTAAGGGAATAACCGAAGAAAAATTTCTCGCGCTGGCTGCTGAGGCAAAGGTCAACTGTCCTGTCTCACGGGCACTGAGGGCTGTTGAGATCACACTTGCAGCAAGGCTTGTATAAGGTATATGAAGATAGCAGTAATCGGAGCCGGCGGGGTTGGAGGATACTTCGGGGGAAGACTCGTCAAAGCGAACTTTGATGTTACGTTCCTCGCAAGAGGTGAACATCTCAGGGAGATTCAACAACACGGCCTCAGGGTAAAGAGTGTAAACGGCGATTTTATTATTGAAAACGCCCAGGCAACAGACAGTATCCGGAAGATTGGTTTTACAGACATTATCATACTCGCCACAAAAGCATGGCAGGTACGTGACTTGTCTCACGAACTTGCGTCGATCATAAAGAAAAATACTATTGTCCTCCCGTTAGAGAATGGCGTACTTACAGCAGAGGAACTGGCTGAGAATATCCCGGCAGCGAACATTATGGGGGGATTATGCAAGATAGTAAGCAAGGTTGAATCACCGGGTGTCATAAACCATTTTGCCCTTGATCCGATTGTCATTTTCGGGGAGTTCGATTCCCGGGAAACTGAAAGGGTTGAATTGCTCAAATCCGTTTTTGACAGGGCTGAAATCAACTCAATTATTTCGGATGATATTACTGCGGATCTGTGGAAAAAATTCATCGCAATCTGTGTCAGCGGTTTGCTTGCAGTGACCAAAACCAATTACGGTGAACTGAGAGAACTGAAGGAGACACGCCAGCTTATGACAGAACTGATCAGGGAGATTTTTTCATTATCGCAACACCTGAAGATAAATATTGAACCTGAGTTCCCGGACAAACTGATATCTGTTATTGATACATATCCCCGCGAAACAACCTCATCACTGACCAGGGATGTGTGGGACGGAAGGCCGTCAGAAATTGAATACCAGAACGGGACTGTTGTAAGGCTCGGGGAAAAATACGGTGTGGATACCCCTGTCAACAGGTTTGTTTACAACTGCATTTTGCCAATGGAAATCAAGGCCAGGAAGAAAATGATCTGATGCACAAAGTAAACACTGGCTCAACAGATAAAATAGATAGCACTATTCCAGTTTCCTGATAGTCTTATGGCCAAGTAGAGATTTCATCTGCATGATGGCGATCTGGTTCAGTTGCTTCAACCTTTCACCCTGAGAATGTCCCTGATTAATCAATACTGCGTTAATACTCTCAAGATTTGATAGTACAACCAGCTGCTCAAGTGTGGCATGATCACGTACATTGCCTGCTTCCCCGGGATTGGCTGATCTCCAGTCTGAAGCAGTGAGGCCAAACAGTGCGACATTTAGAAGATCAGCCTCACTTGCATATGTAAGGCTCATCTGTTTCCCTGAGACTTCCTGAGGAATAAGGTTTTCCCTGATGGCATCCGTGTGGATACGGTAATTAATTTTGGCAAGGGTCCTCTGAAGGTTCCATTCAAGTTGAAGTCTTTTGTTTTCGTCATCCTTAAGACGCTGAAATTCCCTGATCAGGTAAATCTTAAACTCCGGGCTTATCCACATGCCAAACTCAAAGGCTATGTCTTTATGGGCATATGTTCCTCCATAACGACCGGCAGTTGCCTTTAGCCCGATTGCATTAGTTTTTTCTATCCATTCCCTGGTCGAAATTTTATAACTATGCAATCCTGCCATACTTTTAATTATGGCGAATTCGCCATAATTAAACAGAGGATTGTTTATGCTCTCCCAGATACCCAGCTATTCGACTGTATTTCGGTTTCTGAGCCAATCTGAAATGAAAAAATCCCCTTCCTTGGCTTTTATCATATCAGTGAGTGAAATATAATCCTCCCTCTGATACTCAATAATGCTTACAGAAATATCTCTTACAGAAATAGTCCTCTTCTTAACCATGGCAATACGTTTTTGTTACAATTAATACAGCGAGACCTGTAAGGTCAGAGACAAGTAAATTTACTGAAAAATATATCAGTCTCAAATAGATTTCTCCTTAAATCCTTCAGTTAGCCGGAGAGTCCAGGACAAAACAGGTAAGATTAGTATTCCATGACTCCGGACTGTGATCATTATAATAACCGGGGATTCCGGAAAACCCGGAACTACCTTATAAAGGTGGCAATCGTTGTAAAGATTGTCCAGGAACTGATCCCGTTGATGAACAGAATCTCCGTGAATCCATTTATCCCATTGCGGATTCCTGAAAGAACAACGGTTACCACTGAGGCAGATATAATCACCAGACCGGCTATGCCCAGGAACCTGTAATCATCGAGTATCGCAAATTGAAACAGGAAAATAAGTATCGGCAGCGCCAGGAATAAAAAAACGGCGAGCAGGTTATGCAGCAGCCGCCGGATAGTAGGGCCCGGTGTCTTCAGGCTGTACGGTTCGATGTTGTGCGGGATGAACGCCAGCAGGGTGATCAGGGCGAAACTGTAATCGATATACTGCATAAAAGCCTCATACCGGCCCAGGTTGTAATACCTTGAGAGAAGCCAGAAAAAGAGGTAAGTGAGCAATGCAGCTGCAAAGAGCAGTCTCTTGTATGCCTTTGCATATTTAGGATCATACAGGCTTTTGTTGCCTAAAAAGCTCAATGTCCGGACACTCAGGTCAATGTCGATATGCTGCAATACCTTTCTTATCACGTACGGAATCAATCCCGCATACACAAAACCAACCAGCAATATTCCAAGTTTTATCCCGATCATTGAATGCTTTTTGCTTCAAACCTTGCGATTCAAAAGTAACCAATTATCCTGCCGTTTACACACTGATAATGAGATGAGGCTTTGAACATATTCTTATGTCTTCATTCTGAAAATTTCCGGCAACAAACCATTTTCAGGACTTTTTACCCATGGAACTGCCAGCGCTTTTATTGCAATAATGCCTACATTGGTCATTGAATAATCTGTTGCCTGGGCACATGCTTCTGGGTCGACAAAGAATCCCTCCTGTTCCTGAAGATGAGGCGCAAATCGGGAGAGAACTCCAGGGAGGTGGAGTTTGCCGGATATGAGAGCATAAATGGTTTTCCCGTTGCAACAGAGATAAGGTTTTACGACAGCAACGGCAAACTGAGCATGATCGAGAAGTACTTCAACATTACACCCGGCTGTAAAGTGCCTTCGGGGACCTATAGTCCGTCGAATTTCAATAATGCCAGGTGGTGATAACCGGGAAAATTACCAAAAACCAATAACAAAGATTCAGGCAAAAGATCCTATAAAAATTTATTATTCAAATGAATGAATTAGTATTAAAGACCAACCCGGTCCTGAGAGATTACCAGGAATATGTGAAAAAACTTGAGGATGAACGGGGTTTTACGCAGCAGAATGCAATTGAAAAATGTCTCCTGCTGGGAGAAGAAATGGGAGAGTTGTTCAAGGCCGTCCGTAAGACGATGAAGCTGAAAACAGATGTAAATGCAACAATCGGCTCCATTGAGGAGGAGATTGCCGATATAATGATCTATCTGTGTGCAATTGCCAACCGTTTTGATATTGATATTGAAGAGGCTTTCCGCAAGAAGGAAGAGCACAATAAAAAGCGGACATGGATATAAATAAGCGTTGATTAATTACAGTGTCACACTATCTGCCGGCGATGATGCCTGATTGATAATAATTACTTTTTCGGGTTAAGGTATTTTTTAAGGTCGTTAACATATGATTCAAATGCCTTTACTCCTTTGTCTGTAATTGAAAGCATCGTATTCGGGTAATTATTTTTAAAGGTTTTCTCAACTTTAATATACCCGGCATCCTCCAGTTTTTTTACCTGGATACTGATATTTCCTGCAGCAGCTTTGGTTTCGCTCTGTATATAAGTAAACTCCACTTTTTCGGAAGCCACCAGCATCGAAATAATTGCCAGTCGCAGCTGCGAGTGTAACAGAGGATCTAAATCGTTGTACATGGCCTTATTCTTTTGCCGCTCTCAACATATATCCCGGAATCAGATAACCGCAAATAATTGCAGCGCCGACAACCAATGCCAGGTATTCATTTGTCACAAATGTCGTTGCAATACTGAATATAAAAAATGACATGCCTCCAAGAATCAGGGGTCTGAACTTTATAACCAGCCCGGTGGTTGTGGTTGCTAAGCCGGCGACTAATAACATCAGAGGAGGCGGGGCTATTCCTGATTTAATACAAATGAATGCTGCAATAAAAAAGGAAGGTGCGGTTACCCACCATAGATTATCTACAAACTTATCTATATGACTGATTACCTTCTTTCCCTTATTCATTTTCCGGACCATAAAATACATGATTATGAATCCGATGAGAATAAACAAAACCCAATTCGCAAGAATAACATACCCGTTCAGTACCCATGGCTGCATGCTATGTACAAACTTTAAGAGGACAAAATTAGAAATACTTGTAAGAGTTAATATCCAGCCCCAAAGCAAGAAGACTTTTGAACTTTCCCTGTAATTAATCTTAAAGTTTGCAATGGCTTTGTTAATTACATCAAAGCTTTCTTCCGGTGTCAAATCATTCTTTTCCATATTGAGATAGTTAAATATGTTAATTTGGTACGAATATAAACTTGTTTATTATATTAACCAAATATTTTTCTCAATTTTTTTTCTTTCCGGTTTCCTGTGGTTTGACATTAGCATCAGGGATGGCATTCAGGCGTTGCCCTGCAGAACAATTTTGACTATCTTCAGCCTTGGATTCAACGAATAAACCATTAGAACACTCCCGTCATGAAAACAAAGGCATTCCCGCTGGTATTTGCACTTCTCATCCTGGGCACCGGCAACGCCATGTCACAGACAGCAGGCAATCCTGTCACCGACCTCCTGCTCTCTGCATGGTCGCCGCGGAACTTCACAAGCGTACCTGTAACTGATCAGCAGATTGACATGATTCTGCAGTGCGGCATCAAGGCGCCAAGCGCCCGAAACGGGCAGCCATGGCACTTCACGGTGGTCAGGAACGAACCGGTGATGAAGGAGATCATCTCCAATATTACGCCGGGTAATGTGATCATCGTCATCTCCGGCAAAGTGTCACAGTCAGGCGCCACACCTGACTTCGACTGCGGGCTGGCAACACAGAACATGTTCGTAGCTGCCACATCAATGGGCCTCGGGGCAAGGATCTATGGTGGTCCGGTGGCTGCCGCCAGGGAAAAACGTGAGGCACTTCAGATACCTGAAGGATTCACCCCTGTAATAATGCTCAGGGTGGGTAACATCGAGAAAGGCACTGACGCCGTCTCCGGCGCATCACCTCGCAAGGCGAAGGAGGAGATCGTTAACTGGGTCAAATAGCCCGGTAGCTTATCCCGGTCAGTGACTGCCGGGATCATTCAAAACAAATAAAAAAGGGAGAGTCCCGGATTTCCGGAACTCTCCTTATTCTTCACAACTCAAAGGATGATATTCAATTAAAGTACTGTGACCGGCATGATGAACTGTTGTGAGCCCAGTGTAAATGTTACAGTATATTCACCCGGACAAAGCGCTGTGACGTTTCCACATTCTGATGTCCTGCCCTGGTTGACAGTAACGTTAGGAACGACTGTCAGGCAGGTGCTATTACTGGCAATGCAGGTGATTGTAACCCCACCTTCAGGAGCCGGATTCACAAGTTCAATGCAGAATGTACGTGTTTCACCATTGTTTAATTCAATACTGGCTGGTGTGACTTGCCTGATTTCCAGCGGACATTCGGCATCAGCCCCGCTGCAATCCTGGTCGATTCCGTCACCGCAAATATCAGTTGCACCCGGGTTCATACCGGGGTCAGAATCATAACAGTCATCGGGGATGGCATATCCATCATTATCCTGGTCATCATTCAGGGTAATAAATTGACTTGTTTCCGCTACGTTCCCGTGGTCATCGGTTACAGTCAATCCAATTTCCAGTGTCCTCGTTTTATCCGGTGGTATAATATCGTACGCCGTTCCGTCGAACGAATAGGTAAAGAAATCTCTGGTAGTGAGAACTCCCTCATACCCGCTTACTCTCCACTCGTAAAGAATAATCGTGCGGTTTGGGTTCGGATGATTTGAACAGGAGGCGTCAAAGGTAAAATTATCTGTGCTGTAGCCGGTAGCCGGGTCAACATAAAAGCATGCCACAGGCTGAACGGGCCAGATATTGAAATTCACCACAGAGTTATCAGCATTCCCATCCTCGTCGGAGACCACAAGTGTAACGGAGAACACGACGGGCGGTATTACGGGACCCAGGGTGGAAACAAGATTTTCCCAACTCACCGTCACTTCCTGTCCTGTGAAATCAAAAATACCGTCACTCATTATGTCCCATTCATAGGTAAGATAATCGACACATCCCGGCGACAGGTCCGGAGGTTCAGCGGCTGTGAGTGTCAGAGTACTGCCGAAGTCAAGGTCCGGGGAAGATGTTATAACAGCCAAGGGCATTGCATCCGGATCCTCATCGACCAGACCGTTGCAGTTATTATCGATACCGTCTCCGCAGTACTCCATTGCACCAGGGTTGATATCCCAGTTTGTATCATCGCAATCGCCCTGGATTTCGGTGTATCCGTCACTGTCGTCGTCCATATTAACCGGACATAACTGGTCGTTTCCGTCACAATCCTGGTCGATACCGTCTTCGCACACCTCAACCGCGTCGCGGTATACTGTGCTGTCAGTATCATCGCAATCCCCCTCATTATCCACGTACCCGGCGGGTTGCAGGCATGCCTCAGTGGTCTCCTCCCAGAATCCGTAGCCATCGCCATCGGCATCACGGTACCAGATGGGCATTTCTTCTATGTCTTCATCGATCTGGCCGTTGCAGTCGTTGTCTAATCCATCACAGACTTCTTCAGCACCAGGGTGGATATATCGATTGTTATCGTCGCAGTCATCCGTTGTATACCCGTCTTCATCCGCATCGTCGCAGGAAGCATCACTACCGCTGCAGTTCTGGTCGATCCCGTCACTGCATATTTCGGTAGCGCCCGGATGTACTGCCTGATTCGCATCGTCACAATCCCCGTCTGCAGCCGAAAAACCATCTCCGTCATTATCCAATATTCCGCATTTCGATATGATGTAGTCAGCCATGGCCTCCGGGGTCCATGTCTCGTCAAATGGCAATGCCGGATCTGCAAGAAGATTTAGAACACACTGAGGTTCGACACATTGTGCTTCCTGCAGGATATAAAGTTCTTCAGGGCAATGTCCTATCAAACAATCAGGATCTGAGGATAGACATCCGCTGGCTTCTGCGCAGTTGAAAAGACTAACAAGGGCTATGGCACAACAGCCATCATCAACTATCCCGTTGCAGTCCTGATCAATCTCATCCATGCAAATCTCCATTGCTCCGGGATGAACTCCAGGGTTACTGTCATCACAGTCTCCCTCAGCAGGAGTATAACCGTCATCATCATTATCACCGCACTTCTGGTCATGTCCGTTGCAGTTCTGATCGATACCATCACCGCAAATCTCAGGTGCCCCCGGATAAACATTACTATCCGTATCATCACAATCCCCGTCTACCTCTGAATATTCATCTCCGTCATTATCTTCGAGTGCAGAGCAGGGCAGGTCGCCGCCTTCACAGTCCTGGTCTATCCCATCGCCGCAATATTCCTCACTGACTTCATCGATGTCAGGGTTTATCCCGGGATCATTATCATTGCAATCACCAGCAACCATAATATAGTCATCTGCTGAAGCACTTTCAGCACTGCAATATGAGGCGCTTACGGCTGAGTTTCCAAACCCGTCATGGTCAGAGTCGAGATAATATGTCTGCGAGATGGCATCTTCGTCTGTCTGACCGTCACAATCATTGTCCACCCCGTCACAAATGTCCGGCACTCCCGGATGGATCTCAGGGTTGGTGTCATTGCAGTCACCTTCTGCTTCGGTATAAGTATCATCATCATCGTCTCCTGCTTCAGCATCGTGACCGTTGCAATTCTGGTCGATCCCGTCACCGGGAATGTCAATAGCTTCAGGGTGGATAGAAGAATCGGTATCATTGCAGTCACCTTCGGCTACTGTGTATCCATCCGCATCATCGTCAGGACTGCTGCAATGCTCGACGAAATAATTGGCCTTCTGCTCAACGGTGTAAGGCTGGATGATCTGCCAGGTATGTGGATTCATTAAAAGGGCTTCTATACACTCATGGCCTGCACAATACTGGAGCTGCTCATTCAGCTCCTCACAACTGGTCAGCAGGCACTCAGGCCCATATTCAGCACATTCCTCGTCCATGCAGCTGAAGATCGAGACAAGCGCCTGGTAACATTCCGGCATGAGGCAGTTTTCATCCGTAACGCCATCGCAGTCATTGTCAATGCCGTCACAGATATCCCTGACACCGGGTTTTACTCCGGCATTGCTGTCATCACAGTCGGTTGCTGTGGAAACATAGCCTGAAGGCGGAGTAACATTCACCGGGACCCACAAGGCGTTGAACCGGTCACCATGTCCGTCATTGTCCCGGTCTCCATAGAAAAACAGGCCATTAACTGTATTGGCAACAGGTATTTCGACGTAACCTCCTTCGCGGCTCAGGGTAATCCGGTCTCCGCTGATGCTCAGCTGCTGGATCTCATTTAAAGGATCATTGTCAGCATCATCCACATCGTCAGGCAGGGTTACCGAGTTTCCGTTCTGAATTGTCAGCTGATGATCCGCAACTGAAAGTCCCTGGTTATCTGTATTATCCAGATATTTTGAAAGATCTATCTGAATGGGAGACCCGTTGGATGTCAATGTCAGGATATTCCCGTCAAGGCTGAGTACCTGGATTTCATTTGCAGGATCAGAGTCAGCATCGTTTACCTCATCAGGCAATGTGACTGAATTTCCATTTTCGATTGTCAGCAGATGTCCAATGACAGACAGGTTCTGAAGCTCGTTGGTAGTGCTGGCGTCAACACCGTTCAGCAACCCGGAGAGTTCAACGATTGTTGTAATGTTGCCCTCAACCAGCACCAGTGCGGTTCCGTTCAGGTAAGCATTCGAGATTAGCTCGTTCTGAGGGTCATCATCATTATCCTGGCTTCCTCCGGTGAGGTTTCCCGCATACAGTGCATACGGGACTGAAAGAAGCTGGGCTACTGAAAGCAACTGATAGTTTGTGCCCCCCCTTACATCAACTTCCACTTTGATAAAGTATTCATCAGCAGACCAGTCAATTGCAGAAAAGATACCGGAAACAACGGTACCTCTTCCTATCTCGACATCCACCTGGGCATAAAGGTTTGTGACCTGCCTGAATGTCTCGCAGTATACTGAAATACCGTTTGCGGCACCCTGAAGAATGCTTATCCTCAAGCTAACTGTCTTCATGATAACGGGAAGACCTCTATTGTCCTTTATCATCGCCTTGAAGCTGAAGGCCTGGGGCGGAGCCTCCTGGGAGCTGACCAAACTGACAGAAAGGAAAATGGCTAATAGCAGGGTAAAAATTCGTTTCATAACTTATCTTTTTACTTTTATGATTTTTTCAATTCTGCACAGCCTGTCATCATCCAGAGGTGCAACCTTAAGGTAGTAGGCACCTTCTGCCAGATCACTTATATCAAGCTGTGTAAGAGGCTCTTTAACCGGACTCCTTGTCAGCAGGGTCCTCCCCTGAAGATCAATGATCAGGATGGCAAGCCGGCCGGTATCGGACTGAGCGATCTCGATATTCAAAAGATCACTGGAAGGATTGGGAAACATGTTTACATAAAGAGCAGATTCCTTAAGCTGTTTCATCTGGTCAGGGGTCAGATAATTCAGGCCAAATCCCGTAATATCTGACAGGCTGCCACCAATGATCCAGTCTATTGAGGCTTCAGTCTTTTTGGCATAGCCCCCTGATGAGACCACCTGCTGTGCGGTGCAGAAACCCGGCAGGGACAGAAATGCTAATAAATACCAGATTTTTTGTTTCATAGGTTGACAGGTGTTAGTTATAAGGCAATTAACCATTATAAAGTTCCGCCCTAACCTGACAACCCGTTTGTCTTTACGTACCAAAATCTTTGCTCAGAGTACCAAAATCAAATTACTTCAGTGCAGACTGAAAAAAATGGGGAATTGTCCTGATTAGAAATTAGCTACCAGCCAACGGAACCATTTTTGCCGATCACAGGACTTCTGCTCATGAGATCCGGCTGCGCCATGCCACAGTCAGGCGCCACACCCGACTTCGACTGCGGGCTGGCAACACAGAATATGTTCGCAGCTGCCACATCGATGGGCCTCGGGGCAAGAATCTACGGCGGTCCGGTGGCTGCAGCCAGGGAAAAACGGGAGGCACTTCAGATACCCGAAGGATTCACACCTGTAATAATGCTCAGGGTGGGTAACATTGAGAAAGGCACTGACGCCGTCTCAGGTGCATCTCCCCGAAAGACAAAGGAGGTGATTGTCAACTGGATCAGGTAGTTACGCAGCGTTTATTCAAAATGCAGCACTGAAGGATCTTCATTAAAGTTTTTTCAGTATCAGAACTTTTAACTGAATAAGTGTAAAAAACACGTTTTTTTATATTTTTAAGCAATTAATAAGGTGCCCGTTTCACGGAACATTGACAATACTCTTATTTTGAAAACAGGAATTTGTTAAACTTGCTACATTGAATAAGGAAAACACAATAAAAAAAAGAAACAGATTATGAAAATTGACAGGCTGCTGGCCGGAATTGTACTAAGTTTATGTGCGTTGTGCACTACTCCTGCGTTTGCCCAGGACGGTGACCAGATCCTCGACGGAATAGGTGAAACCGGGTTGATATCGCGTTACCAGTTAAAGGGTGACGTCAGGGACTGGTCGCGCAATAACCTTCATGCCATCATCCAGGGAACAGACTTCAGATTCATCCCTGACAGCCTCTTTGGCAACGTTCTTGCCCTTTCGGGCGAAAGCGAGACCTACGTCTCCATCCCGGGTGAGGCTGTATCAGGTGAGGAATCGCTTACAATCACGGGATGGATCTGGCTTCGCGATGCGAAACCGGGACAGGTTTTCTTTGATTTCGGTAAGAACGGAAGCTCGCACATCTCCGCTGCTCCGGCAGGAACGAAGGAGAAGCCCGGACTGCTGACAGCGTTTGTGGCCGGATCAAAGGATTATACAACCAAATCTGATGCAGTGCCCCTGAACAAGTGGAGTCACCTGGCCGTGGTGATCGACATCCCGGCGAAGACGATGAGCACGTATCTCAACGGTACGCTCGTCGTGGAGGTTAAGGATGTGGCTCTTGAACTGTCACAGCTGTTTGATACTGATTCAAAGAAGAATAACCAGCTTTATGTCGGCAAACCGATCAGCGGTGAGAAGGCTTTTCTGAACGCAAAGCTCGCCGATTTCCGTATTTACCGGATACCGCTGACTCAGAGGCAGATCGCAAGGATATATTATACGGCACTGCGAGGCAGCAATCCGCAGGCCGGTCGCCGGGGCCAGCAAGAACAGAACCTCCCGGTGTTCCCGGCGACAACGCCGCAGCTGTACAATGCGTTCCTCGTCAGCGTCCCTGACACGCAGGTGGAGACCACTGTCGGGAGCCTCCCCAGGCTGCCCCGCTTTGTGAAAGGAGTGTACAGCAATGGTGTGGAGGGTCCGGATGTAAGAGTGATCTGGCCGGCGCCCGGCGATAACAGCCAGGTGCTCACCCCCGGAACATACACTGTGACAGGCAAGGTTGCCGGGACGAGCCTGCAGCCAAAGGCTGTTGTGACTGTCAGCGCAGCCGGAACGCCTGCCGTACCGCAGCGCACCCTCGAGGCCTTCAGACTTGACCAGGTTTCACTGGATGCTGACATCCACGATCACAAGACGAAGTTCATCGAGAACCGTGACAAGTTCATTACCGGCCTCGCTGCAACCAATCCTGATAATTTTCTCTACATGTTCCGCAATGCCTTCGGGCAGAAGCAGCCCGAGGGTGCGAAGCCGCTCGGCGGGTGGGACAGCCAGGAGACCAAGCTTCGCGGTCACGCAACCGGTCATTACCTCAGCGCCATCGCGCAGGCCTATGCCAGCACCGGCTATGATGCGGAGCTCCGGGCACAGTTCGCAGACAAGATGGAGTATATGGTGAACACGCTTTATGAGCTCTCTCAGCTGTCGGGCCAGCCCAGAACAGCCGGCGGAGAGTTTGAGGCAGACCCGACAGCCGTTCCGCCTGCGGCGGGAAAAACAGGCTACAACTCAGACCTGAGTGAGGCAGGTATCCGCACCGACTACCAGAACTGGGGTAAGGGATTCATAAGCGCCTATCCGCCTGACCAGTTCATCATGCTGGAGAAGGGAGCCACTTACGGGGGTTCAGCCGCGCAGATATGGGCGCCTTATTATACCCTGCACAAGATCATGGCCGGACTGATGGATATCTATGAAGTCAGCGGCAACCCGAAGGCGCTGGAGACAGCAAAAGGGATGGGCACATGGGTTTATGCACGCCTGAGCCAGCTGCCGAAGGAGACGCTTATAAGCATGTGGAACAGGTACATCGCCGGCGAGTTCGGCGGGATGAACGAGGCGCTGGCACGCCTGTCACGTATCACCGGCGACGCCAGCTACATGAAGGCTGCACAGCTGTTTGACAACATCAGGCTTTTCTACGGCGATGCCGGTCATTCGCACGGGTTGGCGAAGAACGTGGATATGTTCCGCGGGCTGCATGCCAACCAGCATATCCCGCAGATAATCGGCGCCATCGAGATCTACCGTGATACCGAGGCCCCGGATTATTATCACATTGCAGACAACTTCTGGGACATTGTCACCCATGACTACATGTACAGCATCGGGGGTGTCGCGGGAGCCCGCAATCCCAACAACGCCGAGTGCTTCACGGCACAGCCGGCATCGTTGTACGAGAACGGTTTCGCCGCAGGCGGACAGAACGAGACGTGCGCCACCTACAACATGCTCAAGCTTACCGGCAGCCTCTTCCTCTTCAACCAGAGCGCGGAGCTGATGGATTACTATGAGCGGGGACTGTACAATCACATTCTTGCCTCGGTGGCCGAGCACAATGCCGGGAACACCTATCACGTGCCCCTGAGGCCGGGCTCCATGAAGCAGTTCGGGAACGAGGATATGGACGGGTTCTCATGCTGCAACGGGACGGCCCTTGAGAGCAGCACGAAGCTACAGAACTCTATTTATTTCAGGAGCGCCGACAACCAGGCGCTGTACGTGAACCTGTATGTGCCCTCGACGCTGTCATGGACCGAACGGAATATCACTGTGACCCAGGCCACGGCTTACCCGAAGGAGGACCGGACTCTTCTGACAATCAACGGCAAGGGGAGGTTTGACCTGAATGTGCGCGTGCCGCACTGGGCGACGAAGGGATTCTTCGTGAAAATAAACGGCAGGGATGTGAAGGTTGATGCTGTGCCGGGGAGTTATCTGACGTTGAGTCGCAAGTGGAAGAAAGGTGACACCGTTGAGCTGCGTATGCCGTTCAGCTTCTACCTCGAGCCGGTGATGGATCAGCAGAACATCGCGAGCCTGTTTTACGGGCCGGTGCTGCTGGCGGCACAGGAGACCGCACCTCGCACCGAGTGGCGCAAGGTGACGCTTGATGCTTCGGATATAAGCAAGTCGATTACCGGTGACCCCTCGAAGCTGGAGTTCACAATTGACGGCGTTGTGTACAAACCATTCTTCGACACCTACGGGAGGCATTCAGTTTATTTGGATGTTGTATTGAAGTAGAAGTGTTGGCAATTAATATCTTAAGCCCGGAATCTTCGTGATTCCGGGTTTTTCATGTCTTCAGAAAATAAAATCATTTACGCAGTATTGCGTTATGCCAGATTGCGTAATCTTGCTGATTACCTTTATTAACGGATATACAAACTCAGGGATAAGAGTGAAGCCGGAAATACCCGATAAAATAATCAGCCTTTGCGAAGCTATTCCACACTATGTTCAGTACCTGGCTTCTGCAGCATGGGAGGAAGCCCGGGAAAACGATTCAGTTCTGGACTATGATGTCCTTGAGAAGGCAGTATCCAGGATCCTGACGAACCAGATTGATTACTTCATGAAGCAGTATGAAGAACTGACTGCACATCAACAGAAGGTCCTTCTGGCAATATGTAAAGAGAACAAGAATATCTACACCTCTGATTATGCGGGCAGATACCACTTAACACCGGCATCATCAACGCAGCGATCTGTTCAAAGGCTTCTGAGAACAGGAATTCTATCCAGGGATGCTGATGTTTATAATTTCAATGATCCCTTTTTCAGAATGTGGCTAAATAGCTCAATGGCCTGATTAACTGCGTCTGATCAAGCGGCCGGACTGTTATGTCTCCGGCGCCTTCGGGGGCATGGCTATGACCGCGGCTTCAATAAAAATCATCCGCCTTTTCCGGCCGGAGGAAGATATTTTCTGCCACAGGGGATCCGAAAATCCTGGCGGGATCATTTATGTACAGGTAGAGTGCCGGCCCTGATTTTGTTGTTTTCAAGCCGTCCTCGTGAACATAAGCCGAGAAGGTAAGCTGAGCATGGTTGTCACCGGCGTTAAAGCTGATTTCAAATCCTTTCGGTGGGTTATGGCTACTTAACAGTAACTACAACATTCCCCTTCTTATGTTGCTTTTCGACATAGGCATGGGCTTCGGCAATCTGAGCAAGGCCATAACTTCTGTCAATTACTGGTTTAATTTTCCCGGACTCCGCAAGCTCCCTGAGAATTGCCATATCTGTACCCCGGTATTTAGCCGTACCTTTTTTCACAGATACATATTTCCCTTCCGGCTTCAGTATTTTTCTGCAGTCTGAAAACGAGATCTTTCCAACAGCATCAAAAATCAGATCATATGCCTCACCTGGTTTGTTGAATGCTTCTTTCGTATAATCAATGACATTATCGGCTTTCAGGGATTTAACCAGTTCAACATTCGCGGTGCTGCACACAGCCGTAACTTCAGCCCCATAATACTTTGCAAGCTGAACGGCATAACTTCCCACACTGCCGGAAGCTCCGTAAATCAGAACTTTATATCCGTTCCGGACTTTCCCCTTATCTCTGAGAAAGTATATAGCAGTAAGGCATCCGACAGAAACAGCTGCAGCTTCCTCAAAAGTCATATTAGCAGGCTTCAGGGCAATACATCCCGTCTCCGGCATACACTTATACTCAGCATAAGCGCCAAATGCAAATCCGGTTGTGGCAAACACCTGGTCTCCTTTCCTGAACAGTTTTACATTCTTACCTGTATCCGCAATCTCCCCTGCCAGTTCAAATCCCAGGATTTTTATCCTTTTAGGTCTGAACACTCCGTTGAAAAGCCGGGCAAGAAAAGGTTCAGCTTTTCGCAGTCTCCAGTCTGCAGCTGTCACCGTTGTGGCATGGATTTTTATTAAAACCTCACCCTCACCGGGGACCGGTTTTTCAACTTCAGTGAGTTTCAGAACATCCGGTGGCCCGTACTTTTCGTAAACAACAGCTTTCATTTTTTCCATCTTATTTCATTTTTCTCGGACTGACCTGAATCCAAAGAAGATTGCATAGATCGTTATCGAAAGCTCCCACGCGATCTCAAATGCTGTAAGAGCAAACAGTCCGCCACTCATTGGTTTCAGAACATCAAAAAGTACAAGCACGCCACCGGCGAAAGCGAGTGGTCCGCCGATAAGGCCGAGGAGAGCCATTCGCCGCGGGACGAGTCCCGACCTGTACATCAGGTACCCGAGCAGAATTCCGTTACCGAACCCGGAACCGAATTGTGGCCCGAGCAGAAAGGTCCGGTCATGAAATGCAAGAAGGCTCTGACCTGCCATTGTTAAGGCAGCGGTGTCATCACCAGGCTGGAAGCCGGCTCTTAATGACACAAGACCCATCAGGCTGACGACGCCCGAGAGAATCATTACCGACTCCACGGTGCGGGATGCGATGTAACCCAGCGAAGCGGATTCACTGACTTTTTTTACAAGAGGAAAAATTACAACTGCGGTCGCGATGTTGCAGATGGCAAGCAGTATCTCGAAAAGAGCGCCCATAGAAGCACGCCTGTCAAACCCTCCGCCTATTATATAGTTGGCGTCATGGAGCACAGGATCATAAAAGAACAGCGCCGGAATCGAGAATATGAATGTGCCTGCAAAGAACAGACCGAAGACCAGGGAAGTTTTTCTAAGTGTGTTCATATTGTTTGTTTCTGATTTGTATAACTCAGGATCACCGTGATTGCATGATACCAGAAAAAACTTCTTGCTTTAGAAACTCCGGGAAAAATGTGCTGGAATGTAAATACAATAACAAGCGAAGCAGTGTTTTGTTTCTTATGATCCGGGACATTAAGACCGGGTCATTGTCATCCGTACTGCTGTGATTGACGCTGCCGGTAGCCTGTCTTCAGAATCTGAAGAAGTATCTTCTGCTGCAGAAAAGACTCCGATAAACCTGTTTCCTGTCAAAACAGGTTAAATTGAAATCACTATTTTTATAATCCGATATAATGTCTGAACCTGTTGCCACAAAAAGCATACTGAAACCCTTCAACTGTATAAAATGAAAAGATATCCGTTGCTTCTAACCGGACTGCTGTTGTCTGTATTGTTAAACGGTCAGGATTACAAATGGCTGAATGATAAACCGGGGGCCTGGAGATTTGAAAATTACCTCCCTGAGAAATCATGGAGTCTCCGGGACGGTACTCTGAGCGCGGCGGATAACATTGCTTTCAAAAAAAACATGGCCTCCCTGGCCGAATGGTTCAGGCAGAATCACCCGATGCTGAAGACCCCTGTCGGTTATGATATGCGTGCCATTGCAAACTGGTTCTGGGGTGACTGGAAGACCCGTTCCGATGCTGAATACGGCATCCCCGCAACACTTGACTTCCTGTTTGAAATATTTGATTCCGAAGGGGGAAAATGGACAATAGAACCGCCTCAGTACAGAATCAGAGTCAACGACATTGCCGGCGGGCACCAGGGATTGTATTTCAATCCGGAATCAGTTGTTGAGGATGGCACGAGATACGACCTCGCCAGGTCAGGCGATGTCAGTAAGGCGCTGCAGAGGCTGCAACAGTACTTTCCTGTAGCCAGGCTCAGTGCTAACCCATGCCCGGGAGTCGACATCTATGAAGCAAACTCCGGTTCACCGGAACAGATAGTTGTATACGATCATCACAGGCCTCCTTACTGGCTGCCAGTCACGCTCCGGGAACTTGCAGATGCAAGTCTGGCTTATTACACTCTTTTCCAGAAGCTCGAGATTGACAGGATGGTGCTTGACCAGCTGAAATCTGAGATTGCCGAACTCTCCGCTGAGGAGCTTGCTGCTCCCGCATATTTTGGCCATGACTCACATTTTGTACTTATGGCCAACGGCACCGGGCAGGGACTGCAGATCATGAAGTTCAATCCCGCATACTGGGACCGGTCGCTCCCGGTTTCAGCCATTCAGTTCATGAGTTTCTTCAACCCCGGGCTCAGCAGCGGGGAGATGGCGGAGTACAGTCAGAGACAGGGACACCCTCATTACCCTCAGCTGTTTGCAGACAAATTAAGGTGGGACGAGATTGCAAAACTCATAAACAAGTAATTGCCTGTTGCGTGCCGTGCCTGACCCGGCCTGAAATGCCTATTCGCACAGCGCTTTGAGGGTTTCCAGTGCCCGGGGCCATGCTTCCTCAATAAATTGCCTGGAATCAGCCGGCACATCGGTATCTATAAGCAAAAGCGTCTTGTCGCCGGCCGGTTTCAGGGTATAGTTCTCCAGCGCACCGATCCAGGCATCCCCATACCCTCCTGTAACCTCTTTCCCATCAGCCACTTCGCGGACGCTCTCAATACTCACAAATTTCCCCGGGATGTTTTCCCTGACCCTGCACAGCATGCCGCCTGACTTGCCGTCTTCTCCTGTTCCAAGGAAAAGGATCCTCTCACCTTTTTCCCATGAACCGGTGAAGTGCGATTCCGGATTGAAAGGCTTTGTCCATTTACTGTAAGATTCACTCCCAAGCATGATCCGGAAAATATTCTCAGGGGTATTCTCAATTGTGGTCTCAAAATGAAGCTTCACCCTGCGGCCATACCCCTCCGCATACTTCCTGAAGTTGTCAAGTATTGCCTGCCATCCGTTTCTCTGCAGTTCAGCACTGTTGACCTCCTCAGTCTCAAACGACTCCATTATAAGCGTTCTTCCGGCAGTCTCCCTGAAAAGGATGTCGACGTTCCTTCCGTCGTCAAGTGTGTATGCTATTGTTTTACAGGAAGTTACTTCAGTGAATCTTCCGGAAAAATCAAATCCTGCGGAACCGTCTTTTGCTTCCATATGTGAAAGAAAGGCCCCTCCGGGGCGAAGGTCACTTTCGGCGTAGCTCGTCTGCCAGTCGTCCGATGCGTGGCTCCAGTGTATTATATGCATTGGGTCAGTGAACAGGTCCCACACCTGCTGCAGCGGGGCTGCTATTGTTGCCGACACGGTAATTACCAGTCTTTCTCCTTTCGGTGTCATGACGATACAGGTTTAATTCATATGACTACAGAAAAAGAAACAACCGGAGGGCGTCATTGTTTGTTCAAATCCCGGTTAACAATCAAGTATACTGCCGGGAAGGCGTCATCGTTTGTTCAAATCCCGGTTAACAATCCGGGATACTGCCGGGAATGCTTTTCCGGTATTCACCCCCTGGCCCTTTTGCGCAGGATATTGAATGCACAGAGATAACCTCCGGCGATGGCGCCTGAGAATCCGCCGCCGGTACGGCCCCAGGCCGAAGCGAAATGCAGGTTCTCAACCGACCTGAATGAATCGAACACCTTCCTTCCCGGGTTCTGTGCAAAACCGTAAACCGCCCCGCCAGGGTTGAGTGTGTACCTCTTCACAGTAGCAGGAGTGCCAACCTCATAATAACTGATAACATCCCTGAACCCCGGGATCAACTCTTCAAGCCGTTCAATGAACGTCTGCGCAACATACTCCTTCCGCAGTTCATACTCCTTCCTGCCCAGTTTCTCCCAGTCGGACAGGTAGTCGATACAGCATACCGCTCCCACCCCCTTTCCTTCGGGCGCCAGCCCGGAGTCAAGCTGCCCGTAATCGACGAAGGTGAAGCTGCGCCTTGAGAAGTCGTCCCTGTTGTTCCGTGCTATGTCAGCCTGTATCTTTACTGACCGGTCATAGATGAACATTGAATAATAGCTGTGCCCAAGCTCCTTCAGAGGCCTGTCGAATCCGAAGTAGACTGTCAGCAGTGAGGCGCCTGTATTAAGCCCGCTGCATTCCTCCCTAAGAAGGGCGCCCTGCTCCGGCGGCAGCAACTCTGCAAGGGCAGGAATAGCACAGTTTGCAATAATTTCACCGGCAGTGGCAGTGACACTGTTCTGTGACCTGTCATTCCTCTTCCTGAAGACAACACCTGTGGCCCTGTTCTCCTTCACGGTCTCCCCGGGGGCAGCAACCCCGTGGGATGTCACGGTCTCCCCGGGGGCAGTAACCCCCTGGGGTGTCACAGTCGCCCCGGAGGCCTTAATCTCCCCCATAGTCACCCCGGTTACAATATGGTTCAGCAAAACATCCCCGCCATGGCTTCTTATATAGCCTGCCAGGTGGTCTGACAACTTCTGCGAGCCCCCTTTGATGAAGCTTGCACCGTTTGTATAATAGCTGCCTTCGGCGACAGAATAATAAGCCAGCGACAGCGAATAGGGATCGTCATGAAAATAACCGAGGTTGCCAAGGAGGATAAGCTTCAGGTCCTCGTTCCCTGTTATTGAATCCAGAAAAACTCCGACACTGATGTCAGGGTCAGTGTTGCCAGTGGTTTTCTTCCTTGAATTGAGCAACTGATCAAAAAATTTCCCTATCCCCTCCTTTTCACCGGGGAACATCTCCTCAAGCCGTGATGCTGCAAGCTGCGGGTCATGAGGGATTGTCACAGCGAGGTTGCCCCTGATGAACCTGTAGAACTCGGGGACATGCAGGAATTCGACCTTGCCGGTAACATCGAGCTCATTGAAAATGCGGTTTTTTACGTCGCGGGGACCCGGGCCATCCATCTCGTGCAGGCCCACTTCGAGGGTGAACTCACCCCTTTTAAAGGTGGTGGCGCATCCTCCGGGGCAGTTATGCTGCTCTATGACAAGCACCTTCATCCCCTCACGGGCAAGCTTGGCCCCTGCTGTGAGTCCGCCGAGACCGGCGCCGATAATTATAACATCGTAATTCATTTGATATCCGGAATTGGGTAACGTTTGAACTCTTTGGTCCTGTCAAAAAGATACCTGTATGTGTTATAATGCTTTACAGAAATGCTGCCGACGGAGACGAATATCTTCCGCATCTTCGGGTTGAAGTCGCCCACCCATGAGAACTCCACCTCTTTGTAATGGGGCTTGTGCCTTATCGCTTCGCGGAGTTTGAGTATGAAGGCCGATTCTATCCCGAGACCCTGGTATTTCGGTATTACTCCCATAAGCATCCCCCTGGCCCTGGTCATTGTCTTCCTGTTTTTCAGCCAGAGAAATTTGACGAGTGACAGCGGATCAAGCTTCCCGTTGAGGTGTTTAAGTATCTGGTTCAGATCGGGGAACATAAGATAGATTGCGATGGGTTTGCCCTCGAAATATGCAAGCCAGATGAACTCCTCATCGAGGATAGCCCTGGCTTTTTTCAGCGTGCTTTTTATATAGTCAGGCCCGAGAGGCTCGAAGTTCTCCTTGAAGGAGGCCCATGCCTCATTGAATACCTCCGCGAAGTCGGCAACATATTTATCCTGCTCCTTCCATGTAAAGTGCCTGAATTCATAACCGGGCTTTGCGGCCACCCACTCCGCGATCTTGCGGAACCTGTCGTCAAGGGGTTTGGTGAGGTCATAATGGAATCCTTCCATTTTATAGTAAACCCTGAAGCCGTAATTCTCGAACAACGCCTGGTAGTAAGGAGGATTATAAGCAATCTCGAACGAGGGGTGTGTGAAGCCGTCAACCAGGAGTCCCCAGTACTTGTCAGTCTCGCCGAAGTTTATCGGACCGTCCATCGCCTCCATGCCTCTTTCGCGGAGCCACTCCCTTGCTGTGTTGAAGAGCAATCCGGCCGCCTGCATGTCATTGATGCATTCAAAGAACCCTGTCCCGCCGGTAGGCTGGTCATAGGTCTTTGCCATGTTAAAGTCTATGAAGGCAGCTATACGGCCCAGGAGCCTGTTGTCATCACCGGTGAGCACCCAGCGCGCAGCAGTGCCATGCTTATAATAGGGGTTTGTATCAGGATTGAACACATTCCTGATATGCTGGTCGAGCGGGCAAACCCATATGTCGTCATCTTTATAAATAACCCTGGCGGTGTCAAGGAACATCTTTTCAGATTTCCTGTCTGCGACCTCAATCAGTTTCATTTTCATGTTGTCAGATGGCTCTTTGACTATTTGTTGTAGACCTGTTCAACAACGGAACTGTATTTCTCATGGATGAATTTCCTCCGGAGCTTAAGTGTGGCAGAGAGCTCACCTGTGGCAGGGCTCCACTCGTCCTTTACAAGCCTGAACCTGTTAATTCTCTCGGGCGGACTGAGTCGCTTGTTAAGTTTACTGACCTCCGAAGAGAAGAATGCAAGTACTTCAGGGAGGGTGATCAGCTCGTCGTTATTTGCATAGCTGACCTTCTTGGCCGTCTTCCAGTCTTCGAAGTATTTGAAGTTGGGCGAGATCAGCGCGCTGGCGAATTTCTCATGCTCACCAATGACCATTATCTGGTCAATTATCGGTGACTCCCTGAAGATATTCTCGACTATCTGTGGTGCTATGAACTTGCCGTTCGAAAGTTTGAAAATCTCCTTCTTGCGGTCGGTTACCATCAGGAACTTACCGTCTGCTATTTCCCCCATGTCGCCCGTATGGAACCATCCCTCCCCGTCAAATACAGATTTTGTAAGTTCGGGATCATTGTAGTAACCGAGCATCACGTTTGGGCCTTTGCAGAGTATCTCACCGTCGTCTGAGATTTTTACTTCAACCCCTTCGATTGTCATGCCTACCGAGCCAAGTTTCACGGCCCCTTTTTCTGTACGGTTGATTGTGATTATTGGTGATGTTTCTGTCAGGCCGTACATGTTGATTATCTTGATTCCTGCGGCCCAGAACACCTTTTCGAGCCTTGGCTGGAGGCTGGCGCCGCCGCATCCGACTATCCTGACGTTTCCGCCGAGGGCTTCACGCCATTTGCTGAAGATCAGTTTGTCGGCCAGTTTCAGTCTCCGCTCGTAGAGCCAGCCGTTTTCGCCGAATGGCTGATATTTAAGGCCAAGGTTCACTGCCCGGAAGAAGATCGTCCTCTTTATGCCGGTAAGATTCTTGCCTTTTGATATAATCACATCATAAAACTTCTCAAGCACACGTGGCACCGCATCGAAGCCATCAGGTCGTATCTCCTTCATATTCAAGGCAATTGTCCCCATGTTCTCAGCATAATAAATGCTGGCGCCGCTGTATTGTGTCTGGTAGTTGCCCATTCGACCGCCGACGTGGCACATGGGAAGAATGCTGAGATATTTGTCGGTTGGTTTGAGGTTGAAGACAGAAGACGCGGAGATGAAGTTGCTGACCATGTTGCGGTGTGACAGCATCACTCCCTTGGGTTTGCCTGTGGTGCCTGATGTATATATAAGTGTGGCGAAGTCATCGGGTGCAATTTGTTTCTTCAGATCCTCAACTTCCTGTTTTGTTGCGGCAGAGCAGTTGCGGCCTTTTTCGATTATCCGGAGCCAGTTGCTGACTCCTTCCAGGTCGTCAAATGTGTAAGCGGTACATGAGATACCCGGGGCAGTGAGGGCAGGCGCAAGAGTCCTGTAGAGCTTTTTGTCGGAAATAAAAATAATCTTCGCCCCGGAGTCCCTGATTATGTACTCGTACTCTGTCGTTGACAGTGAGGTGAATACGGGGACGTGAACAACGCCGATCATTGACATTCCCATATCAGCAAAGTTCCATTCCGGCCTGTTGGCCGAAACAGTGATTATTTTGTCGCCGCGGCGGAATCCCGACTCGTAAAGACCGTAGCAGAAGCTGTATGAGTATTCGATGTAATCAGCGGTGCTGAATTTCTTCCAGGCGCCATTCTGCTTGAAGCAGAGGGCATCATCCTTGTCAAAGAGCGACCTGTACCTGTCAAGCAGGTCAAAGGTGCGTGAGACGGTATGTTCCATATGGTTTAAAATGAGAGGAAAAGCTATGAATTGCTGCTGCAATATAGCGAAAAAACAATAGCTATCAGAGGTTTCTGCAGACTATATAGGGGCGTGGAAACATTGTGATGATGAAGCGCCCGATTGCTTTCCGGTTTGAATTACAGTCTCAGGCATTCAGCCATTTCCTGAACGCAGAAGAGCGGTCTATACTTACAACGGTGTCAAGCTCGTTGTCGGCCTTCGGCCTGAGTTCCAGTTTTATACGGCTGCGAGACCAGGCATTCATGGCAGCAATGGAGTTCATGCTGACGAGGTACTTCCTGTTTATGCGGAAGAAAATGCCGGGATCAAGCACAACCTCAAGTGCCTCAAGACTCATTTCAACCGGGTATGAGTTGCCCTGGAAGGTCTTCAGCCAGATACCCTTGCCCAGCACAGTGAACCATGCTATCTCGGCTATCTCAATCTTCCTGAGTTTCTCCCCTGTCTGCACGAGGAAACGCTTCCTATAACCCGGATCCCGTCCCTGCAACTGCGCCATCAGTGCATCAAAGTCTATGCTGAAGGCTGCCCTGAAAGACTGGTACTTTCTAAGGCTTTCAGCCAGATCACTTTTACGGACAGGTTTAAGAAGATAGGCAATGCTGTTAAGCTGGAAGGCCCTGACGGCATACTGGTCATATGCCGTGGTGAAGATCACAGGCGTGTTGACAGCCACCTGCTCGAAGATGCTGAAGCTGATCCCGTCAGAAAGCTGTATGTCAAGGAAGATGATGTCAGCCCGGCTCTGCATGAGCCACTTAACCGCATCCTTTATTGATCCGAGCTTAGCCGTGACAGTGACTGAAGGATCGATCTCCGTAAGCATCTTCTCCAGCTTGTCAGCTGCAAGGCGTTCGTCTTCAATTATCAGCGCTATCATTACATTCAGGATTAATCAAAGGGAGTCGTGCAACATACCGATCATTATCCACTTCGAAGTGCGGAAGCCTGTCAGCTATCATCGCATAGCGCCTGGTGAGGTTCTTCAGCCCAAGTCCTGTAGAAGGTGTTGCCGATATCTTCGGTTGCAGACGGTTTGTGACGGTGAGCATCATATCACCGGCCGTGATCTCTATGTGAAGCGGTTTTGACTGATTGACGATATTATGTTTGATGGCATTCTCAAGAACCACCTGCAGTGACAGTGGCGGCAGCACAGTTCCGAGCAGGTCACCGGGAACACTGACCGACCATGTCAGGTCCTCTCCATATCGCATCTGCTGAAGATATAAGTAGGAACGCATGAATTCCAGCTCTTTCCCAAGGGTTGTAGTATACTGCTCAACTGTCTCGAGTACATACCGGTATATCTGAGAGAACTCATCTATGAATTTCTGAGCCCTGGTCACGTCCTTTTCGATCAGCCCCGACAGTACATTGAGGCTGTTGAACATGAAGTGAGGGTTGATCTGGCTCTTCAACATCTCGAAGCGTATCTGGGCAAGTTCACGTTCCAGTTGCTCCGCTTTCCTGGCAGCATCGGCACTGCTCCTGTAAAATAACCATGCCTCAAATACCCCCATCATAATTATGTTCCCCACCGAATAAATGAGTGAGTTGTAAAGGAAAACCAGTCTGAGATCCTCGGAGTAGGGAGTGATGCTGTTAGCCGTAAGTGTCATCAGTACCGAGGCAGTTACTGCCATGGCTATTGAGGCCGGAAACTGGATTGCTATTCTTGCGGCCACCTTCCTGTTCCATGGTAAAATCTTATTAAGCCAGCTGATTATCAGCAGGTCAGGGACAGCTATCAGGGCTGAAGCGGGTATTGTCAGAATCACTCCACGAAAAAGCCTGAGCAGGAAGTGGGAAAAACTCTGCAGGGGGTAGAATCCGCTGAAATTGTTATAGATGATGACTATCAGCTGGCCGGCCAGTGAAATACCTGCCAGGAATCCGATGAATCTTGGCAGGGGAATAAGTGCATTGAACCGCTTCAGGAATGATTGTGCCATTGGGACTTTTTTATGTTTGCCTGAGGATTGCCGGTCCTGATATAACAAATTTAAACTGTTGATCCGGAATTACAGACACTTTGGTTCACATTATCTTACTGTATCAGGATGCATTTTCACCTTATACCGGCTGGTGGTTCAGAATATCTTAAGAACACCAACCCTTAGTGAGAAGTAAGATCTGTCAGGGATTGAGGTTATGGTTGTATGACCCTTCCTTTCAGGCAGGGCATTGTACTTTACTTCAGAGAGCAGAGACCATTTTTCAGACATGGGTATGTCGATGCCGCATCCAACCTGCCATCCGGGTCCGTGGGTTGTGTCAAAGAGCAACTCGCCAGTCGGATCTTCAATCTCAATATGCTTGTACTGGAAGCCACCTCTGACAAATACTGAGCTGTTTGAGAACTCAAGCAGGCGTTTGTACTGCAGACCGATGATGTATCCCGTCTCCTCGAAGTCACATCTGTGCCCTGCGGGAGCGTAATCGTTCCGGAAGGCATTATAACCCCATCCGCCGTAGAGGCCAAGGTGTTTCGTGAACCTATAGTGCAAGAGTGCTTCGGCGCCTCCGCCGGCGTTTGTAATGGTTTCACCCGGAGTACAGGCTGACAGGGAGAGCCCTCCGTTAATTTCAAAACCGCCTCTTTTTTCTGCATTCTGTGCCGTAAGGCTGAGTGAAAGTGCAGCCATCAGTGCTGCTGCGACAAGTACTTTTGTTTTCATTTTCAATTGTTTTTAAGGTTATTTGTTTCTGTTTGTCGAAGCAAAAGTAGGGGCTGTCCTCCGGCGCCAAGAATAAAAGGTGCCGGGGGTGCGAAAGAGGGTGCTGAAAGTGCTTTTCCCGGTACTGAAAGCGTAGACATGACAAACATGATTCATCGTAAATGCCGGAGGCAAAATGGTTTATAATGCCTAACTTCGGGTGAAAATCATAGATAAAGCCATGAAAGGGAAACTTATTGGTGTATGGCTCCTGGCCCTTATAGTCACCGATGTCACCGGGCAGCAGGTACCTGACACTGGGTATGCTCCGCCGATTGAAAACCCGGCTTATGCACAGAACCAGGGCCCGCTGGTCTGTATTGACGAGGGGCATAATAACTTCCACACACGTGGCGATCGCTATCTGCCTTTTGCCAGGCTGCTGGAACGCGATGGGTACGTCACTGCAGGTTATGCCGGAGAATTTGAGGCAGGCAATACGCTTTCCTTCAATGAAAAGTACCTCCTTCTCCTCTCTGACACTGCATGGGTATTCAATGAGAAGACAGTCTACAAGCCAATCAAAGGGTGGTCTCAACTGGCTTACAGGAAATATGGCAGAGGCAGGGTGGCAGTATCAGGGGAGGCTGCCATGTTCACGGCACAGCTTGCCGGACCGCAGCAATTTCCGGCCGGCATGAATGCGCCCTACGCCCGCCACAACTACCAGTTGCTGCTTAATATTATACACTGGCTTGACAGAAAGCAGCGCTGAAGGTTCGATGGGGGCATGTACAGGCTCCCGGGATGAATTGTATGACCTCACCCCTCTTCTTCGGTCCCGTGGTCACGCGGAGCTGACCTCTGGGCTCGTGCGACTCTGACAGAAACAATCACCAGGGTAACCAGGCTGGCGAAAATCCATAAGGTTAAGATCAGTATTGCCAGCAGGCTGAAGCTGAAATCAATATCAAACTGAAACTGTTGCTGGCTGAATTTCCAAACCTGGTTCTCTTTTACCATTACGCCTGTGAGGCGCAACGGCAAGACCAGCAGTCTTGAAAGGTCAAATTCCACATAGCCTCTGGTTGCGAACCATGCCACATCGCCTGCCGATGAGATCCTTGCACTGTCGATCATGAACCTGCAATCGCCCCATGACTCCCAGTCAGCCCTGACGAGGTAAGCCGCCTCGTCATACCCTCTGAAGACTTCACGTGGTCCGGTACCCAGAATCAGCAAATTATCCCTTGAATAAAGAGATTCCATAAAAATGGAGACCTGGCTGGTATCCCTGTCAGAGTATCCTTCCTGGAATTTGTGCAACTGACTGATAATTTCATTCCGGGTACTGTCGGGAGCATCTCCTTTTGAAAACGCAGCAGCCTCCGGGGCCAGGATCGCTTCCTGGTCAGCACGCCTGAATGTTCTGGCGACAAGGAAAAGAATTAAAGTCAGCAGAATTAATCTCAGCAGAATCTTCAATATATCTTTCATAATTTCAATTAATTAAGATATGGAAATATCCGGGGTTCGATAAGTCAGTTCCCGGCCTGGATCTTTCAGTGTAACGGGCTTCATTTACCGGGCAGCAGATGTTTTCATCCAAAGGTAGTATCTTCCGGCGTATGGTGCATCATGGCTACGGCCCGGATGAGCTGAATCGCGCAACTTTTTATAATTTGCTTTGTTAAGTCACTAAAAAGAGTCATGATCAGGGAGTTTAACAATACGCTGAGCGAAGTGGTTCGTGTCCACGGCGATGATCAGGCCAATCCTCTGATGCCTGTTCTGTTCGTCGGTCACGGCAGCCCTATGAATGCCATAGAGGAGAACGAATTTGCCGCCGGCTGGCGGGAAATGGGTAAGAAGCTTCCACGCCCGGCTGCCATACTGTGCGTCTCGGCCCACTGGCAGTCGAAGGGCACGAAGGTGACAGCAATGGAAGAGCCGGAAACAATACATGACTTCGGGGGCTTTCCCCGTGAACTGTACGAGGTGCAATATCCGGCCCCCGGCAGTCCGGATCTGGCCCGTACCACTGCCGGCACGGTTCGCGACAGGGTTATTGAGCTCGACATAACCTGGGGTCTCGACCACGGTGCCTGGAGTGTGATCAGGAGGATGTACCCCGATGCTGATATTCCGGTGGTGGAACTGAGCCTCGACTACCAGCTGACGCCAGAGCAGCATTATGACCTGGCACGTGAGCTCGCACCGCTACGCAGGAAAGGGGTGCTGATAATAGGCAGTGGCAATATGGTTCATAACCTGGGGTTGGTGTCGTGGGAGCATCTCAATACGCCGGGATATGCATATGACTGGGCTCTCGAAGCTGATGCGGCAATGAAGAAAAGCATCCTTGGCGGTGATCACGCACCGCTGATCAGCTTTGGCTCACAGGGCAGGGCTTTCAGGCTCGCCATACCCACGCCGGAGCACTTCCTCCCGCTGCTCTACTCCCTGGCTCTCAGGGAAAAGGATGAGCCGGTGGAGCTGTTCAATGACAGGCCGGTCGCAGGGTCGCTTACAATGACCTCGGTAAGGATCGGGTGAGGATGACACCGGCCGTGGCTGGCTGGAGATGACCCCGGCAAGTTCGGGTGAGGATGACACCGGCCGTGGCTGGCTGGAGACGACCCCGGTAAGTTCGGGTGAGGATGACGCTGGCCGGTACCGACCGCAGACGACTTCGGTGCGTTCCGCGTGACAACCGCTTCGCCGTACGGCAAATAAGTTTTCAACCCCGGCTGTGAATATTTTTTGTCACAGCCGAAGCCACCCTGCAATTAAAATTTACTTAATATTGAAGGCTGATCCTGATCACTTTCGGAATAATTCGGGGGGAGGCCTAAATGACTGATTTATACTACAACGGGTTTGACAATGAGAGATATCTCGCAGAGCAAACCGCATCAATCCTTGAGAGGGTGGAACGTTTCAACAACAAGCTTTACCTCGAGTTCGGGGGCAAGCTGTTGTTTGATTACCATGCTGCGCGGGTTCTTCCGGGCTTCGACCCGAACGTCAAGATGCGGCTGCTGCAGATGCTTAAGGACAAGATCGACGTAATCCTCTGCATCCATGCCGGTGACATCGAGAGAAAGAAGATGCGGGCCGATTTCGGGATTACATACGATGTCGACGCTCTCAAGACAATCGATGATTTCAGGGAGTGGGGCATTGATGTGACAGCTGTTGTGATCACCCGCTACACCGGGCAACAGCCGGCCAGGGTTTTTAGAAACAAGCTGGAGCACAGGGGAGTGAAGGTTTACACCCATTCGCCAACCAAAGGATACCCAACCGATGTCGACCTTATTGTCAGCGATGAGGGATATGGCGCCAACGAATATATTAAGACCACCCACCCGATAGTCGTTGTTACCGGCCCCGGGCCGGGAAGCGGCAAGCTGGCCACGTGCCTCTGCAACCTTTACCATGAGTACCGTCAGGGTGTCAAGGCCGGATATGCAAAGTTCGAGACGTTCCCCATATGGGACCTGCCAATAGACCACAAGGTGAACATCGCCTATGAGGCTGCCACCCTCGACCTGAAGGACGAGGTGCTGATTGACAGCTATCACCTTAAGCGTTATGGCACTAACGTGGTCAACTACAACAGGGATATAGAGGCGTTTCACCTGCTTAAGAGAATCCTCGAGAAGATCACAGGGGGTGAGTCGATGTACCAGTCGCCGACCGATATGGGTGTCAACCGTGCCAGCGCCGGGATAGTTAATGATGCGCTGATACAGGAAGCTGCATACCAGGAGATTATCCGAAGGTATTTCAGGTGTGCTGTAGAGTATGCCATCGGCCTGGCCGACAAGGAGATACTTGAACATGCCGGAAAGATAATGGCGAAAGTCTCGGCCAAACCCGAGGATCGCAAGGTTGTACTGCCGGCACGCAAGGCTGCCGCCGAAGCGGAGAAATGCGGCAAAGGAAATGAAGGCATCTACAGCGGGGCGGCTATCGAGCTGCGTGACGGGACGATCATTTCCGGGAAAAACTCACCGCTGATGCATGCAGCCTCCAGCCTTATACTCAATGCCACGAAGCATATGGCGGGTTTGCCTGACAGCCTCCTGCTGCTGCCGAAGACGCTCATCGACTCGGTCACCTACCTGAAGAAAGATATCCTCAACGGCAAGGAGGTGAGCCTCGATGTGGAGGAGACACTGATACTGCTTGGGATAAGTGCTTTGTTCAATCCTGCTGCACAGGCGGCGCTTGAGCAACTGACGCTGTTGCACGGGTGCGAGGTGCATCTCACTCATATTCCCGCCCCGGGCGACGAAGCCGGTCTGCGAAAACTTAACGTCAACGTGACGTGTGACCCGGAGTACTCAAGCAAGAGCCTGTTTGTCAGCTAACACACAACTTAGAAGGATGCCTGCATTATGAAATTTGTCTGTTTGTCCGATACCCACGGCAACCACGGTTCTGTCAATGTTCCTCAGGGTGACGTAATAATTCACTGCGGTGATATTACACACAAAAGCAACCATGCTGAGGTAACGGATTTTCTCATTTGGTTTGGCGGTCTGAATTTCAGCCGTAAAATTCTTGTGGCAGGGAACCATGACAGGTTTATCAGGAAGAGAAAACAGGAGTTCCTGGACCTGGTTGCCACCCATAATATTGATTACCTCGAAAATACGGCAATACGGATTAACGGATATTCAATTTTCGGATCACCCTTTACCCTGAACAATGCCTGCATAGGGGCCTTTACATATCACGGCACATCTGAGGCAGAGCAAATCTGGAGATCAATTCCCGAAAAGGTTGATATCCTGGTTACCCATGCTCCTCCAAGGGGATTCAGAGACTTTTCAAGGGCAGAAAACGACAATGCCGGTTGCCAGGTTCTCAGGGAAAAAGTCCTTTCGGTAAAACCCCGGTATCATATCTTTGGCCATATCCATGAATCATACGGGATTGAATCGTACGGCGATTCGGTTTTCATAAATGCCTCGCTCACAAATGGATCGGAGGAAATTGTAAACATTCCCGTTTTATTTGAACTATAATTCAGCTGAGCCGGACCGACTTCTGTCCGGCTTGTTCCATTTTTAGATATAGAAATTGAATGGCGTTTCTGTATTATATTGTTGACAGGAGACGCTTTTCCAGGATAGAAGAAGCCGATGCTTTTTGAGGCGGCAGAACGGAAGAGCTGATTCTACTGTTGTGGTATGCCGACATAATAGAGGTCAAATCCTCCCTTCCCGCCGGGGCGGTTGGAGGAAAAAATCATCAGGTCATTGATGAATCTTTCACCGGTTGATACAACCACCGGCCGGTATTCGTCGTATTCCGTGTTTATCAGTTCACCCATATTGACCGGTGCCGACCACTCCTGGCCGTTATAAACCGAATACCACAGGTCGAATCCGCCATAACCGCCCTCGCGGTCAGAGGTGAAGACGATCACGTTTTCGCTGACAAACGGACATTTGTCGTCTGCGCTGCTGCTGAGCACCGATGACCGGTTGACGGTAACGGATGCAGATTCAGTGATCAGTTTTCCCTCTTCGCCCGTGGCGCTGTAAATATCGAAGGAGCCGTCGCGGTCAGACATGAAGTATGCCGTCTCGCGGTTTGCCGTGGCGCCATAGTGGATGGAAAGGTAGCCCTCGTTGTGCCCGGTATTGAGTGCTGTCAGTGCAAACGGGTCGCCGGATGGTTTGAATGCATCCTGGTCAAAATCATATCCGCAACTGAAAAGATCCATGTTCCCCTCAGGGTCACTGGTGTAGAAGAACCGCCGGTCATCAGCCAGTCCCATCAAACCGCGGTAGTAAGGATAGTCTACTGTAAACCAGGGGCCCAGCTCGTTATATCCGGTGTTGACGGCGTCAAGCAGGCTGACAGTCATATGGCCGGTTTGCATCTCAAACGCCCCGTCGATGAGATCAAAGTAAATATTCCCGTAATAGCCGATGAAGTCGAAATCGTTTCCTAACGATTTCCGGTTCGTTGAAAAAATAAGGGTGAATGACATCTCGGCCCAGGTTATCTGCAGGTCGGAGTTGTAATCGTCATACAACGAATTGACTGACGCGAAGTTTACCGGCACCGGCGGAATTATTCCACGGTCGAAATTGAGCCTGCTGCTCGTACAGGTGTTGAGAAGCAGTGTTATAAACAACAGGAAGACTGTCTTTTTCATCGCGTGGGAGATTTGAAGTTCATGACGAAGCCGGCACTGATGCTGGTGTACTCCATCAACTGGGAGAATGAGCCATCAGGGCCTGTCTCGTCGCTGAATGACGGCTTGGTTGTTGCAATACTGCTGTTGAGTGACACGCCATACCGTTCATTCAGCCAGTAATTTATCTTCAGGCCGGCATTTGCCACCGGGCTCCCGCCTCTGGTCCTGGCTACTGTGTTTACTATTCCGTATTCCGAGTTGGTAACCCTGAGGTCAGGGTGAACGCAGACACTGAATCCGAGGTGAAAAAGAAGCATGACCTCGGTGTGATTTAGCTCCGGGATTTTTAGTGTAAATCCGACAAGGTACTTAAGCACCTGGTAGTTTCCTGCCGACACTTCATTGATGCCGTAGCCTCCCAGGGTACGGTCATATTCAGACCTGTACGCACTCTCATTGAAGTACAGACTGGAGTAGTCTATGCTGGTAGAGAATCCGAAGTAATTTCCATAATAGAGATATTCGGCCTCGATGACCGGTCCGGGGCTGGCGAATCCGGCATCATATGTGAATGAGTGCGAGGCGAATTCGTTTATCGGGACTGATAATCCGACGTTTGCGCCAAAGACTGATTTCCTTACCTTTTGCTGTGCGGCTCCGCTGGCAGACACCATAAACAGCAGTGCCATAAAAAAGAAGATTTGTTTCATATCATATCAGGTCAGGGCGGCCGGCAGGAAGACACCCGGCATGGTTCCAGTCACAAAAACCGTGCCAGCCGGGTGCTTCGCATACTCAATCTTCAGGGGAAAAATATTAATAAAAGCCCCCCACCGGAAGTCAGTCCCCTAAAGCTGAGCCAGCCGTTTTTTTGCAAAGGGCTTTGTGGCTGCAAGGTCGAAGGAAGTGAGCCTGTTATCAATGATTTTCATGTATGTCTCCTTCGCCTTGTCCTTATTGCCAAGCTTTTCGTAAGCCAGCCCTGCATAATAATTCCCCATTGCACTTGCCTGTTCCAGGCTTGCAATGGCTGCCGGGTAGTTTCCTTCGTGATACTCAATAAGTCCTTTAATCTCCATCAAATCATACTTATATATCTCTCTGTCAGTTTCACTGAGACCTTTCTCAAACCGGTCAAGATACAGCCTGGTTTTCTCTATATCCCCCTTATAGGCGTACAGGTAGCCCTCCACAATATGTATATATTTAGCCATCAGGGCTTTGTCGCTTTCAGACAGATCAAGTGTTTCCATATGATTCTTCACGTCCTGAAGAAATCCGGCGTATTTTTCATACTCCCCGTATAAGATACAACTGTAGGCCTTATTGATATCGGCCTCAAGAACCCCTCCGTCAATGCCTCCTGCCTGCCTGACGAAATCTGCAAGGTTGTCAAATGCTGCGAGTGCACCTGGCAGATTACCTTCATAAAGGTATGTATAAGCAATGTAGTCAAGGCAACCACCCTTTTGCCCGTTAGTAGAGGAGGCTGCTCTGGCTTTAAGGTACTGATTTCTTGCTTCAGGATACTGTTCTTTTGCAATATAGCAATGCCCGAGGAAAAGGTTTGAAAGATAGTCTTCCCTTATGGAGAGTGCTTTCTTGTGCAGGTTTATTGCCTCATCAAGCCTGTCCTGACTCCTCAGAAGCTGGGCGTAATTGTTCAGGAATTCAAGATTGCCAGGGTTTATTTCAATAGCTTTGAGATAGGCCTTCTCAGACTCATCCGGTTTTTCGAGGTTGCGGAGAAGAAATCCCTGATAATTTACCGGGTATGCAAACCCGGGATCCTTCTCACTGCTCAGCTTTGCAAACTCCAGGGCCTCGGAGTACCTGCCAATCGAACCTATAATTTCCGAAAGATACAGAGGCAGATACTTGTCACCGGGTGCATCTTGGATTGCTGCCTTCATCTCACTGATGGCTTCGTCAAAATTTCTTTTTGCATAAGCCGTGTATGATCTGATGAAGTGCATTTCCGGCACAGACACCTTGTCAACCTGAGACATGGCAACAGCGAGGTACTTTTCCTGTTCAACGCTTCCGATGCCCATGTAGGCATACCAGGTATTGGCCACTGCAAAGTTAGGGTCTATCTCCAGGGCCTTCTTAAGGAGCTCAGTGCATTTCACCTGGTCTCCCTTTTCGAAATAAATGTCAGTGGCCTCAAGTAACAGTGCCTTTGCCTTCGGCGAAGAAGTAGTGACAGGCATCTCGTCCTTTTGGCCGGACATATCTATACTCACAAGTACAAATGCAATCAGTGAAGATGCGAGTAAGATCCGTTTCAGAATTCTGCTTTCCATTTTATTTCAGGATTAAGTTGGTATTGGCATGGACTGTCTTTATCAGGCAACTACTGAGTAATGCCGGCAGGGGAGACAGATAACTCCGAGGTTTCCGCCATCGGCACATCCTGATTTCAGTGGTAAAAGTTCAGCTATTTCCCGGGAGTCTGTTTTTCCAGGAGTCCCAAAAAGTGTTCTTAAAGTACCAAAATTGAATAATGTGTGCCATCATCGACAGGCTGACTGTCTCCTTCAGGAGAATCAGTCAGGTTGCCGGTCAAATTGAGGAGTCGTGTTTCGCATCCGTCGTCTGGCGGATGAGATCGTCAACGGCCGGAGAGGAAACGGGAGACAATTGCAGATTGTTCACTGTAGAACCTTGTGTGATCAGGGTACTGTTTGACGATGTTATTGTAATTCCAGCCGCCAAACCAGATTTCATCAGCAAAACTGACTTCCTCCAGGAGCGAAGACAGGTCCTGGCTGATTATGTTGGGTGTGGGATATGGTTCGATGTGCACCAGTGTGATGCAGCCAAGATCATGCAATTCGCTCAATGCGCCGATACGGTCTGCATACGGAGATGCGCCCGGTTCCCACTTTTTCCTGAAATCCTCATCGAGGGAGAGAAGGCTTATGCCGTATGTGTTGTTCACACTGAACCTGCCGGAGTCTGCCAGTATGAGCGGCATGATGCCCTTTGTAAGTGTGGAGCAGGTAATGCCATATGAGTTTATAAGTTCGACAAGCTGCAGAGTCAGTTCTGTCACCTCCGGGTAAACGTACATGAACGGATCGGTTGTAAGGCACAGATGGATGTTATCCGGTTTTGACTTCATCCGGTTCAGCTCTTTCCCCAGGAGTTCTACGGCGTTAGCTACCAGGTACGGCCTGCACCAGTCTGAGTATGTTTCCACGCGCCCGCGTGAATGAGCCATCATCCAGGCATAGCAAGGGTAGCGGCATCCGTGGCTGCATCCCTGGTCATGATTGATGCACCAGAATCCCAGGCCGCTTTTATAGAGAAGCGATTTGCGCGATATCTCCTCCATTGTCCGGAGATCCTGGCCAAATCAGTTTTTCGCGGCCCTGAGCAGGTCGACTCTCACCTTAAGCATCCGCTGGTGTTCCTCATCGGATGTGGCAGGGTCTTTCATCTGAAGGAAGGTGGCGCATGGCAGGTCAGCGCAGTCACCACAGTCGCGATATCCACGCTGGTTCACCGCGCAATCATATAACGGGCACACTTTTGAAGGCATCATCTCCACTGCCCAGAATGTGGAGCCTTTTACTTTACGGCATCCGGCGCAGGTTTTATTGTAAAACTCGCATTCATCGCACCTGAGGCCGCAGGTACTTAGTATCATGGCTTTGAAATTTTAATGCAATTTACGCAGATTAGGGTTCATCGGGGCAAAAAATCAATGGGAAAATGAACCGGTTTTCAATGCAATTTTACCTGACAAGACGATGCCTGTTGCGTGCGACCAGACGGTAGAAAAAATCACGGATACCCGGGGGGATGACCTTCATTACCCGGAAAAACCGCCAGGCACCGCCGAGATCAGCAAGTATCTCCAGGACCGCTGATGAACGCACCCTGATACCGTCCCTGCCATGATAAACAACAGTGTCAGGCTCCGTATCAGGCAGCCCTGCATCACGGAGAAGGCTCCTCCCCTCTTCCGACTGCAATGACACAAACCGGAAACGGCCCTCTCTGTCACGTCGCCTGATGAAGTTCACCTGGCTGGTGCAGAAGCTGCACTCTCCGTCATATAAAACCGTACTGCTCATAACTGAGAAACATTCAGCGCTTCTGTTTGGTTCCCGGGAATATTTACACAAATGTCAGCTCATGTTTCTCAGAGATCTGAAAAATGACTTTTTTTGTTCAGTAAAATGTCACCAAATTTTTCATTATCTTCATCCATTCTAACTCTTCAATTTTATATGGCTGATATTCAGACAATTTACCAGGAGACGATAAAATTTGCTGCACAAAAGCACGGCGCGCAGAAGGTCAAAGGGTTAAGGATCCCCTATGTTGTTCATCTGAGCAATGTTGCCATGGAGATTTTCATGGCTGCGCGAAAGACTCACGGTTTTGATCTGGGATATGCGCTTCAGCTTGCTCTCCTGCATGATACAATTGAAGATACGGCGACCACCCGTCAGGAGCTGGAGATGGTTTTTGGCAAGGACATTGCCGACGGAGTATGGGCGCTGACGGGAGACCCGAAGTTACTGAAAGATTACAGGCTGTCTGACAGTCTTGCAAAGATCAGGAAGTGTCCGGTTGAAGCAGGTGCTGTGAAGCTTGCTGACCGCATCACCAACCTGCAGTCGCCGCCAAAGAGCTGGACCAAAGGCCACATCGCTGATTACCTTTATGATGCCCAGCAGATTCTGCAGGCTCTTCACGGGTGCAATGAGTACCTCGAGACGAGGCTGGCCTCCAAGATTGAGGAGTACGGGAAGTATCTGAAGGTCTCAAAGTCTGAGAGTCTGAGGGTCTGAGGGTCTGAGAGTCTGAGGGTCTGAGAGTCTAAGGGTCGGAAGGTCGGAGGGTCAGTTCATGATCGTGGAGAGTTTTGCAGACCGGGTCATAGAATTCAACAGAACGGTGGATTTCACGGGCAGGCTGCCCGAGAGTATAAAAATCATGAATCCCTTCAGGGGTGAAGATGATTACATCCTGAAGATCTCATCTGATTTTTACAGGAAGTTCTACAGTGACAACCAGCCGAGGCGGTTGATACTCGGCATCAATCCCGGCAGACTCGGCGCCGGATTCACCGGAGTACCGTTCACTGATACCAAACGCCTTACCGCTGAATGCGGCATCCCATACACAGGCCGGCAGACACATGAACCATCCTCGGTATTTGTCTATGAGATGATAAAAGCATACGGCGGACCGAAGGAGTTCTACAGCCACTTCTACATCACCTCGATTTGCCCGCTGGGGTTCACCCATGGCAACCCCGGCGGCAGGGAAAAAAATTACAATTACTATGACCGTCCTGATCTGACAGCAGCAGTATATGACTTCATAACTGAAAATATCAGGAAGCAGATCACCATCGGGGTGAAGACCGACAACTGCTTCTGTCTGGGCACAGGGAAGAATGAAAAGTTCCTCCTTGCGCTCAACGCGAAGTATAAATTTTTCGGGAAAATCACTGCCCTGGAACACCCGAGGTTCATTATGCAATACCGCTCAAGGACAATACAGGATTTCATAGGAAAGTATCTGCAGGCATTCGGGCAGGCATCCATATAATCAATCCGGAAAAATTCGTTCCGGGATGCATCTCCGAAATACGGAAGAAAGGAACAGGCGCTGAATTCCGGGAAAGAAAACCCGGAGGTATCTGCGGAAGGCTTAATAAACTTAATGCCTTCATTTTTGTTTAATGTTCAATAAACCATTCAAACCTGGATATGAGCATTAACAGGCAAACTATAATGGCGCTTACAGCACTTATGGCGCTTCAATCATTTACTGTCATGGCATTCGGAGAAACGGAAAAACAAAAATATTCGGTAGTACAATCCGAAAAGGAATTTGAAATCAGGTTCTACCCTTCAGCAATTCTGGCAACGGTCTATCTTGAAGCAAGGAGCTACAGAGAGCTTGCAAACCCGGGATTTCGCAAGCTCGCAGGATACATTTTCGGAGGCAATGCTTCCGACAGGAAAATCTCGATGACCTCACCTGTTCATATGGATCTGAATGAAGCCTCGATGAGTTTTGTGATGCCATCATCTTATTCGGAAGAATCGCTTCCAGCACCTGATGACCAGGAAGTCAGGCTCGAACGTACCGATGATGCTTATGTTGCCGCGATACGCTTCGGCGGATATGCATCTGATAAAGAAATTACCAAACACTCTGAAAAACTCAGGCTGCTGCTGGCAGAAAAAGGGATCGAATGGTACGGTAATTTCAGGTACCTTGGTTACAATCCTCCTTTCCAGCCATTCGGAAGACGAAACGAGATAATAGTGAACGTAAGATGGATGGGGACCGGCAAATGACACTTAAGGGAAACAGTGCTTTCATGTGGGAGAGGAATAATCTGGACGGTTCCTCGTCGCCATACCTGAGGCAGCATTCAGGCAATCCGATATGGTGGCAGGAATGGAGCAGTGATATCCTGGCACATGCAGCTGAAGAGAAGAAACCGCTGCTGGTTTCGGTGGGTTATGCAACATGCCACTGGTGTCACGTTATGGCTGGGGAAGCCTTCTCCGACCCTGAGACCGCCGGCTATATAAATGCCAACTTCGTGAGCATCAAGGTAGATCGGGAGCAGCGGCCTGACATCGACCAGTACATGATGAATTTCATACAGGCCCTGACAGGCAGCGGGGGATGGCCACTCAATGTCTTCCTGACACATGACCTGAAACCTGTGCACGCGCTAACATACGCCCCGTTGCGCACATCGGGGTACCGGTATTCATTCCTTCATATTGCCACCGCAGTGATCGGATTCCTTGAGAAGCAGGCCGACAGGATCGTTCCCTTCACCCTGACGGAGCAGGAAGCTCCGCATGCTGATCCGGATATGATTACAGCCAGCCTGGGGGAGTTTTTCGATAAGGAGCACGGCGGCTTCGGCCAGGGTCAGAAATTTCCTCCTCACTCCACCCTGCTCTTCATGCTGTACAGGATGTCAGCAGAAAGCAGTGAGGAGAACCGGATGCCTGGTACCTCCACGGAAGAACTGTCCGGAACCTATTCCGGGAACCAACCTGTTTCAGGCGAAATGGTCACCACAACCCTTGACGCGATGATGATGCGGGGACTGAATGATCATCTGCAGGGAGGTATTTACCGATATTGTGTGGACCGCGAATGGACGATACCTCATTTTGAAAAGATGCTGTATGACCAGGTGATGGCGCTGTGGACTTACTCCCTGGCTTACAGGGTGACAGGCGCCGGTCGGTACCGCGAAATGGCGGAGAGTATCATCAGGTGCCTTCATGAGACTTTTGCTGCTGACGGATTCTACGTCTCGGCCTTCAATGCCGACACCGACCACAGGGAGGGCGTAACGTACCTCTGGAGCATGGAGGAGCTGACCGCGCTGCTTACCCCTGAGGAGATGAACCGGTTCAGGGATGTTTATGATATTTCTGAAAGTGGCAACTTCGAGCGGTTGAATCATCTTGTAAGGAAGAACGACGGGCAGGTTGCTGACATCGGGGAGAAACTCCTGGCGGTGAGACGGCAGCGCAGCCAGCCCTCACGTGATGACAAGGTGCTGAGCGGCCTTAACGCCCTTACAGCAGTGGCATTGATTCAGGCCGGCCGTATGCTTGACAGGCCGGAGCTGGAAGCTGAAGCGGCTCTACTGACATGGAGGCTGCTGGATACTTTCTGGGATGGCACCTCGCTGGCCCACTCATTCTTTGACGGCGTATTGCAGCGCCAGGGATTTCTGTCCGATGCCGGAGCCATGCTGCTGGCAATCACAATGCTTTATGAGTCAGATCCTTCCTGGGGTGAAATGATGAACACCGTGACAGAGTATGTCAGGTCGTTCCGTGACGCCGACGGCCGCTGGGTTGAATCTGATGCTGATGATTTTCAAAAGGTCTATGCATCATGGTTTGACCACCCGATTCCGTCAGCCGTGAGCCTGGCGGAGACAGCGCTGACACGGGTGGCACTGCTCACCGGGACTGACGTGACTCCGGCAGTTTTTCGCAGACCGTATCAGTCTGACTTCTATAATATAAACGTGCTGCTGACAGATGACCTGTTCTACCTCTATACAACCCGTGAACCGCTGTCATGGGATTCAGTGCCGGTCAATACGATTCAGCGGCGCGGGGAGCAGGAGAGCGTGTGCCATAACAAAACATGCAGACAACTTTAAAGGACCGCAAGACTGCAAGACCGCATGACCCGGGCCAAGCGTTAAGAAATGACCCGGTGGGTCATTTTAGCGCAGGTGCCAGCTTGCAGGGCTGGTGTCGCGCAGCGACAGACTCTCAGACTTTCAGACCTTCAGACTTTCAGACCTTCAGACCCTATTTCGTTACTGAAACAGGTTCCCAAGAAGCCCCTGGGCTTCCTTACCCCTGTTGGGGCTCATTGGTGAGAGAGCCCTGATGAGCTTGCGGATCGGCATGCTCTGCAGCCATACCTTTCCCGTACCACGCATTGTTGCAAGAAAGATTCCCTCGCCGCCAAAGACCATTGTCTTGAGGCTTCCGCTTGTTTCGATGTCAAAATCAATTGAGGGCTCATAGGCAACAATGCATCCTGTATCGATACGCAATGTTTCCCCGTTAAGCTGCTTCTCGATGACTGTCCCCCCGGCATGCACAAAAGCCTTGCCGTCACCTTCCACACGCTGCAGAATGAATCCTTCACCTCCAAGGAGTCCGGCCCCGATTTTACGGTTCAGCGTCACAGACAGCTTCGTGCCGAAGGCAGCACACAGGAAACCGTCTTTCTGAACTATAATATTTCCATTGACTGTACGCAGGTCGATAGGAATGATTGTTCCGGGATACGGAGCTGCGAATGCAACCTTACTCCTCATGGAGCCTTTGTTTGTGAAGTGGGTGAGGAAGAGCGATTCGCCGGTCAGTATCCTTGAGCCAGCCTGGAAGATTTTGTCCATCACGCCGCGGTCAGGTGATGCACCGTCACCCATCCTGGTCTCGTAGGTGATGCCCTGCTCCATGTAAACCATGGTGCCAGCCTCGGCGACGATGGTTTCATTCGGGTCAAGCTCTATCTCGACGAACTGGATGTCATCGCCGAAAATTTTGTAATCAATCTCATGTGATACCATATGTCAGTGTTTAATGATTCCGGAACCAAGTTATTATAAAGGAGCCATATTGCAAGCGGACTGCAGTGCGTGCAGTACCTGACAAGAATACAACCCCTCCTATTTGGCGGGGTTAGGGATGATGCAGAGAAACTCGAAAGTCTCAGCATAGGGATTCTTAAACTGGTGAAGGTCACCAGGCTTTACAAACAGGCTTTGGCCCTCAGTAACCTCATGCCCTGCACCATTCTCATCCACAGCGATGCCCCGTCCGCGTTCTATCTTGATCACATGCTCGTAATCGTGGTTGTGATAAGGGGTATTGCCACCGGGAGCCACAAAAAAGTGCCTCATAATGATATTCCCCGAACCGTCCCCGGGGCCTATTAAAATCTTCATCCTGACGTTATTTGCACCTTCAGTCTGCACCAGTGGTGCGAAGATTTCCGAATTGTTGTTTATTTTCATAATTATCCTGTTTTCTGTTTTTATAGTTGCTTCAGAAACACCATGCGACAAGGTAGCTGCCTGGCTTTCCGGCCTGTTTTCTGTTGCTGAAGTTACTTCAGAAACACCATATGCGGATAAAAGTTTTAATCATAAATGACGAAGCGGAGCCTCGACAAAGAGGTGCACTATGCTCCGGAAAACCGCCGGCGGAAGAATGATACCGTCAGCACCAGCGCTACAATAACGGCCATCACAGCCGCAGTAATGAAGATTGCCCGGTTATCATCCTGCCGTTTTATCATTATACCGGCAAAAGCCCATACGACGGCCAGCCCGACATATGGATTCTCAAGGCGCCATATTGCCAGCGAGACGACAACCGCACCCACCACAATCATTATCAATGTCCATGTCTGTTCACCGATACCGAATCCGCCCCACCCGTAATTAACAAGCAGAGCAGTGACATTTGCTATTGTGGCAATCGATATCCAACCGAGGTAGATCCCAAATCCGGCTTTGATGAACGGATCAGGCATGTCCTTCAGGAACACGTTGATCCATATAAGTGATACCAGCAGGCCCAGCATGAGAATGAGTGAGAGTGGCAGCCTTTCATAATGCCATGCCACTATCCACATTGCATTGAAGATGCATGTAAATCCGAAGAGCCATCCTATGCCTGAAATCACATCCTGATGCGAGGTTGTGAATTGTTTTACGCAGAAGATGAAAAGCAGGATGTAAATCACTCCCCAGATCGAGAATGTAACCCCGGCCGGTGTGAAGAGATTCGGATAGGCATCGGATAATTGTCCGGTCATTTTCCCGTTAAGGGGCAAGGCGTTTGCCAGGTAGTTCATTACCACCATCCCGGCAAAAAGTAGCAGATTAAGGTATTTCATATGTTTGGGTTTTACATTTGAAAATCGCAATTATTCATGCCATATCCAGGAGTTGCTGTCACAGGTGATCTCCCCGCCCACGGCACCCATGACAAGCCTGTCTGCAACCACGAACTGCATTGCAGGAAAAGCCATTAGAAAGAATGTCTTGAAATTACTGGTCATGATTTTCCGGTTTGTGGATTCAATGCTGATCTAAAACTGTTTCTCCCCGAATTTAGAAAGTTTTCCGGCTCTTTGTTATCCGCAGAAGGAATTAATTTCAGCACTCCTTTGCTGATTCTCCTCCGGGCCTGCAGAGAAACCACCTGTTATGCTCCAGCTCATGTTTCAGGATGTACTGTTCACCTGTATCGGTCACGACAAGAAAGTAATCTGAAACCGGGTGCTTCTGGTCGGCGTCCCATTGGTACCAGCGGTCAATCACCTCCTTAACCTCATGTTTTGTATTCTGCCACTTGAAACACCTGGGTGTCTCGTCATCCCTGAAGCCGGAGTAACATTCGGTATGTATGTGAATCAACTCTTTCATGGGGCAATGTTAAGCTTTCAGATATCCTTAATCACAAAGATAGACTTTTAAGCAGGTGATGTCAAGCGGGAATGGTCTGCAGGACGGCTTCCGGAAATGAAAAACCTGTGATACCTCCGATACCAGTTTAATAACATACGGGATTTCATGTTATATTGCTTTCATAAAGAAAAACGTCAATGAGAAGTCCAACATACCTGCTGTATCTTTTCCTATGTCTCTTTTCGCTGTCAGTCAGCGGACAGGATAACAGGTTCAGCTTTGCGCTGGTCACTGACACACATATCGGGGGAAGTGGCGCTGACGAAGACCTGCGCCGGACTGTTGAAGATATCAACGGTACAGATTCGATCGCATTTGTGATTTTATCGGGTGATGTGACCGAGTTCGGATCAGATGCCGAGCTGCGTCTTGCCAGGAGCATCCTTGACAGGTTAGAAAAACCGTGGTACATTATCCCTGGAAACCATGACACAAAATGGTCGGAAAGCGGGGCCAACAGTTTCCGTGTTGTGTTCGGTGGAGAAGCTTTCGCCTTCAGCCACAGGGGATGGCTGTTTCTCGGCACCAACTCCGGTCCCAATATGAGGATGGGCCCGGGACAGATACCGAGGGAAAACATCGTATGGCTCGATTCAGTACTGAATGTACCGGCCAACAGGGCTATGAAGGTGATATCTGTCAATCACTACCCGTTGAACGAGGAGTTGAACAACTGGTATGAGCTGACTGACAGGCTCAAGAATATGGATACGAGGCTGGCGCTCTGCGGCCACGGTCATTCGAACAGGGTAATGGATTTCGAGGGTATCCCGGCATTGATGGGCCGGTCGAACCTGCGTGGCGGGAAGGAATCCGGAGGGTACAATATAATGACCGTAACAGGTGACTCGCTCCTTACTGCCTCGGTCAGGCAACCGGGAGCTGTCACCGTTCAGGCTGAAGCCGCCGGCGGGGCTGAATCCGGTATCACAGGCCAGGTCACTTTGCCTGCATGGGCTTCAGTGCGGCTGGTGAGGCACGACTATGCCGCTGACACCACCAGGTGGCCAAGACCGGACTACTCAATGAATGAAAAGTTCCGTAACGTCAGGGAGGTCTGGCGCAGCCAGGAGAAGGCTGACATAGGGGCAGGGACAGCCACGGCAGGCAGGCTGGCAGTAATTACCAACACTGCCGGTGATGTAAGGGCCCTCTCTCTTAAGAATGGCAGGGAGAAATGGGTATTCTCAACCGGGGCAAAGATTTATGGCACACCTGCCATCGAGGGGAGACGGGTGATAGCTGTCTCCGCTGACGGGATGGTGAGGGCACTTGATCTTCACAGCGGCAGGCTGCTCTGGAGCTTCGACGCACAGCAGCCGGTGGTGGCATCACCTGTAATAAGCGGAAACCGGGTCTTCATTGCAGGGTCATCAGGCTGGTGCCATGCGTTTGACATTACTGACGGCTCCCTGCTCTGGAGCAACGGTGGCATCGACGGGTTCGTCGAGACCATTCCGTTGATATACAGGGGTATGCTGATCTTCGGTACCTGGAACAACCGGCTCTGTGCCATTGATACTGAGACCGGCGAGACCAGGTGGACCTGGTTCAACGGATATTCCAACAGGATGCTATCACCCGCGGCATGTGTGCCTGTTGCAGCCGGTGAAAGGCTGTTCGTAGTGGCGCCTGACAGGAAGATGGCATGTCTTGACGTCAGTACAGGAAAACTCCTGTGGCATTCAGACCTCGGAGGTGCAACCGTCAGGGAGTCGATGGGGCTTTCGGAAGACGGAAAGTTGGTGCTGGCAAAGACGATGAACGGGGAAGTAACAGGCGTCAGCACTGCCGGCACTGAGCCTGAGATAGTCTGGCGTACCGGCTTCAATATCGGATATGACATCGCCCCGGCGGTCATCACAGAGAGGGACGGCATCATTTTCATCCCTTCAGACAAGGGGACGGTTCATGCCGCCTCGCGCACTGACGGGAGACTGCTGTGGAGTCACCGCATTTCTTCATGCCTCATCAACAATATCATTCCCCTGAAGGATGGCAGTATACTCTGCAACACCATGGGCGGGGTGGTGGTAAGGCTGAGGTATTAGGTCTGAAGGTCTGAAGGTCTGAAAGTCTGAAAGTCTGAAAGTCTGAAAGTCTGTTGATATGCTTCGGAGTGCGGATAAACGGTAAACGCATAAAATAATTTTGGATATTATTGGTATGCTGCCTAACTTTAGGAGTTACCTGAACGTATATTATTTATCCTTAATATTTTTAACAAACTAAACAACTGAATGAATTATGGCCGGATTTATTGATGAATTCCTAAAGAGCTACGGTCCTGAAGTGACGAAACAGATGTCAGGCAACTTCAATGTTGACCAGGGTACGGTGCAGAAGCTGATTCCCCAGCTGGCGCCTCTCATCCTCGCTGGGCTGAAGAGACAGAAGGACACACGCGGCGGAGACGAACGTGTTGATCACATCCTGAACAAGTACGGTGATGCTTCAGTTCTTAACAATATCAGGGACCTTGTTGCCAGCAAGGCGCAGGCCCAGGATGTTGATCCCAACCTCGGAGGCCTGCTCGGTGATGCCGGTGGTCTACAGGCTGCCCAGGCACTGGCAAAAAAGATGAACATTGACCCGTCCACCATCATGAAGATGATTCCCGCGCTGGCACCACTGATACTTGGTGCCCTGTCGAAAAAGCGTGACACTGGCGGCGCCGGCATCTCCGGTGTCGGTTCCCTGCTGGATGCTGATGGTGACGGCAGCATACTGGATGACGTGGCAGGATTCCTGCTCAAGGGCGGTGGTGCAACCCGGTCAAAGGGTGGCGGACTGCTTGGTTCACTCCTCGGCGGGCTGACACGCCGCAGGTAAATCTCAATACCATGAAACAGCCGGTATTTCTCCTGTCTGTTCTCCTGGTACTCTGGATCACCGGAGCATCATACTGGTATGTATGCAAGATAAGGTGCGACTGCAAGCAGGCAGTCGCACCTTCCGCTGAGATCCAGGCTGCCGCTGATACATTGGCCCCGACACCTGAACAACTACTCCTTGCCCCGGTGGAAGAGGCAAAAAAATTCATTGGAGAGTCAGGCATACAGAAGGGATTCTTCGCCTCCTCATCCGCCGCCGGAGAGATGGGCGGTATCAGCAGTGAGTATCTTGAGAAGCTAAAACTTGTGCTCGGCAATAACCCGGCCTCAAAAATTGAGTTGACGGGGCATGCCGATATTACAGGCCCGGAAGCATTCAACAGAGAGCTCGGGCTCCAAAGAGCAGAATTCGTAAAATCATTCCTGGTAAACGCAGGGATAAATGCGGAACAGATAGTGACATCATCGAAGGGTTCATCAGAACCTGCAGCGTCAAACAGTACGCCCGAAGGAAGAGCCGCAAACAGAAGATGTGAAATAAAAGTAATAATCTAAAGATCATGGCAGAACGTTTTACGGCAGATTTGCTGTTTATCGTGATTGTGCTGCTGATTGCGGCACTTCTTGGTTATCTGATCGCCTGGTTCCTGGAGAGGAGGCGCTGCAATAAACTAATAGCCCTGAAAGACGATGAGATTGCAGGGCTGAATGCGAAAATACGGAAGCTGGAGGAAGAGAAGAAGGAGCTCAACCTTCAAATCAGTGAGATAGAGAAAGAAAGACTATCGCTCAGGGACAAGAACAGGGAGCTGGATGATGAGATCGCCAGCCTTAAACTTACAATCGGCAGGCTGGAAAAGGAGGCTGTGGCACTTAAAGAAGTTCAGGCTGAGGCACTGAAGGCGAAGCCGGGCAGCGGCAAGACTGAACCCCTGCTGGCTGCCATGGCCCACGAAGCCCCTGCAGCCCCGCACAGGGAGTACAAACCCGATGATCTGGAAGTTGTTGTGGGTATAGGGCCGAAGATCGCCAAACTGCTGATCGCCCGGGGAATAGCCACATGGAAAGCGCTGGCGGAAACCTCTGTCAGTTACCTGAGGGAGATACTCGATAAGGATGGCGGCGAGCGTTTCCGTGTACACAATCCCGAGAGCTGGCCCCACCAGGCACTCCTGCTCGATGAAGGCAAATGGGACGAGTTCAGGGAACTGGAAAACAGGCTCGAGGGGGAGTAAATTTAAGTTTCGTGCGGAAGCGCTGAGAATACAAAACTGCAGCATCAATATTTGATTATCTGCCAGTTGAGTCAAAAGACCGGACATCCCCCTCGGCCCGGCAGATGAGGTTTTTTCCGTATTTCTTTCACGGGAAAATGAAAATCCTATATTTGTTAATCCGGGTGTGGAATAACTGGTATTAACATTTTAAAAAAGGAGGTGCTGATGACTTTTCACGAGGATTTTTATTACCGTCCCCGGAAGTACAACACTATTGAATTATGGAAAGATGTAACGCCTGAGCAGTGGAATGATGCTGACTGGCAGAGGAAGAACTCGATCAGGTCAGTTGACCAGCTGAAGAGGGTGATCAGGCTGAGTGACCACCAGGAATCAGAGATACGAAGAACAACCGACACATTGCGGCAGGAGGGCAAGGAGCCGTTGAGGATAACGCCCTATTATGCCTCGCTGATACAGGAAAACCCGTTCAGCCCGGTCTTTTTCGGCGAGGTGTCACAAAAGCGGCTCGATCCGGTTTTCTGGCAGAGTGTGCCCACCCCTGCCAACCTGATGTTCCCCGATGCCGGTATCGAAGGGGCAATGAGCGAAGGGTCACGCAGTTACGGTGCGGCCTACCAGCGCTATCCGAACAGGGTGGCGCTATTTGTTGCAGAAAACACCAGTTGCGCATCCTACTGTGTGCACTGCCAGCGGGCGAAGTCGCTCGATACGACAGCCGACGTCAGCAGCCGCGAGGTGGACAAGGGGCTGTTTTACATCGGTTACAACAAAAACATCAATGAGGTTCTGGTCACCGGCGGTGATGCACTTATGATCAGCTTTAAGAGACTGAAGTACATCCTGGGCGAGCTGAGCCGCTTTCCACACCTGCGGGTCATCAGGATAGCCACCCGTGTGCCGGTGGTGCTCCCCATGCTCATCACCGACGATCTGCTGGAGATGATACGTACCGCCTCAAACATGTACAACAGTGGCCCCGAGAAGTATGTCTACTTCATGACTCACATCAATCACTACCAGGAGGTTACTGAAGACCTGGCAGCGGCGGTGAGGAAGATCACCCGGCACGGTTTCACAATACGCAACCAGACTGTGTTGCTGAACCATGTAAACGATCACTACCGCACCCTGGCCGAAACATTCAGGCGTATGTTCTGGATCGGGGTCCACCCCTACTACCTGCTTCAGTGCCACAAGGAAAAAGGGATAGTTCATTTCATCACCCCGATCCAGGTGGGCAAAATCTACATGAAGCACCTGCAGGGATGGATCAGCGGCATAACCGTGCCCCGCTACGCTGCGAACATAGAAGGGGGTGGAGGAAAAGTGCTGCTGATGCCCTCGGGGCATGACACGCTTAATCTTGATACCAGCATTGATGACAAGATCTCGGAGAGCTATGCGAACGTATACACCTGGGATCACAAGAAGATAGTGAAGTATGAAGCCCTGGGAAGGGCAACCAGGGAGGAGTACGAGGAGGCCGTCGGGGTCATGGACAGGTTCATTGGCCGGAAGGGTGTCTTCCTGCCAAGGATCATCATCGTGGATGAAAAGGGAAATCACCTCGAGACAACCAACCGGACCAAGCTGCCTACCTTTGAGAAAACCAGGAAGGCTGAGTTGCTCGGATATGAGCTCTTTGATACGGAGATGCCACTGACGAATCCGGTTGATGCGTTTGACCGGATTAATGCGGCATTTGAAAAATCAAAGTATTGCAGGTAAAATAAACAGGAGGCCGGTGCGCTGCCCGGCCTCCTTAACTGTTTTGTGCTTCCGCTCCCCGTAAAATTGAAGTCGGGAGCAGTAACGGCTGTCATTGAGAAACGACAACCCGGAATCTTCACTGAAGCGGTGCAACCACCTCTATCACCTCCGGAAAATCCATTCCGATTTTCTTCAGATGTTCGATGGTCGGGATGCCGTTGTTGTTCCATCCGCGGCGTTTGTAGACGGCATCACGCAACAGGTCGTACTGCTTCTCGCGGTATTGCCTCATCACCTTTATCTTTTCCTCGGTGCTCATGCCGGTTGGGTCAACGCCGATCTTCTCACGGAGCTGTTTGTCATAGCGCTCCTGGCGTGACAGATATTCCTCGACTGTGACAGGTCCGCAAGCACGATACGGCTGGTCATCATCCTTGCGTCTGCCATATCCGCGACGTATGTTGAACACTCTCTGGAAGTTGTAAACCCTTTCTGAATCCTCTATCAGCCTGTGCTTGTCGAACTCCCTTCCGGTCACCGACTTGTAGATTGTGACGTAGTTGTCAACGTGTTCGGGCACCTTAGCCGGTTCATCCGTCTGGGCGTTTGTCTCAGGCTCCACGTCGTTCCATGGCAGTTTGCAGAGGCCCACCAGGCCGAACCATGTGCGGAACATCGGGAAATAATGCAGCGCTTCGGCCTTGTTCTCGAATGTCGGGATCTGGTTATTGACCATATCCATGAAGATGAGCCATGCCTCATCATGCTGCGGGCCCTTGTTGGTAAGGGCATAGCCGCCCTGCTGGGCAAGTGACTCCTTCGACATGTACTGTGAGTATTCGAGGCCTTTGTTTTCCATGCCTATATCCTGCATGAACTGCGGGTCACCCCATCCCTTTTCGGCAAATATCTTTTTCATCCGGCGGATGCCCTGTCCGGCTATAAGGCCGAAACCCTCGCCGCGTGCCACTCTGTGCAGCAGCTCCAGGGCATCAGGTATGTTTCCGAATTTAAGTTCGAGACCACCGGTGCGTTCCTTGTTCAGAATGCCGTTCTCATAGCACTCCTGCATGAATGCAAGGCTGGTTCCCCAGGTGATTGTACAGATACCGTATGTATCGCAGTAGAAGTTTGTTTCGATAATATACCTCGGATCGAAGAAACCGCCGTTGGAGCCGAGCCCTGCCGCTGTCTCATATTCCGGGCCGTCAACTATCACTTTCTGCCCGGCGTAGGGTCCGGTGGTAATCTCATAATCGTCAACAGCCTTGGCGCATGCCATGTTGCATCCTATCCAGCATCCGTCAGGAATGTTCTGTGTGAAAAACGATTTCCAGACGCTTGAATCAATCCTGGGCGAATCTTTGTGCGAGCCGAACTTGTAATTATGGGTAGGCAGCAGGTCATGGTCATCCATAATCTCCATAAGGTGAGCTGTGCCAATCTGACGCATCTTGCACTGTTTGTCATCGAGCTCACGCATCTCGCGGTTGAAGCGGCGCCCGCGCTCCTGGATGGCCTCAAGGTCAACAACATTGTTGAGATTGCCTTTTACACCGGGGATCTTACAGACGATGGCCTTGATCTTTTTGTTGCGGAAAACCGTGCCGATACCGCCGCGGCCGGCCTGCTTCAGCCTGATCTTCTTGCGCTTGTTGTCGTAGAAGGTGAAGTTTAGCATGCCGATGAGCGAATGGTCTGCTGCCGATCCGGTGGAGACGATGCCGATGTTCTTCCTGTCAGACTCATCATTGGCGAACATGTCGGTCAGCTGCTCTGCCAGCACGTGGCTGTCGAGGGCCTCGGCGGGAGCCTCGAAGATTTCAATATAGTGCTCAACACCGTTTATGTAAATTATTACATCATTGACTGCTTTACCCTGCAGCTCGATGGCGTCGAAGCCGGAGAACTTGAGGAAGGGTCCGAAGAAACCACCCACGTTGCTGTCCATCACCGAGTCGGTCTGGGGTGAGATTGTCACAACCAGCGATTTGCCGGAACCGGAATACTGCGTGATGCCGCCGACAGGGCCGGAGGAGATCACAATCTCATTCTCGGGATCATCCCATTTGGTATCGGGCCTGGTGGCATTCCAGAGCAGTCTGAGGCCGTAGCCCTTGCCCCCAATGAATTTCTCCTTCATTACCTGGGGCACAGGTCTTTCAGTAATCTCCGGCGTACCAACATTGACATAGAGTGTTTTGTCGGTGTAGCCCTTGTCGAGAGCAGTCCAGTTGTAGTTCCATCGTTTGAGAAGCTTGTGCTTCGCCCTGATTTCGCTGATATCCATAGTTCGTTTATAAATAGTTTTCAGTGTCAAAGACAAATATCGTATGTAAATATCCGCAATCTAATGACAATAGTCAATATGCAAATGATTTCCAAACGGGGTAAGATGAAGATTTGCGGTCGTTTTTGCCTGACCGGAGGAATTGGCTGCTGACCGTTCAGTAACGTCTGGGGGGGCAGGGCTGCAAGGCTGCGGAATTAGAAAATATGCCTGCCCTGCAATGCTTTATGCCCCTGGCAGCCTTAGGTCCACCAGGGCAGATCGTGCAGGCAAAATAACCTGCATTTGCAATAACGTCAACTTTTTTCCCGGTCAAAATATTTCAGTCACTGACACACTAGTGCCTACTGCCTCTTGCCTATTGCCTAAATTAATTTGCCATTCCCGATCAGGGTGATAACTTTGCACACATGGAGATCATGCTGAACAATGAGCCGGTGACAATCACGGGTGATAGCATCCCGGTTGAGAAACTGCTTGAGCTGAAGAAATATACATTCAGGCTCAGGATAGTCAAGATCAACGGGAGGATAATTGACCGCGACAGCTATGACCGGGAGATGATCAACGACGGTGATACGGTTCAGGTGATATACCTTATGAGCGGAGGATGACGGAACAGGATAAAAACGACAACGGAGACAGCCGCAATGGTGATTTCCTGCAACGGTTCACACTTGCTGCACTACTGGAAAGAATGCCACCATGGATGAAGAACAAGTATGTCCTTACAATACTCGTCTTCCTCGTATGGATAATCCTGCTTGATCCCAACAACCTTGTTTCGAGGGTACGCGAGATAAAAACCCGTAACAGGCTGGAGCAGGAGAAGGAGTACTACATGAACCGCATAGAGGAAGACCGCAGGAAACTCAAAGAGCTGAGAACCAGCAATGAGAACCTTGAAAAATTTGCCCGTGAGCAGTATCGGATGAAAAAACCAGACGAGGATCTTTTCATTATAGTCTCCCCGGAGCAGGAAAGGAAGATCAGGCGGGAACGAAAGGTGTCTAAAACGCCGAAGCCTGCTAAGAAGCAGGCTTCGGGAAAATCAGATAAAGATTAATTATTTCTTTGCTTTTTCAGCGATGTACTTGGCGTTCAGTCCGGTGATGACGTCAGCAGTCACATCCAGTGTGGTGTCACTGTAGAGCACAGGGCCGGGGAACTGCTTGGCCAGGATGTACTGGTATCCGCGGTCAGCATTGAATTCGACGAGGTAAGAGTTGATATACTCGAGGACCTGCCTCTGAGCCACCAGGCTCTCCTCATTGAGATTGTAAGCCATCTCGTCACGCCTGGCCAGAAGTGTCTGCTGCTGTTGCTGAAGAGTCTGTTCCATCTCGGCAGCCGTGGCCCGTGTAATAAGTCCCTTCTGCACCTTGTTCTGAAAATCCCTCACATCACGGTCGAATGCCTGCGACTTGGAGGTCAGTTCCGCTTCGGAGCTTTTTGTTTTCTCTTCCAGCTCGGTTGATTTGTCCTTTGTCATTTCGAAATTGGCTATCACCGAATCGAGTTCAACATAAGCTATCCCGCCATTGTGTTTCTTATCCACTGAGTCATTTGTACCGGCTGGCTGATTCTTGCCGCATCCGGAAGTCATGAGTGTAACCGCGGTGACAATCACTGCTATTATCAGGGTGTTCCTCGCAACAGATTTTTTATTCATTTCAGAAATTAGGTTATGGTTCAACAAATTGTTGCACAAACATACATAAATTTTAAATACCAAAAAGTGAATCGGAAAGTGTGGCTGGTATCAGAATTCCGGGCAGGGGATAGCGTGGATTCTACCGCCGCGCTTAATCTGGGAAGAGGTAAACGTATATATCAGAGATATCTCATATGCTCCTCCGGAGGAGGTAATCAGATTGGATATCGTAAAGTCATAGCTCAGCCCGATATTCAGCTGGTCAGTCTTGATCCCGAGCATTCCTATGATTGCATCGCCGGCCTGGGCTGACACATCCTTCGATGTGGCGAAAGGAATGCCCCGGTACCATACTCCGAATACAAGCGGACTCTTATAATAGTAGAATCCCACATCGGACTGGAAGAAATCGGCCTGGAACATTACGTTAGCCGCTACCGACAATACCTCTTCGAGCTTTTTCTTCATCCGCCCGCGGCTGATTATCTGGAAGCCTCCGAAGAGATCGACCTTAATCGGTACCGATGTGTTGTCACCCCAGAATGATGTCTTCGGTCTGAGCAGGTGATCTGCGTTGAATCCTGCCCATATCTTCTGGTTGTAGACAAGTCCTGATACGGCAACGTCGATGTCGGCAACGTTGTCAAAAGGTGGCGGTGTGATGGGCGGGAGTGTTCCGCCTGTTGTTATCTGGCTGTTCCACACGAGTTTGGTGAGATCCAGGCCCAGGTATGTGAATTTGAAGTTAATACCTGGTCTGAGATGCCATTCGTCATTAAGCTGTACGTCATATGAGTAAAGCAGCCCCAGGTTTGTGGTGCTGAGATCACCTGAGCCGGCAACGTCGTATGTTGCAAGGACCCCGATACCGGAATTGAAATTGGGGACAGCCTTGTCGAACGAGACGCTGTAAGTGTGGAAAACACCCGGGATCGAGGGCCACTGGTTCCGCCAGTTGAGCGCCAGACGGTAGTCCTCTGTTGCTCCTGCAAATGACGGCGCCAGGTAAAGCTGGTTAGCATAGAACTGCGAGAACTGTGGGTCCTGGCTATTTGCAAACAGTGATACTGTGAGAAGCAGACCTGTCAGATATTTAGCTCTTAATGGCAAACCGGATCCGTTATTAGTTACACAAAGTAGCTAATTATACGGCCAACCTTCAGGAAGGTTGCATCAAAATATTTGAACAATCTGCCCGTAAAATGGGGAAGATATCAACAATTATCCTGTATATGTCTTAGTTTCAATATTTTAAAAGCGTGACATCACCTGCCATAATAAATTCCCGGCCGTTTCTGTAAGTGCCCCGCACCTTCCATACATAGACCCCGGGAGCGCACAACCGGCCTTTGTAATACCCATCCCATCCCAGCTCTGTCTCATTGCTTTCGAAAACCAGCATTCCTGCCTTGCTGTATATTTTTAGATTGTAATCAGCAATGCCGGCTGCGACAGGATGAAAAACAGAGCTCTCCTCGTCAGTGCGTATGTTATAGTAACCGCCGGTAGGGCCTTCCTCGGCGGGAACAAATGCGTTAGGGAACCTGATATACATGCCTCTGTCGGTAAAGAGGTCACTGACAGTCACGGAATCGGCGCATCCTTCGGCTGACCAGGCGACCAGGCTGACATCATATACACCTGTTTCCCGGTATCTGTGTACCGGATCCGAAAGGGCAGAGAAGACTCCGTCGCCAAAGTTCCAGATATAATCCACCGCACCTTTTGACAGATTCACGAAAGTCACCCTGTCTCCCTCGTCGTACGGATCATCCCTTTGCACTTCGAAGGCAGCCTCAGGTCTTCCGTAGACCACGACAGTGGTGCTGGCCGAGGATGTTCTCCCCCTGTTGTCGGTTGCGGTAAGTGTCACCATGTAGGTGCCCGGGATGTCGAACAGATATTCAGGGTTCCGGAGAGATGATGTCCCTCCGTCACCGAAGTTCCATGATATATCCTGATCTTCATTCGCGTTGCACGCGAAGCTCACATTGAGGGGTACACAACCGGAAGTCGCCGATGCCCCGATTGAGAGGAACGAAACGGGTGAGGCTGCAGCGATGGTGCCGTTGCTGATTGTGCTGACCCTGACAGTTTCTGCTTCCGGGTGCCTGCCCGTCAGTTCCGGTTCCTTGTACAGCTGCCTGTCAGCTGAAGTGCCGGCAGATGCTTTCATACCTGCTGTGGAATTTACCGGTGCATCTGATTTTTTCACATCCTCAACGGCCTCTTTTGCAATGCCGGGAGTGTCAACAGCATCGACAGGTGTCCCGGTCACAGTCCTCTCCGGCACTTCGTCACCGTCAGGCTGTTGCCCGGTTCCATGTCCGGAAAAGATTATAACTCCGGCTACAGTAAGCACTGCAAGGGCAGCAGTGACATAATAGAAATTGAACCGTGAGAGGTTGAAACGGAAGAACTCAAGCCGCTCCAGACGGTGCATGACACGCCTCCGGAGGTCGCTCCCTGCCTCCATCACATTCTCTTCCAGTTTATCACGGAAAAGAGTTTCAAGACCGTTATCCCTTTCCTTTTCAGTCATCGCTGTTTCAGGAAAATTTTCCCTTTATCCTTGCAAGGTCTTCGAGTTTTTTTCTGAGTATCGCTCTTGCCCTGCTGTATTGTGATTTTGAAGTATTCACATCTATTTCAAGCATCTCTGCTATTTCATGGTGCATGTAACCTTCAATTGCATAAAGGTTAAAGACCATCCTGTAACCTGGTGACAGTTCACCCAGGACTCTGCACAGATCTTCGGCATTGTAAAAATCTTCCTCGAATCCGGCTGTTCCTGTTTCAGCGCTGACATACTCATCAATATCAACCTGATGCTTGTGTTTCAGGTTTTTGTGCCAGTATGTGATTGCCGTGTTTACAGTCACCTTTCTCATCCATCCCCTTAAAGAACCTGTTCCCGAATACTCGCCGATGTTGAAGTATATCTTCAGGAAAGACTCCTGCAACATATCTTCAGCCTCAGGTCTGTCTGTGGCATATCTCATGCAGACGGCCAGCAGGTACCCGGAGTACTGTCTCCACAGGGCCTGCTGTGCTTTTCTGTTGTGCCTGATACAGCCATGAATGATATGTTGTTCACTCATCATAATCCGGGCACGGTGAGTAGACCAAAACTGTAACGGAAAGGTTGCAAGCGGTAATATTTTTCTCAAAATAAGGTAAAAAATGTAATAAATCATGAATTGGTTCTGATATAGGTCATTGAATTAAGGGGTGTGACAGGGTTATTTTTGGAAGTTGAATTTAAATGTGAAAGAAGATCCTATGACCAGAATATTACAGCATCCTATACTTGAGATACCCCGCAGTGAAGAGACGGCATTTTCGTACAACGGGAATACGGTGAAGGGGATTAAGGGTTTTACGATAGCAGCTGCCCTGCACCAGGCAGGATACCCGGTTCATACGCACAGTCTTGACAACCGTAACCGCAGTCTTGAGTGCGGTATTGGCAAATGCGGTGCGTGCGAGATGCTGGTTGACGGTGTTGTGAAACGTATCTGTATCACCCCGGTCGACGGTGTGAAGGAAGTAGCTGAGATCCCGGCAGGTTTTCATTCGGCAACAGCGGTGAAGGCTGACGGAGGAGCAAGAAAGGTTTACCGCACCACTGTCGCAATAGCAGGTGCCGGGCCGGCAGGGCTGGCAGCCAGGGAGGTGCTGAACAAACATGGTGTGCCCAACCTGGTCATCGACAGCAATGATCACATAGGCGGGCAGTTTTTGATGCAGACTCACCAGTTCTTCTTCTTCGAGAAAGAGAAGAAGTACGGTGGGATGAGAGGCTTCGACATCGCCAGAACGCTTGCAGGGGAATCGCAGGATGGCATTATGCTGAACTCGACGATTTGGGATATTCTTGAGGGTCAGCGGATAGCCGCGAAGAATATGCGCACAGGAGAGATATTTTATGTTGATGCGCAGTACCTGATCGTCGCCACCGGCGCCGTCCCCTTCATGCCGGCCTTCGGCAACGATGACCTTCCCGGAGTATACACTGCAGCTGTCGTTCAGAAGATGATGAACCAGGAGCTGACACTCCTCGGCAAAAACATACTGACAGTAGGTGCCGGCAACATTGGTTACCTCACCTCCTACCAGCTGATGCAGGCCGGCGCAAAGGTAAAGGCCATCATCGAGGCAATGCCTTCCGAGGGAGGGTTCCCCGTGCAGGCCAACAGGGTGAGGAGACTGGGCATTCCGGTTATCCTTTCGCACATGCTTGTCAAAGCAATTCCTAACAGTACCAATGACGGCATCTGCGGGGCTGTTATAGCCGAATGCCGCGACTTCTCGCCGGTACCGGGAACAGAAAAAGTCATCGAAGGGATCGATGTGATCAACATATGCACAGGGTTGATACCTGACAACCAGCTTCTGATCAAAGGACGTGAAGTGTTCGGCACCAGGGTTATTTCTGCCGGTGATGCCATGCGCATCGGTGAAGGAACCACTGCAGTGCTTCGCGGCAAGCAGGCCGCCATGGAGATAATCCAGGAGGCCGGCGTGCGCAGCAACTACAACGAATACCTCTCACTATCAAAAGAATATATCGACTCACAGCAACATCCTGCAAGGGTGAAAGAAAATCCGTGGATGCCTGACGAGGCCAGGATGAACGCAAGACCATTTGTAATTATAGATTGTCTTTACAGTTTCGCCTGCAATCCCTGCCAGTTTGCATGCCCCCACGGAGCGATAACCAAAGCCTCGCCGGACACTGTACCTGCCCTGGATTTTGAAAAGTGCACGGGATGCCTCAACTGCGTTTACCAGTGCCCGGGGCTTGCAATCTTCGGTTACAATGTGGCGAAGGATCAGCTCTTCCTGCCCGTGGAATATTTTGTTGAGGAAGGGGCCGAAGTATGGCTCGTCGACAACAACGGCAAAAAAATCGGTGAAGGGGTCATCGAGAAGGTGATGATGAAGCCCAACAAGACGAATGTAGCAAGGGTCAGGGCTATCACGCCAAAGGGGAAGGATATTGTTGCCGCAAGAGGCTTCATCGCGAAGGAGAACTACCCGGCACCTCTGACTTTCTCACCTGCCACCGAGCTGGAGACAAAGGAGTATGTCTGCCACTGTGAGGATGTAAAACTTGAAGAGATTATGCCTGTCATCGGTGACAGGAAATACATTTCTGTTGACGAGATCAAGCACACAACGCGTCTGGGCATGGGCCCATGCCGCGGCAAGCGCTGTATCAGGAGGCTCTCGATGATGCTGCGCCCGATGGGTATTGAGATCGTTGGTGACGCCACCCCCAGGGCACCACTTTCAAATCAGCTCACAATGGGTGAGCTGTGTCCGCAGAAAGAGCCTGAATTGATAATCACACAGGGCGGGAGGAAAAAAGTAAAGGTAGGAGCCCTTGTAGCCGGAGGAGGTATAACCGGCAGCGCCCTTATGAGATACCTTGCCGAGGCAGGCATGAAACCTGTCCTCATTAATCATGACCGGGGTTCATCATGGCGTAACATCGCCGGAGGAAGACCCAACTTCAGTGTGCCGGAACTGTCTGACATTGCAAGGCATAACCATGAGATTTTCAAGGAGCTCCAGAAAATCTCAGAGATCAACTACAGGGAAATACAATATGTGACCTTCGCCCATGACGATGCGATGATGAGCCAGCTGGAAGCTTCACTGGCATGGTCTGACGGCCAGATGGTTCTTCCGGGAGACTATGCCTCGAAGATAGCCCCCGGCATCAACCCTGATCTTAAGGAGAGGTACAGGGCTGCACTTATTACAAACGATTGCTGGCAGGCAACCCCGGGAAAAGTAATCGACCTTATAAGACATCTTGGAATAATCGCCGGCGGTACGGTGGAGGAAGACAGCACGGTAACGGCATTGAGCCGCAACGGCAGGGAGTACATCGTGACGGTTCAGGACCACGGGGGTGAATACATTGAGTATGAGACCCCAGTCTTCATCAACGCCATGGGTGCACACGGTGAGGAGTTTGCCCGTAGCCTTGGCATCTACACCGGTACATACGGTGTGCGCCACCAGGCTTTCATCACAAGACGACTCCCGATGATGGGTCCGAACAATACACCACTGCCAATGCTGATCGACAGGCGCAACTACAAGGGCTTCGTGGCAGTATACGGCCAGCAGCTTGGAGAGACAGGCCAGATAATAGGATGCGCTTCACCGGCAGCAGATCCCGCCGAGGCGGGAAGGAACCTGAAGGTGAACAGCAAGGAGTTCATGGAGATAGTGTCGGAAGTGTTCACCTCATGGCTTCCCGCCCTGTCAACTGCAGGATTCCAGTCGCTCTGGAGCGGATATTACACCGAGCCAAGGATGTACATAGACCCGGAACACGGACTTTTCCTCGGACTGCGGGGACAGGGATTCATGCTGGGACAGTACCTTGCAAAAATGTATGTCGACAAGCTTACCGGTCGCGAGGTTCCTGCATATTTCAGCAGGCTCTCACTGAAGGGTGACGGACTGCCGGAAAAGGCTTTCAAATAGGGATATCCCTGCCATATCGCACTTTTTAATATCTTTGAGCGCTAAATTTTAAAACCGCCCGAAGATGTTCAATAAGTTCATTGCCTCAATCCTTCCGTATTTTCCGAAGAAATTCATCTGGATTTTTTCACGCGCCTACATCTCCGGAGTGACAATGGCTGACGCCATGAAAGTGTCAAAAGAACTTAACGCCCAGGGTGTAAGAGTCACCCTTGACGTTCTGGGTGAGTTCATCAAATCACTTGACGAGGCTGAAGCAAACAAGCAGGAGTATCTTGACCTGATAGAGGAAACGCAGAAGAACGGGGTTAACGGCAACTACTCGCTCAAACCTACAAGCTTCGGGCTGCTGATTGACAAGGAAGTATGCTACACTCTCATGCGCGAGATAGTTGCAAAGGCTGCCTCATACAACAATTTCTGCAGAATAGACATGGAAGACTCACCGTGCACCGACCTGGAGATCGGGCTTTACAGGCGCCTTCATGCAGAGTTCCCGAAGAATGTCGGGCTGGTGTTGCAGGCATACCTGAAAAGGACATACAGTGACCTGGAGAAGATGCTTGACATGAACACACCGGAAATTCCGACCAACTACCGTCTCTGCAAGGGGATATATGTCGAACCGGCCGGGATTGCCTACAAGCAGTACGAGGAGATAAACCGTCATTACCTGGAGGACCTGGAATTCATGTTCCGGAATAAAATATATGTCGGGATTGCGACCCATGACAAACCGCTTATTGAAGGGGCATATGAACTGATAAAAAAATACGACGTCCCGAAGAACATGTACGAGTTCCAGATGCTTTACGGGGTCACGCCAAAGCTTCGCCAGAGCATTGTTGAAGGAGGTCATGTGATGAGGGTATATGTCCCCTTCGGCGAAAAATGGTTCGGTTATTCAACCCGGCGTCTGAAGGAGAATCCGAAAATGGCCAGCCATATAATCAAGGCGCTGTTCGTAAAAGGTTGAGTTTCAGGAATAGGCAGTAGGCAGTAGGCAGTAGGCAATAGTGTTGACATCATACAGGCTGATACTGCCCTGAAGCAGTTTCTTACTATTGCCTAATGCCTATTGCCTAATGCCTGAAAAGCAACGAATCATGTACATGCCTCAGAAATTCCATATCACGTACCGAGATATGCGGGGCAGGCGGTTCAGGGTCTTCAGGCAGGCCCACCGACAGCATATATAATAGTGGTATCAGTGTAAAAGGACTCAGGCCAACCATCCGGTCTGAGGGGATCTGCCCTTTCTCGTAGGCATCCATCCTCTGCTTCTGGCGCAGGATCTCGTAATTTATCGCCGGATCGCCAAGCTCAGGAGGGTTTGTCAGCCCCTGGTAGACTGACATCCGGAGGTTGTTTGTGGCGTTGATCACATCCTGGTTTTGAGAAGGTTGCTCTGCCAGTATCGCAGCCCTGACGTTACCCAGCCGGGGCATTACAATCACGGCCGGTATAAGGGTTGTATCGTTTGCAAGATATATGCCGGCAGTGTATTCTCTTGCCCGCAGTGTATCCTGAACCGTCATCCTGAATTTATTATAACCGATGCAGGTGAATGTCACAGTGTCATTACGGTGTGCATAAAATGAAAACATTCCCCTGCTGTCAGCAGCGCCGGCTGACCGGTCACTGATGATCCAGTGAGCGTCAGGGAGCGGCTGACGCGTCGCAGCGTCGAAGACGACACCGTGAAAAAGAATGGGGCCCGACTGCTGGGCCAGCGAGTCCTGCACGGCAAAAGCGCTGAAGATTATAATTAGCAGGATTGCCTTCGGGGATCTACTTGCGAAGAATAATCTCGTCAAGCGTCCTTTTCGGAACATGGTGAACGCTGTTTCCATCTCTCCAGTATTTCACGTCGTTATTGCTGATTGTCTCGATTACAACCTTTTCAACCGGTTTGCCGAGGGCCAGAACGAGCAGTATCTCATACTGTTTCGGTATTTCAAATGCTGCCCTGAGTCTCTCTTTCTTTACTGAAGCTATTATGCATCCTCCCAGGCCTGCTTCTGTCGCACCCAGCATGATACTCTGTGCTGCTATGCCGTGATCAACGCCAAACGATTCGGAAATCTCCTTATCGCCGAGTACGATTATATATGCTGAAGGTCTCTCGGCAGGGTCTGGTCCTTCCCAGGTGGTGAGGTATCCGGCCCAGGCCAGGCATGGATAAAGGATTTCCCGCTGTGTCTTTTCAGTAACAAGCATATATTTGATTGGCTGGCGATTGGCGCCGGAGGCTGAGAGCCGTGCGAGGTTGACAAGAGAAACGAGGGTATCGGTGGAGATTTCATGTTTGCCGTCAAACCGGCGTGTGGTTCTTGTCTTTTCAATCAGGTCTTGAAGATTCATTGTAGGAGTTTTGCGCAAAGATAGGGAAAAAAGAAAGGGATACGCACAGCAATGCAAAACGGTCCGGAAGAGTGAATCAGCGAGGGCGAAAATGCAAGCAGCCCCTCACCGGGGCTGCATATGCTTAACCTGCAGGTGACCCGGCAGGATGCAAAAAAGCTATTTTTTCAGTGCTTCGTCATACCGCTCACCGATCACTTTCCAGTCGAGCAGTTCCCAGAATGCCTTGATATAGTCAGGACGTCTGTTTCTGTAGTCGATATAATATGCATGTTCCCAGACGTCACATGTAAGCAATGGCACCAGTCCTGATCTGAGCGGGTTTCCGGCATTTGACTCCTGGGTTATTGTCAGGCGGCCGTCAGGTTTCATACATAGCCAAGCCCATCCTGAACCGAAAAGTGTTGTAGCGGCCTTCGTGAAGGCTTCCCTGAAGCCTTCGAACGAGCCATACTCGGCATCGATAGCCTTCGCCACTGTTCCCGAGGGTGTTCTTTTCCCGTCAGGTGAAAATGCCGCAAAATAAAAAGTATGATTCCAGACCTGTGCAGCATTGTTGAAGATGCCGCCCTCTGCCTTGCGGATCATCGTTTCCAGGGTGGCTGATTCAAAAGGGGAACCCGGGATCAGGTTATTGAGATTATTAACGTAGGCAAGGTGATGTTTGCCATAATGAAACTCAAGAGTCTCCGGGCTCAGGTGCGGTGCGAGGTCACCTTTTTCATACTTCAGTGTGGGGAGTTCAAATTTCATGACGTGATCAGATTATAACAATTATATGTAAAGATACGAAAATGCAATCGCACAAGGCCCGCTCAGTGCAGAAATATCCTTTCCGGAAGAGGGGGTACAACAGCTTTCTCACGTGCGACAGCAAAGAGGCGCTTGATGGCAGCTCGCCCCTCTTCACCGAGTGAGAGGCTGAAGCTGTTGACATATAGTTTAATGTGCTCACGGGTAACATCCGCTTCTGTTTCGCGGGCGTGTTTCCTTATAAAATCCACGGATTCATCCGGGCTCGTGCGGGCATATTCAATGCTTCGCCATATGGCTCTGTCAACTTTCGCCGCCGTGTCTTCATCAATTTTGCGGTTTACCGCGATACATCCCAACGGTACCGGCAGACCAGTCGTCTCTTCCCACAAGAAGCCGGTGTCAGCAACCAGAGAGAGGCCCATCGACCTGTATGTGAAACGTGTCTCGTGAATTATCAGACCAACGTCAGCCTTACCGGAGAGCACTGCTTCCGGGATGTCAGAGAACAGGTATTCGCGCTTGCGGGTAGCTTTCGGCCAGAAGATGCTGAAGAGGAGATTCGCGGTTGTCATTTTACCCGGAATTGCAATGACAGCCTCATCAAGCTCGTCAGGCCGGATCTTTCTTTTGCTTACAACCAGGGGGCCGTTGCTCCGCCCGAGGGCACTGCCGGCATCGAGGATAAGGAATTGCTCCGCGGTATTGGCATAGGCGTGGAAACTCATCTTGGTGACATCGATGCTGCCATCCGCGGCCCTGCGGTTGAGCTCCTCGACATCTGCCAGGAACCAATCGAACTCCAGTCCTTCAGTATCAACCCTCCCGTGCACCATAGCCTCGAAGATGAATGTATCATTGGGGCAGGGAGAAAAGCCAAGAGTCAGTTTCATGAGTCTTTGATCATTTTAAGCAGATCGGCCATTTTTTGTTCCAGGTTCCTGAGTGCAAGTTGAATATCCCAGTTTTTCAGGTTACGCGGTTCCACCATGTTTGACACTGCCCTGACGGAGATCCAGGGTATGCCTGCCATGGCACATGTATAAGCCAGCCAGGCACCCTCCATTGTTTCAATCTCAGGATCCCATGTCATCCGGATCCGGTCTATGACCGCCTGTGAACCTGATGACATGTTCACAGTGGCTCCCCTGACGGCAGGAATAAACGCGGCTGCAAGGTCGAACCACTTTCCTTTGCATGGGATCCGACCGCCCGTGAACGGATATGTGTCAGCATCCGCAAGGCCCGCGCCGAAGAGGGGAATGAAACGGCCGTTGTCATCCACCCCCATGTCAGCAAAACAATCTGACACGGTTATGACAACAGCACCGGGAGGAATCGATCCGACATAGCTGCCTGCTATACCGGCGCCTATCACAAGTACCGGAACGCCTCCGGATGCATGACTCAGGAGAGTCTCTCCGGGCGGGGGAGTCATGTTTAATTTACCTGTTGCCGGAGCTGGCGGCATGCCGCCATGTGCCAGGCCTGAGTGTATACCGCCCTGAGCAAGTCTCTTCTGCAGGGTCCATGACATGGCGGCCCCTCCCACCCCGGTCACGATGATCTCACAGTTGCAACCGGCAACCGATGCCGCCCTCCTCACCGCCTCCTCCTCGGAAGGGTGCGCCACTGCAATAAGTATCTCCCCTGTACCATTATTCATGACATGCATGAGTTGAAGTGATAAATATATTATTTTTGAACAAAATAGCCCCTTTCCCTGTCAACCATTTAATTTGGCGGATATGATATACCTGACGAGAAGAGAACGGTTCAGCGCCGCACACAGGATGTTCCGGCCGGACCTTACTGACGAGGAGAACATGATCCTCTACGGCAAATGTTCGAATCCTCTGTGGCACGGGCATAATTATGTCCTTAAGGTAACCGTCACAGGCGAACCTGACACAGTAACAGGTTATTTCATGAATGCCACCAGGTTGAAGGAGATAATGACAGAACGGATCATCGAAAAGCTTGACCATAAAAACATGAACCTTGAGACAGATTTCATGGCGGGGAAGGTAGCCACCACGGAGAACCTTGCGATGGCGATATGGGATGAGCTTAAGTACCCGTTGCTGGCCGAGGGAGCCACTCTTCACTGTGTTACGATCGAGGAGACAGAAAACAACTATGTAGAATATTACGGATAAAAATGGAAAAACTGAATGATGGCAGCGGCAGACTGTCTGACGGATACAACAAGATCGAGAAATGGAATCCTGAAGTAATTGAGGAAATTTCGGGTTATTATTACAAGATACTGAAGCTCCTGGGAGAAGATCCCGACAGGGAGGGATTGCTGAAAACTCCGGAAAGGGTTGCCAAGGCTCTGGGCTTTCTCACCCGGGGTTACCAGTCTGATCCGGAGGAGATTCTTCGCAGTGCCATTTTCAAGGAAGAATACAGGCAGATGGTGATAGTCAAGGACATAGACATATACTCGATGTGTGAGCATCATATGCTGCCGTTTCATGGCAAGGCCCATGTGGCTTATATTCCTGACGGTTATATAACAGGACTGAGCAAGATAGCACGTGTAGTGGAGACATACGCTGCCAGGCTGCAGGTGCAGGAGAGGCTGACAACGCAGATCCGCAACTGCATCCAGGAGAATCTGAAGCCGCTGGGAGTGGCGGTAGTCATTGAGGCGCAGCACATGTGCATGCAGATACGCGGTGTTCAGAAGCAGAACTCGGTCACTACTACCTCCGCATTTACAGGTTGTTTCCTTTCCAACATGAATACCCGCGAGGAGTTCATGCACCTGATAGCCAGCAGATTGCATTAAAAGAATTAATTCACATCACACCCTGAAAAAGATGAAGGCTTATGTATTCCCCGGACAGGGAGCGCAATACCCGGGCATGGGAAAAGACCTCTACGAGAAATTTGCCATGGCGCATGACATGTTTGAACAGGCCAATTCTCTGCTTGGATTCCGCATAACTGACACGATGTTTACAGGAACCGACGATGAGCTGAGGCAGACGCGGGTAACGCAACCTGCTATTTTCCTGCATTCGGTGATTATCACGGCTGTAGCCGGAAGTTCCTTCAGGCCCTCGATGGTTGCCGGCCACTCACTTGGCGAATTTTCCGCGCTGGTGGTTGCCGGGGCACTCTCCTTTGAAGAGGGGCTGGCGCTTGTGGCCGGCAGAGCCCTGGCAATGCAGCGGGCCTGCAGCATCAACCCCTCGACGATGGCCGCTGTTTTAGGAATGGATGATTCTGTGGTGGAGGAGATATGTGCATCGCTTAAGGAGACTGTCGTACCGGCCAATTACAACAGTCCCGGCCAGATAGTGATCTCCGGAACAACCGAAGGTGTGACGGCAGCGACTGAGGAGCTTAAGAAAAGAGGCGCCAGGCGTATCGTACCGTTATCAGTCAGCGGCGGTTTTCATTCACCCTGTATGGAACCTGCCCGGCAGGAACTCGAAGAGGCGATAAGAAAAGCACGCTTCAACAGGCCGCTGTGCCCCGTTTACCAGAACGTGACAGGTAAAGCGGTGACTGACCCGGATGAGATCATGTCAAATCTCATTGCACAGCTGACCTCCCCGGTACGGTGGACACAGACAGTACAGAATATGGTAGCTGACGGTGCAACTGAATTCATCGAGGCAGGGCCGGGCAACGTATTGCAAGGGCTGATCAGGAAGATAAGCCCGGATGTATCTGCATCCTCAATCGACATAAGCGCTCTGTAGCCGGGAATCTCATTCTCCCGGGACGGGAATGCCGGGCAGAAGCCGCGAGTCTCAGACCCCCCGGGACGGGAATGCCGGGCAGAAACCGCGAGTCTCAGACCCCCAGCGAGATGACCGCCATCCCAAGCCTGCCATCCATCCTGATAATCATTGGTTTGGAGAACCTGATGTGCCGGAAGAATTTTCCTTTGCCTACCTCCTTTTCCGCCCTTAGTTTGTCCCACCTGATGACCCCTTCAGCAGTGGCTTCATTCACAGCGAGGTACCCGATATTCATGGATGTTACGTTGTGGAAGAAGTGAGAACCCTGCGAGGCGTCAATATGGTAGTTAGGCATGCTTACCTCGACAATAATCTTTGCATTTGAGATCTGCGGCCATTCGACAGGTATCCCAAGGAAGCGATCCTTTGTTCCCCAACGTCCCGGTCCGATGAGAACATATTTTCGTCCGAGGTCCAGCATCTTCCTGTTGATGGCATCAATCTCAGCTGCCATCTCATTTGTCTTCAGATTATCAAACCTGTCAGGTTCCACATAGACAAGGTCAGTTATGGAATCAACAAGTCCGTTACCCATGCTTTTTCTCGAGACAAGGAGCATGTCGTCTGTATAAACACTCTCAGGGTCAATTGAATAACCTGCACCGCTTCCGACCAGGGGTTTTATCTGGAGGAGATAGAAGCTGGCTTTCCCCGCCTCATCCTTTTTAAGGTCAACGGCATACTCAATCTCCACAGGCGCCCCGAATGCTTCCCTGACTACCTCCAGGACCGTCTTCAGTGTGTTCGCCAGGGGCACATAATCATACTTGAGGATATTGGCAAAATTGACGACCCGTGGTCCGGGCATGCCAAGCCCTGGTGTAAGAGTATCATTGTCTCTGCTGTAAACCGAAGCGCAGTGAAGCAGTGTGCCGTCATCCTCCGCCCTGGAGATATTGAGTTTAACCAGGCCTGCACTCTCCCCCTTGAGGAGGTCGACTTCGCTGCGGGCCAGGTTGACTGCATAGAACTCTGTCTGTGAGAACCGGGTAATATCACGGATTGAGACAATATCCAGTGCCGGGTATGCAGGTGAAAACCTGAATGCTCTCTCACCGTCAAGCACATACTGTCCCAACCCGACAGCTGCCACGGCAAACCCGTCATGGGGTGTCATATTGGCTACAGGGTAAAAGTTGAACGACTGCGCTGTTCCTGATATATGTGGATAGAAGATATCGCCGTACCTGTTTCCCACCACAGCCTGAATTACAACTGCCATTTTTTCCTGCTCGATCTTGTAGTTCACCGCCTCGAAATAGATGCGTGAGTTGTCAGAGTAGATAGAGGAGAAGACGAGCTTAATGGCTCCGATCAGCTGCATGAGTCTTACTTCCGGATCAGGGTGATTGTTTGGCAGGAGGTATGTACCGAAGATACCGGAGAAAGGCTGGCTGAGCGAGTCTTCGAACAGGCTTGACGAGCGTACAGCCAGTGGCTTGGTGTTCAGCCTGATGAAGATCCTCAGCTTATCTTCCAGTTCGTCACTCAGGGTGCCTGCAAGGAACTGTTTCTGCAGTGCGGCGAAATCTTTCTCACGACTGACAACCTCCCACAGCCTGTTCGTATCCATGAACTGGTCGAACTCGTCAGTTCCCACTATGGTGGTGAAGGGGGTTCTGATGTTTATTCCTGGTAAAAGGCGCCCAAGTTCGAAGCTGTAAATGAGGGTGCTTATAAATGCCAGACCTCTTCCCTTTCCTCCGTGAGAGCCGCCTGAGAAACTGACGACGTTTGACTCGTCAAACATAACAGATTCGTCGAAGTTTACAACCTTGCCCTTGTTCATCTCCCGGCGTCTTTTCCTGATTATGTCAATCAGGAACTCCCTCATCTCCCTGAGACTGTTGAAGTCGGAAATTTGTATCGGGTTAATGACCTTTGCTATTTGCACCTCTCCCCTTGCCATCAGCCAGAGTGAGAAGTGGTTCTTCATTGCATGATATACAAGTGAGTCTTCAGGGACAGTCTTGAGAAACGCCTCGAACTCCTTCATTGACTTGGCGACAGCTATCTGGCGTCCTTTTGTGTCACGGTAAACAAAGTGCCCGAAACCCAGGTAATAAGTGATGAATGATTTTATATCCTGAAGAAGGGTCTCCGAGTTCTTATTTATGAAGTTTGCCTTCAGTTCTGCAGCATATTTTGCATTCTCGGAGTCTGATGACTGGAGGACTGTGGGCAGGTTGGGTTGCTCTTCCCTGATGAGCCGGAGCATTTCAAAGCCGGCCATCTTGTAGAGTTCACCGTTTCGCGGGAAGCGCATGTCAGAAATAACGCCGAGAAGGCTGTTCTTGTACCTTGTGTAAACTTCCATTGCCTCCTCCCATGTGGTGGCCAGCAGAATCTTAGGCCTGGCTCTCAGCTTCAGAACCTTATAAAGTTCATCGGATGAGACGTCTTCAATCAGTATGCGGGTCTGCTCGAGCACCAGCGAATAGAGCATCGGCACGTAGGTGGAATAGTAATCGGGGGCGTCTTCAATAATCAGAATCACACCGGTAAGTCCCTTCTGTGTGTCATTGCCAACGTTGACCTTGTCTTCGAGGAGTTTGGCCATGGCGAAGAAGACACGTGATTCACCGGTCCATACGAAGAGATTATCAAATGGCACACCGTGAAGTTTCTGTTCCCTTGCATAGGGTATGTCTCCGGGGTTATTGAGCAGCAGGTATGTCGGTATATACGGGTACTTCTGTTTTATATTCCGGCAGAGGTTCATCGGGTTGATCTTGTCGACCCCCACCATTATAATTATCATGTCATAGTGGCGGGCCCCGAGGCGTGCAAAGGCTTCATCCTCACCGGACACTCCCGTTATGCGTGGTATAGTGGTGAGACTCATCTGGTAATATTCGCCCAGCATGTAGTCAGAGAAACGCCCTTCACCTTCAATTGAGTAAGCGTCATAAAGGCTGGCAACCAGCAGTATCTCCCTGACCATGAAAGGCATAAGATCATGAAACACATCTCTCTCCGCATTGTGCCTGTCAAGAAACTGCTGTAGCAATCTTCGTATCGATTTGCTGTCGGGGTTGAGTGTTACTGACGGTTCAGGCTCTGTTACCTGATCACGGGTCCGCAGTTGTTCGGCTGCCTGGCCGTTGATAAACCGTGATATGAGTCCTGCAAAATTGACCAGAAGGTCTCTTTCCTCTTTCAGGAAGGGGCCCTCATCCTCTTCAAGGAAGGGGCATGTGTAGCATACCTCCACCGAGCCTCTGCCGATCAGGGTTTCGAAATCCTCTGACAGCCTCCATCCTGTCTCCACGAACCGCGGAGTCTCGAATGACCGGTCCTGGAATTTTATACGTGCAACGGTGTAATCAGGAAACTGAAGGGCTTCAGGCAGTTCGAGCACAAGCTGCATAAGTGTCTCTTCTATCGGCTTCCTCTCCTTGAGTATCTGAGTTGCACGGTTTACACATGCAAGTTCCTTCAGGCGCTCCTGCTGGTCATGTACGTCACGTGTGAATCCGGGGCCGGGGTCAGGGCAATCATTCATCTGGGTACCAGGTAAAGTCGGATACCAAAATAAACAAAAAGAGAATAGAATATTACAGCCGGTTCCCTGTATTAAGGAACCGGCTGCATATCATTAACGGGAAACCCCCGGTACTGTCACCGATACAGAAGGTTACTTCACCTCCAGGAAAGTTACTTCACCTCCCAGGTTGATCCGCTCCTGAGAAGCTCATCAACAGTCCTGATCTTTGATTTTGCCTGGACAAGTTCATGCTGCTCCATCATGGCAGCGTCATAGGTTGGGGCATTGATGGCCCTGATCACGCCAAGCGCCACCGGGTATTCAGGAAGTGACATTCCTGCCAGCCTGTAATGTATGCCCGGGTTGGGCTCATGTGCATCATGGGTGAGGATATCCTTCTCCGTGATGCCGTCCTTGCCAATGGTTACCACCTTCAGCTTGAGGTCCTTCAGGATAATTCCCTTGTCGCGGTTCTTGCCGAAGATCATTTTTTCGCCATGGCGGAGAATGATTGTATTGTCATCACGGTTCTCCTTGCTTGTGAAAGCGTCATGAGTGCCGTCATTGAAGATGACGCAGTTCTGTATGACCTCCACAACGGCAGTGCCATGGAACTTTGCAGCCTCCTTGTAAACCTCGTTTGAGAGCTGCAGGCTATAGTCGACAGTGCGTGCGAAGAAACGTCCGTTAGCACCAATTGTCAGCTCACCGATCTTGAAAGGTTCCTCAATTGTGCCAAAGGGCGAAGTCTTGGTTTTGAGTCCCTTCTTCGAGGTGGGAGAATACTGTCCTTTTGTGAGGCCGTATATCTCATTGTTGAAGAGGATGATCTTGATGTCAATATTACGCCTGATTGCGTGGATATAGTGGTTCCCTCCGATTGCGAGAGCGTCGCCGTCGCCGGTCATCTCCCATACCATCAGGTCAGGATTGGCTATCTTAACGCCTGTGGCGATAGCGGCAGCCCTTCCGTGGATACTGTGAAATCCGTAGGTATTCATGTAATATGGCAGCCTCGATGAGCAGCCGATACCTGACACAAATACATATTTTTCCTTCGGTATGTCAAGTTCTGCCAGTGTCTTCTGAAGTGAGGCCAGGATACCGTGGTCACCACATCCCGGGCACCATCTTACTTCCTGGTCGCTTTTAAAGTCCTTCGCAGCGTAGTGGTTATGATTTGTCTCAGCCATTTTTCTTACCCTTAAGCAGTTTAACACAATAATCCTTTATCTCCTGGACAGTGAACGGGAGCCCCTGAACCTTGTTGTACTGGTTGTACGTGTACTTCTGGTGCTTCATTCTCAGGTAATTTGCAAACTGTCCTGTGTTCAGTTCACATACGACCAGCTTATCGAATCCGGCGAAAACTTTAGCGGTGTTCTTCGGCAGAGGCCTGATGTAATTGAATACGGCTGCAGATACTGCATATCCTTCCTTCTGAAGTTCTGTAACTGCAGTTGTTATCTGTCCATAGGTGCTTCCCCAGCCGATCACCAGCAGGTCACCTGATTTCTTACCGTGGACCTTAAGGTCAGGTATTTCGTTTACAATTCTTTCTATCTTTTCTTCCCGGGTTTTAACCATGTATTCATGGTTTTCCGGTGTATAGGATACACTCCCCTTGATTGTCTTCTCCAGTCCGCCGACACGGTGTTCCAGTCCCGGTGTGCCAGGGATTGCCCATTTGCGCACGAGTGTTTCAGGGTCTCTTTCGTATGCCAGAAACTCCTTGTCCGTCTTAACAGCATACGGAACCTTTATTGAAGGCATGTCCTTCACTGAAGGTATCTTCCACGGTTCTGAGCCGTTAGCCAGGTAACTGTCAGTAAGCAGTATGACAGGTGTCATGTGTTCGATTGCCATTTTGGCTGCCTCGAAGGCGAACCTGAAGCAGTCTGAGGGTGTTCCGGCAGCCAGAACCGGTACCGGGCTCTCGCCGTTACGTCCGTAGAGTGCCTGCCAGAGGTCAGACTGTTCAGTCTTGGTCGGAAGGCCTGTTGACGGACCGCCACGCTGCACGTCAATTACTAAAAGTGGCAGTTCAGTCATCACAGCCAGGTTAAGAGCTTCTGACTTGAGAGCCAGACCGGGTCCGGAAGTTGATGTAACTGCCATGCGCCCTGCAAAGCTGGCTCCAATCGATGTGCAGATGCCGGCTATTTCATCCTCAGCCTGAAGGCTTTTTACTCCCAAATCTTTTCTCAGCGCCAGTTCCTCGAGTATTCCTGTTGCCGGGGTGATGGGGTATGAACCTATGAAAAGTTTCAGGTCAGCCTTCTCAGCGGCGGCGAGAACGCCCCATGAGGTTGCCTGGTTACCGTTGATGTTACGGTATGTGCCCTTTTCAATCGGCGCCGGTCCGACCCTGTATGAGGGCGTCAGGGCTTCAATTGTCTCTCCGTAGTAGTATCCTGCCCTCAGCACCTTGCTGTTGGCCTCGGCCACTACCGGTTTCTTGCCGAATTTTCCCTCGATGAAGTCCTCAGTGTATTTAAGCTTGCTGTCAAAAAGCCAGTAAACCATACCAAGGGCGAACATGTTCTTGGTTTTAAGAACAGTTTTGGGATCAATATCCATGTCCTTGAGCGCCTCCTTCACCAGGGTTGTGATAGGTGCCGCAATAAGGTTCATGGAGTCAAGCTTGTCCTCTGTAAACGGATCTGACTTGTAACCTGCCCTCTGTATTGATTTTTCCGTAAAATTATCTGAGTCATAAATGATTGTGGATCCTTTTCTGAGCCACCTGGCATTTGCGCGTACAGCTGCCGGATTCATTGCAACAAGGATGTCGGCGAAATCACCCGGAGTGTTAATCAGTTTGTGTCCGATGTGTACCTGGAAGCCTGAGACACCTCCCACGGTACCCTGAGGAGCCCTTATCTCCGCAGGATAGTCAGGAAAGGTGGATATATCATGTCCGAACAGGGCCGACGTATTGGAAAAGAGGGTGCCTGTAAGCTGCATCCCGTCTCCTGAGTCGCCTGAGAACCTGATCACCACCGCGTCCTTCTCAATGACCTTTGATCTTTTTCCCATAATGATTGAAACGTATTTGTTTTTAAGTAAAATCCTGTGTTATGTAGTAACTTTAAATAATGAAGCTAAGTTCAATATAAAGCTGATATATCCGTATGATTTTGGTCATGTTTGTATGACCTCCCAAATTCCTTGAAAAGAAGAAGATATGCCCGGATCTTATGTTGCCAGGCAAATATGCAGGGGGCTCTTCAGGCGGTTTCAAGACCAGATATCCGCCTTCCGGAGGTTGATTGAGCTCTCGAAGAACATCCGGGCGATCTTTTCGAAGTAGTCGGTATAATCAGATACGAAGAAGAGGTCTTCACCGGGTTTACCCCTGTTGACAAGGTTATTTTTTTCAAGTATCTCCCGGAGTCTTACTGCCACTATCCGTGCTGAATCCACAACCTCGACAGTGAAGTTGAAGAATTTGCTTATCTGGTTGCGTATTATCGGGTAGTGGGTGCATCCGAGTATAAGACCGTCAATATCTCTCAGCCTGGTGTCAGAGAGGTATGTGCGTATTATTGCATTGCTTATGTCATCAAAAATGAAACCCTCCTCAATCATCGGAACGAGCAGCGGTGTCGGGAGAGATACCACGCTGGTGGCAGGTGATGCCTCATTGAGTTTCCTGGTGTAGGTGCCCGAGTTGACAGTGAGTTTGGTTCCGATCACCCCAAGCCTCTGAAAGCTGCGGGAAGCGCAGTATTCGACAACCGGGTTTATTACATCAAGGATTATTACCCTGTCGCCGTACTCGGCAAGGAGCGCTTCGTAAGCGGAAGCTGAGGCCGAGTTGCAGGCAATCATCACGATTTTTGCATCATAGCTCATCAGGAACTCGGTTATCTTTCGCGAATAGCCCCTTATGGCCTCCTCCGACTTGTCACCGTAAGGGAGGTGGGCTGTATCACCGAAGTAGACAATGCGCTCTCCCGGAAGGATCTGCCTGATGGCCTGTGCCACCGTGAGCCCTCCCACCCCTGAGTCGAATACCCCTATCGGACGGTTGCTTGCTTCCATGACAGTATATTGTAAGACTGCCCGCCGGGGGCGGGCAGTACTCTTAATTTATTTTACTTCTTTGATTCCCAGCTTTGTCTTCACAAGCGGGCCGATGTCAGTGCTCTTTAAGGTGTCAACATATACAAGGGTGCGGACATCATATATATATACATAACCGCCCTCCTTTGCAACAGCATTTATAGCATTGTTGGCCTTCTCGATGATGGGGTTCAGAAGCTCTGCCTGCTTGTCCTGCAGCTGAACCTGAGCCTGCTGCTGGAAGTTGTTGATGCGGTTCTGCATGTCAGTAAGCTCCTGTGCCTTGTTTGCCTTTACAAGGTCAGTAAGATTCTTTTCCTCCTTGCTAAACTGATCATACTTGTTGTTCAGTTCAACCTGCATCAGTTCCAAAGCATTTGTCAGCTCCTGCCCGAATGCATTGTACTTCTTCATTGCAGTATCATAATCAGGCATTCCCATAATGATGTCATCGCGGTTGATATGGCCTGTCTTGAACGACTGCGCAATTCCATCCTGTGCTGTCAGAACAAGTGCAGCAAACAGGAGTATCCCAAATACTTTCTTCATTGTCTTGTTTTTCAATTTTTAACGTGCAAATGTAATTATTTAATTCTTATAACCCAGTTTCTGTAGTACCTGATCGGAGAGATCATATCTCGGGTTGGCAAAGAGGATGTTCGAACCTGTTGAGGTGTCGAAAATCACTGCATAGCTTCCCTCGACCGAGATCTCCTTTATGGCTTTAAGTATCTCATCCTGAATGGGTTTGACAAGCTCTTCGCGTTTCTTATAGAGTTCGCCCTCCATACCGAAATACCTGTTCTGAAGGTCTTTCACCTCCTTCTCGCGGACAATGATGGCCTCCTCCTTTTTCTTTTTCTGATCCTGAGTGAGAAGCACCACCGAAGCCTGGTAATCCTTGTACATCTGCTCAACCCCGGCATAGCCGTCAGCAACCTCTTTCTCCCATCCTTCGGAGAGTTTGTCAAGCTGCTGCTGTGCTGCAGTAAAAGCAGGTATGTTGTTCCTGATGTACTCGCTGTCAACAAAAGCGAATTTTTGTGCCATGCCGCTGAAGGAACCGGCCAGCACAATGACCGTCATGATAATGATCTTTTTCATAGCTGCTGTATTTGATCTTGTTTTCATCAGAATTGCTGTCCGATAACAAAGTGGAACTGGCTGCCTGAATCTTCCCCTGTTCCGTAAACCGCCGGGTCGAATCCGTATCCCCAGTCAATCCCGAGCAGCCCGAACATCGGCAGGTTGGCCCTGAGGCCGATGCCGGCCGAACGGTTCATCCTGAAGGGATTGAAATCCCTGATGTCATACCATGCCCTACCGGCTTCGAGAAATGCGAGCCCGTAGATTGTAGCCTGCGGATTCAGAGAGATCGGATAGCGAAGCTCCATTGTAAGTTTCGAATAGACATTGCCTGCCTCAACCCTCCTTGAAATGCCGTTTTCAACCTTTTCAATCCTGGGGGTAAGCGAGCCGTTTGTATAACCTCTGAGTGCTATGACCTCGCGGCCGTAGAAGCTGTACCCGGTCATACCGTCACCGCCAACGTAGAAGTTCTCAAAGGGTGAGGGGCCGATATCCTTGTTGTAGAAGCCAAGATACCCGAAGGCAGCCCTGGCGTTGAGTATAAGTTTCTGCTGGTTGTCAAGGGGGAGGAAATAATCTGCCTTGAATACAGCCTTGTAGAACTCGATCCACCTGTATTTCTCCTCATCGGTCACACCTGACATATCCTTGCCGCTGAGGGCTGAGAACGGCGGCGTGGCCTGAAGGGAAAGCGAGAATGTGGACCCGGTGCGGGGGAAGATTGTGTTCGGCCCTGCCGAGAAGCGGGTTATCTTTGCGCTGAGAGAAGCCAGGTTGGCGGTACCGTTTGTAAAGAGGAACTGATACTGGCTGTACCTGTCAAGTACGTATCTCTGGTAGCTGGCCTCGTAGTAGACTGAGAAGAAGTTGTCAGGCCACTCGAGCCTCTTACCGAAACCGATTGATCCGCCGTCGATTATCATTGCCTGCCTGTCATCCTCACCCTTCTTGGAGCCGTTTGTCATTAACGACCGGAATGCGGAGATGGAGAGGGTGTTCGGTTTCTTGCCACCGAGCCACGGCTCGATGAATGAGACGTTATATGACTGGTAGACACGGCCGTTTGACTGCGCCCTTATCTGCAATGACTGACCGTCGCCTGAAGGGTACGGCCTCCACTCATTCCACTTGAAGAAGTTTCGTATTGCAAAGTTGTTGAAACGCACGCCCACTGTTCCCACGAGCATGCCGGCTCCCCAGCCGCCCGATATCTCGAACTGGTCATTAGCTTTTTCCTCCAGTGCATAAAGAAGGTCAACCGTGCCGTCGACCTGGTTTAGGAGCGGTTGCGGATTGATCTTTTCAGGGTCAAAATGGCCAAGCACGGCCACCTGCCTGGCTGAACGGATGAGGTTATCCTTGCTGAAGAGGTCACCCGGCATTGTGAACAGTTCACGACGGGCGACATGCTCATTTGTGCGGGTGTTTCCGGAAATGATCACATTGTTGAGGGTGGCAGGTTCACCTTCATAGATTCGTACTTCCAGATCTATTGAGTCACCCTCAACCTTCTTTTCAATCGGGGTAAGCCGTGAGAAGAGGTAACCGTAGTTGAGGTACATCGAGCTGACAGCGTCATCATCGACGTTCAGCCTCTTGTCGATCAGTGTCTGGTTATATATGTCGCCTGAAGGGAAATTGAAGACGCGGGTGAGCTGATCCTTTGTATAGATACTGTTACCTACCCAATCGACGTTCCTGAGGTAGTACTGGTTGCCCTCGCTGACCTTAAGCACCAGGGCCATCTTTCCGTCTTCAACAGTGTAGGTGGAGTCACCGAGTACCCGGAAATCACGGAATCCGTTCTCGTTATAGAACTCCACGAGCTTGGCCCGGTCATCATTGTATTTTTCCTCGATGAATTTGGAACCCTTGAAAATATTGAGGTCCTTCTGCTTTGTGTCCTTCATCACCCTGCGGAGGCGCTTATCTGCAAAGAAATCGTTGCCTTCGAACAGGATATGTTCGATCTTAACCTTTTCGTTCTTGTTTATATTGAAATTCAGGACAACATTGTTCGGCATGTCAGGGTCATCTTTCTGTATGATGTTGACATCCACGTTAAGATATCCCTTTTCGATGTAATGGTCCTTGATAGTCCGCTCAGCCCTGTTGAGGAGGTGTGCGGTAACCTGTGATCCGCCCGGGAGGCTTAGCTTCTCGAGGAGGTCGGTTTCTTCCGACTTCCTGATGCCCTCGAACTTTATAACCGACAGCCTGGGGCGTTCCTGCAGGTAGATGTCGAGCCAGATGTTCTCACCCTCTTTCCCGGCAATTGTGATTTTCACATCGGAAAAGAGACCCTGGTCCCAGAGTTTCTTCACAGCGGCTGTGATCACCTCTCCGGGTATCTCCACCTTCTGGCCTATCCTGAGTCCTGAAATTCCGATAAGTGCGTTTGGTTCAAGGAATCTGACCCCTGAGATAGTAATACCTGCAACAGTATACTCATCAGGGTAGGCATAACTGACATATTTTTCTTCTGTCTGGGCCGAAGCAACCAGCCCTGTAAGAAGCAAGGCAAAAAGGGGAAGTATCCGCATAGGTTTTAGTTTCATCATCTCAACTGTTTTCAGCGATCTGCTCACTGGTCTTACCATATCTCCTTTCCCTTTTCTGGAAGTCTGCCACTGCTCTGTAAAAGTCCTCCTTACCAAAATCGGGCCAAAGTTTTTCTGTAAAATATAGTTCACTGTATGCAATCTGCCATAGGAGGAAGTTGCTGATCCGTTTTTCTCCGCTGGTGCGTATCATGAGTTCCGGATCGGGGATATCAGATGTTGCGAGGCTGTCGCTGACAGTCTGTTCGGTAATTTCATCTGGATTCATTCTGCCATCCATGACGGCCTGTGCTATTCTCCGGCAGGCGTCAGAAATTTCCCAGCGTGACGAGTAGCTGAGGGCGACCACCAGTGTCATCCGGGAGCCGCCGGAAGTAATACTCATTGTCTCGTAAAGTCTGTTTCTGACTGTCTCCGAAAGGCGTGACAGGTCACCGATGACCTTCAGGGAGATCGATTTTTCCAGCAGGGTGTGGGTTTCGTCGTTAATCGATTCAACCATGAGGTCCATCAGTGCAGAGACCTCATCGTCAGGTCTGTTCCAGTTCTCAGTGGAGAATGCATACAGGGTAAGAAATTTAATTCCGAGTTCAGCTGCTGCCTCCACCGTTCTGCGTACTGCCTTCACTCCCTGGTGATGGCCGAATATGCGTTCTTCACCCCTTCTGTGCGCCCAGCGGCCGTTGCCGTCCATAATGACAGCCACATGCCCGGGCAGCCTGCTCATATCTATCTGATCCTTAAATGTCAATTTTATCTCCTCTTTCTGTTTTTATCTTTTCCAATCTCTGCAAAAGCAGGACAGCCTGCAAGCTGATTGTACATCTTCCATGTGACGGAAACCCCCATAAAGCTGTACCAGTCGTTGTTATGAATATTTGAATGGTCCACCGGTGTGCCGCCAGGGTCAGTTATCTCGTATTGGCCGTCCAGTTTATCGGTAAATGTCTTGCGGAATCCATATTCGATTTCAACGCCAATGTGGTTTGCCACGTTAACCTTGAAACCGGCAGAGAATGGAACAGAGAAGAAGGGGCCGGCCTGGTTCGCCAGAGAGAGGGCTGCTCCTCCGGCGATATAAGGTGAATAGTCCACGCGCCTGCTCCTTAATGTGGAATATGGGAAGAAGTTGAATTCGTAGGTTGCACCGAGTTCTCCGACGAAGGAGCTGACAGGTGTCATGTAGCCGCCGAGAAAGTTAGCCCTGATTGCCTGCCTGGGGTTGAAGTTGTACCTGTAGAACAGTTGTGCTGCAGGGCCGGGTCTGTAGAATGTATTGAGCTGATTCCGCTCACCCAGGTAAGTTACTATGCCGCCTGTGACACCGTAATCGGCGCTACGCTGCGGCAAAACCGGAAGAGACAGGAATATCAGTATTGTTATTACGGTGATTCTTCTCATTCTCCTGGTCATTGGAACATCATTCTGAAAGAGGGGAGACCGTTGCGGGCCGTTTTGATCCTGTAGTTCACCGTAATGCTGAAGGTGTGATAGGCGTCATTTCTCTTTGACCACCGGGAAGTATAACCGTCAAGATGGTCAGAGAGGGCATACCTGCCCGTCAGTTCGACCCCCAACAGAAGGTTAGGATCCATTGCCACCTTGGCTCCCACACCAAGCGGTATGACAGCTGTGAAACCACTCCGGTTCAGGGAGGGGTCTGTGTTCCAGCGGTCCTGAATCCGGTCATTGCCCCAGAACACATTGTAGCCGGCTCCGCCTATGCCTGTCAGAGCGTACACGTCGACGCTCCTGAAGAAGTCGCGCAACCGGTTTGCTCTCCTGTACCTGTAGGTCTGGAACAGGAAACTGTTGCGTTCGCGGTTTCTGACAAAATAGTACTCTCCGAACAGTGCGGGTTCATAGAGGAATGAGCTGGTTTCGTAGAGCCTGCCGTCATTATTTGAACCCCTGCGGTCATCGGCATGGAGTGCAGCCCAGGTGAGGGAGAGCCTGGCGGCAAGGTTGTCTGTAATAAAGTAACGGAATGAACCGTTGATGCTGTAACGAGTTTGAATGAAAGTCATGTCCCTGATACCCAGGGCATTATCACCAATGGTAAAACCTCCTATATCTCCGTAGAACTGTGACGTGCCAATGGCTGCCGTGGCTTCATATCTTTTCATTTTCCACAGCTGCCCTGATACGATTGGTGCCGCAAGAGACACAACCATACATATCACTATCAGACGCTTAACCATCAGTCACCTTGCAATTGCGGCTACAAATATAAGGAATGTACAATATTAAAAACTTAAATATTCCTTAATTATTGTCAGTTACGGGGATCGGCGCCCCACATGAGCTTGTTTCTCAGGGTGCTGAAAAAATCGTTTCCGGGGGTGGTGACAGTGCTAAGCCTGGAGGTTGCCTGGCGCACCTCGATAATGGTTCCTGAGGGAACCCTGAGGGCTTTCGAGTCACATGTAACAAGGCACTGGCTGCTTCTGCCTCCGGTCTCAAGGGTAATGACGCTCCCTCCGGTGACTATTATCGGTCTGATAGTGAGGTTATGCGGTGACATCGGGGCAATTATGATGTTGTCATCGGTTGGTGAAAGTATGGGCCCTCCGACACTGAGGTTGTATGCAGTAGAGCCCGTCGCCGTCGAGATTATAAGGCCGTCAGCCCTGTAGGTGTTCAGAAACCTGCCGTCAACATTTACAGTGATGGTGATCATTCCCTGATCGCTTTTCTGAACGGTTATTTCATTGAGGGCTATCATATCACCCCTGTTAGACAAATCCTCCGGGGAGGTTATCTGAAGCATGGCGCGGCTGACGATGTCATAGTTGCCGGAGCAGAGGAGGTCGACTGACTTGCCGATATCATGATCCGGTATATTTGCCAGGAATCCGAGACGGCCGGTATTGATGCCGGCTACCGGTATGCCGGCAGTACGGACACGCATTGCAGTCTCGAGGAAGGTGCCGTCACCGCCGACGCTCAGAATCATGCATACATCTGATGGCAATTCAGAGAGTTCACTGAAGAGGTTGACCCGGTGATCATTTTCGAAGTGATGCCCTCCTGGATCCATGATGCTGAGATAGATTGTCACACCGCGGTCATACAGGGCGTCGATGACTCTCAACAGGCCGGCAGTGGTCTTTTCGGTAAGGCTCTTGCTGTAAAGTGCAATGGTTTTGTCCATCGTGATCCGGAATTACATATTGAGGTACTTCATCAGCATGTTGTACCTGTCGGTATAGAAGCGGTCAAGCTCGTCATTGTCGGTCACCCAGGTTGTCACCTCGTAGGAGTATCTCTCGAATGTTCTTACTATTGAAGCCAGGTCGGAGGTATTGACCTTGATCGTTATTTCCAGGCTGGTAGAGTCAGGCTCCGAGGTAATATGCATGCTGAGTATCCTGGCGTCATTGCTCTCCACTATCTGTGAGATGCGGCTCATAGAGTAATCACGCTGCAGAACCTTAAGAATAAGTATCCCGCCCGGCTGGTCAATGGATGATATCTTTGCCAGTCCGCTTATGATCTCATTGACGGTGATTACGCCGCGGAAGTGATTGTCATCATCAATAACCGGAACTACTGTGAGCTTATGGCGTGCTGCCAGTGCCAGGACCTCGTATATATGCTGGTGTGCCTTTACCGAAGGCCGGGGCAGTGACAGCGGATGGTTGCCTATTGGTTCTTCCGGCTGGTTAAGGTCATATATGTCGCTGTCTGATATAAGCCCGAGATAGTCGCTCTCGTTCACGATTGGCAGGTGTGAGACCCTGAAAATCTCCATCCAGTTAAGTGCAGTCTGCGCTGTGTCAGATGTTTTCAGTGCAGGAACCACGTCTGATATCATGTCTTTGGCAAGCATTCAGAGGCTCATTTGGTGAATAAAAGTACAAAAAACTGCGGATCTTTGTAACTTTGCCTGCTGAATCAGCAGAAGAAAGAGATGACAAGACTGAGCGTAAACATCAATAAGATTGCCACCCTGCGCAATGCGCGCGGAGGCAACGTCCCGGATGTCAGGATGGCTGCTGTAAAGTGTCAGGGATTCGGAGCGGAAGGTATCACCGTTCACCCGAGGCCTGACGAGAGGCACATCCGGTACAGTGATGTGTATGACATAAGGGATATTGTGACAACCGAGTTCAACATAGAGGGCAATCCTGAAGAAAAATTCATCAGGCTGGTGCTGGATGTGGTTCCTGACCAGGTCACCCTGGTTCCTGACTCGCATGATGCCATAACTTCAAATGCAGGATGGGATACAAAGAATAACCTGGTTTTTCTTAAAGAGGTGATTGCCCGTTTTCATGAGAAGAATATACGGACATCAATTTTCACCGGTACCGATCCTGAAATGATAGAGTATGCAGCCCGTACAGGCACTGATCGCATAGAACTGTACACTGAGCCGTATGCATCATTGTACCCTTCTGACAGGGAAGCTGCTGTTGCACCTTTCCTTCAGGCTGCATTGCTTGCACGGGAAGCAGGTCTTGGTATAAACGCGGGTCATGACCTTGACCTTAACAACCTGGCGTGGCTGCATAAGCATATCCCGTGGCTGAGTGAGGTCTCCATAGGACACGCGCTGATAGCCGATGCGCTTTATTACGGACTTGAGAACACAATACAGATGTACCTGCGCGAGCTTCGCAGGAATTGAACACTCTGCTACCTGAGGTGCTTTTCAATAATTGTCTTCAGGACATCTATGCCCACAAGATTCTCCCCTCCCCCGGGAATAATAATGTCTGCATATCTCTTTGAAGGTTCAATAAACTGAAGGTGTGAGGGTTTTACAGTCTTGTTGTACCGTTCCAGGACCATCAGCACCGACCGGCCCCGTTCGATTATGTCACGCTGGATAACCCTGCCCAGCCTGTCGTCTGCATCTGCATCTACGAACACCTTGATGTCAAGCATTGAACGAAGGCCCGGGTCTGCCAGCACGAGGATTCCCTCCACTACAACCACATCAGCAGGCCTGATGGGGATTGTCTCCTGAGATCTGACGCATGTGAGGTACGAATAAATGGGCATCATGACAGGCCGTCCTGCCCTTAGCTCTGCCAGGTGGGATATAAGCAGCGGCCACTCCACCGAGTCAGGGTGGTCAAAGTTAATATTCTGCCTCTCTTCAACAGAAATGTGGCTGTTATCACGGTAGTAGCTGTCCTGGGGGAGTATCACGACTTCCCCCTGGGGGAGCATGTCTATAAGTTTGCGTACGACTGTAGTCTTTCCTGAACCTGTACCTCCGGCGATCCCGACAATAAGCATAAATTGTTTATTTTTGTATCAAAAGTAGCAAAAACAACCGTATGGTAAAGCACATCGTGATCTTTAAGCTGTCGGCACCCATCACCCGGGAGGAAAGGGAGCAGTCGGTAATGAAGCTGAAGGAGATCTTCGGTCCCCTGGGTAACAGGCTGAAATACATAATCGAGTACCGGACAGGTGTCAATATCACGGATGTGGACCATGCCGGGGATTTTGTAATTGATGCAACCTTTGCATCAGTTGAAGATCTGAAGCGGTACCAGTCGAGTGAACCACACCGTGAGGCTGTTGCAGCTGCATCAGTAATTAAGAAGGCGAAGCTGGTTGTAGATTATAACTTCTGATGACATGAGTTCACTCTATCCTATCCGGTTCAGGCCAATGCTAAAGGAGACGCTGTGGGGAGGTGAAATGCTGAAGGAACGCTTCGGCAAGAAGGCAAAGGCCGGCGCCAAGATCGGGGAAAGCTGGGAGATATGCGGTATGCCCGGCTCCAGTTCGGTGGTGGCTAACGGATTCCTGAAAGGCAACACCCTTGAGGAGATTTCCGAGGTGTATATGGACGAACTGCTGGGCGAGGCAGTGTACAGCAAATTCGGGAATGAGTTTCCATTGCTGATAAAACTCATCGACGCTTCAGACAAACTATCCATCCAGGTTCATCCTGACGACAGGCTCGCCTCCGAGAGGCACCATGCCTGGGGTAAGACAGAGATGTGGTATGTGCTTGACGCCAGACCAGGAGCAGTAATCTACACCGGTTTCAGAAAAAAGACAACAAAAGAGGAATATCTGGAGTATCTGTCAGGGAAAAAGTTATCTGACCTTGTAAATGAAACGCCTGTGAGAGCCGGGGATGTGTTTTTTATCCCTGCCGGTATGGTTCATGCTATCGGTGCAGGCGTTCTCCTGGCAGAGATACAGCAGACATCTGACGTCACGTACCGTATTTATGACTGGGACCGTGTTGACGCCTCCGGCCGTCCCCGCGAGATGCATACTTCCCTGGCCCTTGATGCAATCAATTTCAGCATTGACAGCAACAACCTGACCAGGCCTGAATCTGAGTTGAACCGGACAGTACTGCTGGCCGAAAGTCAATATTTTCAAACAAGCCTGATCACCTTTGACAGGCCCATAATAAAGGATTACAGCCTGACGGACTCTTTCGTCATATACATATGTACCGAAAGCATGGCGGTTATCGAGTGCAACGGCCACAGAGAAGAGATAAAGGCAGGTGATACTGTTCTTATCCCTGCCTCGGCCGACAGTGTTGCAATAATCCCCAGCGGGAAGGCTGCACTTCTTGAAATATTCGTTCCACAAAAACAAACCGTAAAATGAAACAACTGGCACTTCTGACAACAGTAATAATAATTGTACTTGCCTCTGCCTGCGGAGGGGGAACAGGCAACGGGGAAACCGGAAAGAAAAAGGAAGGTCATGTTGCTGATACCGGCTATACAGGTGTGAAAAACTATATCAAGGATGATATAAAACTGAAGGAAGCCAACTTTAAGAACGGTGTCCGCGAAGGGATGACCCGCACATTCTACAAGGGCGGTGCAATTGAACAGGAGATCCCCTACTCAGCCGACAAAAAGAACGGGGAAGCCAAATGGTATTACCCTGATGGAAAGCTTTTCAGGGTCACTCCATATGTCAATGACACAATTCACGGTGACCAGGTACAGTATTACAAGAGCGGCCGGGTAAAGGCCAGGCTCAGCTACGTTGACGGCAAGCGTGTCCCCGGTATCGAGGAGTACATGATTAGCGGAGAGAAGGTGACCGGTTACCCTGAACTGAGGTTCAGGGTCAATGACCGTTATGTTGACAGAGGCGGTTACAAGGTCTTCATTGAGTTTACCGACATGGCAGAAAACGGCAAGTTTTACAGGGGTGATTATGTAAACGGACTGGTTGACATTGACTCACTGGAGCTTCTGATGCAGACTGCCACCACGGGTTATCTCGATCTGCAGAAGACTCCGGACCACAAAGCAGATTCGGCAGTTGTAATAGCATCATACCTGACGCAGTTTGGCAACAGGCTTTATTATCGCCTGGCCATTCCGCTACCTTATAAAGACCTAAATTAAATCATATGTCACAGATTCTCGTTCCGGGCATAAAGCTCACAACAACAATGACGGTCGGCGCCAACGATACCGCTGCGGTTTACGGGTCAGGGCTTCATGATGTTCTGTCCACGCCGGCCATGATAGCGTTCATGGAACAGACAGCCATGAGGGCTGTGGAAGCCTGTCTCAACGAAGGTGAAGGCACGGTGGGTACGGAGGTGAACATAAAGCACCTTAAAGCCACCCCTGTAGGCAAAGACGTAACATGTACAGCCACCCTGAAGGAAGTGATCGGCAACCGGCTTCTCTTTCATGTTGAAGCCAGTGACGACAAGGGCAAAATCGGCGAAGGGATGCATGAAAGATTCATTATTGACAACAGGAGGTTCATGGAAAAGCTGAACGGGTAATGATCATCAGGTCAGCTTCATTTGTAACCAGCAGCGCCAAAATCAGCCAGTTGCCGGCGCCTGATTATCCGGAATATGCCTTTATAGGCAGGTCGAACGTCGGCAAATCGTCTCTTATCAACATGCTGGTCTCGAGAAAAGGGCTGGCAAAGATATCGGGAAGCCCCGGCAAGACACAGACGATAAACCACTTTATTATCAATGACAGCTGGTATCTTGTAGACCTTCCGGGTTACGGTTACGCCAAAGTCTCACAAAAGATGCGGGAGCAGTGGGACAGGCTCTTTGCATCATATGTAACCCTTCGTGAGAATCTCATTGTATTGTTTGTGCTTGTAGATGCCAGACATGAGCCGATTGCATCAGACCTGGCATTCATGGAGAGGCTGGCGCTAAACGGAATACCATTTGCGAGGGTCTTCACCAAGACCGACAAGCTGTCAGCAGCCGAGGCTGCGAAGAACAGGGATGTTCATGACAGGGTCATGCTGAGGTCATGGGAGAACCTGCCTCCTACCTTTGTCACATCTGCTGCAAAGGGAACAGGCAGGGAGGAGTTGCTTGATTACATAAATGAGACAATGATATTTTTCACCAGAAGGAAATGATTTACCCATAAATATTACTTTTGGGGCATCGTTCAGTGAAACCAAAATACCCTGACTTATATGATCGGTCGAGCTCCTTTTAAGATCTTCTCATGCACCTCTTCGCTGACAATAGCGGAAAAAATTGCTGACCATCTCGGCATAGAACTCGGAAAGAGTTCTCTGCTGAGCTTTAGTGACGGTGAGTTTCAGCCCTGTTTCGACGAGTCGGTCAGAGGTTGTCACGTATTCATCATCCAGAGTACAAATCCGCCGGCGGAGAACCTTATGGAGCTTCTGCTGATGATTGACGCTGCAAAGCGTGCATCGGCCTACAAGGTAAATGCTGTCATACCTTATTACGGTTATGCGCGGCAGGACCGTAAGGACAGGCCGAGGGTTTCACTGGGAGCCAAGCTCACTGCCGACCTGCTGACAAAAGCCGGGGTTGACCGCATAATCACGATTGATCTGCATGCTGATCAGATCCAGGGTTTTTTCGACGTGCCAGTTGACCACCTGTTCGGGTCTGCATTATTTGCACCATATATAAGGAATCTGAATCTGCCCAGTCTCACTGTCTCCGCTCCTGACATGGGAGGCTCCAAGAGGGCAAACGCCTATGCGCGTCACCTGCAGTGCGAAATGGTGCTGTGCTACAAGCTGAGGAAGAAACCTAACGTCGTCGAGGAGATATCAATTATCGGTGATGTGGAGAACAGGCATGTTGTAATTATTGATGACATGGTTGACACTGCCGGTACACTGACATTCGCAGCCACAGTAATGAAAGACCGTGGTGCCCTCAGCGTCAGGGCTGTGGCTACACACCCGGTACTGTCAGGAAATGCAATAGAAAAAATCGAGAAATCACCGCTCGAGGAACTCGTTGTCACTGACAGTATTCCAATTACCTGTCTGTCGCCTAAAATCAAGGTCCTTTCAGTTGGTGAAATCTTCGCCGAGGCAATAAAAGCGGTCTACACCAACACCTCTATAAGTTCGGGTTTTGTTTTCTGAGCTTTTTAGCTATATTTGCAGGCCAATTTTTTCCAACTATACGTCAAACGTGTGATGGGAGGTTATATGGCATTAACCTTGAGTAGCACAACAAATTAAAGACTGATGAAAACTATTGAAATCAAAGGCCTGCCCCGCGAACACTTCGGAAAGAAAAGCACGAACAGCCTGCGGGCAGAAGGCAATGTGCCATGTGTAATGTACATGGAAAAGGAGAACCTTCATTTTTATGCACACCAAAATGAGTTCCGCGGACTGGTTTACACCCCTGAGGTATATCTTGTCAACATTGAGGTTGAGGGTAAAACATATAAGGCAGTTATGAAGGAACTGCAGTTTCACCCGGTTTCTGACAGGCTTCAGCATATCGATTTCATGCAGATAAGTGAAGACAAACCTGTTACGATCAATATCCCGGTGAAGATCACCGGAGAGTCTTCGGGAGTAAAGGCAGGTGGCAAGCTTCGCGTAAAGCGCAGAGGTCTTAAGGTCAAGGGTCTTACGAAACATATTCCTGATCATCTTACAATTGATATCACAGGCCTCGGAATAGGTCAGTCGGTCAAGATCGGTGATCTCAACTACGAGAATCTGGAGATCATTGACAACAAGCGTGCAATGATTGTGTCAGTTGACGTATCCAGGATATCGCTCAAGGAAGAGGAAGCAGCTGCTCCGGGTGCTGAAGCTGCTGCCGAGGCTCCTGCCGCCGAGTAATGAAACCGATCGCCCTGGTGCATAATGAAACATCTTATCGCCGGACTGGGTAACATAGGCGACGAGTATAAAAACACACGTCACAATGTAGGGTTTATGGTACTGGATGCTGCAGCAGCAGCATCCGGTATCGTTTTTAAGGACAGCCGCTACGGGTCTGTTGCTTCCATGAGGCACAAGAACGCCGAGCTGATCCTTCTCAAGCCGTCCACCTTCATGAACCTCAGCGGCAATGCGGTTCGCTACTGGCTGCAGAAGGAGAAGATCGAACTCGGGAATCTTCTTGTAATCACCGATGACATCGCCATCCCCACAGGCAGCATCAGGCTCAGGGCTGCCGGGAGTGCAGGAGGGCACAATGGTCTCACGAGCATAAGTGAAGTACTCGGGACAGACCAGTACGCACGGTTGCGGGTTGGCATCGGAAATGACTTTCCCAGGGGAGGACAGGTAAATTATGTCCTCGGCCAGTGGAGCCCAGGGGAGCTCATGGTGCTGGAGAAACGGATACCGCTGGCTGTGGAGATTATGATTTCATTTGCCCTGGCAGGATGCGAGCTTACAATGACAGCTTACAACCGTAAGGGTAAGGAGCTCAGCGGAAATGACGCCGGCCCGTCAGCAAAAAAGTGACAGATAACGGCACATTAATGTCCGCAAAACTGTGACCGGAGACGGTGCATCACCTTCTGCAAAAAAGCGACCGATGACGGCACATTACCGTCTGCAAAACACAGAAAATGACAACAGAGAAGGGTGAAAGGATCGATAAGTTCCTCTGGTGTGTCAGACTGTACAAGTCGCGCAGCATTGCCACCGAGGAGTGCAAAAAAGGCCGGATACTTGTAGGGGGCCATCCTGTCAAGCCGGCTTCCCTCATTGCCGGAGGAGCGACACTCACTGTCAGGAAACCCCCTGTAACATACACATATACAGTAACCGCCATGCCAAAAGGAAGGGTCGGGGCTCAGCTTGTAGGCGCATATATCACCGACATAACCCCGGAAGAGGAGAAGGCCAAACTGCTGGCCGGAAGGATGGCAAACGGATTCAGGCCGAGGGGCCTCGGCCGCCCCACAAAACGTGACCGCCGGGAGCTGGAAGACTTCCTTGACGAGTAGCTCACATCCCATTCCCCCTGCCAGGGGGTGGTATAAATACCTAAAAACAGCTGAAGCCTGCTGAGAGCAGCCATTTTTGCCACCATCCGGAGAAACTTTTTCTACCTTCGTGTCATGCAAGGCCCTCAGGCTTTGCTATTGTTAAACGGAAGGTAAACCTGTTGCGGAATGGGGAAGAAGAATATTGAAAAGTATGATATTTTCTATCAGCTTCTGAAAACATATGTCGATTTCTGGCATAATTACATTTTTTACCGGAGGGTAATTGTCCTGGGTAAGGATACAGTCGATTTTTCAGTACCCACAATATTTGCTCCCAATCACCAGAATGCGTTGATGGACGCAATGGCTGTGCTCTGTACCCTTGACCGTCAGCTTGTCTTCCTCGCCAGGGCTGACATTTTCCGGAAAAAATTCGTTGCAAGGATACTCTATTTTCTGAAGATGCTTCCGGTATATCGCATCAGGGATGGTTTTGATGCAGTCAAACAGAATGACGACACATTCCGTGACACACTTCGGGTGATGGAGAACCGCAATGGTGTGGTTATCCTGCCGGAGGGCAACCATGCCACCTTCAGGAAGCTGAGGCAGCTAAAGAAGGGCATATGCCGCATTGCCTTCCAGACTGCAGAAGCAAAGGATTTCAAAGGTGAGATAAATATTGTGCCTGTAGGTCTGGAATACTCCCACTACTGGCGTTTCAGGCAGGTGCTGACTGTAGTTTACGGCCATCCGGTGCATGTGTCTGAATATTATGATTCATACCGTGAGAACCCCAACAGGGCTATAGCGGAGCTTCGTGACAGGCTTTCTGATGAGATGAAGAAAGTGATGGTGCATATTGAGGACGAGGAGAACTACGAGGCAATCAATGAGCTGCGAAGCATTGTCAACGAAAAGTACAGTGACAAGATCAGGTATCCGAAAATGTTTCGTGACAAGAGACTGGTGAGCAAACTCAATGACCTCAGGCTGGCCGACCCGGAGTCATACAGGGAGATCTGCAGTGACTCACTGGCTGTGCGTGACCAGGCGATGCAACTACATGTCACCTACCGCCATCTCAGGAAAAGGAGCCACCAGCTGGGATGGCTGGCTCTCTCCTCATTGCTTCTGCTTTTATCACTCCCGGTCTTCATGGCCGGGGCACTGTTCAATATCCTTTCATACCAGGTTGCATACCAGCAGGCAGTCAAGTCAAAGGACCCGGCCTTCATCTCGACGGCGAGATACGGGTTCTTCCTGGGGCTGAGCTTTATCTTCGGGCCATTGTACCTCATACTGGCGCTGATCTTCATCAAACCGTGGTGGGTGGCGGTTATGGCTTTCATGGCGATACTCCTGCTCGGGATCATGGCATGGAACTGGTTCCTGCTACTGATACGCACCGTCGGCGGATTCAGGATCTGGAATTACAGGCGTACCGGAAATCCGGTGTTCATATCACTGCTCGGAACATACAAAAAACTGGTTAACCGCCTCTCTTCACTCTGAAAATGAAAGATGTTTTTACCGGGAAAGTAGTATGGATAACCGGTGCCTCATCCGGCATAGGTGAAGCGCTTGTTAAAGCCTTTACACGTGAGGGAAGCAGGGTGATAGCATCATCCAACGATCCGGCAGGTCTGGAGAGAGTGGCCAGGGAATGTTCAGTCAATAAAGGAATTGTCTCATGCGTGCCGTTTGACCTGTCTGACACCACCGGCATTGAAGAGATTGTCAGCAGAGTGGTTAAACAGGAAGGGAGGATTGACATGCTCCTCAATATCGGCGGGATAAGTCAGCGGGCGCTGCTGATAGATACCCCGCTGTGGCTTGACCGGAGGATCATGGAGATAAACTATTTCGGCACTGTCGCCCTGACCAAGGCGGTATTGCCGCATATGATTGCAGGCGGGGGCGGGCATGTGGCAGCCACAAGCTCGATAACCGGCCGCTTCGGGTTCCCGCTCCGCTCAGCATATTCAGCGTCGAAGCAGGCACTGCACGGCTTCTTTGAGACCCTCCTGATTGAACACCGCAAAGACAACATAAGAGTCTCCGTGATTATTCCCGGCAGGGTGCAGACGGCTATTTCGCTTCATGCGCTGACGGCAGAGGGAAAAGAACACGGCCGGATGGACGACGGACAGAAGGGAGGGGTTACAGTGGACAGGGCAGCAGAACAGATAATAAGGGGAATCAGGCATAACCGGAGGGAGATCCTCGTCGGAAGCAGGGAACTGCTGATGCTTAAAATAAGGAAATATTTGCCTTCGCTCTTTTTCAGGGTCGCAGGGAAGATTAAGCCAATGTAAGAAAGGAGTAATGAAGAACAAAGGATACATTGTCAGCGGCATACAACAGATAGGCATCGGGGTTGCCGACCTGGGGAAAGCATGGGACTGGTATATCAGGGTATTTGGGATGGACTGCCGCATCTTCGAGGATGAGGCTGAAGCGAAACTGATGCTGCCATATACCGGCGGTGAACCGCGAAGCAGGCATGCTGTCCTTGCAATGAACCTGCAGAGCGGCGGGGGATTCGAGGTGTGGCAGCATAAGGGCAGAAAACCGGAGTACCGCGACTGCGAGACAAAATTGGGTGATTACGGCATTTTTGCATGCAAGATAAAAGTGAAGGATGCTGAGAGCGCCTGGAAAAAGTGGACCGAAGACGGGATTGACGTTCTTGGCAAACCGGTTGCTGATCCGGCCGGCGGTAAGAACTTTTTCGTCAGGGACCCCTTCGGCAACCTGTTCCATATAGTGGAAGCAACAGACTGGTTCATGAACCTGAATATGATCTCAGGGGGTGCTTACGGAGCCATTATAGGCGTTTCTGACATCGGCCGCGCACTGACAATCTATTCGGGAATCCTGGGTTATGACAGGGTAGTGTACGATGTCACCGGCACTTTTGATGATCTTAACGAAGTACCAGGCGGAGGCAGACGCTTCAGGCGCATGCTGCTGGCTCCTTCAAAACCTTTCCATGGCGGGTTTAGCCCGATCTTCGGCCAGAGCGTCATAGAGCTTGTACAGGTTCATGACGGTGATGCAAAAATGATCTTTGAAGGCCGGATGTGGGGTGACCCCGGGTTCATACACCTCTGCTATGATATAAGCGGCATGGATAACCTTCGCAGATACTGCACTGAAACAGGCTTCCCCTTCACAGTCGACAGTATGACAAGCCATGACGGCAACAGCTTTGACATGGGTGAGGCGGCCGGATACTTTGCATATATTGAGGATCCTGACGGTACACTGATAGAATTCGTCGAGACACACAGGGTGCCTGTCATCAGGAAACTTGGGTGGTTTCTTGACATGCGCCGCCGCAACCCTGAAAGGCCGCTTCCGGCATGGATGATCAGGACTCTGAGATTCTCACGTGTTAAAGGCAGGCAGTAGGCAGTAGGCAGTAGTGAAGGTATTGTAGATTATGCAGTTTCTTCACTGATTATGTCAACACTAATGCCTATTGCCTATTGCCTCTTGCCTCTTGCCTACTGCCTACTGCCTGCTGCCTGAACCTGGTTCATCACCCTCATGAAATTCCCGCCCCAGATCTTAGCGATCTCATCGCGGCTGTAACCGCGGCGGATAAGTTCCTTCGTGATGTTCTTCATCATTGATACATCAGTGCACCCTTCGATACCGCCGCCACCGTCAAAGTCAGAACCTATGCCCACATAATCAATTCCTATTACATCAACCACATGCTGTATGTGATTGACAGCATCTTCAACTGTTGCCAGTTTGACATACTGGCGTTTGAGTGCGTCGTACTCGGCCCAGCGCTGTTCCTGCTGTTCGGGGGAGAGGTCGCTTCCCGCCGCCTTCCATCTCTCACGCATTTCTTTTACCTTCTCATCATACTCAGGATTAGGCTCCCTCTGTCTCAGGTAGTCGCTCAGGATGCAGATCTGGATCACCCCGCCGTTTTTCTTCAGTGCCTGAAGCATGTCGTCATCAAGATTGCGGGGGCTTTCGCACAACGCCCTGCATGATGAGTGGGAGGCTATCACAGGAGCCTTCGTCACAGCCAGTACATCATAAAATGATTCATCTGACATGTGTGAGACATCAACAATCATCCCTGTCCTGTTCATCTCTTTTACCACCTCTTCGCCAAAGGCGGAAAGGCCGTTATGTTCAGGACCTGCCTTGTCGGTTGATGAATCACATATGTCGTTATTGGATGAATGGCACAGTGTTATGTAGCGTGCTCCGAGATCATAATACTGCCTGATCTTCGCCAGGTCTGTACCGATCGGATATCCGTTTTCAATACCGATGAATATCGCAACCCTGCCTTCCACCTTAAGCTTAAGTGCCTCATCGGGCGTGAGGGCTATGCCTGCCAGTTTATTATGGCGTTCTACGCTGGCCCTGATCGAATCAAATGTTGCAAGCGTGTTTGCATGTTCAGTTGCAAAGGCTTCAGGCGTACGCGGGCCCTGTCCGATGAATATCGCAAAGAACTCGGCATCAAGCCTTCCCTCCTTCATTCTCGGAAAGTCGACACAACCATTTTCATTGCGTACTCCGGGATCAAATCCGCCCCTGAAGAATCGCATGGGAGTATCACAGTGAGTGTCAACGGATAAGATAGCATCATGAATCCTGTCGGCCTTGCGGCTGATCTGTTCCTCTCCGGGCTCGCATGATACAGCAAAAAGGCAAAGTACCAGCATCAATAATTTCGTACGCATTACGGTAGGTTTAGTTGACCGGTGCTAATATATGAATATCAGAGACTGGTTGTGTCAGTCAGCATATCATGAAAGTCATAAAAAAGGTTAAATGTGTGATACTGAATGCGGCCGGCGGATTATGCATGCCTGTGACAGGGGGCCGTGGAAGCACAAAAAAAGCCCCGGCTAAATGTCGGGACAGCCATGAAAAGAATGGGATTTACTTCAGCATTGTTATTTTCCTGGTCACTCTTCCCCTGTCATTTTCAATAACAAGGATATATACTCCGGTTGGATTTTGGGGCAGTTCAATAATATATTCGTTGTCTTCCATCCGTTTTCCCTTAACACGGATTGCTGATCCTGCAGAATTCAGTACCGATATTCTGCAATTATCCGAAAAATCGTCCTGAAGTTTTATCCTGATCACCCCTGAAGTGGGGTTTGGATATATTACAATATCTTCCTTTAAGATTTCTTTTATATCCGTTGCTGTTTTCTCTTTGACAACAAGAGTATCTGCATCGTATCCGCAGGAATTTCGTACAGTAACATAATAAGTGCCGGATGCAGAAATCTGGTTACTCATTGAAAAACCGACTGGCCATGCACTCCCCTCTTTATACCAGCAATAGCTATCCGCCGGATCTCCGTCAGGAGCAACAGTAATCATCTCCTCTGCAAGGATCAATGTATCTTCAATTAATTCAACATACGGTAATTTGCCATCAGTAATTGTGATGCTGTCACTGGCAATGCACCAATCGTTTTCAACTATCAGCTTATAGATGCCTGACACTGTAATGCTGATGTTGCTGATGCTTTCAGGCAGACTTAAATTATCCCTGTACCAGAAGTAGTTATAGCTTCTGTCGCTGTTTGCTATTAAACTCTTTATGCTGCCAGGACAAAGGATGGTGTCATGGGATGTGTGCAAGTCAATTACCGGGACTCCGGAAATGATACTGATGCTGTCGCTGTTAATGCAATAACTGTCATCTACAATACATTTATATTTCCCGGGAATAGAAATTTTTACTGAATTTACAGAATTCTCTAAAGACTCATTTCCTGAAAACCATTGATAATCATACCCAATATTATATTCAACACTTAAATCTGTTGTATCGTTTGTACACAGTACAGTATCAGGAAACGCTGAAATCTCCGCTGAAGGCAAACTCCGCTTTTGAATATGAATTGTATTTGTTGTATCCGGGCATATGAATTTTTCATTGACAACAACCAGATAATCACCGGGTTCTTTTATCCAGTGCTGATAGTCATAATTATTTGCAACGGTATTTTCCCGGTTTTTCCACATATATGAATTACCGTAGTCAGCCTCGCACCTGAGTTTTAGTGAATCTCCCTCACAGAAATAATCTTTCCCGCTCAGGATCCGTGCATTGATTTCAGGGCACTTATTCTCCGTAACAGTATCAGTGAGGGCAATGAGATACATGTCTTCATCGCCATTTCCACTGTTATTATTGATTGTTATCCCGTCCAGATCCATTGATGTACTGCAATAGTCTCCGGTAATATAAATCCTGTTGTCACTGCCCAATGAAATATCACCCACATATTCAGATCCGTCACCTCCGATCTGCCTGATCCACTGAAGATATCCAATTTCATTGAATTTTGCCAGGAATATATCCTGCAGCCCCCTGCTTATAAGTTTGGTTTTGTCAACAAGCACTGAATCAAAGAAAACCGAAGCAACGTAAACGTTGTTATTCTCATCGGAGACCAGTCTGCCGTAACTATGATTTTCAGGTATATATCTCTGATTAACAAATGCACCGAAAGTGAAAGCATTAATTATACTTCCGTCCTTGTCATATTTCAGGAAAAAGGCATTTGCCTCCGGCATGCATATGATAGTATCGTTACCGTAAATTCCTGTGCCATACAATCCTCCGAGAGCACTTATGTTTCCTCCGGCGTCAATTGTAATATCTGTAATTTTACTGATACTGTTTGAACCTAACAAACCGTTGCGTACCCATTGAAACTGCCCGTCGCTGTTCCATTTGGCTATGAAGTCAGCTGAACCCGAAAACCCTATGTTACATTCAACCCCGTCAACTTTGGCCTTATAGGTGGATAAAGTCCCCGCAATATAGATATTGTCAGTATCATCACCTTCAATGCAGTACACGCAGTCTGCGCTTAAACCGCCGCCGCTTTTTGCCCAGATTGAATTACCCTGACCATCAAGCCTGGCAACGAAAAAATCGGCATAATCACCCTGACTTACAAGTGTGACTGAGCCTATAATCATGTTGTCTATGAAGTGACCCGTGATGAAGATATTTCCGTCATTATTAATAAAGACAGATCGCAGCTCTGAATTGTGGAATGTCTTTACCCATACAAATTCGCCGTCACTGGTAAGTTTCATCATGTAAGTATAGTCCTCGATACTTAGCTGAAGGTCATTGGCTGACCCAGTCCAGTAATTGTATGATCCGATGATATAGATATTGTTTTCGCAATCCACCGCAATATCGGTCAGTCTAAGGCCAGCCTGAGGCGCATAGCTCCAGATGAGATTCCCTTCTGAATCATATTTTACGACAACCTGACTGCCATAATCACCGGAGTGATAATCGCCTATTTGTACACCCGGGGAAACATAAACCCCAATGACAATGTTGCCCGCATTATCGACTTTGGACATTCTGGAGGCATCGCCGATCCATCCGCCATGGCTCACTGCCCAGTCAGTGCGCTGTGCATTACAAAATATTCCGAGACCAAATAAAAAGACTGAAATAATACAAACCTTCTTTTTCATGTAAAAGTGCATTCAATAATGTGATAATTCAGGTATCGTATACTTTTATCAGATGGGTTAATTCAAAGGTAATAATTATTAAACGCTTTTAAATCACTCCCGGCTATTCAGATTAAAGGTTCCACTGCCTGTGGATACCGGCACCAGACAAAAAAAAGCCCCGACTAAGTGTCGGGGCAGCCATGAAAAGAATGGAAAAATTGCTTTTGGACAGTAAAAAGCTTCTTTATAGCCTCCTGGCTTAATATCTTGTTTTTAATCAGTTTCTGAACTCAACACAAATATACTAATTAAGTGGCATGATATCCAACCTTTTTGTTAAAAAAAAGAGCGCATGAAATTGCAGGAAATGCAGTTCATGCAACTAATTTAACTTTGTTGCGTCATTAATCCGGAACGACCTGAAACTTGGCCACACAGGAATTGCACATACATGACAGGCTAATCGACGAATGCCGCAGAGGAAGCAGGAAAGCGCAATTCAGGCTGTATGACCTGTATTCAGGAGCGATGTTCAACACTGCTTACCGCATAATGGGCAGCAGGGAGGAAGCCGAGGACATGCTGCAGGAAGCGTTTGCAGACTGCTTCATGAAGATCGGGTCATACCGCACTGACTCCACCTTTGGAGCCTGGCTGAAAACGATAGTAATAAACCGCTGCATCAGCAGGCTCCGCAAAAGAGAGGCTGAGCTGGTTTATGTTGAAGACTACAGCCGGCATGAGATGCAACAGGAGGAACCGCCGGAGACAGCATGGCCTGAACCGGCAGTGATAGCAAAAGCCATTGACAGGCTGCCGGACGGTTACAGGGTGGTGTTCAGCCTGTACCTGCTGGAGGGTTATGATCATACGGAAATTTCCCAGATACTCGGGATTTCGGAGTCTACTTCGAAAACACAGTATTCAAGGGCAAAGGAAAAACTTAAAAGGATACTTTCAGAAATGCGATGCCATGGATGAACTTGAGAAACACATAAGGAGCATAAGGGATGAGCTTGATGTGCATGAGCCCGGTCCCGGCCTCCGGGAGAGGATATTGAAGGATCTTCCGGGCAAAAAGGTGAATGACGCTTCAGGCGGCGGACAGACATTCATCGCGGGCAGGCTGGTGCGGATGCGAAGCCTTATCTGGCGCGCCGCTGTTGCAGTTGTCGTCGCAGGAGCGGCTTTTGCCATCGTGGCAGGAATGCTGCTCAGATCGGGTAAGCTTAATGACCCGCAGGTTGCAGCAGTGCGTGAGACCTACAGGTATTATGACGGTAAGGTCAGGGAGCTCTACCAGGAAGCTGAACCTCTCCTGACTGCCAATCCTGATGTCAGCACTGAACTGGCGGTCGGAATGAATGAACTCGACAGCCTCTCGGCACAGATCATCCGTGACCTGGGTGACAACATAGCCAGCAGCGAGGTTGCTGAGGCTCTGATAGTCAATTACAGGCTGCGGATAGAACTCCTTGAGGATATGCTCCGGATAATGAAGGAGGATGGCAATGGAAAAGAAAAAACAAAAGGCAATGAACTATAGGTATCTGTTTATGACGACAGTGATGCTGTCCGCCGTGATGATCCTCCAGGGCCAGCAGACATCCGACACAAAGACCCTCAGAAAATCTTTCAGACCAGGCAACGGTCCGGTGGTGGAAGTCAATAACAAGTACGGAGACATACACGTAATGCATTCTCACAGTGACTCGGTGACTGTAACCGTTGATATCACAGCTTCGTCAGGTGACGGTGACAAGATAGAAGCAATGATGTCAGATGTCGATATAAGCATCTCCATGACAGACGCCACAGTACGGGCTGAGACCTCGTTCCGCAAGGGGATCACTCCCCTGTTTGAAAGTGTAAAGGGTCTTACAAAGAACCTGATCAACTTTGACTCAAGGCTGAAAATAGACTACCGGATTGAGTGCCCTCCTGAGACGGTGCTGAGGATCACAAACAGCTACGGCGATGTTTACATAGGTGACGAGACACCTGTTCTTGCCCTTAAGCTGTCAAACGGAAACCTCGATGCTGCCGGCGTGGGGAATGCCCAGATGATGGAGCTTACATTCAGCAAGGCAAACGTCAGGAGCATCAGGGAGGGCAAGGTTACCCTCTCATTCAGTGAGCTTCGCACAAAGGAAACCGGCAGGATAATACTGGCCGGCACCTCATCAAAGGCATGGATAGACGCCTGCCAGGCCGCTGATCTTGATTCCAAGCGCGATGACCTTCATTTCGGGACTGTTGATGAGCTTACCGGAACCTGCTACTTCAGTGACATAATAGCTGACCGGGTGACAGGAGAAATAAACATGTCCGTAAAATACGGAAACCTCTCATTTGAAAATGTCGACAGGAATTTCAGGCTTATAGACATCCGGTCATCATATGCCGACATCGACATGGCGCTTGAGGAGAAATCGGCATATGACCTGGAGATAAGGCATGCAAATGCATTTGTCTCTCTTCCCGGCTTTAAGCCGGAACCCGTGGTAACTGAAATAAACGCCCAGGACAAGCTGTTCCTCACAAAGGCTTCCTCCGGCACCGGGTCAGGCCGTCCGCAGATCAGGATTGACGCAACCAGGGGAGAAATCAGGGTGCTTCAGAAGTGAATTTTTTGCTGAATATGCAACCGACGAAGATTTTTTTTGTCCTTATAGTGGAACAGTAAAAAGGAAAAGAAAGATGAAAAGAGTTATTCCGGCCATCATTGTGGCCATGACAACACTGGCAGGCTGCAGCCTGTTCGGTGACTGCATAGACGGAAACGGAGATGTTAAGACTGAAACAAGAGACGCAGTGCCCTTTAATGCAATTGCAAATGAGACTTCGTTTCATGTGAACTATATCCAGGGTGATGAATATACAATTACCGTGGAGGCGGAAAGCAATATTCTTCCCTATATAGAGACGGATATAAGGTCAGGGGCGCTTGAAATAAGCACTATCAGGGGCACTCACTGCCTTAACTATACGAGACATCCTGTAATTACAGTAACCGCTCCCCGGATAAGTGAGATAGTCAATTCAGGATCGGGTGACTTTGTTGCGGGACCGCTTGAGGGTGACAATGTCCGCATTGTCAACAGCGGGTCTGGTGATATTACTGCAGGGGACCTTACCGGAGATGAGGTATCGGTGGTGATGTCAGGGTCAGGCAATATAGTGGCAGATGAAACTGAGGCTAACTCGATGAAAGCCACCCTTTCAGGATCAGGTGACCTGACAATGTCAGGAGATGCTGTAACAAGCCGCTATGTGGTCTCAGGGTCAGGGACGGTTTTCTCACGTTACTTTTCAAGCAACAGCGCAACTGTGACGCTGTCAGGGTCAGGATCGGTCTATGCCACTGTAATTGATCAGCTTGATGCTGTGATCAGCGGCAGCGGGAACATATATCTCATGGGTGACCCGGATATCAACCTGACGCGTACCGGCTCAGGCAGGGTTATACCGCTGTAGACTACCACAGGATATATTACAAAAAGAGGCTGCCCCTTTTGAGACAGCCTCTTACGTTTATATAAGGCACATAGTGTCAGGGTTCTCAGGTGAGATCAATTTCATTTCCCTGCCTGTCCATGAATTCATACTGCAGGAAGTGGTATGATTCAATAGCCTGTACCTTGAGGCTTACGCCGTGCTTCTTATTTATCTTGCTTATCCTGGGGAAGAGACCTTCCTTGAGGTAAGCTGCCACGAACGGGTGTGTTCTGAGGATGAACCTGCGTGTTTTCACCTTCTCAATTATGGAGGCGAGGGTGCGCTCGATATCATCTGTAAGCAGTATTGCCGGGGCTGTTTTACCCTCTCCCCTGCATACCGGGCATTTTTCGTCAGTGACTATTGTCATCTCCGGCCGTACCCGTTGGCGGGTTATCTGCATCAACCCGAATTTACTGAGGGGAAGTATATTGTGTTTGGCTCTGTCGGCACTCATCAGCTCCTTCATTCTGTCGAAGAGCGACTGACGGTTTTCGTTCGACTGCATATCGATGAAGTCGATAACAATGATTCCGCCCATATCCCTGAGACGCAGCTGACGGGCTATCTCCCTGGCAGCCTCCAGGTTGACTGAGAGGGCGTTGGATTCCTGGTCAGAGCCTGATTTGGACCTGTTGCCGCTGTTTACGTCGATGACATGCAGCGCTTCAGTGTGCTCAATTATGAGGTATGATCCGCCCTTGAAGGAAATTGTCCGGCCGAAAAGCCCCTTGATCTGACGGCTGATGCCGAACTGGTCAAAAAGAGGCAGCTGGTCCTTGTATAGCTTGACTATCTTTTCCTTTTCAGGGGCGATCTCCCTGATGTAGCTTTTTACTTCGCCGGCTATCACCTCATCATCAACGATGATGCTGTTGAAGTCGGTACTGAGTATATCCCTGAGGATTGTTGTCGTGCGGTTCATCTCCCCCAGCAGCAGTCGCGGCTGTTTGACGTCGCGGTGCACTGCGGAGAGGGCTGTTTCCCATCGGTTGATAAGTTCCTTCAGTTCAGCGTCAAGGGCGGCCACCTTTTTACCTTCGGCGACAGTGCGCACAATTACGCCGTAATTCTTTGGTTTAATGCTTTGTATCAGGAGCTTGAGACGATTACGTTCGTCTGCGTTCTCGATCTTCGAAGAGACTGATACCTTGTCTGAGAATGGCATCAGCACAAGGTTTCGCCCTGCGATGCTCACCTCGGAAGCCAGCCTTGGTCCCTTGGTCGAAATTGGCTCCTTGGTTATCTGCACGATAACTGTCTGTCCTGTTGTCAGTACATCAGCTATCTTCCCGTCCTTGTCAATATCAGGTTCAGGCTTGAACTTTGATACAGCCGTTATTTTGGCCTTGTTCTGAGTGGCCAGCTGATAATATCGGTGGAGGGTCCTGAACTGGGCTCCCAGGTCAAGGTAATGCAGAAAAGCATCTTTCTCGAAACCAACGTTTATAAACGCTGCATTAAGCCCCGGCATGATCTTCTTTACCTTTCCCAGGTAAATGTCGCCGACTGAGAATTTTACGTTCCGCTTTTCTTTATTTAACTCGACAAGCTGTTTATCCTCAAGAAGTGCAATGGATATCTCAGCATCATTTACGCTGATAATTAAATCCTTATTCACATTCCGGAATTTGTTGCCAGCCAATAACTATTTTTTATAACGCAACTAACCTAAAGATCATTGGATCTTTAGGTTAGATATAATAGCTACAGACTATGCATTTATGCTATTTCTTCTTCTTATGCCTGTCTTTCCGCAAGCGTTTTTTACGCTTGTGGGTTGCCATCTTATGCCTTTTTCTCTTTTTACCGCTTGGCATGCTGTTACTTCTTAACGTGTGATTTAACCTTGTTTATGAATGTCTTGGCAGGTTTGAATGCCGGGATATTGTGTGCAGGAATGATAATCGTAGTGTTCTTTGAAATGTTCCTGGCTGTCTTTTTTGCGCGCTTCTTCACGATGAAGCTGCCAAATCCCCTGAGATAAACATTATTGCCGGTAACCATCGAGTCCTTCACAGATTCCATGAAGGCCTCAACTGTCTTCTGAACGGTTACTTTCTCAATTCCAGTGTTCTTGGCAATTTCGTTAACAATGTCTGCTTTTGTCATGTTGCAAGAATTTTAAATTCAACAAATTATTTTGATGTTCTGTTTTTTTCAATGTGCAAATATAAAATATTATTTATCAATAACAGGTGATTATGATTTTTTTTCGGACCGAAAATGCTGATTTTTTGATACCTATAAAATATATAGGGTAAAATCGGACCTCCGGGTCAGACCCGGAATGCAGTACATGCGAGGGATAAAAGGCATCCCGACACTCTCAGGATTATTTTTCGTAACTTTACAACCCCTAACAGAAGGTAAATTATAATAAAGTTATGTCATTCAATAAGGTAATACTTGTGGGTAACGTCGGGAAGGACCCTGAGATCCGGCGTTTCGAGAACAATATCAAGGCATCGTTTTCACTTGCAACAAGTGAAACATACACTCCCAAGGGCGGAGACAAGGTGACGCAGACCGAATGGCACAATATTGTGGCGTGGAGAAGACTTGCAGAGCTTGCCGAAAACTATATCCGCAAGGGGTCACAGATACTCGTTGAGGGTAAACTGAGATACAGGTCATATGATGACCGTGACGGTAACAAGAAATATGTGGTGGAGGTAGAGGCTGAAGTCATACAACTCCTTGGCCGTAAATCAGACGGCCCCGGCCAGCAGGGACAGGGTTACCAGGGAGGAAACCAGGGATACCAGAACAGCAACCAGGGCTACCCGGGTCCCTCACAGCCATCGTCTCCGGCAGGTGGAGAAGGGCCGGTTGAAGACCTCTCCTCACGTGACACTGCAGACGATCTGCCCTTTTAGGTAACCGGAAGGGATGGTTCTGGATACGATATTCTCAGGTTCATTCACGGGAATGATTGCACAGGTTGCTGCTACCGGGTCACCCCTGACCCTGGTAACCGAAATGATCCTCCTTTTGTTTCTTATTATTGCATCTGCCTTTATCTCCGGCTCGGAAGTGGCCTACTTCTCACTGACTCCCAATGACATGGAGGAACTTCAGCACCACCGTGGCCGAAGGCAGTCTGCTGCCATGAAACTGCTTGCAAAACCTGACAGGCTGTTGAGCACCATCCTCGTGGCAAACAACGTCATCAATATTGCAATAATTATATTAGCAGCATTTATCAGCTCGAGGCTTTTTGACCTGAGCAATAACCCCGTTCTTTCATTCATAATCGAGGTTGTTGTAATCACATTCATCCTGCTTCTCTTCTGCGAGATCATACCCAAAGTGCTTGCCTCCAGGAGCCAGCTGAAATTTGCACTGAGAATGGCTCCGGCCCTCACGTTTACATCAAACCTGTTCAGACCACTGGCTTCCCTCCTCTCCTATTCATCCTTTTTTCTCAGGCGCAAACCCAAGTCAAGGGATGCCGGACTAAGTATTGATGACCTGTCGGTGGCACTTGACCTTACTTCCTCAGAAATAAAGGACGATAAGGACCTGCTAAAGGGAGTGGTACGGTTCGGCAATACAAATGTCAGTGCAATAATGTGCCCGCGGATAGATGTAACGGCACTAAGCATAAGCAGGGGATTCAAGTCAATAATGCCGGAGGTGATCGAATCGGGCTTCTCACGCATTCCTGTTTACTCCGGCACATTCGACAACGTCAGGGGTATACTGTTCGTAAAAGACCTGCTTCCCCACCTTGACAAACCGGACACTTTCAAGTGGCAGTCACTCATCCGGCCTGCCTATGTCGTTCCGGAAACCAAAAAAATAAGCGAGTTGCTGAAGGAGTTTCAGACCAAAAAGATACACATGGCCATAGTGGTTGATGAATACGGCGGAACGAGCGGACTGGTTACTCTTGAAGATGTGCTGGAGGAAATAGTCGGTGAAATCACCGACGAGACTGATGAGGATACTCCGCTCTACAGGAAGACCGGGGATGGCAAATGGGTCTTCGACGGGAAAATATTGCTTAACGATTTCTACCGTATCACCGGCCTGGAAGATGATCCGTTCGAGGAGGTAAGAGGCGAATCAGAGACACTCGCAGGGTTGCTGCTCGAGCTCCTTGGTGAGATACCCACGAAGGGAAGGGTAATTGCTGCGGGGGGCTTCAGATTCACAATCGAAAATATCGAAAAAAGGCGGATAAGGGAGATTTCCGCTGAAAAGAAAGTTGACTGAATATGAGAAACTTATTTGCTGCCCTGATTCTGGCTTCTGTCCTGTTAACCGCAGGCTGCGGGCATCCTTCGATGCCAAGGCCAAAAGGCTACTTCAGGATTGAACTGCCGGAAAAGAGCTATGTAAGTTATGACGCCCCATGCTCATATTCTATCGAGTACCCGCAATATGCCGTAATAAATACCCGTCCGGCCACAGCCACTGACACATGCTGGATGGATATCGAGTTCCCTACGATGAAAGCCAAGATTCACCTCACATACTTCAACATACACAACAACCTGGCCTCGCTGACAGAGCTGTCGCGCGATATGGCCTACAAACACACAATCAGGGCTGAAGCTATCGATGAGAAGCTGTGGGCTGACGACTCATCAAAGGTTTACGGCATCCTTTATGACCTGAAGGGCAACACCGCATCAGCTGTACAATTCTATGTTACAGACAGCACAAAACATTATCTCAGGGGGTCTCTGTACTTCACTGCCCAGCCCAACGAGGATTCACTGATGCCGGTGATCTCCTTCATCAGGGAAGACATCATTCACCTGATTGAGACACTGAACTGGAGATAAATCATGGGCTGCATCACCAAACACTATCTGAATAAGGAGACTGTTATAGGTGTCTGGAAAATCGAGGAGGACCTCGACACCCTCCTTGCCATGGTAGAGATGAGCCCCGAAGATAAAAAGAGATACAAAATCTTCCGAAGCAATTCCAGAAAGATGGAGTTCCTGAGCGTCAGGGCGCTGCTGGCGGAGATGCTCGGGCAAGAAGCAAGAATAGTATACAATAAGAACAATAAACCATTCATAAAGGACGGTTCGAACTTCATCAGCATTACTCACTCAAACAAGCTTACAGCTATACTTATAAGCCAGAATGAGAGGGTAGGCATTGACCTTGAGTACATGAGGGTGAACATCAACGCTTTTGCGTCGAAGTTCCTCAACAAGCGGGAGAAGATTACCCGGCGGTGGGCTGACCGCACATACCATCTTTACATCCACTGGTGCGCCAAGGAGGCTATCTACAAGATATGCGACAAGGAGGGGATCAACATTGTAAATGACATTACAATCGAGCCTTTTGAGGTCAGGGAGTCAGGGGAAATCAGAGGGAGCGTGGAGAACGAAAGGATAAGTGACAGGTTCACTTTATTTTATTCAAAGTATGACAATTACACAATTGTCTGGACAAAAAAGAAGCATGAAGGTTGAGATACCATGGAGGAAGAGGAAGCTCGTGGCACAGCTTATTGATCCTGACCGTGCCGGGGAGGAGATGCTTGTCACCGCTGTGCGTTATGCTTCCGATGCAGGGGTTGATTTTTTCCTTGCAGGCGGCAGTCTGACAAGTGTTCCGGTAACGGGTATTATCAGAAGACTGAAGCAACTTTCATCAATCCCGGTGGTGCTCTTTCCCGGGAACCTCACGCAGCTTACTGCCGAAGCCGATGCTGTTTTCCTGCTTTCACTCATCAGTGGTCGCAATCCTGAACTGCTGATAGGCAACCATGTAATTGCCGCACCTCTCCTCAAGGATATGAGGGAGAAGGTCATTCCGGTTGGTTACATGCTCATCAACTGTGGCGGTGGCACTTCGGTAGAATACATGAGTCAGACCTTTCCAATACCTGCAGAAAAGAATGATATTGCAGTGGCTACAGCAATTGCAGGTGAAATGCTCGGCATGAAGGCTGTCTACCTTGAGGGTGGAAGCGGTGCGTCAAGGCCTGTAGCCCCCTCCATGATAAGGGCCGTACGTGAAGAACTCACAATACCCGTCATTGTCGGAGGCGGACTCGATACTCCCGGGAAGGTGGAGGAAGCTTTTGCTGCCGGGGCTGACATGGTTGTAACAGGCAACGGCTGCGAGGAAAACCCGTCACTGATAACCGGTGCCTGCCAGGTTAGGGACAGCTTCAATCGCGGCTTTATCACAATCTGATAATAATTCATGAAAAACGGATCAGGGGCTGCTTCATCAGCAACTCTGCCGCAATCATTTGTATCAGGCTCAGGAATACCGGCGGCAGCTACCTGAAGAGTTCGTGAAGAGGATCCCCGCCCGATGCATTGGGCAGCGGCACCTTGCACAGAACTGAAAGCGTGGTGGCAATGTCTCTCGTGCTGACACTGCGGGTGACTGATGCCCTGCTGGCCGTCCAGCCAAACCAGATCAGCGGCACATGACTGTCATACTCCCATGGTGAATTATGCCCCGTCACATTGTCAGTCTTCTCAACCCAGCCGGGATTAACCGCTATCATCACATCACCAGATCGTTGCTGGTTGTAATTGTTGCTCATCTTGCGCAAAAGACCACCTGAGAAGTCACTCACTTCAAAGGCTGATGTCGGGACTGCGGCTGAAATACCCGAGAACTGCACCATGAAACGTGCAACTCTCTTCTGCATCTCCTCGAGACTGATCTTTGCACCCTCGATCAGGTTACGGTTGAGATAAATCTGGCTGTCAAAGAACCCTCTTACCCAGTCGCCCTGACCATAGACCGCGTTGAGATAACTTCGGAGCAGCTGAAGCGACTGGTTTAGTCTGAAATATCCTGACGGCACCCTGCTCATTTCCAGCACGGCAGGTATCTCCGAAACCCCGTGAGCTGAGACCAGGTAAACCAGCACGTTTTTCTTTCCGAGTGATTTGTCAATTTTCTCAACCAGCTTTGCAATGTTCCGGTCAAGTCTTACAAGGGCATCCGATGCCTCCACAGATGAAGGTCCGAAACGGTGACCTATATAATCAGTTGCCGAATATGTAATAGCAAGGAAATCCGTCACATCGTCCTGCCCCAGCTGTTCATTGTCAATGAGCCGCAGGGCAAGCTCGGTAGTGAATTCGTCTGCAAAGGGGGTCTCCCGAAGCACCGAGTAGTCTCTTGTGACGTTGACGAGTTTGCCTTTTGTCGAGAGAGCCTTCAGATCATATGGAAACCATGTCTGTCCGTTGAATCCTCTTTCAAGAGTGCTCGAGTCAGGCTGACAACCCGGATATGTCGCAGGGTCAAGCAGGGGCTGCCATTGCTGATTGAGCAACTGCCCCGGCATCATCAAGGCGTTCATGTCCATAAGCCATGGAGGGAGTGTCTTGCTGTAATATGTGCATGACATCCAGGTGCCTGTGCGGTCATCAAACCAGAAGGCGCCGTCAGCAGCATGGCCTGCCGTGATTATTGCTGACATCTCCTTTATTCCGATCCCGTATATCTTTGACCCTCCGCATGTGGCCATCTGGAGCTCATCAGCAAAGGTCGACGAGAGCAGGTTCACCGGCGAGAACAAACCTGTCTCGAAGCTGCCTCCGACCGGACTGGATTTCGGATCCTGAACACAGAATATCATCTCGTCATTGAAAGGATGGAACCATGAATCTGAAGTGATACCGTGAGCCGAAGGTGAGGCGCCTGTTGAAATAGTTGCAAAACCGGGAGCAGCCTGGGTCGAGAGATAGTCTACCGATGCATTGCGGAAATAAGTCCCTTCATTTACCATCTTCTTCAGCCCGTTGTCAGGCAGTATGTCCCATATACGTTCAAGCTGATCATACCGAAGCTGTTCCACAATAATACCTATGACAAGCTTTGGTTTGTCAGGCGGAATGTAAGCCGACTGAGCTGTAGCACTGAGAGTTATTATTGTCAGATATAAAATTATGATTATCCTTTTCATCTTTGAATGCCCTCCATGGAAACAAGTCCCAAAAATATCAGTTTTGCCCTTATCTCCAACCCGTTCCCGAAAAGATATCATCAGTGGTCAACGGTTTATCAACCGTGTAATGACAGCCTTACCCCTGACAACAGGGCCGATTGGTTCTTTTCTGACAGAAATGAGATAAACATCTGCAGGCAGGCTTCCGAGATCGCAGGTAAAAGGAATGCCTGGTGATGCCGTCGTTCTGAAGTGTTTCACACGCGATCCTGTAGAGGTGGTGACGGTCACTGTCACTTCGCCGGTTACTGCCTCAGGTGGCATGATCCGGAAGGTGCCGTCCGATGGATTTGGATAGATGAGCAGTCCTGATTCAGGTGGATCGGGATACCCTTGATCACCCTTTTCGAGGGCGATGTCTCTGATAAGTGACGGACTGCCGGTGGTAAGGTCAGCGGTGAGTGTATATGACCTGTATCCCGGGCAGGAGAAGGTCAGGTTCCATGTGCCGGGTGGAAGGAGGCGGGTGTAAAACCCTGTTGTGGTGTCAGACCAGATATGGGATGAGTCGGCGTCATGGCCGCTGATGAATATCTTTGCACTCAGCGGCTCACCTGTTTCCGCATCCGTTACTGTGCCTCTGACACCATTCAGGGCTTCTGCAATAAAACCGAGCAGTGAACGGTGATTCGATTTCCAGAGTGTCTCCAGGTTTGATCCCGGAGTCATTTTGGTGTCATCAATCTCTACAGTGACTTCACGCCCTCCGAGTCCCCATGTGACAAAATCCTGTCTTCCTCCCCTGACGACATACCACACCCATCCCTTTGTAACGCCGTTGTCAAGGAATGTCATATAGCCCGGTTCCGCGTGGAGGTGTACCGTGTCGGCATAACGCCTGCTAATGCTGTTGAACCAGGTATCGTCAGCGTGGTCCCTGGTCCATTTGTCCCATGGGTAGTTAACCACTTCGGCTCCGCCATGAAGGCCGAGAGAAAGGGTGAAGCGCCTCTCCCGGAGGAACCTGATCATGTCAATTGTTTCCTGCTGAAGTGGTGGCGGCGCGCCCACTTCGGGGTCAGGGAAGTTGCGGTTGAGGTCATAGCCGTTGCTGTTGGCCCTGACCGGGTATGTCATCGTATCACTGTTGCGGTACATGCCGTCAGGATTGGCGAGGGGATTGATCCATATCTCAAGCCCTGACACCAGGTCTGTGGTTGCGGGGGCGCCGCTGCTGCTGCCGCCGGAAGCAAGATACTCTGCCAGGCGCATCAGCAGCACAAAACCGGCAGACTCATCGCCATGAATTGATGAGGTAAGCATCACCTCCGGCTCCGGTTCGTCAGCCTGAGGATTGTCGGATATCTTCAGCACCAGCACAGCCCTGCCCTGCACACTGAACCCGATCGTGTCAAGACGGCATACACCTGGCCATTGCTCAGCAATCCTGTGCATGATTGTGTCATAGTGTTTCCATGTGGGGTACGACTGCCAGAGCATTGCCTCGTCAACGGATGAAGCGGTATAAAACCCCTTCGGCTCCTCCGGAACGGAGACAGTGTAAGGAATGCCGGTAGCGATAAACTCTCCGGCATAACGGTCAGAGAGTATGAGATGTGCTGTTTTGCCGTCGCATGACGAGACGGGGAACCTTGAAGCCAGCCTGGTCATTTCCGTAAACCCCGGATATCCGATGACAATCTCAGCCTGTCCGTACCTGGCAATGACGGCTCTTAAATCATCACCCGGCCCGCCCTGTTGCAGGTACGCGCCGGCATGGGGTGCCTGGCAATCTCCGGCCGGGCCTTGCCGGCTGTATCCTGCCGGTGCTGAGAAAAGCAGGAGGAGAACAGGTATGACTCTGAGAAGTTTCAATTATATGACTATACGTTAAACCTGATGTGAAGAATATCTCCATCATCCACAACGTATGTTTTGCCCTCCACCATCAGCTTGCCGGCTTCACGGCAGGCATGCTCCGAACCGAGCCTCATGAAGTCATCATACTTCATCACCTCGGCCCTGATGAATCCTCTCTCAAGATCGGAGTGGATGACGCCTGCAGCCTGCGGTGCCGTCATCCCGGCGGTGATTGTCCAGGCCCTTATCTCCTTTGGTCCGACCGTAAAGAAAGTCTGAAGATTAAGCATCCTGTAGGCAGCCCTGACAAGCTTGTTGACGCCTGGTTCCGACAGTCCTGATGCCTCGAGGAACTCCATGCGGTCAGCCTCTTCAGTAAGGTTGGCTATTTCCGCCTCCAGGGCACCCGCAATCACCAGCGGTTCAGCACCCCTTGCCGAAAGAAAACTCCTTACTGCATCAACATATTTGTTGCCGTTCACGGCTGAAGCCTCATCAACATTGCAGACGTAAAGAACAGGCTTCATCGTGAGCAGGAAGATGTCATCGACAACTTTCTTCTCCTCGGGCTTAAGCGCCAGGGAGGAGGCATTCTGAAAGCCCTCGAGATGCTCTTTGTAACGGCTGAGGATTTCAACTCCGTGTTTCGCATCCTTGTCGCCTGTCTTGGCAGCCCGTTCAAGGCGCTGTATCTTTTTCTCAACCGACTCGACATCCTTGACCTGAAGTTCAAACTCGACGTTTTCGAGATCACGCACCGGGTTGACAGATCCGTCTATATGCGGGAGGTTGTCATTATCAAAGCAACGAAGTACATGTATCAGGGCGTCGGTGTTCCGGATTTCGCCGAGCAGGCGTGCTCCGGAGCTGTCACCCTGTCCCCTTACAAGACCCGGGATGTCAACGATCTCAACGGTTGTGTTCACTATTCTTTCAGTTGGCTGGTGCTTTTCCAGCTCGTAGAGTCTCCTGTCAGGAACCTGGATAACACCCAGGTTTGCCTTCACCCCGGTGCCAAAGGTATTTGTCTCGCCGCGAGTGTTGGAGATACAGTTGAAGATCGTGGTCTTGCCCACGCTGGTAATGCCGATGATGCCGCATTTCAATGCCATGTCTGATTATTAAGTTGCCGCAAAGTTACCAAAAAGAGGCTAAGTATGCCGGGCTGCCTGATTGCAATAATTCACTGTCTTTCCTGTCGAATAAATGACGGGAGGTCAGAGAACGGGACAGCTGTCTGCTCTCCCGTTTTCATGTTCTTAACGGTAGCCTGTCCGGCGGCAATCTCATTGCTGCCGGCAATTACTACAAACGGAATTCTACATGAGTCGGCATAGGAGAACTGTTTCTTCAGTTTCACGGGGTCAGGGTATAATTCGGTGGAAATGCCGGCATCCCTCAGTTTTCCGGCCATTTTCATCAGGGAAGGCAGTTCCTCACCACTGAAGTTGATTACAAGTACCTCAGTTGATGAACCTGCCTGCTCAGGGAAGAGGCTGAGCTGCAGCATCACGTCATAAATCCTGTCTGCCCCGAATGATACACCCACACCTGAAACACCCGGCATGCCGAAGATACCGGTAAGATCATCATACCTTCCTCCGCCGCATATGCTTCCGAAAGGCAGGTCTGCTGCCTTGACCTCTATGATGGTGCCGGTATAGTAATTGAGTCCGCGTGCCAGGGAGAGATCCAGTTCTACAGTCGCTTTTACATCCCCGGCTGACAGATAACCTGTCAGTTCCTCCATCTCTTCAACGCCTCTGAGTCCGGCAACAGATCCGGCAAAAACCTTTTTCAGCTCCCGGAGTTTTTCCCCGGTTGTTCCGCTGAGGTTAAGCACCGGCTCAAGCCTTGCAATAACCTCCGGAGCAATGCCTCTCTGCAACAGTTCCTGCCTTACCCCTTCCTGTCCAATTTTTTCAAGCTTGTCAATTGCAACTGTAATATCGGTAATCCTCTCCCCTGCCCCTGCAATCTCTGCTATGCCTGCCAGGATCTTCCGGTTGTTGACCTTTATAATTATACTGATGCCCAGTTCACCGAAGATCAGGTCAATAATCCGCACCAGCTCAGTTTCATTGAGCAGGGAATCACTTCCGATTACATCGACGTCGCACTGGAAGAACTCCCTGTACCTCCCCTTTTGCGGTTTGTCTGCCCTCCATACGGGTTGTATCTGATACCTGCGGAACGGGAATGTGATCTCGTCACGATGTTGCACCACATAGCGTGCAAAGGGAACAGTAAGGTCATACCTGAGCCCCTTTTCGCTTATCTGCCTTGTCAACGAGGCTGCATCGGTGGTTGCAAGCACTGAGGGGGGCATTTCAGAAAGGAAATTACCCGAATTGAGTATTCTGAAAATAAGCCTGTCACCCTCTTCTCCGTATTTGCCAAGAAGGGTTGAAAGGTTCTCCATTGCCGGAGTCTCTATCGGAAGGTAGCCGTAGAGTGAAAATATCTTACGTATTATTCCGAAGATATAATTACGGCGAAGCATCTCGGCCGGGGAGAAATCACGTGTACCCTTGGGGATCGAAGGTTTCTGAGCCATTACGGAAAATGTTTCCGCAAAAATAGGAAAAATTATCGCCGGGTCTCAGACCTGTCGCTACTGGATGAAAGGAATGGAGATCGGATATTTATAAGCTTCACCCTTTGAGGCCTTGATGCTTGCCACTATTACACACACAATCTCAAGGATGCCCAGCGCGACAATCAGGGGAATGCCCACAATGATGAAGCAGAGGGGGATCAGCAGGATTGAATAGAGAAGCATCGAGATCTGAAAGTTAAGTGCAGACTTCCCGTTCACGTTAACCCATTCGGACTCGTCCTTCCTTGACACCCAACAGATGATCGGGCCAATAATCCCGCCGAAGGGAAAGAAGTATCCGGCGAAGGTTGACAGGTGGCAGAACATTGCCCAGTCGCGCTCTGACTGTGTGTAGGTTTTGATTTCTTCCATTGTTTTTTTCTTAAAGACGTTTTCCCGGTCAAAACGCTGCATCCTCAGAAGCGTGCAAGTCTCTTCAGATCGGCAATCAGCAGGCCGTTCGCGTTTTTATTGTCAACCATATGGCTGTCATAATAGTACATTATGGCATCATCTGTTCCGATCAGGGTTTTCATACATGTACCAGTACGCTTGACCCCTTCAGGTCCCACCTTGTGGACAATGAGCACATCCTTCTGTTTCTCGTCGATGGCCCTTATGATTTCCTCCTCCTCCACTATCCTGACCTTGTATGGGTACTGTGCCGCGATTCTTTCGACAGTGTTCACCTCCGGAGCAAGGTCAGTCTCGCGTACGAATATCGTTTTTTCCCTGATTTCAGGTACATTTTTGTTGTAATACTTAAGATACCGGAGTGCTGAAAGGGTTGGATTCTTCATCACCAGTTCGGCGTGGTACTCCATAAACCGGATTATCAGGCCAAGTTTGTAGCTGTATTCCTCCTCCGGAGCCCCGGAGAAGCAGAGTGGGATAGCGCAGAACTCAGGCAACTGATCAAGTTCATCGACATCCGCACCGAGAAGCAGATTGAGAAAATCATATGTCGAGCCCGACTTGTCATTGCTGAAATTGGTGACAGTCAGCACCAAAAACGAATAAGAAGGATCATTGCGCATTACATTGAATTCCTCTGTCGTAATGTACTTCACAGGGGTGACCTTCCAGTATTTGTCAACAGCATCTTTGATTTCAGCATTGTAAAACGAAAAGGGATCATCTTCCTTAACCACACAGGTGACTGATTTTTTAAATTTTTCAGCATCGTCAAATGTCGGATACGGTCTCTGTTGTGCGGATGCCACTGCCGGAACGAGCAGGGTGAGTATAATATAGAGGCTTCTCATTATGAGTGTGTTATTTGCCTGACGGAAGGAAAACCGGGTGATTCTCATTAAATTTCCTCAGGTATACGAACATCATTTTCTTCTGGTTTTTGTTGCGCATTGAAACGAACTCCTCGTATAGCTGAGGATCTCTCATCAGCAGCGCTTCAAGGTTCTCGAGGTTATATTCATATGATTTGCCGGTCTCAAAATCGATCATGAACATCTGCAGGTCAGTGCGTGTTGTGTTGTTCCTGTAAGGATATCCGCCGTAACCGTAAGGGTCATAGTAACGTGAAGAGTACGGGCTGTAGTAGTAGGGTGAGTAAAACGACCTGTATGGAGAATAATAGGGGTCATAGTAACCGTAGGGATTGTAGCCTGATGAAGTTGTCACATCAGCAACAAAATGGATTATTGACCCGAAGAATGTAATGCGGTTGAAGTTGCTCTGAACCTTGGCGTAAAGGACGCCGTTACGGGCGAAGCCCCATATATTATCCTTCTCTATCTCCTGTCTTACACCCATGTTGTCATAAAAGTAGATCTTTTCAGAGGAGATTACCTGGTCAAAAAAGTCCTTGTCATTGTAATCAACCGAGGTGAAGAGTTTTGCTTTTGGAATAGGACTGTTTGCCTTAACCATGTCAAAGTTCAGATAAATACCGTCCCTGAATTTGAAGTCAGGGGTATACTGAACAAGAGTATCTCCCTGCTGCGCCCTGGTGAAGCCAATGGCAATCACGGCTGCGATCAGTGTCATTAAGCCCTTTTTCATCACACTCCTTTTCAGATTTTTACTTCAAAAATTATACCGTAAGGCAAAAATAGTCTTTTATACGCACTGAAAACAGGGCTCACTTCATCTTTATTGAAATTGATGTATCTTTGAAAGACGATAATCTACTGCGTTCATTATATGCCTAACAGAATAAGACAATCCTCCATACCGCACTCAGACATTATAACACGGTGGACACGTGACCGGATACTATTGCCGGTGGCTGTTGCACTTTTCCTGGTTGTCATTGCCCTTGTAACCGCCATGGCAGGTCTTGTGTACGTGCCTGCAGCAGCAGGTTTACTTGCGCTCGTACCGCTTGTGTTTGCCATAGTTGAACTGCGCCGGCTGATAGCAAACAACCGGGAGATTCTCAAGGAAATGGCATCAATTGCCGAAAAGAATGAGGAGGTAATAAACTCATTCTCGCACAAGATAAGGGAGCCGCTCAATAACCTTGTACTGCTGGGTAACATGCTGAGTGAGACCACATCTTCACCCAAACAGCAGGAGCTTGTCGGGACTTTCATCGCATCTACCGGATCGATGGTTGAGGTTGTCAACGAGCTCACGATGGAGACTGCCGGTAATCTGACATTTGAACGCCGGGGTGAGATACGCTTCAGGCTCGGTTCGATCATCCAGGACACGATCGGGCTGATGAAGCTCAGCCGCAGGCATGACCAGAGCGTCGTAGTATATGATGACCGGGGAGAGGGAGAGAGGGAATACAGGGGTGATCCCATCATAATCAAACAGATACTCATTGACCTGCTCAGTGCCGCCATCTCCGGCCCTGCCGGAAAGACTACGGTCAAGATACAGGTCCGGGAAGCCGGTGAACGTGAGGGAGCACACAAGGTGGAATTCACCCTGTCATCCAATAACCAGGTTGTCTTCATTGGTGAGGGGCGCCAGCCATGGCCCCTGGCAGGCAGGCTGATAAACGACTGCGGGGGTAACTGGCAGGAAGCCACGACAGGAACAGGATCATACTTTGTTTTCTATATATTCCTTCGCAGAGCCGATAAGATTTCACGTCCGGCCGCAGCAAGCACCCTCATCAGGGACAGCGAGTCCGAGAAAAGCCGTAAGGAGATAAAAGACCTCAACATCCTGCTGGTTGAAGACAACCCGATCAACCAGCGTATTACCCAGCTTATGCTCGAACCGCTCGTGAAGAGACTCGAGATTGCCCGTAACGGGAAGGAAGCGCTTGACATGTTCGGAACTTCACGCTATGACCTTATACTGATGGATGTCCAGATGCCGGTGATGAACGGACTGGTGGCCGCGGAGAAGATCAGGGGGCTGGAAACAAGCACAAGAGCACATGTACCAATTATTGCCATCACCGCCAATGCGATGCTTGGTGACAGGGAACAGTGCCTTGCAGTCGGGATGGATGATTACATAAGCAAACCCATCGAACCCGATGTACTTATCGAGAAGATCAACGCACTGATCTGACCTCAGAATGGTTTAATCCCGAGAATCATCATGTCATCAATCTGGTCATGACCATCCATCCATGACACGATTGTCTCATCAATTATCCTCTGCTGCTCGTCGAGCGGGTATTTGCTTATTGTAAGAAGCAAATGTCTCAGGCGCCTGTACATGAACTTCTTGTTTTCAGGCCCTCCGAACTGGTCAGCATAACCGTCCGAGAAGAGATAAAGTATATCTCCTTCCTGCAGGGTGAAAGTGCTCCGGTTAAATGAAACCATTGCAAAAGACTGCACCACGTTCTTTTTGTCACCCTTAAGCTCTATCAGCTTGTCATCACGCACAATATAAACCGGCAGGAAAGCTCCGGAGAACTCCATCACCATCGTTTTCCGGTCAATTATGCATATTCCCATCTCAATTCCGTCCTTTATAAGCGCTTTCCCGCTTTCCTCCTTCGAGAAGGCCGATTCCAGCTCACGGTTCATTGTGATAAGCACCTGGTCAGTATCATCAACCTTCATCTCGTTGATGATCTTCTGGGTAAGCTCCAGCCCGATCATCGACATCAGCGCTCCCGGCACACCGTGGCCGGTGCAGTCTGCTGCAGCGATGAAATACCGGTTATCGCGCTCGCTGAACCAGTAAAAGTCCCCGCTGACTATATGCTTCGGCCTGTAGTAAATAAAATGATCGGGAAATATCCGCCTTATATGATGTTCTGCCGGAAGGAGGGCGGCCTGTATCCTGCGGGCATAGTTCATGCTGTCAGTCAGATCCTTGTTGCGCACCTGCAGTTCTGACCTCTGTATCTCTATTTCACTGTATGCGCTCTGCATCTCACGCAGATGCTTCCTGGTACGGAGCAGCACCAGGTACTGCAGCACCGCCAGATATATGATCGCTGCAATTATAAATATTGCAATGGCATAATTGAGGACAGGATTGTCTCTCAGCCCCTTTACCGGACCAGCCATCATTGCTGCCGCCCCTTTACCAGCCACATTACTGATTGACTGCAACATGTAATTAAGCATGGCCATTGACAGGATACCGGTCACCGGGCAGTTGTTTTTGCCGTCTCCACAGAGGCTTCTCCCGGTCTGACAAGAGGAAGGAGCTTCAGGGACGGAGATTCGACAAAAGGACCAAGTCCGTATTCTTCCCACCTGCTGTTCACGAGTTCTATTGTCTCAGGGGCTGAACAGACAACATTGGGCCATTCCCTGGAAAAAGCCGGCAGGGAACGGGTTTTCGAGGTGGCATCGATAAATATGGCACCGCCCTCGAGATGATACAGGTCACGTGCCGGGTCACTGTTGCCTGTTACAAGCCATGTAAGCATGGCCGGGTCATCAGCATCAGCCCCGTCATCAACTGCAATGATTACTGTGCCAGGTGTCGTAAGCGATGCGGGCAGAGAGGCAGCCAGACGATGCATGTCAAGTCCCTCCGCAGGTTTGCTTATTGTCAGCACAGCCAGCGGCAGCGCATAATCAGCCATCGTTTTCATCCCGGTAATCACATCTTCAGTGAACTGCCCGCCTGTCAGAAGGAGCAGTGGCACTGAGTGATATTCGTCAGTACGCTCTTCTGCAAGTTTAACAGTGGCGTCAATGCCCAGTTTCCCTCCCATGCTGAACATGTCTGAAGAGTGATCAAGCACATCCAGCGGGCCACGGGTCAGCAGCAGGTCAGTGTCGAACCTGACGTTGGCAAATACAGCCTCTGCTACGGCATGGTAATCGGTTACACATACATTGCCGCTGACGACGATAATATACTTGCTTAGCATCATCTGGCCGGCGCCGAACAGGGCGCTGAGCACCTTCATGCCCTGCCCGGGATACGTTTTGTCAATGCTGACTATAACCAGGTTATGGGCTACGCCCGAAACAGGCATGTGCAACTCACGGATCTCCGGGGCAATTGCAAGTTTGATAGGTGCGAAGAAAATTTTTTCAGTCGTCTTCCCCATCCAGGCATCCTCCATCGGAGGAACACCGACTATCGTAGCGGGGTAAACTGCATTTTTCCTGTGGGTAATACATGTGATGTGAAACACAGGGTAAAGGTCGGCCAGCGAATAGAACCCCGTGTGGTCTCCAAACGGTCCCTCGGTGACTGCTGCTTCGGTTGTGTCAACATATCCTTCAATTACGAAGTCCGAATCAGCAGGCACCCACAGGTCATTGGTGAGGCATTTTACAAGAGTTACCCGTTTCCGTCTCAGGAATGCTGCAAGGAGGTACTCGCTTATATCTTCAGGCAACGGTGCCGTGGCTGAGTAGGTATAGACCGGATCACCACCGAGGGTTACTGTAACGGGCATCCGTCCGCCCCTCTTTTTCCATGCCTCGAAGTGGCGGGCTCCTGTCTTATGCCTGTGCCAGTGCATGCCTGAAAAGTCACGACCCATCACCTGCATACGGTACATCCCGAGGTTAGGACTGCCGGTCTCAGGGTGTTTTGTATGCACAAGGGGCAGTGTGATGAACCTGTCACCGTCATGAGGCCAGCATTTCAGTACCGGTAACCTGCCCAGGTCCGGTGTCTGTTCCACCACCTCCTGGCACTCTCCCCTGCCTCTCTTTCTTTTTGGTGAGAGAGTAAGAAGGCGAAGCATCCCTGGCAGACGGGCCAGTTTGCCTGCCAGCCCGCGAGCCTGGCTGAATGATTCGACAAGTGAAAAGAGTTCTTCACCTGCATCATCCAGGGTAGTGCGGCCTATCGCTGCCGCCATGCGCGCATCAGAGGCGAAGGCATTTATCAGCAGCGGGAAAACCGTACCTGTGTTCTCGAAGAGCACAGCCCTGCCCCCGCTCTTTACAAGGCGGTCAGCTATCTCCGTTATCTCCAGCTCAGGATTAACAGGGCATTTTACACGCATCAGCTCTCCGCGTGATTCCAGGAAGCTTACAAATTGAGACAGGCCGTTAAATGCCATTGAACAACAGATTTGTACAAATATAAAAATAAAAACTCCGCCCCGGGCTTTTCATGCCCGTCATGGCGGAGTTTTCAATATGATGACTTCAGCCTTTGCTATTCGCAGCCATAGACTGCGTTTGCACCGAGCTCCTCCTCAATACGGAGAAGCTGGTTGTACTTGGCGATACGGTCAGTGCGGCTGAGTGAGCCGGTCTTGATCTGCCCCGAATTGGTTGCAACGGCAACGTCTGCTATTGTCGAGTCTTCAGTTTCACCCGAACGGTGTGAGGTGACTGTTGTATAACCTGCCCTGTGAGCCATCTCAATGCAGTTGAGGGTCTCAGTGAGTGTACCGATCTGGTTGAGCTTGATGAGGATGCTGTTTGCACAACCCATGCTGATTCCCTTCTCAAGGTACTCAACGTTTGTAACGAAGAGGTCGTCACCAACTATCTGGATCTTCGATCCCAGTTTCTCTGTCAGCAGTTTCCAGCCGTCCCAGTCATGTTCGCTCATTCCGTCCTCGATGGAGTCTATGGGGAATTTGGAAACAAGTTCTGCCAGGTAGTCTACCTGCTGGGCAGGGGTCAGTTTCTTGCCTTTTTCGCCTTCGAATTTCGCATAGTTGTAAATACCGTCTGCAAAGAATTCGCTGGCTGCACAGTCGAGGGCTATTGTGACATCGCTGCCGGGCTTGTATCCAGCGGCAGAGATAGCCTTGATAATGCTTTCGAGAGCATCTTCGGTGCCTTTGAGCACAGGTGCGAATCCACCCTCATCACCTACTGCGGTGCTGAGGCCGCGTTCCTTGAGCACTTTTTTCAGTGAATGGAACACCTCTGCACCCATCCGGAGGCCTTCTGCGAACGAGGTTGCGCCCTTCGGACGGATCATGAACTCCTGGAATGCTATGGGAGCGTCAGAGTGTGAGCCGCCGTTGATGATGTTCATCATCGGTATGGGGAGAACGCGGGCATTGGTTCCGCCGATATACCTGTAGAGAGGCAGTCCGTGGTATGCAGCTGCAGCCTTCGCGCATGCGAGTGATACACCCAGGATGGCATTGGCGCCGAGGTTGCTCTTTGTGGGGGTTCCGTCAAGGTCAAGCATCTTCTGGTCAACGGCTATCTGGTCCGTGACGTCCATTCCCATAATTTCCTCTGCAATTACATTGTTTACATTGTGAACAGCCTTGAGGACACCCTTACCGAGGTAGCGGCTCTTGTCGCCGTCTCTCAGCTCCAGTGCCTCATTCTCACCGGTAGATGCTCCTGACGGCACTGCTGCCCTGCCGGATGCACCACTGGATGTTACAACTTCGACCTCGATGGTCGGATTGCCCCTTGAATCAAGGATCTCTCTTGCGTGAACACTAACTATCTGACTCATTGTAATTTATGTTTTATTAAAATATCATCCAATATAAGAAAAAAAGGGATACGGCCATAAAGACAATATCCCTTCAGTATGTAAGCATCAGCTGTTATTCTTTTGATTCTTCAGCTTCAGGTTCTTTTACCCCGTCAGTTGTGTCTGCGGTGGGTGCCTTTTCGGCAACAGTTGTTGTTTCTGTTACGTCTGCAGTTTCAGCGGATTTCTTCTTTGGTGCACGGCGGCGGCGTGTAGCCTTGGCTTTTGTACCTTCACCTGCCAGCATGTTTTCGTTGAAGTCAACCAGTTCGATTATGCACATCTCGGCAGCGTCGCCAATACGTGACCCTGTTTTCAGGATTCGGGTATAACCACCCGGGCGGGCTGCAATTTTCGGACCTACTTCCCTGAAGAGTTCAGCAACTGCGTTCTTGTTCTCGAGGTAACTGAATACAACCCTGCGTGAGTGTGTAGAGTCGTCCTTTGACTTTGTGATGAGTGGCTCAACGTATGTTCTCAGTGCACGTGCCTTGGCAGTGGTTGTTGTGATACGCTTGTGAAGAATGAGTGATGATGCCAGGTTGGCCATCATTGCCTTGCGGTCGGCGCTTTTTCTTCCAAGGTGGTTTATAGCATTTAAGTGTCGCATTTCTCTCTATCCTTACCTGTTATTAATCTTTGTCGAGTTTATATTTAACCACATCCATCCCGAATGAGAGGTTCATTGTCTCGAGGAGTTCGTCAAGTTCGGTGAGTGATTTCTTGCCGAAATTGCGGAACTTGAGAAGGTCATTCTTGTTGAACTTGACCAGGTCACCGAGGGTTTCCACCTCAGCTGCCTTGAGGCAATTGAGTGCCCTTACGGAGAGGTCGAGGTCAACGAGCTTTGTCTTAAGGAGCTGACGCATGTGAAGTATTTCTTCGTCGAATTCCTCGTTGGCCATTTTATCTTCGTAGTCGATAGTGATCTTGTCTTCGGAGAAGAGCATAAAGTGGTAAATGAGAATCTTTGCTGCTTCCTTGAGGGCATCCTTCGGGTGTATTGATCCGTCAGTTGTAATTTCAAGAATAAGCTTTTCGTAGTCAGTTTTCTGTTCGACCCTGTAGTTTTCGATTGAATATTTGACGTTGCGGATCGGGGTGAAAATCGAATCTATTGCGATGAGTCCGAATTCAGCTTCTGCAGGCTGGTTTTCCTCGGCCGGGACATATCCCCTGCCCTTTGAGATTGTAATTTCGAACTGCAGTTTGACATCTGTTTCCATACGGCAGATGACAAGACCCGGGTTGAGTACCTCGAAGCTGCTGAGAGAATTGTTGAGGTCACCGGCCTTGACAACGTCCTGTCCGGAAATCTTGACAACTATTTTCTCTGTATCGACGTCTTCGACCATCCTTTTGAAGCGTATCTGCTTCAGGTTAAGGATGATTTCGGTGACGTCTTCCATCACGCCCGTGATTGTCGAGAATTCATGGTCAACGCCCTCTATCTTGACTGTAGTGATGGCGAATCCTTCCAGTGAGGAAAGGAGAATTCTTCTCAGGGCATTACCCACGGTGATGCCATAGCCGGGTTCAAGCGGGCGGAATTCGAATTTTCCGTACTGGTCGTCCGCTTCCAGTAATATTACTTTATCAGGTTTCTGGAATGCTAATATGGCCATATGAATATTATTACTTAATTACTTCGAGTAGAGTTCAACGATAAGCTGTTCCTTGATATCTTCCGGTATCTCGGTACGTTCAGGGACGCTCATGTATTTTCCGGCCATCTGTGTGTCATCCCACTCGAGCCATGCCAGTTTTGAGCGGCGGTTTGCACCCAGGCATTCGGTAATGATTTCGAGTGATTTTGATTTTTCACGTACGCCGATAATATCGCCCGGGTGAAGGATGAACGAGGGGATATTGACCACGTTGCCGTTGACAGTAATATGTCGGTGTGATACCAGCTGGCGTGCTGCTGCCCTTGTCGGGGCGACGCCGAGGCGGTATACAACGTTGTCAAGGCGTGATTCGAGGAGCTGGAGAAGCACAAGACCGGTTACTCCTGAGGCAGATGCTGCCTTCTCGAAGAAGTTGCGGAACTGGCGTTCAAGAAGGCCGTATGTATATTTCACCTTCTGTTTCTCGCGGAGCTGAACCCCGTATTCAGATGTCTTTTTCCTTTTTTTGCTCAGACCATGCTGGCCGGGAGGGAAATTTTTCCTGTCTAAGTGTTTGTCAGGGCCGTAAATAGGCTCTCCGAACTTCCTGGCTATTCGTGTTCTGGGTCCTGTATATCTTGCCATTATATGAAATGTTTTTCGTTTTGAACAATATTAATATCAGCCATTTAAACCCTTCTGCGTGAAGGAGGACGGCAACCGTTGTGAGGCATTGGGGTAACGTCAACGATCTCGGTGACCTCCACTCCGCTGTTTGAAATAGCGCGGATGGCTGATTCACGGCCTGATCCGGGTCCCTTTACATATACCTTCACTTTGCGGAGGCCCAGTTCAAAAGCGACCTTTGTACACTCTTCGGATGCCATCTGTGCGGCATATGGAGTGTTCTTCTTTGATCCCTTGAACCCCATCTTGCCAGCGGAGGCCCAGGATATAACCTGGCCGGTGCTGTTTGTAAGGCTTATTATAATATTATTGAATGACGAATGAACGTGAGCCTGCCCCACGGGTTCAACCTTTACGACCTTCTTCTTTAATGTCCCAGTCTTCTTTGCCATATATTACTTATTTAGTAGCTTTTTTCTTGTTTGCCACGGTCTTCTTGCGTCCTTTGCGGGTACGGGCGTTGTTCTTGGTGCTCTGGCCCCTTACCGGCAGTCCGATACGATGACGTATGCCGCGATAGCATCCGATATCCATCAGACGCTTGATGTTAAGCTGCGTTTCGGAACGAAGTTCACCTTCGAGCTTGTAGTTCTCAGCGAGGATCTGACGGATAGCATTTATGTTATCATCATTCCATTCCTCGACCTTCATGTGACGGTCAACGCCGGCCTTGTCAAGCACTTTCTGTGCAGTGCTCCGCCCGACGCCATAGATATAGGTGAGAGCCACTTCGCCCTGCTTGTTCCTTGGTAGGTCTACCCCATTAATACGTGCCATATACCTCTTTTAATTTGAAGTGCAAAGTTAATCAAATTTATCCCTGCCTCTGCTTGAACTTGGGATTTTTCTTATTTATCACATACAGACGCCCGTTACGCCTTACAATCTTGCAGTCGGCGGAGCGCTTTTTCACTGATGCTCTTACTTTCATCGCAGTCTTATTTTCTATTTAAACCTGAACGTTATTCTTCCTTTGGTAAGATCATAGGGCGACATTTCAACCTTCACCTTGTCACCGGGGAGGATTTTAATATAATGCATCCTCATTTTTCCCGAGATATGGGCGGTGATGATATGTCCGTTTTCGAGCCTGACCCTGAACATCGCGTTTGAGAGCGCCTCGATGATCGTTCCGTCAATCTCTATTGATGGTTGTTTGGCCATATACTTACCTCTTTGTTAATACTTCCTCTATATAATCAAATGTTGTGAGCTGGTCCGGCTTCCCGTCCCTGACCGCAACAGCATATTCAAAATGTGCAGACGGTTTTCCGTCACCTGTCCTGACTGTCCACCCGTCACCGTCAGTGCGGGTGTTTTTGGTACCCATGTTGATCATCGGTTCTATGCAGATGACCAGGTTCTTCTCAAGTCTGGTGCCAGATCCGCGTCTTCCGAAGTTCGGCACTTCGGGACCTTCGTGAAGGTGCTTCCCTATACCGTGCCCTACCAGCGTGCGTACCACGGAGTAACCTCCGCTCTCAGCCTTTGTCTGTACTGCATTGGAAATATCTCCGATGCGGTTGCCGGCAATTGCCTGTTTCACTCCGGCCTCAAGTGAGGCCCTGGTGTATTCGAGAAGACGCAGTATCTCAGGCTTCACCTCTCCCACAGGGAAGGTGAAGGCACTGTCACCGTAGAAACCGTTCAGTATGACACCGCAGTCGACTGATATTATGTCGCCATCCCTGAGTGCATAGTCTGAAGGTATCCCGTGTACCACCTCGTCGTTTACAGATGTGCAGAGTGTATTCGGGAAACCGGCATAACCCTTGAAGGCCGGAAGAGCACCGTTATCACGGATGAACTGTTCGGCTATCGAGTCAAGCTGTAGGGTTGTCACCCCCGGCCTGATATGCACGGCTACTTCCGCAAGAGTTTTTGAGACAAGCTGGTTTGCCTCTCTCAGCAACTCTACTTCTGCATCCGTCTTAATATAGATCATCAAAGAACGAAATCGCATTAAATAGCCGTCACGGCTCCGGTCCTGCCCTTGACGCGTCCTGACTTCATCAGGCCGTCATAGTGGCGCATAAGCAGATGACTTTCAATCTGCTGCAGAGTGTCAAGCACAACACCTACCAGGATGAGCAGGGAGGTGCCGCCGAAGAACTGGGCAAATTCACCGCTGATGCCGAAGTTGACGGCGAAAGCGGGGAGGATTGCAATTATTGCGAGGAAAATTGAACCCGGAAGGGTGATGCGTGACATGACCGTATCAAGGAATTCAACCGTCTTGCGGCCCGGCTTGATACCAGGGATGAATCCACCGTTCTTCTTCATGTCTTCAGCCATCTGTACAGGGTTAACTGTAACCGCTGTATAGAAATATGTGAAGAGGATGATCAGTATGGCAGTCACCAGGTTGTACCAGAATCCGTACATGTTTGTAAATGCAACCACGAAACCTGATCCTGAATCCCTGAAGCCTGCAAATATCACCGGCAGCATCATTATCGCCTGGGCGAAGATGATAGGCATAACGCCGGCTGCATTCACCTTGAGGGGAATATACTGTCTTACGCCGCCGTACTGTTTGTTACCCACGATCCGTCTTGCATACTGGACCGGGATGCGGCGGGTGCCCTGTACGAGCAGTACTGAACCGAGTATCACTGCAAAGAGGAATACGAGCTCGATAAGCAGAGCCACAAGGCCGCCTGAGCCGTTTATACGTGTTCCGGCTTCAAAGACGAAGGAGACCGGGAAACGTGCAAGGATACCGACCATAATTATAAGCGAGATACCGTTGCCAATACCCTTGTCGGTGATCTTTTCGCCGAGCCACATCACAAAGATTGTTCCGGCTGTAAGTATTATCACAGACGAGACCCTGAAGAACCAGCCCTGGAGCACGAATGCACTTGCAGGCAGGATTGCGTGAAGGTTGGCAAGGTATGTGGGAGCCTGAAGCACGAGGATACCCACAGTAAGGTATCTTGTATACTGGTTAATCTTGCGCCTGCCGCTTTCACCCTCCTTCTGCAGTTTCTGGAAGTATGGAAAGACGATACCCAGAAGCTGGATGACGATTGATGCGGAGATGTACGGCATGATCCCGAGTGCAAATACCGAGGCCTGTGAGAAAGCTCCACCCGAGAACATATCAAGAAGGCCCATAATGCCTGATGATGTCTGACTGCGCAGGTTCTCCAGCTGTGAAGGATCAATGCCGGGCAGTGTGATATACTTGCCCAGACGGTACAGTGCCACGATTGCAAGAGTGTAGAGGATCCTTGCTCTCAGGTCCTCTATCTTGAAAATGTTCTTAATGGTCTGAATGAATTTCATACCTTACAGTTTAACTGCGGTTCCCTGATTTGCTTCAATTGCTGCCTGCGCTGATTTGCTGAAAGCGTGGGCATGAACCTCAAGCTTTCTTGTAAGGGTACCCTTTCCGAGTATCTTCACCAGGGCATTCTTATTTACAAGCCCTGCAGTAAGCAGTGTCTGAAAATCAATGCGTTCTGTTTCAAGCTTTGCAGCGAGAGCCTCGAGTGTACTGAGGTTGATAGCCTTGAATTCCACACGGTTGATATTCTTAAAGCCTGATTTCGGCACCCTTCTCTGAAGGGGCATCTGGCCGCCTTCAAAGCCTATCTTCCTGCTGTAGCCCGAGCGTGACTTGGCGCCCTTGTGACCGCGGGTTGACGTGCCACCGTGGCCTGATCCCTCACCTCGTCCGATGCGTTTTTCTCTCTTGACCGAACCGGGGGCCGGTTTCAAATTGCTTAAATCCATAGCGAATTATATAATGCTGTTAATACCTTAGAGTTTCTCTACCTTGACCAGGTGTTTCAGCTTGTTGACCATGCCCATAATCTGGGGGGTGTCTTCGTGCTCAACAGTCTGGTGCATCTTCCTTATACCCAGTGAGGCGAGGATCTTCTTCTGTGCCTCGGGCTGACCTATCTTGCTCTTAATCTGGGTTATTCTGACTTTTGCCATTGTGATCTGATATTACTAACCGTTAAACACTTTTTCCAATGTCACCCCCCTGTGTTCAGCCACTGTGCTGGCGTCACGCAGTTCGAGCAGTGCAGCAATAGTTGCCTTTACCAGGTTATGAGGGTTCGATGAGCCCTTTGATTTGGCAAGCACGTTCTTCACACCTACGCTCTCAAGCACGGCACGCATAGCGCCGCCGGCCTTGATACCGGTACCTTCCGTTGCAGGTTTGATGAAGACGTAAGCACCGCCGAACTTACCATACTGCTCATGAGGTATTGTGCCCTTGTGTACAGGTACCTTGATGAGGTTTTTCTTGGCATCCTCGATGCCCTTGGCTATAGCGGTAGTCACTTCACTTGCCTTACCCAGGCCGTGACCCACGATCCCTTTCTCATCACCAACCACTACGATGGCTGAAAAGCTGAAGGTGCGTCCGCCCTTTGTTACTTTGGTTACTCTCTGGATGCTTACCAGCCTGTCGGTAAGTTCAAGATCGCTGTTCTTTACTCTCTTTATTCCGTATGCCATACTGATTAGAATTTTAAGCCGCCTTCGCGTGCTCCGTCAGCTAATGATTTAATCCTGCCATGATACTGGTATCCGCTTCTGTCAAAGACGACGGTCTCGATGCCCTTCTCCCTGCATACTGCGGCAAAACGCTTTCCAACCAGCACAGCCACCTCACTCTTTTTCTTCCCGGTAACGGAAGCTATCTCCTTTTCCCTTGAAGATGCGGCAGCCAGTGTTACGCCGTTAACGTCGTCAACAGCCTGGGCATATATCTGTTTGTTACTGCGGAAGACCGATACTCTTGGTTTTTCAGCCGTTCCCCTGATCCGTTTGCGGATTCTCAGTTTAATCTTTTCTCTTTTTTCTGTCTTTGATAAAGCCATGACTTCAATATTTAATCATGTTACACACCTGCCGATTTGCCGGCTTTTCTCCTGAGCTGTTCGCCCACGAATTTAATACCCTTGCCCTTGTAGGGTTCAGGCGGACGCAGTGACCTGATCTTTGCTGCGACATGCCCGATGAGCTGCTTGTCGATGCTGGAGAGTGTGATGACAGGGTTGCTCCTCTTTTCTGTTTTGGTTTCAACCTTGATCTCCTGCGGCAGTTCCATGATAATATCATGCGAGTAACCGAGGCTCAACTCAAGGCGCTGGCCACTGGCTTCAGCACGGTAGCCCACACCAACAAGCTCAAGGTCCTTGCGGTAGCCTTTTGAAACGCCCACCACCATATTCGCGATGAGTGCACGGTAGAGTCCGTGAAGCGACTTGAGACGCTTCTCGTCATTTGGCCTTGACAGTATAATAGTATTGTTTTCCACCTCCACTTTGATATCACTGTCAACTTTTTGTGACAGGGTTCCCAGGGGGCCTTTAACGCTGACCACGTTGTCGTCACTCACCGTGATGGTGACGCCGGATGGCAGGTTTACAGGTAATTTTCCTATTCGTGACATTATACTTCCTCCTGTTTAGTAAACATAACATATTACTTCACCTCCGACATTCTCCTTCACTGCCTCTTTTTCGGTCATTACACCGTGTGAGGTTGAGAGAATCGCTATCCCCAGTCCGTTGAGTACACGCGGAAGTTCGTCGACGCCGGCATATCTTCTCAGGCCCGGACGGCTTACTCTCTGTATCTGTTTGATAGCAGGGAGCTTGGTCTTGGGATTGTACTTGAGGGCTATCTTGATTTTGCCCTGCAGTTCATCATCGATGAACTTATAGCTGAGAATATATCCCTTGTCGTAAAGTATCCTTGTGATATCCTTCGTCAGACCGGTAGCCGGTGTCTCAACCACTTTATGGCCGGCTCTGATGGCATTCCTTACCCTGGTAAGAAAATCTGCTATTGGATCTGTCATCTTATAGTTTGATTAATTTGTTTATATCTCGGTTGTTACCAGCTTGCTTTTCTTACACCCGGGATTAGCCCCTTTGAAGCCATCTCCCTGAAGGTAATCCTGCTGATGCCAAACTGTCTCATGTAGCCTCTCGGTCTGCCGGTGAGTTTGCACCTGTTGCGCTGCCTGATGGGGTTTGAGTTGCGCGGGAGGGTGCTCAGGGCAACATAATTGCCTTCTGCTTTGAGAGCGGCCCTTTTGGCGGCAAATTTTGCGGCAAGCTTAGCGCGTTTGACTTCGCGGGCTTTCATTGATTCCTTAGCCATATTCCGATCTGTTATTTGTTTTTAAAGGGAATTCCGAATTCTTTAAGCAGGGCGTAAGCCTCTTCGTCACTCTTTGCAGTGGTGACAAATGTGATCTGCAGTCCCATGATCTTGGCGATCTTGTCGAGGTCTATCTCGGGGAATATGATCTGCTCGGTGATGCCCAGTGTATAGTTACCGCGGCCGTCAAGTTTTGCACTGACACCCTTGAAGTCACGTATACGCGGCAGGGCCACTGCGATGAGCCTCTCGAGGAACTCGTACATGCGGTCTTTGCGGAGGGTGACCATTACGCCTATAGGCATGGCCTTCCTGAGCTTAAAGTTCGATATGTCCTTCCTGGAGATTGTCTGCACAGCCTTCTGTCCGGCGATATCCGAAACTTCCTTCTGACCCATTTCAAGCAGTTTCTTGTCGGCTATTGCCTGGCCGAGTCCCTGGTTGATAACGATTTTATCCAGACGTGGCACCTGCATCACAGTTTTGTAGTTAAACTGTTTCATCAGTGCAGGCGTGATCTCACTTTTGTATTTGGTCTTTAAAACAGGCGTGTACATTACTTGATCTCCTCTCCTGATTTTTTGGCATAACGCACTAATTTGTTCTTGTCATTCAGTTTGCGGCCCACGCGTGTGGGTTTGCCGCTTGCCGGGTCAATGACCATGAGGTTTGAGATGTGGATAGGGGCTTCCTTCTTGATAATTCCCCCCTGGGGTGCTTTGGCGTTGGGTTTGGTATGTTTTGATACCATGTTGATCCCTTCAACCAGGGCTTTGTCCTTATCCCTGTTTACCTCGAGGACACGTCCTTTCTGTCCTTTGGATTCACCGGCAATGACAGCCACTGTGTCTCCCTTTTTGATGTGTAATTTCTTCTGCATCGGGTGTCAGTTTATCGATTATAACACTTCAGGTGCAAGTGAAACGATCTTCATGTATTTGTCGCGCAGTTCCCTGGCGACGGGGCCGAAGATACGGGTGCCGCGGACTTCGTCCTGGTTTGTGAGCAGCACCACGGCGTTGTCATCAAAGCGGATATAGGAACCGTCAGCGCGGCGTATTTCCTTGGTTGTTCTGACAACCACAGCCCTGCTTACAGTACCTTTCTTTGCTTCACCTGAGGGGAGTGCGCTCTTAACGGAGACAACTATCTTGTCACCCACGCTCGCATACCTCTTCTTGCTTCCGCCGAGCACCCTGATGCAAAGGACCTCCTTTGCACCGGTATTGTCGGCTACAGTCAACCTGCTTTCCTGCTGTATCATAATTACTTAGCTCTTTCAATTATTTCAACCAATCTCCAGGACTTGTTTTTGCTGAGGGGCCTGGTTTCCATTATGCGCACCGTATCACCGATGTTGCAGCTGTTCTCCTCGTCATGAGCCATAAGCTTCTTTGTCTTGCTGACGAACTTGCCATAGATAGGATGTTTGACCTTCCTGTGAATGGCAACGACGATAGATTTGTCCATCTTGTTGCTGACGACAACACCTATACGCTCTTTTCTAAGATTCCTTTCTTCCATGCTGATACGGCTAATTTGATTTCTCATTCATCTCTCTCTTGCGCCTTTCGGTCATGAGCCTGGCAATCGTTCTCCTGCTTTCCTTGATTTTCTGTGGATTTTCGAGGGGCGAAATTGCGTGGTTGAGTTTCATGCGCACGAGTGCTGTCTTCTCGTTGTCAATACGTTCGAGAAGTTCCTGATTGCTTAATTCTCTTATTTCTGAACTTTTCATCGCTCTGTTTTATTATTACTCTGCGTAATCATGGCGAACCACGAATTTTGTTGCCACAGGCAGTTTGGCGGCTGCGAGGCGGAGTGCTTCCTTGGCCACATCGAAGGGAACACCTTCGGCTTCGATAAGGATGCGGCCCGGGGTTACAGGCACAACGAACCCTTCGGGTGCACCTTTACCTTTACCCATACGCACCTCGGCAGGTTTTTTGGTTATAGGTTTGTCAGGGAAAACGCGGATCCAAATCTGGCCCTCACGTTTCATGTGACGGGTCACAGCCTGGCGTGCAGCCTCAAGCTGACGGCCGGTGATCCATGCCTCCTCGAGGGTTTTGATGCCAAATGATCCGAATGCCAGCTGATTGCCTCTCTGGGCATTGCCTTTCATCTTGCCCTTCTGGCTCCTCCTGAACTTGGTCTTCTTCGGTTGTAACATCGCTATATTGTATTAAACAGTTATATACTTATCTCGATTCCTTGTTGCTTCCACGGTCACCACGGTCACCACGGTCACGGTTACGGTCGCCGCGGTCACCGCGTTCGCCACGGTCACGGTCGCCGCCTTTTTTCCTGAAGCCGCCGGCAGGAGCCTTGCCACCACCCTTTACGCTCTTGGCGCCGATGTTGGGGCTGAGGTCACGCTTGCCGTACACTTCACCGTTGCAAATCCAGACCTTGATGCCGATGAGACCAACCTTTGTAAGGGCTTCGCCAAGGGCGTAATCGATGTCTGCGCGGAAAGTATGAAGAGGAATTCTTCCATCCTTGTAGGTCTCGTTACGTGCCATTTCAGCACCGCCGAGCCTGCCTGAGATAACAACCTTGATACCTTCGGCACCCATGCGCATCGTTGAAGCGATGGCCATCTTGATGGCGCGGCGGTATGAGATCTTACCCTCGACCTGGCGTGCTATGTTGCCTGCTACAATGGCGGCATCAAGCTCCGGGCGTTTAACCTCGTAGATATTTATCTGGACTTCCTTTTTGGTTATCTTCTTGAGCTCTTCCTTGAGCTTGTCAACTTCCTGACCTCCCTTACCGATAATGATACCGGGGCGGGCAGTATTAACAGTAACAGTGATGAGCTTGAGTGTGCGTTCAATGACGATCTTCGAAAGACTCGCCTTGGCAAGCCTGGCATTCAGGTATTCCCTGATTTTGGTGTCCTCAACAAGCTTCCCTGAGAAGTCGTTGCCGCCATACCAGTTGGAGTCCCATCCTTTGATGATTCCTACTCTGTTGCCTATCGGATTTACTTTCTGTCCCATTGTTTACTCTGAAATATTTTCAACTTCCTGTTTCCTGCTACCCAGCACAAGGGTTACATGGTTTGATCTCTTGCGAATGCGGTATGCCCTTCCCTGTGGGGCAGGCTGGATACGACGCAGAATACGGCCGCCGTCAACCTGAACCGTTTTCACGTAAAGGTTGCTCTCCTCGAGGCGTACACCTTCATTCTTGGCCTGCCAGTTGGCGATAGCCGAGAGAAGGAGCTTCTCGAGCCTGCGGGAGGCTTCCTGCTTGCTGAACTTCAGGATATCAAGAGCCTTGTTCACTTCCTGGCCCCTGATAAGATCGGTAACCAGCCTCATTTTGCGCGGTGAGGTCGGGACATTGCGAAGAACGGCCTGAGTCCTCTCTTTTGCGGCTTCCTTCCTGGCGCCTGCGCTTATTCTTTTTCTTGCACCCATTTCTGATTCTTTTTCAGTTGTTATGGCTTACCTATTTCTGTTTTCCACCATGACCGCGGAAGGTACGGGTAGGGGCAAACTCACCCAGCTTATGACCAACCATGTTCTCGGTAATGTAAACAGGTATGAATTTGTTTCCGTTATGCACTGCCAGCGTGTGTCCCACAAAATCGGGAGAAATAACTGATCTTCTAGACCAGGTCTTGATCACAGTTTTCTTTCCGCTGTCATTCATTGTATCCACTTTTTTGCCCAGGTGGATGTCGATGAATGGCCCTTTTTTAATCGATCTGCTCATCGTATCAATTATTTTTTCCTTCTTTCAATAATATGCTTGTTCGAATACTTGGTACGGCTCCTGGTTTTGAAACCTTTGGCGGGCATACCGCTGCGTGAGCGCGGATGACCTCCGGAAGCCCTTCCTTCACCACCACCCATTGGATGATCAACAGGGTTCATTGCAACACCCCTGGTCCTGGGCCTGCGTCCGAGCCAGCGTTTGCGGCCGGCTTTGCCGGAACGTTCCTGGTTGTGGTCATTGTTCGATACGGTTCCGATTGTAGCACGGCATGAGGTAAGAACCATCCTTGTCTCCCCTGAGGGAAGCTTGATGATTGCATACTTGCCGTCACGGGCAGCCAGCTGTGCAAAAGTGCCGGCACTGCGCGCCATTGCTGCTCCCCTTCCGGGTTTGAGCTCGATGTTGTGAACTATAGTACCAAGAGGTATGTCTTCGAGGAAAAGGGTGTTGCCGATTTCCGGCGCTGCCGTTTTTCCTGACATGAGCTCCTGGCCTACCTTCAGACCGGTGGGGGCAATTATATACCTCTTTTCACCGTCTTCATAAGTAAGGAGGGCAATGCGCGCTGACCTGTTGGGATCATATTCCACCGAGGTAACCTTTGCAGGAACACCGTCCTTGGTCCTCTGGAAATCGATCACACGGTACATCTTTTTGTGGCCGCCGCCAATGTACCTCATGGTCCGCCTGCCGTTAACGTTCCTTCCTCCGGACTTCTTCAGCGGCGCGAGCAAGGATTTCTCCGGCGTGTCACAGGTCACCTCGCTAAAGGTGCTTGCGACCTTATGTCTCTGGCCTGGTGTAACAGGCTTGATCTTTCTGACTGCCATATTATATTAAATGTTGCTGTAAAAATCAATAGTCTCTCCTTTGGCCAGAGTGACAACAGCCTTCTTTATTGCTGAAGTCCTGCCTGCCATGACACCTGACTTGGTGTAACGGGTTTTTGTCTTGCCTCCGTAGTTGATTGTGTTGACACTCTCAACATTGACCCCGTAAAGATCCTCTACAGCCTTTTTTATCTGAAGCTTGTTGGCTTTACGGTTAACCAGGAAGCCATACCGGTTGAACTTCTCGCCCTGGGCGGTCATTTTCTCGGTCACTATGGGTTTGATAAGTATTTCCATATCTCTGCTCCTGGTTTATAATGTTGACTGCAAAACATCAACTGCGCTCTCTGTCAGCACTAGAGTTGAAGCCCTCATAATTGTGTAAGTGTTTAAATCACTGATTGTTACAACTTCAACTCCCTGCAAATTTCGAGATGACAAATATATATTTTTATTTTGTTCCGGTAAAACAATGAGTGATTTTTTATTTGGGAGGTTGAGGTTTACGCTCATACCGGCCATTTTTGAAGTCTTCGGAACATCCATTGAGAAGTCTTCAAGGACGATGATTTTGTTTTCTCTTGCCTTGTAAGTGAGGGCTGATTTCCGGGCCAGTTCCTTTACCTTCTTATTAAGCTTGAAACCGTAGAATCTGGGTCTGGGGCCGAAGATACGGCCGCCGCCGCGGAATTCCGGGTTTTTGATGCTGCCGAAACGTGCAGTTCCTGTTCCTTTCTGTCTCTTGAGCTTGCGTGTGCTGCCCATGACCTCGCCGCGTTCCTTGGCCTTGTGAGTGCCCTGTCTCTGGCTGGCCAGATACTGTTTGGTATCAAGGTAAATAGCGTGGTCATTGGGTTCAATGCCGAAGATGGCCTCATTCAGGCTGACCTTTCTACCGGTCTCTTTGCCTTCTATGTTAATTACTGCTATTTCCATTACTTTGTTATTATTACGTAACCACCTTTGGGGCCGGGAACGGCGCCCTTGACAAGAAGCAGGTTGGATTCGGGCATGATTTTCACTATTGCCAGTTCTGTTTCCTGCTGTCTTCCGCCTTTCTGTCCTGCCATGCGCATGCCGGGCATAACCCTTGACGGCCATGATGAAGCGCCCATTGAACCGGGAGCCCTGAGCCTGTTATGCTGACCATGGGTTGTACCGCCAACGCCGCCGAAACCGTGACGTTTGATAACGCCCTGGAAGCCTTTGCCTTTTGTCCAGCCTCTTACATCAAGGAACGAATCATCGTTGAAAAGGTCAACCGTGATAACATCACCTCTCTTGTATTTGCCTTCCTCGAATCCGACGAACTCGGCAATCTTCCTTTTCGGACCTGTTCCGGCCTGTTTGAAGTGCCCTATCTCAGCCTTATTGCTTGCCTTTTCCTTCTTGTCGTCGAAACTGAGCTGCAATGCCGAATAACCGTCATTTTCCACAGTCTTAACCTGGGACACGACACACGGGCCCACTTCGAGTACTGTGCATGGAATGCTCTTACCCTCCTCATTGAAGACGGAGGTCATTCCAATCTTTTTTCCTATTAATCCCTGCATAATTCAGTATTTTTCCGGTTTCACACTTTTATTTCCACTTCCACTCCGCTGGGCAGCTCAAGCTTCATCAGAGCATCGATGGTTTTGGGTGTTGAGCTGTATATGTCAAGCAGGCGCTTGTACGACGACAGTTCGAACTGCTCTCTTGATTTCTTGTTCACGAACGGTGAACGGAGCACCGTATAAATCTTCTTGTGGGTGGGCAACGGTATAGGACCGCTGACAACTGCACCTGTCGATTTGACAGTCTTCACGATCTTCTCGGCCGACTTGTCAACCAGGTTGTGATCGTAAGACTTCAGTTTGATGCGGATTTTCTGACTCATCTTTTTAAAGGATTTTTCCAGTTGTTACTTCAATAATTTTCTTCGCCAATTCTGCAGGCACCTCTTCAAAATGCGAGAACTCCATCGTTGATGTAGCCCTGCCGGAGGTAAGGGTACGCAGTACTGTAACGTATCCGAAGTTTTCTGCCAGAGGTACTTTTGCTTTAATTACCCTTGCACCTGCTTTCGATTCCATACCTTCCACCTTGCCCCTGCGCTTGTTGAAATCGCCTACGACATCACCCACGTATTCTTCAGGGGTGACAACTTCAGCGTTCATTACCGGTTCGAGCAGCACCGGGCGGCATTTTGCCGCCGCATGGCGGAATGCCTGTTTGGCTGCTATTTCGAACGACAGCGAGTCGGAGTCGACTGGATGGTACGAACCGTCTTTGAGGATAACCTTCAGACTGTCGAGCGGGAAGCCGGCCAGAGGGCCGTTCATCATTGCCTCGCGGAATCCCTTTTCAACTGAAGGGATGTATTCCTTCGGCACATTGCCTCCCCTGATCTCGTTCACAAAGGTCAGTCCCGGAACACTGTCGTCGGCAGGCATGATTTCCACGGTGATATCCGCGAATTTGCCCCTGCCGCCTGTCTGTTTCCTGAAGAGTTCCCTGTGAGTGTACGAGGAGGTGACAGCCTCCTTGTATGCCACCTGGGGTCTGCCCTGGTTGCATTCGACATTGAACTCTCTCTTAAGACGGTCAATAAGAATTTCAAGATGCAGCTCACCCATGCCGCTGATGACTGTCTGTCCGCTGTCGGGATCGGTCTTCACCCTGAAGGTGGGATCCTCTTCGGCAAGTTTGCCGAGTGCAACGCCCAGACGGTCAACATCAGCCTGTGTCTTCGGTTCGATGGCGATCCCTATAACCGGTTCCGGGAACTCCATTGATTCGAGTATTATAGGCTTGTGTATGGCACAGAGAGTGTCTCCTGTCTTGAGGTCCTTGAATCCCACGCCGGCGCAGATGTCACCTGCGGAGACGCTTTCAACGGGATTCTGTTTGTTTGCATGCATCTGGAAGAGGCGGTTGATCCTCTCCCTCTTGCCGGTCCTTACATTAAGAACGGTGTCTCCTGCATTGAGTGTACCGGAGTATACCCTCATGAAGACGAGCCGCCCCATATACGGATCGGTAGCTATTTTAAAGGCCAGTGCCGCGAGGGGCTCATCAGCCTCAGGCTTGCGTATCAGTTCCTGATCATCACGGGGGTCCTTGCCTTTGACAGCTCCCACATCCACCGGTGAAGGCAGATATGCGATTACTCCGTTCAGAAGGCGCTGCACGCCCTTATTCTTGAATGCGGCTCCGCAGAAGACCGGGACTATCACTCCTTCGACGGTCTCGCGGCGAAGCACTGTCATAAGCTCATCAGCAGTGATGCTCTCATGGTCTTCGAGATACCGTTCGAGGATTGAGTCGTCCATTTCGGCGCATGCCTCCACAAGCTTCATCCTCCACTCGGTAGCCTCCTCCTCCATAAAGTCAGGTATAGGCTGAACTGTATAGTTCTGCAGCGGGTCACCGCTCTCTTCGAAGATAATTGCCTTCATCTCGATAAGATCGATTATGCCTGCAAAATTATCTTCAGCTCCGATGGGTATCTGAACAGGCACGGGATGAGCCCCGAGCTTGTCCTTCATCTGCTGCACCACTCCGAGGAAGTCGGCGCCGGCACGGTCCATCTTGTTGACGAACGCTATGCGGGGCACATTGTATTTATCGGCCTGCCTCCATACTGTTTCACTCTGCGGTTCAACCCCTCCCACTGCGCAAAAAACAGCCACTGCGCCGTCAAGAACCCTGAGTGACCTTTCCACCTCCATGGTGAAATCAACGTGTCCCGGGGTGTCGATGAGGTTGATCTTGTAGAGCTGATCCCTGTATTTCCAGAAGGTAGTTGTGGCTGCCGAAGTTATAGTGATCCCTCTCTCCTGCTCCTGCACCATCCAGTCCATGGTGGCATTGCCGTTATCGACTTCGCCGATGCGGTGCGTACGACCCGTATAATAAAGAATGCGCTCGGAAGTTGTAGTCTTCCCGGCATCTATATGGGCCATAATGCCAATGTTCCTGGTTTTACGGAGATCGCTGTTCATTACTTGCTGCTGGTTAGCCACACGTCACCGTTATCAGAACCTGAAATGAGCGAAGGCCTTGTTGGCTTCGGCCATACGGTGGGTATCTTCCTTTTTCTTGTATGCGCCGCCTTCGTTGTTGTAGGCTGCCATCACCTCGGCTGCAAGCTTGTCTGCCATGCTGTGACCTGTGCGCTTACGCGCGAAGAGAATAAGGTTCTTCATGCTTATGCTCACCTTGCGGTCAGGACGTATCTCGAGGGGCACCTGGAAGGTGGCACCACCAACCCTGCGGCTTTTTACCTCAACATGCGGAGTGATATTGTCAAGAGCCTGTTTCCAGATCTCAAGCGGACTCTTCTCCGCGTTTTTCATTTTCTCGGCGACTATATCGAGTGAGTCATAGAATATCCTGAATGCAACGGTCTTTTTACCATCGTACATCAGGTTGTTGATGAAACGGGTAACGTACGGATCGTTGAACTTCGGGTCCGGTAAGAGGATCCTCTTCTTTGGTTTTGACTTTCTCATATCTTGAATCCTTTAGCTTTTACTTCTTTGGTCTTTTTGCTCCGTATTTTGACCTTCTCTGCTTGCGGCCGTCAACACCGGATGTATCTAATGCGCCACGGACGAGATGGTAACGGACGCCCGGCAGGTCCTTGACCCTGCCACCCCTGATAAGCACTATCGAGTGCTCCTGCAGGTTATGTCCTTCACCCGGGATGTAAGCGTTGACCTCCTTCTGGTTGGTCAGCCTTACCCTGGCTACTTTTCTCATGGCTGAGTTAGGTTTCTTGGGCGTGGTAGTATATACGCGAACACATACTCCCCTGCGCTGCGGGCATGAGTCAAGAGCAGGTGCCTTGCTCTTGTCTACCAGCTTCTTGCGGCCTTTTCTAACTAACTGCTGAATTGTTGGCATAATTCTCTTTTAATTAATTTTCCTTTTTTATTCTGGTCTTAAAAAATTCAATTCCAATATTTTCCTTCGTTTCCCTGCCGTTCCGCCTTCTGCCTCTGCCCTGCATCTCTCTGCGGGCTTCATCCACCCGGCCGGCACTCTCCTTTCCGCCTTGCCTGACCTTCCGTCCGGTCCCCTTCTGATTCCCGGCCGGCACTCCACCTGCGCCATAATTGGCTTCGCGCGGCAGCGCGGATCATATATCCCGTGCATTACAGCGACAAACGGCCGCCACAGTGCCCCGGGGTAAAGTTTTCTGAATATGTAACTTATGGTTTGTAAGTTATTTCCAGGATTTTCTTCCCGACCGCCCCTTCCGACATCTTTTGTAAACTTACACACTGACGGTGCGACCGGTACTCCTGTTTTCAAAAAACCGCCGCAAAGAAAGTAAATAATTTTCAAACAGCCATCACTTTATATGTAATCTTTTGAAAATTTGTTATTTTTGCGCTCCCAACCGGACGAATAATACATTATATAATATAACAACAGCCCAAGATGAAGACATACTCAACAGACCACCTAAGGAACATTGCTCTGCTGGGAAACTCTGGCTCTGGTAAGACCACCCTTGCGGAAGCAATGCTTTTCAACGGCGGGGTCATCGAGAGACGGGGTACAGTAGAAGCCAGGAACACCGTCTCTGACTACAAACCTATTGAGCAGGAGAACCGCAACTCGATCTATTCGGCAGTGCTCTACACTGAATTCAAGGACAAGAAGATCAACATTCTTGACACGCCTGGCCTTGATGATTTCTCCGGTGGGGTAATATCATCGATGTATGCTGCCGACACTGCCATGCTCGTTATAAACGTGCAGAACGGCGTTGAGGTGGGTACAGAGATCCATTTCCGTCATGCCGAGAAGTTTCACAAGCCTCTGATTATAGCTGTCAACGGTCTTGACCATGAGAAGGCAAACTTTGAAAAGACAGTTGAGATGCTTCATGAGCGTTTCGGGAGCAACGTAACACTGGCACAGTTCCCGGTCAACGAAGGACTCGGTTTCAACACAGTCATTGACGTCATCAGCATGAAGATGCTCCGTTACGGCAAGGACGGCGGCAAGGCCGAAGTGCTTGACATACCGGCTGAACACAAGGCCAAGGCTGACGAGCTGCATGCTGCCCTGACCGAGAAGGTGGCTGAAAGCGATGAGTCACTGATGGAACTTTTCTTTGCAAACGACAAGCTTTCAGAAGAAGAGATAGGCCGCGGACTACGCCAGGGACTCCTCAAAAGAGGCATTTTCCCGGTATTCTGCGTCTCTTCAAAGGGTAACATAGGCATTGACCGTCTGCTTGATTTCGTAGCCGTCTCGGCTCCGTCACCTGCAGACATGCCGGCAGTGAAGAACTCAAAGGGCACCGAGGTGAAATGCAACGCCACAGGCCCGGCGTCTGTATTTGTCTTCAAAACAACCCTCGAGGAGCACATCGGTGAGATCAACTACTTCAGGGTGATGTCAGGCAAGATCAATGAGAACTTTGATGTTGTCAACACAAGCAACGGGACCAAGGAGCGTCTCTCACAGATCTTCGCATGCGCCGGGAAGAACCGTACCCGCATTCCCGAGATCAGTGCAGGTGACATAGGCGGCTTCGTGAAACTGAAGAACACCAAGACAAACCATACACTCAATGCTCCGGGCAACGACTGGACATATGATGAGATGGCCTTCCCTGCTCCTAAATACCGTGCAGCCATCAAGCCTCTCAGCGAGAGCGACGAGGAGAAGATGGGTGAGGCTCTCAACAGGATGCATCAGGAAGATCCCACGATCCTGGTCGAGTATTCCAAGGAACTCAAGCAGATAATCATCCACGGACAGGGTGAATACCATCTGAACATACTTAAGTGGCATCTTGACAACATTTACAAGATAGAGACCCAGTTCCTTGCTCCGAAGATCCCTTACCGTGAGACAATTACCAAGTCAGCGCAAGCCGACTACCGTCACAAGAAACAGTCAGGCGGTGCAGGTCAGTTCGGTGAGGTTCACATGATCATCGAGCCCTACGAGGAAGGCTCTGAAGCCAAGTCGATGATGAAGATCGCCGGCAAGGAAATCAAACTTTCCAACCGCGACAAGGAGGAGATTGAACTCCCGTGGGGCGGCAAGCTCATTTATATGAACTGTATTGTTGGCGGATCCATTGATGCTCGTTTCATGCCTGCAATCCTGAAGGGTATCATGGAGAAGATGGAGGTTGGACCTCTTACAGGCTCCTATGCCCGTGACATCAGGGTTTATGTCTATGACGGCAAGATGCACCCGGTTGACTCAAACGAAATCTCATTCCGTCTTGCAGGGCGTAATGCCTTCAGCACCGCGTTCAAGAACGCCGGTCCGAAGATCCTTGAGCCCGTTTACGACGTAGAGATCTGGGTTCCGGCAGACCGCATGGGTGATGTCATCAGCGACCTTCAGGGTCGTCGCGGTATGGTTCTCGGCATGTCAAGCGAGAAGGGCTTCGAGGTCATCAAGGCAAGGGTTCCCCTGGCCGAGATGAACAAGTACTCGACAGCACTGAGTTCACTCACCGGCGGCCGCGCGATGTACTCAATGAAGTTCAGCGAGTATTCGCAGGTTCCCGGCGAAGTCCAGGATGCAGTCATCAAGGCTTACGAGTCAGAAGAGGAAGAGGAATAGTAACCAATCTCACCTTACATATAAAAACAGGAGGCTGTCTCAAAAGGGGCAGCCTCTCATTTTTTCGGAGACGGGCCGTGTTGCCCGTCTGTTCTTTTTATACCTGTCGCTCGTCAGCGGCTATTCCGTGATGCCGGTGGTCACAGTATCTGCAGGAGCAAACCTGAACGGACTGGGCACCTTGCCAGTGGTGCCGTCGTTGTAGTGCAGCAACAGGCTGTCAGCACTGAGGGTGCCAAAGATCTTTTCAGGCACTGTGAGTGTGTCGACATACAACAGTGTCAGCATCTCAGCGCCTGCCTCATCAAGCGATGTCTCAAACCCGACAATACCCCCGTCATTCGAGAGATGGCTGATGAGGTAGTTGTATCTCTGCTTCAGCTGGGCGTTCTCACCCAGCCTGACAGGCATACCCTTCAGCACATCAGGTGTATATTTATCGTATTCGTTGAAGTACGACCTCGTGGGCATAAACATCTCCCGGGCAAACTCTGTGCGGGGAAGTGTGCCCATGTTTTCATCAAAGGTCACAACCCTGTACGGAAGCTTTACATTGAATTCCGTTTCATTGGCAGTGAACCTCAGGTTCTTCGACTCTATGGCCTTCACAAGCGTCTCCCTGTCAGGAGCTTTCCCTTTGGGGAAATAAATCCGTACAATTACCGGGCATGCAAAATCGCTCTGGTACCCCACCGCTTCCGTCTTCTGGTCAAGCAGATGCTGAAGGTAGGTGGCGTCAAGCGGATCGAAGAACTTGTCGATCGTAAGGGTGTAGTATACTATTGTACTGACATCAGCCGCGGGCTCTTCAATCACCCGTTTCACGGGAACGAATATCAGCTGCTGTATCTTATCGTCATCATACATTGCCGTGTCATAAAGGATATGGACAGTATGACTTGCCACATATGTTGACACGCCGTAAATGCACTCGACATTTTTCATCTGGTTTGCGAAGGCGGTGGAGCTGCCGAAGCACTTGATGTTTTTCAGTCCTGACATTTCGAACATCCCTGCATTTGCCAGCTGTTCCTCCGTTCCCCACTTCTGGCTGATTGTCGGCAATTCAAACAGTGACCCGGCCGTGATGCCGAGTATTATAAGTGCGCCAAGGACCACTGCAGGCAGCCACTTCATATTCCGTTTGTTTATCTGAAGTGTGTCTTTTTCAGGGCATGCATGGAGGCAGTCGCCGCAAAGGGTGCAGTCAGCGTGGGTTACCTTCTCCATGGAGGACACGTCAATGCCCTGCGGGCACGAATCGGAGCAGAGTCCGCACGAGGTGCAGGTATCAGTATTCCTTGTAATGTGAACCGGGTCAGGCCGTACTTTGTCCATCCTTGCAATTTCAAGGATATATCCGCCAGCGGTTATGATCAGAAGAGGATAGACATATGAAATATTCAGCCCGGCGAGGAGCAGGATCACATAGACTGCCATCGCACCCAGGAACCACCATGAGTATTTGAAGGTTGCCGACAATGCGCCGAGGGGGCATAGGTAACGGCACCAGAAGAGTCTGAAGAAGAGAGAGCCGATCAGTAATGCGCCGATAGCTATAAGTGCCCACAACAGAACCACGTCAGTATCAAATCCCGAGACTGCGGCATAGTACGGATCGAACTTCTTGCAGAAAAGCTCGCTTGATTTGAGTGTAAAGTAAAAGGTTATGAAAAGCAGTACATACTTAAGCAGCCTGAGGGCCTTGTCGGCGACTCCTTTGAGAGTGATCCGTACCTTCAGCCTGTCACCGAGTTTGCCTATCCACTCTCCTATTGTTCCCAGGGGGCAGATGTATCCGCAGAAGAGGCGTGAGAAGAGGACGATGCCGATGAAGAGCACGACTCCCATCATTATCTGGGTGCTGGTCATCGAGCATGACAGCGAGTCCATCGTCATATAGCTTCCCAGTGCCTGGATGCCTCCGAAGGGGCAGTAGGCTTCGAAATCGGGTGCGTATGCCCTGTCAATCAGGAGCCGGAACACCATAAATATCAGTATTCCGATGATGGCAAACTGATAGATCAGCTTGTACCAGTTTTGTTTCTTCATTTTGGCCGGTTTTGGGTATCAGCCAAATATAAAATTTTCCGGCAGAAATGAAAATGACAAATAGCAGTGACGGCGCCCCCGCCGGGAGTCGCCGTCACTGTCTGATTCAGAGTGGCAGAGCGGCATCAGCCGCTTCGCCCCGCAGGGGTTAAGCCGGAGAACGCTGCTCCGGCTGCCGCCCTGGTGTTACACCGCCTGTTCCACGGCCCAGACAAAAGCCCTTATTCCCACTTCCTTGTTGATGGCATCGATGCGCTGCACAGCCTCAAGCAGGGGCGCAACCTTTTCCTCATCAATAAAAGTGAGCGTCACGCCGTTGATCTCAGGCCATGTGTGGGTGCCCAGGTGAGGCACGCCCGTGAATGAGCCCACACCTTCAACATTGTCCCACTGGGTATAACCCCTGATTCCAAAATGCTCAAGAGTATACTCGACCTTCTCCGTCAGGGCGAGGTTATAAATTATCATTACTGCTTTCATTCGCTTAATAATTAATTATTCATAGGTCGAATGGAACCCACATGTAAGAAGATTATTGTTCTCCTGCCTGTTATTGAGCAACATGTGGGTTTCATGCTTTTCCGTTTTCATGGTTTTGTGATATCTCATCCAGGAATTTCATGTCCCTGAACGCCACCTTGTGTCGCTTATCTCTTTCGCCGTGGCGTGCCATAAGGACATAACCCACCGGCACTATCACCATTGTAACGATGGTTGAGAAGACCAGCCCGCCGATAACTGCTATACCCATCGGCTGCCAGAGCTCGGATCCCTCGCCGGGATTGATGGCGAGCGGAAGCATCCCGAGGATTGTTGTCGCCGAGGTCATAAGCACAGGCCTGAGCCTGGAACGGCCTGAGATGAGCACTGCCTGGTAGAGCTCCACGCCGCGGTCACGCGTCAGGTTGATGAAGTCGACAAGCACGATTGCGTTCTTGACCACGATACCTATCAGCATTATTGCACCGATTGCAGCGATGAGGCTGAGTTTGGTGCCTGTGAGGTACAGCGCTATGGCCACTCCCGAGAATGCAAAAGGTATTGAGAACATGATGATAACCGGCATCTTAAGTGATTCAAACTGGGACGCCATGACCAGGTATACAAGGATCAGCGAGACAATCATCAGCAGCCCTATATCCATGAATGACTCGGACATATCTTCGAAAGCACCGGAGATCTCAACCATGACACCCGAGGGCATTGTCATGCTGTCAAGCTCCTTCTGGATGTCAGCAACAATAAGGTTAAGAGCTCTCTTGTAAGGTGTCACTGAAACCGTTACAACGCGTTCTTTTCTCTTTCTCTCTATGTTTGGCGGTGACCAGTATTCCTTGATAGTGGCTATCTCTCCAAGCCTCAGTACCTGGCCGGTTGGAAGCGCCACACCAAGGTTCTGCAGCTCGGTGATCGAGTTACGGGCCGACTCCTTGTACCTGACTATCACGTCATACTCATCACCAAACTGGCGGAGGCGTGTGGCAGTGAGCCCGTCAACGCGGTTACGTACTGCAGTCGAGACCTGTGCCGTGGTAAGACCGTACCTCAGGAGCTTGTCCTGGTCAAGGATAATCTGAAGCTCGGGTTTCGACTTGTCACGGCTGATATCAACGTTTGTCGCACCCTGGATCTTTTTAACCTTTTCGGCAAGCTGTTCCGCCAGCAGGTTTGTCTGAGTGATATCATAACCGTATATCTCGATGTCGACCGTGTTGCCACCTCCCATGGCTCCCATACCTCCTGACTGCGAGAGAACAGAGTAGTTGATCACCTCAGGCATCGGAGCAATTATCTGCCGTATCTCTTCGGCAACCTCTTCTGATGATCTGTTTCTGTCTTCAACATCAACGAGAGCAATAGTGAAAGTGACAGTATGGGTACCGCCCGAGCCGAAAAGCGATGAGAATCCACCGCTGTCGTCGGTGCCTGCCGACATTGAAATGAGCTTGACCTCCGGGATCTGCTTCCTGACGATCGAATCGATCCTGTCGGCAACCTTTTCGGTCTCAGTAACTCTAGTACCTGTCTGAAGCTCAACTGTTGCAGTCACCTGTGATTCGTCAGCTGACGGCATGAACTCCGTGCCGATAAATTTGAAGAGTGACATTGAACCGGCAAAGATCAGAATCGCACCTATAATGACTACTTTCTTGTGATGCAGTACCCATGTAAGCGTCTTCACATAGAAGGCATCCAGCCCTTCAAGTATTTTGTGAACCGAGCCGTCCCAGGTCCATAGGGGTGCGTCCTTCCTGACGGGTCTCAGCTTTAGCAGCATTGCACTCAGCGTCGGAGTCAGGGTAATGGCAGCCAGGGCTGACATAATGATTGTTATTGAAACAATCCAGCCCAGCTGTGCAAAGAGTACCCCGGTCAGCCCCTTAACAAATGTCAGAGGCAGGAACACTGCAACAACTGTCAGTGTGGTGACTATCACAGCCAGCCACACCTCGTTGGTGGCATAGATGGCTGCCTCACGCGGACGGCTTCCCCTCTCGATGTGCCTTGTGATGTTCTCGAGTACCACGATGGCGTCATCCACAACCATACCGATTGCTATCGAGAGCGACGAGAGCGAGATTATGTTGATGGAGCTTCCCGTCAGGAGTATATAGACGAATGCGACGAGCAGGGAGATTGGTATCGTAAGGATTACTATCAGCGTTGCACGCCACCTGCCGAGGAAGAAGAGGACGACCAGTATCACGAACAACCCCGCAAACATCAGGGTCTCCGTCAGGTTGTTGATTGAACCCTTGATGAACTCAGAGGTATCCATGATCTTCTCGATGCGGATATCCGGGGGAAGGCTTTTCTGAAGCTTGCTTATTTCGTTATCCACATCACGGCAGACCTGAACAGAGTTGGCCCCTGACATCTTCTGTACATAGAGGTTCATTCCCTGTTTGCCGTCTATCTTGGAAACCAGCTTTGTCTCCCTGATAGTGTCGTTCACTGTTGCGATGTCACGCAGGTAGATGTTGTTACCGTTGTAATTGCCTACTATCACGTTGGCAATGAGGTCACTCTCGGTAAACTCACCCTGTATCCTGATCGGGTAGTCGGTCCTGCCCATCTCCAAATAACCGGCCGGCATGTTCAGGTTCTCAGCCCTGAGCACGTTGCCCACCTGTTCAATTGTAAGGTTATAGGCTTCCATACGACGGGGATCAACCTCGACGTATATCTCCCTTCCCGGAACACCTGCAAGCCCGACGCTACCCACACCCTCTATCCTGTTCAGTGGGTTGACGAGCTTCTCATCGAGTATCTTCTCGAGCCCCTTGTAGCTCTCCTCCGCCGTGATGGCGTAGAAAATTACGGGCATCATGCTGGAATTGAACTTGAAGATCGTCGGATCTTCGGCGTCTTCGGGGAGGTAGTTTTCAACGAAAGCCAGGGAGCTTCGCACATCGTTCGACGCTTCATCGAGGTTCGTCTCATATTCAAATTCCATGAAAATGACCGATACGTTGTCGCTCGATGTGGAGGTCATCTCCTTCAGTCCGGTGACTGAGTTAAGGGCGTCCTCAAGGGGGCGTGTAATGTTAGTTTCAATATCCGCCGCGCTTGCTCCGGGGTATGTCGTGTAAACCGACAGGAACGGTATCTCGACCTCAGGGTAGAGGTCGATTGGCAGCTGCGTCAGAGAATAAAGCCCCAGGACCATCGTGATCACGAAGATCAGTATCGTGGTAACGGGCTTTTTTACTGCACTGGCATATATACTCATAATCTAGTATTGTCTCTTGTTGGTTATCACTTTGATATCTCGACCTTCTGGCCGTTTCTGAGGCGTGCCTGGCCGTCTGTGACAAGGTTATCTCCTTCCCTGACCTCGCCGCCGGCGAGCTCGAAGCGGTCATCAAACCTCTGTCCCAGTGTTACTGTCTTTCTCACTGCCACACCGTTTTCAACTATGAAGATGTACCTTTCATTGGTGCCTTCCTGAATCAGCACTGCGTTGGACGGAACCACTATGGCCTCATCCTGACCCATGTCAATGAATGACCTGGCGAACATTCCCGGGCGAAGCAGTTCACTGCCGTTGTTGATGCGCACCTCGGCGCTGAATGTCCTTGACATTGCGTTGATTGTCGGATGAACCCTGAAGATTGTCCCTTCAAAAGACTTGTCAGGATATACATCAGCCACAACCCGTACCTTCATTCCGTTCTTTACAAGCGGGAAGTACTGTTCGGAAATGCTGACAATTATCTTCACGGGATTGATCTGCATGATTGTCACCACTGCAGCCTTGCCTGACACTCCCGGTGCGCCTGAGTAAAGCTCTCCTTCTTCGAGATACTTGCCTGTGATGATCCCGGTGAAGGGGGCTTCGAGAAGGGTGTTTTCCTCCATGAACTCGACAGTTGTCTTCATCACCTCGTACTGTGCCTTTGTCTGGTCATAAAGCTGCGCCCTGACGCTCCCCACCTTGAGAAGGGTGTCAAGCCGCGCAAGGTCCTTCTCCAGGTTTGCAAGCTGAATCTTGTTTGCATAATACTGTGTGCGGTCCATCAGGAAAAGATTCTGTCCCTTCTGTACCCTGTCGCCCACTTCCACATAGAGCTTGTCTACGCGCCCGGGTGATGCAGGAGCCAGGTTGACCTCTTCATATGCCTGGATAGTTGATGTATAGTCAATTGTACGTGCTATTGCAGTTTTACTCACGGGCATCACCCTGACGGGGATAGCAGCAGTTGAGTCGGCAGCTCCGGCTGCAGCGGCTTCTCCCTTTTTTTCTTTCGGGGCACATGAAGCAAGCAGGATGCCACCGGTAAGGATAAGTGTGAAAATTGTGCGGTTCATCGTATTCTGTTTTATTATTGTTTTCTGTTATAGTTTGTTCATAAGCTTGTCAAATTCAACCTTTGTCTGCAGAAGGTTCATTAGTGCAGATATATAGTTGTTCTGTGCAGTGAGATAATTGTTGTTGGCCTGTGTCAGGTCAAGGCTCGAAGCCATTCCCTGGTCATACTTGTTCCTGAAGCTCTCGAGCACCCTTCCGGCGATCTCGATATTGGCCTTCTGGCTCCTGAACTGTTCGTTGGCATTGATCAGGTTGTACCTGAGCTGTCGTTCCTGCATCAGCAGCTGCTCGGAAACCATTGATTTGGTGTTCATGCTTTTTCCCAGGTTGATCTTTGCCTTGTTGATCTTTGCACTCCTCAGACCCGATGCAAAAATCGGTATCTGCAGCTGCAGCGCCACAGCCGAATAGGGGAAGTACTGCATATGCATCAGTTCGTCACCCATCCCGGTCCTGTTGTAATAGATTGAGCCTGCGAGACTCGGGAGTGTGCTTGCCTTCGCGCTTTTAAGCGCAAGCTCTGACAATGCAAGCTGGCTCTCTATAAGCTGGAAACTTATGTTATCCTCTATCCTGAAATCATCTGCCAGAAGCGCATCAACGTCAATCTTCGAAGTTATCTCATCAAGGTTGTCTGTGAGGATCAGCTCAGTGGCAGCCGGCACACCCAGGAGGAACCTGAGCATGTTGTGGTTAACTTCGAGTGACCTGAGCATTGATGATTTTGAGTTTTCGAGCATTGTGACGGTAGACTGCATCTGGTCTACGTCTGTAGCTTCGGCCATGCCGACACTGTACATTGCTTTTGTCGACACAAGGATAGCGTTAAGGTTTTCCAGGTTCCCCTCAATAACCTTCATTGTCTCCTTCAGGGTAAGGATCAGGTAGTAGACGGTTTTGACGTTCTCCTTGGTGTCAAGTGTCGTCTGTGTGAGCCCCTGTCTTGCGAGGGTGGAGGCCATCTTTGCAGTCTGGACACCCACGAGCCACGGGGCGTTGAAGACAACGGTTGACAGGGAAGCTCCTACTGATGCATCGTAATTGGTTCCGAACTTAAACGGAGTCGGCGTTCCGCCGAAGTCTATTATCCTTGTCATGATAGCAAGGTTGTAACTCAGTGAAGCCGATGCATCAATCGAGGGAAGTCCTGCGGCCAGCGCCTCCCATTCCCCCTTTTCCGATGCCAGCAGGTCATACCTGGCAGCCGCGATGCTCCGGTTGTTGTCAAGAGCATAATCCACCGCCTGGTCAACAGACAGCGAAAGGGTCTGCGGCGTGTCCTGCGCCCTCAGACTGCTGCCGGTTACAGCTGTAAAAATCAAAACAATAGCAATTAATCTTCTTTTCATATGCTTACAAATTACTGTTCCGTTATCAAGATCATATTTCATTTTCCAGTGAATCAATCAGTTCCTGCCCCCTGGCGGTTGAGATGCCGCGGAGGTAGTTGACCATTATGTTACGCATTATATCCCTCTGAATGAACTTTGCCCTCGGGAAGAGCTCCTCGTTACCTGTCAGGGAAGCTATTCCCCTGAATGTTCTGCTTACAATCTCCACATTAATGTCTTCCCTGAAGATACCCTGACTGATCCCCTTCTCAAGGATCCTGCCGGCTGATTCATAGTCAGGATGCCCGCATGTTGCCTTCAGTTGCTGCATAACCTTACTGTGATATTTCTTCAGGTCGGAACTGATAAGCGGATTCATGGTTGTGGCGTGATCCCTTCCCATTCGAACGATCCTGAAGATTGCAGTGATTACGTCAGGAGAGCCTTCGATAATTGCTTCTATCGTCTCCCTCTGTTTTTCAACCATTGAATTGATCACTGCAAACAGCAGGGTATCCTTGTCAATGAACCTCTCATAGATGCTTCTTTTCGATATCCCGAGGTGGGAGGCGATGGCATCCATAGTGACTGATTTGATGCCATATACGCGGAACAGCTCAGCTGCGCCTTCTATTATCCTGGCATCGTATTCTTCAACCTGGCTCATTTTTCTCCGTGAAAACAGGGCGCAATATTCAGAAAACTTTTCGGGTTTTCAAAGTTTTTTCTGTCAATTATTTATAAAAAGCCGCCGAGTTGCGGTAATAGGAAGGTAAATGGAGAAAGGAAGTCTGAGGGTCTGAAAGTCGGAAGGTCTGAGGGTCAAGCAGTCTGGCAGTCTGGCGGTCTGGCGGTCTTGCAGTCTTGCGGTCTTGCGGTCTGGATGTCCTGATTCCTTGACTGCATGACTGCACGACTGCATGACTGCACGACGGAGCGCAGCGACAGACTCTCAGACTTTCAGACCTTCAGACTTTCAGACTTTCAGACTTTCAGACGGAGCGCAGCGACAGACCTTCAGACCCTACCTGTACAGGTAGACCGTCCCCCTGAATTCACGCCCCTTGTATTCGACGTCATCATATCCCTCGGCGCGGAGGACATAGTAATAGGCGCCGGGCTCCGCCCTCCTTTCGGAATAGTTGACCTTGCCGTCCCATCCGGGCCAGCTCTGGAGATCATCGCCGTCACCCTGGTAATAATATACCCGGTGACCGCTCTTGGCGAAAACCTGGAGGTTCAGGAAACGGATTGACTTTTTGTCGGGCACAAAATAATCATTGAGGCCGTCATCGTTGGGAGTGAATACATTGGGTATCTGGAGCGCAGACGGGAGAACCTTAATCTTTACCGAGGCAGAATCACGGCAGGTGAGGTCACTTTCGATAACCAGCGAGACTGTATACTCGCCCGGAATATAATAAGTGTGTGTGCCGGGGTCAGGCGCAACTGATACTGAATCGTCCCCGAATCTCCAGAGGTATTTTGATGCTCTCACCGAGTTGTCTGTGAATGTTATCTCCAGCGGAGCCTCTCCCTCTTCCGGTTCAGCCTTGAACTCAGCCTTCACATGAATTGATGTATAGTCGAACGATGCAGACGAGGAACACCCGAAACTGTCCGTGACCTGAATTGTATACCTCACATCTGTCAGCGGAGGCGAGAATGTAATGGGATCAATCTCCAGGTCAGGGTACGGAATTGTCGAAGAAGGTGATGATGACCAGAGGTGCTTTACGCCGTTGGGCAGCCTGCGTGAGACGTTTGTCAGAGGATCATAGTAGTTAAAGTGATCAGGGGCAGCAGTGCCGTCAAGCGCGACATAATCACATGTATAGTGCAGCAGCGCTGCGCCTGCCACCGGTCCGTCGAGGCTGACCCATGCATGGAGGTCGGTATTGTATCCCCCGCCGTCAGTGATGTGAACCCTGTAACCGCCTTCAGTGAGTCCACCGGCTGTTGATGTAACGCCTGATTCGGTTTTGACAGCGATTGTATACCCGCCAACTGTTTCGTTGTACTTTGTCCACGTAAAAGTAAAGGGAGCTGTTCCTCCCGGACTTGATGCAGTAAGGGTGCCTGTCTCACCAGCTGTGGAAGTGCAAAATATATAAACAGGGTCAGTGCGTGGAGTGGCCGGATAGGTTGTATACCTGACGGCGCGACTGCCAGGGGCAGTTATCTGCGCCTGCACTGCCAGTGGCAACATGATGATTATGAGGGCCAGGTACCTTGACACACCTAGTTAACGGATTTAGTCCATCGTTTGATATGCAAACCTAATAAAAAATGCCGTTCTTTGGGGGATTAAAATTCTGCATTCTCATTCATGTTTCGCGACTATCTGCAAGAGCTTAACGAGGCACAGAAGGAGGCCGTTGTCAATACCAGCGGGCCTGCAATGGTAATTGCCGGTGCCGGGTCAGGAAAAACAAGGGTTCTGACATACCGGATAGCTCATCTCCTGCAGCAGGGAGTACCGGCACACCGCATCCTTGCACTCACCTTTACAAACAAGGCCGCCGGCGAGATGAAGGAAAGGATAAACCGCATCGTCGGACCGGAAATGGCCAGGTACCTGTGGATGGGCACGTTTCATTCAATTTTTGCAAAATTTCTTCGCCGTGACGGTCACAACCTCGGATACAAAAGCAACTTCACAATTTACGACCAGGATAACACGCGCAGCCTGGTGCGGACAATCATTAAGGAACTGAATCTTGATGATTCGGTTTACAAACCCGCCTCAATTGCCGGACGCATCTCCCATGCCAAGAACAACCTCATCACAGCCCAGCAATACGGCAGCGTCCCACAAATAACCGAATCTGACAAAACTTCGAGGATACCCGAGACAGCAAACATCTACAGACATTATGCCGCCAGGTGTTTCAGGGCCAATGCCATGGACTTCGATGACCTCCTTCTCAACATCAACATCCTTTTCCGCGATTTCCCGGCTGTGCTTGAAGAATACCGCAACCGCTTCGACTATATCCTGGTCGACGAGTACCAGGACACAAACTTTTCACAGTATATAATCGTTCACAAGCTCTCGGAAGGCCACAGGAACCTGTGCGTTGTGGGTGATGATGCCCAGAGCATCTACTCGTTCCGCGGAGCGCGGATAGAAAACATCCTCAATTTCGAGAAGGACTACCCTGACTACAGGCTCTTCAAGCTCGAGCAGAATTACCGCTCAACACAGACAATCGTTAACGCGGCCAACAGCATCATAGAGAAGAATGCCGGGCAGATCCGGAAGAATGTCTTTTCAAAGAACGAGGAGGGTGAAAAGATCAGGGTCGTCCAGACCACAATCGACAGCGAGGAAGGGATTCTCACCGCTTCAGACATTCTTGACACAAGGATGCGTGAGCGGCTCGACTGGAAGGATTTCGCAATTCTTTACCGGACAAACGCGCAGTCGCGCATCTTCGAGGAGATGCTTCGCAAGCGCAACATACCCTATAAGATATATGGGGGTCAGTCGTTCTACGAGCGCAAGGAGATACGTGACCTGATCGCTTACATGAGGCTGATTGTCAACCCCGACGACGAGGAAGCCCTTAGGCGTATAATCAACTACCCGAAGAGGGGCATCGGTGACACCACCGTGCAGAAACTGATGGAGCTGGCCCGGTCCCTTGAAGTGAGCATCTGGTCAATAATAAGCGCTCCTGAGCTGAGTGAGAAGTACCTTGCTCCCGCCCTCCGGGCGAAGACAAATCACTTCACGAACCTGCTTCTGCCCGTGATGGCTGTGGCAGAAACTGCCACAGCATATGACATCGCATCGGGCATGGCCTCTGCCAGCGGTATTATCACCGAGCTGAAGGCGGGACAGGTGCCCGAGGAGATAGACAGGCTTCAGAACGTGCAGGAGCTGCTGAACGGTATCAAGGTGTTTACAGAGTCAGCCGTCACCAACGGTGAACCGTCAGACATCGCTACCTGGCTGCAGTCAGTCTCGCTACTCACCGACCAGGACATGGAGAAGCCGGAGGACCGCGACAAGGTCACACTGATGACAATCCATTCAGCCAAAGGACTGGAATTCAAGTATGTATACATCGTCGGACTGGAAGAGAACCTTTTCCCATCGGCTATGAATGTATTCAATCCCCGGGAGCTGGAGGAGGAACGCCGGTTGTTTTATGTGGCTGTCACCCGTGCCTGCCGCCGTGTGACCCTGAGCTATGCACTGAACAGGTACAAGTGGGGTTCACTCGAGAGCAGCTCACCAAGCCGTTTCATTGGTGAGATAGAGAGTGAGTTCCTGTATTATCCCCAGACCGGTGGGAAGCCTTTCGGACAGAGAGCTGTGCATGAACCGGGGCCGGAAGCTATTGGCGGTGAGCTGACGCGGCCGCTGTCACCTCCCGCAAGGATGACCAGGTTGCAGGACTTGAAATCGCGTGCACCGGAGGGTGGCGGAAGCAACACGGGTCACTCTGGCAGCAGATCAGCAGGATATGGTGCAAGCGGACCGGTGAGCCCGGGTAACGGTGTAACCGGCACGGGTGGCGGAGCGCCGGGTGCGGGCGGCAGGGCCGCCGGCGCGGGTGGCGTGACTGCGGGCTCCGGTGGCGGCGCGATGGGCACCGGAGGCGGTGCCGCAGGCTCCGGTGGTGGTACGATGGGCACCGGAGGAGGCGCAACAGGCTCCGGCAACGGTGCAAATGGTGCAGCTGGTGCAACTGGTATGGCTTTAAGCCAGGGACTTGAACCCGGAGACTTTGTGAGACACGAACGGTTCGGTGAGGGTGAGGTTATCTCCGTCGAGGGAGAATCGCCCAATACAACAGCGGTTATAAACTTCAAATCAACCGGTACCAAGAAACTGCTGCTTCGCTTTGCGAAACTTACAAGATTGTGATTGACCGTGGCTGGTAAAAAAAAGTAAGACCCTGTTTACGAATTACTATTACTGCTGACTGCCGACTGCTGACTGCCGACTGCCGACTGATACTGCCTACTGATACTGCCGACTGCCTACTGATACTGCCGACTGCTGACTGGTACTGCCTACTGCCTACTGCCTACTGCCTACTGCCTGTTGCCTGCCAATAGAGAGAGCCGGCATGGCTGACCGGCTCTCCCTGTAAAGATTATGAAGTTCAAATAAATGGATGTTCAATCGTGTTATGCTTCTGTTGACGGAGCATCATCCGGCATCTGCTCACCAGCCACCGGAGTCCCGGCGTCGGCAGTCGGATTCCCGGCATCGGCTACAGGAGCAGCCTCGACCTGCAAGAGTCCTTTTTCAATCAGTACTGAGTGATAGAGAGTGGCAAAAGAGCTCTTTACCCACATGTCTGACACCAGCACCCCTACAAAGAAGCAGATGAATCCGGCGATGTAGATGAAGAAGCTGACAAGGCCCATAAGGAATATGGTCCAGCCGCGGCCCCGTGTCAGCCTCCAGCTCTCCTCGGCTGCCTTTATCGGGTCAAGGTTCCTGTCCATCACCAGGTAAGGGGTGAAAGCAAGGCGGCATGCAAGGATGATTCCCGGGACAAGCAGGAAAACGAAACCTATGCCTATCAACGCCGTGAGCAGAAGGTTGGCAAGTACTATATTAAGGTAATTGCTGCGAAACCCGCTGATGAGTATTTCAAAGTCAGGTGTCTCCTGTCTTGCAGCCTGGACGAACATCATCTTCCCTCCATACCTGAAGATCGGTGAGAGGAGAAAGAGCCACAGTAATGCTATCAGCCCGAGAAAAGCGGCTGCTATACCAAGTGCTCCTACCTTGAAGAAGTCATCCATATTAAAAGGAATGTTGTTGAAGTCGCCGGGGTTGAAATCCCATTTTGAATGTGATCCCAGCATTGGCGATCCTATTACCGTCAACACCAGTACCACCAGCAGTAAACGGAGAAAATTGTCCGCCATCACCTTCCAGCCCGTGCCGTAGGCGCCGCTGAAAGAAGGTACATACCTGTAAATGCTTTTTGCTTCCATCTCTTTTGCTTTTTACTGTTTATACTTTTCCGAAAAATTTCGTTTGTTGAAGCAAATCTATTACAGTACAGACGGATGGAATTCATACCTTAGTAGTGATTTTAAAAAACAATACTTAAGTATGGCGTCTACTACCAAAGTAGTGCCTGTTAATCAACTTATTAGATCAAAGTCTCCGGATGGAATACATAAGCCTGGGTATTTTTATCTTCACAGCAGCGATGGCTGCAGGCAGTATTCTTCTTGTCACAAGGCTCCTGGAAGATCATCCGCTGCCCTTTTTACGTCCCCTCTTCTACCACAATCTTTTCACCTCCGCTTTTGGCTTTTACGGGATATGGGGACAATTCATAATTGTTGCCGTGGCGGGAAGCAGGCTTGATCCTGCTCTTCATTCGACAATCTCGGTCTTTTCCCTGCTGCTGGGTCTCCCCTTCCTTGTATTCGGATGGATGATGCTCATCAGGTTTGCGGCAGAGGCGTCAGGGAAAAGATTAGGCAATTATTTCACGCTGGTTTTTCTCATCATCAACTTCGGGGCTATTGCCGCCCTTGGGCTGACAATCAGGGACATGGCATTCAGTGACGCGCTGCTTCTCTTCAAGTACTATTACATTGCAGCCGCAGTGCTCTTTGCCCTGATCTCAGCCGTTCTGCTGGTGAGGGGTGATTCTGATTCACCGGGTAAGAAAGACCGGGCCATTCTGGCTCTTCTTGTTACCGGCGGAGCGGTTGCGCAGTCTCTGGCCCTGATTCTCATACCCCACTCTGCCTGGATGGCCCTCGCATTTGTATTCCTCCTCTTCGCAACCATAACCGCTGTGTCACTCTGGCTCAGTTACAGAACCGATCTCAGTCCGTTCAGGCTCCCTGAAGCTATGCCGTTGCCTTACGGTTTTGAAGACTTCATCCGGAAGAGCGATATCTCACCCAGGGAGGCTGAGATAATCAGAGAAATATGCAACGGGCTGAGTAACCAGGAAATAGCTGACAAGCTCTTTATAAGTCTGCAGACCGTGAAAGACCATACATCCCGCATCTACATGAAGACAAATGTCCGCAACAGGATGCAGCTCATGGCACTTGTCAGGGGGATGGACGCCGGCCACCAGTAAACCCGGCAAACTTCAGTGCGGAAACCGATTAATCAATAACCCCGGGATAATCAGGGCAACGATGCCCCCCGGCCGGAAACATTTAAAATGATATACCGAGCAAATCCTGCAGTTTACGGCCCGGGGCAAAAATCCTGTAAGCGACGGGCCAGACTTTCTGAAGGTATTTGTCCTGCCTGTCTTTGATCACAACAGCCAGTTCGTCATCGGAGTCACTGTTGCCGGCGGCTCCGAACCTGTACTCCGTGAGCATCATAACCTGCACCAGGTCATTGTACCTGCCAAGGTTCTGTGTCATAGTGTTCAGGTTCTTTTCAATCTGTTTTACTGCAGGCTGATCAAGATGCCTGAAGAAGATAAGCTGGTACATGAATGTCTTTGATTTTTTCCTGAACTCATGAAGCAGTTTCGGTACCGGTTTGTTGCGGCATGCCAGGTATGCCGTCGCTGCAGCTGCGTAACTTTCTTCAAACCCTGTCAGCAGTTGCCGCATGTCAGGCTCCTTCAACGACAGGAACCGCAGCCTGTACTGTGCCTTCCGGAGCCGGTCTGAAACTTCACCTGCAGTTTTCGCCTGTACGCCTGCCTCATCCCAGGTGGAGTAAGGCTTACGGAGCAGGCTCTGTATCCTTTCATTGCCATGCAGCCTGACAAACAGTTCGGGGTTGTCCCGCTTCAGTCCCCTGACAGTTTTCCGCAGTACTGCACTCTCCCTCCAGGAGGCCAGCAGGCGTCCGGTCTCCCTGGCAGCCCCGTATTCCCTTCGATAAACATCATCATCAAGCAGGTGTTGCACCAGTTTCAGGGCAGCACGGTGCTTCTTCATCAGGACCCTGACATCATGGATGGCCTCATCACCGGGTACGGGTTGTGCGGCAAGAAGCTCAAGCGAACCCGAGAACCAACCTGCCATCGATGTCTTTATATCCCTGGCTTCGGAACTGTTTTTAGGAGCCATAGACAAATCATTGATACCTGCTAAAGTTACATAAATGTAACGATTTTTGTATCGGGCATGACCGCCGGAGATGTAACTTTGTCAGGTGATTATGAATGTCACCGCATAAATGCGACCTTTTCTTTTTTAGTACATTTGATTTATAATAACAATAAGCATCATGGGTAAATCAACCGGCAAAAACAGCAGGCCGCAGGTCATAGGAATCCTCACCGCAGGAGGCGATTGTCCCGGCATCAATGCAGCCATCAGGGGTGTAGGCAAGACAGCCATCGTCAAGTACGGGATGAAGGTCATCGGCATCAGCGACGGCTATGCCGGGCTTATAAACAAGGAGTACCGGGAGCTTACGGAAAGCGATCTTTCCGGGATACTCACCCTGGGCGGGACAATCCTCGGGACCTCGCGCGAAAAACCCTTCAAGGGAAGCGGCAAGAAGAAGGATGAGACGCGCAAACCCCTGCTGATCAAGGAACACTATGAACAGATGGGGCTCGACTGCCTGGTCTGCATAGGAGGCAACGGCACTATGAAGACGGCTAATATGCTATCGGAAGAGGGGCTGAATGTTGTTGGTATTCCCAAAACAATTGACAATGACATCTGGGGAACAGATATGACATTCGGATTCGACTCTGCAGTGAACATAGCCACTGAGGCCATTGACAGGCTGCACTCAACCGCCAACTCACACAAACGGATAATGGTGATTGAGATAATGGGACACAATGCAGGCTGGCTGGCTCTGTATTCAGGCATGGCCGGAGGCGGTGACGTGATCCTGATTCCGGAGATACCTCATGATGTAAAGGTTGTGATGGACTATCTGCGCAAAAGGGCTGACAACAACAAACCCTACTCCATAGTGGTTGTAGCAGAGGGAGTTGCGGTTCCCGAAGGGGAAGATTCCCCCGCCAGGTACCTCGCCAGGCGGATTAATGAAGAGACCGGTCTGGAAACAAGAGAGACTGTTCTTGGTTATATACAGAGGGGAGGGTCGCCATCGCCCATGGACAGGGTCCTGGCTTCGCGCTTCGGCGCTGCCGCTGCCAACCTGATAGCAAAAGGAGAATTCGGGAAAATGGTGGCACAGCGAAACGGCACGATCACATCAGTGAAACTCTCCGAAGTGGGCGGAAAAACAAAGCTTGTTGAAACCGGTGACCCGATGGTAAAACAGGCAATGGAGATGGGAACCTGTTTCGGGGTGTAAGCCCCCCCTCCGGCGACCGGAGACGGTTTCCCGGATTAAATAAATGCGCACAGATGCCTATGATTAAGGGAGTTAACTAAAGACAGACCTGAAGAATGAAAAAGAACAATAACAGTGAACCAGCTACGAGAAAACTGATTTTTATCCGCCACAGCAAGGCGGAAGACCAGTCGCCTGAGATTTCGGACTATGAAAGATCCCTTACAACCAGGGGGAAGGTGACTGCCATGCTTATGGCCAGGATCATGATGGACAAGGGGGAACATCCCGGGCAGATAATCAGCAGCCCCGCCTTCAGGGCGCTGGAGACAGCCCTTATATTCGGGAAGGAATTCGGAGTCAGCGCTGATGAGATAAAACTGGCCCCTGAACTGTACCTCAACATGACTGAGGACGATTTCCTCCGGTACATAAGACAACAGGATGACAGCTTTCAGACAATTACATTATTCGGTCATAACCCGCTTATAACCGATATGGCTGCATACTTTGCAGCCGATGAGCCTGAGTCGCTTTCAAAAGCCGGCATTTACTGCCTGGAGTTTCATGTATCAGGCTGGGCGGAGGTTGAACCTGAAAGCGGCCGGACAATCTACTACCTGACACCAAAAGATCTTTAATGAAAATACCCTACATACCCAAGGAAGTAAGCTGGCTTTCATTCAATGCCCGTGTGCTGCAGGAGGCTGCAAACAGTGATGTGCCCCTGCTGGAAAGATTCAACTTTCTCGGGATCTATTCAAATAATCTTGATGAGTATTTCAGGGTCAGGGTTGCAACACTCAGACGACTATCGCTCTTCAGCAACAAGGCCAAAAACATCCTGGGCTACAGCCCGAAAGCTGCGCTGAAAACCATAAATGAGACCGTTCTGCGACAGAATGAGATCTTTGAACAGACATACGCCGGCCTGCTGACCGAGCTTAAGAATCACCGGATCCACTTCGTGAATGAGGAACAGCTTGATGACAGGCAGACGGAGTTCGTGGGAAACTACTTTCGCAAGGAGGTTCGTTCGAGGCTTATGCCTCTGATTATCAGCAAGGAAAATAAACTGCCAATTCTCAAAGACGATGCTATTTACTTTGCTGTCCAGCTTCGCAACAGCGAGACCGACAAGAAAAGATATGCACTGCTCGAGATACCGTCAAGAAGCATCCTCCCGAGGTTTGTGATGCTGCCCGGGAAAAAGGGCGCCAGGTACGTGATTTTCCTCGACGACGTGATCAGGTGGGGACTGAAGGATATCTTTTCAATACTGCCCTTTGATGAAATCTCGGCATACACAGTAAAGATTACCAGGGATGCGGAGCTTGAAATTGCCGATGACATATCTGAAAGCTACATAGACAAGATATCCAAAAGCCTTCAGCAGCGAAGGAAGGCCAGCCCGGTAAGGTTTGTTCATGACCGTGAAATGCCACCGGAGTTCCTGAAGATCCTGGCAAAAAAAATGAATCTGGGATCTGATGACGTGATCATGCCCGGTAACAGGTATCACAACCTCAAGGATTTCATGAAGTTCATTGAGGTTGAAGGGACAGGGCTCAGTTACCCCAGACTTTCACCCGTAAGGCACACTGCCATCCAATACGGCAAGAGCATCCTTTCGGTGATAAGGAAGAGGGATATAATGTTTTATTTCCCGTATCATCCGTTCGATCATTTCATCGACCTGCTCAGGGAGGTGTCAATTGATCCGGCCGTAACTTCAATACATATAACACTTTACAGGCTTGCAAGGAATTCGAGTGTCATCAATGCATTGATGAATGCGGCCCGTAACGGGAAGAGCGTGACCACCGTGGTTGAGCTACAGGCCCGGTTTGATGAAGAGGCCAACATCCACTGGGGAAACAAGCTGACGGATGAGGGGGTGAAGGTCATCTACGGTGTGCCGGGACTAAAGGTTCACTCGAAGCTCTGCCTCATTACCAGGGTCAAGGGTGAGGTGATACAGAGGTATGCTGCAGTAGGAACGGGTAACTTCAATGAGGATACTGCCACGGTCTATACCGACCATTTGCTTCTTACGTCCGACAAGAAGATCACCAACGAGGTGCTGAAGGCTTTCAACTTTTTCAGCGCCAACTACAGGAAGGATAAGTTTTATCACCTGCTGGTCTCTCCGTTCGGTCTTCGTAACAAACTGGTGAGCCTGATTGATAACGAAATCAAGAATTCGAAGGCAGGGAAGGAAGCATGGATAAAGATCAAGATCAACAACCTTACTGACGAAGAGATCATCTCCAAACTTTACAAGGCGGGAGATGCAGGCGTTGAAGTAAAGCTTATAGTCAGGGGGATGTTCTCCATGGCTCCCGGGGCTAAGGGTGTGAGTGACAACATCCGCGCCATCAGCATCGTCGACAGGTTTCTTGAGCATTCCAGGTTCATGATGTTCTGCAACGGAGGCGAGGAGCTTGTCTATATCACTTCGGCTGATATAATGCCACGCAACCTGGATCACAGGATAGAGGTGACCTGCCCGGTCTGGGATCCGGGAATAAAGAAGGAGATTACAGATGTGTTCAATATCCAGTGGAGTGACAATGTAAAGGCTCGCATCCTTGATGAGGAGCTGTCAAACAGGATGGTGAGCAACGGTGAACCTCCGCTGCGGTCACAGACGGAGATTCACAGTTATTATTCAGGCATCAGTTCACAGTCTCAAACGGCAGTGACGGAATGAACTGCGGGGCTTTGCGGTATTTTGTGCCCTGCTCGTAGGAATAGGCTATTTCAATCAGCAGGGGCTCGCTCCATGCCCTGCCGAAGAAGGAGATGCCAACAGGAAGACCATCAATATAGCCCATTGGTACCGTTATGTTCGGATATCCGGCAATGGCTGCAGGTGAAGAGCTGCTGACGGTGTATGAATCGCCGTTGACGAGGTCGGTTTTCCATGCCGGAGAGCCTGTCGGCGCAATGTAGGCGTCAAGGTTATGTTCCTTCATCACCCTGTCTATTCCCTCTTCCCTGACGAGACGGTTCATTTTGGCCAGAATCTCCTGGAATTCCGGTGAGGTGACGTCGCCTTTCTTCTGTGCCTCGAGAACCAGTTCCTGGTCATAGAAAAGCATCTCGATACTGTCCATTTTGTTGAATTTTATCAGGTCCTCAACATTTTTTACCGGGGCGTTTTCGCCCAGTGAGGCGAAATATTTGTTAAGCCCGTCCTTAAACTCCCAGAGCAGAACCTGGAAGGAAAGGGAGCCCGCCTCGTTGTCGTAGATGTTGTCAATTTCAATCACTTCCGCTCCCTGGCTCTTCATGTAGTTCACTGCATGCTGCATCAGGGTGTCCACCTTGAAGTGTGTTCCCCTGACCGATGTGAACCAACCGAGCCGTTTGCCCTTAAGAGCGTCTGTCTTCAGGAAGGGGGTATAGTCAGTAAGTGCCTTACCTTCTGAGGCGGCTGTTTTGCTGTCAGCGGGATCTATTCCGGTCAGCGCTCCGAGGGCGGTTGCTGCATCGGCTACAGTCCGTGCCATGGGGCCCGGGGTATCCTGCGTAAATGAGATCGGTACTATGCCGCTGCGACTGAGAAGGCCTACCGTGGGTTTGATCCCCACAATGCCGTTGGCGGTCGAGGGACAGACTATGGAGCCGTTTGTCTCGGTGCCTATTGCAATCATTGTCAGGTTTGCTGATACAGCCACTCCCGAGCCGGAGCTTGAGCCGCACGGGTTGCGGTCAAGGACATAGGGGTTTTTGGTCTGCCCTCCTACTCCGCTCCATCCGCTTGATGAGAGGTTGCCGCGGAAGTTTGCCCACTCGCTCAGGTTGGTCTTACCTATTATGACAGCGCCTGCCTCCCGGAGTTTCATCGCCACGTAGCTGTCCTGCAGCGGGTGCGACCCTGCCAGGGCGCGGGAGCCTGCCGTGGTTGACATCTGGTCATGAGTGTCAATATTGTCTTTCAGCAGCACAGGCACTCCGTGCATGGGACCCCGTTTTTTGCCGTCCTTCAGCTCCTGGTCAAGCTGTGCGGCAATTGAAAGGGCATCAGGATTGACCTCAATGACTGCGTTAAGCATCGGACCTTCATCATCGATTTGTGCAATGCGGTCAATATATGCCTGTACCACATCTGTAATTGTGAAGTCGCCGTTGTCATAGCCCTGCTGAAGCTGTGTTATGGTGTATTCTTCAAAGCGGAACTGTTCCTGAGAAGGCGCCCTGGTTACCCGTTCCTGATCACACGAAGAAAAAATTGCCAGAATCATAGCGGCGAGGGTGAAGTTGAGTTTTTTCATGAGAGATGCATTTTGTTTTTATCCATACAACCCGATAATATACAGCCAATGATCACCAGAGAAACATAAGGTTTTCAGTGAACGAAGCACTGTTTAATAGCTTCACGGTGTATATCTGTATCATTTACTTTATGCAATCTACAAAATGTAAATTACAAATTGTAAAATGACTGAGATTTAAGCTTTCTGACATTTATTGCATCTTGTTACAGATTTTTCATCTCAACCGGGTAAAAATATCTGATATTATTACCTATTAATTGGTAAAATTATCGGATAATTTTACCAGTCATATTGCAATATTTTCCCATTGTTTATCCCAACCCGGTCAAAGACTACATGATCATAGAGTATAACCTCCCCTCAGGAGGACAGGTACTGGCTGAGATTTTCAACCATGGAGGATCGCTTGTTTGGTCTGCAAGAGAAGAGATCAGCCCGGGTATGAAACAAAGAGTTGATATGACAACGGTGCCCGGCGGCATTGATTTCCTCTCCATCACCACTTCAACTCAAACCTATACTTTCCCGGTGGTGCTCAGTCAGTAATCGCCAGAAGTATTTTTATTTGGGTGACAATTACCTTAGCCTGGGTAAGGATATCCCTTTTCATCATCCCCAGGCAAATCTGCAAAGCATCTCTCCATTGATCTGATTTGATAGTAGTTTGGTCTTCTTACTGATGGTTCTTATCAAAAAGTGACAGTCTGTTTGTATTGTTGATTTTAATTTAGCTAATTTTAGAATGAATTTGAATTCTACTGGCAGAATGTTAATACCTGTTTACCTGAAAATTATTTCCCTTCTCAGACGGAGGTGGTGGACTTTAAAATATGCGATACCATTCGCAGCGACAGCATTCATAGCACAAGAAGCGAAAGGACAACAACTAGTAACTCCGTCTGGAGTCATAAACCCTTTTATATCATATGATAATACTGAAGCAGCAGTAAGATATAATAATCTGAATTCTGGAACAAAGGCAGAAAGAGATGCATTAGTAGATGCAGTAATAAAAGCAAGCAGAGTACATACTATACCTGCTAATCCTAATCCGTTATGGAATTGCGGCCATTGGTCACTATTACAAGCGGTAAATGCTCATGATTGGGGTAATAACGTCTATGATTCTGAATGGAATAAACTATTATACAACGGATACACCGGATTCGTGTTATCCGAAATATATGCAAACGGAGGAACATTAGCAGATGCAGGAAAAGATGGACTTCCAATGTTTGGTATAGGTCTTTACGATCCTACAACACTACCTTTAGGACATGGGATGAATCTAGTATTCACAGGAGACAACATAATAGATCCTTTAGATGGAAATGCAATAGAACCGCGTGATGGAGTAACTAACGTTCAATCCGGGCAAATTAATATTCCAGTAAACTGTGAAATATTTACAATAACATATCCTTATCTATTTACAAATTCTGAACATGAAAAAAATCTTTCCGCTCATAAGGTTCTAGAATTTAAGATAGTCAATGGTCAAAAGATTCTAACGTACAATGTCAATGATGATCCGAACTTCAACACTCGTATGCGCCTAATAACTCAGCGTGAATCTGATGCACCTACGATAGACATAAAGCAGGGAACAGCACCAGACAGCCTAGTATGCACAATAAATGACGAGAACCTGAAAAGCGTATGGTACACCGTAGATGGTGGAGCAAAGATCCCATTGATGACTGAAGTGCTGCCACAAGTCAGAGAGAAGAAGGTAGCGATAAAGATGAACCTGCCGACAGGGACACACCAGATAAAGATAGGAGCAGACGACTACTTCAGGCTACTGACAGAGAAGAACGAGCAGAGGATCATATCCATACCGGTCAACAATCCACCAGTGATAAACATAACATCACCCATAGAAGGGACGATATACGACAAAGACATAAAACTAGAATACAACATCGCAGACGATGATTTCGCATCAGCATGGTACTCGATAGACAACGGAGTCACAAAGATATCAGTAGGGAAATCAGGAACAATACAACTACAACTAAGCGATGGATTGCAGAAGATATTGATGGAAGCGACAGACCAAAAACCACAGACCACAAGCAAGAGCATAAACTTCGAGATAAACAGGCCACCATCTATCCAGATAACCACTCCAGCAGAAGGACTAGTATATGACAAAAGCATATCATTGACATATGCAATAACCGATCAGGATTTCGCCTCGGCATGGTACTCATTTGATGGAGGAACAACAAAGATACCTGTGGCCCAGAGCGGTACCATTCCACTGACCCTGGCAAACGGAAATTACACTCTCCTGATGGAGGCTTCTGACCTGAGACCTCAGTCGTCAAATGCAACCAGGAGCTTCGAGATGAAGATAACCACAGGGATGGAAGACGAGGAACCCGAGAGAGAAATCGCAGTTTATCCCAACCCTGTTAATGATTACCTTATCGTTAAGTACAACCTGCTCAAAGGCGGACAGGTCCTGACCGAGATCTTCAGCCAGGGCGGATCACTTGTCTGGTCAGCAAGAGACGACGCAAGCCCGGGCATGACGCACAAAATAGACATTACATCGCTCCCGGGTGGAATCTACTTCCTCACAATAACCACCCAAACAAAAAGCTATACTTTCCCGGTGATCCTCAATTAAGAAACAACCCCTTCAGGATGTTTCAAGAAAACAATTATCTGTCCCTCATCAAATTCCAGGCAGAATGAGTCTCCTTCAGCTTCATTGAGTGTGCCACGCCACCAGCTGTGAAGGGTCAGGCCATCGAGCGGGTATTTAAGGCCTGAGGAAGTTACCTTCAGCGTAGGATCAATGCTGAAAAGCGATACCTGCTGGCCTGGGTGGGAAGCAACGCTCACGCTGTGGTCATACACCCTGAAAAAGCCGGTGTCTGTCAGCATGACGGCATCTATCCTGCGGCTGTATTCAGCCAGCAGGGAGATGTTGCCCAGGGTGTGGTCCTCGCGGATACCCGTGGCGCCGAGAATGGTCACCTCCTTTATTCCTTTGCTGATGCACCAGTTAACCGCCTTTGTCAGATCATTGGTCTCCTGGTCGGAGTCCAGGACCAGGATTTCCGCGTACTTCTCTTTGATTGCCGCGGGTACCGAGTCAAGATCGCCAATTATGATCGCCGGTTCGAGGCCGTGTGCAACCAGTTTCTCCGCCGCCCCGTCACAACATACGATCATGTCAGCTGCATGGAGGGCACCCTGGGGGACCGGGTGGACGGGGAAGGCGCCGTTGGCGAGGATTACTGTTTTCATGGAAAGTCTGAATGTCTGAGAGTCTGAAGGTCAGGAAGTCTGTCGCTGCGCGATACCGGCCCTGCAAGCTGGCTCCAGCGCTAAAATGACCCACCGGGTCATTTCTTTACGCTTGGCCCTGGTCTTGCAGTCTTGCAGTCTTGCGGTACAATTAATTTGCATAATGTTGATTATCTGATAATTCACTACTGCCTATTGCCTACTGCCTATTGCCTCTTGCCTGAAGCTTCCTGCCTCCATCTGATTACTCCAATTATTGCCATCACGAAATATACGAAAAAAAGCACTGTGGTCGCGTAAAGCCCGGAGGCGAGGTAAACGGCCACAGCGATGGCGTTGGCCACAATCCATACATACCACTGCTCGAGGTATTTCCTTGTAAGCATCCATGTGGCAACCACCGAGAGCGAGGCTATCAGCCCGTCCCATAATGGCACCGGAGAGTCGGTAGCACGGTCAAGAAGGAACCAGAGCCCCGCCCAGATGGCAGCTGCAGCTACTGTGCACCAGGCGGCTGTTGCAACATCAATCCGCCTTACATCTGTATTTCCGGCAGTCTGTGCCGGCACAGGTTGTCTTCGCCACCTGTACCAGCCATAAACGCTGATAAAAAGGTAGTAACCCTGCAGACCCATATTGGCGTAGAATCCTGATCGGGCAAAAACATACATATATACCGCCGAGGTGATAATTCCGAGGGGCCACAGAAAAATGTTCCGCCTTATCTCGAGGATCACATACACTATGCCTGTGACCGCCCCGAAGATCTCGACAATGTTTTCAGCTATCCAGTCTGTTGCCATGGGGTCGGAATAATATTGAATTGCGGTTAATAAGGGCAGGTGCCATAGGGTCGGAATAATAGTAAATTGCAGTTAATAAGGTCAATCGCCATCATTTCAGAAAGATAAAGAAATCCCTGCCATCCAGTTTATCCCGGCCTGCGGGAAAAAATATGCCCATGTCCTCTCCTCACCATCCTCCGTCCACATGCCGCCATATGCGTTATTCTCATACAGTGAATTGAACAGATTGTTTACCGAAAACCTGAGGGTAAACTCACCGGCTTTCTTCAGCTTAAAACCATATGCGGAAGAGAGGTTGCTGACAAAATAAGGATCAATGGCACGGTCAGCACTCATTGTGTTGTCATAATACTGTTTCCCCACATATTTCCCTGTCAGGTTTAATGAAAGCCGTTTCAAAGGATTCAGCTCCAGTTCTGCCGAACCGGTGACACGAGGCGAATAGGCAATGTCAACCGTTCCAAGATCGCGGTACACGTACTCCTCGCTCCAGTCGTCAGTGTTATAGTTGAAATAATAATTCCTGAAATCCCTTATCC